>NZ_WHJH01000180.1 GCF_011682145.1 Massilia mucilaginosa
ATCGCGGCAACGTGCTTCTCCCAAAAAACGGTCGTGTTTTCCATGCTTGCTCCGGTATCAAATCGAAGTAGCAAGAATGCGGAAATTCGGATTAGCCAGCAAGTCTGGGGTTTATGGAGCGCTTACGTTGAATCCAATCTAAAGGCGCTACCAGGGGTTTTCAAGGCCTTGAAAAAGTCGATTTTTTGCCCAATGCACCGAAAAATAGTTTGAAAATTGTTTGATGCGGCAAAAACAATTCAGCGGCAAAGTCACGCGGTGAAGCGGGTTGGCGGCGCTTGCACATGGGCAAGCAAACGCGCTAGTGTTGTCCCTATTGCCGGCGCGCCTACTGCGGAAAAGTGTCTCGTTTGGGGGGCTCGTTTTGTCTCGTTTTGTCTCATTCTGTCTCGTTTGAGAAGCGGTGCCGGGCCTTGGTTCAAACGAGACAGAATGAGACAAAACGAGACAGAATCAGACAGCGAAACGAGACGGTTTGCCGCAGTGAACCGTCCGGCAATTGGGACAAGGCGTAAGCGGCCAGCGGCCCCACCTGTACAGCCTGTCTAGCGCTAAGTAAAGTCGGGGAATGGCAGCAGCGAATCAATCTGGCTGTTGGGGCACGTCGGGAGACGTTCCAGCACGATGGCCAGCCAGC
>NZ_WHJH01000181.1 GCF_011682145.1 Massilia mucilaginosa
GTTTTTTACAAACCAGACCGCGGTACGCGCTACGAGCACATCAACGGTTTGTTCAGCGAATCAATCAACTGGGAACTGATCGAAATCCATCTGCCGGACATGCTGCGCATCGCGCTATCCATCAGGGCGGGCAAGCTCACCCCATCGACGATACTGCGCCGATTGGGCACGGCGAGCCGGAAAAACAAGCTGTATTTTGCGTTCCGCGAGCTCGGGCGGGTCGTGAGGACTGATTTCCTCCTCAAATATATTGGAGACGTAGAGTTGCGTAAAACGATCCAAGCCGCGACCAATAAGAGCGAGGAATTCAACCAGTTCATCAAGTGGCTGTTTTTCGGCAACCAAGGCATCATCGCCGAAAACGTGCGTCACGAGCAGCGCAAAGTTGTGAAATACAATCAGTTGGTGGCCAACCTGGCCATCCTTCACAATGTCGAGGCGATGACGGGTGTATTGAAGGAAATGCAGGGGGAGGGGTTGCCGATCGATGAAGAAATCCTTGCCGGCCTTGCGCCCTATAGAACCGAGCACATCAATCGGTATGGCGATTACACCTTAGACTTGGAAAGAAAGCTGCCGCCAATGAACTACAAAACCAAGATTCTTCAATAATTCAGTCACTTACAGCTCAATTT
>NZ_WHJH01000182.1 GCF_011682145.1 Massilia mucilaginosa
TTGCCAGCGGCGAAAATCGTGGATGACGTCGCGGCGCTGCTGCCGTGGAATATGAAGGATTTGCATACCCCCGATTTAACCAGCGGCGTGACTTCCTGAACAGTCTGGGGTTGATGGATCGCTTACGGTCAATGGCAAGTTCCCGACCGCGCCGAAACGCTACAAGCTGTATGTGGAATCGACCGGCGGCACCACCCTGAGCATGACGATGTACGTCGGCGACGTGAAAACCACGACCCAGCAGCTGGGTAACTACCAGAGCCAGATCGTGGTATGGCCCGACAAGGCCAAGGCCTACTTCACCGCCAAGAAACCGGTGGGCGGACCAGCCACCCTGAAAGCACGCCTGATCGAGCTGCCACCGGGCGAGTAAGCACGCCGGCGGAATCATCGCCCCAAGCGCCCGGTGTCAAGCGCCCGGTGTCAGCGCCCGGTGTCAGGTCTGACATTCGGACACGAGCTGAACAGTCATCAGCTGGACCGTGACTGTCGAGACCGGGTCCGTTTGTCAGCGTAGTATTCGGCGGGCCGCCGAAAATCGCGCCGAAGAAACAAATATTGGGTATTTGTGGCAGAGTGGAATGAGGCGCTGCGCAAGACCGATAGAGCAATGGTGCAATTGCCCGAATGTCA
>NZ_WHJH01000183.1 GCF_011682145.1 Massilia mucilaginosa
AAGTGATTGATAAAATGTGAGTTATCCCTAAAACACAATTTCAACACGAACGCACCTTGCCCGGCATGAATTCTACCTCAGAGCAGCTACGTTTTGCATCGATTCCAGCCCACAGCGTCAGCGCCGATTTCGCCGGTGGCGGTTTGTCGTCTGATCTCGGTCCGGTTCTGCTGCGCGGCGTTGACCTTCAGATCGGTCTGACCAAACGCTTGGCCGCAGCGTTGCCCGACCGGCGCCATCAGAGTTACGTTAGCCATTCGTATCACGATCTTCTGACGCAGCGCATCTATCAAATCGGCTGTGGCTACGAGGACGGCAACGACGCGAATCGCCTGCGCCACGACCCCATGTTCAAACTTGGCGCGGCCCGTTTGCCGTTTGATGCCGTCGGCGCGCTGGCATCGGGAGCGACGGTCTCGCGTTTTGAACACGCAGCAAGTGGCCAGGATATTTATCGCGTCAGCGAGGCTCTGGTCGAACAGTTCATTGCCGGCTTCGCCGGTCCGCCAAAGAGCTTGATTCTCGATCTGGATCACTCCGAGGATGCATGCTACGGCCAGCAGCCGCTGGCGTTCTACAACCACCACTATGGTTCGACCTGCTACTTGCCGCTGATGATTTTCGACGGCC
>NZ_WHJH01000184.1 GCF_011682145.1 Massilia mucilaginosa
ATCGGCCAGCGCCTGCTGGGTCAGGCCCTTCTGTTTGCGGACGGCGGTAAGGCGAGCGGCGACACTCATGATGTTCAACCAGGTAAAAGAGATCGCCATGATCATATCCCCGCAAAAAATCGTCATGTGCTCATGGTAGCACAAGAGGTCTTCAAATATAATAGAAAGGATACTTGACAGCTTTTTAGCGAAAGAGGGATTTATGCCCCGCATCCCCGAGGCCGACATCGAGCGGCTAAAGAATGAAGTGGCGGTCGAGCGCCTGGTCGAGTCGGCCGGCATCGCCCTGAAAAAGTCCGGCAAGGACCGTATCGGCGTGTGCCCGTTCCACGAGGACAGCGAGCCGTCGCTGGTGGTGACGCCCTCAAAAAACCTGTGGCACTGCTTTGGCTGCCAGATTGGCGGCGGGCCGATCGATTGGGTGATGAAGTTGCAGGGCGTGTCGTTCCGGCACGCGGTGGAGCTGCTCAAGGCCGATCCCGCTTTAGCTGCCGGTGTGCAGGCCGCCCCCGGCACGCCGCAAGAGCGCAGCACGGCGCGCAGCCTGCCGGCGCCGGTGTCGTTCGACGCCGACGACCAGGCGCTGCTGAACCAGGTGATCGGCTACTACCACGAGA
>NZ_WHJH01000185.1 GCF_011682145.1 Massilia mucilaginosa
AGAATACTCATCTCGCCCACCTGTGTCGGTTTGCGGTACGGTCTCGTATGACTGAAGCTTAGAGGCTTTTCTTGGAACCACTTCCGATTGCTTCAGAACCTAAGTTCCTCGTCTCGACCCCTTGAATCCTGCGCCCGGATTTGCCTAAGCGCCTTCTATGAGTCAAAAACCAACACTTCCAACCGTTGGACAACCTTCCGCGATCCGTCCCCCCATCGCATCATACGACGGTGCAGGAATATTAACCTGCTTCCCATCAGCTACGCATCTCTGCCTCGCCTTAGGGGCCGACTCACCCTGCTCCGATGAACGTTGAACAGGAAACCTTGGGCTTACGGCGTGGGAGCTTTTCACTCCCATTATCGCTACTCATGTCAGCATTCGCACTTCTGATACCTCCAGCATCCTTTACAAGACACCTTCGCAGGCTTACAGAACGCTCTCCTACCATATCCTTGCGGATATCCGCAGCTTCGGTGACTGGCTTAGCCCCGTTACATCTTCCGCGCAGGACGACTCGATCAGTGAGCTATTACGCTTTCTTTAAATGATGGCTGCTTCTAAGCCAACATCCTGACTGTTTTAGCC
>NZ_WHJH01000186.1 GCF_011682145.1 Massilia mucilaginosa
CCGCTTTACCCTGCCCCGTTCAATTGGGTAGGGCGCCTATTGCCCACAATAGGATAATTCGAACCGAGCGGCGTCGAGAGCGACAATTCGGAATTGCGGATGACGTTTATGAAACATCCAGGCTAGTAGCAACGGTAACTCGGGTGCTGAAGGTGAAATCTACCGTGAAAAAATCAGGGAATTGCTCAAGAATGGCGAATGGCGAATGGCGGAAAGCCATGAGAATTGAAATTGATGACGTGCGTCGAGTAGCACGCGAAGCTGGAGAACCGAAGATATATAACGAGGCAATGCGTGAGATGCTTGAGTATTTCAAGTGTTTGGAAAAGAACGGTTTACTCAAATGAGGACTGTATGAAATCAAACTACGAAAACAACCCTTACATTGGCGTGGGAGATCTACTTTTTGGGATGACGCCCGATCAGGTCAGCCAGCGTGTCGGTGCTCCTAGTCTTACTGTGTCATAAGTTATATCGAGCCACATTGCAGCAGGGGCATCGTTGAAGTCGTTTCACGATTGCAGACATGATGAGTGTGCGCAATGACGTAATTGATTCAGGTACGTGGCGCTGT
>NZ_WHJH01000187.1 GCF_011682145.1 Massilia mucilaginosa
GGCAAGCCCAGGAGATTGCAAAGTTTTTTTGGGCCGCGATAATGAGCTTGGCCCGCTCAAGCTGTTTGGTGAGCTTTTCATTGGTCAGTTCCAGATTGGCGACGCGCCTGTCCACCGCTTTTGCCGCATCCGGCTTCGGTCCGCGCTTCGTGTTCGGTATGGCCGCCTCACTTGCCGCGACCAACAGCCGCCACTTGCTCAGATGTGAGCTGTACAGGCCCTCGCGACGCAACAGTGCGCCGATGGCACCTGGCGCCGTGCATGCATCTGCCTCACGCACGATGCGCTGCATATACGCCGTCGTGAACTTGCGGCGCTTGGCCACGGCGACCACCTCAGTACTTGCTGCCGCTTCCGAAACGTCGGACGGATGTGATGCTGCTGTCATGTTCAATTCCATATGTGTGCCAACTTCCTTAATTAGACTGATGAAGTTGTCTCACAACAGTTTGACACAGGGGGGTCGTCCTTCCCAGGTGGTGAGGTAAGGACAGATTCCAGTTCGGTGAGGCGTTTCGGTTTGATGCTGGGCTCCTGTAGCTTGCCCAATTATGTGCTTTTCCGGGGCCA
>NZ_WHJH01000188.1 GCF_011682145.1 Massilia mucilaginosa
GGAAGGTAACTGTTTAGCCTGAGCGAGCACGTGCCAGAGTTGTTCGTTTCTTGAAATCGGTCCATGATGCTGATCATGACAAAACTGCGCCCCCTTCCAGATCTTTCCAAGCTTTCCGCCACGGAAAAGGATCGCCTCATTCTTCGCTTGCATGCGCGCGTGCGCGCAGAGCACGCTAAGCTCGATGCCGCGGAATCGGCGCATTGGCGCCCTGATCGCCCACGGTTTTTGGCAGGCGAAGCGAACAAGACGCCGCCGGCCAAGCCCGGGGACGACAGCGAGTAAATTTGATGTTTGCGATGTGGCGACGCAGGTCGTCGACGACATGAGGTGGGGCGCTTACTGTTCGCCGTTCAGGGTGAGCAAGCGGCCGGGACGATGGGGTTGCCAGCAAATGCGCGGCGCATCGCGTCGAGCATCCCGTGACCTTGCTTGTGTAGTGTGGCAAGGCAGGTGCGGATAACGCAGAAGTGCCGGGCGCCTTCGAGTGTGCGGAAGCAGCCGGAGATTTTTTGCTTCACTTTTGGCATCCGCACGCTCTGTTCCCCGGTGTTGTTTGTGAAGGGC
>NZ_WHJH01000189.1 GCF_011682145.1 Massilia mucilaginosa
CGCTGGAAGAAACCGCCGCCTCGATGGAAGAACTGACGTCGACCGTGCGCCAGAACGCCGACAACGCGCAGCAGGCCAACCAGCTCGCGCTGGCCGCCTCGCAAGTGGCGCGCAAGGGCGGCGCCATTGTCAGCCAGGTGGTCGATACCATGGGTTCGATCGAAGCGTCGTCGCGCAAAATTGTCGACATCATCGGCGTGATCGACAGCATCGCCTTCCAGACCAATATCCTGGCACTGAATGCGGCCGTGGAAGCGGCGCGCGCCGGCGAGCAGGGTCGCGGCTTTGCGGTGGTGGCGTCCGAAGTGCGCACCCTGGCGCAGCGCTCGGCGGGCGCGGCGAAGGAAATCAAGGGCTTGATCGGCGACTCGGTGGCGCAGGTGAGCAACGGTACGCGCCTGGTGCAGGAAGCCGGCACCACAATCGGCGAGGTGGTCGACAGCGTGGCGCGCGTGACCGACATCATGTCCGAGATTACGGCCGCCAGTAACGAACAGCGCGTCGGCATCGATCAGGTCAACGAAGCGATTGCGCAGATGGATCAGGTGACGCAGCAGAA
>NZ_WHJH01000018.1 GCF_011682145.1 Massilia mucilaginosa
GACACGCCTCGACGTGTGAAGTCCAGAATTCGGTGTCACCTTCCATGCTTGCTCTCCTTAAAATTGAAACGGCAAGCATGCGGAAATCGGGATTAGGCCACAAGGCTGTGGTTCATGGAGCGCTTACGGTGTCCAATGCCTGAGCCCTGCAATGGTTCGTCGACCGTCGACCTTGGCCCCCGCCGGTGCTGGCCGTTTGGGGACGGTAACGGTGCCAGGTCTGACATGTGGACACGGCCTCATCAGCATCTATATCTTGAATGAAAAAGCCGCCCCCAACCCCTGCTCGCTGAAGCGGGGTGTCGGGTGCGGCTCTTTTTTAGCTGCCCGGATGGCAGCGAGAAAGCTACTTGATCCGAGAGGACCAGCGCTCGGCCTCGTACTTGATGATCATCCCTTCCAGCAGTTGGCGGATGACCGCCTGTTGCGGCTCCGGCATGCCGGCGATGGCCTGAAACTGCAAGGCCAGATTGGCGTCCGGCGCCAGTTCGCTCTCCTTGAAAATCAGAAAATCCGTCGTCACGCGCAAAACCTGGGCGATCTTCTTGATCGAGGTACCCAACAATATTGAGAAAAATAGAAAATTGATATGAAAACTATTGTGTATGACGATGAGATTTCCACGTTGAATATGATATTTTCTGAGTATCCAGAGGGTGGGCTGTCTGTCCTTTGTCCTGTGTGCAAGGAAGAGGTTGTTGTAGTCCTTGATGCAAAGGATGTTAAGAAGCAGAGTCTTGGACCTGGGATTTATTGCAAGAATAATCATATTCGTTCGCTTTTTAATATTAGGGGGAAATAGCGTAGGGCATGGAACGTGGCACGGAACAGGTCAGGCTGACCTGCCCCCGGGCACGGCACGGAGTGACGGCACCGGGGTCACAGGTCCCACGGCCGGGGGGCAGGTCCGGCAATGTGGAACGGTGCCAGGTCTAACATTTGGACACGGCCCCATCAGCATCTATATCTTGAAAAAAAGCCGCCCCAACCCCTGCTCCTGAAGCGGGGTGTCTGGTGCGGCTCTTTTTTAGCTGTTCGTATAGCAGCGAGAAAGCTACTTGATCCGAGAGGACCAGCGCTCGGCCTCGTACTTGATGATCATCCCTTCCAGCAGTTGGCGGATGACCGCTTGCTGCGTCCGGCATGCCGGCGATGGCCTGGAACTGCACGCGGTCAGCACGATCATCTATTCGTCGCGCGGCACCTCCTACGACGAGCCGGGGCGCCAGGTCGGCACATGGAGCGGCATCGATGGGATGCCGCACCGCGCCGGCACAAGCTGGACCTATGACATGCAAGGCAACCTCGCATATCAGCAAAACGAACTGAACGTCATTACGCGCAGCAAGTTCAACCTGTTTGGCGAACGTACCCAGCTGATCCAGCCGATCTCGCAGAAGGACGGCCGCTTTATCGTCACCAATTACGCCTACGACAAGCTGGGCCAGGTCGAGCGCAGCTGGATCGACCATATCCCGGTCGTCAAGATAACCGGCATCACCGAGGGCGACGGCATGAATGTCGAACTGGTCGGCGCCGACCAGACGCTGACGCAGCACTTCCGCTACGACGAACTGGGCCGCCGCATCGCCAGCGTTAACAGCGCCGGCGGCGAAACCCGCACCCGTTACGACCTCGACGGCAACGTGGTATCCACCACCGACGAGAGCGGCGTGACCATGCGCTACGCCTACGACAGCATGCATCGCAAGATCTTCGAGCAGGACGCCATGGGCAAGAAGAACACCTGGCACTACGAAGGCGGCATCCTCGTGAGCAGCACCGACATGGGCGACGCCACCACCGAGTACGGCTATGACGGCCTGCGCCACATGACGTACCAGAAGGGGGGCGGCAAGGGCAAGGATCTGGTCTACGGCTACGATGGCGCCGGCCTGCTGACCAGGGTCGAGGACCGTACCCTGAAGCAGGTGACGACCTACGCCTACGACCTGGCGGGCAACCGGGTGGGCGAGAGAACCGTCGTGACCGAGTCCTTGCAGGCCGACTCCGGTTCGGATCGCCGGCGTGTACTTCACCGTACTCGGGCGGACTGCCGACTTGGGCGAATTGTCGTCCTGGTCAGGCAAATACATCCGCGGCGAAGCGACCTATCAGAGCATCGCCGAGCAACTGCTGAAGACGGCGGAAGGCCAGGCACGCTTCGCGTCTGGGCTGAACAATGCCGACTTCATCAAGACCTTGTACCAGCTGACCTTCGGCACGACTCCCGATGCCGACTCGCAGGCGCTGCTGACGACCAGGCTGGACGAAGGCGAATCGCGCGGCCAGATCGTCTTCGACGTCATGACTGCCATGAGCGGCGAGGCGAAGTCCAGATTGGACCATGCCGTTCATATCGGCATGAACCCGGCGCCGTTGAGCAGCGTGGCGCACCAGGTTGTCGTGCAGGACAACCATATGGCGTACGACCGGTTCAACCGCATGACGCGCGTGATGGACGGCCGCTACGACGTGGCCTTTGCCTACGACAATGTAAGCATCCAGCCCGCCCACCTTTCTTCCGCTCCATAAATTGCCCACACTGTGATCTTCAACTTGGAGATAGAGATGGCAAATTTGGAACGCGAGTCATTGTGGGAGGAACGGGTTGCGCAATGGCGCAAGAGCGGCCAGTCCCAGCGCGCCTTTGCAGAGAGCCAGGGCTATCCGCAGCGGCAGCTTAATTATTGGGCGCGCCGTCTGGCCGCGCCAGTCGTGCCGCCGGCGCTGCTGCCGGTGTCGATTGCAGCATCCATCGACGCAGCACCGGCATTGAGCCTGCGTAGCCCGGGCGGCTGGATCGTGACGCTGCCTCCGGCGTTGCCTGCCGGCTGGGTGGCGGCACTACTGCGCGAGCTGGCATGAAGCTGCAAGTCGAGTCGGTTCTGCTGGCCACCCAACCTGTCGATATGCGCATCGGCGTCGACGGACTTTCCCTGCTGGTGCAGCAGGTGCTCGGTTGCGCTCCCTGCGATGGCACGGCCTATGTGTTCAGCAACCGGCGCCGTACGCGCCTCAAATTGGTGTGCTGGGACGGAAATGGCGTATGGCTGTGTCTGCGCCGCTTGCACCGCGGCCAGTTCGTGTGGCCGCAGGCCGGCGACGCCACCTGGCAAATGAGCGGCGAGCAATGGCAATGGCTGATCGCGGGCGTGGACTGGCAACGCATGGCGGCGCCGGCACCGGCCCAGTGGCAATTATAGTGCGTCGCTACAGGCGATCTTGCTTGTAAACATAAGCAGAGCCCGGTAAACTGGGCTCATGGATTTGCTCAACGAACTGACCCACGCCAACCTTGATCCTGCCGTGCTCGACGCGGTACGGGCCTTGCTTGCGCAGGCAGATCAGCTGGCCAATAGCGTGGCGGTGAAAGATGACATCATCAAGGCGGCCCACGCCACGATTGCCGCCTTGAAGCTAGAACTGGCGCAACATCGCCGCATTCGATTCGCCAACAAGAGCGAAGCTTTTACCGCTGAACAGCGTGATCTGTTCGAAGAATGCCAGGAAATTGATCTGGTTGCCATGGAAGCGGAGTTGCAGCATCAACGCGATCTGCTCGTCGGCGAGAAGCCGAAGAACAAGCGTCCACGCGCCGGGCGTCAGCCATTGCCGCCCCAGTTGGAGCGCATCGTCCACAGTCATGAGCCGGCCTGCTGCGAATGCGGTCAGTGCGGCCAAGCCCTGACCCTGATCGGCGAGGACGTCAGCGAGCAGCTCGACGTTGAACCTGCCCGCTTCTTCGTGCGCCACCCGTGGCCCTACAGGGCAGGAGCTTGCCCTTGCAAGGGCAAGCCGTTATGCAGGCGTAGGGCAATGCCCTACGAATTCCCTGCTACACCATATCCGCCCGCAGTATGCCTGCCGCGCCTGCGACAGCGTCACCGCTGCGCCTGTGGCGCCGGCGATCATCGACGGCGGCATGGCCGCACCCGGCCTGCTGGCCTGGATCGCCATCAGCAAGTTCGTCGATCACCTGCCGCTGTATCGGATCAACCAGATTGGTGAGCGCCAGGGCGTTCCACTGCCCATCTCGACGACATCGGACTGGGCCGGCAAGGTCGGCGTGGCGTTGCAGCCTCTGGCTGACAGGCTGGCGCAACTGCTGCGCATGCGACCGACCCTGCATGCCGATGAAACGCCGGTCAGGCAACTCGATCCCGGGCAGGGCAAAACCAAGCGTGCCTACTTGTGGGCGTACCGTTCCAACAGTTTGGACGAAGGTCCTCCTATCGTCGTGTTCGACTACCAGGGCGGGCGCGCCGGCTCGCATGCCCAGTCGTTCCTGCAGCACTGGCGCGGGCACCTGATGGTCGACGATTATGTCGCCTACAAGGCACTGTTCGTGCATGGCGTTACCGAACTGGCTTGCCTGGCCCACGTGCGCCGAAAATTCTTCGAGCTGCATGCGGCCAATGGCAGCCCGATCGCCGCCGAGGCCCTGCGCCGCATTGGGCTGCTGTATGGCATCGAGCGCACTGCGGCCAGTGATTCCGCGCCGGAACGTCATGCTCGCCGCCAGAGCGAAGCCAAACCAGTCCTTGATGAGCTGCACGCGTGGCTCGTCAAAACCAGACCCGTCGTTGCCGATGGCAGCGGCACTGCAAAGGCGCTTGATCATGCGCTCAAACGGTGGCCGGCATTGATTCGCTATATCGACAGCGACACCTACCCGATCGACAACAACGCCGTCGAGAACGCCATACGCCCCATCGCCATTGGGAAAAAGAACTGGCTCTTCACTGGCTCGGAGCGCGCTGGCCGGCGAGCCGCTGCCATTCAAAGCCTGGTCGCTACTGCCAAACTCAACGGCATCGATCCCATGCGCTGGCTGACCGAAACGCTGGAAAAACTCCCTACCTGCCCCAACAGTCAGATCGATTCGCTTCTGCCATTTGCTCAGATTACCGGGAAATAGATTCCACTGAAAGGTGGGACCGTCGGATGCTTACGCTTGTCCTTCAAGCTAAGGCGGCAACGCTTGTAGCGAAACGCCATGCGCTTCAGATATTCTTTGATGCTGTTGCGGCTGAGCGGCGTATGTTCCGCGCCTTCCCACTGCCGCTGCAGTGTCCTGGCAGTCCCGCCCGCATCGCGCGCCAGATCGCCGAGCTGACTCCGCTCCTCGTCGGACAGCTTCGGCGGCCGGCCGGTATGCCGACCCTCGAACAAACCGAGCAGGCCCAATTCATCCCAACGCCGGCGCCAGTTCTCGACACTGTTCAGGTGCACCTCGAATTCGTCGGCCACCTGTTGCAGTGTCAAACCTTGCGCCAGCCGGAACATCCCCTGTGCCCGCATCCGAGTGCGCGCATGCGGATGGTAGATCCCCATCTCCCGCAGCGTCCTGCGCTCATCAGCGCTAAGCTTCAATCGCAGCCTCATGTCTGTCACCATCCTGATCGTTATAGATCAGAATTTGACAAGAAAAATCTGGCGATTACTTAGCCGAATTGCCCATCATTTGCGACCGCGGCACCAAGTGCAACGCGCAGGGTTACAAGACCAGCTGGAATGGGTACAAGCTGCACATTGACACCGCCGATTGTGGCGTTCCCATCGCCGCCTTGCTGTGTTCTGCCTCGATGCATGACAGCCCCGCGCCGCCGTGCCGCTGTCTCACATCACGAAGCAACGGGTCACCAATTTGTACGATGTGATGGACGCTGCCTACTGCAGCAAAGAGTTGCACGACCACTGCCGCGAACTGGGACATGTTCCCCTGATCGACCACAATCCGCGTGGCGGCGAGAAGGAACACTTCGAGCCTGCCGATGAAGTTCGCTACCGTGAACGCACCGTGGCCGAACGGACCAACGCGCGCCTCAAGGACGAATTCGGCGGCCGCCACATCATGGTCAAAGGACATGCCAAAGTCATGAGCCATTTGATGTTTGGGCTGCTTGCTCTCGGTGCTGACCAACTGATGCGACTTCGACGATGTCCCGACAAAACCGCTTAACAACCCCGATTCCGCCCCGAATGTTTCAGTTACGGTATCCCCACGCCTTCAGAATGAGATTGACCATGATTCCGCCACCATAACCAACCAGAATTTGTCCGGCATCACGAAAACGCGACGGGAAATCGCGCTTTCGTGATGCCGGCCAGTTCAGAAAAATCGTTTTGCAATTGCCTCTATTCAGTCTGAATGATCAGCGCAATCGACAGTTGTAAACCCTTGGCAATTGCCGCATCATGTAGGCATGCCACCGAAACCGCCCCGTCCCGATCTTACCCAGCTGTCCGATACCGATAAAGACAGGCTCATCGACGCCCTGTTTGCGCGCCTGGACGCGGTCGAGGCCAAGCTGGGCATGAACAGCGAGGGTAACGGTGCCGGGTAACGGTGCCAGGTCTGACATTTGGACACGGCCTCATCAGCATCTGTATCTTGAATGAAAAAGCCGCCCCCAACGCCTGCTTACTGAAGCGGGGTGTCGGGTGCGGATTTTTTTAGCTGCCTGGATGGCAGCGAGAAAGCTACTTTGTCTGAGAGGACCAGCGCTTGGCCTCGTATTTGATGATCATCCCTTCCAGCAACTGGCGGATGACCGCCTGCTGCGGCTTCGGCATGCCGGCGATGGCCCGAAACGGCCAGGCGAGGTTGGCGTCCGGCGCCAGTTCGTCTCCTCGAAAATCAAAAAATCTGTCGTTACGCGCAAGACCTGGGCGATATTCTTGACCGCTTCCAGCGATGGCAGGGACGCGCCTGCCTCATAGCGCTTGACCTGCGTGACGTGCAGGCCGAGGGCATCGGCCGGGTAGGTCAATATTCGGTCGGCGCCAACACAACGGCAACAAGGTGAGCGATGTGACGACCAACAGCATCGCCATCCAGCCGGGCGATACCTTGTTCATGGCGCGTCCGCGCACAGTGGGAGTCCGTCTCAAAGCGCGTTTTTGATGAGGATGCAGCTAACTTAAGCTCCGTCATTTCTGCCAGTGGCAGGAATGACGGAGCTGAGGTTTCTGGCAAAAATGACTTTAGTGGGTGCGCGTCTCAAAGCGCGTTTCTGATCCCGTCCCGCGGTGCACTTACCAGGAGAAATTGCTTATGACAACAGCAGTGGCAAAGGAAGTGCGCCCGGACTACATGGATGCCGCGCAACAGCAGCAAATGCGCGGCGAACGCGGGCGCTGGCTGTGGCTGGCGGAGTGGCCCACCTGGCGGCTGATCGTCGTCATTCACGGCGGCTGGCTGGCCACCCTGGCGTACTGGCGCGAGCTCGGCACGCCCGCCGCCACGCTGCTGATGATCTGGTGGTGCGCGTGGTACATGTCGCTCCAGCATGAATTGATCCACGGCCATCCGACCCGCTGGCCGCCGCTGAACCGCCTGTTCGGCACGGTGCCGCTGGCGGTGTGGTATCCGTATCAGCTGTATCGCGACAGCCATCTGCGCCATCACGTCGATTTCCACCTGACCATGCCGGCGCTCGATACCGAAAGCCATTACGTGTCGCCCGCCACCTGGGCCGGCATGGGCAGGCCGCTGCGACAGCTGCTGTGGTTTAACAAGACCTTCTGGGGCCGCCTGCTGGTCGGCCCGGCGATTGCGATCGCCTCGGCCTGGATCGAGGCGCTGCGCCAGCCCTTGCGCGGGGACTGGACGCAGGCCCACATGTGGCTGCGCCATGTGGTCATGCTGGGGGCGCTGCTGTGGGTGGTCGAGACCGCGTTCGGCGTGTCGGCGGTCTATTATGTGCTGGCGATGTCGTATCCGGCCCAGTCGCTGGTGATGATCCGCTCTTACTACGAACATCGCCCGGCGCGGCACCACAAGCAGCGGATCGTGCTCAACGAAGCGGGCTTCGTGTTCCGCCTGCTGTACCTGAATAACAATTTCCATCTGGTGCACCATGATTTTCCATCGCTGCCGTGGTATCTGCTGCCGCGTGTCTATCATGCGCGGCGCGACGCCTATATCGCCCGCAGCGGCGGCTTTTACGTGCGCGGTTACGGCGAACTGATGCGCCGCTTCGGCCTGACGCCGGTCGACGCGCCCGTGCATCCGCACATGGAGGAGTCAAGCCGATGAGGTGGAAAGCGGCTTTTCCGATGTATAACGTGTCGGACCGGGTCGGGGCGGGGTACGAAGCCCTGTTCGAGGCGCTGGTCGATGTGCTGCGCGCCGGCGGCATGCGCAACGCCGTCGAGCTGGAACGCGATCCGGTCCTGCCGGATTTCTGGAAGCGGCCCGACATGCTGCTCAGCCAGACCTGCGGCTATCCCTACCTGACGCAGTTGCGCGGCCAGGTCCGGCTGCTCGCCACCCCGGCCTACGCGTTTGAAGGCTGCGAAGGCAGCGACTACGCCAGCGCGATCGTGGTGCGCGACGGCGGCGGCATCGCCACCCTGGCCGACGCGCGCGGGCGGACGGCGGCCGCCAATGATGGCGCTTCCAACAGCGGCATGAACGCGCTGCGCCATGCGGTTGCGCCGCTGGCGCGCGACGGGCGTTTTTTCAGCGGCGTGATCTGGTCGGGCAGCCACCGCGCCAGCCTGGCGCTGGTGAAGGGTGGCGCAGCCGATCTGGCCGCGATCGACTGCGTCACGCTCGGCTATCTGCGCCGCGAGCAGCCGTCCAGCCTGGATGGCATCTCGATCCTGCGCTACTCGGCACCATCGCCCGGCTTGCCGTTCGTGGCTGGCGCCGCCGTGCCGCACGCCTTGCGAGAACAGTTGCGCGAGGCCTTGCTGGGGCCGGCGGCCGCGCTGGCCGAACTGTTGCCGGCGCTGTCGATCCGCCACTTTGCGCCGTGCTCCACGCACGACTACGAGCGTATCGGCATGCTGCAAGCCGAGGCGAGCGCCCTCGGCTATTCGCATCTGGCCTAGGCGAACACCGCCTCCCACAATTGCCGGACCGGCGCGCTGTGCCTGGCCACCAGCGCCGCGTCGACGCGCGCATTGTCCTTGCCCTGCAGGCGCATCTGGTGCTGGAGTTTGCGCATGGCGCGGTAGGCGTCGCCCACCGCCAGCGCCAGGTCGGCATCGATCAGCCCCAGGTCGGCGAACATGCGCAGCAGGCCGATGTTGCCGAGGTTGATGGTCAGCTGCGGATATTGCGCGCAATGGCGCAGCACCAGGTACTGCGACATGAACTCGACATCGATCATGCCGCCCACGTCCTGCTTGAGGTCGAACAGGCCGGGGCGCGCCGGGTGGGCCTCGTGCATCTTCTTGCGCATCTTGAGCACTTCCTGCTTGAGTTCGTCCGCGCGCGCGCTGCGGTCGGTGCGCAGCACCCGTTCGCGCACCGCTTCGAAGCGTTCGCCGATGGCGGCGTCGCCGGCGCAAAAGCGCGCGCGCGTGAGCGCCTGGTGTTCCCAGATCCAGGCCGAATTTTCCTGGTAGCGCTCGAAGGCGGCCACGCTCGAGACCAGCATGCCGCTGGCGCCGTCCGGGCGCAGGGCGGTATCGATGTCGAACAGGATGCCGGCCGAGGTGTGCGCCGTCATCCAGGTAATGAAACGCTGGGCCAGCTTGGCGTAGTTGCCGGGCGCTTCCTGGTCGTCGTCGTCGAACAGGAAAATCACGTCCAGATCCGACACGTAGCCGAGTTCCTTGCCGCCCAGCTTGCCGTAGGCGATGACGGCGAAGCGCGGCACCTCGCGGTGGCGCGTGGCGATCGCTTGCCAGGCGGCGTCGATGGTGGCCGCGACGATGGTGTCGGCCAGCGCGGACAGGTAATCGGCCAGCTTTTCGACGGTGAGCTCGCCCGCCAGGTCTTGCGCCAGCAGGCGGAACAGTTGTGCGTGGTGGGCTTCGCGCAGGATATCCATCTGGCGCTCGGTGTCGCCGGCGGCCGCGCCCAGTTGTTCCTTGAGTTCGGCGGCCAGCGCGGCGCAGTCGGGCACGGCGCTCCTGACGCGCTCGTCGAGCAGTTCGTCGAGCACGATCGGATGCTGGGTCAGGAAGGTGGCGGCCCAGCCGCTGGCGTACATCATGCGGATCACGCGCTCGAGGGTATGCGGATATTCGGTCAGCAAGGACAGGTAGGCCGAGCGGCGCGCGATGGCTTCGAAAAACGCCAGCAGCCGGGTCAGGGTGGAGCTGGCGCTGCCGGAACCGGCTTCTTGCGCGGTCTTGGCGATCAGCGGCAGCGCGGCGTTGACCAGCGCCAGCAGGCGGGTGCGGCTCGCTTCGGGCAGGGCTTGCACCTTGCTCGATTGCCAGGTGCTCATCAGGCGTCCGGCGGCGCCGCCGGCGTCGTCGAAGCTGAGCGCGCGCAGGTGCGCTTCGATCGCTTCGCGGTTGTCGAGGTCGGCCCCGCCCCAGTTGCTGGCGCCCGGGTCGACCGTGTCGCCGGCCTGCTCGGACTTGTCGCTGAAGATGGCGTCGAACTGGGCCGCGACGAACTGGCGCGTGTCGTCGAGCTGCGCCAGCAGGGTGGGCACGTCGGGCAGGCGCATCATCTGTGCGATGACGGCGCGGTCGGCGTCGCTGGCGGGCAGCGTGTGGGTCTGGGCGTCGTCCAGGTATTGCAGGCGGTGCTCCAGGTTGCGCAGGAAACTGTAGGAAGCGAGCAATTGCTCGACGGTGTCGGCCGGCAACAGTTCCTTGTCGGCCAGCACGCGCAGGGTGGCGCGGGTGGAACGGTCGCGCAGGGCGGCATCGCGCCCGCCGCGGATCAGCTGGAACACTTGCGCCAGGAATTCGATTTCGCGGATCCCGCCGCGCCCCAGCTTGACGTTGTTGCTGCGGTCCGGGTGCAGGCGCTCCTGGCGGTCGACCTCGGCGCGGATCTGGGCGTGCATGGTGCGGATGGCGTCGATCACGCCGAAGTCGAGGTAGCGCCGGTACACGAAGGGGTGGACGATGGCGTCGAGCGCGGCGATGTCAAGCGCCGTGCCGGTGACGGCGCGCGCCTTGACCCAGGCGTAGCGCTCCCATTCGCGGCCCTGCACGATCAGGTATTCCTCGACCATGTTGAGGCTGGCGACCAGCGGGCCGGAATTGCCGTTCGGGCGCAGCGCCATGTCGACGCGGAAGGTAAAGCCATCCTCGGTGATCTCGGACAGGGCGGCGATCAGCTTCTTGCCCAGGCGCGCGAAAAACTCGTGGTTCGACAACTGGCGCTGGCCGGTGCCGGCCGCGGTGTCGCCATCTTCCGGATAGACGAAGATCAGGTCGATGTCGGACGAGACATTCAGCTCGCCGCCGCCTTGCTTGCCCATCGCCAACACAATCATTTCCTGCGGCAAGCCCGATTCGTAGCCGACCGGCATGCCGTGGCTGGCCACCTGCTCGGCCATGAGGGCGGTGAGGTGGGTGCGGATGGCGAAGTCGGCGAACGCGGTCATGGTGGCGACCACTTCGGCCAGGTCGGCCTGGCCGTCGAGGTCGCGCTGGATCAGGCTCGAGACCAGCAGGTTGCGCAGGCGGCGCATGGCGCGCACGGCGGGAAGCGGCGCGGCGCCCGGCCTGGCGTCGTCCACGGCCACGCGCGCCAGCGTTTGCGCCAGGTCAAGCCGGTCGAGCGCGCCGGCGCTGATGCCGGCGACAGCGCCGGCGCGGTTCGGATCGGCCGCCAGCCAGCGTTGATAAAAGCGCGAGAGCGGTGTCAGGGAGGCTGGATTCATTGGTTGGCGTCAGGAAAGGGTAAGTGAAAGTCGGGTTCGGCGGCGCTTGTATAAGGTAAAATTGAGACGGGCCGCGCTACGGTGAGGATCAGGACGATGGTAAGGGAGCCGGCGCGATTCGCGCAAGCGCTACCTTATTGCACGACATTTGGATACGGCGGGACCCTTTATCAGCTTATTGATGCATACACCGGAAGCACAGGCGGCCACCGAGCACCTGCCCATCGCAGAGCGCTGGCGGCGGCTGCGTTCCGCCTATCGGGCCTGCAACCGTGCCACGCATCATGTGCTGGGCTTCACGATCAAGCTGGCGCTGCTGGTGTATTTCCTGTTCACCATCGTGTTCCTGGTGCTGCGCTACGCCATTCTGCCGAATATCGACTATTACAAGGGCAATATCGAACACATCGCCAGCCGCGCCCTGGGCAGCGATGTCAGCATCACCCGCATCTATGCCTCCTGGCGCGGCTTGCGCCCGAACCTGTTTCTGGGCGACGTGATCCTGCGCGACCCGGCCGGCCGCCAGGTGCTGAGCCTGCCGAGCGTGTCGGCCACCTTGTCGTGGTGGAGCGTGCCGACCCTGCAACCACGATTTTACTCTCTGGAAATTATTCGTCCCGACCTCGACATCCGGCGCGATGCCAGCGGCCAGCTGTTCGTGGCCGGCATGCCGATCAAACAGGGCGAGGCCGGCGACGGCGGCGGCGCCGACTGGGCCTTCAAGCAGCGCCAGATCCTGATCCGCGAAGGGCGCGTGCAGTGGACCGACCAGTTGCGCGGCGCGCCCGTGCTGGCGCTTGAAAACGTCGACCTGGTGCTCAAGAACCGCTGGCAGCACCACCGCTTCGGCCTGCGCGCCACGCCGCCGGCCAGCCTGGCCGGGCCGCTCGACGTGCGCGCCGACTTTGCCCATCCGCGCTTTACGGCGCGCATGGCCGACATGCGCCAGTGGAAAGGCGAACTGTACGCCGACCTGCCCGATACCGACCTGGCGGCCTGGACCCCGTATCTCGATTACCCGGTCAAGCTGAGCCAGGGCCAGGGATCGGTGCGCGCCTGGCTCAGCCTGGACCGGGCCAAGCTGGCCGGCTTTACCGCCGACGTGGCGCTGGCCGGCGTCAGTGCGCAGCTGGCCCGCGACTTGCCGGCGCTGGAACTGGCGCGCGTGCGCGGCCGCCTGTCCGCGCGCGAAACCTTTGCCGCCGGCAGCAATCGAGGCACCCCGGCCTTCGGCGCGCACGGCCATGAAGTGACGCTGACCGATTTTTCCCTGCTCACCGCCGACGGCCTTAGCCTGGCGCCGACCACCTTGTCCGAGTCCTACACGCCGGCGCGCGGCCACACGCCGCAGCAGGTGAAAGTGAGCGCGCGCCAACTCGACCTGGAAACCCTGTCGCGCCTGGCCGCACAGTTGCCTTTGAGCGAGGTGCAGCGCCAGTTGCTGGTCGACAGCGGCCTGCGCGGCAAGGTGAGCGAGCTGTCGGCCCAGTGGCAGGGTAAATTCCCCGATATCGCCAGCTACCATGTGCGCGGCAAGCTCGACGGCTTGAGCATGCGCGCCCAGCCGGCCCGGCTGGCCGTGGCCAAGACCGCCTCAAACCCGGCGCGGGCGGCGTTTCCGCCGATTCCGGGCATCGAGAACCTGTCCGGCACCCTGGACGCGAGCGAGAAGGGCGGCGCGCTCACCCTCGATTCGCAGCAACTGGTGCTGCAACTGCCGGCCTGGTTCGCCGACCCGGCCATGCCCTTCGACCAAGTCGATGCGCGCGCCCGCTGGACCTTTGCGCCCCAGAACAAATTGCTGGTGGAACTGGAGAGCCTGAATTTCGCGCAAGGCGCGCTGACCGGCTCGCTGTCGGGCACGCACCAGATGACCTTGGGATCGCAGCCGGGCAAAACGGCCGACATCGTCGACGTCAGCGGCACGCTCTCCGGCTTCGCGCTCAACACCATCGGCCGCTACCTGCCCTTGACAACCCCGGAACACCTGCGCGACTGGCTGACCGGCGCGCTGGAAGACGGCGTGGCGCAGGACGCCAGCTTCCGCCTGCGCGGCGACATGGCGCATTTCCCGTTCCGCAGCAACACGCCGGGCGAGCGCAAGGGCGAGTTCCGAATCGGCGGACGCCTGGAAAACGCCAAGCTGAACTACGCGCCCGGCCACTTCGCGCCCGATGGCGTGGCGCCGGTGTGGCCGCAGGCCGAGCAGATCAACGGCAGCTTCCTGTTCGAGCGCACGCGCATGGAAATCAAGGGCGACACGGCGCGCACGCGCGGCGTGGCCCTGAGCGCGGTCAAAGCCGTGATCGCCGACCTGGCCGATCCCGACAAGGTGCTCGAGATCGACGGCAACGCCGCCGCACCGATGCAGGAGTTCCTCGGCTACGTCGAAGCGAGCCCGGTGCTGAACTGGATCGGCCGCTTTACCGAACACACGCGCGCGACCGGCAACGCCAAACTGGGCCTCAAGTTGCAGCTGCCGCTGGCCCATCTGATCGAATCGAAAGTGCAGGGCACCTTGCAGCTGATGAACAACGACGTGGTGCTGTTCGAGCCCTTGCCGCCGCTGCAGTCGGCCATCGGCAAGCTCGAATTCAACGAAAAAGGCATCAACCTGAACGGCGTCGGCGCCAGCTTCCTGGGCGGGCCGCTGGCGCTCACGGGCGGCACGCAACGCGACAATGCGATCGTGATCAAGCTGGCCGGCAGCGCCACCGCCGACGGCATCCGCAAGACTTATCCCTCGGCCGCCTTGCAGCATGTGCTGGGATTGGTGTCGGGCGCGGCCCGCTACACTGGTTCGGTGGTGGTGCGCGATCACCAGGCCCAGGTGACGGTCGACTCGACCCTGGCCGGCATGGGCGTGGAGCTGCCGGCGCCGCTCAACAAGGCGGCCGCCGACAGCCTGCCGCTGCATTTCACCCTGACCGGCTTGGCGGGAAGCGAGGCCGGCGTGGCGCGCGACGAGATCCGCCTGGCGCTGGGCCCGAACATGGGTGCGCGCTACCAGCGCATCAAGCTGGGCAAGGGACCGTGGAAGGTCGAGAGCGGCGGCATCGGCGTGAACGTGCCGGCGCCGATCCCGGACAGCGGCCTGATGATCAATGCCGAGATGAAGACCATCAACGTCGACCAGTGGATCGCGATCGGCTCGTCGGTGGCGCGCGCGGCGCCCGAGCCGGCGGCTGGCGTCCCGGCTGCCGCCGCGCCGGTCGATGGCGGCATGGACCTGGCCCAGTACGTGGTGGCCGATGTGCTGGCCGCGCGCGCGAACGAACTGATCATCAGCGAACGCAAGCTCGACAACGTGGTGGTGGGCGCCTCGCACGTCAAGGGGACCTGGCAGGCCAACGTCGACGCGCGCCAGGTGGCCGGCCACGTCACCTGGGCCGAGGGGCCGAGCGGCCAGGGCCTGGGCAAGGTGACGGCGCGCCTGGCCTCGCTGATCATTCCCGAATCGGCCGCCGCCGGCGTGAAAGACTTGCTCGAAGGCGGCAAGAGCGCGGCCGCGACCATTCCCGCGCTCGACATCGTGGCCGAGCATTTCGAACTGTTCAACAAGAAACTCGGACGCCTGGAACTGGTCGCCAGCAACGCCCAGCTTGCCAGCGGGCGCGAATGGCAGATTAATCGCTTGCTGCTGGCCAATCCCGACGGTGTGCTGCGCAGCACCGGCAAGTGGGTGACCGGGGACGGGCAGAGCAACACCAGCCTGAACTTCGTGCTCGACATCGAGGATGCCGGCAAGCTGCTGGACCGTTTCGGCTTCCCCGAAACGCTGCGGCGCGGCAAGGGCAAGATGTCGGGCGATATTGCCTGGAATGGCTTGCCGTATTCGCTAGACATTCCTAGTTTGTCGGGCAAGATCGAGATGGGCGTGGCCGCTGGCCAGTTCCTCAAGCAAGACCCGGGCGCGGCCAAGCTGCTGGGCGTGCTGAGCCTGCAAATGCTGCCGCGCCTGCTGAAACTCGATTTCCACGATGTGTTTTCGGAAGGACTGGCCTTCGACGGCATCACGGCCAGCGCCAGCATCACGCGCGGCGTGGCGCGCACCGACAACCTGAAAATGCATGGCGTGGCCGCCACCGTGCTGATGGCCGGCAGCGCCGACATTGCCAACGAGTCGACCAACCTGCATGTGGTGGTGATCCCCGAATTCAACCTGGGCACCGGCCCGCTGGTATACGCGCTGGCGGTCAATCCGGTGGTCGGACTGGGCAGTTTCCTCGCGCAACTGTTCCTGCGCGCACCCGTGATGAAGGCGCTGACCTACGAAATGCAGGTCACCGGCCCGTGGAAGGCGCCGGTGATCACCAAGCTCGGCGCGCCGAAGGGGCCGCCGCCGCTGGTGCTGCCGGCGAGCAATGTGAAGCCCGAGACCAACTGAACCGAACTGAACGACCGACTGGAGACCGAGACATGACGACCGTGGCCGCAGTACAAATGATCAGCACCCCCGATGTCGCCGAGAACATCGCCACGGCGCGCCGGCTGGTGGGCGAGGCGGCCGCGCGCGGCGCCACCCTGGTCACCTTGCCGGAATACTGGCCGATCATGGGCATGAGCGACACCGACAAGGTGGCCCACGCCGAAGCGCCCGGACAGGGTCCGATCCAGGACTGCATGGCGCAACTGGCGCGCCAGCACGGCATCTGGCTGATCGGCGGCACCTTGCCGCTGGTGTCATCGGACGCCGGGCGCGTCATGAATACCACCCTGGTGTACGACCCGCAAGGCGCGCCGGTGCAGCGCTACGACAAGATCCACCTGTTCGGTTTCACCAAGGGAAGCGAAAACTATGACGAGGCGCGCACCATCGTGCCGGGCGAAGCCGTGGTGGCGTTCGAGGCGCCGTTCGGGCGGGTCGGCTTGTCGGTCTGCTACGACCTGCGCTTTCCCGAGCTGTACCGGGCCATGGGCGAGTGCGCGCTGATCGTGGTCACCGCCGCCTTCACCCACACCACCGGGCTGGCGCACTGGGAAGTGCTGCTGCGCGCGCGCGCCATCGAAAACCAGTGCTACGTGCTGGCCTCGGCCCAGGGCGGCACCCACGTCAACGGGCGCCGCACCTTCGGCCACAGCATGCTGATCGACCCCTGGGGCGAGGTCAAGGCGCTGCTGGAAGAGGGCGAAGGCGTCGTCAGCGGCGCGCTCGATGCCGCCTTCCTGGCGGGTGTGCGCGAAAGCTTGCCCGCACTCAAGCACAGAAAACTGTGAGCGACGCTGCGAGCCGCCCTGCGAGCTACTGTAACGGGCCGACTATGGCACAATGGCTGATCCACACTGAAAGACCCGCAAAATGACACCGTTCGAACCGAATCTCTCCTCCCTGGCTGTCGCGCGCGATGTGCTGCTGACGCCCTTTGGCCTCGACGAAGGCAAGCTGCTCACCACCCTGGGCACGATGTTCACCCACAAGGTCGATTACGCCGATCTGTATTTCCAGTTCACCAAGAGCGAAGGCTGGAGCCTGGAAGAAGGCATTGTCAAGACCGGCAGTTTTTCGATCGACCAGGGCGTGGGCGTGCGCGCCGTGTCCGGCGACAAGACCGCCTTTTCGTACTCCGATGAAATCTCGGAACGCGCCCTGCTCGACGCGGCCGCCGCCACGCGCACCATTGCGCGCGCCGGCGCCGGCAAGATCAAGGTGGCGTCCTCGATGACCCCGGTGGGCGGACGCTCGCTGTACCTGCCCAACGATCCGCTCGCCTCGCTCGACGCGACCGCCAAGGTCAAGCTGCTCGAACGCGTGGAAAAAATGGCGCGCGCCAAGGATCCGCGCGTGGTGCAAGTCATGGCGGGCCTGGCCGGCGAATACGACGTGGTGCTGGTGGTGCGCAGCGATGGCGTGCTGGCGGCCGATATCCGTCCGCTGGTGCGGGTCTCGGTGACGGTCATCGTCGAGCAGAACGGACGGCGCGAAATGGGCTCGTCCGGCGGCGGCGGCCGCTTTAACTATGGCTATTTCGACGATGTGGTGCTCGAACGCTACGCCGACGAAGCGGTCAAGGCGGCCGTGGTCAACCTCGACGCGCGCCCGGCGCCGGCCGGCCCGATGACCATCGTGCTCGGACCGGGCTGGCCCGGCGTGCTGCTGCACGAAGCGATCGGCCATGGCCTCGAAGGCGACTTCAACCGCAAGGGCTCGTCGGCGTTTTCGGGACGCATCGGCGAACGCGTGGCCGCCAAGGGCGTCACCGTGGTCGATGACGGCACCCTGGCCGACCGCCGCGGTTCGCTCAATATCGATGACGAAGGCAATCCGACCCAGTGCACCACCCTGATCGAAGACGGCATCCTGAAAGGCTACATCCAGGACACCATGAACGCGCGCCTGATGAAGATGCCGGTGACCGGCAATGCGCGCCGCGAATCGTTCGCGCACCTGCCGATGCCGCGCATGACCAATACCTATATGCTCGGCGGCGACAAGGACCCGGAAGAAATCCTGGCCTCGGTCAAGAACGGCCTGTACGCGGTCAACTTCGGCGGCGGCCAGGTCGATATCACGAACGGCAAGTTCGTGTTTTCGGCCAGCGAAGCCTACATGATCGAAAACGGCAAGGTCACCTACCCGGTCAAGGGCGCCACCCTGATCGGCAACGGACCTGACGTGCTCAACCGCGTATCGATGATCGGCAACGACATGCGCCTCGATTCCGGCGTGGGCGTGTGCGGCAAGGAAGGCCAGAGCGTGCCGGTGGGCGTGGGCCAGCCGACCCTGCGCATCGAAGACGTGATCGTGGGCGGTACCGCGTAAATCGCCCGCCGTCGCCGCTGGCAGTTGCCGGCGCTGACGGCTCAGGCAAGTTCCCGACGGGCGCACTTCTGGTGCGCCCGCCGCGTTTCTGGCCAGTGCCGGCTGGCCGTGCTCGGACAGTCAGAACTTGTAGGTCGCCCTCACGTAAAACGTGCGCCCGAGCGGGTCCGTGTAGCGCGGGTCGTAGCCCTGCTGGAACGTGGTGCCCTGGATGGTGAAGGGCGGGTCTTCGTCCAGCAGGTTCTTGACGCCGGCCGTTACGCTGACCTTCCGGTTGGCTGTATACGTGCCCGCCAGGGCCCAGGTCGAGTAATGCCCGACGCGGCCGGGCACGACGCCGTTCGCGTCGGGCTGGTCGTCATAGCCGGACAGGTAGCGGTTGGACAGGATCATGTTCAGCGGCCCCCGGGTCCACCCCAAGGTGGCGGTGTGACGCCACTGGAACACCGGACTGGCATCGGCATAGCGGCCCGCGTTGATGGTGAACGGACCGTTGCGCTCGTTCTGGTAGTCGTAGCGGTCCACATAGGTGCCATCGACCCCCAGCGTAAAGTTGCCCCAATGGCCGCGCTGCAGGCGCCACAGCAGGCCCAGGTCGACGCCGCGCGTCTTGACCTCGCCCAGGTTCTGGGTGATTGCCAGCACGTAATCGAGCCGGGTGCGGGCGGCATTGTAGAAATACAGGTTCTGGTATTTCTGGTAGTCGCCGAAGATCGATTCTTCCGCCAGCGCGCTGATCTGGTCCTTGAGCCGGATATCCCAGTAGTCGGCCGTAAGGGTCAGGTTATTGACCGGCTCGAGCACGATCCCGGCGCTGTAGGTGCGCGAGCGTTCCGGCTTGACGTCGGGATTGCCGCCCTGACGGCGGTTTTGCTGCTGGTCGCAGGCGAGATTGGGATTGGCTGCCGGAACAGCGGTACCGCCCGGGCACAGCACCGGATCGTTCCAGGTATTGCTGGTATTGGTCGTGGTCTGCGGCCCGTGCAGGTCGTACAGGGTGGGCGCGCGGAAGCCTTTGTTGAACGACCCGCGCACCAGCACCTGTTTGGTCGGCTGCCAGCGCAGCGCCACCTTGGGATTGAAGCTGTGGCCAAAATCGGTGTAGTCGTCGTAGCGCGCGGCCAGGTTGACTTCGAGGTCCTTGATGACCGGGATGTTGAGCTCGGTAAATACGGCGCCGATATTGCGGCTGCCGCTCTGGTCCTGGGCGTCGGCGTAGCCGGAACTCGAGGCCTGGCTGGCCAGCGCGCGGTTGACCCGGTAGTCGGCTTCGTCGCGCCGGAATTCGCCGCCCAGCGCGAATCCGAGCGGGCCTGCGGGCAAGGTCATCAGTTCGCGGCTGGCCTTGACGTCGATGGCGCCGCTCTTGATCTTGGCGCGCAGGTACTCGCCCAGCAGCTGCGACCGGGCCAGAAAATCGTTGCCGGCGCTGGTTTGTTCGCCGAAGGGGTTGAGCAAGCCGTTGCCGACGCCCTCGATGATGCGCGCATCGACCACGTAGCCGCCGGTGAACGCGCTGCGCGCCCGCCCCACCGCATACGACAGCGCGGCGTTGTAGTCCCAGCCGCCGGCCGTGCCCTCCATGCTGGCCAGCAGGCGGTCGGTCAGGCTCACGTCGAGCCCTTCGCGCTTGCCGGTCACCATCGGGCGCCAGCTGATGTCGAGCGGCTCGCCGGCCAGGCCGGCCACGGCCGGGGTGATGCCGGCGCCGGGATAGAAAGGACTGGCATTGCTCATGGTCAGGCCGATGCCGGCCAGCGGCGGCGGCGCCACGTGCGCTTCGTTGGTGCTGCGGCTATGCAGGTATTCCAGCGTGGCGGTGTGGTCGGCCCCGAGTTTTTTGCTGAAGCGGCCGAGGAAGGTTTCCTGCTTGGTCAGTGGAATCAAGTCGACGAACTGGGTATAGTCGAAGCGGCAGGTCGGCGCCGCGCCGGCATTGGGCATCGAGTAGGGCGGCTGGCAGCCGCTGGCATGGCTGGGGTTGCCCGAGATGCCCTCGTCGGAATAGAAGTTGGCGGGGAAGGTGGTGCCGCTGGTGCGGTTCAGGCCGCGCTCGGGGCGCACCCCGGTGCGCGCGAAGTCGCGGTCGGTGGCCATGAGTGCGGACTGGCGGTGGAAGTCGACGATGCCGAGCAGGTTGTAGCCGTCGTTGGCCAGGTCGCCCCAGCCGCCGGTAAGGTTGATGCGTTGCTCGTCGCCGCCGCCCGAGCCGGCCGGCTGGTACGCTTCCACGCTCACTTCCATGCCGCGGTAGGAGCGCTTGGTGACGAAGTTGATCACGCCGCCGATGGCGTCGCTGCCGTAGATGGCCGAGGCGCCGTCGCGCAGCACTTCGACCCGTTCGAGCGCGGCCACGGGAATGATGTTCAGGTCGACCGTGTCGGCGAAGAAGGGGTGGTTGGCCAGGCGCCGGCCGTTGAGCAGCACCAGGGTCTTGTCGCTGCCCAGGCCGCGCAGGTTGGCCGTGGCGCGTCCGCCGGTGCCGGAGCCGACCGACTGGCTCGAACCGGTCGAGGTCTGGTTCATGGGAATGGTGGCCAGCACTTCCTGCACGGTCGAGAGGCCCTGCTTGGCGAAGTCTTCGGCGCGCAGGGTGGTGATCGGCAGCGCCGTTTGTGCGGCCAGCCGCTGCCGGATCGAGGTGCCGACGATTTCGACCTTTTGCATGGGCTGCGCGCCCTCGGCGGGCGCCTGGGCCCGGGCCGGCAGGGCCAGCACGCCGGCGCCGAGCAGGGCGCCGCCGGCGCACAGGCGGCCGATAGCGGCGGACATGTTTTTTTCACGCGTTTTTGCAATCGCATTTGCAGTCATGTAGTGCTCCAGTGAGAGGGTGGTGATCAGCAAGTGCGCGTCAATTGCGCATCATTTCGGCACACTTGCTTAAAAGGTGTAACGCACGCCGGCCGTGAAGAAACGCCCCACGGCGCCGGCATGGTCGAGCGGGTTGTAGGCGGTGGCCCCGTAGGTCAGCGGGTCGAGCGGGGCGGTCTTGTCGAAAATGTTTTGCGCCGATCCGAACACTTCGACCCGCGTGCCCGGCTTCCAGCGGAAGGTCAGGTCGACCGTGGTGAAGGACGGCAGTTCGCAGCCGGCCGGGGCCGCATCGCCATTGGCGAAATGGCTGGCGCAACCGGCCGGGTCGTTCTTGAACAGCGTGTTCTTGAGGTCGCCCCGGTAGTTGACGTTGGCCCCCACGCGCCAGGCGGCGCGCTCCCACGAGAGGCTGAAGTTGACCCGGTCGTCGGGCGTGCCGACGCAGTTGGTGACGTCGCAGTTGCCATGGGTGCCGGCGAAGTCGCGCGCGCTGCCGTCCTGCTCGGTGCGCAGCCACTTGAACAGGTGGGTCCACTTGGCGTTGATGGTCGCTTCGCCGGTGCCTGGTCCGAAGTTGACGCGCTGGGTCAGGTCGAGGTCGGCGCCGCGCACCTCGGTGCTGGCCGAGTTGACGTAGCTGGCCAGCACCGCCGTGATCGGTCCGGGGTCGCCGGGCACGGCGGCGCTGCTCGGATCGCGCGCGATGCGGCCGGCCGCGATGGCGGCATCGCTCTGTTCCTGGTTGATTTCGTTCTTGCGCTTGATTTCCCACAGGTCGAGCGCGATGCTGGTGCGCTTGTACGGGTCCCACACCATGCCGACATTGATGCTGCGCGATTTTTCGGGCGACAGCGCCGGGTTGGGCGAGGTGATGATGGCCACGCCGGCCGGGGCGCAGGCGGTCTCGACCCCCAGGCCGCAGCGCAGGGGATCGATGGCGGTGGAAAACGCGGCCAGGCCGCCGACGCCGTTTTCGGCCGTGCTGGGGGCGCGAAAGCCGCGCGCATACGTGCCGCGCAAGGCGAAGGTGGGCACCGGCGTCCATTTGACGCCGAACTTGGGCGTGTAGGAGTCGCCGGCGTCGGTGTAGTGGTCGCCCCGCAGCGCGGCCGACAGTTCGACGGTCGGATGCACCGGCGCGAGCACCTCGCCGTACAGCGCGGCCACGTTGCGCCCGCCCTTGTAGGCCGAGTAGCCGAGGCCGACGATGTTGCCGCGCTCGGTGCCGGGGACCGCTTCCAGCTCGGCTGTTTCGCGCCGGAATTCGCCGCCGAGCGCGATCCCGAGCGGCCCGCCCGGCAGTGCGGCCAGTTCGCGCGAGGCGCGCATGTCGAGCTGGGCGATGCGGCTCTTGGCATCGTTGTGCAGCGTCGGCGCCAGCGCCGCGTACAGGGCCGGCGAATCGATGCCGGCGTTCTCGGCGATGCGCCACACGCTGCCCGGCGCCAGCGCGGCGTAGGCCGGGTTGGCGCCGGCCGCCGCCACATTGGCCGCGGTGGGATTGAGCAGGGCGAACATGACGTCGCGCTGCAGGTAGCGGCTGCGTTCCTGGCTGACCTGGTTTTGCGAGAACAGCAGGGCGGTGTCGAGCTCCCACGGGCCTGCGCTGCCCTTGACGCCGGCCAGCAAGCGCACGAAGTCGGAGTCGATCCGGCTCATGCGCGGACCGACATCGGCGGCCATGTAGCGCAGCCGCGCCGGCGTGCCGAAATACGGATTGTCGGGATGGGCCGCGCCCAGCGCCACCGCGGCGCTGTTGACCGGCCCGGCGGGCGAGCCGACCGCGCCGCTGACCGCCGACGGCGTGGACGACGTGGCCGACTCGCTGCGGTACAGGTTCAGTTCGGCGTAGGTTTGCAGCCCGGGCGTGGGCTGGAAGGTGGCGCGCCCGAAAAAGTTGATCCGCTCCTGGCGCGGCTGGATCTGGTTGTACAGTTGCGCTGCGTCGACCAGGCAGCCGCCGCCCGGGTCGCCCTGCGGATGGCGGGTGAAGTTGGCGCAGGCCGCGCCCGGAAAGGTGCGGGTAAAACCGGCGCCGGCCAGGTTGCCGCGGTTGGTGTAATCGAGCGTGTCCGGGTTGCGCACATTGCCGTTGATGGCGCTGCCGGCGGTATTGTTGTTGGTGATGGCGCCGGTGCCGCCCAGCGTTTCCTGGGCGCTGAAACCCCACGGGCGCAGGTCGCCGCGCCCGATGTAGGCGCGGCCGGCGCGGTCGCGGTTCCAGATCTCGGCGCGCCGTCCGTACTCCAGGCTGGCCAGCAGGTTGTAGCGGTCGGCTTGCAGGTCGCCCTTGCCCCAGGTGAGGGCGGCGACGCCGTCGTTGCCGTCGTGCTCGCGCGACTGGCCGAAGCTGGCGCGCACGGTGGCGCCGCGGAAGTCGCGCCGCAGGATCACGTTGACCACGCCGGCGATCGCGTCCGAACCGTACATGGCCGAGGCGCCGTCCTTGAGCACTTCGACCCGCTCGACGGCGTCGGTGGGGATGATGTTCAGGTCGGAAAAGACTTTCTGGCCGTCGTCGGCCAGGCCGTAGGGGGCCACCCGGCGCCCGTTGAGCAGCACCAGGGTGGAGGCCGTGCCCAGGCCGCGCAGCGAGATGCCGGAGGCGCCGCTGGCGAAGCCGCCGCCGAAGCTCGACGGCACCGAGCCCTGGTTGTCGACCGCCAGGGTCTGCAGCAGTTCGGCCACGGTGGTCTTGCCGGAACGCTCGATATCGTTGCGGTTGAGGGTGATGACGGAGGCCGCCGTTTCCTTGGTGGCGCGCGGGATCAGGGTGCCGGTGATTTCGACGCGCGGGAGGGGGCCGGGCGGCGCCGGGGTTTGCGCCTGGGCGGCGCACGAGAGCAGGGCCAGGCCGGCGGCGCTGCCGCCGGCGAACAGGCGCCGCAGCGAACGGGAGATAATGGTTTCTTTCATGACAGGCTCCACAAAGCGAATGACTGCCCCGTCCGCTTTGAAAAGCCATGATCCAGGTCAATCTATCTGACTGGAAAAGTTGACCGTGTTTGATCTGGCGCAAAGTCCGGCAGGGGGCTCGGTGACTGAGTTTTGCACCCGAGACGTTTGCACAACTGATCTGGATCAAATGTGACAGGCATCGGCGCCCCTGTTGTGGGAAGCGCGCAACCGCTTGTGCCGTGAGGACGTGACGGACGCCGATAAAACAGCTTGCCAAATTGCAGGAATTGTTGTTATAGTCCTTGCACCACTTTCGGATCTTGCCATGCACAACGTCGTTTTCTTTACCTGCTACTTTTACTTTAGCAATTCCAACCTAAAGGCGGTGGAGTAGCGGCAGGTTCACGTAGCAACGACGAGATCCAGCATCATCCAGAGAAACCGCCAATCATGGCGGTTTTTTTTTGTCCAGCCAGTTTGATTCCAGTTTGAAATACCAGCCACGGAGAACACCATGCCACGCACCGACGATCTACGCATCCGCGAAATGAAGGAACTGACCCCGCCCTCCCATCTGATCCGCGAGTTCGCCTGCGGCGAGCGCGCCGAGCAGACCGCAGCAAGCTCGCGCGTGGCCCTGCACCGCATCCTGCACGGCCAGGATGACCGCCTGATGGTGGTGATCGGCCCCTGCTCGATCCACGATACCCGGGCGGCGATGGAATACGCGCGCCGCCTGATCGGCGAGCGCGAGCGCTTCAAGGGCGAACTGGAAATCGTCATGCGCGTGTACTTCGAAAAGCCGCGCACCACGGTCGGCTGGAAGGGCTTGATCAACGATCCGTACATGGACAACAGTTTCCGCATCAACGACGGGCTGCGCATGGCGCGCGAGCTGCTGCGCGACATCAACGAGCTCGGTTTGCCGGCCGGCACCGAATACCTCGACGTGATCAGTCCGCAGTACATCGCCGACCTGATCAGCTGGGGCGCGATCGGGGCCCGCACCACCGAGTCGCAGGTGCACCGCGAACTGGCGTCCGGGCTGTCGTGTCCGGTGGGTTTCAAGAATGGGACCGACGGCAATATCAAGATCGCGGTGGAAGCGATCAAGGCCGCGTCGCAGCCGCACCACTTTTTGTCGGTGACCAAAGGCGGCCATTCGGCGATCGTGTCGACCAACGGCAATGAGGATTGCCACATCATCCTGCGTGGCGGCAAGACGCCGAACTACGACGCCGCCAGCGTGGACCTGGCCTGCCAGCAGATCGCCGCGCAGGGCCTGGACGCGCGCCTGATGATCGACGCCTCGCACGCCAACAGTTCCAAGAAGCCGGAAAACCAGGTGCCGGTGTGCGCCGATATCGCGGCCCAGGTGGCCGGCGGCGACCGCCGGATAGTCGGCGTGATGGTCGAGTCGCACCTGGTGGCCGGGCGCCAGGACCTGGTGCCGGGCAAGGAACTGGTCTACGGCCAGTCGATCACCGATGGCTGCATCGATTGGGACAGCAGCGTGGCCGTGCTCGAAGGCCTGGCCGAGGCGGTGCGCCAGCGCCGCCAGCGTGCGCCAGCCTGAGGCGGGCGCGACCGGCTGAAGATGCGGCACTGAAGCACAGCGGGGCTTGCGCCAGCAGCCCCGCGCCTCTCCTGATCAGGTGATACGGCGGCGCGCCAGGCGCCGTCGCCCGCTCATTATTCCCCACGCCGCGACCGGCGCCCATGTCGAACGCCGCCATGCGCAGTATGGCGCGCTTCCACGTGCCTGCATTCTAAGCGGGCACGGCTGCGCATTGCCAACCCCTGCAATTAATTTCCTTTATTCAATCACAAATTTCTGTTCCGTATGCAAGAAACTACAGTGCAATCGTATGCATGCGACCACGGCTGTTGTTTATATACATATTGTGTGTTTACCGTTGACATCAATTATTCCCATATGTTTCTATCTTGGGCTTGATTGGCAGAAAAGCACAGAAGTGCGGCGCCAGTTGGAGAAAGTCGCTTTAAGCGAAGTGAAGAAGTTTCAGCCGACGGAGACAAGGTTACCCAAAACTCGGCTGTTGTACCTTGCATCGGGACGTGTCCGCGATCCGGAACGTGCCACCGCGAGGTTCGCTACTTAAATTGATGCACCCTCCAAAAGAGATGGTGTTAATACTAATATTATATAAAATCAAGGGATTCACACATGATGACAGAAACCGTTTTATCGCGTTCACTGCGCCTGGTCTTTTCGGGCGGTATCGCAGTCGGCCTCGGCCTTGCGGCATTGCCAGCCGTCGCCCAGACCGCTTCACAGGACAATTCGATGCAGCGCGTCGAGATCACCGGCTCGTCGATCAAACGCGTCGCCGCTGAAACCGCGCTGCCTGTCACCATTCTTCGCCGCGAAGACATCGAGCGCACCGGCGCCACCTCCGCACAAGACCTCGTCAACCTGATTCCGGGTAACTTCGGCGGCGGCGTCACCGCCAACAACGTCGGCGCCTCCGGCGTGCCGTCGACCGCCAACCTGCGCGCCCTGGGCGCGCGCTACACGCTGGTGCTGCTGAACGGCCGCCGCGTGGCCAACTATGCGGTCGGCAACAATCCGGTCGACTTGAACTCGATCCCGCTGTCGGCCATCGAACGCATCGAAGTGCTGCGCGACGGCGCCTCGGCCGTGTACGGCGCCGATGCGGTGGCCGGCGTGATCAACTTCATCCTGCGCAAGGATTACAAGGGCGTGGAAATGTCCGCCTTCAAGACCCATGTCGACCAGGGTGGCGGCAACACCAAGAGTTTCAATATCACGGCCGGCTTCGGCGACATCGCGACCGACCGCTTCAATGTGCTGGTCAGCGCCAATCACGAAGAGAACGAGAAGCTGACCGCCAGCGAGCGCAGCTTCTCGACCACCTCGGTACGTCCCGACCTCGGCCTGAACAAGGCGTCGCCGCGTAACGGCGTGCCCAACCTCAATTTCGGCGATACCCTCGGCAACAAGTATGTCGGCGTCAATCCGTACCGCTACAACGGTTGCGACAATCCCGAGTTCGCGCTGGTGGTCATCAGCGAAAAGGGCTGCGGCACCGATTACGTCAAGTACATCGACCTGATTCCGGAAGCGAAGCACTCGAACCTGGTCTCGCGCGCCGTCTTCAAGCTCAGCGAGAACCACGAACTGTTCGCCGAAGCGGCCTATACCCGCGACAAGATGATCTCGGCGTCGTCGCCGGCGCCGTACACCGAAACCATGCGTTATCCGGCCAATGGCCGCTTCTACCCGAAAACGGTCAAGCTGCCGAAGGGCCTGGTACTGCCAGCCGGCTACAAAATGCCGAACGGCAGCGTCACCACGGCGGAAACCGTGCTCGCCGCCGACATGGACGTGACCCCGACCGGTCCGATCACGGGTACCTGGCGTACCGTGCCCGGCGGCGGACGCAACGACCTGACCACCACCGAGAACACCCGGGTCGTGGTCGGCGCCAAGGGCAATCTGGCCGGCTGGGATTACGAGACCGCGCTCACCTACGCCAAGAATGAAGTGGAAATTTCCTTCGGTCCTGGCCGCTTCAGCTATGCCAAGCTGAAACCGCTGGTCGATTCCGGCGAAATCAACGTGTTCGGCACGCAGGACGCGGCCAGCCTGGCCGGCCTGCTCGGTTCGCAGTTGACCGGCTTCCAGAACGGCGGCACCTCGACCTCGAAAGAATTCGATTACAAGATGTCGCGCGAGATCTACAACCTGCCCTATGGCGCGGTTGGCTTCTCGGTCGGTACCTCGTTCCGCAAGGAAGAGCTGAAACAGGTTTCCTCGCCAGTACTGGCCTCGGGCGACGAAGTCGGCGGCGCCGGCGAAATTCCGAGCGTGTCGGGCGACCGCGAGGTGTTCGGCCTGTTCACCGAAGCGATCATCCCGGTCTACAAGGACCTTGAACTGACCGCCGCGGCGCGCTACGACAAGTACAAGAACGGCTTCGGCACCGAGTTCGACAACATCAGCCCGAAACTCGGCTTCACCTATCGTCCGAGCACCGCCATCATGATGCGCGGTTCGGTGGCGCGCGGCTTCCGCGCGCCGACCCTGGTCGACAACCTGAACCCGAAGGCGATCAACAATACCTCGGCCAGCTTCAGCGATCCGATCCGTTGCCCGAACGGGGTGCCGGTCAACAGCGTCAACACCGTTGGCGAACTGCAGGACGAGTGCGACGTTCAGCTGAGCACCCAGAACAGCGGCAATCCGGACCTCAAGCCCGAGAAATCGAAGCAGTTCACGGTGGGCCTGGTATTCCAGCCGACGGCAACGTTCAGCGGTTCGATCGATTACTGGAACGTGAAGATCGACAAGTCGATCAACGCCATGTCCGAAACCACGGTGTTCAACGATCCGGTCGGCAACGTGGCCCAGTTCTATCGCTACGATCCGGCCACCGGCATTGTTTATCCGGGCAGCACCAACAAGGATTTCCCGCTCTCCTACGTGGCCCTGCCGCGCGTGAACACGGGTAAATTCTTCGCCGCCGGCGTCGACCTGAACCTGAACTATCGCCAGAAGATGGGCGACATGGGCACCATCGGCGCCAACTACGACGTCACCTACTACACCGACCATGGTTACCAGTACCAAGGTTCGCCGGAAGTGAGCGACCTGGGCGACTTCAAGGATTTCGGTCCGACCCCGCGCTACCGCCATACCCTTGGCGCGACCTACGCCATCGGCCAGTGGAATGCATCGCTGACGCATAACTACACCAAAGGCTACAAGGACTACACCGACCTGGCCTCGGTCGGCCCCGACTACCCGCTGGTGCGCAAGGTCGATGCCTATTCGACCTTCGACGCGGCGCTGGGCTGGAAGCCGATGAAAAACGTGAGCGTTACCCTGGGCGTGAAAAACCTGACGGACGAGGATCCACCATCGTCGCGTAACGGACAGAATTTCCAGGTCGGCTACGATGCGACCTTCACCAACCCGCTGGGCCGCACGTTCTACGCACGTCTGAACTACAAGTTCCTGTAATTGCCGGAGTGCGCGGCGGTTGACAGACAGCCACCGCGTACGCTTGCAAGAAACTTGTAGGACGTAAAAAACCCCGCCGGACATGCGTCCGGCGGGGTTTTTTCATGGCGGTCCGTCCTTGCGGCATATCAGGGACTTGATCTGTATCAAGCCCGCCCCGGCCCAGGCACGTAAGCTCTAAAGCGGACTGATCCAGTCTCCGCTTCGGAGGACGTATGCAAATCGTGTTGGCCAATCCGCGCGGCTTTTGTGCCGGGGTCGAGCGGGCGATCGAGATCGTCGAGCGCGCCCTGGACGTGTTCGGCGCGCCGGTCTACGTGCGCCACGAGATCGTGCATAACCGCCACGTGGTCGACTCCCTGCGCGCGCGCGGCGCGCTGTTCGTCGAGGAGCTGGCGCAGGTGCCCGAGCACAGCATCGTGGTGTTCAGCGCGCACGGGATCGCGCCCCGGGTCCGGGCCGAGGCCGACGCGCGCGGCCTGCGCGTGTTCGACGCCACCTGTCCGCTGGTCGGCAAGGTCCACATGGAGGTCGGGCGCCACGCGCGCGACGGCCGCGAGGTGGTCCTGATCGGCCACGCCGGGCATCCCGAAATCGTCGGCACGCTCGGCCACTACAGCGGCCCCAACGCGCGCGCCATCCACGTCGTCGGCAACGCCGAGGAGGCCGCCCGGCTCCAGGTGCGGGACGGCACGCGCCTGGCGTACGCGACCCAGACCACGTTTTCGATCGACGACATCAAGCCCATCCTGCACATCCTGCAAGAGCGCTTTCCGGCGCTGACCGGGCCGCGCAAGGAAGACATCTGCTACGCCACCCAGAACCGCCAGTCCGCCATCAAGGAACTGGCCGCCACCTGCGACCTGATCCTGGTGATCGGCTCGCCCGCCAGCGCCAACTCGCAGCGCCTGCGCGAGATCGCCGCCCAGCAGCACGTCGCCGCCCATCTGATCGATCACGCCGACCAGTTGCAGCGCGCATGGTTCGAGGGCCGGCGCCGCGTCGGCATCACCTCCGGCGCCTCCACCCCCGAAGTCCTGCTCACGCAGGTGGTGGCGCGCCTGCAAGAGTGGGGCGCCGGCCCGGTGGAAAATCGTCCCGGCGTGCGCGAGCACGTGGTGTTTGCCCTGCCGCGCGAACTGGCCGGCGCCGTGCGTTCCGGAACCTGAACGCCAACCCTGTGAGGAGAACCGCCATGCCCGAACAAACCGTCTCGATCGTGTCCTGGCCGGAGCAATCGGCCCGGCTCGAACACACCTTCAAACTCGACAAGCCGTGCCCGGTCTCGATTGCGTTCGAACCGGCGCCGGCCAATGTGATGCTCTCGAGCGACCCGCAGCGGCCGCTCCAGGTCAGCATGAACATGCAGCTGGCCGCGCGCGAGCCGGTGCCGGTGTGCATCACCGTGTGCGAGCCGATCTGCGCGCGCAGCGACTACACGATCGGCATCGAGGTGTTCGGCAACCCGTTTGCCAGCATCACCGTGCGCGGCACCACGCGCCTGTTCGCCTGCCGCGACGACGTGCCGACGCCGACGCCGACCCCGGTGCCGGTGCCGGGCTGATATGTCCGGCGCCGCGCACGCGTACCCGCCTTTCCAACCGCTATCGTCACACCAAGGAGCTGTGAGCAATGCCAAGCAATGAAAGCGACAACATCAGCATGAGCCGGGCCGAACTCGATTACCTGATCCGCATGGCCGGCAAGACGTCCCGCATCGTGCAGCAGGCCGCCTCGACCCTGGAAGAAGAAATCGCGCTCGGCGTGGCGGCGGCCAAACGGGTGGAAATGCGCTTCGTGGACGTGGAAAAACTGCGCGCCGGCGACCCCGCCGACGTGATGCAGCGCTTTCGCCGCGACGCGCACGAGGTGGTCGACATCCTGCTTGACATGGTGGTCCTGGCCAGCAATTCGCTCGGCGCGCTGTCGGAGCGGGTGGTCACGGTGCGCCCCGGCGGCGGCGCGGCGGTGCCGAAGCAGGGCGGCGACGCCACCGCGTCGTTAAAGATGCCGCAGCCGATCGCGCCGGGCGGCTCGCTCAGCGTGCCGATGACGCTGGAAAACGCGGCCGATGTCCCGACCGACATGTTTCGCTTCCACTGCTCCGACCTGCTCAGCGAAAGCGGCGCCCGTCTCGCGGCGGCGCGGATCGGCTTCGTGCCGGAGCAGCTGTTCATCCCCGCGCGCTCGGCGGCGACGGTGCAGATCACCGTGACGGTGCCGCCGGACGCCGCGCCCGGCACCTATTCCGGGCTGCTGCTGGCCAGCCAGCTGGAACAGGTGCGCGCCGTGCTCACCGTGCAGGTCGAGTCGCCCGGTGAGTGAGGCGGCCGGGCGTTCCCGTTTCGTCGAGGCCAGCCTGGCGCGCTACAAGGACATCACCATGGCGCGCCTGCTGGAATACCTGCCCAGCAAGGAGCCGCGGCGCTATCTGTACGACCTGCTGCCGGTGTATCCGCTGCGCTCGGGCAAGGGCTTGCGTCCGGCGCTGTGCATCGCCGCCTGCTGCGCGTTCGGGGGCGAGGTGCGGCGGGTGCTCGAATCGGCGGTCGCCATCGAGCTTTATCACAACGCCTTCCTGATCCACGACGACATCGAAGACGGCAGCGAAAGCCGGCGCGGCCAGCCGACCCTGCAGGCCGACCAGGGCCTGGCGGTCGCGCTCAACGTGGGCGACGCCATGCAGGTGCTGTGCATCCGCCTGTTGCTCAACAACCTGACCATCGTCGGCCCGCAACTGACCTGGCGCATCGTCAACGAAATCGAGCACATGGTGTGCCAGACGGTCGAAGGCCAGGCGCTGGAACTGGGCTGGGTGCGCGACAACGTGGCCGACCTGAGCGAGGAAGACTACCTGCGCATGGTGCTCAAGAAAACCTGCTGGTACACCTGCATGCACCCGCTGCGCATCGGCGCGCTGATCGCCAGCGGCGGCGCGCTGCCGCTTGACCGCTTCGACCGCTTCGGCTACTACATGGGCGCGGCGTTCCAGATCCAGGACGACATCCTCAACCTCGACGCCGACGAGGGCAAGTACGGCAAGGAAATCAATGGCGACATCTGGGAGGGCAAGCGCACCTTGATGCTGATCCACACGGTGGGCCGCTGCGACGAGGATGAAAAACAGCGCATCCGGCGCTTCCTGGCGCTTGGGCGCGGCGCGCGCCAGCAAGCCGAGGTCGACTGGGTGCGCGCCACGATGGACAAGTACGGCGGCGTCAATCACGCGCGCAGCTGCGCGCGCCAGCTGGCCGGCGCGGCCCTGCATGAATTCGACCTGATCTTCGGCGCGCTGCCCGACTCCGAGCACAAGCGCTTCTTGCAGCAAGTGGTGCTTTACATGATCGAGCGCGATTCGTAGCCGAGCGCGGCGGGGGGCGGCGCCATGGCCTGCCCGCCCGGGCGCAGCAGCGCCCCGGCCACGCCGCCGCCCAGTTCCAGCGCGCTGCCGGCCACGCCCAGGCCCCAGTCGAGCGCGGCGCGCGGATCGGCCGCCATCGACAGCGCCACCCCGGCCGCCGCCGTGCCGGTTTGCAAGCCGAGCCGCACGCAATGGGCGCGCCCGCGCAGCAGGTGGCGCGCGCCCATCCCGCCCAGCGACAGCAGCGACTGCAAGGCGGTCTTGCGCAGGATGTCGGCGCCCATCACGCGGCGCGCCGGCACCAGCCCGGCCAGCACGCCGCCGGTGACATCGGCGTAGGCAGGGTCGGTGCGGGCGCGCGCCACGATGATGCGCAGCGCGTCGAGCCACAGCGGGGTCAGGTGGCGGTTGCGGATCAGCTGCACGATCAGGCGCGCCAGCGCCATGTCGAAGCGCAGCTCGCGTTCGACCCGCTGCGCGTAGGGCAGCAGGCTGGCGTGCGAAAAATCGTCGCGCGCGCGCGCCGCGATCAGGGTCTCGGCGGCCCAGCGTCCGCTCAGCATGGCGTACTGGATGCCTTCGCCGTTGAGCGGGTTGATCAGGCCGGCGGCGTCGCCCGCCAGCAGCACGCGCCCGCCCACGCAGGGCAGGGCGGGATCGTAGGTGGTCAGCGGCCAGCCGGTCACCGGGCCGCGCGGTTGCGCCTTGCCGAGGCGTGCGCGCAGGGCCGGGTCGCTGGAGATCAGGCGCAGCATCAGCTGGCGCAGATGTTCCTCGTTGCGCGGCAAGGTCTCGCGCACCATGCCGATGCCGACATTGGCCGAGGTCGGACCGGTCGGGAACAGCCAGTAATAGCCGGGGAAGGTGTCGTCCGAAAAATACAGGTCGCAGCGCTTGCCGGTGTCCGGCAAGCCGTCCATGTAGCAGCGCATGGCGATGATGCGGTTGCGGTCCGGCACCGCGTGCCCGCGCAGCAGGCGGGCGACGATGGAACTGCTGCCGTCGGCGCCGATCAGGGCTTGCGCGCGCAGGGTGGCCGGGCCGGCCGGGCCGTTGACCGTCACGCTGACGCCGTCGGCGCCGCTGTCGAAGCCCTGGACGCGGGTGTTTTCCAGCACCCGTGCGCCGGCCGCGCGCGCCCGCTCGAGGATCCACTGGTCGAGCGCCTTGCGCGCGATGACCCGGCCATGCGCCGGCATGCCCGCCACGCGCGGGATGGGATGGGTGATCAGGTGGCGCCCGTTCAGGTACAGCGCGGCTTCGTGGATGATCGTGGTTTGCCGGTAGCCGGGCAGGCCGGTGATGCCGAGGCTGTCGAGTTCGAGCAGGGCGGCCGGGCCGACGAAGTCGCCGCAGACTTTATCGCGCGGGAATTGCTGGTGGTCGAGCAGGAGGACGGAAAAGCCGGCGTCGGCCAGATGGGCGGCCGCGGCGGCGCCGGCCGGGCCGGCACCCGCGATAATCACGTCGCCATCGCGCGCGGAGGCAATTTTCAGAGTCAGCATGGTCGGGCTCCAGGCACGGGAATCTTTCAGTGTCGGATGGATCGGGAGCGAGCTTCATGATTTGACGCAAAGCTAGCTCGGAGTCTGCATCAGCGTTGATATGTCCCGACGCGAGGGCCATGCGCTCATGCTGTAATCGCTGGCGGCGGCGCTCCTGCACTGTCCTGGCAGATGCTTGAGTGTGGGTAGCTACGCGTAAATGCCGCAGGGACATGGAGCGCTACAGTTGGGATCGTGCTCAGGTGGGCTGCATGCTATGCGCACTGCGCCCCGGGCGGCGGCCCAAGGGCGATTACCAAAAGTCGGCGTGGTGCGAAGTCGACGGAGGCGGAATGTTCGCGTGCGATGTATATCACCTGCCTTTTGATGAAGTAAGGGGCGAGAGAAATCCCAACGGCCTTTCCATTTATCTGAAATTTTCATTGGATGAGTACGGCGAGCCGATGTTGGTGCTCGTTTCCTGCCATCTTTAAACGAACGCAAGGATGACTGCCATGGCGACAAAAATGACTTGCCGTGTCTGCAAGAACGGCACCTTACATGAGGTGGTGTCGCGTCGTGACTTTTTCCCTAACAAGAAGCAGGTCAGCGTGGAGCTTCTGGAATCGCGCTGCGACGCGTGCGGCGCCATCAGCATCGTCGCCGCGCAGCATTCCGAGAACTTGCGCAGGCTCGCCGCGCGCAAGGCGGAATACGACGGCCAGCTGATGGGAGAAGAGTCCATTGCGCTGCGCAAGCGCTATGGACTGACGCAGCAACAGGCCTCGAAGATCTTCGGCAAAGGGTTGATTGCATTTTCGCGCTACGAAAATGAGGATTCGTATCCAGATACCTCAACGCGGCTCTTGATCGAGCTTGCGATTGCCAGGCCGGACGTTCTCAAGACACTGGCGGAGCGCGCCGGCGTTGCGATCCCCCTGTGGAAAGAGCGCTGCGAAGACGATCAGCGCATGATGGGCAGCCGCCGTTCGGCGGCAGTGTCGGGACGGCCCACCCTCGCGCATGAGTAAGCAATAGCACCGCATTGGTGCTTGCGCTGACGAGGTCTTCAACGCGTCACCCTGCCCATGGCAATCGCATCCGGCCCGGTTCGTCAAACATGCGCAGCTATTTCCAGATCAGCATGGGCGGCAATCGTGGCCCCGCCCCGCCCGGCCGCGCCAGCGTCCAGACGAAAAAAAAACCGCCGGACTGTGCATCCGGCGGTTTTTCATATCAGCCCAGGAGGCTTAAAACGCGTAGCTGGCGCGCAGGTACACCGCGCGGCCGATCGGATCGCTGAAGCGCGGATCGTAGCCCTTCTGGAACAGGGTGCCCTGGTTCGAGAATGGCGGCTGTTCGTCCAGCAGGTTTTTCAGGCCGGCGGTCAGGGTCAGGCCCTGGACGCCGCTGTAGCTGCCCGACAGGTTCAGCAGGCTGTAGGCTTCGACCTTGTGCTTGAACTCGTCGGCGACCTGGTTCTGGTCCTGGTACGAGGACTTGAACGATTGCGACAGGTTCACGCCCCATGGACCGTTGCTCCAGTTCAGCGCTGCCGTGTGCTGCCAGCGGAACACCGGCGCCATGTCGGCGTAGCGGCCCACGTTGTGGACGAACTCGCCATTGCGCTCGTTCTGGTAGTCGTACTTGTGCACGTAGGTACCGTCCATGGTCACGGTGAAGTTGCCATAGCTGGTGCGCGGCAGGCGCAGGGTCATGCTCAGGTCGACGCCGTCGGTCTTGACTTCGCCCAGGTTGTTGAGGAAGTTTTCGATCGCGTTCGGCGAGCCGTCCGGATTACGCAGGAACAGCGCCTTGTACTTCTCGTAGTTGCCGTAGATGGTTTGTTCCGGCAGGGCGGCGATCTTGTCCTTCAACTGGATGTTCCAGTAGTCGGCGGCGATCGTCACGCTCGGGATCGGCTCGATCACCGCGCCGAAGGAGAACGACTTCGATTTTTCCGGCTTCAGGTTGATATTGCCGCCTTGCAGCTTGTACTGTTGCAGGTTGCAATCACGTAGCGGATTCGAGCCTGGCTGCGGCTTGCCGCCCGGGCACAGGATTGGATCGTTGTAGCTGTCGTTGGTATCGTTGCGCGACGGCGGGCCGTTCTTTTCGAACAGGGTCGGCGCGCGGAAACCGGTACTGGCCGAACCGCGCACCAGCACTTGCGGGGTCGGCTGGTAGCGCAGGCCGACTTTCGGGTTGGTGGTGTTGCCGACGTCGCTGTAGCGGTCGTAACGGGCCGCCAGCTGCACTTCCAGTTCCTTGGTGAAAGGCAGGTTCAGTTCGGTGAACACGGCCTGGATATTGCGCGAACCGGTTTTCGACAGCGAACCCGACAGGCCCGAGCTCGACGCCTGCGAGGCGATCGCGCGGTTGACGTTGAATGCGGCCGTCTCGCGCCGGATCTCGGTGCCGACGGCGACTGCCATCTGGCCGCCGCCCATGGCCATGATGTCGCGGCTGGCCTTGAAATCGAAGGCGGTGTTTTTCACTTCGGCGCTCTGGACGCGGCCGCGCAGGGCGGTGCTGTCGAGGTAAGCCTTGCCGGCCGCATCCTGCAGCGCGAACGGGTTGAGGATGCCATTGGCCACGCCGGCCGCGAACAAGGCGTCGGCCACGTAGCCGCCCATGAAGTCTTCGCTCGACTTGGAGATCGAATGCGCGATGCCGCCCTTGTAATCCCAGCCCGCCAGCAAGCCTTCCATGCCGAACACCACGCGGTCGGCCTTGCCTTGCGAATCGATGGTGCGCTGGCCCGCTTCCAGCGGACGCCAGTTGACCGACAACGGTCCGCCCGACACGCCGCTCTTCGGATAGTACTTGCTGGTGTTCGGCAGGATCAGGCCGGTCTGCGGCGGCGGCGCGGTACGCGAGGTCACGTCGTTTTGCGAATGCAGGAATTCCAGGCTGGCCAGGTGGTCGGCACCGAGTTTCATGCTGCCGCGCGCGAACAGGGCCAGTTGTTCCTGGTCGGGCATGCTGTCGATCTGGCGCGTGTAATCCTGGCGGCAGATGCCGTCCGCGTTCGGTACCGAGAATGGTGGATTGCAACCGGTGGCCCAGCCCGGGCTGCCGGACTTGTCGGCGCCGGCATCGTAGAAGTTGGCCGGGAAGGTGGTGCCGGACGTCAGGTCCAGGCCGCGGCTCGGAACGATCCCGGTTTTCGAGAATTCGCGCTCCTGCGAACCGATCGATTTCTGCTTGTGCCAGTCGACCACGCCGAAGACGTTGAAGCCGTCCTTGTCGAGGTTGCCGAAGCCGCTGGACAGGTTGACGCGCTCTTCGTCGCCGCCTGCCTTGCGCGGGCGCACCAGTTCGCCGGTGATGGTGGTGGTCGTGACCGAGCGCTTGGTGATGAAGTTGATCACGCCGCCGATGGCGTCGGTGCCGTAGATGGCGGAAGCGCCGTCGCGCAGCACTTCGACCCGGTCGAGGGCGGACAGGGGAATCATGTTCAGGTCGACGCTGGAGCTGTCGTACGGGTGGTTGGCGAGGCGCCGTCCGTTGAGCAGCACCAGGGTCTTGTCGCCGCCCAGGCCGCGCAAGTCCGCGCTGGCCTGGCCGCCGGTCGGCAGGCCGCTGCTGTTGCCGCCAACGACGTTGCCGCTGCCCATGGTGCTCTGGTTCGATGGAATGCGCGACAGCGCTTCCTGGGCCGTGGTCAATCCCTGTTTGATGAACTCGTCGGCCTTGATGATCGACAGCGGGTTGGCGGTTTCGCTTTGAATGCGTTTGATCGACGATCCGGTGATCTCGACGCGCTGCATCGGCTGGCCGTCCTGGGCGAAGGCCGCGCCTGCAAAGCCGCCGCCGGCTGCAAACATCGCGCCCAACGACAGGGATAATACGGTTGGCTTCATCATGCTGTTCAACTCCATCCAAAAGTGAGAGGGGACTATAGAATCATCAGGGGCAGCGGGTGTCAATCGTGCAAGATTGGCTTTGATCGAAATACAACGAAAATGGCTAAATTGTTTAGCTTGATTTGCAAAGTAAGCTTCCAGTCAGCAAGTACGTTCACAGGCGCCACACCTGTTGCAACGCAACAAAGCGCGCCTGCATGCATATGCATATCCGCAAGACGATGCAAGGAAGAGGGCGATGCCTGCGCAGCGCTTCATGCCCTTCATCGGTGGCAGCAGTCCTGTCCACAACGAGCTCATTTCCGAAATCGCCGTACAATGAATCGCAAGATTGACATGTCGTTTCAACCAGAAGGATAAAACTATGCGTTCCTACCCACCCGATAGCCCGCAGGCTGTCTCGCGACTGCTGGTTCTGTGCGTCATTGCTGACGGTGGTGGCTCGCCGCTTGAGATTGCGGCCACGTACCGACTTGGCATTCTTGACTCCGCAGGCATTCAAGAAGATGTTTTCGACCAGGTGCTTCGTGAGATGTGCACTGATCTCCCGACGACTCCTGACGGGCTGGTGCGGGTTGAGACAGAAATGATTGATCAGATGCTGGCGGAAATTTTGCGACCCGACCTGCGCCTGAGCGTATGGAAGGCCATGTGGCAATTGTCCTACGCGGACGACCAACTGGCCGACGGCGAACTCGCACTACTTCTCAAGGCCACGAGCGCATGGGGAATAAAGGAGGGCGATAAGGGAAGTGGCCCGGTAGCCGCGCGGAGTTCGGTGCCACATCCGGCGACATAGGGGAAACAGGAACAGACAAACGCGCAGACGAATCCGGCCAATTCGACCAGCGGACACAACCATCGTGTCCTCATGCGCAGGCACGCCGTTGTAGCGGAACCGAAAAAGGGCGATGCCTGCGCACCGCCCTCCGCTCATGCAATCACAGCTGCCTCAGGCTAGAACTGGTAGCGCGCGCCAGCCTTGAAGTAGCGGCCGATGGCGCCGCTGGCGTCCATCGGGTTGTAGCTCATGCCGCCGTAGGTCAATGGATCGAGCGGTGCGATCTTGTCGAACAGATTGTTGACCGAACCAAACAGCTGGAAGTTCTTCGACACGTTGTAGCGCACCGACAGGTCGGTCGCGGTGAACGAGGCCAGGGTGCATTCCGGGTTCGGGGCCAGGGCGCCGTTGGCGAACTTGGAGGCGCACAGGTCGCCTTCGAACTGCACGTTCTTCATCTTCGAACGGTAGTTGGTGGTCAAGGTCAGGTTCAGGTCGTTCCAGTCCCAGCCCGCCACGAAGCTGATCTTCTGCTTCGGCGTACCGGCGCAGTTGGACGTGTCGCAGTTGCCGTGGGTGCCGGCGTACTGGTACTTGACGCTGGCCGACTCGGCCCGGATCCACGAATCGATGTAGGTCCAGGTCAGGCCCAGGTTGGCGCGGCCGTAGTCGCCGAGGCGGAACTTCTGCTTGATGTCGAAGTCGACGCCCTTGATTTCGGTGAAGCTCGAATTGCGGTACGGCGCATTCGAAATCAGGATCGTGCCGGTGTTCGGAATGGCCACGCCGCCGACCACCAGGTTGTTGTCGGCGCGCACCGCGGTCGGCAGGGCCGCCGCTTCGTTGTACGGCAGCGGATTGATCTCGTCGCTGCGCTTGATCTTCCACAGGTCGACCGACAGGCTGGTATCGTTGAGCGGATCCCAGACCATGCCGAGCGTCATGCCCTTCGAGGTTTCCGGTTTCAGGGCCGGGTTGCCGACCTTGACCGCCGCCAGCGAAATCGCGCAATCGGTGGCGCTGCCGCCGCCGGCCGCCGGCGTGCCGCCAGGGCAACGGACCGGATCGCGCGTGGTGGCGGTGCCGGTCGAACGCGACGAGGCGCTCGATTCAGCCGCGCCCGGTGCGCGGAAGCCTTCCGAGTAGGTGCCGCGCACGGCGAAGGTCTTGATCGGAGTCCACTTGGCGCCCAGTTTCGGCGTGGTCGAGGAGAAGTTGGTGTACTTGTCGTAACGCAGCGCGGCCGACAGTTCCACCGATTTCAGCACCGGCGCCGCGATTTCGACGAACACGGCCGAGATCTTCTCTTCTCCCTTGGCTGCCACGTAGGACGAGTTGATGGAGCCGTCTTCGGTGCCCGAGAGCGATGGATTGTCGAGTTTTTCGCGGCGGTGTTCGGCGCCCAGGGCCAGGCCCAGGGCACCGCCCGGCAGCTGGAACAGCTCGCGCGAGGCCTTGAAGTCGACGATGTCGAGCTTGGTGGTCGAATGCGACGTTGCGGTGCGCACCATGGCCTGGTACAGCGAAGCCGGGTTCTTGCTTGCCTGGTCGCCGATGTAGTATGGGAAGTACGGGCTGGCCGCATTGCCCAGCGCCGCCTGCACCACGCGCAGGTTCAGCATGTTGCTGTACAAGAGGTCGAGCTTCGATTCCGAATGCACGTAGGAGGTGTCGAAATCCCAGCCCATGGCCGCGCCCTTGACGCCGACCACGAGACGGTTGAATTCATTGTTGACCGAACGCTCGCTCGGACCCACGTCGAAGGCCGAATAGCGCACGCGGACCGGCACGCCGTACGGGTTCTGCGGGTGGTTGGCGGCCAGCTGCATGGTGGTGCCGGCGCCCGAACCCCAGTTGGTCACGCCGGTCGGATTGCCGGCCGTTGGCGGACCGGCATAGGTGCGCGTGATTTCGCCCGGAATCAGGGTGAACGAGGTATCGCGCTTCGAGTAGCCGATTTCGCCGTAGACCTGCAGGTCCTCGCCCAGCTTCTTGCTGGCGCGCGTGTACAGGTTCAGGCCGTCGACCTGCGGCTGCATCGAGCGGAACTGGTCGTGGTGCCACAGGCAGCCGCCTTGCGGATCGCTGTTCCTGGTTTGCGACAGGGCCGCGCAGCCTGGCAGCGACACGTAGGTGTTGTTGGCCGGGTTGCGGATCGAGCCGGTCGGGCTGGCGCCGGTGTTGTTGCTGCCTGCCAGGTAGCCGGAGGCGAACTGGGTATCCATCGCGTAGCCGTACGGACGCAGGTCGCCGTGGCCGATCCAGCCGCGGTTGGCGCGGTCTTTGTTCTTGAGTTCGTTGTTGGTGTAGTACTCGGCGTTGACCAGCACGTTGTAGCCGTCGGCTTCCAGGTTGCCCTTGCCCCAGGTCAGCGAGCCCTTGGCCATTTCGCCGTCCTTGTATTTGGACTGGCCGATCGTGCCCTTGGCGATCAGGCCCGTGAAATCCTTGCGCAGGATGATGTTCACCACGCCGGCAATGGCGTCCGCGCCATAGGTCGAGGAGGCGCCGTCTTTCAGCACTTCGATGCGCTCGACCGCTTCCATCGGGATGGTCGACAGGTCGGTGAAGCTCTTCTGGCCATCGTCGGCGCGCGCGAACGGCGCCATGCGGCGGCCGTTGAGCAGCACCAGGGTCGAGGTGGCGCCGAGGCCGCGCAGCGAGATCGCGGTCGAACCGGCGGCAAAACCGTTGCCGAAGCCGGTCGGCAGCGAGCCGGCGCCGTCGGCGGTCAGGGTCTGGAGGTATTCTGCGACCGTGCCCTTGCCGGACTTGGCCATGTCTTGCGCGGTGATGACCTGGACCGGGGAAGCGGTTTCGGCGCTCGCACGTTTGATGCTCGAGCCGGTGACCTCGACCCGTTGGATAGGTGCCGACGGGTCTTGCGCCATGGCCGGTGCGGCCAGGGTGAATGCTGCCGAAGCGAGCGCCACAGAGACGGCGTGCGCCATTACGGTTTTTCTAAACATGTGTAACTCCAGAGGGTATCAATGTTAAAAACTTCTATATCTGCATGCATATTTCGCTTTATGCCCGATTCTCAGCACAGGCTTGCTGAGATGGGCGAAAAATACATGGTGTCTCTCGTTTTCTTGTGAAATAGTTGGTGAGAACGTTTTCCAAGCGCACACATCTCAACACTGGAATGTCGGACTGTCAATGTACACGCCGTACACTTTGGCAGCGAAACAACAGTTTCCCAACGCTACAAATTTGTACTTGAATTTGTTTCCGTTGTCTGCCGTCAACAAAGATTATTTTCTGCGTGACAGCCGGCATGCGTCGCTTGCCAGGCCCCCGCGCCGGGCGCCACCGCGCCGGGCAAAAATGCGCTATCGTCATGGCCTGCCGAACAAACCGTACGCCGACCCGGAAGGACCCCGCCGCACCTCATGCCTGCCTATATCCTGCGCCGCCTGTGGCAGATGCTGCCCACCATGGCCGGCGTCGTGCTGCTGGTATTCATTCTGTTCAACTGGATCGGCGGCGATCCGGCGTATCTGCTCGCCGGCAAGATGTCCGATGCCGCCGAGATCGAGAACATCCGGCGCCAGCTCGGCACCGACCAGCCGATGCATGTGCAGCTATGGATCTTCGTCAAGCAGATCCTCAGCTTCGACTTCGGCAATTCCTGGAGCACGGGCGAACCGGTGTCGCGCATCATCGCCAGCCGGCTGGGGCCGTCGCTGACGGTGCTGATTCCCCTGACCGTGCTCGAAACCACGATCGGCATCGCGCTGGCGCTGGCCGTGGCCTTCGTGCGCGGCTCGCTGACCGACCGCGCGCTCATGCTGGCCTGCACGGTCGGCATGTCGGTCAGCATTCTGGTGTACATCATCGCCTTCCAGTACGCTCTGGCCTACAAACTCGGGCTGTTTCCGGTGCAGGGCTGGGGTAGCGGACTGGGCGAGAATTTGCTGCGCTATGCGGCGCTGCCGGTGCTGATCGGGCTGGCGGTGTCGATCGCGCCGACCCTGCGCCTGTACCGCAGCTTCGTGCTCGACGAAGTGCAGCAGGATTACGTGCGCACGGCGCGCGCCAAGGGCTTGCCCGAGCGCCGCGTCATGTGGGTGCACGTGCTGCGCAACGCCGCCATTCCCATCATCACGCATGTGATGGCGAGCCTGCCGGCGCTGCTGATCGGCGCGTTCTTGCTGGAGCGGTTTTTCGGCATTCCCGGGATCGGGCGCGAAGTCATTCTGGCGGTCGAGCGCAGCGATTTTCCGGTGATCAAGGCCATTACCGTGGTCGTGGCCGCCGCCACCATGGTGTTCAACCTGCTGGCCGACCTGCTGTACAAGGCGGTCGATCCGCGCGTGCAGCTCGCATGATGGCCGCGCGTATGGACCCCGGCCCGGCGGGCCTGTGGACCCTGGCCCTGCGGCGCCTGCGCGCCGACCGCGCGGCCATGGCGGCGCTGGCGGTGGTGGCGCTGTTCCTGGGGCTGCTGGCCTTGTCAAGCACCGGCCTGATCGCCGCCGGCTGGGAAGAGGAGGTGGCCGTCACCTACGCGCCGCCCTCGTTCCTCGGTGCGGATGCGTCGATGGGGGAGGGCGCCGGCGCGGCGCGCAACGGGCCGCCGCCGCCCAACGCCTTCGATCCGCTGGCCGGCGACATCGCCGCCATCATTGCAGCGCAGGGCGCGGCGATCGGCGCGCCGCCGCCGCCGCGCCTGGCGACCTTGCCGTTCGGGGCCGACAAATGGGGCCACGACGTCCTGCTCAAAACCATCAAGGGCGGCGAAACCTCGATCGTGGTGGGACTGGCGGCGGCATTCCTGGCGGTCGCGCTGGGGACCTTGTCCGGCGCCCTGTCCGGCTACTTCGGCGGCGTGGTCGACGACCTGTTCAACTGGTTCTACAGCGTGTTCACCTCGATTCCCTCGATCCTGATGATCCTCGCGGTGGCCGCCGTGCTGCAGCACAAGGGCGTGAGCACCATCGTGCTCATTCTCGGGCTGACCGGCTGGACCGGGCCGTACCGCCTGATCCGCGCCGAGTACATGAAGCACAAGGGGCGCGAGTATGTGCTGGCGGCCGACGCCATCGGCGCCTCGCACTGGCGCAGGATGTTCTCGCATATTTTTCCGAACGTCAGTCACGTGGCGCTGGTACAGTTGTCGATCCTGGCGGTCGGCTTCATCAAGGCCGAAGTGATCCTGAGTTTTCTCGGTTTCGGCGTGCCGGTCGGCGTGGTCTCGTGGGGCAGCATGCTGAACGAAGCGCAGAACGAACTGATCCTCGGCAAATGGTGGCAGCTGACCGCCGCCGCGAGCGCCATGGCGCTGCTGGTGACGGCGTTTTCGCTGTTCACCGACGCGCTGCGCGATGCGCTCGATCCAAAACTCAAGTAGAAGGCAAGCATGCTGCTAGAAGTGAACAACTTGCGCATTGCCTTCCGCGTCGACAAGCACAGCACGGTCGAGGCGGTGCGCGGCGTGTCGTTTTCGGTGCCGCGCAATGCCACCGTGGCGCTGGTGGGCGAGTCCGGCAGCGGCAAGTCGGTCAGCTCGCTGGCGGTGATGGGGTTGCTGGCGCCGGAGACCAGCATGATCGACCCGGCGTCGCGCATCGTGTTCGACGGCGTCGAGCTGCTGGCGCTGCCGCGCGCCGAGCGGCGCCGCCTGTGCGGCAAGCGGATCGCGATGATCTTCCAGGAGCCGATGTCGTCGCTCAATCCGGTGCTGACGGTCGGCTACCAGATCGGCGAAGTGCTGCGCCAGCACATGGGCATGAGCGCCAGGCAGGCCAGGGTGCGCACCCTGGCGCTGCTGGACGACGTCGGCATGCCGGATCCGGCGCACAAGATCGACGCCTACCCCGGCCAGTTGTCCGGCGGGCAGCAGCAGCGCGTGATGATCGCCATGGCGATTGCCTGCGAGCCGGCCCTGCTGATCGCCGACGAGCCGACCACCGCGCTCGACGTCACCATCCAGAAGCAGATCATGGCGCTGATTGCCCGATTGCAGAAAGAGCGCGCCATGTCGGTGCTGTTCATCACGCACGACCTGGGGCTGGTCAGCGAGATTGCCGACCAGGTGATCGTGATGCGCCATGGCGAAGTGCGCGAGCAGGGCCTGGTGCGCCAGGTGCTCGACCATCCGCTTGATGCTTACACGCGCGCCCTGCTGCACTGCCGGCCGCGCCTGGACCAGCGTCCGCTGCGCCTGCCGGTGCTGGAGGATTACCTGGAGGGGCGGGAGCCGGTCGCGGGCGCCCAGCGCCAGCGCGGCTACGCGGCCGGCGACGAGGAGGTGCTGGTCGTGCGCAAGCTGAGCAAGCATTTTTACGCGCGCGAGGGGCTGTTCGGCAAGCGTGAAATGCGCGCCGTGAACGACGTCTCGTTCACCCTGGCGCGCGGCAAGACCCTGGGCGTGGTGGGCGAATCGGGCTCGGGCAAGACCACGGTCGGACTGACCTTGCTGCGCCTGCACCAGGCCAGCGGCGGCACGGCGATCTTCGACGGCAAGGACCTGATCGGCATGCCGGCGCGCGATTTCCTGCCTTACAAGCGGCGCATCCAGATCGTGTTTCAAAACCCGTACGCCTCGCTCAACCCGCGCTTTACGGTGGGGCAGATTCTGCTGGAGCCGATGCGCATCCACCGCATCGGCGCGAACGATGGCGAACGGACCGCCATGGCGCTGCAACTGCTCGGCAAGGTCGGACTGCCGGCGCACGCCATGCAGCGTTATCCGCACGAGTTTTCGGGCGGGCAGCGCCAGCGCATCGCCATTGCGCGCTGCCTGACCATGCGGCCCGAGATTCTGGTGTGCGACGAATCGGTGTCGGCGCTGGATGTGTCGGTGCAGGCGCAGGTGCTCAATTTGCTGCAGGATTTGCAGGACGAATACCGCATGAGCTACATCTTCATTTCGCACGACCTGTCGGTGGTCAAGTACATGGCCGACCGGGTGATGGTGATGCGCGCCGGCGAGGTGGTCGAAATGGCCGACTCGGACGAGCTGTACCGCAATCCGCAGCATCCCTACACCCGGGCCCTGCTGGCGGCGATTCCGCGTACATAAGCCACCCGCCGGCCGATGGGTGCGGCTGCGGCGGATGCGCCACAGCCGCTTGTCGCCGGCCGGCTGCGATACCACTTTCGGGGGAGAAGCGCGGCGCGTTTTCGGATAAGATAGCGGCATGCCCAATCTTATCGAATTGCTTCAGCTCTACGGTGTGCTCATCGTGTTTGCCATCGTGCTGGTCGAACAAATCGGTATGCCGATCCCCGCTTTCCCGATCCTGATCGTGGCCGGCGCGCTCTCCGTGGGCGGCGAGATCAGCTGGGGCGTGTGCCTGGCCGTCGCCATCGGCGCCTGCCTGATCAGCGACGTCATCTGGTTCAACGCCGGCCGCTACTACGGCAAGCGCATCCTGCGGCTGCTGTGCAAGATATCGCTCTCGCCCGACTACTGCGTCAGCCAGACCGAAGACCGCTTCAAGCGCTTCGGCCCCAAATCGCTGATGGTCGCCAAGTTCATTCCCGGCTTCAACATCATCGCCTCGCCCATGTCCGGCGCGCTGGGCGTGAGCACGCTGCGCTTCCTGGCTTTCAGCATGACCGGCAGCCTGCTGTGGAGCGGCACCGGGATCGCCATCGGCGCCCTGTTCCACAAGAGCGTCGACAAAGTCCTCGTCATGCTCGAAAGCATGGGCAGCACCGCCCTGATGGTCTTGCTGACCTTGCTGGGGCTGTTCATTCTGTACAAATACGTCGAGCGGCGCCGCTTCCGCCAGGGCATGCAGATCGAGCGCATCAGCATGAGCGAGCTGGTGCAGCTGATCCATGGCGGCCAGCAGCCGATCATGGTCGACGCGCGCAGCATCACCGCCCAGCAGCTCGAACAGGCCGTGCCGGGCGCGCTGATCTACAACGCCGCCGCGCGCGAGAGCTTCGTGGCCCTGCTCGACAAGGAACGCCACATCATCGTCTATTGCAGCTGCCCCAACGATGTCACGGCGGCGCAGGTGGCCAGGGAACTGATCGCGCTTGGCTATCACCGCGCGCGGCCCCTGCATGGCGGGCTGGACGCGTGGAATGCGCATCATGCCGGCGATGCCGCGCAGCGCACCGTCCAGGCCGGCTGACCGGCCCTGTTCCAGCGCGTTTTCCATGCCGGGCGCGTACCTATACTACGCCCGGGCTAGCCGCAAGTCGCCTTGAGTCCAGAATTTGTGCTGCATATGTACTAAAACTACAAAGAAAGCTTGCACCGTCGGCATGTGATCCATTAAGCTTGGCGAGTCCATAGAACAATCGCCACCATGACCGACCACGCCACCGCGCCTCACCCTGTTGCCCTGCCATCCCCCTATGTTGACGGTCCGCGCCTGCTGGCCGACATCGGCGGCACCAACGCCCGCTTCGCGCTGGAGACGGCTCCCGGCCAGGTCGGCCTGATCGACGTGCTGCCGTGTGCCAACTACCCGGCCCTGGCCGATGCCCTGCGCGCCTATCTGGGTTCGCCCAAGGTGGCGGCGGCCGGGGTGGGCGGCTTGCGTCACGCCGCGCTGGCGATTGCCAATCCGATCACGGGCGACATGGTGCGCATGACCAACCATCACTGGGAGTTCTCGATTGCCGCCTTGCGCGTCGAGTGCGGGTTTGAAACGCTGGAAGTGGTCAACGACTTCACCGCGCTCGCGCGCGCCTTGCCGCACCTGGCCGACAAGAAACAGCAGGTCGGCGGCGGCGTGGCGCGTGCCGGGACGCCGCTGGGGCTGGTGGGTGCCGGGACCGGGCTGGGTGTGTCGGGACTGATTCCCGCGGGCGACAGCTGGACCGCCTTGCTCAGCGAAGGCGGGCACGTGACGTTTTCGCCGGCCAGCGAGACCGAAGTCGCGATTTTGCAATTTGCGTGGCGCCAGTACGAGCATGTATCGGCGGAACGGCTGCTATCGGGCGACGGCATCGAACTGATTTACCGGGCGCTGGCGCACCACACGGGACAGGAAGCGCAGGAACTGGACGCGCCCGAGATCTCGCGGCGCGCGCTGGCGGGCGAGTGTGCGCTGTGCGACCAGGCGATCGAAGCGTTCTGCGGCATGCTGGGCACGGTGGCGGGCAATCTTGCGGTCACCCTTGGGGCGCAGGGCGGTATCTATATAGGTGGCGGGATCGTGCCGCGCCTGGGCGAGCGCTTTGGGCGCTCGTGCTTCCGCCGGCGCTTCGAGCAAAAGGGGCGCTTCGTCAACTATCTGGCGCAAGTACCGACCTTCGTCATTACGGCCGAGTATCCCGCCTTCCTCGGCGTTTCCGCCATCCTCGCCGAAAAGCTCGGCAGCTAAGACATTTCCCACAAATCGAAGCACATCCCTCCCTCATTCCTACAACCGGGGTCAGAGCTCTAATGTGTAATTATTTGCATTTATGCAATTTCTCCGCGCCGGGGTCTGAGCTCTGATTAGCAATTAGTTGCGCCGTCGCACCCGATAAACGCGATTTTTGCTTGCTTGTTGGGTGAAAATTTGGCCTTGGCGTATCGCGTTCATAGGAGAGCTGCGACAACGAGGCTGGCCGATACCGCGCCCGCGCATTCCCCTGGCAATTTATTGCTAATCAGAGCTCAGACCCCGGTTGTGAGCTGTTGTGAATCTGTGCGGCAATTAGTTGCGAGTCAGAGCTCTGACCCCGGTGTGGGGGTGCGGGCTGTTTTGGTGCGGCGCGTTTGCAGGGGATTCTGACGCGGGGACTTGTCCTTTTTGCGCTTTTATCGGGTACAATGGCCTGTGTTGGAGCAAACGATGTCGATCGTTCGTGTAGTGCGCGCCCGGAGCTTGGCCTCCTTGCCGCTGCGACGAACCATCGTTTCTCTTGAAAATCAACGGTTTAGCCTCGCCAGGTATGCAGGTAGCCGTGTGGCAGGGTTCGCATCTCGCTACCTGTAACATTCCCGCCCGGCGCGCTTCGTCGCAGGCGACGGATTCCAGTTTCAACGTGTTTTCATGCTTTCGGCGTCATTCTGTGACGCGCGCTGCCATGCGTTGAATGGTATTTGGTTGTTTTTTCTCCGCAGATCTAATTGCAACATCCGCACACGACATCGTTATGAATACTGATGAGGCCAAACGGGTCCTCGAAACCGCTTTGCTCTGTGCGCGCGAGCCCATGTCGATCCACGGCATGAAGAAGCTGTTCGTCGATGTCGATGACCATGGCCGCCCGATCGGCGCCGGGGTCGGCGCCGATACCATCAAGATCATGCTCGAAGAGTTGCGCCGCGATTGGAGCGAACGCGGCATCGAAATCGTCAGCCTCGCCAGCGGCTGGCGCTTCCAGAGCCGCCCGGAAATGAAGCAGTACCTCGATCGCCTGAGCCCGGAAAAGCCGCAGAAGTATTCGCGCGCGACCCTGGAAACCCTGGCGATCATCGCTTACCGCCAGCCGGTCACCCGCGGCGATATCGAAGAAATACGGGGCGTTGCCGTCAATTCGCAGACGATCAAGATGCTGGAAGACCGCGGCTGGATCGATGCCATCGGCTACCGCGATGTGATCGGTCGCCCGGCCTTGCTGGGCACGACCAAGCAGTTCCTTGACGATTTGGGCTTGAATTCGCTGTCCCAGCTGCCTCCGTTGCAGCAAATCAGCGATATGCGGGGCGGTCACGACATGGAAACACTCGAGGCGGCCTTGCAGGAAAATTTTGATAAAGCGGCGGCCTCGGAGGCCGCAAACGACGATGGTGCAGGTAGCGGCGACGCGCAGGGGGTCTTTCCTCCCGCCGTCGCGGATGCGGCCGGCTCCGATACTTCATCTCCTGAAGTCCTCATTCACGACCCTGCGCCAGAAATAACGGTTGACGCTGCGCCAGGTCAGCACAACCAAGAAACGAATAATGAATCCAACTAAACCGACAGAGACAAGTAACGCCGACGTAGCAGGCATGGACGAGGCAACAGCCAAGCCAAAACGCCGCACCAAGGCACAGATCGAGGCGGATGCCGCCGCCGGCATCGAAGCGCCGAAACCGAAACGCGCCGCCGCCAAGAAGGCCGTGGCCGACAGCGAGGCCGCCGCGCCGGCTACCGCACCCGCCGCAGCGCCTGGCGCCGACGACGCGCCGGCCAAGGCCCCGGCCAAGCCGCGCGCCAGGAAAGCAGTTGCCGTGGCAGCGGATGAGTCCGCTCCGGCAGCCGCCAGCGCGCCAGCCGCCGCAGCGCCAGCCGCCGCAGCACCGGCCGCCGCCAGCGCGCCCGTGGCCGCCGCGCCAGCCGCCGGCGACAAGCCCGCTCCCGCCGCCCGCAAGCCGCGCGCCCCGAAAGAAGCCGCCGCGCCGGCAGCGCCGGCCACCGCCGATGCGGCCGCCCCGGCCGCCGACGGCGCTGCGCCAGCCAATGGCGAGCGCGGCCCGCGTCCGCCACGCGGTCCGCGCCAGATGCGCGAACTGCGCGGCCAGCGCGAAGCGCGTATCCAGATGGAGCGTATCGAGTCGGGCGAACCGGAAGCGGTCGCCGAAGCGCCGGCCGAGCCGGTCGCCCGCCCGGAGCGCGGTCCGCGTCCGGAGCGCAGCCTCGATGCCAAGCCGCGCGTCAAAAAGAACAAAAAAGGCAATCCGGGCCTGCAGCACCACGGCAAGAACAAGATGAACGATGCCGATGCGGCGTTTTCGTACGTCACCTCGGACGCCTTCGACGCCAACGACGGCGGCCGCGCGCAGCCAGTCAAGGTGGTGCGCCGCGACCTGACCTCGGACGACGATGCGCCGAAGCTGCACAAGGTGCTGGCCGAAGCCGGTCTCGGTTCGCGCCGCGACATGGAAGACCTGATCGTCGCCGGCCGCGTGTCGGTCAATGGCGAGCCGGCCCACATCGGCCAGCGCATCCTGCCGTCCGACGCGGTGCGCATCAACGGCAAGCTGATCCACCGCAAGGTGAGCAGCAAGCCGCCGCGCGTGCTGGTGTACCACAAGCCGGCCGGCGAAATCGTCAGCCACGACGATCCGGAAGGCCGTCCGTCGGTATTCGACCGCTTGCCGACCATGAAAGCCGGCAAATGGCTGGCCGTCGGCCGCCTCGACTTCAATACCGAAGGTCTGCTGTTGTTCACAACTTCCGGTGACCTGGCCAACCGCCTGATGCACCCGCGCTACAATATCGACCGCGAATACGCCGTGCGTACCCTTGGCGAGCTGGAAGAGGGCATGCGCCAGAAACTGCTGGCCGGTGTCGAGCTCGACGACGGCGTGGCGTCGTTCACCAAGATCGCCGATGGCGGCGGTGAGGGCATCAACAAATGGTATCGCGTGGTCATCGGCGAAGGCCGCAACCGCGAGGTGCGCCGCATGTTCGAAGCGGTCGGCCTGACCGTCTCGCGCCTGATCCGTACCCGCTACGGCATCATGACCCTGCCAAGCAACCTGAAACGCGGGCGCTGGGATGAGATGGAAGAAAACACCGTGCGCGACCTGCTGGCCGCGTTCGGCGTCGAGAAGAAGGGCGCCGGCGCCGGCGCCGACGCGCGCGGTCCGAAAGGCCGCAGCGACGCCAAGCCGCGCAGCGACGACGACAAGCGTTCCGATGGCAACCGCATCGACCGCGTCGACGCCAACCGCAATGCCGATCCGTTCGGTCCGCCGAACGGGCGTGGCGGTGCGGGACGCGGCGCCGGTGGCCGTCCGCAGGGACGTCCCGGTGGTGCGGGCGGCATGGGTGGCGGCATGGGCGGGCAATCGCGCAGCGCCGGTGGCTTCGATGGACAGAGCCGTGGCCAGGGCCAAGGCCAAGGTCGTCCGCAGGGCGATGGCCAGCCGCGTTCGGCGCGTCCGCAGGGTGACGGGCAGCCGCGCAGCGCGCGTCCGGGCGGCGGCAACGGTGGCAACGGTGGTAATGGCGCCGGCGCCAAAGGCCCGCGTCAGCCGGATCCCTTGCAGACCACGTTTGGTTTTGGGAATGCCGGCGGCGGAAATCGCCGTCCGCAGGGGCCGCAAGGTCCGCGTGGCGCCGATCACGGCATGCTGCGCCGCGGTCGCCGCGGTTAAGCGCTGGCGCGCGCGGGTGGCCGGGGTGTTGTTTTGTGCCCCCCGCCCGTGCGCACGCCGCGCCGCGCGGCACTGTTGGCGCGGCTTTTGTTTTAAGCTTGATAAGTGTTGTATGCCTGTTCATTTGCCCGTCATCGGATTGCGAACGGCCCGATAACAGGTTATAATCTGCAGCCTAATAAAAGTTCTTCCCACCACAGACTGGTGCAAGTGCTTTCATCTGGTTGGGAGTATAGGAAGATGGGCAGATGCCCATTTTTTTTTTGGTAAATCGTTTTTAGTGGTCCTGCGGGACCGTGATCTGGAGAACTTGTTTGCAGCAGTTTGAATTAATCGCCAAGACAGTCGGTGGCCTGGGCTACGAACTCGTTGAAGTCGAACGGGGCGAGCGCGGCATCCTGCGCGTGTATATCGATTTCACTGCAGCCGACGCGGCCGAAAAAGGCCCGATTACGGTCGAGGACTGCGCCACCGTGAGTCACCAGCTGTCGCACGTACTGACTGTGGAAAACGTCAATTACGAGCGCCTGGAAATCTCGTCGCCGGGGCTCGACCGCCCGGTGCGCACCCTGGCCGACTTCGCGCGTTTCGCCGGTTGCGAATGCACCGTGAAGCTGCGCGTGGCCCTGCCCGGCACGGCCGACCGCAAGACCTACACCGGTATCTTGCAGGCCCCGGAAGGCGAGAATATCGCATTGGAATTTGAAAGCAAGGATGGTCCGGCGCTGTTGGAGTTTACGCTCGCCGACTTGGATAAGGCCCGTTTGGTGCCGCAAGTGGATTTTAAGGGACGCAAAGCATGAGCCGCGAAGTTTTGTTATTGGTTGACGCGCTGGCGCGCGAAAAAAATGTCGATAAAGATGTGGTCTTCGGGGCGCTCGAATTCGCATTGGCGCAAGCCACGAAGAAGCGTTACGAGGGCGAAGTCGACATTCGCGTGTCCATCGACCGTGATTCGGGCGAGTTCGAGTCCTTCCGCCGCTGGCACGTGGTGCCCGACGAGGCCGGCCTGCAACTGCCCGACCAGGAAATCCTGCACTTCGAAGCCAAGGAAAACATCCCCGACATCGAAGTCGACGAATACATTGAAGAGCCGATCGAGTCGGTCGAATTCGGCCGCCGCTTCGCGCAAGACACCAAACAGGTGGTCCTGCAGCGCGTACGCGACGCCGAGCGCGAACAGATCCTGGTCGACTTTTTGGAGCGCGGCGACTCGCTCGTGACCGGCACCATCAAGCGCATGGAACGCGGCGACGCGATCGTCGAATCGGGCAAGATCGAAGCACGCCTGCCACGCGACCAGATGATCCCCAAGGAAAATCTGCGCATCGGCGACCGCGTCCGCGCTTACATCCTGCGCATCGACCGCAATATGCGCGGCCCGCAGGTGATCCTGTCGCGCACCGCGCCGGAATTCATCATGAAGCTGTTCGAACTGGAAGTGCCGGAAATCGAACAAGGCTTGCTCGAAATTAAATCGGCAGCGCGCGACGCCGGCGTCCGCGCCAAGATCGCTGTGTATACAGCCGACAAGCGCATCGACCCGATCGGTACCTGCGTCGGCATGCGCGGTTCGCGCGTGCAGGCCGTGACCGGTGAACTGGGCGGCGAGCGCGTCGACATCGTGCTGTGGTCGGAAGATCCGGCCCAATTCGTCATCGGCGCGCTGGCGCCGGCGAATGTCTCGTCGATCATGGTCGACGAAGAAAAGCATGCGATGGACGTCGTGGTCGACGAGGAAAACCTGGCCATCGCGATCGGCCGCTCCGGCCAGAACGTGCGCCTGGCTGCCGAGCTGACCGGCTGGAAGATCAATATCATGACAGCGGAAGAGTCCGAGAACAAATCGGCTCAGGAAACCGCGGCAGTGCGCGCACTGTTCATGGAAAAACTCGACGTCGACCAGGAAGTGGCCGACATCCTGGTGGAAGAAGGCTTCGCTAGCCTCGAAGAAATCGCGTATGTGCCGATTTCCGAGATGCTCGATATCGAATCCTTCGACGAAGATACCGTCAACGAACTGCGGACCCGTGCCCGTGATGCGCTGGTGACTGAAGCAATCGCTTCGGAAGAAGGCCTGGAAGGGATGGACGAGCAGCTGGTTAACCTGGAAGGCATGGACCGCAACACTGCGGGCAAGCTGGGCCTGGCCGGTATCAAGAACGTTGAGGCGTTCGCGGCGCTCGCGTACGACGAATTCGGTGCCATTCTGGCGCTGGCGTCGGACCGTGCACGTGATCTGATCAAGAATGAATTTAATGATGTGACCGACGACGAGATGAAGCTGGTCGACTCAAAGTATGACGACCGCGCCAAGGCGCTGCAGGCGAAAGCCTGGAGCCTGGCAGAAGTGGCCAAGGCTTAATTTGAGTAACCTTATCATCTGTCTCGACACAAAGAAAAGAGGACTGAATGGCGAGTAACAACGTAGCCCAATTTGCCACCGAACTGAAGATGCCTGCAGATTTGCTGCTGACGCAGCTGCGTTCTGCCGGCGTCGATAAAAGTTCGACGTCAGATCCATTGTCGAAAGATGATAAGGATAAGTTGTTGGATCACCTGCGCCGTACCCACGGCACAGCGACCGACACCGAGAAGAAGAAAATCACGCTGACGCGCAAAGAAACAACCGAGATCAAGCAGGCTGACGCCACTGGCAAGTCGCGCACGATCCAGGTGGAAGTGCGCAAGAAGCGCACCTTCGTCCAGCGCGACGATCCGGCACCGGCGCCCGCGCCGGTTGTCGCAGCCCCTGTCGCACCAGTGATCGACGCGGCCGAAGTGGCCCGTCGCGAGGAAGAAGCACGCCGTCAGCAAGAGCTGATTGCGCGCCAGGAAGCCGACCTGCGTGAAAAGCAGGAGCGCCTCGCCAAGCTCGACGCTGAAAAAGAAGCCCAGGCCAAGCAGGCCGAGACCGACGCCAAGAAAGAAGCCGATGCCGAAGCGAAGCGCGTAGCCGCTGCCGCCGCGGCCGCCGCTGCCGGCGCCGACCAGGCTGCCGCCGACGAAGCCAAGAAGGCTGCCGCCGACGAAGCCAAGAAAAAGGCTGCTGTCGCTGCGCAAGAAGCTGCGGCCCGCGCCGAAGCGAACGACCGCGCCCGCAAGGCCGTGGCCGACGAAGTCGCGCAGATCAAGGCCATGATGAATGCGCCGCGCCGCGCGATCAAGGCGCCGGAACCTGTTGCGCCGCCGGTCGCCGCGATCAAGCCGAAGCCGCCGGAAGGCACGCTGCACAAGCCAGCCGACAAGAAGCCGGGCGACAAGCCGGGCGACAAGAAGCCGGTGACGGCGGACAAGAAGTCGATCAAGTCGGCCAATGTCTCGTCGACCTGGTCGGACGACGCGAAAAAACGCGGTGCGTCGGGCTCGATCAAGCCACGTGGCAACACCGGTTCGCCGGGTGGCCGCGACAGCTGGCGCGGTGGCGCCAAGGGCCGTCGTCCATCGCACAGCGATGACCGCGAAACCAATTTCCAGGCGCCGACCGAAGCGGTCATCAAGGACGTTCACGTTCCTGAGACCATCACGGTCGCCGAACTGGCGCACAAGATGTCCGTCAAGGCATCCGAAGTGATCAAGCAGCTGATGAAGCTGGGCCAGATGTGCACCATTAACCAGGTGCTGGACCAGGAAACGGCGATGATTCTGGTCGAAGAGATGGGCCACAAGGCATTTGCGGCTGAACTCGACGATCCGGAAGCACTGCTGGCCGACCAGGGCGAACACGCCCACTTCGAGTCCGTCTCGCGCGCACCGGTGGTCACCGTCATGGGTCACGTCGACCATGGTAAGACCTCGCTGCTCGATTACATCCGCCGCGCCAAAGTGGCGTCGGGCGAAGCGGGCGGGATCACGCAGCACATCGGCGCTTACCACGTCGAAACGCCGCGCGGCATCATCACCTTCCTCGACACCCCGGGTCACGAAGCGTTTACGGCGATGCGTGCAAGGGGAGCGAAAGCGACTGACATCGTCATTCTGGTGGTTGCCGCCGACGATGGCGTGATGCCGCAGACGAAGGAAGCGATTGCTCACGCAAAAGCTGCCGGCGTACCGCTGGTGGTGGCGATCAACAAGATCGACAAGCCGGGTGCGAATCTGGACCGGGTCAAGCAGGAACTGGTTGCTGAACAAGTGGTGCCGGAAGAATACGGTGGCGAATCGCCATTCGTGCCGGTGTCGGCCAAGACCGGCGAAGGCATTGATGCCTTGCTGGAACAGGTTCTGCTGCAAGCCGAAGTACTGGAACTCAAAGCCCCGATCGACGCGCCAGCGCGTGGTCTGGTGGTCGAGGGACGTCTGGACAAGGGCCGTGGCCCGGTCGCGACGATCCTGGTGCAGTCCGGTACCCTGCGCCGCGGCGACGTGATCCTGGCTGGCTCCTCGTATGGCCGCGTGCGCGCCATGCTCGACGAGAACGGCAAGGCGATCAGCGAAGCTGGTCCGTCGATCCCGGTCGAAATCCAGGGCTTGACCGAAGTGCCGGTTGCCGGTGAAGAAGTCATGGTCATGGCCGACGAGCGTAAAGCGCGTGAAATCGGTCTGTTCCGTCAAGGTAAGTTCCGCGACGTCAAACTGGCCAAGCAGCAAGCTGCCAAGCTCGAGAACATGTTCGACAACATGGGCGAAGGCGAAGTCAAGAATCTGCCGGTCATCGTCAAGACCGACGTGCAGGGTTCGCAGGAAGCGCTGGTTGGCTCGCTGCAAAAACTGTCGACTTCCGAAGTGCGGGTACAGGTTGTGCACGCAGCGGTGGGTGGTATCACGGAGTCCGATGTCAATCTGGCAGTCGCATCGAAAGCGGTCATCATCGGGTTCAACACCCGTGCCGACGCCCAGGCGCGCAAGCTGGCCGAGTCGAACGGCGTGGACATTCGCTACTACAACATCATTTACGATGCGATCGACGAGATCAAAGCGGCCTTGTCGGGCATGCTGGCACCGGAGAAGCGCGAGCACATCACCGGCCAGGTCGAGATCCGCCAGGTTATCCTGGTCTCGAAAGTCGGCGCGATTGCCGGTTGCCTGGTCACCGATGGCGTGGTCAAGCGTTCGTCCTCGGTCCGCCTGCTGCGCAACAATATTGTTGTGTGGACTGGCGAGATCGACTCGCTCAAGCGCTTCAAGGACGACGCGAAAGAAGTCCGCGCCGGTCTGGAGTGCGGCCTGTCGCTCAAGAACTACAACGATATCGAAGTCGGCGACGTCCTCGAAGTGTTCGAAGTTCAAGAGATCGCCCGTACCCTGTAATCGTTGGATGTGGCACGGCGAGGCGTCCCGGAAGCGGGACGCGGCGCTGGCCACGGCATATTGAAGTCATTCTGGCCTCAAACGTAAAAACCGTCATTCCCGCGCAGGCGGAGTGACGGTTTTGATGTTTTTAGGCCGTATTTTTACAGGCGGCATGCGGACTGGTGTCCGACACCGCAAACCGAAAAGCCGTCGTCCCCGCCTGCGCGGGAACGACGGTTTTGCGGGGCAGGTACTAAAGCGTGTTTCAAACTTGCCACGCCACCTTTTGCCCCCTACAAAATCATAAAGAGTAGTATACGACCATGGCTAAACACAGCAAAACCATTCCCGCCCGCGGCTTGCGCGTGGCCGACCAGATCCAGCGCGACCTGGCCGACATCGTCGCGTACGGTCTGAAAGACCCGCGCATCGGCATGATCACCATCACCGAAGTCCAGATCACCCCCGACTACGCCCACGCCAAGGTGTTCTTCACCATGTTCAAGGACGACAAGGAATCGATCAAGAATACGGTCGACGGCCTCGGCGCCGCGGCCGGCTTCATCCGCAACCAGCTGGGCAAGCGCCTGCACATCCACACCTTGCCGATGCTGCACTTCGTGCACGACACCTCGACCTCGCGCGGCATGGAAATGTCGCTCCTGATCGACCAGGCCAACGCCACCCGCGCGGCCGATGCCGAGCCGGACCCGTTGCCGGAAGATCCGTCGTCCGCCGCAGCCAAGCCCGACGCCGAATAACGCGGCATGAAACAAGCTCACATCAAACGCGTCCGCGACCTGGTCGACGGCGTGCTGCTGCTCGACAAACCGGTCGGCCTGTCGTCCAACGACGCGCTGATCAAGGCCAAGCGCGTGCTCAACGCCAAGAAAGCCGGCCACACCGGCACGCTCGACCCGTTCGCCACCGGCTTGTTGCCGCTGTGCTTCGGTGAAGCCACCAAATTCTCGCAAGACTTGCTCGAAGCCGACAAGAGCTACGAGACCACGGTTCACCTTGGCATCACCACCACCACCGGCGACACCGAAGGCGAAGCGATCGACATGCGCGATGTCGACGTGACCCTGGCCCAGATCGAAGCCGTGCTGCCGCGCTTCCGCGGCCCGATCATGCAGGTGCCGCCCATGTATTCGGCGCTCAAGCGCGACGGCAAGGCTTACTACGAGTACGCGCGCGAAGGCATCACCCTGGAGCGCGAAGCGCGCCCGGTCACCATCCTCAAGCTGGAACTGATTTCCTTCGAGACGCCGCTGCTGAAGCTGGCGGTTACTTGCAGCAAGGGGACGTATATCCGCGTGCTGGGCGAAGACATCGGCCACGCGCTCGGTTGCGGCGCGCACCTGATTGAGCTGCGCCGCACCCAGGTCGGCGCCCTGACCGTCGACGGCATGGTCACGCTGGAGGCATTGCAGGCGCATGAGGCACCGCTGACCTTGCTGGCCCCGGTCGACGCCTTGCTGTCGAGTTTTCCGGCGGTGCAATTGACCGGGGAACTGGCAAAACGCTTCCTGCAGGGCCAGCGCCTGGCGCTCGGTAAGGAAGGACTGACTTTGCCGGAAACGCTTGGCAGGGTACGGGTGTATCACGAGACCCGCCTGCTGGGCACGGCGAATTTGCAGGAATACGCGATCCTGGCGCCCGAGCGCCTGATCGCCGCCGCGCACGCCTGAATGCCGTTCACGCCTTTTCATTTGGGACCCGGTGCGGCCATGAAGGCCATCGGCGGTCGTCATTTCAGCTTCATGGTGTTCGGCGGCGCGCAAGTGCTGATGGACCTGGAACCGCTGGTGCGCATTTATGCGGGCACGGCGATCCTGCACGGCCCGACCCACAGCGTGCCCGGCGCGCTGCTGGTCGGGGCCGTGGCCGCGCTCACCGGCAAACCGGTCAGCGAATTCGTGCTGCGGCGGTCAGGCATCCGCCATCAACCGATCAGCTGGCTCGCCTCGTGCATGGGCGCCTTCCTCGGCACCTTTTCCCACGTTGTGCTGGACGCCATCATGCACGACGACACGCAGCCATGGTGGCCCTTGTCGAGCGCCAATCCATTCCTGGGCCTGGTGTCGCTGCGTACGCTGCACCTGGCTTGCCTGGCGGGCGTGGCGTTCTGGCTGGTGGTCGACACCTGGCGCGGGTTCCGGAAGCGCCGCAACGGCACTGCCGACGATCACCAGTGATAGGTCAGCGCCGTGAACACGGCGGCGTTGTGCGGGCTGTCGGTGAGCGGGCTGTCGGCCGCGCTGCCCATCAGGCGCGAGACCGTCACGCCGCTGCCCAGCGAGTATTTTGTGCTCAGTTCCACATTCCAGCGCAGCGACAGATAGATATCCTTGATCCCGGCCCTGGCCTGGTACGCCTGCCTGCGGCCGCGCGCAGCCTGCTTCGGCGAAATCCCGAAAATCGATTGCATGTAAGCGTGGTTGACCACGTCCATGCCGACACCGGCGTTAAGCGACTGGTGGGTGCCCAGGCGCAAGCCGTAGTTGCCGCCCAGGTTCAGGCGCACGCCCTTGCGGTCGTCGCCGCCCCCGTACAGCAGGCTGGAGCGAAAGCCGATGTTGTGCGCCAGCTGGTAACCGGCGAACGCCCCCGCCTCGATGCCGAAGCGCAGCTTGTCGTTGCGGTCGTCGGCGCGGCGCGAGCGCGTGCCGTAGGTCAGCAGAGGGCCGAACTTGAGCATCGGGTCTTCCGACAGTTGCATGCCGAGTTCGCCCGGTGCGGCAAAGACGCCGTTGCTCCACTGCGCCGATATGCTCGGCAGCACGATGGCCTTCATCCCGCTGCGGCCCTCGCTGACCGGCACCAGCGCCGCAATCAGGCTCAAGTCGATATCGGTGGTGCCTTCCGGCATCTGGGTGGTGGGCGACTGCGCCGCCGCGGGCACGCTGATGGCGGCCAGCAGGGTAATGGCGGCGGCACTGGCGCGGTAGCGCGCCGGGCTTGGGATGGTCATGGTTTCCTGTCGGAGTGGGTGGTTAAATGTAGCCAAGTTCGAGTCCGCGCAGCACCGCCCGTACGCGGTCGCGCACCACCAGCTTGGCGAGGATGTTCGAGACGTGATTCTTGATGGTGCCTTCGCTCGGCCCGAGCGCGGTGCCGATTTCGGCGTTGTTCAAACCGGCCGCCATCAGCGCCAGGATTTCGGTTTCGCGCGCGGTCAGGCGCGCACCGCCTTCGGCTGGCGTGGCCACGCCGCCGGCCTGTTCGTAGGCGGCGCGGGTGCGCTCGGTCAGACCCGGGCGGAACAGGGTGGCGCCGGCGGCGACCTTGCGGATGCCCTCGGCCAGGCGTTCCAGCGAAATATCCTTGAGCAGAAAGCCGCGCGCGCCGGCGCGCATGCCGTCGAACAGCGCCTCGTCATCGTCGAAGGTGGTCAGGAGGATGGTCGGCGGCAGTAAACCCTGCTGGCGGCGCAGCAGCTCGATGCCCGAACACAGCGGCATGCGCACGTCCAGCAGCAGCACATGCGCGTGCGCCTGCGCGATCACGCCCGTGGCTTCCTCGCCATTGGCCGCTTCGGCCACGACCCGGATGTCGTCGGTCAGGTCGAGCAAGCCGCGAATCCCGCTGCGCACCAGCATCTGGTCGTCCACCAGCACTACCCGGATCGGACTCATGGCGCCGCTCCCGCTGCGGGCAGGCGGATGGCGAGCGCGAAGCCGTGCCGGGAACCGTTGGCGGCGTGCAGGCTGCCGCCCAGCTGGGCCAGCCGTTCGCGCATGCCGCGCAAGCCATTGCCTTCGGCCGCGCCGCCGCTGCCGCGGCCGTCGTCGGCAATGTCGAGCAGCAGGTCGCCCTTGGCGTCGCGCCGCAAGGCGACCGTCATGCCGGCCGCGTGCGCGTGGCGAATGGCGTTGCTGATCGCTTCCCGCACCGCGCAGAACAGCGCATGGGCGAGCGCCGCCGAATCGATGCCGAGCCGCTCGCCGATGCAGAGCGCGATGTGCGGCGCCGGAATGCCGGCGCACAGGGTTTCCAGCGCCAGGCGCATGTCGATATCGCATCCGCCGCGTTCGCTGCTGACCAGCAAGCGCACGTCGGCCAGCAGGGTGGCGGCGAGGCTGCTGGCCGTGGCCAGCGAGGGCGGGGCGGCCGCGCCCGCCTGGCGCTTGGCCAGGTCCAGGTGCAGCTTGAGCGCGGTCAGGTGGTGGCCGGCCATGTCGTGCAGGTCGCGCGCCAGGCGCAGGCGCTCGCTGGCGCGCACCGCTTCGCCCAGCAGCGCCTGGGTCGCCTGCAGTTCGGCATGCGCCGCGGCCAGCGCCACGCGCGCGCGCCGTTCGCGCAGGGCCACCAGCACCAGCGCCGTGACGATGCACATGATCACCGCTTCGGCGGCCGCGAGCGTGCAGGCCATGACAACACGTGCATCGGGCATGCGCTGCGCCACAATCGTCAGCAAGGCCACGGCCGATGCCAGGAAGATCGCGGCCGCCAGCGACCGCATGGCCTCGCGTAGCGGGAGTGTGCCGAGCTGGGCGGTGAAGACATAAATCAGCCCCATGTCGCCGATCACGGCCAGGCACAATTGCAGCGCCAGCGCCGCCGGCGCCGCCGGCGAGCGCAGTACGGCGGGCCAGGCCGGTCCGCTGGCGCGCAGCCAGGCCAGCGCGGCAAAGCCGATGGCGCAGCCGGTCTGCAGAAGGCGCAGCAGCAGGGCGCTCAGTTCGATGCGGTCGGTGCCGGCCACGAGGGCCGATGGCGCGCTGGTGAAGCGGGCCGCCACGCTGCGGGCCAGGTAGCCGCCCACGCTACGGAAGTTGTCGGCATCGGGCGTGTAGATCCATAGCAGCGCGCAACCCGGTCCCGCCACCAGCAGGCAGGCCAGCGGCCATACGGCACGCGGGAAAAGTCGATCGAATCGGTATGTCATCATGGCGCCTGTATGCGCCGGAAGCGCTTGCTGTCAATCCTGCAATTTTACGTGACGGCAGGTGGCGCCGGTCAGTGCCGGAAGTCATGCGCGGTCTCTACCTTCCGGCACATGGCGCGAGCGCGGCCCTGCACTAGAATGACGCTCCCACTCTCTGTATTGCCGCCGATGAAAACGCTGACGAAATTGCTCTTGCTTGCCGCCTGCCTGCCTGGCGCCGTGCCGCGCCTTGCGCGCGCCGCCGATACCGACCCCGTTGCCACGGTGGAGATCAACGCGCAGCGCGATCCGGAATGGATCGGCTACCGGCGCGCCTACAAGGCCGCTGCCTTCTTCGCCCCCTTCGTGCGCACCCGGCCCTTGATCCAAGCGCATCTGCAAGTGCGTCCGCTGCGCCCCGATTTGCCGCTCGACGGCCTGCGCCTGTCGGTGGCCGGCGCGCGCACCCGCTTCGAGGTGGCGGTCGACGCCATGGGGCGGGCTGTGCTGCCGATGGAAAAACAGGCCTACGAAGATGACGCGGTGATCACCCTGAACCGGCAAAAGGGGAGCTACTACTTTAGCGGGCGCTACAGCATCCGCGAGCGCGATGACGGCCTCGACGACGCCAGCCTGCTGCGTGAGGCTTGCGAGCAATTGCTGGCGGCGCAGCGCGCCTCCGGTTACCGCATGCGCTTGCTGGGCAAGCAGTGCGCCGGGGTGACGATCGTGTATCCGGCAGGGTCAACGCCCGAGGTCGCGCTGGAAGCCGGCGCGGATGCGCCGCGCGCGCTCGCGGCGCAGGCCGCGCACCCGTTCGAGGATGGCTCGATGGGCATGTACCAGGTGGTCACGGTGCGCTTTGCCGACCTGCCGGCCGGCGCCAGGGTGAACGCCGTCACGCGGCCGCTGGCGATTGGCACGGTGTACGAGTGATGGCCGACCGGTGCGCTGCTGCCGTGCCGGCCAGCAGGGCATCAGCCGATGGTCTGCACCACGGCCCCGCTGGCATCCCTGATCAGGGTCTTCCGGACCGACCAGGCGAGCTGCGCCAGGCCCGCCACCTGGTAACTGCCTTCGCGCGGCGCCAGGGTCGAGGTGAAGGCGGCCAGCGTGACGGGGCGCATGAACACGGTCAGCGTCTGGTCTTCCAGCAGCGCGTCGTCGATGTCGGCAGGCTCGAACACCAGTTGCCAGTCGCTGCCGGCCAGTGCCAGCGAGCCCCCGAACGGCAGCCGCAGGGGGAGCAGGGTCAGCAGATCGGCAACCTGGCGCGCACCCAGCGTGACCTGGAGCGATGCGCCGCCGCCGCCGCGTGCCAGCTCGGCCACCTGGAGCACATCGGTGAAGATGTGGCCGGTCGATGAACCGTCGCGCGCCATGCCGGCCGCCACTGCCGCGCCGACATCGGGCAGATCAAGAAGGCTGGCGCGCTCGAGGTCGGTGATCCACAGCGGCATGTGCGGCAGCAATGCGTCGAGCAATTTCCTCGGCGCCCAGCGGGTGGCCGCGCGCTCTTCCTCGAGCGTCAGGCCGACCACCTGCACGAATGCGACGCGGCCGTTGACGGTTTCGATGGCCGGCAGTTGCGGGTCGCCGGCAAACGCCATCGAGCAGATGCTGGTGGGCGTATCGAGCGCGATCGGACCGTTGGCGGTCATCCAGTGACCGTCCTCGAATACATTGCCAGTGCGGAAAATGTAGCGTGCCAGGTTTTGCAGGAAATCGAAAGCCCATGACGGCGCTTCGGTCTCGCCCGGCAGCGCGCGCAGGCGGAACGTCAGTTCCAGGCCATAGCCGCTGTGGTCCGGGTCCTCGGACTGTTTGCCGTACAGTTCGGACAGGCCGTAGGTGACGTAATGCCAGTGCGGCCATCCCTGCGTGCTGTGGTAGACGCTGATGCCGTCGAGCGGATCGCCGCCGCCCAGGAACGCCGGCCGCACCGGCGCCGCGTGGCGCGGCTGCTGGCCGGGATACAGCTGCGCCAGGCTGGTGCTGATGGCATCCCAGCCGCCGGTGTCGCTATCGCTGTCCGCTTGATCGCTCATCATGATTCCATTTTGTAAAGGTAGGCGATTATGCTGCGCCGGGGCGGGTGTGGCAATCGCGGCGCTTGTCATGCCGCGGACACGCAAAGACGTCACAATTGCAACGGGCCGGTGCATGTCTGTGGTGAAAAAAGCAGCAAGCCATTGAAATTGCAGGGCTTTTCAAATTGGTGGTGCGCAATACGCCACTTTAGCGTGCTATACTAGTCGGTTCCTGATTTAAGCAGCACCGTACACCTTCGTACACCACGTACATTTCCGTTCCTTACGACCATGTCAAATTCAAAACGCGCAATTCGTAACATCGCTATCATCGCCCACGTTGACCACGGCAAAACCACGCTCGTGGACAAGCTGCTGCGCCAATCCGGTACCTTCCGTGAAAACCAGGCAGTCGAAACCCGCGTAATGGATTCGAACGACCTCGAAAAAGAACGTGGCATTACGATTCTGTCGAAGAACTGCGCGGTTGAGTACAACGGCACCCACATCAACATCGTCGACACCCCGGGCCACGCCGACTTCGGCGGCGAAGTCGAGCGCGTGCTGTCGATGGTCGACTCGGTCCTGCTGCTGGTCGATGCGCAAGAAGGCCCGATGCCGCAGACCCGCTTCGTGACGCGTAAAGCGCTGGCGCTGGGCCTCAAGCCTATCGTCGTCGTCAACAAGATCGACCGTCCGGGCGCACGCGCCGAATGGGCGATCAACCAGACCTTCGAACTGTTCGACAAACTGGGCGCCACCGACGAACAACTCGACTTCCCGGTCGTGTTCGCATCGGCCCTGAACGGCTACGCCAGCCTCGACTCGGAAGTGCGCGAAGGCGACATGACCCCGCTGTTCGAAGCCATCCTCAAGCACGTTCCTGTGCGTGACGACAATCCGGACGGCCCGCTGCAGATGCAAGTGACCTCGCTCGATTACTCGTCGTACGTCGGCAAGATCGGCATTGGCCGCATCTCGCGCGGCCGCATCAAGTCGGGCCAGGACGTCATCGTCCTGAACGGTCCTGATTCGACCCCGATCAAGGGCCGCATCAACCAGGTCCTGAACTTCAAGGGCCTCGAGCGCGTGCTGGTCGACGAAGCGGTTGCAGGCGACATCGTCCTGATCAACGGTATCGACGAAATCGGCATCGGTTCGACCATCTGCCAGCCGGACACCCCTGACGCGCTGGAAATGCTGACCGTCGACGAGCCGACCCTGACCATGAACTTCATGGTCAACAACTCGCCACTGGCCGGCCGCGAAGGCAAGTTCGTCACCAGCCGCCAGCTGCGCGACCGTCTCGACCGCGAACTGAAAGCCAACGTGGCACTGCGCGTTGCGCCAACCGACGACGACACGATTTTCGAAGTCTCGGGCCGTGGCGAATTGCACCTGACGATTCTGATCGAAAACATGCGCCGCGAAGGCTTCGAGCTGGCCGTATCGCGTCCGCGCGTGGTGTTCAAAATGGTTGACGGCGTACGCCACGAGCCGTTCGAGCAACTGTCGGTCGACGTTGAAGAAGTCAACCAGGGCGGCGTCATGGAAGAACTGGGCCGTCGTCGTGGCGACCTGCAGAACATGGAATCGGATGGCAAGGGCCGTGTTCGTCTGGAGTACAAGATTCCTGCGCGTGGCCTGATCGGCTTCCAGGGCGAATTCATGACCCTGACCCGCGGCACCGGCTTGATGAGCCACGTGTTCGACGAGTACGCACCGGTCGACAACTCGAAAGGCGAAATGGCCGGCCGCCGCAACGGCGTGCTGATCTCGCAAGACGACGGCGCCGCTGTTGCCTACGCAATCTGGAAACTGCAGGACCGCGGCCGCATGTTCGTGGTGCACAACGATCCAGTGTACGAAGGCATGATCATCGGTATTCACTCGCGTGACAACGACCTGGTCGTCAACCCGATCAAAGGCAAGCAGCTGACCAACGTGCGTTCGTCGGGTACCGACGAAGCGGTGCGCCTGGTACCGCCGATCCAGATGTCGCTCGAATACGCGGTCGAATTCATCGCCGACGACGAACTGGTCGAAATCACGCCAAAATCGATCCGCCTGCGCAAGCGCTACCTGAAAGAGCACGAGCGTAAAAAAGCTGGCCGCGATTCCGCGTAATTGACTGACGCCAACGGAGTGCCTCGCATTCCGTAGCGACGACGCCTTCCCCTGGACTTGTCCGGCGGAAGGCGTTTTGTATTCCACGAAATGTTTCTTGATTGGGGTCAGCGCTCTGATTCGACACTTTCTAATCGGGGTCAGAGCTCTGACTCGCAACTTTCTGCTGACGAAGGAAAATTCATGTCGTACCCGTATCTCAGCGATGTCATCAAGGACCTGACCGGCATCGACCTGCCGCTGCCGATCGCCACTTTCGGTTTGCTGGTCGCGTTCGCCATCCTGGCTGGCGCCGCCTGTCTCAAGCGCGAGCTGGCGCGCCTGCATGCGCAAGGGCGCGTCGGGCCGGCGTACAAGCGCGTCAAGGGTGACGATGGCAGCGTGGCCGAGGTGGCCGTGCCGCCGCAGGAGATCGTCAGCGACCTGGCGTTCATCGTGGTGCTGGTCGGGATTGTCGGCGCGCGCCTGTTCCATATCCTGGAGCATACCGACCAGTTTCTGCTTGACCCGTGGAGCATGATTTTCAGCCGCTCGGGCTTGAGCGTGTTCGGCGGGCTGATCCTCGGGACGGTGGCCGGGGTGGTGTGTCTGCGGCGCTGGAGGCTGCCGATCCGCCCGCTGCTCGACGCGGTCGCGCCAGCCATGATGCTCGGCTACGCGCTCGGCCGCGTCGGCTGCCAGGTGTCGGGCGACGGCGACTGGGGCACGGTCGCCAACATGGCCTTGAAACCCGCGTGGCTGCCGACCTGGTTCTGGGCGCAAACCTACGACAACAATATCTTCGGCGAAGTGATCGCGGCGCCGGGCGTGTATCCGACCTCGGTGTACGAGACGGTGATGGCGCTGGCCTGCTTCGCGCTGCTGTGGGCGCTGCGCAAGCATCACTTCCGGACTGGCTGGCTGTTCTCAGTGTACCTGGTGCTGGCCGGTATCGAGCGTTTTGCAATCGAACAAATCCGGGTCAACCCCGTGATGAATATTGGCGGCGTGCATGCCAGCCAGGCGGAGATCATTGCCGTGGCGCTTGCCCTGGCCGGACTGATCGGCATGGCCGTGCTGAGCCGTCGCGCGGTATCGGCGCCAGGCGCGACGCAGGCGCTACCGATACCATAGCCGACTCCGGCCTTGCCGGCCTCGTCCCGCAAAAACCACACCGGGCTCTGGCCTCTGATTCGACACGTTTCGAATCAGAGGTCGGAGCCCGATGTGATGCCGGCAACATAGACAACGCCACCGGGGCCTGGGCTGCGGTGGCGTTGTGGCATACGATCCGGGATTCTATTCGACTTTCACATCGCCCCGGTACCAATCGTTTCCTACCTGCCTCAAATCCGGTGCCTGCACCGAGCCGAGGGCGCCCGAGCCGCTGCGGCTGTCGTCGATATAGCTCACTTTGCTGATATCGACCGTATGGTCGCGATCATAGGTGGTGCTGTGAAGCACCATGGTGCCGTTCGCCCAATCGATGCTTTTGAGCGTACCCTGCTCGATCGTTGCATTGATGGATCCGCCAAAGTGGCCGTGGGCCATGAGGTAAGTGCCGATCGCGGTGTTTTGCAGTTGCTGCTTAATGCTGTCCGTGCTCATGTTCATGCTCTCCAGTTGGTTAACGTACCGGGCATATTCCTGCGCAGCGAAGCGCAGACGCTTTCCTTACACGGGTTTCTTCTCGTCGATATAGCGCCCGTCCGTTTCGGGATGCGCGCGTAGCTACGCGGCCAGCCTCATTGGACATGGGCGGCTCTGCGAATCTGGTCGACACTTTGATTTGCATTACGGGCAAGATTACTCGGAGGCTAACAGTCGAATCACTATCTTTTCTGATAGTTATCTTTTGTTGATTCGATGCTCAACAAACGAAGGGAAGTGGCAAGTGCGGCGGCAGGCCGCCAGGGCGTAAAACCGGGGTCAGAGCTCTAATCAGAAATGTTTCGAGTCAGAGCTCTGGCCCCGGTTGTAGGTGCAATCGGGGCTGGCTCGGACAAATCAAGCCTGTTGCGAGGCAGAACCGAGCCACCGGTGCAGGGTTCTACGGCCACATCGCGTCTGAAAGCACCGGGGTCAGAGCTCTGATTCGAAATGTTTCGAATCAGAGCTCTGACCCCGGTGGTAGGGAGAATCGCGCCGCGGTCGGAGTAATCAGCGTTGTTGCTAATTAGAGCTCTGACCCCGGTGTCGGGCTTAGTGCAGGCCGAGCAGGGCGAGGACGCGCTCGCGGCTGATGCCGACCAGCGCCGAGGTGATCGCCAGCAGCGATTCGTAGTTCGGGGTGCTGGCGGTGTCGGCGAAATCCTGCGCCATCACTTCGATATCGGCCGCCGGCGGCTGGTTGGCCGAGGCCCGGCTGGCCGCCGCACTGAGCGCCTGGCTGGCCGCATCCTGCGAGCGCTGCACTTGCGAGAGCGCCTGTACCACTTCATGCAAACTCTGGCGCAAGGCGTCGCTGTCGTCGGCGCGCCATTGCTGCGGGACGACAACGTCGGTGTCGGCTTCCACCGCGACCCGTCCCACACCCTGGATCGAGAGCGAGTCGCGTACCATCGGCCAGGCGTTTTCGGGCGTGCTGAACACCAGCGCGCCGCTGCCGTCGGCACTGACGCGCATGTTGGCCGGCGCCAGCGCGCGGTCGAAGCGCACCACGATTTCGTCGCGCGTGAGGGTCGGGTCGACCGCCACGGTCAGCGGCTGGGTGTTGCCGCCCACCGAGAACGAGAGGGTCTGGCCAGCCCCGGCGGTGAGCATGTCGAGCGTCAGCCCCTTGATGCGGAAGCGCTGGCTGGCCGGGGCCGGGCTGGAAAAGTTCAGGCGCGCGTCGACGCTGCCGCCGCTGGCCTGGCGCCGCTTGTCCATGGTGGCGCCGAGCTGGCGCAGATGGGCTTCGATGGCGCCGCTGTCGCCGCGCCGCGAACTGAGCTTGGCGCTGATTTCGCCCTTGAGCGCTTGCAGCTGGCCGGCCACCTGTTCGAGGAAGTCGAGCGCTTGCTGGGCGCTGGCGACATCGCCCTGCAATTGATGGTCGACCCGCGCCAGCCCGCGCCGCAAGGGCGGGGCCGCAACCGGCACCGGCTGGGCCGGGGCGAGCTGGGGAGGACGCGCCTGGGCGGCGCCCGGAGCGGGCTCGCTGCGCACGCCGGCGCCGTTGGTGGCGTTGGCGCCGGCCGGGCCGCTGGTGGCGCTGCTGGCGCCGTTGGTGGGGCGGATGGCTTCCATGGCGTTATAGCGCCGCGAACAGGGACAGGTTGCCGATCTTGGCGTAGGCCTTGTAAGTCGCTTCCAGCGCGCCGGTGTAGCCGTTCAGCTCGGTCGCGGCGAGGCCGTAGTCGAGCTGGCCGATGTCGGTCAGCGCCATCTGGTTCGACAGGCTCACATTGCTGTGGTTTTCGTCGAGCGTGCCGATGATGTTCTGCGAGCCGCCCAGCACCGCGATCTTGCCCGAGATGAGGTCGAGCGCGCTGTCGAAGCCGTCCAGGTTGGCGGCCAGGATCGTGCGCACGGTCGGGTCGTTGGCCGACACGCCCGGCGCGCCGAGCGCGGCGATGGTCTGGTCCAGCTGGTTGAGCATGGTTTCGATGCCCTTCATGTTGCCGTTCGCGACCTGGGTGATGCCGTTGCCGACCACCACCGTCTGGTCGTTGGTGTTGCCGGCGTAGCTGTAGCGCGAGCCGGCCGGGGCCGCCGCGTTGTAGGCAATCGGGGCGGTGCCGGTCTGGGTGCCGGAAAACACGTAGCGCCCTTCCTGGTCGATCGAGTTGGCGGTGTAGAGCAGGCTTTCGCGCAGGGCGGTCAGGGGCGAGACCATGGCGGCCAGGTCGGCCGGGGCGTTGCCGCCGTCGGACGACCAGACCAGCAGGTCGCGGCCGGCCATCATGTCGTTGACCATGCTGCCGAGGTAGGATTCGTTCTTGGTCAGGCGGATCTTGAGCGCACCGATGTTGGCGCGGTACTGGGTGACGTCGGATTCTTCGCGGTGCAGGCGCGACATGCGCACCGTGTCGACCGGGTCGTCCGACGGCAGCAGGATGCGGGTGCGGCTCGACATCTGCTGGTTGACGTAGCTGATGCGCTCCTGGTTCAGCTGGAGCGAGATGTTCATCGTCGATTGGTACTGGCTGGTGGCAATCCGCATACGTTTCTCCTTAACCCATCATGGCCAGCGTCGCATCGAACAGCGAGTTGGCAACTGACATTACTTTCATATTCGCCTGGTACATATTCTGGTACTCGACCAGATTGACCGCTTCTTCATCCTTGTTCACGCCGCTGGTCGAAGTCCAGTCGTCCATCGCGTGGTTGCGCATGGTCTCGGCGGTGGCCAGCGCCACCCGGTTTTGCTGGCTGTCGACGGCCAGCTTGCCGACCAGCTGGGAATCGGCGTCGCTGATCAGGACCGAGCCGATCCCGGCCAGGGTGACCGGCTGCTTCTTGATGTTGATCAGCTGTTGCAGGTTGCCGCTGTCGCCCGGGGTATTATCGCCCGAAAAGGCGAGGTCGGCGGTCTGGTAGCCGGCCGTGACCTGCAGCATGTTCGACGGGCTGCCCGGGGTGAACACGAACAGCGGGCCGCCATTGGTGCCGTTCATGGTGTAGCCGGCCGCCAGCTGGGTGTTGACCTTTTGCGCCAGCTGCTGGGCCAGGTCGGAAACGGCTTGCTGCATCGGCAGCAGGATATCGCGTTCGAACAGGCCGAGGCCGCCGAGCTGGGCGCCCACGCCGGCCTTGTCGAGCTGGAACGAGGAGCCGGCGAAATCGACGCGCAGGTTTTGCGTGGCGCCGCCTTCGGCCACCAGGGTCGCGGCGATGTCGCCGATCACCAGCGCCTGCCCGGTTTTCAGCGAGATGCTGCGGGTGCCGTCGGGCTGGTCGGTCACTTCCAGGCCGACCTGGGTGGAGAGGGCGTCGATGGCCAGGTCGCGCGCGTCGACCAGGGTCGAGGTGCTGCTGCCGGAGGCGCTGGCCAGGCCGATCTGGCGGTTCAGGTCGGCGATGGTCTGGATCGAGGCGTTGGCCGAGGCCACGATCGCGCCGCGCTGGTCGCGCAGCGATTGCAGCTGGCCGTTGTACAGGTTGTTCATGCTGTTGAAACGCTGCGCCATGGCGCCGGCGGCGGTCAGCACTTGCTGGCGCAGCGGGGTCGAGGTTGGATCGACGCCGGCCACCGCGTTGAGGGCCTGGAAGAATTTGTCGACGCCGTTGGAGAGGCTGGCGTCGTTGTCGCCCATCACGCGTTCGAGCTGGGTCAGGTAGGGCTGGGTCTGGGAAAACTGGCCGACGCCGGAAGCGGCGCGCCACAGTTGCTGGTTCTTGTAGCCATCGGAAAACCGCAGCAGCGAATTGACCGCCACTCCGTTGCCGGCCGAGCGCGGACCGGACTGGGGACCCACCGCGGTCAGCAGGGCCGACTGGCGCGTGTAACCCTTCGTTTGCAGGTTAGCAATGTTCTGGCTGGTGGCTTGCAGAGCGAGTTGGGAAGCAAGGGCGCCGCTCAGGGCGTTGTTCATGATGCTCATGGGTCAGTTCTTTCTCGATGCGTTCTTTAAAAGCCCTGCAAAGCTTGGGTCGTCATACTGACAAGGCGACCGAAAACTTGCTGCCATTAAATTTTTTGTTGCGGAGTTTGGAGCGGAACCGGCTGCGCGCCCGGCGCCGCGGCCGGCGCCGCGTTGTGCGCCACCGTGGCCGGCAGCAACTGGCGCAAAATGGCGTCGGCCACGCCGAAGGCGCGCTGGTGCGCCATTTGTCCGGCCATCATGTTGTCGGCCATGTCTTGCATGTCGCGGTTGACCGGGTCCTTGAAGACGCTGTCGTCGTCGGCCATGGCACGGGTGCCGCTGCGCATTTGCTGCAGCATATTGCCGATAAAGAAACTTTCGAATTCGATGGCGGCCTTGGTGGCCTTGGCCACGAAGGCCGGGTCGGCGGCCGGGGCGACAGGGCTGTCCGCGCCGGGCGCCATGCCGGCGCGGTTGAGCTTGGTGGTCAGGTCGAGTGGGTTCATGGCGCGGATTCCTTTAGATGACGACCAGTTCGCCTTCGATGGCGCCGGCCTGGTCGAGCGCTTGCAGGATCGCCATGATGTCGTCGGGCGAGGCGCCCAGGCTGTTGACGATGTCGACAATGGTTTGCAGCTTGGCACCGGCCGGCCACTTGAACATGCGTCCCGAGCCCTGGTCGACCGACAGCTTCGATTGCGGGGTGACGGCGGTGCGCCCGCCCGAAAACGGGCCGGGCTGGCTCACGTTCGAGCTTTCGGCGATCACCACCTTGAGCGAGCCGTGGGTGACGGCGGCGGCCTTGACGCGCACGCCTTCGGCGATCACGACCGTGCCGGTGCGCGAATTGAACACCACTTTCGGCACGTCGGTGCCGACATCGACCGAGATCGCCTGCAGCTTGGCCATGAAGGCCACGCGCTCGGTCGGGTTGGCCGGGGCGATGACTTCGATGCTGGCGCCGTCGGCGGTGGTGGCCAGGGGGCCGAAGCGGCGGTTGATGGCTTCGACGACATTGGTGGCGGTCTGGAAGTGCGGGTTTTTCAGGCGCAGCATGACTTCGGCGCGGGTCGAAAAGTCGCTGCCGATTTCGCGTTCGATGTTGGCGCCGTTGGGAATCCGTCCGCCGGTCGGGGTGTTGACGGTGACGCTCGATCCGCTGGCGCCGGTCGCGTTCAGGCCGCCGACCACCACGTTGCCCTGGGCCAGTGCGTAGACTTCATTGTCGGCCGCGCGCAGTTGCGTGAGCAGCAGCACGCCGCCGCGCAGGCTCTTGGAGTCGCCCAGCGACGAGACCGTGACGTCGATCGGCTGGCCGCGCCGGTAGCCGGGCGGGAATACCGCGCTGACCATGACCGCGGCCACGTTCTTGTTCTTCGCTTCGGCGCCGTCCGGCAGCTTGACGCCGAACTGCTTGAGCATGTTGACCACCGACTGGCTGGCGAACTTGACCTGGGTGCTGTCGCCGCTGCCGTTCAGGCCGACCACGAGGCCGTAGCCGACCAGCGGGTTCTCGCGCACGCCTTCCACGCTGACCAGGTTGCGCAGGGTTTGCGCAGCCGACGCCGGCAGGGCCAGGCAGGAGAGCAGGGCCAGCACGGAAAAGGGGAGTGTAAACAAGCGTGATTGCATGGTGTTTCCTTAGAACGACACGAACGGCAAAAGCGGCCAACAGCGCGGCGGCGTCTAGAACGGCATCCAGGGGCCGAGGAAGAAGCGGGTCAGCCAGCCTGGCTGATTGGCATTGGCGAGCGCGCCCTTGCCGGAGTAGCTGATCTGCGCGTTGGCCACGCGCAGCGACGAGACCTGGTTGTCGGCGTCGATGTCGGCGGCGCGCAGGAAACCTTTGAGGCGCACGAATTCTTCGCCCTGGTTCAGGGTCAGGCTTTTTTCGCCGGCCACGCGCAGCAGGCCGTTGGGCAGCACTTCCTGCACGATCACGGTCAGCGCGCCCGACAGGGCGTTCTGCTGGGTGCTGGTGGCGTCGCCCTCGAAACCGCGTTCGGCCGAGAGGTCGATCGCCGCTTTCGGGAACGTCTTGCCGAGCAGGCCGGGCGCGGTCACGCCGACGCTCGATTCCTTGCTGATGCTGGTGCCGGCGCGCTTGCTGGCCTGGGTGGTCTCTTGCAGGATCACGGTGACCACGTCGCCGGTGCGAAACGCCCGGCTGTCGGAGGTCAATGGCACCGCCTCGGCATTGAACACCCCGCCCGAGACGCCGCCGCGCACCGCCGCACGCGGCAGCGGGGCGGTTTCGTCGGCCATTGCGCGCGGCGGCGGCTGGACGGTGCCGGCGCAACCGCCCAGTACCAGGGCCAGCAACAGCGGCGCGAACGAAGCGGCGACGGCTTTCATCAACGGGCCGCCTGGGCCAGGTACTGCAGCATGTTGTCGGCGGCCGAGAGCACCTTGGTGTTCATCTCGTAGGTGCGCTGGGCGGCGATCATGTCGACCATTTCTTCGACGACCTGCACGTTCGAGCCTTCCAGCGCGCCCTGCTTGAGCTTGCCGAACGCGCCGTCGCCCGGACGGCCTTCGGCGGCCGCGCCGCTGGCCGGGGTTTCCGAGAACAGGTTTTCGCCGAGCGCCAGGAGGCCGGTCGGGTTGACGAAGTTCGACAGGGTCAATTGACCGAGTTCCGACGGCGTGGTGCTGCCGGCGATGGTGGCCGAGACCATGCCGTTTTCACCGATGGTGATGGCGGTGGCGTTGTTCGGGACGGTAATCTGCGGCACCAGCGGCAAGCCCTGGGCATTGACCAGGGTACCGGTGGCGTCGACCTGCAACTGGCCGGCGCGGGTGTAGGCCGGGTCGCCGTTGGGACGGCGCACTTGCAGGAAGCCGTTGCCGGAAATGGCCACGTCGAGCGGCTGGCTGGTGGTTTGCAGGCTGCCGTTGGTGAACACTTTCTGGGTGCCCAGCAGGTGGGTGCCGTTACCGAGCTGCACGCCCGATGGCGACATGGTGTTGTCGGCGCGCTGCGCGCCCGGCTGCTGGTCGATCTGGTAGAACAGGTCTTCGAACACGACGCGGTCGCGCTTGAAGCCGACGGTGTTGACGTTGGCCAGGTTGTTGGCGATCGCCTGCAGTTTGGCGTCCTGGGCTTGCACCCCGGTTTTGCTGATCCACATTGCTGGATTCATGATGGTTTCCTTTAACTTTGACTTGGGTGGCGCGCCGGTGCTCAGCTGCCCAGCAGGCGGTTGCCGACTTCATTCATGTTGTCGCTGGCCTTGAGCAGCTTCATCTGCATCTCGAAGCTGCGGTTCAGGCTCATGGTGGCGACCATTTCTTCGACCGCCGACACATTGCTGCCTTCCAGGTGGCGCCCGCGCACGACCACGGTTTCATCGGCCGCCAGCGGCTGGCCGCTGCGCGAGACGATCAGGCCGCCTTCGTTCTTGGTCACTTCGCCGGCTTCGGCGTTGACCAGGCGCAGCTTGTCGATCACCTGCATCTCGGCCGTTCCCGGCGCGAGCACCGAAATCGAGCCGTCCGAGCCGATCGTGACCGCGTTATGCGGCGGCAACACCACCGGGCCGCCTTCGCCCATCAGCGGATGGCCGTTGACCGACAGCGCGCCGTCGGCGTCGATGTTGATGGCGCCGGCGCGGGTGTAGGCTTCGCCACCCTGCCACTGGACCGTCAGGTAACCGTTGCCGGTAATCGCCACATCGAGGTCGCGCCCGGTTTCCTTGACCGGACCGGAGCGGGCCGATACGGAATCGGACTGCATCCGCACATAGTGGCGGTCGTCGAAGCCCGAGCCGCCCAGCGCTTGCGTGGCCGACATTTCGAGGTTGGCGCGAAAGCCCGTCGTTTCCATGTTCGCCAGATTGTTGGCGTGGACTTGCTGGGCCTTCAGCGCGCGTTCGGCGCCGCTCAGTGCTGTAAAGATCAATTTATCCATGTTGCTCCCTCAATGAATTCAGTATTTCCGTGCAGATACTTATAGTGCCTGCATTAAGGACTGAATCATCTGATTTTCTGTTGAAATGACCTTGGAATTTGCTTGATAGTTGCGCTGTGACGTCATCAGGCCCACCAGTTCTGACGTAATGTCAACATTCGAGCGTTCCAGCGCGCCGGTATTGAGCTTGCCGGCCAGGCCGCTGCCTGGCTGACCGTACAGGGCCGAACCGGACGAGGCGTTGGCGGTCCAGCTGGTGTCGCTCACCGCGGTCAGGGAGCCTTCGTCGGCGAAGGTGGCCAGCGCCACCGTGGCGACGACCTGCGCCTGTTCGTTGCTGTACTTGGCCATGACCGAGCCGTCGGCCGCCATTTCGACGCCGATGAAGGTGCCCGAGGTGTAGCCGTCGGCGCTGTTGGTGGTGGTGATGGCTTCACCGGCGTTGAGGGTGGTGCCGGCGTAGTTCAGGTCCAGCACCACTGGCGCCGAGCCGTTGGTGGTGGTGATGTTCAGGGTGGTGGCCGGCGGCACCGGCGGCAGCGCGCCCATGTTGGAGAACGCCAGGTTGGTGGTGGTCGCCAGCGGGGTGCCGCCGTCGATCGCATAGCGCACCGACACGTTGGTGCCGGTGCCCTTGATGAAGTACTGCGACAGGGTGTGCTGGCTGCCCAGCGAATCGTAGAACACCGATTGCTTGGCCATGTTGTAGCTGCCGGCGACGGCCGGGTCGAAGGTCGCGACCGGCGGCACGGCCCAGTCGTTGGACAGGTTGCCGACGTAGTTGACCTTGGTGCTGGCGACGGCCGGGATCTGGCCGGTCGGCACTTCGATATTGCCCATCACGCCCAGCGCGGTGCTGCCCTTGATGGCGGCGTAGCCTTGCACCGCGCGGCCGTTGCTGTCGACCAGCAGGCCATCCTTGTTGGCCGAGAAAATGCCGACCCGGCTGTAGTTCATCACGCCCTGGCTGTCGCGGCTGACAAAAAAGCCGCGGCCGTCGATGGCGGCGTCGAGGCCGCGCCCGGTGGTGGTCACGCCGCCGTTCAGGCCGATGCTCTGGGTCATCGAACCGACTTCCACGCCGGTGGCCTGGGAACCGGCGTACATGGCCGAAAAGTTGGCGCGGCTGCTCTTGAAGCCGTAGGTGCCGGCGTTGGCGATGTTGTTACTGACTGCTTCGAGCTGGGTGTTGATCGACTGGATGCCCGACAATGCGATTTCGAAACTCATGATGGTATTCCTTTAATTTGCGGTGGAGGAGTTGGCGGCCGCCAGCGATGCGCCGGACTTGCCGTTGAAGCCAGTGACGGACGACGGCGCAACATCGCCGATTCCTGCCACCTTGAGGACCACACCGCCACCGGCCGACATGCGCACGCTGTCCAGGCGGCCGATGACTTCGATGGCGTCGAGCGCACCAGCGCTCGTTTGTACTTTGATATCGTATTTCCCGGGCGCCAGACCAAGCGCGACCGGATCGATGGAAAACGTTTGCGGACCCGAACCGCGCGAACCGAGCTGCAGGTCGTGCTTGACGCCGTCGGAACCGATCAGGGTCACCGTGTTGGTGGCGCTGGCGCCCGGCAGGGTGATGCTGGCCTTGAGCGGGCTGCCGTCCAGGCGCACGCTGTTGGTCTTGACGGTGATGTCGGAGCCGACCTGGGCGCCCAGGGCCAGGGTCTGGATGCTTTCCAGCACGCTGGCGCTGGCGCTGTTGAGCTTGGCCAGGCTTTGCATCGCTTCGGTCTGGCTCAGCTGCGAGAGCTGGTTGACGAATTGCGACGGGTCGCTCGGCTCGAGCGGATCCTGGTTGCGGATCTGCGCCACCAGGAGCTTGGTGAACATGTCTTGCGTTTCGCTGGCCGGGGCCTGGCCGATGACGGTGTTGGCGTTGCCGGCCGGCTGGTTGGTCGCGCCGTTGAGGTTATTGGTAAGCATCGGATCAGCCTTCGCCGAGTCGCAGCAGGCCCGCTTGCATCGACTTGATGCGTCCCAGGACTTCCACATTGGTTTCAAAGGCACGCGAGGCCGACATCATGTCGGTCATCTCGGCCACCTGGTTGACGTTCGGATAGAACACCATGCCGTCGGCGTTGGCCACCGGATTGCCCGGCTCGTAGGCCTTGCGCAGCGGTTCGGACGATTGGACCACGTCGAGCACCTGCACGCGGCTGCCGGCGCCGAGCTTGCCCGAGCCGCCGTCGAGCATGGCGGCGAACACGGGTTTGCGGGCACGGTAGGTTTCGCCTTCCGAGCCGGACACCGAATCGGCGTTGGCCAGGTTGCTGGCGATGGTATTGAGGCGCACCGACTGCGCCGCCATGGCCGAACCTGCAATTTGGGAAATGTCTTTAAAGCTCATGATTATTGTCCTGCGATAGCTTTGGCCAAACCCTTGAGCCGCATGTTCACGAACGTCAGGCTGGTCTGGAAATCGGATGCGTTTTGCGAAAACGCGGCTTGTTCGACGCCGATTTCGACGGTATTGCCGTCGGCGCTGGGGTGGTACGGGACGCGGTAGAGCGCGTCCTGGTCATCGCCGAGACCCGGCATGCTTGAGTCGGTCTCGATTCGCTGCTGCAGCATGGCGCCGAAGTCGACGTCGCGTGCCGTGAATCCCGGCGTGTTTTCGTTGGCGATATTGGCCGCCAGTACGCGCGTGCGGTCGGCGCGCAGATGGAGCGCATCGGCGTGCACGCCAAGTGCCTTTTGGAAATCAATCGACATGAAGCTTCCTCCGTGAATGAACTGCAGTGTGAATCTGGTTAGAATGACGCTGTGCGGCGTTCCTTGCGTCGCGCGCAACGATTGCCAAGGTGCTATTTATGTCCGATGTCCGCCGCGCCACCAGCGCTTTGTTACTGCCATTAACGGCCGCTGTACTGATTTCATTAGCCGGGGGCAACACAAATGCGGCAGAAAGTTCGATCACGGCCAGGCTGGAGCAGGCCGCGCGCGAGCAGCTGGCGCGCCAGGCCGACACAGCCGGTTTGGCGGAACCACAATTTACTGTCAACGTTGCAACGCCGCGCGCCGCGCCGCCGTGCGCCAGGCCGGTCAACATCGAAGCGGTCGACACGCGCACGCCGGCGCGCATGCGCTTTGCCGTGCTGTGCCCGCAGGACGTCGGATCGAACAACGGCGGCTGGAAATACGAGTATGTGCTGCGCGGATCGGTCAGCGCGCTGGTGGCGGTGACCGCCGTGCCGGTTGCGGCCGGGCAGGCGCTCACGGCGCAGGATGTGACGCTCGAGCGGCGCGACGTGACCACCATCGGCGACGCCATCGGCTCGGCCGAAGCGGCCACCGGGCAAGCCACGCGCCGTTCGCTGCGGGCCGGCGAAGTGCTGCGCCAGGCGCAGTTGAGCGCGCCGTTATTGGTCAAGCGCGGCGAAGCGGTGATCATGCTGGCGCGTTTCGAAGCGCTCGAAATCAGCACCGCCGGCGAGGCGCTCGACGCCGGCGCCATCAATGCGCTGGTGCGGGTACGCAACCTGGCCAACGGACGGGTGGTGCGCATGCGCGTGATCGCGCCCGGCACGGTCGAGCCGGCGGACATTCCGCGCTCGGCGCAGCCCTGATGCGAAACCAACATCACTCCGATGCTCCCTGCAGGCGCGCGGCCAGTTTGGTGAGTTTGGCGGCGTAGGCCGGATCGGTGGCGTAGCCGCCCTTGGCCAGGCCCTGGGCGAAGGCGCCGGCATCGCTGCCGGTGCCGATGGCGGCGGCGTAGCGTGGATTATCCAGCAACATCTGGGCGTAGTCGCGGAACGCGGCGGCCTGGTCCGGATAGGCGCGGAAGCGCTCGGTTTTCTTCACCGCCATGCCGTGTTCGAATTCGGTGGTGGCGTTGTCCGAGACCTCGCCCTGCCAGCTGGCCCCGGCCTTGATGCCGAACAGGTTGTGGGTGCTGGCGCCTTCGGCCTGGCGCAGCGGACGCTGGCCCCAGCCCGATTCCAGCGCGGCGTGGGCCGACACCAGTTGCGGCGCCACGCCGAGGCGTTCGCCGGCTTCGCGCGCCCACGGCGCGATCTGGTCCAGGAAGGCTTTTTGCTCGGAACCGTCGGCAAAGGCGCCGCCGATCGTGACGCTTGGCGAGACTTCATTTTCCTGCAGGCGCGCCTGCAGCATGCGGCCCTGCGGGCTGAGGCTGGACATGCCGCTCTCGGCGCTGCCCTGGCTGATGAAATCGGCGATCTCGTTTTGCATCGATTTGTAGACGCCGCCGAAACCGGCGCCGCCGCCCACGGCCGCCATCGGACGGGCGGACTGGGTCGGCGCGGTCGGGCTGATCGCGGCCGTATGGAATTCAGCGTGCTTCATACAGGGTCTCCTCGCCGTGCAGCACACGCTGCATGATGGAAAATTGTTCGGTCAGCAAGGCGCTGTTGCGAACATTCAAACGTTTGCATTCAAGTACCAATTGCTCCAGCGCTTGCCAGTCGGCGGTGAGCGCATCGCGCCGCGGCGCGCCCAGGGTGGCGATCAGGGTCGCCATGCCGGCTTTGGCGCCGCACAGGGCGCGCACCAGGGTGACGCGCTGCACGCGCCGCTGTTCCATGCTGTCGAGCAGCGGCGCCAGTTCGGCGGCCAGTTCGGTCAGTTCGGCGCTGCGGTGGCGCAGGGCGGCGTCGAACTGGCGTCCCAGCAGCGCGAGGATGGCCTGGCAGGCGTCCAGGTCGGCGGTCACGCCGGCGCTCAGCTTGCCGACGGCTTGATCGCGCGTCATGCGGCTCATCCCTGGCCTCCGTGGAAGCGCTGAATCAGGCCGGCCAGGCGGGCCGGGTCGAACGGCAGTTCGCCCTTGGCCAGCGCGTCGCGCAACTGCGCCACGCGCTCGTGGTCGATCTCGGGCATGGCGGCCAGGGCGGCCATGGCCGGCTGCAGCACGTCCGATTGCAGCGGGGCCGCGCTGGCGGCCACGCCGGCGCCGCCAGCGGTGCTCTTGACTTCGGAGACGACGGCGGCGCTGCTGCGCTGCACCGCCGCCGCATCGGCGGACGCACCGCCAGAAGCAATTTTCATGCGTGGACCTCGGCTTTTGGATTGGATCGTCATGATTATTTCGCCTGGGCGTCGGCGCCCTTGACGTTCTTGAGTTTGTCTCGCAGCGCCTCGACCGAGCCCTTGGCGCCGACGGCCGCTTCCTCGCCGACCTCGGTCTTGCCCGGCACGCCGAACATGGCGGCCACGGTATCGGCCTGGGTGCGGGTCAGGATCAGCATTTCGATGCGGCGGTTCACGGCCGCGCCGGTATTCTCAGGGTCGAACGGGGCGCGGTCGGCCATCCCGACCACTTGCAGCACGCTGTCCGGATTCATCGACCCTTGCAGCAGCTGGGAACGGGCCGCCATGGCGCGCGCGTTCGACAGGCTCCAGTTCGAATTGCCATCCTGGTCGCCGGCATATTTGCGGGCATCGGTGTGGCCGACGATCAGCATCTGGTTTTCCATTTTTGCGAATACCGGACCCATCTGGCGCATCAGGCGCGCGAAGCGGTCGGTCGGCATCGCGCTGCCCAGCAGAAACATGCCCTGGCGGTCGGTGTCGTGCAGGGTGACGCGCAGGCCGTACGGGGTGATCACGGTTTCCAGGTTGTTCGACAAGCCCGCTTCCACGCTCATGGTGCCCAGCTGGCGCGACAGCACCGCCAGTTCGGCCGGCGAGTTGTAGCGCACTTTCGGGCCTTCGCCGCCGTTTTCCTTGTGCGGGGTGGTACCGCTGTGCGGCATGGCGAAACGCTCGATCAGGCTGCCGCGCGGGCCGCCGCCGATTTCCGGCTTGTTGCCCTGGCCGTCGGCGTAGCTGCCGTTCTGCTCGCGCACCATGGCTTTCATGGTTTGCTGGTCGCGCGCCGCCATCAGCCACAGCACCAGGAACAGGGCCAGCAGCGCCAGGCAAAAGTCGGCGAAGGCGACTTTCCAGGCGCCGCCGTGGTCGTCCTCGTGCGCCTTGCCACGCCCGCGGACGATGATCGCCGCTTCGTGCTTGTCGTGTTTATCATGCTGCTTTTGCACGCTGCTCTCCTGCCTTGTCGGTGGCGCGGCGTTTCGGCGAACCGGCGTCCTCGCCTTCGCCGCCCATGGCGTTGATCCAGCTTTCCAGCTGCGCGAAGGTCGGCTTGATGTTCAGCTGAACCAGGCGGCGGCCGGCATCGATCGCCAGCAGGGCCGGTTTGCCGGCCACGTGGGTGACCAGGACGACTTTGACGCATTCCATGTTCGACGCTTCCTGGTTCACCAGCTGCTTCATCATGTTGCTGATCGGGTCGAGTACGCCGTAGCAGAAGAAAATACCGAGGAAGGTGCCGACCATCGCGGCGCCCACCTTGGCCGAGATCGCGCCGGCATCGGCGCCCTCGGCCACCGAGTTCATCGCCAGCACGATCCCGAGCACGGCCGCCAGGATGCCGAACCCGGGCATCGCCTCGGCAATCTTGTGCAGCGACTTGGACGGCTGCACCAGCTCTTCGTGAATGGCTTCCAGTTCCTGCTCCAGTACGCCTTCAAGCTCGTGGGCGTTGATTTTGCCCATGGCCATCAAACGGAAGTTATCGACAATAAACGCCAACAGTTTAGGCTCTTCCAGCACCAGCGGATAACGCTGGAACAGGGGGCTCGATGCCGGGTCTTCCACGTGGGCATCGAGTGCTTTCAGGCCGCCAGCGGCGGTTTGCAGCAATTCATACATCAACAACAACAACTGGCGCTGGAACTCGGAACCCTGTTTCTTGCGCGTGATGATTTTGCGCATCTGGGTACTCAGTTCCTTGAGCACGTGGTTGGGATTACCCAACACCAGCGCCCCGGCGCCGCCGCCGGCAATGATCAAGATTTCGACCGGGTGCCAGATGGCATCGAAGGTGCCGCCCATGAGCACAAAGCCGCCGAAGATACAGCCGAGAACGATGGCAATGCCGACTAGAGGCTGCATAGTAAATTCCTTTGGTGAGTCGCGATACGCTTAAGTGGTGGGAGAAACATGCTCTGTTCAGCCTTTGAGGGCTGCCTTCATTTTGGCCAGCGCCGCCTTGTTGAGCTGGCAGACGCGGGCGTCCGACAAATCGAGCACGGCGGCCACTTCCTTGTAGCTCAGTTCGAATTCGTAAATCATCTGGATCACCCGCTGTTCGCGCTCGTCCAGGGCCATCAGGGCCTGTTCCAGGCTGCGCTTGACCATGAACTGCTCTTCCGGGCCGGGCGCGCTGTGGGCCCGTTCGGCGGCCTCCTGCAGCACTTCGTCAAAGCTCAGCAGCAGTTCGGCGCCGTCGTCGAGCTGGTACTGGGCATACGCTTCCGGCGTCAGGCCCAGCGAAGCGGCCGCTTCGGTGTCGCTCGGCTCCCGTCCCAGCGAACGGGTCAGGGCGCGCACCTGGTCGCGCATCTTGTGGCTGTCCTGGCGCACCGCGCGCGGACGCCAGTCCTGGCGCCGCAATTCGTCGAGGATGGCGCCGCGGATGCGCAGCGAAGCGAAACTGCCGAAACCGGCGTCGGGCATGCCGTAGCGGCGCAGCGCTTCGAGCAGGCCCATCAGACCGATCTGTTCCATGTCCTCGCGTCCCATCACGCCCGATACCTGGGCGCCCAGCTGGCGCACGATGCGCTTGACCAGCGGCGCGTAGGCCACCAGCTGGCGCTGCTCTTCGCGGGCGTCGAGCACGGGCGCGTAGTCGGCCACCTGGGCGGCGCCGTAAGCGCTGCCGTAGTCGTTCGCGTGCTCGTCCCGAACGGGCATGTCCCGAACGGGCACGTCCCGAACGGGCATGTCCGGCACGCCATGCCCACCGGCGTTGCGGCCCGTGTAGCTGGCGGCGCTGCCGCTGTCGTTGTAATCGGCGTGATAGGCCACGAAGGTCCCCGGCTTATTCGATGATCAGTTTGCCAATCATGACTTCGGAGAACGGCTTTTCGAGCTTGTCCTTGTCATAAATCGCGGCAAACGTGTTGTTGATCTGCTCGGCATACTGCTCGACCGTCAGGGCCTGGGCCGCGTCCATGGTGTGCGCCGAGAGGGCGCGCACGGCCACGCTGCGCAGCATCGGAAGGTCGTCCTTGACCTTCTTTTCCTGCTCGGCCGTGGTCGACAGCACCAGGTCGGTCGAAATGTAGTGGGCCTGGTTTTCGCCGGGGCTGCGGCGCAGCATGACGATCACCTTGTCGAGCGAGACATACTTGGCCGGTTTTTTCTTGGGCGCTTCGGCGGCCACCGGCTTGCCATCCTTGGTCGGGATCGGCTGCTTGAAATACAGGGCGGCGCCGGCACCGGCCGCGCCGAGCACGCCGAGGACCACGAACACAATGATCAGTTTGGTCGATTTTTTCATGCTGCGACCTCACGGCCGGACAGGGAGAAGGTGGAGGACGGCTGGCCCGCTTCGGACAGCGCGCGGCCAGGATCGTTGTCCTGCGCTTCCTGCCCCGGCTGGCGGCCGCGGCCCTGCTGTTCGCCGAAGGCGGCGCCGCTGCGCGGGGTGGCCGTAATGGTCACGGCGACATCGCTGAACTGGCGCGCTGCCAGGTCGGAGCGCATGGCGTCGCTTACATTGTTGAGCTGGCGCCGCACTTCGCTGTTGGTGGCGCTGATGTTCACTTCCAGCGCGCCGCCGGCGGCGTGGCGGATCGCGATCTCGATGCGGCCCAGCTGCGGCGGATCGAGGCGGATCACGGCCTGGTCGATATTGCGGCCCAGTTGCAGTTGCAGGCGGTCGCCCAGCGCTTCGCGCAGGGGCTGCTGCCAGTCGGCCGGGTTGGCCGGCAGTTTGACGTCCGCCGGCGCGGCCATCGTGGCGTTCTGGGCGGCCAGGGCATTGGTGCCGGCCATGATGTTGGCGGCGCCGCTCACGGGCACGTCGCTGCGCAGCATCGTGTCGGGCGCGGCGGCGAACGGCTGGGCGGCGCTGGTCACCGTTGTTTTCAGGGCTGCCGGCAGGCCGGCGGGGGCGCTCTCGCCAGTGCGCAGCGGGGCGCGCGGCGCCGGGGCGGCGGCGGCCACGGCGGGCGCGGGTACGGCCACCGGCGCCGTGACAGGGGCGCGCACGTCGGCCGTGCCGGCGTCGGCAGGCACGGCCGTGTCGCTGGCGCTGGCGGCCGGCGCTGGCGCGCTGAAGGTGAACGAGACGGCGCTGGCGGGAAGCGCCGCCTGGACAGGTGCGAACGGCGCGGCGGGCAGCGCCGGCGCTGGCGCAGCCACAGCCGCAGCCGCAGCCGCAGCCGCGACCGGGGCGGAGAAGCTGAGCGGGGCGGCGGCGGCAGTGGCGGCGGCCAGCGGCGCGGCAGCGTCCAGCGGCGCTGCCGCGACCGGCACGGCGGCCGTCATCGGCCCGGGCACAGCTTGCGGCAACACGATGCCGAGCGGCAGGTTCATGCCGAACGCGGAGCTCAGCGACATGGCCGGGGTGGTGGCGGCATCGAGGTCGAGCACGGGCAGGGCGGGCGCGTCGGCCAGCGCCGCCAGGTCGGCCAGGCCGTCGAGCGGCGCTTCCTCGGCGCCGCTTTCGCCGTCGGCATTGAACTGGCCGGCCGGGGCGTCGAATACCAGCCAGCTGGCAAAGGGGGTGGCCGGCGCGGCAGGCACGGGCGTGGCGGCGGCGGTGCCGGGCGCGGACGGCACGGCAGGCGCGGCGGCAGCCGTCGCCGGGGCCGGTGCCGGGGCGGCGGCGCCGCTGGCCGCTGGCGCGGCCGGGGAAGGGTTCAGGTTAGCGAGCATCATGGTTATGCCTGGTTACGTTCTGTGTCGGTTTCATTGTCGAGGGCGTAGGCGATAAACCCGGCTTTGTTCGTGTGCATGTGGTTCATCTGCGCTTCCAGCACGTCCAGCTCGGCGGCGCACAGCTCGGCCGCCTTGTCGTGCTGGGCGCGCAGCGCTTGCAGCGCGCGGATTTCAAGCGCGCTCCACGGGCCGCTGGCCGCCAGCACGTGCAGCTCGGTGCCGAGGGCGCCAACGGCGCGGTCCAGCGCGACCCAGTCGCGCGCGTCGCCGGCGGCGGCCAGGGCGGCCGTCAGCGCGTTCAGGGCGGGCCGCCTAGGCATTGCGCGCCTGCACGCCAAGCCAGCCCTGGCGAATCGTGCCGAGGATCTCGACCACTTCGTCCAGCATGGCCGGGTCCATCTTGATGCCGGCGCCATGCAGGCGCGCGGCGCAAAAGTCGTACAGCCGTGCCAGGTTTTCCACCACGTCGCCACCTTGCTCGAAGTCCAGCGAGCTGGACAGTCCATTGATGATTTCGACACATTTGTCGATGCTGATCGCCTTTTGCTCGTAGCGCTTGCCGACGATGTGGCCGCGCGCGCGGGCCAGCTCGTCGAGCAGGCCATCGGTCAGCAGCAGTACCAGCTCGACCGGTGATGCGCGCGCCGTCTGAGCATCAAGGTTAACCGAGTGGTAGTCGCTGTAAGCGTCGGAATAGGACATCTTTTCCTCTCTTAATTGGATTTATCGCCGAACAGGGCGTCGAACATGGAGGTGTTCGAGGCCATCCGGCTTTGCAGTGTCTGCAATTGCGTGAATTGCATCAGATAGCGCTTGTAGGCGCTGTCGTACTGCTTGTCGAGCTGGTCCTGGCGCTTCACCAGGCTGGTCTGCAATTTGGTGTTCTGTTCCAGGCGCTGCTTGAGCTGGCCGTCGGTGCTGCTGCTCCACTCTTTCAGGTAGCCGTCGAGGCTGCCGGCGATGCCGCTGCTGGCGCCGTTGACGCTGCTGCCGATCAGGGTGTCGAGCCCTTTCGGCGAGACCGCCAGCTGGCTGGTCAGGCGCGTCGCGTTGAGCGACAGGCTGCCCTCGCGGGTGGCCACGATGCCGTACGCGGCCAGGCTGTCGGCGCCGTTCGCGCCGCGCAGCATGCTGACCATGCGCCCCTGCAGCACGCGCACGCCGCCATCGTTGGCGAACACGCCGGGGGTGGAACCCTTGGCCGGGTCGCCCGGCGCCACCATGGCGTCGATCACGGCCTTGAGCTTGTTGTAATCGTCGACGAATTTCTGCACCTTGGCCACGGTGCCGGCGTTGTCGCTGGCCACCGTCAGGGTCACCGGCGCGTCGCCCGGGGCCTGCGCCTTGGCAAAGGTGATGGTCACGCCGTCGACGTTGGTAAACACGTTCGAGGCCTGGTTGATCGCGGTGCCGGTGCCTTGCGCGCCGAGCCAGACCAGGGCGTCCTGGCCGGTCACGACCTGGGTCGGCGGCGCCGACAGCGCGGCTTGCAGGCCGGCATTGTTGACCGCCGCCGTGTCGAGCGAAATGTTCCCGGCCGCGCCAGTCGTCTTCGAGGTCAGCATCAGCTGGGTGACGCCGTTGACGGTGACGATCGAGGCCGACACGCGCCCGTTGTTGGTCGGCTCGGCATTGATGGCGGCGGCGATTTCGCGCGGGGTCAGGGTGGCGTTGCCGTCGCTGTTGGCACTGGCCAGGTTGATCGAAAAGCCGGGCGCGCCGCCGATCTCGATGCCCAGGTTGCCGCCGTCGGCCGCGCTGTCGGCCAGGCCGTTGTACGAGACCTGGTTGGCGGTGGCGAGGCGTTCGACGAAAAAGCTGTAGCTGCCGGCGGTGGCGTTCACGCCGGCGCTGGCGCTGCCGATCGCGGTGTTGCTGAAGGTCGCGGCCTGGGTCAGCATGGTCTTGCCGGAGGTCAGGGACAGCAGGGAACTCTGGTAGCCCGAAATCGCCGAGCGCAGCGACGTCAGGGCGGCGGCGGCGCTGCTGGCCTGCTTGGTCTGGGCCGTCAGGATGCTCTGGCGCGCCGAGGTGTAGTTGGTCGCCAGGCCCGCTGCGGTGGTGGCCGGATCGTAGGTGTTGCCAATGGTCGCCATCGTCTTCTCCAGAGTATGAAAGGGTTTGCTTAAATGCGATTATTTGCGGCCGGCCAGCCACGATTGCGTGGCCAGGTCGTCTTCGCGCTTGCGTTCGGTGCGGTTGCGGGCCAGCTCGGCCACGCCCTTTTTCTGTTCCAGTACCTGGCCCAGCAGTTCGCGCTCGCTCCAGGCGTCGCTCAGGGCGCGCTGCGAGACGGCCATGGTCGCTTCGTGCAGGGACAGGTCGGTGCGATGGTTGTCGGCCAGCGCGATCACGGCCAGCTTGTACTGGCCGCAGTTCAGGGCCAGCGCCAGCGGCAGCGCGCCGCTGGCGCCGCTGCCGCTGGCCAGGCTGTCGAGGCGGGCCAGGTTGGCCTGGTAGCGCGCCTTGGTGGCTTGCTGGGCGGCCATGTCTGCCTGCAACTTTTCCACCTTGGTGCTGCGCAGGCGGACCAGGGTATCGAGGCTGTCGATCGTGCTGTGAATGGTCATGACATCATCGCTTCAAGTTGGGTAATGCATTCAGGCAAAGGCGCCGCTTCACGCGTACCCTGGCACAGGTAGGCGTCGATATGGGGTTCGAGGCGCACCGCGTGGTCGGTGACCGGATCGGCGCCCGGCACGTAGGCGCCCAGCGGAATCAGGTCGCGCACTCTGGCGTGGCGGGCCAGCGCGGCTTTCAGCTTGCGCGCGGCCAGCGCGTGCGCGGTCGGCACCACCTGGGCCATGCAGCGGCTGATCGAGGCGGCCACGTCGATGGCCGGATAATGGCCGCGTTCGGCCAGTTCGCGGGTCAGCACGATGTGGCCGTCGAGAATCGCGCGGGCGGTGTCGACCACCGGGTCCTGCTGGTCGTCGCCTTCGGCCAGCACGGTGTAGATGGCGCTCATGCTGCCGTGTTCGTGCTCGCCGTTGCCGGCGCTTTCGACCAGTTGCGGCAGGGCCGAGAAGACCGACGGCGGATAGCCCTTGGTGGCCGGCGGCTCGCCCAGCGCCAGCGCCACTTCGCGCAGCGCCATGGCGTAGCGGGTGAGCGAGTCGACCAGCAGCAGCACGTTCAGGCCCTGGTCGCGGTAATGGGCGGCGATTGCGTGGCACAGTTCGGTCGCACGGATGCGCATCAGCGGCGATTCGTCGGCCGGGGCGATCACCAGCACGGCTTTTTTCAAGCCTTCGGGGCCGAGCGACATGTCGACGAATTCGCGCACCTCGCGCGAGCGTTCGCCGATCAGGCCGACCACGACCACGTCGGCCACGGTCTGGCGCGTGATCAGGCCCAGCAGCACGGACTTGCCGACCCCGCTGCCGGCCATCAGGCCGACCCGCTGGCCCTTGCCGATGGTCAGCATGGAATTGATGGCGCGCACGCCGACGTCGAGCGGCTCGACCACCGGCTGTTTTTTCAGCGGATTGATTTTGGGCGGGGTCATTTCCAGGCGGTGCTCGCCGCCCAGGCGGCCCAGGCCGTCAATCGGCTCGCCCAGGCCGTTGACCATGCGCCCCAGCCACGAGGGGCCGATCTGCAGGGTCGCGGCGGTCGGGCTGGGCAGCACGCGGGCGCCGGTGGTCAGGCCGATGGCTTGCTTGAACGGCATCAGGAACGACAGGCGTTCGCGAAAACCGACCACCTGCGCGTCCAGCCACTCGCCGTCGACCGTTTCGATGCGGCAGCGCTGGCCCGTGTGCAGGCGGCAGCCGGCCGATTCCAGCAGCAAGCCCGAGGCGCCGACCAGGCGTCCGGTCGGGATGGCGACCGGGACGTCTTCGAGCTCGACGGTGCGCAGGGAATCGGCCAGCTTGCTCATGCGTCGACCTCGTCGAGCACGCGTTCGGCAACGGGGGTCAGTTGCGCGCTGACCTGCGACATGCAGTTGGCCAGGCGGCCCTGGCAACCGGCGTCGACTTCATTGTCGCCGGCGCGCACGCGGCATTCGCCCGCTTCCAGCGAGGGATCGGGCAGCAGGGTCCACTTGGCGGCGCGCACCGGATCGAGTTCGGTGATGCGCTTGAGTTCTTCCGGATTGAGGCACACTTCGATGCGGTCGCGGGTCGGCGGCATGGCGGCCAGCGCTTCGTCCACCAGGGCCAGCAACTGGACCGGCTGCAAGGCCAGTTCGGCGCGGATCACCTGGCGCGCCACCTTGCCGACCAGGTCGACGACTTCCTTGCGCTGGGCCGAGCGGAATTCTTCCACCATTTGATTGAGCTGGGCGAACATGCCGTCCAGCGGGCCGGCCAGCTGCTCGAAGCGCTGCTGGACTTCGTGCATGGCTTGCGCCCGCCCGGCCGCCAGGCCCTCGGCCAGGCCGGCCGCGTAGCCTTCGGCGCTGCCGCGCGCCTGGCCGCTCTCGAAGCCTTCGCGCTGCCCCTGCTGGTAGCCTTCTTCGACCGCGTTCTGCCACTGGCCGGCGGCCTCGGCGGAATGAGCGGCGCCGAGCGCGTCGAGCTGCGACAGTGGCGGGAAATGGTAGGGGCGGAATTGTTTCATTCTACGACAGCCTCAGCAAACAGTTGCACTTCGATCTCGCCGTTGTCGGCCAGTTGTTTCACGGTTGCCATGATGTCCTTGCGGGTCTGTTCGATGCGCGACATCGGCACCGGGCCGGCGCGGCGCAGCAGGTCGTCGAAGTTCTGGGCCTGGCGGCGCGGCATGGTGGTCAGGATGGCATCGCGGATCGCCGGCTCGGCGCCCTTGAGCGCGATCGCCCACTGTTCCAGCGGCACGTCGTCGAGGATGCGGGTAATCGTGGCCTCGGTCTGGCGCGACAGGATCAGGAAGTCGTACATGCTCATTTCGATCTCGGTCACCACGTCCGGATCGTGGGCGCGCAGCAGTTCGACCATGCCGGCGCGGTTGCCCGGCAGCCGGTTGAGGATCTCGGCCACCTGGCGGATCCCTTCCACGCTGGCGCTCTGGGTGTCGAGCGCGCCCAGGCAGCGGGTCACCAGCTCTTCCAGTTCGGTCAGGAGGTCGCGGTCGATTTCATCGAGGCGCGCCAGGTTCAGCAGCACCAGGTCGCGCCCTTCGAGCGGCAGGGCGTCGAGGATCTGGCCGGCCAGCGCGGGCGGCACGAAGGCCAGGAACACGGCTTGCATCTGCACGTGCTCGTTGGCGATGTAGTCGGCCAGCCATTTCGGCGAGGCCCACTGCAGGCGCGCCATCATCGGGCGAATCGCGTCGCCGTAGATGTTGTTGAGGACGCTGTTGGCGATGTCGCTGCCGAGCGCCAGGTCGAGCGAGCGCTTGAGGTAGCTGCGCGAGGCGCCGTGCACGCCCGACTGCTGGCGGTAATCGTCGAAGAAGGTTTGCATCGCGATGCGCACCGAGTCGACCTTGATGCCGCTCATGCGCGACATCACTTGCGTGACTTCGAGCAGTTCTTCGCGGTCGAGGCAGCGCAGCACGGCGGCGGCCGGCTCTTCGCCAATGCTGAGCAGGACGATGGCGGCCTGTTCGACAGGGGTCAGTCCAGGCGCCTCTTCGGCTTCCACGTTATTGTCCAGTTCGGCCATTTTTCTGCATCCATTGTTTGACGACTTCGGCGACCCGCTCCGGTTCCTTGGCAGCGAGGACTTTGAGGTGATCGACCATCACATCGACTGCCGAGCCGGCAGGCGGAAGATCATAGTTTTCCAGCAAAGGCACCATTTGCAGCGGGGCGCCCAGGGCCGGGACCGCGCCGGCGGCGTCGCCTACGCGCATGTCGCCGACGCGCATGGCCGGTCCGGCGACCGCGGTGGCCGCACCAGCCGAACCGGCCGGGCCGCCCAGCAGCTGGGCGTCGCCGGCCACGGCGGCGGCCGGCGCCAGGCGCACCGTGAGCAGGCGCAGCAGAGGGCGGATGATCAGCAGGAAGCCGAGCAGGATGCCCACCGCCCACGCCGCCCAGCTGCTCATGTCGACCACGTTGTCGCGTTCCTGCCACCATGGCGCGGCGGCCGGCTGGACCGGGAAGGTCATGGCGGACACCGCCAGCACATCGCCGCGTTCGGCGTTGATGCCGAGGCCGCTGCGCAGGGTTTTTTCGATATTCGCCAGTTCGGCCGGGGTCCAGCCGGTCTTGGCGGCGGCCACGTTATTGTTCAGCACCACCGCCACGCTGAGCTTGCGCAAACGGCCGCGGCTGCGTTTGATCTGGGTGATGTTGCGGTCGTAGGCGAACTGGCGCGTGCTGGCGTTCTTGCGCGCGCTGCCATCGTCCGGAGCGGCGCCGGCGCCGGCCTGCGGATCGGGCAGGGCCGGCGGACGGTTCGACAGGGTGCCCGGCACGCCCATGGCCATGCGGTTCTTTTCCTGCTCTTCGCGGGTCGCTTCGCTGGTCACTTTCGGGGCGTCGCCGTATTTCTCGCTGGTTTCTTCGATCTTGTCGTTGTCGATGTCGGCGGTGACGCTGAGCTTGAAGTTGTCGGCGCCCAGCACCGGACCGAGCAGTTCATTCACATTGCCGCGCACCTGGTCCTGGTATTTCTTGGCGTTGCCGTCAAGCCCCTGGGCCGCGCCGTCGAAGCCTTCCGACAGGTCGACGCGCGAGGACAGGTAATTGCCGGCCTGGTCGACCAGGCTGACCCGCGCCGGGGACAGGCTGGCGACGCTGCCCGAGACCATATTGATGATCGCGGCGATCTGTTCCGGCGCCAGGGTACGGCCCGGTTTCACGGCCACCACCACCGAGGCCGACGATTTTTCGCCGTCGCTGGCCACGAACGAGGTCGAGCGGGCGATCGACAGGTGCACCCGGGCCGAGGCGATGGCGTCCATCGAGAGGATGCTTTGCGCCAGTTCGCCTTCCAGGCCGCGCCGGAAGCGCACGTCCTGCACGAACTGGGACACGCCGAGCGGATCGTTCTTGTCCATCAGTTCGAGGCCGGCCGGCAGCTGGGCGGTGACGCCCTTGGCGGCCAGCAGCATGCGCACCTTGCCCAGTTCCGAGGACGGCACCAGCAGCTGGCCGGTGTCCGGATGCAGGCGGTAAGCAATCTTGTCGGCGTCGAGCACGGCCATCATGTCGCCCGAGGCCACCCGTTCGTTGGCGCCGAAGACCGGCTTGTAACCAGCCTGGTCGTTCCACATGTACATCATCACCGCTGCCGTGATGGCGATCGCCAGCACCAGCATCGGGGTCAGGTTGTTGCGCAGCGCCGGCGGCAGCGAAGGCATGGCGCCCATGCGCCCGGCGAAGGTGGATTTAAGAGAGGCAATCACGCTGGTGTGTTCCCGTGGTGAGGGTGGAGTCGCAAACGGCTGCTTAGACAGGGAGCTTGATCAGCTCGTCCATCGCGCCCATGACCTTGTTACGCACTTGCATCAGCATGGAGAAGGACAGGCTGGCTTCCTGGCTGGCCAGCATGGCGCCGACCAGGTCGTCGCTCTTGCCGCTGTCGACATCGTTCATTTTCTGGCCGGCCGCGGCGTCTTGCTGGTTCACGCTCTCGAGCGCATCCTTCATGCTCTGCGTGAAAGAAAACCCGGCGGGCAGCTGCTGGCCGCCGGCGTTGCCGATGTTGGCGTGCGCGGCCAGTTGACCGGCATCGTTGGCGAGTACCTTCATCTCCGACTGGAGCTGGGTAGCGAGCGTATTGCCTGTTGTATTTCCGACTTCCATGTTGTCATCCCTGCATAATTTTTTGTTCATAATCAAACAGTTACGACTATTTTTCTGTCGTAGCCGGCCTGAACGGTGAAGCGCCCAGTGTGCGCGTTCCGTGCCGCGATTCCAAACGAAAACATGCTCGACGGCAAAAAATTTTATTGCTGAGTCGGGTAAAACCAACAAATTTCCCTAAACCTCTTGGAGCAGAAGCAAAGGTGTCGAAATGCCTAACGATATCGCTTACTGTTGGTAACGGGCGCGACTGTCGGAACTTGAGCCATTTCCTTGAAATAATTGCCATGGAGAACCAAATAGCCACTTACCGCAAGGCAATTATAGTGCCACTCGGAAATTAAATCCATCAAATAAAGGTGCTCTGATATACTGTTTTCCTCAAACAAAACAAAGAGTTGCCCTCTTTGCCACGCACTTGCCGAGTTACTTATGACCATGATAAATAAGACAAACTTGCCGGCATCACCGCAAGTGCTCGACCCCCGCCTGCTGGGCCGGCCGGTGCACCTGCTGCCCCAGTTCGCCGCCCAGATTGCGGAAGATGTGGCGGCCGCCTTGCGCCAGCCCGCGGTGCGCCGCTACTGGGACGGTTTTCAACTCGAAGCGGCCGGCTTTGTCGGCGCTCCCGACAGCAGCCAGAGCGGGCGCTGGCTGGCCTTCGAAGGCAGCGCCGGCAGCGTCGCCTTTGCGCTGGAACGCTCGCTGCTGCTGTCGGTGCTGAACCAGCGCTACGGCCGCCGCGGCGCCGCGCCCGGACCGGCCGTCGATCCATCCACGGTACGCGTAACGGCCACCGAAGAACGCCTCGCAGTTGTGCTAGGTCAACAAATAGCCTCGGTGCTTGCAAGACGGGTGGATGCAAACCTTGCGCGGGCGCATAATGAGGCCGGAAGTCCCTCCGGCGAACTGGTGCCGGGCAGCGTGCCGCCGCCGCCGCCCGCGCCCGGCGGCTGGACCCTGGGGATTACCGTGCGGCGCGGCCAGAGCGGCGAATGCGGCCAGCTGTGGCTGGCGCTGGACCAGGAGATGGTGGCGCGCGTGCTGCTCGGGCTGATGCCCGAACGCGCGCGCGAACGCACGCCGCAGGCCAGCGTGGCGCTCGGCACGGCGCTGCAAGTGACCCTGGACGGGCGCCTGGTGAGCAAGGAAATCACGCTCGAAGCGCTGTTCGCCCTGAAGCTGGGCGACATCATCCCGGTGACGGTGGGCCGGGCCGATGTCTTGCTGGCCGAGTCGCGTTTGTTTACTGCCGCGGTAACCGAGCACAACGGTACGCTCTGTTTAACCTCTTTTGAAGATAGCGACTAATGAAAATCAACGAGAACGAACTCCAGGCTCCGGATCTGGCTGCCGGAATCGACGAAGAATTGATCATCGATGAACAACCTGTCATGGGCGTCCCGTCGGGCGTCCCGGCGGGCGCCGACAACGCGCGCGCGCCCGACAAGCGTCCCCAGCGCGACTTGCCGCAGATGATGCGCAAGATTCCCGTGACCCTGACCCTGGAAGTGGGCTCGGCCAGGATTTCGCTGCAGGAACTGATGGCGATCGGGCCATCGAGCGTGATCGCGCTCGACGTGCTGGCGGGCGAACCGCTCGTCATCAAGGTCAACGGCACCCCGATCGGGCGCGCCGAAGTGGTGGTGGCCGGCGAACAGTACGGACTGAAGGTCATCGATCTCGATGGCCTCGACCTCGACCTCTTGACCGCATGAGAAACGCTGCGCGCGGCGGCACGCTGGCTGTGCTCGCTTGCGGCCTGCTGCTGCTGCTGCTCGCCGCGCCCGCGCCGGCGCAGGCCCAGGACTTGCTGGCCGGGGTGATTCCCGGCGCCAAGACCGACCTGACGGTCAAGTCGCAGGTGCTGGTCCTGATGACCCTGCTTGGGCTGTTGCCCATCATGGTCATGATGATGACCTGCTTCACCCGCTTCGTGATCGTGCTCTCGCTGCTGCGCCAGGCGCTCGGCCTGCAGCAGGGTTTGCCGAATCGCATCATTACCGGCGTGGCCCTGATCCTGACCCTGCTGGTGATGCGTCCGATCGGCGACCAGATCTGGCGCGAGGCCTTCGTGCCCTACGACCAGGACAAGATCGGCATGCAGGACGCGCTGAAGGTGGCCGAAGTGCCGCTCTCGCGCTTCATGCTGGCCCAGACCAGCAAGGCGGCGCTGGCCCAGGTGGCGCGCCTGGCGGGCGAACCGGCCGAGCTGGAACCGCAAAAACGCGCGTTTACGGTCAAGCTGGCCGCCTTCGTGCTGAGCGAACTGAAGACCGCGTTCCAGATCGGCGCCATGCTGTTCATTCCGTTTTTGATCATCGACCTGGTGGTCTCCTCGGTGCTGATGGCGATGGGCATGATGATGCTCTCGCCGCTGGTCATTTCCTTGCCCTTCAAGCTGCTGCTGTTCGTACTGGTCGATGGCTGGACCCTGACCGTCAACACCCTGGTCGGCAGCATACGACCGTTCTGACCATGGGAGAAGGTATGGGAGAAACCCGATGACCCCCGACGTGGCCGTGGACCTGATGGTCGGCGCCTTGCAAATCGTCATGCTGATGGTGCTGGTGCTGGTGGTGCCGGGCCTGATCATGGGCCTGCTGGTGGCGCTGGTGCAGGCCGCCACCCAGATCAACGAGCAGACCCTGAGCTTCTTGCCGCGCCTCTTGGTGACCCTGCTGGCGGTGATCATGGCCGGGCACTGGATGACGGCCTACCTGATGGATTACTGCGTCTCCGTGTTCCAGCGCGCCGCCGCCCTGGTCGGATAACAAAGCATGGAGCTGGCCGGCTACCTGTTGCCCTTCCTGAACGCCCTGTGGTGGCCGTTCGTGCGCAACCTGGCATTGCTGAGCGCCGCGCCGGTGGTGGGCGACATCCTGGTGCCGCTGCCGGCGCGCGTGCTGCTGGCGCTGGTGCTGGCCTTCCTGATGCTGCCGTTCAGCCCGGGCGCCAACGTGGTCGATCCATTTTCGGTGATGGGCATCGCCACCACCCTGGAGCAAGCCGTGATCGGCGGCGTGCTGGGGCTGGCCATGCACTTTTCGATGTCGGTGATCAATGTGCTGGGCTACCTGGTGTCGAGCCAGATCGGCTTTTCGATGGCCCAGATGAACGACCCGGTCAACGGCACCGCCTCGGACGTGGTCTCGGGCATGCTGTCGCTGCTGGCGATCATCGTGTTTTTCGCCATCGACGGGCACCTGGTGCTGACCGGGGTGCTGGCCACCAGTTTCAAGGCCTGGCCGGTGGGCGGCGGCTACGCGCCGATGCTGCTGGGAACGGTGGCGCTCAAGGCGGCCTGGATTTTCGCCGCCGCCATGCTGCTGGCGCTGCCGATCGTGTTTTCGACCCTGGTGGTGCAGCTCGGCTTCGGCCTGTTGAACCGGGTGGCGCCGTCGCTGAATTTGTTTTCGCTGGGTTTTTCGCTGACCACCCTGTTCGGCCTGATGATGCTGATCCAGATCGTGCGCTTCATTCCCGAACACTACATTGCGATGAGCAACCAAGTACTTGAACTGATCGACCAACAGATGAAGGCGGCCCATGGCTGACGACGCGAGCGGTGGCGACAAGACCGAAAAGGCCTCGCAGCAAAAGCTGCGCAAGGCGCGCGAGGAAGGGCAGGTGGTGCGTTCGCGCGACCTGGCCACCGCGATCGGCATCCTGGTCAGCCTGAAAGTGTTTTCCATGATGCTGCCGAGCTACCTGGAGTCCTTCCGCAATCTGTTCGCCCTGGTCTTCATTCCGCTGGGCGCGGACGGCGCCATCGAAAACCTGAGTTCGACCATGTTCACCAGTTCGATGTGGCTGTTGATGACGATGGTGTTGCCGCTCTTGGGCGTGCCGTTCGCGGTGGTGCTGTCGTCCCTGATTCCCGGCGGCTGGGTGATCAGCACCAAGAACATGGAACCGAAAATGAGCCGCCTGTCGCCCATGAAAAACCTCGGCAACCTGTTTACCGCCAAGCACGGCATCGGCGTGGCCACCTCGGTCGGCAAGGCTGTCGTGCTCGGCTGGGTGCTGGTGCACGTGAGCCGATCAAGCATGAATGCCTTTGTCGACTTGCAAAAGATGTCGCTCAGCGCGGCGCTGCCGGCCGGCGCCGGGCTGATGCTCGACGCCCTGATGGCGATGTGCATGGTGTTCGTCATGTTCGCCGTGCTCGACGTGCCGGTGCAGGCCTTCCTGTTCGCGCGCAACCAGCGCATGAGCAAGCACGACCAGAAAGAAGAACACAAGAGCAGCGAAGGCAAGCCCGAGGTGCGCCAGCGCATCCGCCAGTTGCAGCAGCAGATGGCGCGCCGCAGCGTGAGCAAGACCGTGCCCACGGCCGATGTCGTGATCGTCAACCCGGAACACTACGCGGTGGCGCTCAAGTATGAGGCCAGCCGCGCCGAAGCGCCCTTCGTGGTGGCCAAGGGGGTCGACGAGATGGCCTTGTTCATCCGCCAGATCGCGAAGCAGCACAATATCGAGACGCTCGAACTGCCGCCGCTGGCGCGGGCGATCTACAATACCAGCCAGGTCCAGCAGCAAATTCCGGCCCAGCTGTACCAGGCCGTGTCGCAGGTGCTGAACTATGTGCTGCAACTGAACGCTTTTCGTGCCGGCCGGCGCACTGCGCCGCCACGTTTCCCCAACGAGGTGGCCGTGCCATCTCATCTGAGTGAGGTTCCCGCCACATGAGTTTTTTGAACAGCCTGCTGACCGAGTTGAAACGGCATAAATTCGCCACCCCGGTGTTCTTGCTGGTCATCTTGTCGATGATCATCCTGCCGCTGCCGCCGGTCTTGCTCGACGTGCTGTTTACCTTCAACATCGTGCTGGCGCTGATCGTCATCCTGGTGTCGGTCTCGGCCAAGCGGCCGCTCGACTTCTCGGTCTTCCCGAGCGTCATTCTCGGCACCACCATGCTCAGGCTGACCCTGAACGTGGCCTCGACCCGGGTGGTGCTGCTGCACGGCCACCAGGGCAGCGACGCGGCAGGTAAAGTGATCGAAGCGTTTGCCAACGTGGTTATCGGCGGCAATTTCGTGGTCGGCTTCGTGGTCTTCATCATTTTGATGATCATTAACTTCGCGGTGGTGACCAAGGGCGCGGAACGGATTTCCGAAGTCTCGGCGCGGTTTACCCTGGACGCCCTGCCGGGCAAGCAGATGGCCATCGACGCCGACCTCAATGCCGGCCTGATCAACCAGGAAAAAGCCCAGGTGCGGCGCCGCGACGTGGCCGCCGAAGCCGACTTCTACGGCGCCATGGACGGCGCCTCGAAGTTCGTGCGCGGCGACGCGGTCGCCAGTATTCTGATTCTGATCATCAACATGGTGGGCGGCGTGGCCATTGGCGCGCTGATGCACGACCTGTCCTTCGGCGACGCCTTCCGCGTGTACGCGCTCTTGACCATCGGTGACGGCCTGGTGGCGCAGATCCCGGCGCTGCTGCTGTCGGCCGCGGCCGCGATCCTGGTGACCCGGATCAGCGATTCGGGCGACTTCGAGCAGCAGGTCGGCGGGCAGCTGCTGGCCTCGCCGGCGGTGCTCTACAGCGCCTCGGGCATGATGCTGGTGCTGGCCATGGTGCCGGGCATGCCATGGCTGATGTTCGGCGTCTTCGCGGTGGTGCTCGGCTACGTGGGCTGGCGCCTGGCGCGCATGGTCAAGGCGCCCGACCAGGCCGGGGTGGCGGCGATCGAAGCGGCCCTGCGCGACGAGCGCGCGCCCGACCTCGAATGGCAGCACCTGCCGGCGGTGCAGGCCCTGACGGTGGCGGTCGGCTACAAACTGGTCGGCCTGGTCGACGCCGCCCAGGGCGAACCGCTGACCAAGCGCATCAAGGGCGTGCGCCAGAGCCTGTCGGAAGCGATGGGTTTGCTGCTGCCGCCGATCAACGTGCGCGACGACTTGTCGCTGCGCCCGACCCAGTACTCGATCATGCTCAGCGGCACCGTGGTGGCCGAGGCCGAAGTGGTGCCGGAATGCCTGATGGCGATTGCCTCGCCCTCGGTGTACGGCCATCTGGACGGCATTCCCGGGATCGAACCGGCCTACGGCATGGCCATTACCTGGATCGCCCCGACCGACAAGGCGCATGCGCTGGGGCTGGGCTACCAGGTGGTCGAGGTGCCGAGCGCGATCGCCACCCATTGTTCCAAGGTGGTGCGCGAGTACCTGCCGGACTTGTTCCGCCATGAAGACGTGCCGGCCATCCTGGAACGGATGACGGCGCTTTCGCCCAAGCTGGCTTCGGCGCTGGACAAGGCGATGACCCACACCCAGCTGCTGCGCGTGTTCCGCGTGCTGCTGGCCGAAAATGTCTCGCTCAAGGATATCGTGGTGATCGGCACCACCTTGCTCGACAGTTCGGAAACCACCAAGGATCCGATCCTGCTGGCGGCCGAAGTGCGCTGCGCGCTGCGCAGGCAGATCGTGACGGCCTTGTTCGGCAAGAAGAAGGAAATGCCGGCTTTCAATTTGTCGGCCGAGCTGGAAAACATGCTGCTGGGGTCCTTGAACCAGGCGCGCCAGGGCGGCAAGGTCGCGCTGGACAATTTCCCGATCGATCCGCAGTTGCTCTCGCAGTTACAGTTGAACATGCCGGTGGCGCGCGAACAGATGAAGCAGCAGCAAAGTGCGCCGCTGCTGCTGGTGCTGCCGCAGATCAGGCCGCTGCTGGCACGCTACGCGCGCCTGTTTGCGCCGGGGCTGCACGTACTGTCGTACAACGAGATTCCCGAGAATCGCGACGTCAGCATCGTGGGTACCGTCGGCTAAGTTGCGCTAGTCGTCGTCCCCGCCTGCGCGGGGACGACGCGCTAGGGCTCTCCGTACGGCATCATTCCCGGCAAGGGCCTTTCGGTATACCGCACCGTGGTGGCCGCCTCGGTCCTGGTGGTGCGCGCCAGCAGCAGCGCCACTTCGGCCATGGCCCGGAACAGGGATGGGGGCAGGGCGGCGCTGACCTGGGACGAATACTGCTGCAAGGGTTTGCCGGGCCAGATGCCGTGCCTGACGCTGGTCCGCGCCAGGCGCAAACCGGCCGTTTCGATGGCCTGCTTGAGCGCCGGCAAGGAGTGGCGCAACAGCGCCACCGCGCGCGGATGCTCGGCCGCCAGTTCCATCATCACCCCATCGAGCAGTTCCAGTTGCACCGTGGCATGGCTGCCGTCGGACAGCACCACGTCCAGCCGCAGCGCCGCCTTGGCGCGCTGGCGCCGGCTGGGCGGCGGATCGGGCAGCCCGGTCAGCAGGCGCAGCGCCAGCTGCTGGCCGCCCGCGCCCGGCAGCACGAATCGCCACGCTTCCGGATGCCACAACAAGGTGGCCTGCTGCTGCACGGTGCTGGCCTGCATGGCTTGCTGCACGCCCGACATCAACAGATTGCCCGGCATGAACTGGGCGCGTCCCTGCTCCTGCAAGGTGGCCAGCTGGGCCGCGTAGGTGCGCACCATGCCGCGCCAGGCGCTGGCCAGGGCCGCGCCGTCGAGCACCGGCCAGGCCAGCTGGCGCGCCATGAACACCTGGTCGGCCCGCATCGAGGCGCTCTCGCTCAGGTTGGGGGGCAGGCCGCCGCCTGACGCCGGCGGCGCCGTGACGCTGTGCGCCTCCGGCAGCGGCACGGCCGGCACGGCCATGGCCGCCGCCGATGCCGGTGCCGGCAGCAGCGACACCGGCGCCAGCGGGGCAATCGGCACGGCGCCGAGCGGCTGCGAAGGAATGGTAGACATGGCGTTCACGCAAGGTCAGGATAAAAAAAGAGCCAGCCGGTGTGCCGGCTGGCTCGGTCGGTGCCCGGCGCAAGCGCCGGCGGCCCAGCCCTTGATTATTGCAGCAGCGACATGACCATCGAGGACATGCTGTTGCTCTGTTTTAGCATGGCGGTGCCGGCTTGCAGCAGCATCTGGTTGGTGGTCATCTTCGAGCTTTCGCTGGCGAAGTCGACGTCCATGATGCGGCCGGTGGCAGCCTTGCTGTTGGTGCTGATGTTCGACAAGTTGTTGTAGACGTGTTCCAGGCGGTTGGCCGAGGCGCCCAGCGAGGAACGCACGGTGCCGATCGAGGCGATCGCGGTCGAGAGCTTGTCGATCGAGGTCGAGGCGGTGCCGGCGCCGGTCAGTTCGGTGCCGAGCACGGGCGCCGCGGCGTAGTTGGCGGTGGTGGCCAGAACATCGACGCCCAGGGTGGTCATGGCGCCCGACATGTCGACCACCATTTTTTCGCTGGTGCTCGAACCGATCTGGAACGTCATGGCCGAGGCGATGGTGCCGCCGGCGAGCAGCTTGGCGCCGCCGAAGGTGGTGTTGTTCATCACGTTGTACAGTTCGGTGCCGAGGGCGTCGTATTCCGACTGCATCGCGGTCTTGTCGGCGGCGGTCGAGGAGGCATCGGCCGCTTGCGTGGCCAGGTCTTTCATGCGCACCAGCATGTTGCTCACTTCGTCGAGCGCGCCTTCAGCCGTTTGCAGCATCGAGGTGGAATTCTGGGTGTTGCGCATGGCAACGGCCATGCCGCTGGTCTGGGCTTTCAGGCGGGTCGCGATTTGCAGGCCGGCGGCGTCGTCCATCGAGGAATTGATGCGGTAGCCGGTCGACAGGCGGGTCATCGAGGTCGACAGCGAACCCTGGGTGCGGTTGATCGAATTCTGTGCGGACAGTGCGGCGTTGTTAGTGTGCAAACTCAACATGGTCAAAACTCCTGGTGTAGGGGGGAGGGACTTTTGGAGCCGCAGTGTCTCGCGCTCTTACCTTAACAAGACGACCGTTTCGCCGGCCGCGTTAAGTGCCGCATGGAAATTATGCGAACTATTTTTCGGGCATAAAAAAGCCAGCCGATGAGGGCTGGCTGGAACGGCGCCCGGCGCAAGCGGCCGGGCATCCTTGCTGACAGAATTATTGCAGCAGTGACATGACCATCGAGGACATGCTGTTGCTCTGTTTCAGCATGGCGGTGCCGGCTTGCAGCAGCATCTGGTTGGTGGTCATCTTCGAGCTTTCGCTGGCGAAGTCGACGTCCATGATGCGGCCGGTGGCGGCCTTGCTGTTGGTGCTGATGTTCGACAAGTTGTTGTAGACGTGTTCCAGGCGGTTGGCCGAGGCGCCCAGGGCTGAGCGCACGGTACCGATCGAGGCCAGCGCGGTCGAGAGCAGGTCGATGCTGGCGTTGGCGGTGGCGGTCAGTTCGGTGCCCGGGGTGCCCGGCACGGTGTAGGTGCCGCTGGTGGCGCCGATGGCGGTGTTCAGGGCGGTCATGTCGGCCGACATGTTGACCGTCATTTTTTCGCTGGTGCTCGAACCGATCTGGAACGTCATGGCCGAGGCGATGGTGCCGCCGACCAGCAGCTTGGCGCCGCCGAAGGTGGTGTTGGTCATCACGTTGCTCAGTTCTTTACCGAGTGCATCGTATTCCGACTGCATGGCGGTCTTGTCGGCCGCGGTCGAGGAAGCATCGGCGGCCTGGGTGGCCAGGTCTTTCATGCGCACCACCATGTTGCTCACTTCGTCGAGCGCGCCTTCGGCGGTTTGCAGCATCGAGGTCGAGTTCTGGGTGTTGCGCATCGCAACGGCCATGCCGCTGGTCTGGGCTTTCAGGCGGGTCGCGATCTGCAGGCCGGCGGCGTCGTCCATCGACGAATTGATGCGGTAGCCGGTCGACAGGCGGGTCATCGAGGTCGACAGCGAACCCTGGGTGCGGTTGATCGAATTTTGTGCGGACAGGGCAGCGTTGTTTGTGTGAAGGCTCAGCATGGTCAAACTCCTGGGTGTTGGATGTGGAAACTGTTCGGAGCCGCGCTGGTTCCGCGCTCTCATCAATACAAGGCGACACTTTGATCCAGATCATTAAGTGCCACATGGAAATATGTTTACTTAGGGCGAAAAAAAAGCCAGCCGGGTGGAGGGCTGGCCTTCGGGGACCCGGCTGGCAGCCGGGATACCGATGATTATTGCAACAGCGACATGACCATCGAGGACATGCTGTTGCTCTGCTTGAGCATGGCGGTGCCGGCTTGCAGCAGCATCTGGTTGGTGGTCATCTTCGAGCTTTCGCTGGCGAAGTCGACGTCCATGATGCGGCCGGTGGCGGCCTTGCTGTTGGTGCTGATGTTCGACAAGTTGTTATAGACGTGTTCCAGGCGGTTGGCCGAGGCGCCCAGCGAGGAACGCACGGTGCCGATCGAGGCGATCGCGGTCGAGAGCTTGTCGATCGAGGTCGAGGCCGAGCCGGCGGCGGTCAGTTCGGTGCCGACCGAGTTCGGGGTGACGTAGTTGGCGGTGGTGGCGGTCACGTCGGCGACCAGGGTGGTCATGCTGCCCGACATATCGACCGTCATTTTTTCGCTGGTGCTCGAACCGATCTGGAACGTCATGGCCGAGGCGATGGTGCCGCCGACGAGCAGCTTGGCGCCGCCGAATGTTGTATTGGTCAGAACGTTGTTCAGTTCGGTACCCAGGGCATCGTATTCCGACTGCATCGCGGTCTTGTCGGCGGCGGTCGAGGAGGCATCGGCCGCTTGCGTGGCCAGATCCTTCATGCGCACCAGCATGTTGCTCACTTCGTCGAGCGCGCCTTCGGCGGTTTGCAGCATCGAGGTCGAGTTCTGGGTGTTGCGCATCGCAACGGCCATGCCGCTGGTCTGGGCTTTCAGGCGGGTGGCGATTTGCAGGCCGGCGGCGTCGTCCATCGACGAATTGATGCGGTAGCCGGTCGACAGGCGGGTCATCGAGGTCGACAGCGAACCCTGGGTGCGGTTGATCGAATTTTGCGCGGACAGGGCGGCGTTGTTGGTGTGAAGGCTCAGCATGGTCAAACTCCTCGGTAGTGGTAGTGGGTATTTGTCGGAGCCGCGCTGTTGCCGCGCTCTTACAAGGACAAGGCGACGCTTTCATCCGGCTCATTAAGTTCCACACGGAAATTTTATTGACAATTGTCAAGCCAATCACGGCACGGCGCGGACAGACGTAAAAAAAGCCAGCCGGGTGGACGGCTGGCCTTCGGGGACCCGGCTTGCAGCCGGGGCTGCTGATGATTATTGCAGCAGCGACATGACCATCGAGGACATGCTGTTGCTCTGTTTCAGCATGGCGGTGCCGGCTTGCAGCAGCATCTGGTTGGTGGTCATCTTCGAGCTTTCGCTGGCGAAGTCGACGTCCATGATGCGGCCGGTGGCGGCCTTGCTGTTGGTGCTGATGTTCGACAAGTTGTTGTAGACGTGTTCCAGGCGGTTGGCCGAGGCGCCCAGCGACGAGCGCACGGTGCCGATCGAGGCGATCGCGGTCGACAACTTGTCGATCGTGGTCGAGGCGGTGCCGGCGCCGGTCAGTTCGGTGCCGACCGTGTTCGGGGCGGCGTAGTTGGCGGTGGTGGCGGTCACGTCGGTGACCAGGGTGCCCATGCTGGTTGACATATCGACCGTCATTTTTTCGCTGGTGCTCGAACCGATCTGGAACGTCATGGCCGAGGCGATGGTGCCGCCGACGAGCAGCTTGGCGCCGCCGAAGGAGGTGTTGGTCAGAACGTTGTTCAGTTCGGTACCCAGGGCATCGTATTCCGACTGCATCGCGGTCTTGTCGGCGGCGGTCGAGGAGGCATCGGCCGCTTGCGTGGCCAGATCCTTCATGCGCACCAGCATGTTGCTCACTTCGTCGAGCGCGCCTTCAGCCGTTTGCAGCATCGAGGTCGAGTTCTGGGTGTTGCGCATCGCAACGGCCATGCCGCTGGTTTGAGCTTTCAGGCGGGTCGCGATCTGCAGGCCGGCGGCGTCGTCCATCGACGAATTGATGCGGTAGCCGGTCGACAGGCGAGTCATCGAGGTCGACAGCGAACCCTGGGTGCGGTTGATCGAATTTTGTGCGGACAGGGCAGCGTTGTTTGTGTGAAGGCTCAGCATGATCAAACTCCAGTGTAGGGGGTGGGGACTTCGGAGTCGCGTTGCTTCGCGCTCTCCCAAGTACAAGACGACCGTTTGGCCGAAGTCATTAAGTGCCGTACGGAAATAATTTGAATTATTTTTATCCGGCTGGAAAGACAATCACAAAAATACGTTATTTTCCTTTGTAATTAATGACTTAGCGAATGCGGGATACGCTTGAGGACCGACAAGGCCGCGCTGCTTGGCACGCGCAAGATGGTTTTTTTGTCATCAACCGGGACCCATCATGAATTGCACCGTACCCAAATTATCCGTTTTACTTGCCAGTCTGCTATGCGTGATCGCGTGCGCCATCGCCCAGCCGCTCCCGCCGACGGCGAAGACCGGCAAGGCCCTGCGCAGCGTTGTTGTCGACGGCACAACGCTGGTGCTGGACGGCCAGCGCCTGCTTGCGCGGCTGAGCGACGGGTCCAGCACGCATTACTTCTATAAACAAGGCAGGCTGCACAACCTGCACCATTCGGATGGCCGCTTCGCCACCTATCATTACGGCGACGACGGGCGGCTCGAGCGCATCGAGTTATCCGACGGCCAGGTGCAGCGGGCGGACTATCGAGCGGGGGTGCTGGCGTCGATCGGGACCGAGGCTGGCCAGCGCCTGCATTTCGCGCCGCCGGCGCGCGCGCTGGACGCTGGCGCGTCGGCACTGGCCGGCAGGCAGGGGCCGCAGGCCTTGGCCGGCGCCGCTGCCCCGGCCAAGGCGGCGGCCGAGTCCCTCAACAACGCCCTGATCGCTATCGACGGCTGGGAAAAGAACAGCTGGGATTGCCGCTTCTCGCCCCACGAGCAAAGTCTGTGCGGTGGCGGCGGCGGCGGGCGCGGCCCGTTCGACGGCGGCGGCTGGACTGCGGACGACAGCGGCCCCTTCCACGGCGGCGGCTGGAATGGTGCCGACTTCGCTCCTTACCCGACCAATCTGCCGACCCGCATGAGCTGCCTGGCGGCGGCGACCTCGACCTTCGAGATCATGCGCGACCAGGTGTGTTCGATGGTCAAGGACAAGGCCATCTGCACCGCGCAGAATCACAAGCTCTTCGACGAACTCTGGAAAGAGTGCATGGCACAGTTTCCCCATTAACCCCGAGCAGATGAGGACAGACCATGATGTCGATTTCTTCGGATGAGCTTCAACGCATGCATCGCGTGATTTTTTCGGTCCAGCGCCTGAAAGGCATGGCCCACGTCCTGTCGGTATGGATGGCGCACGGGACCCTGACGGCCTGGGAGGGCGGGGCGGTCTCCCTGCCGGACTGCGAAATAGTGGCGCTGGCCTATTTCGATGCGCGCCCGGCGCAGGCGGCGCTGCGGCCCGCCTACTGCGCGGCGCTGCAGGCCGCGCGTCAGCTCGACCACGCCATGGCCGAGTTCCTGGCGCATGGGGCGCAGGGCGACCTGGGTGCCTTGCTCGAGCGGGCGGGCGCGGCACTGACGATATTCGCAGGCGTCATCGACCAGCTGCCGGGCTACCCGGCCGCAGGAGACGATGCGCCCGCCCTGAGAGGCGAAGCCGGGCGTTGCCTGGCGCTGCTGCCGCCGCGCTGAACGCACGCCTCGAAGTGGCAAGCCGGCGCGGTAGCCGGCGCGGTAGCCGACACGGTGGCCGACGCGGCGACCGGCTTGCCGCACCGGCTGCACGGCTCGCCGCAGCGTGCTGGACCGCCGGCGCCCGCGCGCCTATCGTTCCTGCTTGCCCCGCATATTCCGCCGACGCCTGCCGGGGCACAACCTACAATGACGTTTTGCGATGCCCGTGGATTCCTACATGAAAGACGAAACCCCGCTGCTGGTGCCGGTGCTCGCCGCGCTGCCCGTGTGTGCCTGCATGATCATCCTGGGCATGCCGGCGATCGGCCACGGCTACGCGCCAGCGTTCCGCGCCTTGTATTTCGCCGCCTGCCTGGCCTGGACGGTTCCGCTGACCTTGCTGCAACGCGCCCTGTGGCGCCGCGGCACGTCCTGGATGGTCATGCTGCCGGTCTTGCTGGTGGCAAGCTACCCGATGTCGGTGGTGAACGCGCTGCTGGGACAGTGGCTGGCGGTGCGGCTCGGGGTCGATACCGGCATGCACCTCGACAAGCTGCTGCGCGGACTGGACAATTGCTGGCTGCCCCTGATTGCCTTTTGCGCCATCCACGCCGTCGCCGCCTATTATCTGGCGTACCAGCGCGGCGAACTGCGCCTGGCCCAGGCCATGGCCGCGGCGCGCGACGCCGAGCTGCGCGCCCTGCGCTACCAGGTCAATCCGCATTTTCTGTTCAATACCCTCAATGCCATTTCGGCCCTGGTATCAAGCGGCGCCAATGACGACGCCAACCGCATGCTGGCGCGCGTGGCCGACTTCTTGCGCGCCACCCTGGCCCACGGCGATGCGCATGAGCACGCGCTGGCCGACGAACTGGCGCTGACCGAAGCCTATCTCGACATCGAAAAGGTGCGGCTGGGCGAGCGCCTGCGGATGACGATCAAGGTCGGCCCCGGCCTGCTGGACGCGCCGGTGCCGTATCTGCTGCTGCAACCGCTGGTGGAGAACGCTATCCGCCATGGCATCGCCCCCAATACCGGAGCAGGCCGGCTCGATATCAGCGTCGAGCGCGACGGCGCGCTGCTGCGGATCGCGGTGCGCAACGACGGCGTGGCGCCAGCGGCGGCATCGTCCGGCGGCGGGATCGGTCCGGCCGGGATAGGTCCGGCCAGGATGGGCCCGGCCAGGATAGGCCCGGCCAGGATAGGCCCGGCCAGGATAGGCCCGGCCAGGATAGGCCTGGCCAACGTCGGCGCGCGCCTGCGCCAGTTGTACGGCGACACCCACAGCGTCGACGCCGGCTGGGGCGCGGACGGACGCTTCCAGGTGCGCCTGGCCTTGCCGCTGGCGCCGTCCATGCCGTCCATGCCGGGCCTGGCGGCATGATGCGCGTTGCCGTGATCGACGACGAACCGCTGGCCCGGCTGGCGGTGACGGCGCGCCTGGCGCGGCGCACCGGCTTTTGCGTGGTGGCCGAATACGGCGACGGCGCCAGCGCCGCCAGCGCCTTGCCCGCCTTGCAGCCGGACCTGCTGTTCGTGGACGTCGACATGCCCGGCAAAAGCGGCCTCGAATTGCTGGCCGCGTTGCCGCCGGCCACCCGGCCGATGGCCGTCCTGCTCACCGCCTACGACAATTTTGCGATCCAGGCCTTCGGACTCGATGTGCTCGACTATCTGCTCAAGCCGGTCGACGAGGAGCGCTTCGACGAGGCGCTGGAACGCGCGCGGCGCGCCTTTCCGTATCGCCGCGCGCAGGGCGGGCACGCCACTGCGGCCCCGGCGCTTGCCCCGCTCGCGCTGCGCACCTTTACGGTCCGGGTCGGCACACGCACGGTGCTGGTCGGCGCCGCCGATGTCGAGCGCATCGAGGCCGATGGCGACTATGCAACCCTGTACGCGGGCGACAAAACGTATCTGGTGCGCGAGCGCCTCGCCACGCTGGCCGGGCGCCTCGACCCGCGCCAGTTCCAGCGGGTGCACCGTTCCTGCATCGTGCGGCTCGACATGATCGCCGAACTGCGCGCCCTGACCAACCGCGATGCGCTGCTGCGCCTGCGCGACGGCAGCCTGCTGCGCGCCAGCCGTACGTATATGCCGGCGCTGATGGCCGCGCTGGCGGCCGAATCGCCGCCCCCTTGACCGATCAACTTCACTACCCATCCCGGACCGTATGACCCAGAAAAATGACCTGATCCGCGCCAGCGGCCTCGATACCTTGCGCGCCGTCGCCATCGTCCTTGTCTTGATGTCGCATTATTGCGGTTTTGTCAGCGGGGCAGCGACGTTTGGCGAGCTGGGGCGGGTCGGCTGGGCCGGCGTGGACCTGTTTTTCGTGCTCAGCGGCTATCTGATCGGGAACCAGATCCTGTCCGCGCTGGCGCGCAAGGAAGCGTTTTCCCTGAAGACTTTTTTTGCCAAGCGCCTGCTGCGCACCTTGCCGAACTATTACGTGGTGCTAGCCGTGTATTTGCTGTTGCCGGATTTACTGGGCGGCTCCAGCACCGCGCCACTCTGGCGCTTCCTGACTTTCACGCAAAATATCGGACTGGGCTACGGCCAAACCTTCACGCACTCGTGGTCGCTGTGTATTGAAGAACAATTTTATCTGGCGCTGCCGCTGGTGGTGCTGGCGCTGCGGCGCTTGCCGCGCCCGCTGACGCTCGCCTGGTGCGTCATCGGCGCGGGCATCGGCGCCGGCATGGCCGCGCGTGCCAGCGGGTTTCTGCTGCATGAGTACGATTCGTTTTCCGAGCAACTGTATTACGCGACCCTGTGCCGTTTCGATGCGCTGCTGCCGGGAGTGGCGATCGCCTTGCTGCGCAATTTTCATGGCGCGCTGTACCAGCGCATCCTCAGGCACGGCAATCTGCTGCTGGCTGCGGGACTGGCCGCGGTCACTGCCACCCTGTATGGGGTACAGCATGACTTGCCCGATCCGATGCTGAGCACCACGCTCGGCTTTTCGCTGATCGCGATGAGCTATGCGATGCTGGTGCTGGCGGCGCTCAGCCCGCATTCGCTGCTGGGCCGCATGCGGGTACCGGGCGCGACCTCGCTGGCGCTGTGGTCGTACGCGATCTACCTGGTCCACAAGCCGCTGTTCATGGTCGCCGCGCCGCATCTGCGCCGCCTGAAGATCGACACCGGCGCGCCGCTGACCGTGCTGCTGATGTTCGCCGCCGGGATCGGCGCCGGCTGGCTGCTGTTCCGCGTGGTCGAAACACCGTTCATGCAGCTGCGCGCGCGCTGGTATCCCGCGCAGCGGGGCGGGGCGGGGCTGGCGCCGGCGTTGTAACGGCGGCGCCAAAAGCGGCGGCGGCAGGATCGCCCGGCGCCATCTTTGATATGATGCGTCTTTCGGGTGCGGTCATGCGGACTTTCCGCGTCCGCATTCCCGGCGCGGGCGCGCCCCTGCCGCCCGCTGGCATGACCGACACTATTGACATTTCCGCAGCCGCTGCGCAGCACGGCTGACATCACAGGTAAAACCACTTGAAATCAACGAATTACCGGGGCAGGACGCTCTCTGTCGCCCCCATGATGGATTGGACTGACCGCCATTGCCGCAAGTTCCATCGCGAAATCACCCGCCATACCTGGCTGTACACCGAGATGGTGACCACCGGCGCGCTGGTGTACGGCGACGTCGAACGCCACCTGCGCTTCAATGAAGAAGAGCATCCGGTGGCCCTGCAACTGGGCGGCAGCGATCCGGCCGATCTGGCCACCAGCGCCAGGCTGGGCCAGCAATGGGGCTACGACGAAATCAACCTGAACTGCGGCTGCCCGTCGGAGCGGGTGCAGAAGGGCGCGTTCGGCGCCTGCCTGATGGCCGAGCCGCAACTGGTGGCCGATTGCGTGAAAGCCATGCGCGACGCCGTCAGCATCGACGTCACCGTCAAGCACCGCATCGGCATCGACCGCAACGAGGAATATGGCTTCGTGCGCGATTTCGTCGGCACCATCGCCGATGCCGGCTGCAAGACCTTCATCGTGCATGCGCGCAACGCGATCCTGAAAGGCTTGTCGCCCAAGGAAAACCGCGAGATTCCGCCGCTGAAGTACGAGGTGGCATACCAGCTCAAGCGCGAGTTTCCGGACCTGGAAATCATCATCAACGGCGGCATCAAGACCTCCGACGAGATCGCGCTGCACCTGGAACACGTCGATGGCGTGATGCTGGGGCGCGAGGCGTATCACAATCCCTACGTCATGGCCGAGTACGACGCGCGCTTCTACGGCGACGATGCGGCGGTCAAGACGCGCGAGGAAGTGCTGGCGGCAATGATTCCGTACATCCAGGCGCAGCTGGATCTGCACGCGGCGCGCGGCTTGAAACTGAACAGCATCACGCGCCACATGCTGGGCCTGATGGCCGGGCTGGGCGGGGCGCGCAGTTTCCGCCAGGTGATGTCCGACCCGAAACGGCTGGCGGCGGCCGATCCGCACCTGCTGCTCGCAGCGGCGGCCGGCATGCGTCGGCCGGGCTAGGCTCCTGGCAGCCGCTCCGCATCGTTCCGTCGCGCGCGGAACGATGCCCATCCGGGCGGTGCCGTGCGCGCGTCCCGGTTTGCGTAATTCTTCCTTCCCGTATGAGCCGCCTTGACTTGGCATGCGCTCCCCACTTCCCCCGTGCAGCATAGTTCCAGCAAGGAAACTATATTTCAATTGCGCAAACGTATTTTTGCTTGCTCTAGGGCAAAATATACCTCTATAATCGGTGCATCTCTTGCCCGTTTTCCAATCAGCGCCAGCGTCATTCAAACTGTTGTTGTGTTGAAACAATTCATTCTTGAATCAACTTTTTTGCATGCGCAGTCACTGTTTTGATTTATCCTAAATGGAACGCAGATAGCCACGCGTTTCTTCAGAGACAGCCCCCAGAGTAGCCGCGGTTACCCGAGCAAATTCGATCAATAGTTCCATAGAAAAGACGCGAAATGAATTTATCCAACATGAAGGTCGGCACCCGTTTAGGTCTCGGATTTGTCCTGGTCCTGTCTTTTCTGGTCGCGGTCACGATCGTCGGCATCATCAGCATGGCCCAGATCCAGACGCGCCTGGACAACGTGGTTGGTGTCAACAACGTGGTCACCCGCCTCGTGATCGATATGCGCACCAATGTCAGCGAGCGTATCGTGTCCTTGCGCATCCTGACCCTGATGACCGATTCGGCCGACATGGAACCGGAAATGAAGCGCATCAAGGAACAGACCGCGCGCTACGACGAAGCCCAGAAGAAGCTGAGCGACAAGTTCGCCAAGTCGGCCTCGCCCGAGGAAAAGAGCCTGCTGGCCCAGATCAAGGAACACGAAGCGCTGGCGATGCCGGCCGTGGCCAAGGCGTCCGAACTGTGGATGGCCGACAAGGCCGAAGACGCGACCCGCGTCATGATCAAGGAAATCCGCCCGGTCCAGAAAAAATGGATGGATGCGCTGGAACAACTCGCAGCCCTCGAAGACAAACTCAATAGCGCAGCCCAGAAAGACGCCGAAAGCGGCTTCGAAGCGGCCCGCCTGACCATGCTGATCCTGGGCGGCGTGGCGATCCTGCTGGGCGGCATCGCTGCCGTTTTCATCACCCGCGGCCTGCTCAAGCAGCTCGGCGGCGAACCGGACTACACCGCCAAGATCGCCAGCAGCATCGCCCACGGCGACCTGTCGGTGCACATCGACACCAGCCACGCCGACAAGGGCAGCCTGCTGATGGAAGTGCGCGAAATGCGCAACAGCCTGAAAGACATCGTCGGCCAGGTGCGCGGCGGCACGGAAACCATCGGCACCGCCTCGCGTGAAATCGCGGCCGGCAATATCGACCTGTCCTCGCGTACCGAGATGCAAGCGAGCGCCCTGGAAAAAACCGCCTCGGCCATGGAAGAACTGACCTCGACCGTGAAACAGAACGCCGACAACGCCCGTGAAGCCAACCAGCTCGCGGCCAGCGCCTCCGACGTGGCGCGCAAGGGTGGCGAAGTGGTCTCGCAAGTGGTCGACACGATGGGCTCGATCAACGCCTCGGCCAACAAGATTGTCGACATCATCGGCGTGATCGATGGCATCGCCTTCCAGACCAACATCCTGGCGCTGAACGCGGCGGTCGAAGCGGCCCGTGCCGGTGAACAGGGGCGCGGTTTCGCGGTCGTGGCCTCCGAAGTGCGCAACCTGGCGCAGCGTTCGGCGGCGGCGGCGAAAGAAATCAAGACCCTGATCGGCGACTCGGTCGAGAAGGTCGAACGCGGCAGCAAGCTGGTCGGCCAGGCCGGGGTGACGATGGATGAAGTTGTCGCCAGCGTCAAACGCGTCACCGACATCATGGGCGAGATCGCCAACGCCAGCCAGGAGCAGAGCGCCGGCATCGAGCAAGTGAACATGTCGATCATCGAGATGGACAGCATGACCCAGCAGAACGCCGCGCTGGTCGAACAGGCCGCCGCCGCCGCGCAGAGCCTGCAAGACCAGGCCAGCGAACTGGCGCACGTGGTCAGCATCTTCAAGTTGATCGAAGGGGAAGAAGCGCATGTTGTCAGCACGCCGGCCATGGTCGTGGCAGCGCCGGCCCGTCCGGCCAAGGCAGCGCCGCTGCGCGTGGCCAAGCCGGTCCTGAAGCGTCCGGCGCCAGCCGCCGCCAAGCCGAAAAAGGCTGCCGCGACCACCAGCAGCGACGAATGGGAAGAATTCTGATCCGCACTCCGGGCCGGTAAGGACGGGGCGGGCAGTGCGGTTGCCAGCCGCAGCGTTAGCGTCGACGTAACACAGACGCGCGATTGAACGTTACATTAGGGAAATTGTATGTTGACTTCTACGCGTTTTAGCAGTGTGTTTGCCGGCTTGCTGGTGTGTGGCGCCGCTGCGGCGGCCGAAGTGCCGGCCAGTTTCGATGCCGGCAAGTGCAAGGCCGAGTATCCCAAAGCGTCGCTGATGAACGAGGAGCAAGGTACGGTATCGATGTCCTTTCTGGTCAATGCGGACGGCTCGGTGGTCGAATCGAAGCTGGAAAAGACCAGCGGCTTCAAGAATCTCGACAAGGCCGCCATCAAATCGATCAGCGCCTGCAAGTTCAAGCCCGGCACCAAGGATGGCGCCCCGGCGCAGACCTGGACCAAGGTCGACTACGCCTGGAAACTCGACTAAGCGGTTCATCCTTCCCGCGACCGGCCTGCCTGGCCGGCCGCCGGGGTCCCCCCGCCGCTGCCCGCCCGCCGCTGTCCCCGCCGCCGGTGTCCGCCGGTGCGCCGCCGGTGCCGCCGGTGTCTGCGCCGCTGGTGTCAGGTCTCTTAAGAAACAACACCGCCGACGCCTCCCGGCCACGGTGTGGTTCACGCCGCAGCCGGGGTGAGTGTCATGCCCAACTGTTCCGCGCGTTTTGCAAGATTGCGTAGCAGACGGTC
>NZ_WHJH01000190.1 GCF_011682145.1 Massilia mucilaginosa
CCGACAGCACCAGGAAGTCGTTGTCGCCGCCGCCCTGCTCGAACCAGTGGTGCTCGGTCAGCTTGAAGGTGTGACCCGACGCAAAGCCGCGGCAATCCGACGTGCCGGTGAAAATCTTGGCCTGCCACTCCAGCACTTCCAGGCGCTGCTTGGCTTCGGCCTTGCCCTCGCCCTTGTTCTTGTAGAAGAACGCCGGATTGCCGTCGTACACTTCCATCTTCGGCACGTCGCCCTGCTCGGCCACGGTGGGCTGCTCGACCAGCTGGATCGTGTTCGGTTCCTTGAAGTTAAAGGTGTTCAAGGCCATCTTGGTCGACTGCACCATGCGCTCGGCCGTGAACGCCGTCACGGCATCTTCCTTGTGAACCCGGTTGCCGCCATTGAACTTGACCGTCGCGTGCCCTTTTTGCGGCGGGCAAAAGCCCGCGTTGCAGGAATCGTCGCTGATGACCATGATGTGGCTGCCGGCGCTGTGCTCGAAGTAATAGAACAGGCCGTACTTTTCCATCAGGCGGCAGGTGAAGTGCTCGTCGGTCTCGTCGTACTGGA
>NZ_WHJH01000191.1 GCF_011682145.1 Massilia mucilaginosa
TGCTCAAGGCCGGTGCCAGCGAGAGTATCTTTGACGCCGTCAACCGCCAGCTTTCCAGGCATGGCTACATTGCGCGTGGCGGCCAGATGGTCGACGCGAGCATCGTGCAGGCGCCGAAGCAATCGATGAGCAAAGAGGAAAAAGCACTCGTTGGAGAAGGTGCCATGCCAATCGACTGGAAGCCCGCAAAGCGCCGGCAGAAAGACATGGATGCGCGCTGGACCAAGAAGCATGGCAAGTCCTACTTCGGCTACAAGGTATCAGCCAACGCAGACAAACGCTACAAGCTGGTACGCAAGATCAAGGTCAGCACGGCCAGCGAGCATGACACCTTCATTTCGAGGCGGTGCTCGATCCCTCGAATACCAATCGCAACGTCTTGGCAGACAAAGGCTACGTGGATGGCGCGCGCGAGGACAGGTTGACACAGCAGGGATGGCGCATGCACATCCAGCGCAAAGGAAGCAAGGACAAGCCAATTTCGGAAACCCAAAAGCGGCGCAATACGCGCATCGCCAAGACCCGCGCCCGGATCGAGCATG
>NZ_WHJH01000192.1 GCF_011682145.1 Massilia mucilaginosa
CCAGCTGGTTTCGTCGCGCACCTCGCGCCGCGTAAAGCGGAACTCGCCCGGCGCCATGCCCAGGGTTGCGCTGCGGGCCGCGCCCCAGTCCCGCAGCAGCACGAGCAGGCGCCGCGTCTGCGGCGGCAGTTCGTCCAGCGTGCGCCCCAGCACCTCGTGCGCAATGCGATTGGCCAGCGCGATGTCGTCCCGGGTCGCCTCGATGTAGGCCAGCGTCTGGCCATTGTGCTGAACGGTTTTTACTTCCCGCTGATGCTGGTGCAGCAGGGTGATGGCCCGGATCAGGGTCAGGTATTTCATGTGGTCGCGCCGCATGCGCGTCTTGTCGTCCAGGAAGGTCAGCTGGTCGGCGTACGGGTTGACCACGCACACCGGCGCAATCAGCCGCTGCGCGTTCTTGTGGAGCGCCGTGATCGCCTGTTTGTCGTTCTGGGCCAGCATGCCGGCCAGGGTCTGGCGGCTGCGCTGGCGCGCGTGGATGGCGCGCGTCTGCTCGCGGCTCTCGTTCACCGTCAGCACCAGGCAGCGGTTCATCA
>NZ_WHJH01000193.1 GCF_011682145.1 Massilia mucilaginosa
CAATATCTCCCGTGCCACGGCTGCCAAGTGGCTTAAACGAGACGATGTACAAGACCGTTCGCACCGCGCCCACACGCTGCATACGACCTTGAGCGCGGCGCAGGAGACCATCGTGCTGTCATTGAGACAGTCGCTCTATCTGCCGCTGGACGACCTGCTGTACATTACCCGCGAGTACATCAACGCCGCCGTTTCGCGGGCAGGCATAGCCCGCCTGCTCAAGCGCGAGGGCATGTCGCGCCTGGAGGATGTCATTCCGAAGGCAGAGGGCGAAACGATCTCGCCCAAGAAGACCTTCAAGGACTATGAGCCGGGCTTCGTTCACGTCGACATTAAATACCTGCCGCAGATGCCGGATGAGACGTCGCGGCGCTACCTGTTCGTGGCCATCGACCGCGCGACACGTTGGGTGTTTCTGCACATCTATGACGATATGACCGACAGCAGTAGCGTCGATTTCCTGCGCCGACTGAAGATTGCCTCGCCGATCAAGATCACCAAAATCCTGACCGACAACGGCTCCCAATTTACTGAT
>NZ_WHJH01000194.1 GCF_011682145.1 Massilia mucilaginosa
ACACGGTCGACGCGATCGCCGGCGCCGAACTTGCGACCTCTTTTACTGCCGGCGCCTTCTTGTGGCGCAGCTTGACGCTTGCCAGCATTCCATCGAAGCTGGCATTCCACTCGTCGGTGAACTGGCTCAGGCAAGTCGCGGCGATCAGCATCGCCTTCACCTCGCCCGCTTCGGTGCGCGGCAGCATGGTGATCACCTGGCGCTGGTGCATCAGGTGCCCGGCGCTGCGCCAGCGGTACGCGAGCTCGATGGCCGGCGTCTCGTCCAGCGTGCGTTCCGCTCGGTTCAGCAAGCGGAAATCGGGTAAGGAATTGCCCAGTTCGGCGACGAGCCGGTCGGCGAAATTGACCAGCGAGTCGTCCCCTTGCGCATCCGCATGCGACATCACCACGCTGAACTCGCTCGGTCCCTCGTCGGCCAGCGTGAACATGTGCATGGTCTTGTCCTTGAGCTGCGCCGGCAGCTCGAAGGTCGCGTGATTGGTATGGTATGGCATGCTTGACGGTTCTTTCATCTTGGTTCTCTTTGGGGCGA
>NZ_WHJH01000195.1 GCF_011682145.1 Massilia mucilaginosa
CAGCGCGCGGCGGCGCTGGTGCGCAGCTTCAAGCAGGTGGCGGTGGACCAGTCGTCGGACGATATCCGCAGCTTCAACATGAAGACCTACCTGGACGAAGTGCTGCTGTCGCTGCAGCCGCGCCTGAAGGGGCGGCCTGTGAAGGTGGAGGTCGATTGCCCGGACGATGTGGTGCTGGAGAGTTTTCCGGGGGCGGTGTCGCAGATCGTCACCAACCTGGTGATGAATTCGCTGGTGCACGGATACACCCGCGAGCAGGCGGGGGTGATCAGGATCGAGGTCAGGCTCGACGGCGGGCAGGTGTGGTTCGATTACCGCGACGACGGGGCCGGGATGGACCAGGAGACCTTGGGGAAACTGTTCGATCCGTTCTTCACCACGCGGCGCGGGCAGGGCGGCAGCGGTCTGGGGGCGCATATCGTGTACAACCTGGTGACCGGGCCGCTGGGCGGGTCGGTCAAGGTGGACAGTGCGCCGGGGGAAGGGCTGCATTACCGCTTGCGGTTTCCGCAGAGCCGGAAG
>NZ_WHJH01000196.1 GCF_011682145.1 Massilia mucilaginosa
CGCTCAACCCGACCTGGCTGTCGACGACGGTGGCGCAGTACGTGGACAAGGCGCAGGTGGGCAAGCGCGGCGGCTGCCACCTGTTCCGGCACACGATGGCGACCCTGATGCTCGAAGGCGGGGCCGACATCCGGTTTATACAGGCGATGCTGGGCCACGCCGAGCTGTCGACGACGCAGATCTATACCCAGGTGGCGATCCGCCAGCTGCAGGCGATTCATGCGGCGACCCATCCGGGTGCTGGATTGCGGAGCCGGGGTGCGCTGCCGGGGGCGCAGGATGCGCAGCCCGGGGGTGATGGTGACGGGGCCGCTGTGCTGCGCGATGCGCTGGAGGCCGAGGCGGACGAGGAAGATGACGCGTAGCGGTTGGACGTTACGCGGTAACGATGCAGATTCAAGGAGAATGCCATGCCGAAAACAGCAGCGCAGAGACAGGCCGAGTACCGGGCACGCAGGCCGACGGCGGCCGATGGCAACGGCGAGCGCAGGTTGAATACCTGGGTGAGCACGGCCGCGCATC
>NZ_WHJH01000197.1 GCF_011682145.1 Massilia mucilaginosa
GACACTCTATTTGTCGCCGGCGTGGTCTTGCCGGTCGCCGCGCATTCCCAACGAACGAGGTTGAGCACAATGAAATTACGGAACAAAATGGCCTTGTGCATGGTGATTGTTTTCACCCTGTTTACGATCGCCCTGGGCGTCGCCATTGCGGGCATGCAGAATGCGACCACGAAATTCGAAGTGTTCATCAAGCAAGATCAAGCCTTCCTGGGCGCCAGCACCACCCTGTATGCGCAGGGCCTGCAAATGGGCCAGGCGCTGCGCAACATCATCCTGGCGCCCGAGAACCAGCAGGGCTACAAGAACCTGAGCGCGGCCCGTGACGAATTTCGCAAGGCCCACGGCACCGCGGTGGAACTGGCCAGGGACGACCCCAGCGTCTCGCAGTCCCTGGCAACGCTGAAGACCTTGCACGAGCGCCAGACCGAGATCCAGGCTGCCGTGGTCGAACTGGCCAAGGCCGACCAGGCCGCCGCCATCAAGAAACTCAATGCCGATGAGACCCCGCTGTGG
>NZ_WHJH01000198.1 GCF_011682145.1 Massilia mucilaginosa
ATCACCAAGCTTGTTCAGCTTGGCTTCGCGCTCTTGGTCGGCAAACAGACTCGTCTTGATCATGAAATTAGGTCAGCAACGTGGAGCCGCTATGATGCCACGGCTGCGGCGGTTTTTCGAGGTGCCCCTCAATCGCGAGTCGGCTCCGGACGCGACGACGCTCTTGAAATTCCGCCGACTGCTTGAGAAGCACGAACTCACACACATGATCTTTGAGACGATCAACGGTCATCTCGCAGCGCAGGGCTTGATGATGCGCGAAGGGACCATTGGGCACCTCGAATTACCGGTAAATCCCGCGTAATCGCCGGTCGCGATGCCGGCAGATGCGTTTTTTGATGTCAGACCGAGCTGCTTCCCGCCCATTTTATGGGCGCTGAACCTCATTTTGTGCAGTCCGGACGGACTGCGGGCGTCAGAACGCCTCGACCCTGGCCTCCTTCAAGTAGACCAGGCGCCGCAAATTGTAAGCAGCGACCTTCCAATTGAGCTGCAACGTGGCGCGCGCCAG
>NZ_WHJH01000199.1 GCF_011682145.1 Massilia mucilaginosa
CGGACGGCACGGTCGAACGTTTTCTCCGGGATGGCGATGACTTCAGGCTCAGCAGCGTTCATACGCGCACCGGCATAGCCACGCATTACACGTACGACGAAAAAAACCAGCTCAGCAAAATTGTCGACACCAGCGGTCGCAGCCTAGCGATCACGTGGGAGGGTGACGTCATCGCGTCGATCTCTAATGCCACTGGCAGTGTGCGCTACGAGTATGAGCATGCTGTCGTACCCGGCGATGGACCCATCGAAGGCATGGACCGCCTGATGGGTGTGCATCACCTCGACCGTTCCGGTTCCGAGCTGTCATGGCGCGCGTATCACTACGAAGCCCCCAACGATCGCTTCCTCCTCACCGGCATTACCGATGAACATGGAAAACGCTTTGCCACGTATGCATACAACGGCGACGGGCAAGCCGTGTTGTCGGAGCACGCCGGCGGTGCGCAGCGCTACACATTTGCCTATCCCAGTCGGACCAGCCGGATCGTCACCGATCCGC
>NZ_WHJH01000019.1 GCF_011682145.1 Massilia mucilaginosa
TTCCCATCCCGAACAGGACCGTGAAACGATTTTACGCCGATGATAGTGCTGCAACCAGTGTGAAAGTAGGTCATCGTCAGGCTAGTTATAAGAAGAAAACCCCGGTAAGCCTAAGCGCGCTCAAGATCGCGCTTAGTGCAAACCGGGGTTTTTTTTCGTCCGCGTTTTTGTCGGCTGCGCCACTAAAAGCGTTCATTGTTGCCGCGCGAATCGGTAAATGCATTCGCGCGGCCACAGCCGGTTACTGCGGCTTGTACGTCACTTTCAAGGTGTAGCTCGACGCCGTATAGCCATTCAACAGCACATACACATCGCCATTGGCCGTCATGTTGACAGTACAGTTTTCGGTGCTGGTCGAGCCATCCGATTTGCAGGTGTAGCTGGTGGTGGTCGGCACCGAGGTTTTACGGACATACAGATCGGTATCGCCTGTGCCCGTAGTCGATGACACCACCGTTCCAATAGCCGCCTTGAACGGACCGAAGGTTTTCTTCTGGCCCGAGGTCAGGCTGCCGGTAAAGGTTTCGGTCTTGTCGGTACCGCCCGGTGGCGCTGCGCCGTCGCTGCCCAGTTCAATCGCGAACGATGCCGCCAGGCGCGCGAATTTGAGCGAGTGATTGGCCTGGCCGCCGGCATTGGCGAAGGTGTCGTTAACCGTGTGGATATACCGGTTCGACTGCGACATCGTCGTTTCGAACGGCATCGACGCGTAATAGCCCTGCGCCGTCCACGAAGCGTGATCCGAGCAGCCATACCCGCACTTGTCGTAACCGATGGTCAGGGTCGGCTGGTAGGTCGTGATCAGATTGGCGACGAAGGTGTTCTGCGCGCTGTCGGTGTAATCGGTATAGATATAGATATCGTTGGCCGAGCCTTTGTAATTGGTCATGTCGAGCTGCATGACGCCGACCACGTTCACATTATTGGCCTTGAAGTTCTGGGCAATCGCCTGCGAACCGCGCAGGCCCACTTCTTCGGCCGCATAACCGATCATTTTGATGGTGCGGCGCGGCTTGTAGCCGTTGGCAATCATCGAGCGCAGCACTTCGGTCATGCTGGCAATGCCGGAGGCATCGTCATCGGCGCCCGGCGCGCGCGAGGTTTCCCCGGTGCCGGAACCAACCGTCGAATCGAGGTGGCCGCCGAGCACAATCACCTCGGACGGATTATCGGTACCGGTAATGGTCAGGATGACCGATTTCTGGTTATAGCCGCTGTGCGTAAATTGCGTTACCGCGATATCGGCACGGCCGGTGGCCATGCCGGCCCATTTTTGCTTGAGCCAGTTGGACGCGTCGGAGCCGCCGGTGGTCGTATAAAAGCGGTTCGTGAACGAGGACAGTTCGGTAATCGTCGTGCCGATATTGCTGGCCTGCATTTGCGACAGCACCGGCGTTACCAGGGCCTGGTTGTCGATCGTATAGCTCGGCCGGGCCAGTGCCGCCAGGCTGGCTGCGCTCGGGGGCGAGGCCAGCTTGGCCAGGGCGCGCTTGCCCTCGGCTTCTGTCTCGTGATACATGTACCCGCCGCAACGCTTGAGCTCGTGGTGGATCGATTCGTTCAGCTTCAGCATTTCTTCTTCGTTCACTTGCACCAGGTGAACTCTCTCGGCAGCGACGAGCCCGGCCTGGTCATTGGTCCTCACAACCTGACTCTGGCGCGCGATCGCTTGCGGTGCAACTTTCTGCAAATGCGTGTAGGCGGTGTCACCCACCGTGATCCAGCCTTTGCCGGGGGCGGCGGCGCTGGCACTGGTGGTCGCCAGCAGCCCGGAAATCAGGACTGCAAGCAGGGCAGGCATCGCGCGACGCTGGAATTGGTGCACTTGGTTCTCCATCGGATTTTCCTTTTTTATAGATGGGCGTTGTAGCCCACTTGTCGAGCGATGGCGTGACCGGTGGGTCAGACGGCGCTCATCCAAAAAACAGTGCAGCCGAAATGGCTGCACCGGTCGGATGCCTTTGCTGCTTAATGGTTGTACATACTTTGCAAAAAATATTATCACGCGGAAGCACTGCACAAACTGGATTGTGGGAATTTGTTCACAGTAAATCTATATACAAATCAATGACTTACGGCAAGTATATATCCTGTGAGCATGAGCAGTTAAGGCGTGGAACTGCCGAGCTCAATGGCGAAGGCGGCGGCCAGGCGCGCGAACTTGAGCGCGTGCACGGCTTGTCCGCCTGAGCTGGCGTAGGTGTCGTTTTTGCTGTGGATATGGGGATTGGCTTGCGCCAGCGACGATTCGAAAGGCATCGAGGCCGGGTAACCTTCGGCGTGCCAGGAGGCATGGTCCGAGCAGGCGTAACCGCAGGAATCGCTGCCGACGGACAGGCCGGGTAGATACGTCGCGATCAGCTTACGCAGGAATTCATTCTGGTCGGCACTGCTGTAATCGCTCAACAGATAGATATCCTTCTCCGCGCCCTTGTAGTTGATCATGTCCAGCTGCAACACCCCGATCACCTGGATGGCGGCTTGCCGGAACGCGCGCGCCAACTCTTGCGAGCCGCGCAGGCCGACTTCCTCCGCCGCGTAAGCGATCAGCTTGATGGTGCGGCGCGGCCGGTATTTGTTCTCGCTGATCACGCGCAGCACCTCGGTCAGGCCGGCCACGCCGGACGCGTCGTCATCGGCGCCGGGAGCCTGCGCCGACCCTGGCTCGTCCATGGCGTTGCTGTTGATCGAATCGAGATGGGCGCCGATCACGACGACTTCGTCGGCCAGGTCGGTGCCGGCGATGGTGGCAATCACCGATCCCTGCGGAAAGCCTGTGTGGGCAAAGGTTTCAACCAGCACGCCGCTGTGGCGCGCGCTCGTGGCGGCCCAGCCCTGGCGCAGCCACTCGGACGCGCGCGCGCCATGCGCACTGGTATAAAAACGGTCGGGAAAGGCCGACAAGCCAGCGATTGTGCGTGCAATCTGTTTGGCGTTCATGCCCGCCAGCAAGGGCGTGACCTTCGCCTGGTTTGCGATCACGTAGCTTGGCCGCACCAGTCCGGCTAACGGCACTGCCGCGCCCTGCGCCAGGCTGCGCTGCGCACTGGCCTGGTCGGCATGCACCATGAAGCCGCCGCAATGCCCCAGCTTTTGATGCAGCAAGCGCGCCACCCGGCCGAGCTCGCTGGACGGCACTTCCACCAGCAGCACCGGCGCCGCGTCGGCGGCCCCTGCGCCCGGAGTCGCATGCAGGCGCGCGGCCGGCATGGACGGGTTCAACAGGCGATAAGCCGCCGCGTCCACGGTCAGCCAGCTGCTTTGCGCCAGCGCGGGTGGACTCGCCGCCAACAGCATTGCCAGGATCAGTATCCGCATCGCAAAGCCTCCTCCTGCTCGATGGAAAAAGCTTACTGCGGTTGCACAGTAAAAGTTCATTACAAACGCGGGATGGTTGATTTTAGTCAAACGCCCATGTCATCCGGCGGTCACCTTCGCTCAGTACACTCTTGCGTTTTTGAACGACATTCCAGATGAGGCCTGCATGAAGTTTCTCCCGCAACTTTCCCTGATCGCCGCTGCGGCGGCCATGGCCCTGGCCGGCTGCGGCGGCAGCAGCGACACCGTGCGCACCACGCCGGCGGCGCAAACCGGTGTCTTCCTCGACGCCGCCGTCGAAGGGCTCGACTATGTCTCTGGCGCCGGCGCGCGCGCCACGACCAATGCCAAGGGCGAGTTCTCCTGTATAGTCGGCGAAACAGTTGCCTTCAGCATTGGCGGGATGGCATTAGGCAGTGCGAGCTGCGGCACGCTGTTGACGCCGCTATCGCTTTCGGGAGTAAGCAACGTGACCGACCCCAAGGTAGTGAACCGCTTGCTGGCCCTGCAATTGCTCGACGAGGATAACGACCCGTCCAACGGCATCAAGCTCGGTGCCGACGCAAAAGCTGCGCTGGCCGGCAAGAACCTCGATTTCAATGCGGCCGCGCCCGCCTTTAACACCGCGCTGGCCGGCAAGCTCGCCGGCAGCGCCTACGGCCAACGCGGCATCGACGACGACCGTCGCATGCTGGCGCGCGAACATTTCGAAGATACCCTCGCGGCGACAGTCGGCACGCCCGCGGTCGAGCAGTTCACCCAGTCCACGCCGCTGGGCAAGGTGGCCACCAGCGTGACGCGCTACCAGGTCCGGGCGGCAGCCAGTTTCCACGTCCCGTACGAAGGCGCCAACGCGGCTGTGAAGGCGGAGTTTCCGCAGGGCTTCCTGCCGTCCTACGGTTCCGGGCTCGCATTCAAGGGCAAGAACGCCAACGGCGACCTCGAATTCTACGGCCTGACCGACCGCGGCCCCAACGGCGACGGTCCGAATCTTCCCGTGCTCGACGGCAAGGGCACGATGGGCAGCAAAATCTTCCCTTCGCCCAGCTTCACGCCATCGATCGGCGTGTTCACCATCGGCAAGAACGGCGCCATTCTGAGTTCCAGCTTGCCGATCAAGGCAGCGCCCGGCGTGAACGCGTCCGGTTTGCCGGTCCCGGCCGGATCGCTCGGCAACTCGGCCGAAATCCCGGTGTTTGATGCGATGAAGTACGATCCGGCCGGCAAGGCGGTGTTCAACGCCGGCGGCATCGACAGCGAAGCCATTGCCGTCGACCAGCGCCGCAACGCCCTCTGGGTCAGCGACGAGTACGGTCCCTTTTTGGCGCGCATCGACGCCACCACCGGCGTCATCCAGGCCAAATATGCACCCGGCAGCGGCCTGCCCGCCATTCTGGCCAAGCGCCGCGCCAACCGCGGCATGGAAGGCATGACGCTCGATACCGCCAGCGACAAGGTCCACGCCTTCCTGCAAAGTCCGCTCAGCGACGGCAGCGCCGCCTACGCCGTGACCGGCAAGAACGAACAGGTCGAACGCTTTGCCCGCTTCACGCGCTGGATCGAATTCGACCCTGCCACTGGCGCCACCACCCGCATGTTCGCCTACCCGCTCGACGGCAAGGATTACGCGGACGGGCGCACCGGCAACGCCAAGCTGGGCGACATGGTCGCGCTGGGCAACGGCAAATTCATCGTCATCGAGCAGGGCGCCGGCGCCAACGGCAAGGTGTTCAACAAGTTAATGCTGGTCCAGATCGGCGAGGCCAGCAACATCCTCGCATCAGGTTTCAATCCAGACACGTCCGACCTGGAAAAGAGCAGCATGAGCGGCAGCGCAGTCAACGGCACCAGCTGGGCGGGCGTGGTGCCGCTGAAAAAGACCTTGCTGCTGGACCTGAACGCGATCGGCTGGCTGGCCGAAAAAGCCGAAGGGCTGGCCCTGGTCGACGGCATGACCCTGGCGCTGACCAACGACAACGACTTCGGCATGCTTACCCGCCTCACCGGCCCGGATGGCAAGACTGTGGCCGACGCCGACGTCACCAAATGCAACGTGAACGCCGCCGGCAGCATCATTGCGGCCAGCGCCGCCGGCTGCGTCGACGCCAACCAGATCCGCGTCGGCCGTGGCACCGACAAGGAGCGCCCGAGCCGCTTGTGGCTGATCAAGTTCGACAAAGCCCTCTCATCCTACTGATCCCCCACATCAAAACAGCGCTCGGTGTCCGCTCGGTGTCTGCCCGCTCGGTGTCAGGTCTGACATTCGGACACGCTCTCGGCTGTAAAAAATGGCGTTGGCGCCCTTAAAGCAGAGGTCGTGTCCGAATGTCAGACCTGACACCGGGGTGGGGGGACAAAGCAAAACGGCGCCCGATTCGCATCGGGCGCCGTTCAGCAAGACCGGACCGCAGTTTCTATCAGAAAGCGCGCGATACCTTCAGCACCAGGAAGTCCACGCCGCTGTTGGGCTTCTTGTAGCCGCCGTTCGAGAAGTGTTGGATCTTCATGCCGACATCCCATTGATTGGCGAATACATAGCCAACGCCCAGGTGGTCGCCAAACTGGAACGCGGTCGACAGCCGGTTCGAATCGTTGTCATAGCGCTTCGACAGCAAGTTGACGCCAATGCCCGCCTCGCCATACCAGCCGGTCATATCGTCCGCCTGGAAACGGAACACCGGCGTGAACCCGATATTCGTGATGTTCTGATGTTGCCCGTCAACGTTTTGATAGGCATTGCCGCGCCATTGGGCGATCGAGGCATCCCAATAACCGCTGAGGTGGGTGCCGTTCGATTGGAACCAGCGCTGGTTCCAGTCTTTTTGCACGCCGAAACGAACCATCTGGACCTTGGCGCCGCCGCCGAATTCCAGCGAGGCGTTATCGATAACTTTGTCGGATGCAAACGCACAGGGGGCTGCGGCCATCACCGCAAGCGCTGCCAGCGAGGCACTCAGCTTCATGTTTAACAGGGACATATTTAGGGCTTTCTTAGATAGGCACGCTAATTCATAATGATTAACGTGTGCACTATTGTACCGGCGAAGCGGAAAGCTCGCCTTGGATTACGTGTGCGCGCATTTTAATAAAATGACATTCTCAAACCAGCATCCACTTCTGTCCCAGGAGGCCGACCTGACCACCACCACCATCGCCTTTCTCGGCATCGGCCTGATGGGCCATCCCATGGCGATCCGCCTTGCCGAGGCCGGCTGGACCGTACGCGCCTGGAACCGTTCTCCCGATAAAGCCGAGGCCCTGCGCCCCGCCGGCGTCCAGCCCTGCAAGGGGATCGACGAGGCGGTGCGCGCGGCCGGCATCGTCATTTCCATGCTCGCGTCCGGTGCGGTGGTGGGGGAGGTGATCGATGCCGCCCTGCCCAGCCTGCATCCCGGCGCCCTGTGGATCGACATGAGTTCCACCCAGCATGGCGAAGCGCTGGCCTTCCATGCGCGCCTGGCTGCCCATCAGGTCCGCTTCCTCGATGCGCCCGTCTCGGGTGGCGTTGCAGGTGCGCAAGCCGGCAGCCTAGCGATCATGGCCGGCGGCGCGCTCGACGATTTTGCCATGGCCGAGCCGGTCCTGCGCGCGATGGGACGGCCGACCCTGGTCGGTCCCGCCGGCAGCGGCCAGGTGGCCAAATTGTGCAATCAGTTGATCGTTGGCGGCACCCTGAACATCGTGGCCGAGGCGCTGCTGCTGGCCCAGGCCGCCGGCGCCGATCCGGCCGCCGTGCGCAGCGCGATTCGCGGCGGCTTTGCCGACAGCCGCATCCTGGAGCTGCATGGTCAGCGCATGCTGGACCGCAATTTCATTCCCGGCGGACAGGTCACCAGCCAGCTCAAGGATTTGCAGAATGTGCTGGTGGCCGCTGCCGGTGCCGGTCTGGTGTTGCCGGTCACCTCGGTCGTCACCGCCAATTACCGCAGCATTGCCGATGAGCTCCCGCGCGCGGACCATGCCGCCGCCCTGCTGGCGCTGGAAAAAATGAATCCCGGCCAGCGCCTGGGCACGGCGCCGGACCAGTTGCCGCCGATGTAAGCGCCCACCCCGCTTGGGCAGGTAGGGGTCAGCCGAAGCCGCGCCCGCTACACCGTCGCCCCCGCGCCGGCGGGGGCCCAAGTTGCCCGGCGCAGTCGCCGGCTAGCGAACGGCCAGCTGCATCTCCGCCAGCCGCACCCAGTAACTTGCGCCGATCGGCAACAGATTATCGTTGAAGTCGTAGCTGGCGTTGTGCAACTGGCACGGCCCCAGCCCGTGCCCGCCGGCCCGGTGATCACCCTCGCCATTGCCGATGAACACATAACACCCCGGCTTTTCCTGCAGCATGAAGGCAAAATCCTCCGCCCCCATGGTCGGCTCGGTGTCGGCGTTGACCTTGTCGGCACCCACCACGGCCGTCATCGCCTCGACCGCAAACGCCGTTTCGCGCGCATGATTGACCAGCGGTGGGTAGTTGCGCTTGAACTGGAAGTCGACCGTGGCGTTGAAGCCGGCCGCGCAATGCTGCGCAATCTCGCCCATGCGCTGCTCGATCAGGTCCAGCACCGGCGTGGTAAACGTGCGCACGGTGCCGATCAGCACCGCCTCGTCGGGAATCACATTGGTGGCGCTGCCCGCATGAATTTGCGTGATCGACAGCACCGCCGTATCGAGCGGACTTTTCTCGCGCGACATGATGGTCTGCCATGCCTGGGCGATCTGCACCGCCACCATGATCGGATCGATGCCACGGTGCGGCTGCGCCGCATGGCAACCCTTGCCCTTGACCACCACGCGGAACTCGTTACTGGACGCCATCATCGGCCCCGCCACCACGCCAAAGGTGCCCATTGGCATGCCCGGCCAGTTGTGCATGCCGTACACGGCATCCATCGGAAACTGGTCGAACAGGCCGTCTTGCATCATGCGCCGCGCGCCGCCGCCGCCTTCTTCGGCCGGCTGGAAAATCAGGTACACGGTGCCGTCGAAATTGCGGTGTTTCGACAAGTGATGCGCCGCGCCCAGCAGCATGGCTGTATGGCCGTCGTGGCCGCAAGCGTGCATCTTGCCCGGATGGCGCGAAGCATGCTCGAAACTGTTGATTTCTTGCATGGGCAAGGCATCCATGTCGGCCCGCAGTCCGATGGCGCGCCTGGAGGTGCCGTTCTGGATGATGCCCACCACGCCCGTCAGGCCCAGGCCGCGCACGATGGGAATGCCCCATTCGGTCAGGCGGGCCGCGACGACGTCGGCGGTGCGGACTTCTTCGTAACACAATTCCGGGTGCGCATGCAGGTCGCGCCGGATCTGCTCAAGCGCACTCTGGAAGGCGATAATCGGTTCAACAAGGTTCATATCATTCTCCACTCATGCTGGAATGTTAACCCATTTGTGGCAGTTTTGTAGCCCTTCTGGGGATGAGGCTGCCAGAGCGGACCGGCTTCTCATCAACAGTCCCGGAATCGTATAAAGTAAGGGTTTCAACACCTGTTTCCCTGGATCTTGCAATGACCACCACCCAAGTGAGGGCTACCTGCCCGCACGACTGTCCCGATACCTGCGCCCTGCTCATCACCGTGGAAGACGGCGTTGCCACCGAAGTCAAAGGCGACCCCGACCATCCGACCACGGCCGGCGTGCTGTGCACCAAGGTCTCGCGCTATGCCGAACGCACCTACCATGCCGAGCGCCTGCTGCATCCCATGCGGCGTGTCGGCAACAAGGGCGAGGGCAAGTTCGAGCGCATCAGCTGGGACGAGGCGATCGACACCATTGCCAGCCGCTTGACAGAGATCGCCGCGCGCGCCCCGCAAGCCATCCTGCCCTACAGCTACGCCGGCACCATGGGCCTGGTGCAGGGCGATTCGATGTCGGCGCGCTTTTTCCACCACCTCGGCGCGTCCTTGCTCGACCGCACCATCTGCGCCACGGCCGGCTTTACGGGCTACAAATACACCATCGGCGCCACCATCGGCACCGATGTCGAGCAGTTCCAGGATGCCAAACTGATCATCATCTGGGGCGGCAATCCGATCGCCTCCAACCTGCATTTCTGGATGCGCGCCCAGGAAGCCAAGCGCAAGGGCGCGCGCCTGATCGCAATCGACCCGTATCGTTCCCTGACGGCCGAAAAATGCCACCAGCACATTGCCCTGCTGCCCGGCACGGATACCGCGCTGGCGCTGGGCCTCATGCACGTGCTGATCCGCGACAATCTGGTCGACGGCGATTACATCGCCAACTACACCCTCGGCTACGAGCAATTGAAAGAACGCGCCGCCGAATGGCCGCCGCAGCGGGTTGCCGAGACCTGCGGCATTAGCGCTGAAGAAGTCGAAAACCTGGCCCGCGAGTACGGCGACACCGCCCGGCGCGGCGAACCGGTGGCGATCCGCACCAATTACGGCGTGCAACGTGTGCGCGGCGGCGGCATGGCCGTGCGCAACATCACCTGCCTGCCGGCGCTGGTGGGCGCGTGGCGCCATGCGGCCGGCGGCGTGCAGCTGTCGTCCTCGGGTTCCTTCCCGACCAACAAGCAAAAGTTGCAGCGTCCGGACTTGCTCAAGCAGCCGGTACGCACCATCAACATGACCACCATCGGCGACGACTTGCTGCGCGACACATCCACCGAGTTCGGCCCGAAGATCGAGGCCGTGATCGTCTACAACGCCAACCCGCTGGCGATCGCCCCCGATTCCGGCAAGGTCATGCGCGGCTTCGCGCGCGACGACCTGTTCACCGTCGTGCTCGAACATTTCCAAACCGACAGCGCCGACTACGCCGACATCTTGCTGCCCGCCACCACGCAGCTGGAACACGTGGACGCCCACAGCACCTACGGCCACCTGTACATGATGGCCAACAACGCCGCCATCGCGCCGCTCGGCGAAGCCAAGCCCAACACCGAAATCTTCCGCCTGCTGGCCGCGCGCATGGGCTTTACCGATCCCTGCTTCCAGGAAACCGACGACCAGATCGCCGCGCAATCGTTCGACGCCAGCCATCCGCGCGCGATTCATTTCGATTGGGAATCGCTCAAGCGCAAGGGTTGGCAAAAACTGGCGATGCCGGCCGCGCCCTTCGCCGAGGGCGGTTTCCCCACGCCATCGGGCAAGTGCGAATTCTATTCGGCCAGCATGCTCGCCGACGGCCTCGACCCGCTGCCGGCGCATATTCCGCCCTACGAATCGGTGGCCAGCAATCCGGCGCTGGCGGCAAAATATCCGCTGGCCATGATTTCCCCGCCGGCGCGCAATTTCCTCAACTCGACCTTTGTGAACGTGACCAGCCTGCGCTCGACCGAAGGCGAACCGCATCTCGACATCCATCCCGACGACAGCGCCGCGCGTGGCATCGAGCATGGCCAGATGGTGCGCATTTTCAACGACCGCGGCGCGTTTGTGGCCAAGGCACGGGTCACGCCGAAAGCGCGCGCCGGGCTGGTGGTGGGTCTGTCGGTATGGTGGAAGAAACTATCGAGCGACGGCAAGAATGCCAATGAAGTGACCAGCCAGCGCCTGACCGACATGGGCCGCGCGCCGACCTTTTACGATACCCTGGTCCAGGTGGAAAAAGTAGCGGCCTAGAAATCCCAGAGGGGAGGCAGGATGAAACTCAGCAGACGGGCCCGCAACGGCCTGATGGCGGCCACGGCAGCATTGCTGCTGGCCAGTTGTTCCAGCCTGAACTATTACCGCCAGGCAGCCCAGGGCCAGCTGACCCTGCTGTCCGACGCGCGTCCCATCGACGACTGGCTGAGCGACAACGCCACCGACGCCAAGCTGCGCGTGCGCCTGGCCACGGCGCGCCAGATCCGCACCTTCGCCGTCAAGGAACTGGGCCTGCCCGACAACAACAGCTACAAGAATTACGCGGCCCTGACCCGGCCGTTCGTGCTGTGGAATGTGGTGGCGGCGCCGGAACTGTCGCTCAAACCCATCCAGTGGTGCTTCCCGGTGGCCGGCTGCGTCACCTACCGCGGCTATTACAGCAAGGAAGATGCCGTCGAGTACGCGCGCGTGCTGCGCGAAGAAGGCAACGATGTCTCGGTCGGCGGCGTGCCGGCGTACTCGACCCTGGGCTGGTTCAACGACCCGCTCATTTCCACCTTTATCCACTATCCCGACGCCGAACTGGCACGCCTGATTTTCCACGAACTGTCGCACCAGGTGGTCTACGTGGCGGGCGACTCGCAATTTAACGAATCCTTCGCCAGCGCGGTGGAAGAGGCCGGCGTGGAACGCTGGCTCAGCGGTTACGGTAACGACACCATGCGCGAAAACTATCTCAACATTTCGGCGCGCAAGAAACAATTCCTCTCCCTGCTGCTGGGCTGCCGCGCTGCGCTGGAAAAAGCCTATACCTCGAAAGCGGGCGTCGCCGAAAAGCGCGCCGCCAAAGCCCGGCTGTTCCAGAAGTTGCAGGACGACTACCAGCTCCTCAAGGCGAGCTGGGGCGGATACGCCGGCTACGACCGTTTCTTCGCCGAGCCGCTCTCGAACGCCCACCTGGCATCGATCGCCACCTACAACGATTTCATTCCGGCCTTCCGCGCCCTGTTGGCGCGCGAGAAAACTTTCCCGCGCTTTTACGCCGCCGCCAAGGCTTTGGCCGAACTCGACCGCGACGAACGCCACCGCCGCCTGAAAGCCCTCGGCGGCCCCTGAACAAACATCGGCAATTTTTCTTCCATACCAATGGGTGTTGCGGCGCCGCACCAAAAGGTGCGTGCATCAAGCCTGTCTGAAATAGCAGCAAAAGCGCTTGCGTCGAAGCGCATCGCCCGATAGCATCACAGACAGCGTAATAAAGCGCACGCTCGGTTTATTTTCTTGAGCGCAAAAATACTGGTCGGCAATGTGCGCCGAACCCACATAACGATAATATTCTGAGACTGAGGCACACATATGGACAAGATTTGGCTGAAATCCTATCCCGCGAACGTCCCTGCGGAGATTGATCCCGACCAGTACGGCTCATTAGTTCAATTATTGGACGAATCGTTCAAGAAATTCGCGACGCGCAACGCTTACGTCTGCATGGACAAATTCCTCACTTACGCCGAGCTCGACCAGTATTCGAAACGCATGGCCGCCTGGCTCCAGAGCCGCGGCCTCTCCAAGGGCGCGCGGGTGGCCGTCATGATGCCCAATGTGCTGCAATATCCGATCGCCATCGCCGCCATCCTGCGCGCCGGCTACACCGTGGTCAACGTCAACCCGCTGTACACGCCGCGCGAGCTGGAGCACCAGCTCACCGATTCCGGCAGCGAAGCGATCATCGTCCTGGAAAACTTTGCCCATACGCTCGAACAAGTCCTCACCAAAACCCCGGTCAAGCACATCGTGGTGGCCAGCATGGGCGAGATGCTGGGCGGCGTCAAAGGCGTGATCGTCAATTTTGTCGTGCGCAACGTCAAGAAAATGGTACCGGCGTTTTCGCTGCCCAACACCGTGCGTTTCAAGGACGTGCTGGCGCAGGGCGAGAAAATGACCTTCACCCCGGTCAAGGCGAGCGCCACCGACGTCGCCTTCCTGCAGTACACGGGCGGCACCACCGGCGTATCGAAAGGGGCGACTTTGACGCACCGCAACGTGATCGCCAACGTCCTGCAAAGCGAAGCCTGGTCGCAGCCGGCGCTGGTCAAGGCGCCCGTGGTCGAGCAGGTGGTGATTGTCTGCGCGCTGCCGCTGTACCACATCTTCGCGCTGACCTGCTGCGCCATGTGGGGCATGCGGGTGGGCGCCCTGAATATCCTGATTCCCAATCCGCGCGATATCGGCGGCTTTATCAAGGAACTGTGCAAATACAAGATCAACATGCTCCCGGCCGTCAATACCCTGTATAACGCGCTGCTGAACCATCCCGATATCGGCAAGATCGATTTCTCCGGCCTCAAGATTTCCAACGGCGGCGGCATGGCGGTCCAGCAGATCGTCAACGACAAATGGAAAAAAGCCACCGGCGGCTGCATCATCGAAGGCTACGGCCTGTCCGAAACCTCGCCCGTGGCCACCTGCAACCGCTCCGACCTGGTTGACTTCACCGGTACCATCGGCATGCCGGTGCCGTCGACCGACGTCGCGATTCTCGACGATGCCGGCAATCCGGTAGCGCTCGGCGAGCCGGGCGAAATCGCGATTCGCGGTCCACAGGTCATGGCCGGCTACTGGAACCGTCCCGACGAAACGGCCAAGGTCATGACCGCCGACGGCTTCTTCAAATCCGGCGACGTCGGCATCATGAACGAGCACGGCATGATAAAAATCGTCGACCGCAAAAAGGATATGATTCTGGTCTCGGGTTTTAATGTGTACCCGAACGAACTCGAAGAAGTCATTTCCAAGCACCTCGGCGTGCTCGAATGCGCGTGTGTCGGCGTGCCGGACGAGCATTCCGGCGAGGCGGTCAAAGTGTTCGTGGTGCGCAAGGACCCGACCCTGACGGTTGAACAATTGATGGCTTACTGCAAGCAGGAATTCACCGGCTATAAAAAGCCGAAGTACATCGAATTCCGCAGCGAGCTCCCGAAAACCAATGTCGGCAAAATCCTGCGCCGCGTGCTGCGCGATGAAAAGCACGTAGCGTAAGCCGGCGACGGCATCGATTCGGATCCCATTCCTTGAATTAGCGGCACGACCGCCTGCGGGCGGTCTTTTGCATTAACAGTTACAGTAGAAAAGACGAGGCATAGATGGACAAGTTTTGGCTTAAGTCGTACCAGGAGGGCGTTCCTGCGGAAATCGATTACACGCAATACCGCTCGCTCACCCACCTGCTGGAAGAAGCTTTCCGCAAGTACGCCGACCGCAAGGCCTACGTTTGCATGGACAAGTCCATCACCTACGCGGAACTCGATCGCATGTCGGCGCAGATGGGCGCCTGGCTGCAAAGCCGCGGCCTCAAACCCGGCGCGCGCGTGGCCATCATGCTGCCCAACGTGCTGCAGTATCCGGTGGCCATGGCCGCCGTGCTGCGCGCCGGCTACGTGATCGTCAACGTCAACCCGCTCTACACCCCGCGCGAACTGCAGCACCAGATGATCGACTCGGGCGCCGAAGCCATCGTCGTGCTGGAAAACTTCGCCCACACCGTGCAGGAAGTGCTGGCCAAGACCCAGATCAAGCACGTCATCATGGCCACCATGGGCGACCTGCTCGGCCCCCTGAAAGGCATGATCGTCAACCTGGTGGTACGCAAGGTCAAGAAGCTGGTGCCGGCGTTTTCACTGCCGAACGCGATCCCGTTCAACAAGGTGATCTCGGAAGGCGAACGCCTGACCCTCGCCCCGGCCACGCTCGGCCACGACGACATCGCCTTCCTGCAGTACACCGGCGGCACCACCGGCGTGTCCAAGGGCGCGGTCCTGCTGCACAAGAACGTGATCGCCAACGTGCTGCAGAACGAAGCCTGGCTGCAGCCGACTCTCGACACCCTGCCCAAGGGCCAGCAGCTTCAATTCATGTGCGCGCTGCCGCTGTACCATATCTATTCGCTCACTGTGTGCGCGCTGATGTCCACGCGCCTGGGCGGCATGAATGTGCTCATTCCGAACCCGCGCGACATGCCGGGCTTCGTCAAGGAGTTGAGCAAGTACCGCATCAACGTCTTCCCGGCCGTGAACACCCTGTACAACGGCCTGCTGAACAACGCCGAATTCGCCAGGCTCGACTTTTCCAGCTTCAAGGTGTGTAACGGCGGCGGCATGTCGGTGCAGCAGTCAGTGGCCGACCGCTGGCTCAAGCTGACCGGCACCCCGATCATCGAAGGCTACGGCATGTCCGAAACGTCGCCGGTGGCCACCGCCAACCGCTGCGACATCAAGGAATTCACCGGTTCGATCGGCTTGCCGTATCCCTCCACCGACATCGCCATCCTCGACGACAACGGCAACCACGTGCCGCTGGGCGAGCGCGGCGAAATCGGCATTCGCGGCCCGCAGGTCATGGCCGGCTACTGGAAGCGCGACGACGAAACCGCCAAGTCGATGACCGCCGACGGCTTCTTCAAGACCGGCGACATCGGCATCATGGACGAGCGCGGCTACACCAGGATCGTCGACCGCAAGAAGGACATGATCCTGGTGTCGGGCTTTAACGTCTATCCGAACGAAATCGAAAGCGTGATCTCGTCGCATCCGGGCGTGCTCGAATGCGCGTGCATCGGTGTGCCGGACCATAATTCGGGCGAAGCGGTCAAGCTGTTCGTGGTGCGCAAGGACCCGAACCTGACGGCGGAAGACCTGCTCGAATTCTGCAAGGAGCAGCTCACGGCCTACAAAAAGCCGAAGTACATCGAGTTCCGCACCGACCTGCCGAAAACCAACGTCGGCAAGATCCTGCGCCGCGAACTGCGCGATCCGGCGCCGGTCGTGACGGCGTAATTATCACGGGAGCGGCCAGGTAACTTAAACCTGGCGCGCTCCCGCTTTGCCGTTGGCGACTTCAAACGTCGCCAGCGTCGCCTTCCCCGACTGCGCATTGCGCACATCGTCCAGGCCGACGAACACCGTCGTGGTCTTCTCGGGCGTCACATCCATCAGCATGAAACCGCGCTTGTCGCTGCGTCCATACCTGGTGTGGCGGTTCATCTCCAGATACTGCAAGGTGCGCGCCTGCGGCCGTGAACTCGATGTCACCGAGGTCCCGCAAAACTCGGTCGCAATCACCGGATTGCCTTTCGAGGCCGGCCGGTTGAAGTTCTTCTGCAAATCCGACGCATAAAACGTGTGCACGTCCCCGGCCAGCACCAGGGCATTGGCCGCGCCGCTTTTGCCCAGCGCATCGAACAGGCGCTGGCGCGCCACCGGATAGCCATCCCACCCGTCATTCCAGAAGCGCCCGTCACCCGGTTTTGCGATCGGCACCTGGCTCGATTGCGCCATCGGCGTCTGCTGCGCGATCAGGTTCCAGCGCGCCTTCGACGTTTGGAAACCCTCGGCCAGCCACGCTTCCTGCTCGCGCCCCAGCATCGAGCGGCCCGGGTCGCGCAGCGCCGCGCAGGCGCGCGTGACCGAACTCGAACCGCCCCGTCCCGCCGGCCCGCACGCATGCGTGGCGCGGTACTGGCGGTCGTCCAGCACATGAAAGCGCGCCAGCCGCCCCCAGTCGTAGCGCTGGTACATGCGCATGCCGGCGTAGTCGCCCGGCCGCGCCAGCACCAGCCGCAGCGGCATGTGCTCATAGAACGCCTGGTACGCCGCCGCGCGCCGCAGCGCAAAGCCGGCATCGAGCCGTTCGTCGCGGTCGCCCGCGTAATCGTTGCCCACCTCGTGGTCGTCCCAGGTCACGATCCAGGGCGCCGCCAGGTGCGCACCCTGCAAATCGGCGTCGCTCTTGTACTGCGCATAGCGCGCGCGGTACTCGGCCAGCGAAAACGACTCCGCCGTGCGCAGCGCGGACGCCGGATGCGTCAACTGGTAAGGTCCCCACTCGTAGATATAGTCGCCCAGGAACGCCACCAGGTCGGGCGCGGCGGCCGCGATATGGCGGTGCGCGGCGTAGCTGCCGAACTCCCAGTGCTGGCACGATGCCACCGCCAGCTTGAGCGCGCCCGGCATGCTGTCGGGCTTTGGTGCGGTGCGCGTGCGCCCGGCCGGGCTGACCGCGTCGCCCAGCATGAAGCGGTACCAGTACCAGCGTGCCGGTTCCAGGCCGCGCACGTCCACATGCACGCTGTGCGCCAGCGCCGGCAGCGCGCTGGCCGTGCCCCTGGCCACGATGCGCGTGAAGGCCTGGTCGTGCGCCACTTCCCAGCGCACCGCAAAGGCGACCGCCGGCGTGGCAGCGGCATTCAAGGGATCGTTGAGGATGCGCGTCCACAGCACCACCGAGTCGGGCAGGGGAGAGCCGGAGGCCACGCCCAGGCTGAATGGATAGCTGGTCGCGGCCGCGCGCGCGTGCGCACCCGGCAGCACAAAGCCGCCGGCGGCAAGCGCCGCATGCTGTAAAAAGAGGCGGCGCGGCGCGTCCAAGGCTCAGCCTAGCGGTCTTGCGGGAAGATCAGCTCATCGAGCGCCGGCACCTTGCGCGGCTTGCGGTCGTCGCCGGTGGCCACATACGTCAGCGTGGCCTCGGTCACCTTGACGGTGTTCGCCTGCAGGCGGTTGCGCTCGGCGTAGACTTCCACATACACGGTGATGGAAGTGTTCCCAACCTTGGTGATATCGGCATAAAAAGACAGCAGATCGCCGACGAACACAGGGTTTTTGAAGACGAACGAATTGACCGCAACGGTGGCCACGCGCCCGTTGGCGCGCCGCGTGGCCGGCAGCGAGCCGGCAATGTCGACCTGCGCCATGATCCAGCCGCCGAACACATCGCCGTAGACGTTGGCGTCGGACGGCGCGGGCATGACGCGCAGCTCGGGCATCTTGCCGGCCGGGAGACCTCGGGGAGCGGGAGTGGGAACAGGTACGGCGTTTTCTGGCGTGGTCATCGTGAATTCTCTTGAAAGGCTACAATCGACCGGAATTGAACCACAAATCCCCGAGCTCCGCCATGCGCCGTCATTCTTCCCCCCCGCCTCCCGTCGATCCCAACGCCCCGCGCCGCAGCGACTGGGGCACCCTGAAGACCCTGATTCCCTACCTGTGGGTCTACAAATGGCGCGTCATGGCTGCCCTGGGCTGCCTGATCGCGGCCAAGCTGGCCAACGTCGGCGTGCCGCTGGTGATGAAACAGCTGATCGACCAGCTGACCATCAACCCATCGAACCCGAAGGCGCTGCTGGTGCTGCCGCTCGGCGCGCTGGTCGCTTACGGCCTGCTGCGCCTGTCGAGCACGGTGTTTACCGAACTGCGCGAATTCCTGTTCGCGCGCGTCACCCAGCGCGCCGTGCGCACCATCGCGCTGCGCGTGTTCCGCCACCTGCACGCGCTGTCGCTGCGCTTTCACCTGAACCGCCAGACCGGCGGCATGACGCGCGATATCGAGCGCGGCACGCGCGGCGTCAGTTCGCTCATCTCGTACACCCTGTTTAACATTTTGCCGACCCTGGTCGAGATCACCCTGGTGCTGGGCTACCTGGTCACCCACTACGACATCTGGTTCAGCGCCATCACCGGCGTGGCGCTGGTGACCTACATCGCGTTCACCGTCATCGTCACCGACTGGCGCACCCACTTCCGGCGCACCATGAACGACCTCGATTCCAAGGCCAACACCAAGGCCATCGACTCGCTGATCAACTACGAAACCGTCAAATACTTCGGCAACGAAGACTACGAAGCGGCGCGCTACGACGAAGGCCTGAAAAACTACGAGAACGCCGGCGTCAAGTCGCAAACCTCGCTCTCGGTCCTTAACACCGGCCAATCGCTGATCATCGCCACCGCCGTCACATTGATCCTGTGGCGTGCGACCGAAGGCGTCATCGCCGGCAGCATGACCCTGGGCGACCTGGTGCTGGTGAACTCCTTCATGATCCAGCTCTACATTCCGCTCAACTTCCTCGGCGTGATCTACCGCGAAATCAAGCAAAGCCTGGCCGACATGGAGCGCCTGTTCTCGCTGCTGGACCAGAACCGCGAAGTGGCCGACGGCAAGGAGGCCAAGACCCTGGCCACCCACGGCGCCCAGGTCGCGTTCTCGAACGTGAACTTCAGCTACGAAGCCAAGCGCCAGATTCTGTTCGATGTCGATTTCACGATTGCGGCCGGCACCACCACCGCCGTGGTGGGCCACAGCGGCTCGGGCAAGTCGACCCTGTCGCGCCTCCTGTTCCGCTTTTATGACGTCAACAGCGGCGCCCTCACCATCGACGGCCAGGACCTGCGCAACGTCACCCAGGAATCGCTGCGCCGGGCGATCGGCATCGTGCCGCAGGATACGGTGCTGTTCAACGACACCATCGAATACAACATCGCCTACGGCAAACCGGGAGCGAGCAAGAACGACATCATTGCCGCCGCGCGCGCCGCCTCGATCCACGACTTCATCGAAACGCTGCCGGACGGTTACGCCACCATGGTGGGGGAGCGGGGACTCAAGCTGTCTGGCGGCGAAAAGCAGCGCGTGGCCATCGCGCGCACCCTGCTCAAGGACCCGGCGATCCTGATTTTCGACGAAGCCACCTCCGCCCTCGACTCCAAGGCCGAACAGGCCATCCAGGCGCAGTTGAAGGAAATCGCGAAGAACCGCACCACCCTGGTCATTGCGCACCGCCTGTCGACCGTGGCCGACGCCGAGCAGATCCTGGTGCTCGATCACGGGCGCATCGTGGAGCGCGGAACGCATCAGGCGCTGTTGGCGGCGAACGGCCTGTATGCCCAGATGTGGGAGCGCCAGCAGGCGAGGCAGGAGGAGGAAGCCGAAGGGGCGGCGGAGTCGCCGCTCGATGTGGATTGACCGGGTGGGCACGCCGTGCCCACCCTTGAAGCGCTTAGTAGGTGTAGAACATGCGCTGGATTTCCCTGGTGCTGCTGGTCTTGGTCAGTGCCAGCATCAGCAGGATGCGCGCCTTTTGCGGGTTGAGCGTATCGGCCGCCACGAAGTCCAGCTGATCGTCATTGGCTTCGCCGTTGCGCGCCAAAATCCCCTGTCCCACGCGGCTGGCGCGCACGATGATCGCGCCCTTGGCACGCGCCGCTTTTAGCGCCGGCACCACTTTGCCGGCCAGGCTGCCGTCACCCACGCCTGCGTGGATGATGCCCTTCGCGCCGGCGGCCATGAAGGCGTCGACCGCCACCGGATTCATGTTCGCGTAACCGTACACGATGTCGACCTGCGGCAGCGACTGCAGCGCGCCGATATCGAATTCGGTTTCGGTGGTGTGCTTGCGCAGCGACTGGCGATAGAAGAATGGTTTACTGCCCTGGATATAGCCGAGCAAACCGAGTTCGCTGGTGCGGAAGCTGTCCAGGGTCGAGGTATTGACCTTGGTGACATCGCGCGCGGACTGGATCTGGTCGTTCATCGCCACCAGCACGCCCTTGCCGACCGCTTCCGGGCTGGCGGCCAGCATCACCGAGTTATACAGGTTGATCGGACCGTCGGCCGACAGCGCGGTCGATGGACGCATCGCGCCGACCAGCACCACCGGTTTGCGGCTCTTGACCACCAGGCTGAGGAAGTACGCGGTTTCTTCCAGCGTGTCGGTGCCGTGCGTGATGACGACGCCGTCGACATTGTTCTGCGCCAGCAGCACGTTGACGCGCTTGGCCAGCGTGAGCCAATGCTCGTTGCTCATGTTCTCGCTGGCGATCTGGAACACCTGCTCGCCGGTGACGTTGGCGACCTTGCCCAGTTCCGGCACCGCCTTGATCAGGTTCTGCACGCCCACCGTGGCGGCGGTGTAGCCGACCGTGGTGGTGCTGCTCGCGCCGGTGCCCGCGATGGTGCCGCCGGTGGCCAGGATGGTCACGTTGGCCAGCTTCGGCTGCGCCGTTTCGGCTTGCACGGCACTAGTTACCGCCACCAGCATGGCGAAGAGGGCGATCATCGATCGCGTGGTTTTTTGATACAGCATGGGTTCTCCTTGAGTGACGATTATGGTTGTTTGTAGACGACGCCATCTTTCATGACGAAGCGCACCTGCTGCATCAGCGCGATGTCGCGCAGCGGGTCGCCCGTGACGGCGATGATGTCGGCCGCGTAGCCCGGCTCCACGGAACCGAGGCGCGTGCCCTGGTCGAGCAGGGCGGCGGCGTTCAGGGTGGCCGAGCGGATCGCTTCGAGCGGCGGCATGCCCGCTTCGACCATGTAGGCGAATTCCCTGGCATTGTCCCCGTGCGGGAACACGCCGGCATCGGTACCGAAGGCGATCTTCACGCCCGCCTTGTAGGCACGCCCGAAGGTGGCCTGGATCTGCGGGCCGATGGCGGCCGCTTTCGGGCGTACCAGCGGCGAATAGTAATCCGCTTCCTTGGCCTTGTCGGCCACGTAGCGGCCGGCCGAAATGGTCGGCACGAACCAGGCGCCGTGCTTCTTGAACAGGGCGATGGTTTCGTCGTCCATCATGGTGCCGTGTTCGATCGAATCGATCCCGGCGCGCAGCGCACGCTTGATGCCTTCGGTGCCGTGCGCGTGGGCCGCCACGCGAAAGCCGTAGTCCTTGGCGGTGCTGATGATGGCGCGCAGTTCGTCTTCGGTGTACTGCGAATTCTGGCCGCTGCGGGCCTGGCTCAACACGCCGCCGGTGGCGGTGACCTTGATCAGGTCCGCGCCTTCCTTGTAGCGCGCGCGCACCGCTTCACGCGCGCCCTCGGCGCTATTGACCACGCCCTCGCTGGGTCCGGGCGTGCCCAGTGCGTGGCTCAGGCGGTGCGAAAAATTGTTGGTCGGGTCGGCGTGCCCGCCGGTGGTCGCAATCGACTTCCCCGAGGTGAACATGCGCGGCCCCGGAATGCTGCCGGCCGCAATGGCGCGCTTGAGCGAGACGTTCAGGCCATCGCTCGCGCCCAGGTCGCGCACGGTGGTAAATCCGGCCTTGAGGGTGCGTTCGGCAAAGATGACGGAGCGGTAGGCATGGTCGGCCGGGTTCAGGCTGATGGCGTCGCGCAGGGCGTCGGCCTGCTTCTGGGTTTCGCCGGTCAGGTGCACATGCATGTCGATCAGGCCGGGCAGGCAGGAGTGGGCCGACAGGTCGATGTGGCCCGCTGTCGGGTTAGCGCCCGCGTTCGCACCCATCGGCCCGACCGACTTGATGCTGCCGTCTTCGACGACGATGCTGACCTTCTCGCGCCAGGCGCCGCTCTTCACATCGAGCAGGCGTCCGCAATCGACGGTCTGGGTGGCGCCTTGCGCACTACCGCAAGCGAGCAAAATACCGATGGCGGACAGCTTGAGCATTGCGGGTCTCCGAGAGGAATGATGGCAAAAGAGCATACACGAATCGCTACCCGGAAGTGCGGCCGGGCCCAAAAGCGAAGGGCGGAAAAGCTGTGCTTTCCCGCCCTGTGAGCGCTGCTGATTACTTGAGCGGCGAGGTGGCCGGTTCGACCGTGCCCGGCTCGCTCAATTCACCCTCCCACTTGGCCACGACCGCCGTGGCGATGGCATTGCCGATCACGTTGGTGGCCGACCGCGCCATGTCGAGGAAGTGGTCGATGCCCAGCAGCAGCAGCAAGCCCGCTTCGGGAATATTGAACTGGCCCAGGGTGGCGGCGATCACCACCAGCGAGGCGCGCGGCACGCCAGCCATGCCCTTGGAGGTGAGCATCAGCACCAGCATCATGGTCAGCTGGGTCGACAGCGACAGCTCGATCCCGTACGCCTGGGCGATGAAGATGGTGGCGAAGGTACAGTACATCATCGAGCCATCGAGATTGAACGAGTAACCGATCGGCAGCACGAAGGCGGCGATGCGGTTGCGTACACCGAAGCGCTCCAGGCCTTCCAGGGTCTTTGGAAAAGCCGCCTCGGACGACGCGGTCGAAAATGCCAGGATGGTCGGCTCGCGCACTTCACGCAGCAGGGCGAACACGCGTGGGCCCAGGAAAATGAAGCCGGCAATCGTCAGCACGATCCACAGCACGATGATGGCGATGTAGAACTCGCCCATGAAGATGCCGTAGGTGGACAGGATGCCGATGCCGCTCTTGGCGATAATGCCCGAAACGGCCGCCAGCACCGCGATCGGGGCCAGGTTCATCACATAGCCGGTCACCTTGAGCATGACGTGCGCCACACCGTCGATGGCTTCGATCATCGGGTTGGCGCGCGCGCCGACCGCGGCGGCGGCGGTGCCGAAGAACAGCGAGAAGATCACGATCTGCAGGATTTCGTTCTTGGCCATGCCATCGACGATCGACGACGGCACCAGGTGGGTGACGAATTCTTTCAACGTCAGGCTGGTGGTGACGATGCCCGATACCGCGCCGGCCGGCGGCAGGTGGGCCACCATGGCGTCGCCTGGACGGAACAGGTTGACCAGGATCAGGCCGAGCGACAGCGAGAGGATCGAGGCGATCACGAACCAGCCGAGCGCCTTGGCGCCGATGCGGCCGACTTCCTTGGCGTCGCCCATTTTGGCGATACCGACCACCAGGGTCGAGAACACCAGCGGCGCGATGATCATTTTAATCAGGCGCAGGAACAGCGTGGTCACCAGCGACATGTATTCGGCAAAAGCGGCCGGGTTGGGCGTGCTGACGTTGATGACATACCCGATCACCACCCCGAGCACGAGTGCCAGCAGGATGTAAAGGGTAAGGCGATTTTTCTGGTTCATGGGCTGTGCATCCTGTATTTGAGTCGATTCGGCGTCGTCAGCGAGCAGCTGAAAGCTGGTCTCCCTGCGTTCTCGGGCAAAATAGCGGTATTTTGTGAGCGAACCAGCCAGTATGGTGATGATTTTCTTGGCAAGTTCCGCAGTATCCTAGGGGGCGCAGGTGCTGTCAAGCTCGCACCTCCTCTTCCAGAACAGACGAAAAACAACATGATCGAACTAAAAAATGTCAGCAAGTGGTATGGCCAGTTCCAGGTGCTGGCCGACTGCACGACCCAGGTGGGCAAGGGCGACGTGGTGGTCATTTGCGGTCCGTCCGGCTCCGGCAAGTCGACCCTGATCAAGACCGTCAACGGGCTCGAACCGTTCCAGGAGGGCGAAGTGCGGGTCGACGGCGTGTCGGTCGGCGACAAGAAAACCGACCTGTCGGCCCTGCGCGCGCGCATCGGCATGGTGTTTCAGAATTTCGAGCTGTTCCCGCACCTGTCGGTACGCGACAATCTGACACTCGGCCAGACCCGGGTGCTTGGCCGCAGCCTGGACGAAGCCACCGCCAAGGGTTTGCAGTACCTGGACCGGGTGGGCCTCTTGGCGCAGCAGGATAAATACCCCAGCCAGTTATCGGGCGGGCAGCAGCAGCGCGTGGCGATCGCGCGCGCCCTGTCGATGGACCCGATTGCCATGCTGTTCGACGAGCCCACCTCCGCGCTCGACCCCGAAATGATCAACGAAGTGCTCGACGTGATGGTCGCTCTGGCGCAGGAAGGCATGACCATGATGGTCGTCACCCACGAAATGGGCTTTGCGCGCAAGGTGGCCGGGCGTATTTTGTTCATGGACCACGGCCGCATCGTCGAAGACAGCCCGACCCAGGAGTTTTTCACCGCGCCGCGCTCCGAGCGTGCGCGCGAGTTTTTGGCGCGGATTATTCATTAAGCGCGGCGGCGCGCCTGGCGCCGTACGAGGATGCGCGAAAAATCACCCGGCCAATCTGGCCTCAGCTTGCGCGAGTATGTCATCGAGATCGTGCAGTACATCGTCGACACTGTAGTACTCGCCGCTTTGCAGTGCCGCATCGCGCGAAACCATACCGCGATCGATAAAGTCGTGCTGGGCACGGCGCTGCCGGATCCGCAACCGCACCGATTGCGCGGTTAGACCGGACAGGGACTCGCCGCTTTCAAGCAAGCTTTCGGCAGCTTTGCGCACGTCGGGTGCGACTCGTCGAGAAGGGAAGTTGGCAGCTTTCAAGGTGGACTCCATGCGTAGCGTTTGAAACGTCAATATCTCAAGCTCTCGAAGCAGAAGCAAGCAGCATGTTCAAACGTGCGCTATGTTTCTTGGAGGAAGCATGAGCGATTGCTTGCCTGCGGAGGTTAAAATACCGCATCCGTTTTCCGAAAGCCGCCATGTCCACCATCGATACCCCCCAGAGCCTGACCATCACCCGTCCCGACGACTGGCACCTGCACCTGCGCGACGGCGCCGCGCTGGCCAGCGTGCTGCCGCACAGCGCGCGCCAGTTCGCCCGCGCCATCGTCATGCCCAACCTCAAACCCCCGGTCACCACCACCGCCATGGCGCAGGCCTACCGCGAGCGCATCCTGGCCGCGCTGCCGGCCGGCATGCGCTTCGAGCCGCTGATGACGCTCTACCTGACCAACAACACCGACCCGGACGAAATCCGCCGTGCCCAGGACAGCGGCTTTGTCCACGCTGTCAAACTGTACCCGGCCGGCGCCACCACCAATTCCGACGCCGGCGTGACCGACCTGGCGCGCTGCTACAAGACGCTCGAAGTGATGCAGGAAGTCGGCATGCCCTTCCTGGTGCACGGCGAAGTGACCGACCAGGAGATCGACCTGTTCGACCGCGAGGCGGTGTTCATCGAGCGCGTCATGCGTCCGCTGCGGCGCGATATGCCGGAACTGAAAATCGTGTTCGAGCACATCACCACCAAGGACGCGGCGCAGTACGTGGCCGAAGCCGACGGCCCGATCGCCGCCACCATCACCGCGCACCACCTGCTGTACAACCGCAACGAGATCTTCAAGGGCGGCATTCGTCCCCATTACTACTGCCTGCCGGTGCTCAAGCGCGAAGAGCACCGCCTGGCCCTGATGACGGCCGCCACCAGCGGCGACGAGCGCTTTTTCCTGGGCACCGACTCGGCCCCGCACGCGGTGGGCGCCAAGGAGGCCTCGTGCGGCTGCGCCGGCTGCTACACCGCGCTGCACGCGATGGAGATGTACACCGAAGCGTTCGAACGCGCCGGTGCCCTCGACAAGCTCGAAGCCTTCGCCAGCTTCCACGGCCCCGACTTCTACGAACTGCCGCGCAACACCGACCAGGTGACCCTCAAGCGCGAAGCCTGGACCCTGCCGCAAACCGTGCCGCTGGCCGATTCCGCCCTGGTGCCGCTCAACGGCGGCGAGCAGATTAACTGGAAACTGCTGTAAGCGATGCTGTCGCAGATTGACTGGGCGCGCCCGTGGTACGACGCGGTGCGCCCCGCGTTTGCGCGTTTGCCCATCGACGTCAACTGCGTGGCCGACGCCCTGAACGCGGCTGCCGCGCCGCTGGCGCTGCTCAACCAGCGCGGCCTGCCGCTGCGCTTCGTGCCGCAAGATGACTTGCCCGAAGGGCGCGCCTACGAAGAATTCATCGGTGCCACCGGCTGCGTGCCCACGCGCGACAACCTGCACGATTTTTTCAATGGCCTGGTGTGGCTGACCTTCCCGCGCATCAAACAGCAGTTAAACGCCCTGCAGGCGGCGCAGATTGCGCTGGCCGGCGTGGGCAAGTCGCGTGGCGCGGCGCGCGACGGCGCCACCATCTTCGACGAAAACGCGGCCTTGCTGGTGGTGCGTGCCGGCGGCGCGGGTGAGCAGCTGGTGGCCGCCCTGCGCGCGCACGGCTGGGTTGAGGCACTATACGAACGGCGCGCCGCCTTTGGGTGCGACGCCGAAGTCTGGCTGTTCGGCCACGCGCTGATGGAAAAGCTGGTCGCGCCGCGCAAGGCGATCACCGCGCACACGCGCGTGGTGGTGGCCGGCGGCGACTACTTCGCCCTGCCGCACGACGGACGGCGCGCCTGGATCGACCGCAAGGTCGCCGCCGAACTGGCGGACGAAGGATTGAGTACTGCCTGCTTTACCCCCTTGCCGGTGCTTGGCGTGCCGGGATGGTGGGAAGGGCAGGACCACGGGTTTTACGCCGACACCACGGTATTTCGGCCCAAGCGGGTCGTTTGAGGAGAAGAGATGACTGAAGCGGTACGTTGGGGAATTCTGGGCACGGGCAAGATTGCGCGCGCGTTTGCGACGGCCTTGCGCGACACGCCTGGCGCGGTGCTGGCCGGCGTGGCATCGCGCAGCCTGGAAAGCGCGCAGGCTTTCGGCGCCGAATTCGGCGCGTTTGACAGCTACGGCTCGTACCAGGCGCTGGCCGATGCGAAGGATATCGATGTGGTCTACATCGGCACCCCGCACCCGATGCACGTCGAGAATGCCGTCATGGCGCTCAATGGCGGCAAGGGCGTGCTGTGCGAGAAGCCCTTCACCATGAACCGGCGCGAAGCCGAAGAGATCGTGGCGCTGGCGCGCGAGAAGAAGCTGTTCCTGATGGAGGCGATGTGGACGCGCTTCATGCCGGCGCTGGCCGAAGTGCGGCGCATCATCGCGTCGGGCGAAATCGGCACGGTGCACCAGGTGACGGCCGATTTTGGCTTCGCGGGCACGCAAGACCCGCTGCACCGCCTGAACAATCCGGAACTCGGCGGCGGCGGGCTGCTCGACCTGGGGATTTATCCGCTCTCGATCGCGGCCGCGCTGCTGGGGCCCGTGGCCGAGGTGCGCGCCATGGCGCTGATGGGCGAGACCGGGGTCGATATCCAGACCGGCTTCACCATGACGCACGAAGGCGGCGCCATGTCGGTGTGCAGTTGCTCGCTCAGGGCCAGGACGCCGGCGGAGCTGACCGTGTCCGGATCGCTCGGCCAGGTGCGCATGAATACCATGTTCCACCGGGCGCAGTCGGTGACCGTGACCACGGCGGACGGCGCGCGCACCATCGATACGCCGTACCTGGGCAACGGGTATGTGCACGAGGCGATGGAAGTGGGGCGCTGTTTGAAAGAGGGGCTGCTGGAGAGCCCGGGCATGCCGCTCGACGAAACGCTGCATCTGATGGGCGTGCTCGATACGATTCGCGGGCAGATCGGCTTGCGCTATTCGGCGGACGCTTGATTCGTCGTTCCCGCGAAGGCGGGAACCCAAGTCCGCTTCGCAGCCGTCGACTACAGAAAAATTGGGTTCCCGCCTGCGCGGGAACGACGGTTTTTAGATTGGCGTGAGAGATGGAAGCTACACCTTTAAAAACTCCTCCTTGCCCCCCAGCCAGCGCGCCAGATGCGCCTCCACCACATCATCGACCGCCTCATGAATCAGGTTGTGCGCCACGCCGCGCGCCTGTTCCACCAGCCACTGGTCGGTCTCCAGATCGGCAAACCTGAGCATCGCCTGGCCCGACTGGCGCGCCCCTAAAAACTCGCCCGGCCCGCGAATCTCCAGATCCCTGCGCGCGATTTCGAATCCATCGGTGGTCTCGCGCATGGTCATCAAGCGCTGCTTGGCGATCGGCCCCAGCGGGCTCTGATACAGCAACAGGCACACGCTGGCCGCCGAGCCGCGTCCCACCCGCCCGCGCAACTGGTGCAGCTGCGACAAGCCGAAGCGCTCGGCGTGCTCGATCACCATCAGCGACGCATTCGGCACATCGACCCCCACCTCGATCACGGTGGTGGCCACCAGCACCTGCACCTCGTTGGCGGTGAAGGCATCCATCACCTCCTGCTTCTCGGCCGCCTTGAGGCGTCCATGCACCAGCCCCACCTGCAAATCGGGCAGGGCCTCGGCCAGCATGGCGTGCGTATCGGTAGCCGTTTGCAGTTGCAGCGCTTCCGATTCCTCGATCAACGGGCACACCCAGTAAATCTGGCGTCCCTCCAGCGCCGCCGCGTGCACCCGCTCGATGACTTCGTCGCGCCGGTTCTGGTCGATCGCGCGCGTGACGATCGGGCTGCGCCCCGGCGGCAGTTCATCGATGACCGACACTTCCAGGTCGGCGTAATAGGTCATCGCCAGGGTGCGCGGAATCGGCGTGGCCGACATCATCAGCTGATGCGGCGTCTTGCCGTTGCTGCCCTTGTTGCGCAGGGTGAGGCGCTGGCCCACGCCGAAGCGGTGCTGCTCGTCGACGATCACCAGCCCCAGTTTCGCAAACTGCACCGTATCCTGGATCAGCGCGTGGGTGCCGATGACCAGCTGCGCCTCGCCCGACTCCACCATCGCGGTGGCGGCCAGCTTGTCCTTCTTTTTCAGGCTGCCGGTGAGCCACGCCACCTTCACGCCGAGCGGCTCCATCCAGCCGGCGATCTTGCGGAAGTGCTGGTCGGCCAGAATTTCGGTCGGCGCCATCAGGGCCGCCTGGTAGCCGCTGTCGATGGCCTGCGCGGCGGCCAGCGCCGACACCACCGTCTTGCCGCTGCCGACGTCTCCCTGCAGCAGGCGCTGCATCGGATAACCGTTTTTCAGGTCGGCGCGGATTTCTTTCAGCACGCGCTGCTGCGCGCCGGTCAGCTTGAACGGCAACTGCCCCAGGAACGCTTCCGACAATGCGCCGATGGCCTTGAGTACCGGCGCCCCCTTGACCCGGCGCGCCCGCTGCGCGCGTTTCAGCGAGAGCTGCTGCGCCAGCAGTTCGTCGAACTTCATGCGGATCCAGGCCGGGTGCGAGCGCTCGACCAGCGAATGGGCGTCGATTTCCTGCGGCGGATAGTGCAGCAGCCGCACCGACGGCTCGAAATCGGTCAGGTTCATCTCTGCGCGCAGCGCCGGCGGCAGGGTGTCGTGCCAGTCGATGCGCTTCATCGCATCGGCGATCGCGCGCCGCAGAATCGCCTGCGACAAGCCTTCGCCGGACGGATACACGGGCGTGAGCACGGTCGGCAGCGGCGCGCCTTCGTTGATCACCTTGTAGGCCGGGTGCACCATCTCGGCCCCGAAGAAGCCGTGCTTGAGTTCCGCCCGGGCGCGCACGCGCGTGCCCTCGGCAAGCTGCCTGACCTGGCTGCCGTAAAAATTCATGAAGCGCAGCAGCAGGTCGCCGCTCTGGTCGGCGATGGTGACCAGCAGCTGGCGCCGCGGGCGGAAGCTGATCTCGTTTTTCGTGACCACCCCCTCGACCTGCGACACATGGCCGCCGCGCAGGCAGGCTTCGCGGATCGACACCACGACGGTCTCGTCCTCGTAGCGCATGGGCAGGTGCAGCACCAGGTCCATGTCGGTGTGCAGGCCCAGCTTGGCGAGCTTGCTTTCGTTGGTTTTCGGTGGCGTTTTCGGTTTGGTCGGCGGCATATTGAAGCAACTTCAGTGCGTAAGGGGGTAAAATAGAGGGTTGCCCTGCACGCGTGAGCCCTTATTGTACGGCTCTTGACCCCATTTTTTACAAAATTAGCAGAATGTACTCGCTCTCCGACTTCGATTTCGACCTGCCCGCCGAGCGCATCGCGCAAACGCCGCTGCCCAACCGCAGTGCCTCCCGCCTGCTGCACCTGGACGGGGCGGCCATTGTCGACCGCCAGTTCGCCGATATCGTCGGCCTGCTCGCCCCCGGCGACCTGCTGGTGATGAACGACACGCGCGTGCTCAAGGCGCGCTTTTTCGGCGTCAAGGAAACCGGCGGCAACGTCGAGGTGCTGGTCGAGCGTATCCTCGACAGCCGCACCGTGCTGGCCCAGGTGCGCGCTTCCAAGTCGCCCAAGCCCGGCAACCGCATCCGCCTGGCCGACGCCTTCAACGTCACCGCGGGCGAGCGCGCCGGCGAATTCTTCACCCTCGTCTTCGATGGCGACGTGTTCGAGCTGATCGAAGCGCACGGGCGCCTGCCGCTGCCGCCCTATATTGAACACGACGCCGACGAATTCGACGAAACGCGCTACCAGACCGTGTATTCGCGCGAACCGGGCGCGGTGGCCGCGCCGACGGCCGGCCTGCACTTCGACCAAGCGCTGCTGGCCGCGCTCAAGGCCAAGGGCGTCAACTTCGCCTATGTGACCCTGCACGTGGGCGCCGGCACCTTCCAGCCGGTGCGGGTCGAAGCGCTGGCCGAGCACAAGATGCACACCGAGTGGTACACCGTGCCGCAGGAAACGGTGGACGCCGTGCGCGCCGCCAGGGCGGCCGGGCGCGATGTCGTGGCGGTCGGCACCACCAGCCTGCGCGCGCTCGAATCGGCCTCGCAGTCGGGTGAACTGGTGGCCGGCAGCGCCGACACCGCCCTGTTCATCACGCCCGGCTACACCTTCAAAACGGTGTCGCGCCTGATCACCAACTTCCACCTGCCCAAATCGACCCTGCTGATGCTGGTGTCGGCCTTTGCCGGGTATGAGGCCATCCGCGGCGCCTACGCGCACGCCATCGCCAGCGAGTACCGCTTCTTCAGCTATGGCGACGCCATGCTGCTCACGACCGACAACAAGTAGACCGGACCAACCATGCTCGACTTCCAACTTCTCAAGACCGACACCAGCGGCCTGTCGCACGCGCGGCGCGGCCGCCTCACGCTCAATCACGGCGTCATCGAAACCCCGATCTTCATGCCGGTCGGGACCTACGGCTCGGTCAAGGCGATGTCGCCGGTCGAACTGAAAGAGGTCGGCTCGCAGATCATCCTGGGGAACACCTTCCACCTGTGGCTGCGCCCGGGCACCGAGGTACTCAACAAATTCGGCGGCCTGCACGGCTTCATGGGCTGGGACAAGCCGATCCTGACCGACTCCGGCGGCTTCCAGGTGTTTTCGCTCGGCGCGATGCGCAAGATCACCGAGGAGGGCGTCAAGTTCTCCTCGCCCATCGACGGCAGCAAGCTGTTTCTGTCGCCCGAGATCTCGATGCAGATCCAGCGCGCGCTCAATTCTGACATCGTCATGCAGTTCGACGAATGCACCCCGTACGAAATCGACGGCCGTCCGGCCACCTCGGCCGAAGCGGCGCAATCGATGCGCATGTCGCTGCGCTGGGCGCAGCGCTCGATGAACGAATTCACCCAGGGCGAAAACCCGAACGCGCTGTTCGGCATCGTCCAGGGCGGCATGTTCGAAAACCTGCGCGACGAGTCGCTGGCCGGGCTCGAAGAGATCAACTTCCCGGGCATCGCCATCGGTGGCCTGTCGGTGGGCGAGCCGAAGGAAGACATGATGCGCATGCTCGAACACGTCGGCCCGCGCCTGCCGGCCAACAAGCCGCACTACCTGATGGGCGTCGGTACGCCGGAAGACCTGGTGGCCGGCGTGGCCAACGGGATCGACATGTTCGACTGCGTCATGCCGACCCGCAATGCCCGCAACGGCTGGCTGTTTACGCGTTTTGGCGACGTCAAGATCAAGAACGCGCGCTACAAGGACGACCAGGGGCCGCTCGACGAGAGCTGCGACTGCTACTGCTGCAAGAACTTTTCGCGCGCGTATTTGCACCATCTGCACCGCTCGAAAGAGATTCTGGGTGCGCGCCTGAACACGATCCACAACCTGCACTACTACCTCAAGCTGATGAGCGAAATGCGCGACGCGATCGACGCCGACCGTTTCCACGCCTTCCGCCTCGAATTCAACGCCGGCCGCGCGCGCGGTGTTTAAAAGTTGTAAAACCGGCGGCCGGCGAACCGGGGACAGCGTCCCGACCTTACCTTTAGCTGTCTTTTTGACTACTAACCCTGGCGTTGTCATTTCTGCCATTGGCAGAAATGACTTCCCGCGCAGGCGGGAATCCATAGCACCTATGCTCAGCGGTGCTATGGGCCCCCGCCTGCGCGGGGGAGACGGCCCTAGAAGGCAACGCAGCGGGTGGATGTTGAAAATTATATAACTTTCGACCGCTTGCAAAAACGAAGTTGGCAGCCACATAGGCCAAATTGGCTCGCCCCGAGTATGCGGTGCTAGAATACAGCGCTGATTTTTTAACGAAACTAACCTCAATATCGGAGTCTCCCGTGTTTATTTCCAACGCTTATGCGCAAGCTGCCCCCGCTGCCGCCGATACCAGTCTGATGGGCAATATGAGCACCTTCCTGCCCCTGATTCTGATGTTCGTGGTCATGTATTTCCTGATGATCCGCCCACAGCAAAAACGCGCCAAAGAGCAGAAATCCATGATGGACGCGCTCGCCAAGGGCGATGAAGTCGTCACCGCCGGCGGCATCCTCGGCAAAGTCGTCAAGGTCAGCGACAGCTATGTCACCATCGACATCGCCAACAACACGCCGATCGTTGTGCAGAAGAGTTCGATCACCACGCTGCTGCCGAAAGACACGCTGAAGTCCCTGTAAGCCCGACGCGCGGCCGATGCCGCCTGACTGCTCAACATTGAACGCTGGAACACTATGAATCGCTATCCCGTCTGGAAATACATTCTCATCGTCATTGCGCTGTTGCTGGGTGCCTTGTACACGGCGCCCAACTACTTCGTCGAATCGCCTGCGCTGCAGGTGACGACCGGCAGTTCGATCCTCAAGATCACCAACTCGACGAGCGAACAGGTCGAAGCAGCCCTCAAGGCGGCCGGCATCGCGCACGATGGCGTGACCCTGGACGGGAATGAAAACAGCACGTCCGTGCGTGCGCGCTTCGCCACCACCGACGCCCAGTTCAAGGCCAAGCTGGCGCTCGAACGCGCCCTGAACCGCAACCCTGCCGAACCGGATTACATCGTCACCGTCAACCTGGTGAAGAACACCCCGCAGTGGATGCAGGCGCTGCGCGCCTTGCCGATGAACCTGGGCCTGGACTTGCGCGGCGGCGTGCACTTCCTGATGCAGGTGGACGTGGCCGCGACCACCGAGACCAAGATCAAGAGCATGCAGCAAAGCGTGCGCAGCCTGCTGCTCAAAAAGGAAGAAGCGCGCCACAGCGGCATCGACCGCGTCGGCCAGAACATCGAAGTGCGCTTTGACGATGCCGCCAGGCGCGCCAAGGCACGCGCGATCATCGGCGCCGATTCGCCCGACCTGCTGCTGACCGAAGCGTCCGACGCCAACGGCCTGAAACTGGTCGTCGCGCTCAAGCCCGAAGCACTGCAGCGCACCATCGAAGAAGGCGTCAAGCAAAACATCCTGACCCTGTCGAAGCGGGTCAATGAACTGGGCGTGTCCGAGCCGATCATCCAGCAGCAGGGCCGCGACCGCATCGTGGTGCAGCTGCCGGGCGTGCAGGACGTTGCGCGCGCCAAGGACATCATCGGCCGCACCGCCACGCTCGAAATGCGCATGGTCGACGACACCGTGGTGCCGGGCATGGAATCGGCCGCCAGCATTCCGCTCACGTCCGAACTGTTCACCGACGAGCGCGGCCAGCCGATCGTGCTCCTGAAAGACATTATCCTGAGCGGCGAATACATTTCCAGCGCCATCGGCACCATGGACCAGAACAACCAGCCGGCGGTGAGCCTGGACCTGAACGGCAATGGCGGCAGCAAGATGCGCGAAGCCACGCGCGACCGCATCGGCAAGCGCATGGCCATCCTGCTCAAGGAAAAAGGCAAGTACAACGTGCTGTCGGCACCGGTCATCAACAGTGAACTGGGCAGCCGCTTCCAGATCACCGGCATGGGCACCCCGCAAAAAGCCAACGAACTGGCGCTGCTGCTGCGCTCCGGCGCCCTGTCGGCACCGATGGAAATCATCGAAGAACGCGTGATCGGCCCGCAGCTGGGCGCCGAGAACATCGCCAAGGGCCTGTACTCGACCGTGTACGGCTTCGCCGCGATCGCCATTTTCATGATCATCTACTACCACATGTTCGGCGCCTTCAGCGTCGTCGCGCTGGCCTCGAACCTGCTGTTCCTGCTGGCGCTGCTGTCGTGGATGCAGGTGACCTTGACCTTGCCGGGCATCGCCGCGATCGCGCTGGCGCTGGGCATGGCGATTGACGCCAACGTGCTCATTAACGAACGTATCCGCGAAGAGCTGCGCGCCGGCGAATCGCCGCAAAAGGCGATTGCCGCCGGCTTCGACCGCGCCTGGGCCACCATTCTCGACTCCAACGTGACCACACTGATCGTCGGTATCGCCTTGCTGGTCTTCGGTTCCGGTCCGGTGCGCGGCTTCGCCGTGGTCCACTGCCTGGGCATCCTGACGTCGATGTTCTCGTCCGTGTTCGTCTCGCGCGGCGTGGTCAACCTCTGGTACGGCCGCACGAAAAAACTGAACAAAGTCTCGATCGGTACTGTCTGGACTCCTGGCCTGTCGGTCACCAAACAATAAGCACTTACTACAACAGGACTCAAGATGGAATTTTTCCGCATCAAGAAAGATATTCCCTTCATGCGCCATGCGTTGATTTTCAACGTGGTGTCGGCGCTGACCTTCGTGGCAGCCGTGTTTTTCCTGGTGACCCGCGGGCTGCATCTGTCGGTCGAATTCAAGGGCGGCACGGTGATGGAGCTCAAATACCCGGCCGCCGCCAACCAGGAGAAGATCCGCACGGACCTGATCACGCTCGGTTACGAGCAGCCGGAAGTATCGAGCTTCGGCACCGCGCAGGAAGTCATGCTGCGCCTGCCGATCATCGAGTCGGTGGCCGGTTCCACCGGTTCGCAGAAGGTGTTCGCCGCGCTGTGCAAATCCGAAGGCGGCGCGGTCACCCGCATCGATACCGTGGTCAAGGGCCAGAGCGTGGCCAAGGATGTCTGCCATTCCCCAAGCGGCGCCGACGTGCTCAGTCTCCAGAAGGTCGAATTCGTCGGCCCGCAGGTCGGTGAGGAACTGGCCCACAACGGTATCAGCGCGCTGCTCATGGTGGTGCTGTTCGTGGTGATCTACCTGGCCATCCGCTTCGAGTGGAAGTACGCCGTCTCGGCCATCGTCGCCAACTTGCACGACGTGGTCATCATCCTCGGCTTCTTCGCCTTCTTCCAGTGGGAGTTCTCGCTGGCGGTGCTGGCCGGCGTGCTGGCGGTGCTGGGCTACTCGGTCAACGAATCGGTGGTGATTTTCGACCGGATCCGCGAAAACTTCCGCAAGCAGCGCAAGGCCAGCGTCGAAGAAGTCATCGACAATGCGATCACCAGCACCATCTCGCGTACCATCATCACCCACGGCTGTACCCAGATGATGGTGCTCTCGATGCTGCTCCTGGGCGGCGCGACCTTGCACTACTTCGCCGTGGCGCTGACCATCGGTATCTTGTTCGGTATCTACTCGTCGGTATTCGTCGCCGCGGCCATTGCCATGTGGCTGGGCGTGAAACGTGAAGACCTGATCAAGCCGATCAAGGAAAAGGACGAAACCGACGGCGCCGTCGTTTAAGCGCCCTCCAGCCTTTGCCAAGAATGCCGCCCGGCTCACGCTGCGCGGCATTTTTCACAAGCGCCGCCTGCCGAACCACGATGCCTCGTCACCGCCCGCCGCCATGAGCCGTACCAACCGCCTGTTCCTCCTGCTCGACGCCCTGCGCGGTCACCGCCGGCCGGTCACGGCCGCCGTGCTGGCCGAGCGCCTCGGCGTCTCCGAGCGCACCATCTACCGCGACATCCAGACCTTGTCCGAACTGGGCGCGCCGGTAGAAGGCGAAGCGGGTGTCGGGTTCATGATGCGCGCCGGGCTGTTTCTGCCGCCGCTGATGTTTTCCAAAGACGAACTCGAAGCGCTGGTGCTGGGTGCGCGCTGGGTCGGGCGCCAGGGCGACGACGCGCTGGCCGACGCCGCATCGAACGCGCTGGCCAAGATCGCCACGGCCACGCCGAAAGACCTGCGCGACTGCATCGCCGAGACCAGCCTGTGGGTGCCGGTCGGGCCGGGCGTGCCCGAGGCGACCGCCTTCGTGCGGCCGGCGCGCGAAGCGATCCGCGACCAGCACAAGCTGCATATCGGCTACCGCGACGCCGCCGGCCAGGCGACCGAGCGCACCGTGTGGCCGTTCGCGCTGGCGTTCTTCGAAGGCGCGCGCGTGCTGGCCGCCTGGTGCGAACTGCGCGGGGCCAACCGCCACTTCCGCATCGACCGCATCGCCAGTGCGCAAGCGCATGGCGAGCCCTATCCCGAACACCGGCGAGAACTCATCAAGCGCTGGCGCGCCGAGATGTGCATGCCCGACGACTCCTGACAGAAACTGACGCAGGGCGCTCCTATCATGGCCGCTCCAACAACTTTTCAAGGAGTGCGCCATGCGCCTGTTTCACAATACCCTGTCATCGAACGGCCGCCGCGTGCTGATGGTCGCCGAGCAGCTTGGCCTGCCGCTGGACATCATCGAGGTCGACCTGATGAGCGAAAGCGAGCGTGCGCGCCTGCACGAAATCAACCCCAACGGCAAACTGCCGGTGCTCGACGACGACGGCTTCCTGCTGTGGGAATCGTGCGCCATCATGCAATACCTGTGCGACATCACGCCCGGCCAGCAACTCTATCCGCAGGATGCGCGGGTGCGGGCCGATGTGAACCGCTGGCTGTTCTGGGGCAGCCAGCATTTTGCCGAGACGGTCAGCATCCTGTCGTTCGAACACATATGGAAGGCCATGATCGGCATGGGCGAGGCCGACCCGGCGACGGTAGCACGCACCGAAGGCGAACTGCGCCAGCTCGGCGCCGTGCTCGACGGCCATCTGGCGCAACGCGACTGGCTGGTGGGCGACGCGCTCAGCCTGGCCGACATCGGCGTGGTGTCGCCGATGATGTACCTGGAACAAGCCAAACTGCCGCTAGCTGACTTCCCCAACCTGATGCGCTGGTTCGACCGCCTGCGCCAGCTCGAGCTCTGGAAAAACACCACCCCCGCCGGATAACTCCGCAAAACCAGCGATTCCACCTACAACCGGGGTCAGAGCTCTAATTAGAAATCTTTCTAGTCAGAGCTCTGACCCCGGTTGGCGTGTGCGGCAATTGATTGACAGTACGGTGGAGCGGGGGCATACTCGTTGTTGTATATGTTAGCGCTAACATAGGATTCGGCTGCGCGTCGGCGCGGCCGTCCATCGAGGAGATTCCGCGTTGATTGCAACACCGCTGCCGTGGCGTGAGAAGATCAGTTATGGTCTTGCCGATATGGGCTTCAATTTCTATTGGGCCAATATCGCCACCTTCCTGATGATGTTCTACACGGATGTGTACGGCATCTCGGCCGCCGCAGCCGCGTCGATGATGTTCGTCATTAAGATCGTCAACGCGTTCACCGATCCGCTGATCGGCGCCGTGGCCGACCGCACCAGCACCCGCTTCGGCAAGTTCCGCCCCTACCTGGTCTGGATGGCGCTGCCGCTGGCCGGCGCCGGCGTGCTGACCTACACCACGCCGGACCTCGGCGCCGATGGCAAGCTGGCCTGGGCTTACGGCACCTATCTGCTCATGATGGTCTGCTATACCTGCATCAACATCCCCTACAACGCCTTGTCCGGCGTGATGTCGGCCGAGCCGCAGGAGCGCTCCACCATCAACGGCCTGCGCTTCATCTTCGCCTTCGCCGGCAGCATGCTGGTCACCGCCGCCACGCCGGCCATGGTGGGCTTGCTGGGCGCCGGTGATGAGCAGCGCGGCTGGCAATTGACCATGCTGGCCTGGGGCGTGCTCGCCTCGCTGCTGTTCGCCGCCACCTTCTTCAACACGCGCGAACGCATCGCGCCGCCGCCGCGCCAGCAGACCCGCGTGCGCGACGACCTGCGCGACCTGGCCGGCAACCGCCCGTGGATGGTGCTGTTCTTCCTGGCCCTGATCATCATGGTCTCGATCACCCTGCGCACCACCACGGCCGCCTATTACTTCAAGTATGTGGTGGCCCGGCCCGAGCTGCTCGCGTCCTTCCTGCCCGCCTACATGGCCGCCGCCGCCGCCGGCGCCGCGCTCACGCCGCTGATGACGCGCTTTGTCGACAAGAAGACCTTGATGATGGTGCTGATGTCCCTCACCGCGCTGCTGTCGGGGGCGTTTTTCTTCGTCGGCCCCGAGCAGATCACGGCCATGTATGCGCTGCAGATCGCCCTCGGCCTGGTGCTTGGACCGAAGTCGCCGCTGGCGTTCTCGATGTATGCCGACAGCGCCGACTACAACGAATGGCGCAACGGCCGCCGCGCCACCGCGATGACCTTCGCCGCCGCCACGTTCTCGCAAAAACTCGGCACCGCGCTGGCGATGGCCGTCATCGGCATGGTTTTCACGCAGCTCGGCTACGTGCCCAATGCGGCGCAGTCGAGCGGCTCGCAGGCCGGCATCGTCTGGCTGATGTCCGTCATTCCCGCCGTGTTCGCGCTGCTCGCGGTGGCGGTCATGTTTTTCTATAACCTCGACAGCGGCACGCTGCGCCAGATCCAGGCCGACCTGTCGACGCGCAAGGCGCCGCAGTAGCGCAACGCCGCAGATCCCTATCAGGAGACGTTTTATGTTACGCCCCACCGACAACGGTGACCGCTATGAGTTGAGCAGCCCGACCGCGATGCCGCACGCCGCCGGCTTCCTGTGGAACCGCAAGATGATGATCCAGGTGACCTGCCGCGGCTACGCGGTGGCCCAGTTCATGCAGCCGGAACCGGCCAAATACGCGCACGCGCCGAACATGGAAGCGAAGTCCTTCATGCAGCCGGAGCAGGCCTATTTCGCCCATCATCCGGGGCGCTTCTTGTATGTGAAGGACGAAGACACGGGCGAGCTGTTTTCGGCGCCCTACGAGCCGGTACGCGCGCCGCTGGAGCGCTTTGCCTTCTCGGTCGGCCAGGGCGACCTGGCCTGGCAGATCGAACACCTCGGCATCGGCATCGAGCTGCGCCTTTGCCTGGCGCCGGACGATGTGGTCGAACTGTGGTCGCTGCGCGTGACCAACCGGTCCGGCCGCCCGCGCAGGATCAGCGTGACGCCGTATTTTCCGATCGGGTACATGTCGTGGATGAACCAGTCGGCCGAGTACCGCGCCGACCTGGGCGGCATCGTCGCCAGCAGCGTCACGCCCTATCAGAAAGTGGCCGACTACTTCAAGAACAAGGACTTGAAGGACAAGACCTTCTTCCTGTGCGAGCAGGCGCCCGATTCGTGGGAAGCCAACCAGGCCGCCTTTGAAGGGGAGGGCGGCCTGCACAATCCGTCGGCCCTGCAAGGCGCGGCGCTGGCCTGTGGCGACGCCCGCTACGAGACGCCGGCGGCGGTGGTGCAGTACCGGCTGGCGCTGGACGCCGGCGCGGCCAGCACCCGGCGTTTCCTGTTCGGACCCGCCTTCGATGACGCCGAGATCGCGGCCCTGCGCAGCACCTGGCTGAGCGAAGACGGCTTCGCGCGCGCCGCCGCGCAAGCGCAAGCCTACGTGGCCGGCGGCCGCGGTTGCGCGCGCATCTCCACGCCCGACAAGGAGCTTGACAACTTCGTCAACCACTGGCTGCCGCGCCAGGTGTTCTACCACGGCGACGTGAACCGCCTCACCACCGACCCGCAGACCCGCAACTACCTGCAGGACAACATGGGCATGAGCTTCGTGCGCCCGTCCGTGATGCGCGCGGCCTTTTTGCATGCGCTCAGCCAGCAGGAAGCCTGCGGCGCCATGCCCGACGGGATCTTGCTGGCGGCCGGCGCGGAACTCAAGTACATCAACCAGGTGCCGCACACCGATCATTGCGTGTGGCTGCCGGTGTGCCTGCAGGCTTACCTCGACGAGACGGCCGATTATGCGATGCTCGACGAGGCCGTGACCGACGCGGCCGGCCGCAGCGAGAGCGCGTTCGCGCGCGTCGGCCGCGCCATGGAGTCGCTGCTGGCCGGGCGCGATCATCGCGGCCTGTCGTTCATCGCGCAGGGCGACTGGTGCGATCCGATGAACATGGTCGGCTACAAGGGCCGCGGCGTGTCCGGCTGGCTGACCGTGGCGGCGGCATATGCGCTCACCCTGTGGGCCGGCGTGTGCGAGCAGCGCGGCGACGCTGCGCGGGCGCGGCACTTCCGCGATGGCGCGGCGGCCATGAACGCGGCGGCCAACACGCACCTGTGGGACGGCGCCTGGTTCGCGCGCGGCATCACCGATGACGATGTGAAGTTCGGCGTGAGCACCGATGCCGAAGGGCGCATCTACCTCAATCCGCAGGCGTGGGCGATCCTGGGTGCGGCGGCGGACCAGGCGCAGACGGCGAGCATGCTGGCCGAAGTCGAGCGCCAGCTGTATTCGCCCTACGGCGTGACCATGTTCGCGCCGCCGTACAGCGCCATGCGCGACGACGTCGGGCGCGTGACGCAAAAGCACCCGGGGTCGGCCGAGAACGGCGCGGTGTACAACCACGCGGCGATTTTTTACATTTTCAGTTTGTACAGCATCGGCGAGAGCGAGCGCGCGCACATGCTGCTGCGCCAGATGATCCCGGGGCCGGACGACGCCGACTATCTGCAGCGCGGGCAGCTGCCGGTGTTCATCCCCAATTACTACCGGGGCGCCCACCGCGAGTATCCGCGCACGGCGGGCAGGTCGAGCCAATTGTTCAATACCGGGACCGTGTCGTGGGTGTACCGCTGCATTGTCGAAGGCTTGTGCGGCTTGAAGGGCGATGCCGACGGCCTGACCATCAACCCGCAGATGCCGGCCGCGTGGCAGCGCATGGATGTGGAAAGGGAGTTTCGCGGCGCGCGCTTCCAGGTCCATATCGAACGTGCGGATGTGAAGAGCGTGATGGTCAGGTATGAGGGGAAGTTTTTGCCGACGCCACGCATGACGGGAATCGTGGCGGGGGCGCAGTACCGGCTCGATGTCTTCGTTCCCTAGTGTCCTGAGTTAGAAATTCGTTGAATAAATATGGCGATAATCGCGCCGATACCGCGTCACAAATGCTCGCCAGGCGCTTGCCTGTCTGCGCTTTGTTCCTTGTCTCAGCACGATTTCGCCATATTTATAATCAACGAATTTCCAACTCAGGACACTAGTCCTGCGCGGGTACTTACGCGCTCTCGCGCGCCATCAGCGTAAACCCCAGATCGATCTGCGCCAGCGGCGGCGCCTCGCCGTGCATCACCGCCAGCAGCAAAGCGGCCGCTTCGAACCCGATCCGGTAGCGCGGCGTGCCGATCGTGGTTACCGAGGGCGTCATCCACGCCGACGCCGGCAAGTCGTTGAATCCGCACACCGCCAGCTGTCCAGGCACCTTGATCCCGCGCCGCTGGCACTGGTAAATCGCGCCATGCGCCAGGTCGTCATTGCAGCAGAAAACCGCGTCGCAGTCCGGCGCCTGTTCCAGCATGCGCCCCAGCAGTTCCGCCCCCAGCGCGATGGTCGACGGCGCGCCCACCATCAGCTCCAGGCGCGCGTGGGCCAGGCCCGCGTCGCGCATGGCCTTGCGGTAGCCGTCGGCGCGGCGCAGGGTGCGTTCATCCAACTGGGCGCCGATGAAGCCGATGCGCGTATGGCCCTTGTCGATCAGGTAGCGCGTCATCGCGTGGCCCGCATCGAACTGCGAAAACCCCACCGACAACTGCCCCGGCGCGCTCGCCAGGTCCATCATCGACACCACCGGCACCCTGGATGCGGCCAGCATCTGCGTCACCCGCGCACTCTGGCTCAGGCTGGAGAGCAAAATCCCATCCGGATTCGATTGCAGATAAATACCGAGCAGCTTTTCTTGCTCGGCATCCGAATAGCGCGTGTTTCCGATCAGGAGCTGGTAATTGCCGCCGCCGATCGCATCCTCGATCCCCTCCAGCACAGCCGTGAACACCGCATTCGAGAGCGACGGCACCAGCACCACAATCACGTTCGACTGCGCCGACGCCAGCGCGCGCGCGGCGCGGTTCGGCACGTAGCCGAGTTCGGCGACGGCCAGTCCGACCCGCTCGCGCACCGCGTCCGATACCCGCTCGGGCTGGTTCAGCGCGCGCGAGGCCGTCATCGCCGACACCCCGGCGCGCGCGGCCACCGACGCCAGCGTGGCTTTGCCGCTGGCCCGGCTCTTGATTGTGCTTGTTTTGCTCATGCGCTTGGTTGTCTGCGATAATTTTTTGAAAACTTTTGGCCGATTTTACGCCTCTCGGCATGCTTTCCGTCAATACATCGCAAGTTGCCTTGAGGAATCTTCCACTTGTGTGTGTTCACGCACAGAGTTGCGGGAGGCGGCGGACTATAGTGGAACTGTCTCTTTCAGGACATCCCTAGTTTTGGACTTCGCCCGCTCTGATACAGCGGGCATTTTTTTGCCCTGCCGAAAAGCGGCGCAACAATCCTTGGGGAAAAGCAGGCGCGGCAGGACGCCGCGCCGGGTTCCCGCGCCGCCTGCTTACATCAGGGCCGAGGTCAGGCTGCTCACTTCGGCGGCCGATTCTTCCAGGATGCTGTTGAGCGTGCCATCGCCGATGACGAAGTCGATGGTGGCCGCCGCCTGGCGCGAGGTGGCGCCGGCGCGCTCGTACAGGGGCGACGGCACGGGCGCCAGGTCGTTGGCCAGCAGCAGGGTGTCGCCCAGGGTTTCGGGCGGCAACGCGCGCATCCCGACCCACAGCGCCTCGATGGCCGCCATCACCGGTGCCGGCACGCCCAGCCGTTGCAGGACGCAGCGGCCGATGATCTGTTCGCCATGTTCGATCCAGTCGTCCGGCTCGCCTTCGAACAGGCCCGGAAATTCATCCGCGCGCGAGAGCATGTAAAAACCGCCCACCTCGTGCACGATGCCGGCGAACATGGCCGTCTCGGGGTCGAGGTTGGCGACGCGCCGCGCGATCACCTGCGACAGCGCCGCCACGTGGGCCGAGTGCTGCCACAACTGATTGGCCTTGTCGCGCAGCGAGGGTTCGGTGATCTTGCTGCCGAGCTGGCGCACGATGACCGACGCGCCCAGCGCGTTGAGGGTGCGAAACCCCACGCGCTGCACCGCGGTGCGCACATTGGTCACTTCATTGCCGGATCGGTTGTAGGCGACCGAATTGGCGATCGCCACGGTGCGCGCGGCCAGCAGCGGCTCGGCCTGCACCAGGCGGGCCGCCACATCGGCATGACAGTCGGGATCGTTCAGCGCGCGCTGCAACTTGAGCGTGGCGTCGACATTGGTCGGGAAACTCAGTTCCCCCCGGCTTGCTTGAGCAGCAATGCTCTTGTACGCTTCGAGTCTGTCCATGAAAAAATTATACTCCGATAACCCAGCCGTGTTTGTCGTAAAAACGTGCTTCAAAGCATTTATTTGACCGGCCGCCGGGGGGCTTCGCGGCCCACCCTGCGTTCACGGCGGGGCCGTCGTTCAGGGCTCGCTGAAGATGGCGTCGCAGCCGTCCTGGGTCGCTTCGGTATCTTCCAGCTCATCGACCAGGCCCAGGTCGAACAATTCCTCGACCGCGTTCATGAAACTGTTCAGTTTGGTGGCGCCGATGAGGCGATAGATTTCGCCGGCTTCGTTACGCACGCCGATCAGCATTTTTTCCTGGCGCACTTCATCCGGCGTAGCGACGTTGAGCAGCAGGTTGCCGATGATGTGTTTGTCAAAGTGAGCGGGCTTTTTGCCTTCGAGCAGGGTGGTTTTCAATCTTCTTCCTTGTGTTGTTGTGATGTGGGGCAAACGGCATGGTCGGCGATGACTTGTTTCAGTTTGCGCAAGCTGGCATCGATGTCATCGAAATCGCTGTCCGACAAGGACGAAAACAATTGCCTGCCATGCTCGATCACCTTCGGAAAGACGTCGCGGAACGCGGCCTCGCCGTTGGCGGTCAGGCGCACATAGAAAGAGCGCTTGTCGTCGCAGCTGCGTTCGCGTTCGACCAGGCCCTTCTGTTCCAGGCGGTCGATCACGCCGGTCAGCGTGCCCTTGGTGATCAAGGTTTTCTCGCCCAGTTCCTTGTACGTCATGCCCTGCGTATTGCCGAGCGTGGCGATGATATCGAACTGGGCATGCGTCAAGCCGCACTGGCGCACCGACTCGCCCGAAAAGCGCTCGAAGCTTTGCAGGCACTCGGCCAGCAAGCGCACACTCCTTAAATAACGTTCCCCCATAGGCCGTGATTATAGCTGGCCGCGCCCGGTTTGACGGCGGCGCGGTCGCTTGTGTGGCCTGTGCGCCGCGCCGGCCGTGCGCTTGATGCGGATTTGCTACAGCGGCCCGATGCGGCGGCAGGGCGGCCTGGCCGGGGCAGGATGGTTGATCTCCGGTATGATAGCCAGCCAATGGAAATCCGATTGGCGCCTTGCGGGCGCCGGTCCCTCACGGCTTAACTATTGTAATGACGCACCGATGCCTGTCCAATGCCACTAGCTAAACTCGCCCGCCTGGCGCAAGAAACCCCGCTGCGCGTGCTTCTCATCAACGCCGGCGAGCCTGACGCGCTCACCTGGGCCGGCCTGTTCCAACCGCTGCGCCTTGCTGCCAAGATTCTCGGCCCCGAGCGTTTGCATGTGGACGTGCGCAGTCCCGACAAATTCGCCGCCGACGCCCAGCGCCACTGGCACCTGGTGCTGCTGGTGGCGGACGAAGCGCAAGCGTCGCTGAAACCGGCCAACAGCCGCATCCTGATCGAGCGCTGCCGCGCCGCGCCGTTCTGGGGCGGGGTGGGTGCGGGTGTGCTGTGGCTGGCCGACGCGGGCGTGCTCAACGGCGTGCGCACGGCGCTGCCGTGGGCCCTGTATGCCGAGGTCGACACCGTGGCCGACCGCGCCGTGTTTACGCCCAACCTGTTCGAAATCGACGACAACCGGCTCACCTGCTGCGGCGGCGCGGCCAGCATCGACTTCGCGCTGAACCTGGTCGAGATCATTTTTGGTGCCGGAGTCCAGGCGCGCATCAAGGAAACCCTGTGCATCGACCGCGTGCGCGGCAAGGAAGAGCGGCAGCGGGTGGCCTTGCAGGCCCGTTTCGGCGCGCTGCAACCGAAGCTGACCGAAGCGGTGACCTTAATGGAGGCCAACATCGAAGAGCCTTTATCGACGGACGACATCGCCAACCTGGTCGGCATATCCAGGCGCCAGCTTGAGCGCTTGTTCAAGCAATACCTGGGCAGCCTGCCGTCGCGCTACTACCTGGAGTTAAGATTACAGCGCGCGCGCCAGCTGCTGCTCGACACGCACTATTCGATTGTGCAGGTCGGGCTGATGTGCGGCTTCTCGAGCGGCTCGCACTTCTCGACGGCGTTTGGCGCGCTGTTCGGCAACACCCCGCGCGAAGAACGCCAGCGCAAACTCGCCGCCCCACCCGCTTGAATTCCTACGGCCAATCGCGGCAAACCCCTACAACCGGGGTCAGAGCTCTAATTAGAAATATTCAATATTGGGGTCGGAGCTTCATATCGCGTTCAAGCCAAGGGGCGCGTACGTCAATACTTGCTTACCTCCGGGGCGCATCAGTCGCGACTTTATAGGTCTGTGGGCAATTAGTTTCGAGTCAGAGCTCTGACCCCGGTTGAGGAATGTTTCGAGTCAGAGCTCTGACCCCGGTTGGCGGGTTTTGCAAGTTTTGGCGGCGAGCAAAAATGAAAATGCTTGTCGCGTATTCAAAAGATGTTTGGGGCTGCTCTTCTTATAATGGTTCGACGTGCCCAGCGGTTTCGCCCGGGGACGCCTACTAACATTGGATGAGGAATGCCATGAACGCAAAGCTTGAAACGGGTGCAACCACGCGGCCGGTGACCAGACAAACCTTCGACGACGTCCTCGTCCCAACCTACGCGCCCGCCGCCATGGTGCCCGTGCGCGCCGCCGGCCTCGACCTGTGGGACCAGAACGGCAAGCATTACCTCGATTTCACGTCCGGCATCGCGGTGTCGAGCCTCGGCCATTGCAATCCGGCCCTGGTCGCCGCCCTGACCGAGCAGCTCAACCGCGTCTGGCACCTCGGCAACGGCTACACCAACGAGCCGGTCCTGCGCCTGGCCCTGGCCCTGACCGAAGCGACCTTCGCCGACCGCGCCTTCTTCTGCAATTCCGGCGCCGAAGCCAACGAAGGCGCCCTGAAGCTGGCGCGTAAGTACGCCCACACCAAGTTCGGCCCGCACAAGTCGCGCATCATCTCGTGCCTGTCGTCGTTCCACGGCCGCACCTTGTTTACCGTGTCGGTCGGCGGCCAGCCGAAATACACCGAAGGCTTCGAGCCGCTGCCGCAAGAGATCGACCACATTCCGTACAACGATATCGAGGCGGCCCGCGCCGCCATCGGCGACGATGTGTGCGCAGTGATCGTCGAGCCGATCCAGGGCGAAGGCGGCGTCATTCCAGGCGATCCGGCTTACCTGAAAGCGCTGCGCGAACTGTGCGACCAGACCGGCGCGCTGCTCATTTTCGACGAAGTCCAATCGGGCGTGGGCCGCACCGGCGCCCTGTACGCCTACATGGACAAGGGCGTCACGCCGGACATCCTGACCAGCGCCAAGGCACTCGGCAACGGCTACCCGATCGGCGCCATGCTGACCACCAACGAGATCGCCGCCCACTTCGGCGTCGGCTCGCACGGCACCACCTACGGCGGCAATCCGCTGGCGGCCACCGTGGCGCTCAACGTGCTCGAGACGATCAACCAGCCAGCCTTCCTGGCAAGGGTCAAGCAAGCGTCGGACAAGATCTTCGCCAACCTGCGCAAGCTCGCCGCCGACTACCCGCAAGTGTTCGGTGAAGTGCGCGGCAGCGGCCTGCTCATCGGCCTGCCGGTCGCGGAACCGTTCAAGGGCCGCGCCAAGGACATCACCAAGGCCGCCGAAGCGCTCGGCCTGATGCTGCTCATCGCCGGCACCGACGTGGTGCGCTTCGCGCCCGCGCTGATCGTCACCGACGCACAGATCGACGAAGCCGACCGCATCCTGCGCGCCGCCGTCGACGGCATGCTGAACGCGGCTCCCGCCAAGTAATCAGTCTTGCACGGCCGCCCCGGCATGCGCCGCGGCCGGCCGCGGCACGCTTTGCCTATAAAGGGAAATCACATGTTTGTTGTCCGTCCGGTTGAACTGTCGGATATCGACGCCCTCGAAACGTTGGCAGCAGTGACGATGCCGGGCGTGCATACCCTGCCGAAGACGCGCGAAAAAATCGCCGCCTCGGTCGAGCGTTCGATCGCGTCGTTCGCCGCCCATGTCGACATCCCGAGCGAGGAGTCGTATCTCTTCGTGCTCGAACAGCAGGCCACCCGCGCCATCGTCGGCACCGCCGCCATCTTCGCGTCGGCCGGTTCCAACGGCACCTATTTTTCATTCCGTAACGACGTGATCCAGCAGGTCTCGCGCGACCTCAATATCAGCCACAGCGTGCATGCCTTGACCCTGTGTTCGGAATTGACCGCGTACTCGCAGCTGTCCGGCTTTTACGTGACCAATCGCGGCACGGCCGGCCTGGAAGCGGCCCTGCTGTCGCGCGCGCGCCTGCTGTTCGCGGTACTGGCGCCGCACCGCTTCGGCGACCGCTTCTTCGTGCCGCTGGCCGGCGTGACCGACAAGAACGGCCAGTCGCCGTTCTGGGAAGCGCTCGGCCGCAAATTCTTCAAGATGGATTTCCTCGAGGCCGAACGGGTCATCGGCGGCGCCCGCAACCGCACCCTGATCGTCGAACTGATGCCGCACTATCCGGTGTACGTGCCGCTGCTGCCGGGCGACGCCCAGGCGGCCATGGGCCAGATCCACGGCGACGGCGAACTCGCTTTCAGCCTGCTCACCGAAGAAGGTTTCGAGGCCGACGACTACGTCGACATCTTCGACGGCGGCCCGATCCTGCAAGCGCACAAGAACGCGCTGCGCACCTTTGCCGGTTCGATGCTGCGCCGCGTGGCGCCGTTCGACTCGGGCATGTCGTCCGAGCTGCCGGTAACCTACGCGGTCGCCGCCAGCAACGAGCAGAACTTCCGCGCCATCACCGTCTCGTGCCCGCCCGCCGAGGGAACCGACACCGTGTTCCTGCCGCAGGACGCGCAGGATGCGTTGATGGTGGCCCCGGGCGATAACGTCATTTGCGTCAGAATCTGAAAGAGAACCCTATGCTAGTTGTACGCGCAATTCACGCGTCCGATCTGGATGCCCTGATCGAACTGGCGCACCAGGTCGGCAGCGGCATGACGACGCTCAAACCGGACCGCAAGATGCTGGGCGACCGCATCTCGGTGGCCGTGGCCTCGTTTGCCGAGACCATCCCGCCCGAGCAGCGCGACTACATGTTCGTCATGGAAGACACCACCAGCGGGCGCCTGGCCGGCGTATGCGCGATCAAGGGCGCGGTGGGCCTGGACGAGCCGTTCTATAACTACCGCATCGGCACCCTGGTCCATTCGAGCCGCGAGCTCGATGTGTTCACGCGCATGGACACCCTGTACCTGTCGAACGACCTGACCGGCGCCACCGAACTGTGCTCGCTGTTCCTGCATCCGGATTACCGCAGCGGGAACAACGGCAAGTGGCTCTCGAAAAGCCGCTTCCTGTTCATCGCCCAGTTCCCGCACCTGTTCACGGCCAAGCTGATCGCCGAGATGCGCGGCTACCAGCTTGACGACGGCAGCTCGCCTTTCTACGAAGGCCTGGGGCGCCACTTCTTCAAGATGGATTTCAATCACGTCGACCACCTGACGGCGATGGGCAAGAAGTCCTTCATCGCCGAACTGATGCCGCGCCAGCCGCTGTACGTTGCTTACCTGCCGGAAGACGCGCAGGAAGTCATCGGCAAGGTGCACCTGTCGACCGCGCCCGCGCGCCGCCTGCTGGAGCAGGAAGGCATGCACTTCGAAGGCTACGTCGATATTTTCGACGCCGGCCCGGTACTGCAGGCGCGCGTGTCGGAACTGCGCGCCATGCGCGACAGCACGGTGGCCACGGTCGATGAAACCGCCACGCCGACGGACACCGACCCGCTGCTGGTGTCGAACACGGTGCTCAATGATTTTCGCATGATCGTCGCACACGCCAATCCGGTCTCGGGCAAGCTCGCCCTGACCACGGACGAACAGGCGCTGCTGCATTGCCAAGGCGGCGACACGGTTCGCACGCTGTCACTCAATGTAAGGAAAAATGTCCATGTCTGAATCAAGTAACGTAGTTAGCAACTTAGTTAACGGCGAGTGGCTCGCCGGCAGCGGCGCCGAACTTGTCACCGTCGATCCGTCCACTGGCAAGCAGACCTGGGCCAGCAAAGAATCCACCGCCGCCGATGTGGCGCAGGCCGTGCAGGCAGCGCGCGGCGCCTTCGAGGCCTGGGCCTTGACCCCGCTCGACGATCGCATCGCGATCTGCGTGCGTTTCCGCGACCTGCTCAAGGCGAATGCCGAAGACCTGGCGCAAACCATCTCCGAAGAAGTCGGCAAACCGCTGTGGGAAGCCCGCACCGAAGTGACCACCATGGCCAGCAAGGTCGACATCTCGGTGCAGGCTTACAGCGCGCGCACCGGCGAGGTGGCGGCCAAGGTCGCCGACGGCAATGCCGTGCTGCGCCACCGCCCGCACGGCGTGTTCGGCGTGTTCGGACCGTACAACTTCCCCGGCCACCTGCCCAACGGGCATATCGTCCCCGCGCTCATCGCCGGTAACACGGTGGTGTTCAAGCCGAGCGAATACGCACCGCGCACGGCCATCAAGACCGTGCGGCTGTGGCAGCAGGCCGGCTTGCCGGCTGGCGTGATCAACCTGGTCAACGGCGGGCGCAATACCGGCATCGCCCTGGGGCAGGATGCGGGCCTCGACGGCGTGCTGTTTACCGGCTCCTGCCAGACCGGCGTCGCGCTGCACAAGCAGTTCGGCGGCCAGCCGGGCAAGATGCTGGCGCTGGAAATGGGCGGGAACAATCCGCTGGTGGTGTGGGACGTCAAGGATGTCGACGCCGCCGTGCATCACGCTGTCATGTCCGCCTTCATCTCGGCCGGTCAGCGCTGCACCTGCGCGCGCCGCCTGGTGGTGCAGGACAGCCCGGCCGGCGATGCTTTCGTCAAACGCCTGGTCGAGATCGCATCGACGCTCACCGTGGGCGCGTCCAACGCCGAACCGCAGCCGTTCATGGGCCCAGTGGTCTCGAGCGCCGTCGCCGCGCGCCTGGTGCAGGCGCAGGCCGACATGGCGGCCAAGGGCGGCACCGTGCTGCTGCAAATGAAGCAGCTCGACCCGAACGCCGGTTTCGTCAGCGCCGGCATCGTCGACGTCACCAACGCTAGCGGCATCCCGGACGAAGAGTGGTTTGGCCCGCTGCTGCAGATCATCCGCGTCAAGGATTTCGCCAGCGCCGTCAAGGTCGCCAACGCTACCGAATTCGGCCTGGCCGCCGCGCTGCTGTCGAACGACGAAGCGCTGTGGAAGCAGTTCTCGGTGCAGGCGCGCGCCGGCATCGTCAACTGGAACCGCCCGACCACGGGGGCAGCGAGCAGCGCGCCGTTCGGCGGCGTGGGCAAGTCGGGCAACCATCGCCCGAGCGCCTACTACGCGGCCGACTACTGCGCCTATCCGGTCGCCTCGATCGAAACAAGCGAACTTGACATGCCGGCCAAGCTGTCGCCCGGCCTGACTTTCTAGGATCCATCATGAGCGCACGCGAATTCAACTTCGACGGCCTGGTCGGGCCGAGCCACAACTACGCCGGCCTTTCGTTCGGCAACGTCGCCTCGTTCAGCAATGTGAAGAGCGCGTCGAACCCGCGCGAAGCGGCCTTGCAGGGCCTGGCCAAGATGCGCGAGCTGGCCGCGCGCGGCTTCGCGCAGGCGGTCATGCCGCCGCAGGCGCGTCCCAACTTCCGCCTGCTGCGCCGCATCGGCTTTACCGGGACCGACGCCGACGTGCTGGCACGCGCCTACCGCGAGGCGCCGGTGATCCTGGCGTGCGCCTATTCGGCCTCGCCCATGTGGACCGCCAACGCGGCCACGGTCAGCCCGTCGGCCGATACCTTCGACGGCCGCGCGCACTTCACCGCCGCCAACCTGAATAACAAGCTGCACCGCTCGGAAGAGCATCTGCAGTCGACCCGCACCCTGCGCGCGCTGTTCGCCGACGAGCGCCATTTCGCGGTGCACGAGGCGCTGCCGCCAACGTCGGCCTTCGGCGACGAAGGCGCGGCCAACCACACGCGTTTTAGCGCCACCCACGGCGGCAAGGGTGTCGAGTTCTTTACCTATGGCCGGGTCGAATTCGATCCGTCCGCGCCGGCCCCGAAAAAGTACCCGGCCCGCCAGACCCTGGAAGCGTCGCAAGCCATCGCGCGCCTGCACGGGCTGGACTCGGCGCGCACCGTGTTCGCGTCGCAGAATCCGGATGTGATCGACCAGGGCGTGTTCCACAACGACGTCATCGCGGTCGGTAACGGCAATGTGCTGTTCTATCACGAGCAAGCCTTCCACGACGAAGGCGCGGTACTGAACGCGCTGAGGAATGCGCTGGCCAATGTGGAGACCGACTTGAGCGCGATCCGCGTGGCGACCCAGGTGGTGCCGGTGGGCGATGCGGTGAGCAGCTACCTGTTCAACAGCCAGCTCCTGACCAAACCCGATGGCACGATGGCACTGGTGATTCCCCAGGAATGCCAGGAAAACCGCGCGGTCGCGCGCTACCTGGAAGAACTGGTCGCCAGCGGCGGCCCGGTCGACGAGCTGATTCACTTCGACCTGCGCCAGAGCATGCGCAACGGCGGCGGGCCGGCTTGCCTGCGCCTGCGCGTGGCGCTCACCGAGGCGGAAAGCGCGGCCATGCACCAGGGCGTGATCATGAGCGACGCCCTGTACGACACCCTGGTGGCTTGGGTGGGTAAATACTACCGCGACCACCTCGAACCGAAAGACCTGGCCGACCCCCAGCTGGCGCTCGAATGCAGCGCCGCGCTGGAGGACTTGAGCCGCATCCTGGGACTGCCCGGCCTGTACGACCTGACGTAGAATACCGCCAGCCGGACGGTGCACCCTATTTGGGCGGGTAAACCCGCCTTTCTGCAAATCGCGAAAGCGCCGTCACAAGCTGGCGCCGGAACGATGCAATACAAACCAAAAGCAACGGAGAAGCAAAGATGAAACAGATGCCACAAGATTTGCGTAAACAGACGCTGGACCTGATCAATGCGAGCCAGCCTGCCGATGGCAGCCAGGTAACGGCGCTGATCGGCGCCTGGCTTGGTTCGCTCGACGACGAAGACCTCGCGGGAACGTCGCCGGACAGCCTGGCGCCGGTTCTGCGCGACGGCTTTACGCAAGCAGCCAGGCGCACCGCCGCCGGCTGCCAGATCGCGCAGCTGCGCTACTCCGATGGGCGCGGCGCGCAAGCGACGGCCCTGTTGGTCATCAACGACGACATGCCTTACCTGGTCGACTCCATCGTCATGGCGATGCGCAAGCAGCGCGTGGCCGTGGGTGGCGTGATGAACGCCGTGCTGGCCGTGCGCCGTGACGCCAGCGGCACCGCGCTCGCCGTCGGCGAAGCCGGCGCGCCGCTCGAATCCGTGGTCCTGTGCCTGCTGGCCGAAGACCTGGGCGCCGACGAACTGGCGGCGCTGGTCGCCAAGCTGCAGATGGTCGCGCGCGACGCCGCCGTGGTGCGGCGCGACTCGGTCGCCATGGGCGACCGCCTGACCGCCGTCGCGGCAGCCGCCGCCGGCAACGGCACCGACGGCCAGGAAGTCGCCGCCTTCCTCGAATGGGCCAAGAACGAAGGCTTCGAGCCGTTCGGCTACGCCTACTACGTCGTCAAGGCCGGCGAGCGCGAACTCGAACGCGACATCCCGAGCCGCATCGGCGTGCTGCAAGATACCGCGCATCCGGTCTACGGCACCTGCCTGGCCAACATCCCGGGCGATTTCGACACCTTGTCCAAGCGTCCCGACGCACTGTCGATCGTCAAGGCCGACGTCGAAGGCACCCTGCACCGCGACCAGCCGCTCGACTTCATCGGCGTGCGCGACACCGACGCACAAGGCAATATCCGCGGCGAGCATTGCTTCGTTGGCCTGTTCACCCGCGCCGCCACCTCCACCCCGCTGGCGCGCCTGCCGTTCGCGCGCGGCCGCGTGGCCAAGGTCCTGAGCCTGGCCGGTGTGCGCCAGGAAGGCTTCCGCGCCGAGAAATTCCTCGAAATCCTCGAATCGCTGCCGCGCACCGAAGCGCTGGAAGCCGATCCGGAATGGCTGTCGCAGGTGTGCAGCTCGGTCGTCTCGCTCTACAAGCAGCCGCGCGCCAAGGTCTTTGCGCGGCGCGACGTGTATGCACGTCACCTCAATGTGCTGGTCTACATGCCGCGCGAGCGTTACAGCGCCAGCGTGGCCGCCAGCCTGGCCCACGCCCTGAAAGAAAGCTCGGGCGCGACCGACGTGCGTTCGCAAACCCTGGTGGCCGACGGCCCGCTGGCCCGCGTGTACCTGATCGCCCACGCCGCGCGCAACCCGCTCGACCTCGAAACCGATATCCAGCAGCCGCTCCTGTCGGTGCTCGACGGCTGGCACGACAAGTTCGCCGCCCTGACCGACAACGTGTTCGACGTGCCGACCCGCAGCACCTTGCGCAAACTGTGCTCGACCCTGCCGGTCAACTACGTCAGCGCCACCGCGCCGGCGGTCGCCTTGCGCGACCTGAACGCCATCCTGCACAACGGCCACGCCGGCCGCGTCTCGGTGCGCGTGGAACTGGACGACGCCGGCAGCGCCACCATCCGCCTGTATTCGGTGGACGGGGTGCCGTCGCTGTCGCGCATCCTGCCGGCGCTGCATAACGCGGGCGTCGCCATCGACCGCGAACAGACCTACGCGATTGCCGTTGCCGACGGCAGCCGCCATTTCGTCACCAGCCTGGCGGTGGACGCCGAAAGCGCGGCCAAATTGGCCCAGCCGAACGTCGTGACCGTGGCGCAGGAACTGTTTGCCTCGCTGTTCAACAATGAAGCCGAAGACGGCCGCATGAACGGCCTGGTGATCGAAGGCGGCTTGCGCATGCGCGAAGTGCAGCTGATACGCGCTTACATCAGCTACTGGCGCCAGACCGGCAGCAAATTCTCGGTGCGCTACATGGCCGATACCCTGCGCCGCCAGCCGGTGCTGGTCAAGGAACTGGTCGAAGGGTTCGTCCAGCGTTTCGATCCGTCGGTGCCGGAAGAGCGGCGCCTGGCCGCGGCCGAGCGGATTGCCGCCATCAAGACCAGCCTGGCCACGGTCAACCACGCCGACACCGAAGAAATCGTCGCGGCCCTGGTCGACCTGATCCTGGCGACCGTGCGTACCAACTACTTCCAGAACGACCAGCAGGGCGACAAGATCATCTTCAAGTTCGATACCAGCAGCCTGGCGCTGGTGCCGGAACCGCGTCCGTACCGCGAGATCTATGTGTTCTCGCGCCGCTTCGAAGGCGTGCACCTGCGCGGCGGCCCTGTGGCCCGTGGCGGCTTGCGCTGGTCGGACCGCATGGAAGACTACCGCACCGAAGTCCTGGGCCTGGTCAAGGCGCAGATGGTCAAGAACGCGGTCATCGTGCCGGCCGGTTCCAAGGGCGGTTTTGTGTGCAAGCAGATGCCCAAGGACGCCGTGCGCGAAACCATCGCCGCTGAAGGCGAAGCAGTCTACCGCCTGTTCATTTCCAGCCTGCTGGAAGTGACCGACAACCGCGTGCGCGGCGCCATCGTGCCGCCGCAGGATACCGTGCGCTACGACCAGGACGATCCGTACCTGGTGGTGGCCGCCGACAAGGGCACCGCAACCTTCTCCGACATCGCCAACAGCATCGCGGTCAAGCGCGGCTTCTGGCTGGGCGACGCCTTTGCCTCGGGCGGCTCGAACGGTTACGACCACAAGAAAATGGGCATCACCGCCAAGGGCGCGTTCGAAGCGGTCAAGCGCCACTTCTACGAGATGGACCACGACATGAACACCACCCCGATCACCATGGTCGGCGTGGGCGACATGTCGGGCGACGTGTTCGGCAACGGCGTGCTGCTGTCGCGCCAACTGAAGGTGCTGGCCGCGTTCGACCATCGCCACATCTTCCTCGACCCGGCACCGGACGTGGTCACCTCGTTCGCCGAGCGCGAACGCATGTTCGCGCTGCCACGCTCGTCGTGGGAAGACTACAACAAGGACCTGATTTCGCTTGGGGGCGGCGTGTTCCCGCGCAGCGCCCGTTCGATCGAGATCTCGCCGCAAGTGCGCGCCGCGCTCGATATTGCCGAGACCGTGCTGCCGCCTGAAGAACTGATGCACCGCATCCTGATGGCGCCGGTGGACCTGTTCTACAACGGCGGCATCGGTACCTACATCAAGGCCTCCACCGAAACCCACGCGCAGGTCAAGGACCGCGCCAACGACAATATCCGCGTCGACGGCAACCAGCTGCGCTGCAAGGTCGTTTCCGAAGGCGGCAACCTGGGCGCGACCCAGAACGGCCGCATCGAATTCGCCCTGGCCGGTGGCCGCATTTTCACCGATGCGATCGACAATTCGGCCGGCGTGGATTGCTCCGACCACGAAGTGAACGTCAAGATCTGGCTCGACACCGAAGTCAATGCCGGTGAGCTGCCCGAAGCGGACCGCAACCGCATCCTCAACGAGATGACGAGCGATATCGAACACCTGGTCCTGCGCGACAACACCCTGCAAACCCACCTGCTGGTGCGCGAAGTGCAGGCCCAGGCCGACCCGCTGGTCGTCGACGGCTACGCCGCGCTGATCACCAGCCTGGAGCTTGAAGGCGCGCTCTCGCGCGAACTGGAACAGCTGCCGACCGACGCCGAACTGCAGCGCCGCAAGGCCTTGGGCGTGGGCCTGACCGCGCCGGAACTGGCGGTGGTCATTGCCAACGTCAAGAACCGCTTCAAGCGCCTGCTGGCCGCGCTGCCGCTGACGGACGAAAGCTGGGCCGAGACAGTACTGAAACCGTACTTCCCGGCGCAGCTGGTCGCCACCCGCAATGCGCTGGCGCACCCGCTGGCCAACGCCATCCTGGCGACCGTGCTGGCCAATGAATCGGTCAACCGCTGCGGTCCGTTGATGATCCGCGACCTCGCCAGCGCGCACCAGGTCGACGAGACCGAGGTCGTCAAGGCCTGGGGCCAGTCGTGGTCCGCGCTGCACCTGGCGCCGATCTTCGCCGCGCTCGATGCGGACGCACTGAAGGTGCCGCGCGCCGTCTCGATCAAGGTCGATGCGCGCACCCGCGTGCTGTTCAAGGCGATCGTCGAAGGCGTGCTGTCGGTGCCAAGCGGCGCGGGCGGCATGGAAGAACTCACGCGCCTGTTCTCGCAGCCGGAGATGCTCAAGCAGCTGATGCCGGCCATGGCCGACGCCGATGCCTTCGTGTCCCTGCCTGCCTCGTTCACGCAAGCCTGGAAAGCGGTCGACGCGATCGAAGCGGTGGCGACCTTCCTGTTCGCGGCGGTGTCGGTCAACCGTCCGGCGGGCATGAGCCTGGCGCAATTCCTGCAGGTGGGGATGGCGCTGCGCGGCCAGGCCGGCATCGATACGCTGGAACGCGGCCTGAAACTCGCGCCGCACAGCAAATCGCAGGAACAGCTGCGCAACTACGCGATGCAGGCGCTGCGCCGCACCCAGCAACGCCTGCTGCAGCAAGTGCTGGCCCGTTCCAGCAACGGCAGCGACACCCTGGAGGCGGTTGAAGTGGTGACCAATACCATGGGCTTGTCGGGCTACGCGCCGGCGCTTGACCTGGAACAGGCCATGCTGGACGTGTGGGCGCTGTCCGAGGCGACCAACGCGGCGCCGGTGGCGGCGTAAATGACCGCTTACGTTCCTCCGGTGTCAGGGGTTGGAGGCGCGCAAGCGCTTCCGGCCGCCGTGCGGGCGCTGGCCGGCGCCGACTTCAATGTGCTGGCCAAGCGCTTCGTCGATGCCGGTTTCGCGGTGCTGCAACCTGCGCCGGGCATCGTGACGATCAAGTCCGGCCAGGCGCCTGCCTGCGCCAGCGTGATCGTCTCGGTCGGCGTGCATGGCGACGAAACCGGCCCGATCGAGGTGCTGGCGTATGTGCTGGACGCGCTCTCGCAAGGGCCGGATGCGCTGGCGGTGGACCTGATGGTCTGCGTCGGCAATATCGACGCCATCGCGGCCGGCAAGCGTTTCATCGATGCGGACCTGAACCGGATGTTCCGTCCGGTGCGAGGTAGCCTCGCCAGCGCGGCGGAAGCGGCGCGGGCGGACACCATGATCGCCGCCACCGTGGACTTTTTCGAGGGCGCCGGGCCGGACCGCTGGCACCTCGACCTGCACACGGCGATCCGGCCCTCGGTCTACCCGACCTTTGCGATCGTGCCGGAGCTGATCGCCGACGAGGGCAAGTGCGCGCTGATCGCCTGGCTGGGCCAGGCGGCCATCGGCGCCATCGTCATGAATCCGCAGTCGGCGGGAACGTACAGTTATTATTCGGCCGAGTTTCACGGGGCGGCGGCAAGCACTGTGGAACTGGGCCGGGTCGGCACCCTGGGCCAGAACGATTTGAGCCTGTTCGCCGACGTGGGCATCGCGCTCGACGACCTGCTGCGCGGCGCCAGCCCGGCCGCGCCAAAGGTCGAACCGCACGTGTTCGCGGTGGCGCAGGAGATCATCAAGCACAGTGACGACTTCAAGATGGGGTTCGACCGCGGCACCCGGAACTTCACCGCGCTACAGCAAGGGCAGGTGATCGCCACCGATGGCGACATCGTGTACGCCGTCAAACATCCGGAGGAACTGGTAGTATTCCCGAACCCGGATGTGCGCGTCGGTCTGCGCGCCGGATTGATGGTGGTGCGGACGCGTTAGCCGGCATGCCCGTGGCGCGCCCCGTACCGTTTTTTACACGCGCATCAAGGCAATCCATGAGCACCTTGTTTACACCTTTCAGCATGGGGCCAGTCACGCTGGCCAACCGCATCGCGATCGCGCCGATGTGCCAGTACTCCGCCGACGAAGGCATCGCCAGCGACTGGCACATGATCCATTTGGGCCACCTGGCTTTGTCCGGGGCGGCCATCCTGTTCCTCGAGGCGAGCGCCGTCTCGCCCGAAGGACGTATTTCTCCCAAAGACCTCGGTATCTGGTCGGACGACCATGCCGCCGCACTGGCGCCGATCGTGGCCGCCATGCGCCGTCACGCGCCGATCCGCCTGGCCATCCAGCTCGCGCACGCGGGGCGCAAGGCGTCGAGCCAGGTACCGTGGGAAGGCGGCGCCAATATCGCCATCGACGATGGCGGCTGGCAGACCGTGGCGCCATCGGCGCTGCCGCACGCGGATGGTGAAACGGTGCCGCTGGCGCTCGACGACGAGGGCCTGGCGCGCATCCGCGACGCGTTCGTGGCGGCGGCGCAGCGCAGTCACGCGCTGGGGCTGGACGCGATCGAGCTGCACGCCGCGCACGGCTATTTGCTGCATCAGTTCCTCTCGCCGCTGTCGAACCAGCGCAGCGACCAGTATGGCGGCGCGCTGGAAAACCGCATGCGCTTTCCGCTCGACGTGTTCGCGGCCGTGCGCGCGGCGGTGCCGGCGACGATGGCCGTGGGCATGCGGATTTCAGCCACCGACTGGGTCGATGGCGGCTGGGATATCGAGCAGAGCGTGCGCTTGTCGCAGGAACTGAGCGCCGCCGGCGCCGACTTCATTCACGTCTCGAGCGGGGGCATCTCGCCGGCGCAAAAAATCCCGGTGGGGCCGTCTTACCAGATCGGCTTTGCGGCCCGCATCCGCGCGGAGACCGGCATGCCGACCATCGGCGTGGGGCTGATCACCGACGCGCGGCAGGCCGAAGAGATTGTCGCGCGCGGCGACGCCGACGTGGTGGCGCTGGCGCGCGCGATGCTGTTCGATCCGCGCTGGCCGTGGCACGCGGCCGCGCAGCTGGGCGCCCAAGTCGACGCACCGCCCCAGTACTGGCGCTCGCAGCCGCGCGAGTACAAGGACTTGTTCGGGCCGACCACGCTCGGCCAGCGCTAGCAGTCTGTCGGACTTGGGATCGTCGGCTGCAAAAATACCTGGGACGGTCCATATTTCGCCGCTTTCTCGGCCAATAGCTCGCTATTGGCACTGCGAAATCGTCAAAATCTGGCCTCGCCCAGCTATTTTCTCGCTTCGACTCCCCAAGTTCGACAGGCTGCTAGCGCCTGGCTCAGGCGGCGCTGGCCGTGCGGCGACGGCGCCGCGCGGCAGCGCCCACCATCAGCGCGCCCAGCCCGAACATGGCGTAGCTTGCCGGTTCAGGCACGGGCGACGAGGCCTGGTACACCGCCCTGGTGAGGATATTCATGTTCAAGGTGACGTACTGTTCCGTGCTGGTGTTGTTGACGTACGACATGGAGAACGTCTCGCCGCGTACGCCGCTGTCGTTCCAGCCAGCTCCTTGCTGCATGCCACGGACCCAGTATTCGCCGCCGAAATAGACGGTCGTTACGGCATTGCCGTAAGAAGTGCCGGCGCGATTGTCGATCGCTACCTCGCCATAGGCGGAGAACACCAGCTGCGTGTGCGCTGTGACCAGCACAGTCATCGTTTGGGTAACGTTGCCGGCGCCAGCGCCGCGATGGCCGACGCTGTCGTCGAGTTGAATATCGGTGCGCAGGTTCCCCCACTGGCCCGCGCTGCTGGCGGAGGCCGAGGTACCGTAGAGCGCCGTGGCGTCGATGAGTTCGAACTTGCCGCTCGATGCGCTCTCGGTCTGCGTCCACGACGGCGCAGGGACAGTGAGGCTGGCATCGAGCCTGGACGAGGCCGTGTCGTGAAAGCGATAAGCCGCGGCCTGCCCATCGTCCGGGGTCAGGTCGATCACGGTCATGCCGGGCTTGCTGATGGAAGCGCCGACCTTCAGGGCCGGTGCGGCCAGCGCGCCGCCGCCGGCCAGCGACAGGGAAAGCAGCAGGACGGCGGCGCTGGTCGGACGATATTTCTGTGTCATCATTTTTTTCAATATAGGAAACAAGCGAACGGAAAGGCAAGATTGCCTTTGAATTTCGTTATCATAAATCCTATATTGCACAAGGGCAGTGTTTTTTTTTGTAAGCTCCCCCCGTGTTGCGCGCGCTTACAACAGATGGTCGAGCATGTCCGGCCCGAATACTTCGCGGTGCAGGCGCGTGACGGGGACTCCGGCGCCGACCAGCGCCAGCCATTGCGCCTGCATGAAGGGCAGCGGTCCGCACAGGTACACATTGGCCTCCGTGCGCGGCCAGGCCGGCAGGCGCGCGATGTCCATTCGTCCCGCCAGCACGCCGTTGTCGTGAGCGCTTACTTCTTCGTAGAACGTGAACACCTGCAGATGCGGCATGACGCTGCGCGCGGCAAGCACGTCAAGCCGGTGCGCGTGATGCTCCGCATTGCGGGCGGCATGGGCGAAGATCACGCGGCGCTGCGGATGGACCTGGGCGATGCGCTTCAAGGCCGCGATCATCGGGGTGACGCCGACGCCGGCCGACAGCAGCAGCAGCGGTTGTTCGGACTCGGTGTCCGGCGCAAAGTCGCCGAACGGCGGCGAGACCTGCAGCACGCTGCCCACGCGCACTTTATCGTGAATCCAGTTCGATACTTCCCCCGCCGGGGTGGCCAGGCCGGCCGGCTCGCGCTTGACCGAGATGCGCAGGCTGTCCGGCTGCGTCGTGTCGGACAGGCTGTACTGGCGGATCTGGCGCCGTCCATCGGCAAAATCGACCTGCACGCTCAGGTACTGGCCAGCCTTGCCGCTTGCCAGCGGCAAGCCATCCTCGGGCGCCATGCGGATCGAGACCACGTCCGCGCTTTCGCGCGTGACCGCGGTCACGCGCAGGGCGCGGCGCTGGCCGGGCGTGATGCCGGCGCCGGCGTACATGGCGCGCTCGGCCTCGATAAACAGCGCGGCCAGCGAGCGGTACGCCTCGTCCCAGGCGGCCAGCAGCGGCGGCGTGGCGGCCTCGCCCAGGGTGCTGGCGATGGCGCCGAGCAGGTGGCGACCGACGATCGGATAGTGTTCTTCGCGAATGCCGACCGACACATGCTTGTGCACGATGCGTTCGATCACCGGCGCCAGCGCGCCCGGGTCGCCGATGTTGGCGGCGTAGGCAAACACGGCCGAAGCGAGCGACTGCTGCTGGGCGCCATTCGCCTGGTTGCCCATATTGAACAAGTTAGTCAGTTCGGGATGCTCGGCGAACATATTGCGGTAAAACGTGGTGGTGATGGCCACGCCGTGCTCGCGCAGGACAGGAACGCTGGCGTCGATGTAGGGGCGGGAAGCGGCAGAAATCATACAATCCTTTCAATTTGTTGCATATAGGATGCAACTTTAACGTCGTAAAAAAGGCGCGTGTCAACGCGCCCGTCCGATGGCGGTGCCTCAGGCAGCCACGCTGCCCTGGTCGAGGAACATCCTGTGCATGCGCACGATTTTCTCGCCGGTGTTGCCGTGCGTGATATGGGCCAGGGTGACCTTGTCCATGGCCCCGTAAAACGCTTCCATGCCGTTCCTGAGGGCGGCGCGCAACTGGCAGTCGCCGCTCAGGCGGCAGCCGCTGCCTTCGCAGTCGACCAGTTCGCTGTCGCCTTCGAGCTCGCGCAGCACCGCGCCGATGCTCAGGGTGGCGGCATCGGCGGCCAGGCGCAGCCCGCCGTTGCGCCCGCGGGTGGCGCACACCCAGCCCGCGCGCGCCAGGTGACCAACCACCTTGACCAGATGGTTGACCGGCAGCGCGAACTGGGCCGCCACCTCGGCCACCGTGACCGGGACGCGCCGTTCGCCGGCGCGCGCCAGGTAAATCAGGACGCGCAGGCCCATATCGGTAAAACGGGTCAGATGCATGGAAGACTCCGGTGAGAACTAGTTCATTCTAGCAAATATGCATCTTAAATGCATCTTTACATTGGCGTATGAGCTTTTATTGCGACATGCTGATTTATTGACAATTAGTCGTAGGTAGAGGCGTGGCCACCAAGCTGGGCCTGTTCGGCAGGCTGTTCGCCCTGCTGCTCGCCGGCGGCGCCATCGTGAGCTTTTTCCGTGGCAAGAGCAAGCGGAAAGTCGATCTCGGCAAGTGATGCGGCGGGACGCGCGCGTGGCTGTTGTCAGTCCGGCATGCCCCGTTTTTCGCGCGCAAAAGATGTGTATAAGTAAATGGCAATAGCCCCTATAATCGCTGCTGCCATTCATCTAGCGCGACAAAAGGGACGAATCCGTGAATCAAACTCTGGGCCAGAAGCTGTTCCGCATCAAACCTGCCGGTAGCAAAACCGCCCCCCAACCCGGGCACGCAGGAACCGGCCTGGCGCGCACCATGGGATTGTTCCCGCTGACCATGATCGGCGTGGGCGCCACCATCGGCACCGGCATCTTTTTCACCATGGTCGAGGCGGTGCCCAAGGCCGGTCCCTCGGTCGTGCTGTCGTTCCTGCTGGCCGCGCTGACCGCCGGTCTGACCGCGTTGTGCTACGCCGAACTGTCGTTCCGCATCCCGGCGTCGGGTTCGTCCTACTCGTTCGCCTACGCCACCGTCGGCGAGTTCGCCGCCTTCATCATGGCCGCCTGCCTGCTGCTCGAATACGGCCTGGCCGCCAGCGCCACCGCGATCGGCTGGTCGGCCTACCTGAATAACTTTCTCACCAATGCCGTCGGCTGGCAGATACCCGAAATGCTGCGCACGCCGATGTTCGTCTCCGGCGAGCACGGCATGGAAATCCGGGCCGGGCACATCAACCTGCCGCCGATTTTGCTGGTGATCATGTGCGGCGCGCTGCTGATTCGCGGCACCAAGGAATCGGCCACCACCAATGCCATCATGGTGTTGGTCAAGCTGGCGATCCTGGTGTTTTTTGTCGTGATTGCATTTTCCGGCTTCGACATCAACAACTTCACGCCTTTCTTCAACACCGATAACAGCAAGGGCTTTGCCGGCATGGCCGGGGTGACGGCGGCGGCGGGCACGGTGTTCTTCTCGTTCATCGGACTCGATACAGTCGCCACGGCGGGTGAAGAAGTGCGCAACCCGACCCGCAACGTGCCGATCGGCATTCTTGCAGCGCTCGGCATCGTGACCGTGTTTTACATGCTGGTCGCGGTAGCCGCCCTCGGCGCCCAGCCGGCCGCGATGTTCGCCGGCCAGGAAGCGGGCCTGGCGGTGATTTTGCAGAACGTCACTGGCAAGACCTGGCCGGCGCTGGTGCTGTCGGCCGGCGCCGTGATTTCGGTGTTCAGCGTGACCCTGGTGACGATCTACGGTCAGACCCGGATTTTGTACGCGATCAGCAAGGATGGCCTGATTCCGCAAACGTTCCAGAAAGTCAGTGCACGCACCCAGGCGCCGGTCAGCAATACCTTGATCGTGTGCCTGGTGGTGGGGCTGGTGGCCGGGTTGGTCGACTCGACTTACCTGTGGGACATGGTCAGCATGGGCACCTTGACGGCCTTCATCGTGGTATCGATCGCGGTGCCGGTAATGCGCAAGAAAATGGGCGAATCGCTGACCAAGGGCTTCCGCGTGCCGTTCGGCCCGTATCTGGTGCCGGGCCTGAGCGTGGCCGCCTGCCTGTACATCATGAAAGACTTGTCCAAGACCACGTTTACCGTGTTTGCGATCTGGATGTGCGTGGCGGTGCTGACTTATTTTGCGTACAGCATCCGCCACTCGCGCCTGAACGACAGCGCCGCTTGACGGATGGGCCCGTGTCCGAATGTCAGACCTGACACCAGCGGTTGGTGTCAGGTCTGACATTCGGACACGAACGCTACTACTACAGGGCCAGCCGCACGGCGGCCCGGTCCAGCACGCGCACCACCATGGCGATCGCGTGCGGGACCATTTTTTTGGCCACCCCGCGCCGCAGCGCATGATCGGTCGACGACAGCACCGCTCCCCCATATTTGTATGAATAGGTGCCGCCCTGCGTCAGCAGCGGGCGGATGTCGGTCGCGTGATTGGCCAGCGGCGCAAAATCGTTCAGCGCCGCCAGCACCAGCGCCGGATCGCCCAGCTTTTCGGCATCGTAATAGTCGGCGATCCAGCCTTCCCAGCCGGAATGGTGGTGACCGAGTACGTTGAAGGTGTGGTGCGGCTGCAGCAGGTCGGTCGCGTGCAGGACGAAGCCGAGCGCTTGCGCCGACGGCGCCTGCAGGAAGCGCGTCCAGAAATGCTGCGCCAGGTTGTCGATCGGCTGGAACGGGAAGTGCTGGTAATCCCGGTACATGCCCGGCGTCGAATAGCCGCCCTGGCGGTAGCGCGCTTCGGTGACGCCGTAGCTGTTGTACTTGCTGGCATCGCCGAACCAGCCGCCGAGGCCGCCGGCGCCGTCGTCCAGGTAATCGCCCACCAGCCAGGCGGCGGCCAGCTTGTCGATGTCGCCCGGATTGCCCAGTCTGGCGTAGTGGTAGCCGCCGAAGTCATTGCCGTGCGCATCGGCGCCGGCCGTGTGGTTCTGGAAGTGCCAGAACGAGGTGTAGCGCGCCAGCCCCGAACCGAGTCCCCACAGCGGCGCACCCTGGCAGTTGCCGGTGGTGGCGCCGCAGATATAGGTGTCCTCGAAATAGTCGACATCGTGCGCGCCCTGGCCGATCGCCGCGGCGAACTGCTCCATCGTGTAGCCGGCCCGCGTCACGCCCGCCAGCAGGCTCGCGTAGCGGGTCTGGCCGGGGTGCGTTTTCATGAATTCGACGGCGTCGAGCACGATGCGCCGGTGCGTTTCGGTGTTCCACGCCTTGGCCGGCAGGCATGCGAGCAGGGCCAACGCCACGGGGGCGAGCTTGAATAGTGCTTTCATCTGGTCTCCATCTTCTTGTCGTGATTGCGGACATCGCGGACGCGATGCCCGGCCGGCTTGCTGCAACGTCGCGCCCGCGTGCGGCCGCGTTCACCTCCCCGGCGCGGGGTGATCTTTGACCAGCTGCGCGCGCATGTTTTCCAGTGCGCGCACCTTCTCTTCCGCCCTGGCGAGCTGGTCGGCGGCGATGCCCATGGCGCGGCCGCGCGCGATGTCCTCGCGCAGGCGCGGCAGTTCTTCGTCCACCGCCTTCACGTAGGCCGCCAGCACCTGGGCGTTCTGGCGCGCCTCGAACGCCTGGTAAGCCTTGGGGTCGGCCAGCTCCTGCGCCGTGGGGCGCGCCGGCGCGGGGATGTCGCGTGCGATGGGCGGGGCGTCCGGGTCGCCGTGCAAGTGCGTTTGTGCCAGGCTGTGCGCGGCCGCCAGCGGCGTGCCGGCACCGGGCTTGGCCTGGTTGGCCGGCGGCCAGTCGTCCAGCCAGGGACGGCCGGCGGCGGGCGGATTCGGGGCGGCGCTGGCGCGAGCCGGCCGATACCGCTCCTGCTCCTGCGGCCAGGCCAGCCAGAGCGCGCCCGCGACCGTCAGCGCGCCAGCCAGCGCCATCGGCATCGCCTTCATGGCGCGCCCGTGGCCGTCAGCTCGACCGTGGCGGCGCGCACCAGGGCGTTGCGGGCGCTGCCAAATTCGGCGCGGGCGCGCTCATGGGCGATAGCCTTGCGCGCCATGTAGCGCACCGTTTCCGAGCCGGGCGGGTAGAAGCCGTCGACCCGCTGGTCGACCAGCACGATGTCCCACGTGGCCGGCGCGGACGGGCCGACCGGCGCGCGGAACGGGCTCGATACCTGGCCCGCCGGCTGCTGCAGCGCCAGCGCCGACAGCCAGTCCGGCGCGCCGCTATGCCTCACCCAGCCGAGCGCGCCGCCACGCGCCGCGCTCGGGGCCAGCGAGTGGCGCCGCGCCAGCAGGCCGAAGTCCTTGCCGGCCGCCAGCTCGGCCCGGATGTGCTGTGCCAGCGCGTCGCTGCCCACGCGGATGTGGCGCGCCCGGACCTTGTCGATGCGCCGGAACTGGTCCTTGTGCGCGTTGTAAAAGGCGTTGACGTCGGCCTGCGTGACCTGCCGCGCCAGCGCCGCCTGGCGTGGACTGTGCGCTTCGGCGCCGTCCGCCAGCCCGTACAGGCGCATGGCGCCGCGCACCGCCTCCTGATCGTCGAGGGCCTGGCGCAGGTCGGCCACGGCCGCCGCGCCGAAGCGGCGGCCAGCCCAGTCGAGCACGAACAGGCCGGCCACGCGCAGGTGCGCCTGGCGGGCAATGAAGTCCATCTTGCGGTTGAAGAATTCCATGCGTCCCTGCACGTTCTGGCGCTCGAGCACGTCCAGCACGCTCAGGATGACCGGGGCCGCCTGGCCCAGGCGATAGCGCAGCAGCGGCGTGCGGGCGGCCAGCGCGGCTTGTTCGGGCGTGACGTCGTAGCCCAGCCGCAGCGCGCCCGGCGCACCGAACAGGCGCTCGAGCGTCGCCGGCGCCAGTGGATAGGTGGCCTCGATCGCGCCTGCCAGGGTAGCGCCGGGCAGGGCGCGCAGGACCGACTCCAGTTCGCCGGCGTGCATGCTGCGCAGCAGGCCGACCAGGCGTTCGTCGACTGCCACGCCTGGCGCGAAGCCGACCGTGCTGGCGGGATACAGCTGCGCCGCGCCGAAGCGCTCGCGCGCCCAGCGCGCTTGCAGGCGGTCGGCCACGATTCCGGCCAGCAGCGCGTCGGCGGACGGGCGGCCCGGCTGGTCCCGGGCCTGGTGCCGCAGCGCGCGCAAGGTGAGCGCGTGCACCGGCGCGCCGTCGATGTAGGCCGCCGGCGCGGCGGCGTCCGGCGCCGCCGCCGCGGGTACGCGGCACAGGATGCTGGTCAGGATCAGCAGGGCGGCCAGGTGCCGGCGTGGGGTCGGGGTCGGTGTCATGGCAGGCTTTCGTGTCAGGCGAGGATGGCCACGCCGTGGTCGGTGCGGTCGGTGAGGATGTCGAAGGCGGCGCCGTGGCGCGAGTGGAACCTGCGCGGCGCCTCCCCGCGCAGGGTGACGCTCATGCTGTACGCCGCCAGCTTGGAATTGAGGCAGGTCTTGAGGCCGCCCGGCGGATTCGGATAATGCAAGCCGGCAAATGCCTCGCGTGGCGCGTCGATGCGGATCTCGACCCGCACGCCGTCGGCGCGGGCATCGATGTCCCAGCTGAAACCATCGATCCGCGCGCGCGTGCGCAGCGCTTGCGTGATGCTGTTGAGCGACAGTTCCAGGGTGCCGATGCGCAGCACCACCAGGCTCATCTGTGGCGAGCGGAGCGGGCCCCATCTCAGGCGCGCCGTCGAGCATTCGAGGAACACCCCGGGCGCGTCGTCGAAGCCGGCCACCTGGCCCCAGGCATAGGTATCGGTGTGGCGGCTGCCCCAGTTGTGATTCTGGCTGCCGCGCCACTGCCGCACCGCCACGGTGTCGCCATCGACCTCGAGCTCGCCCGAAAACAGCGCACCCGGCGCCGCCACCAGCGCCTTCGCTTGCGGAAAGCGCCCATCGTACATCGACGCCGGCAGCAGCAGCAGCGGCGCGCGCGGCGCGGTGTAGCCGAGCGCCCAGGCGATGCTGTGGCCGGACCCGCTGGCGCTGCCGGCCAGGCAAGTGGCGCTCAGGTGCGTGTGGCCGATCAGCAGGTCCGGCGCGCCGGACCCGATCGCGCAGTCGGCCAGCGCGAACTGGTTTTTGAGCGCCACGATGCGGCGCTGTTCGCCATCGAACCACACGGCCCAGACTTCGCCGACCGCCAGGCGCGGCCGGCCGGCCGGGCTGAAGAAGGTGTAGCGGATCCAGAAGGCGCGCGCACGGCCGGCGTCGTTGGCGCGCAGAAAGTAGCTTTCGTAATGCCCGGCGCGATTGCCGGGGACGAAGCGGCAGCGGTTGGCGTCGGCGCGGCTGGGCATCGTCACAGCGCCCAGGGAAACAGCACCCGCGCCAGGTCGCCGAAGACGGTCTTGAGGAACAGCACCTTCACCGCCAGTTCCTCGTACCAGGGCGTGGCGATGGTGGAGAACGACCACGAAAAATTCCACAAGGTGGCCGCTTGCCACCACGCGAAGTGCAGTTCCGAGGTCCAGGCGTCGCCCTTGAGCAAGTCCGGCACGCTCGGCTGGGGCAGGCCCTGCGCCTGGAACGCGCCGCGCAAGGTGGTCATGTCGTCCAGCATGTCCGGCCCGGCATTGTTGTAGACGTGCTTGATGCCGACGAACCGCAGCGCCGCGCCCTGGAAGCGGTAGGTCAGCACCCGTCCGTTGGCGCCCGGCGCCAGGATCTGCAAGCTGCCGCTGGCGCTGCCGGCCGGCACGCGGTCGAGCACCAGTTCGCAGCTGAGTTTGGCGAGGTGCTGCGGATTGGCGCGCCAGGCGTCGATATCGTCGATCACGACCTTGAAATACACGCTCGCCGCGCGGTACTGGCCCTGGTGATAGGCGTAGCCGTGCATGTCTTCGGAAAACGCAATGCCGCGGGCCCAGCCCAGGCAGGGGAGCAGCACCAGCAGCGCCAACAGGAATTTGTGCGGGAAGGCGTTCATGGGCATCCTCAGAGGCAATAGCGTTCGGCGGCGCGCTCGGCCGGCGCGGCGATGGTGAGCAAGGGATTGGCGCCCAGCGAGGCCGGCACGATGGCGGCGTCGATCACCCTCAGGCCGGCATCCACCGACTGCGGCGCGGCGCGCGGATCGAACACCTGGCCGCCGGCGTCGACCACGCCATCGTCGGCCCGGTCGGCCATCGGGTAGCCGCCCAGGGGATGCACGGTGCCAGTTGGTTTGGCGGGCGACTGAGGGGAACGCGGGCAGGCCCGCCATCGGCTCGGGCCCGGGCCGGGGGGCGGGGCGAGGCTGGCGCCTGCGACCAGGCTGCCCGGTGCTGCCATAAAATGACGACGCTCGATGCTGTCCGACATGGTGGCTCCTCCGTGGGGTGGAGCAGCCAATGTACGGGGCGGGTATGTACAGCGTCTTGCTGGAACGCGACAGGCAATGGTGAAGTTACGCCAAACCGGCCATCGGTAATCGATCCGTTATGTTCCCGACGCCTGTGTCATGCCGGTGTCTGCATGCTGGTGTCAGGTCTGACATTCGGACACAGTCTCTGCTGTTAAGAAGCCAGGCCTTGCATATCTGCAGAGGCCGTGTCCGAATGTCAGACCTGACACCGGCGGGGTTTTTGCAGAGGCCGTGTCCGAATGTCAGACCTGACACCGGCGGGTGACAGAATGTCAGACCTGACACCGGCGGGGTTTATGCGGCGCTGATCAGGCGCTCGACCACCGGTTCCAGCGCGGCCGGACGGCAGCCGAAGGCGGCCAGGCGGCCTTGCGCTTGCGGCGCCAGGTCGAGGTCGTACGGCAGGCGGCCGGCGACAACCCATAGCTTGTCGACCGGCATGGCTGCCAGCAGGCGGCGCTGGCCTTCGACCAGCATCGCGTTGTAGGTCTGTACCACGATTTGCTGCGCGCCATCGGCAAAGGCGATCGCCGCGGCCACTTCGGCATCGAGCGCCTCGGCCGACATCGCATATTCCGTCACGTCGAGCCCGGCCTGGCGCAGCGCCGGCAGCATCGAGCTGCGCGCTTCGTTGTTGCGTCCGTTCGCGACTTCATCGACTTCGCTGCGCGAACGCACCTCGACCGTGATCAGGCGTACCGGCAGCGCCGGATCGAGCGGACGGAAGTCGCCCTGCACCCGCAAGGCCGCTTTCTGCACTTTTTTCGTCAGCGCAATCGACTCCGCCGTCATCAGGCCGCCCGGGGTGGCGGCGCGCTCGCGCCAGTCGCCCACCGCGCGCGCCTGTTTCAGGCGGCGCACGCGCGCCAGCGCTTCATCGATCCGCTGCGCATCGATCACGCCCTGCGCCACGGCGCGCGAGACCGCCTCCAGCGCGGCGCGCTGCTGGTCTTCGCGGTGCGAGATCAGCACGATGTCGCAGCCCGCCTGCAGGGTCGCCACCGCGCCCGCCGCCACGCCCACGCCGTCGGCAATCGCGCCCATTTCCAGGCAGTCCGAAATGATCGCGCCCTGGTAGCCCATTTCCTCGCGCAGCAGGCCGCTCAGCACGGCCTTGGACAAGGTGGCCGGCACCGATGGATCGGCTTCGATCGCCGGAAACGCCACGTGCGCGGTCATGATGGCGTCCACGCCGCCGTCGATAGCGGCGCGGAACGGCACCAGCTCGACCGCGCGCAGGCGCTCCAGGCTGTGCGGCACCAGCGCCATCGTGTAATGCGAGTCGACCGCCGTGTCGCCATGGCCGGGGAAATGCTTGGCGGTGACGATCACGCCGGCCGCCTGCTGGCCGCGCAGGGCCGCCATGCCGTAGCGCACCACGGTGTCGGCATCTTCGCCATAGGCGCGCACCCCGATGATCGGGTTCAGGCGGTTGTTGTTCACATCGAGCACCGGCGCGAGCAGCATGTTGATGCCGATCTGGCGCATCTCGTCGCCGTTGATGAAATTGACTTGCTGGCAGTCTTGCACGGAACCTGCCGCCTGGAAGGCCATGGCGGCGGGAATCGGCGTGACGCCCTGTTCGATGCGCATCACCATGCCGCCTTCCTGGTCGAGCGCGATCAGCAAGGGTTGGTCGCTGACTTCGGCGTTGATTTCTTGCAGCTTCTGGCACAGCGCGGACACTTGCGCCGGCGTGTGGACGTTACGCCGGAACAGGATCACGCCGCCGATGCGGCGCTCGCGGATCAGGCCGATGATATGCTCGTTCGGCTCCAGGGCGTCGAAGCCGACCATGAATAACTGTCCGATGTTGTGCTGCATAGTCGTTTGCATCTTGAAATTCCTCGCTATCCGTAAAAAATCGTTATTCCGTGTCCTGCCATGGCCGCAGGCCCAGCAGTTGTTCGCCCAGCGGCGATAACTCCGCCCGCTGGTATTTTGTTTGTTCCCATTTGCGCGGATCGCCGTGCAAGCTGTATCCGGCCGGCGCTTCGCGCTCGCGCCAGGAGCGGATGCGCCATTGTTTCAATGCCTCGTCATGCTCCTGCGCCGGCATCATCGAGATGTACTGCGCCATCCTCACCTTGTTGGCCGAGACATTCTGGCGGATGCCGTGGCACAGGCGGCTGTTGAAAATGAGCAGATCGCCCTTTTTCAATAACACCGGCACGTGCGGCAGGGCCGAGACATCCGGCCGGTACCAGTCCCAGTCGGCCGGCTGGGTGGCGCGCCAGGCCTCGAAATCGCGGAACAGCGACGGCACGCAGACAAAGCCGCCCACCTCGATATCGGTCTGGTCGCTGATCGACAGCACGCCCTGCACATTCTGAGGCTGGCTCTCGGGATCGTAATCCCAGTGCATGAAGCTCTTGAATTCGAAGCCCGGCTCGGGCGGCAGATTCAGGTTGATGCGGTCGATCGATACCCACAGCGCGCGCGTGCCCCAGATATCGGCAAACGCGTCGTGCACGCGCGGCATCTGGCGCGTGTCCCACAGATACTGGTGATGGTATAACTCTATCATCCCCGCATTGAAGCTCAGCTCTGTTTTTCGCAGGCGCGATTTTTCGGGCGGGTACCAGGTTCCCGGATCCTGCGGATCGAGTTCCTCGAATTCCCAGATCAGCTGTTCCAGGCGCGCCAGCTGGTCCGGATGGACTGCGTCGGGAATGACGATATAGCCGTTGTTTGTCCAGAAGTCCCAGTCCTGTTCCGACAGCACGCGCAGCGGCGCGCCGCCGGAACGGTCGTTCAGGCGCGCCGTGGTCTTTGCCACGGTCGACCGGTTGCGCTCGTCGACACTATGCTTGCCGATGGTCTCGATAGGGGCGTTCATTGCGATCCTCCAGGTGGCACCAGTTCCATGAAATGCAGCCGGTCGAAAAACAGCTCGGCCGCGTAATCGAATACCGCCAGCGAGACAAATCCCTTGTTCAGGTAAATGCCCATGGCGGCGCTGTTTTCCCACACGGTGAGCACGGTGCGCGGGCTGCCTTTGGCGCGCGCCAGTGCCGCGATATGGGCCAGCATCAGGTTCAGCAGGCCGCTTCCGCGAAAGCGCTCTTCGATGGCCAGGCTCGCTACAAACAGGTCGCTGGCGCGCGCGTGCAAGGCGATAAAGGCGTCGTAGGCGGCATCCATGGCGCGCATCTCATCGCGGTAATACGAGACCGCGTGCACGTCGGCGAATTCGGCGATGGTGGCGGCCGTGTAAAAGCCCTTGAAGCGGCCGGCGCCATCGTACAGGCCATGCGCATGGGCGATATAGGGATCGATATTCTGGCGCCGCTGCAAAGCGACCAGCGGCAGGCGCAGGCGATTGCCGAACGAGCAGTATTCGAGATAACTGGTCGCAAACAGCAGCGCCGCCATGCGCTCGCGCTGCGCATCGGCGATCCGCGGGCCTGGCACGAAGTGGTGCGGGTCGGCGTTCACGTCAGCTTTCGTTCGCATGGGCGCCGCGCGATCGGGTGGCGAGGCTGGCATGCACGCTTGCATAGCTGCGCTCGCCCGCCGTGCCAGGGCCGCGCGTCTGGTGCCAGAAGTTGCCGCGCCGGATACGGTCGGCATTGATGGCCATCAGGTAGGCGCCGAACAAATCGTTCACGCGGTCCAGATTGGCGTCTTGCGACAGGAAGGAATAGTAGTGGCAGCCCGCCGGTGTTGCGCGCAGTTGCGACGCGTACGCCATGCGCGGCACTTCGGTGGTCGACAGGAGCACGGCCATCCTGGGCAGTTCGCGAATGTCGGCCAGCGTCCAGCCGCGTTGGCCGAGCGCGGCGATGCAGCTGTCGTAGCCGGTCTGTTCCGACGGCGTGAGCGGCACCGGCTCGCCGCTGAGGGCGTCGACGCGCAGGCGCATGCCGTGCAGGCCGCTGACGATGGTTTCCGGCGCATCGTCATGCAGCACGCCGTGGCGCGCCGCCAGGTCGTGGTAGGCCGCCAGCGAACGCCCGATGGTGTGGTGCCAGGCGCCGTAGGTGGCGTCGTGCAGGGTGGCGGCGTAAGGTGCGCCGTGCGCCTTGTCGGGAACGCTTGGCCCCATCGCGCCGAGATTGGCATCGATGCGCGCGATCAGCTGCGCGATGGACGGATTGTCCTTGCGCGCCACCAGCACGCCGTTTTCGTCGTTGAACAGGTTCATCCAGCAGACAAAACTGGCGTCGATGCGGTTGGCCTCCCGGTTCACCGCAAAGCTGACGTAATCGGGCACTTCCGGCTTGCACAGGAAAAGCGTGGCGGCGCGGTACGGCATGGTGTCCGCATCCAGATAGATCCCGCCGCAGCGCTGCAGGATCAGCAGCCTGAAATAATCGGCCAGATTGACGAAGTAGCGCTTGTGGTGCAATTGCGCCAGCAGCGCGGCGATGGCGGGGCAGCGCTCGCGCGCCAGCGCCTCCAGCGCATGGACGGTTAACAGGCGCGTGCCGCAAAGATAAGTGCCGATCGCATGGCGCGCGCCTGGCGCCGGATGAAAGCACGGATCGTCGCGCAGTTGCGCGCTGTTCCAGACCCACAGCATCAGGCGGTAGGGGCCGGCATCGAGCGGGCCGATGGCGTCGAGCGCGCAATCCCACTGGCGTACCGATTCGCGCGCCATGGCCGGCAGCGCTCCGCCCAGCCAGATGCGGTGCATGATCATTTCTTCAGGGCCCAGCGGCTGGGTCGGAATGGCCAATAGCGACGATAGCCGGCGCGCATCGACCTGGCCGCCATGGCGGCGCACGAAGTGGCGCAGTTCGCGCAGATGAAGGCGATACGACGCTTCGGCCGCCTGCAGGCGCGCCTGGGCGTCGGCGCCGCCATGCGCATCCTGGCGGCAGAACGCTTCCCACTGTTTGTACGCAAGGAATTCGGCCTTCAGATCCTTGATCAGCACTTCATATTCCAGATCGACGTTCATGCTGCCCCCATTTCCGTGTCCGCTTGCTTATTCGGCCTGTGGCGCTTGCGCCAGCGCCGTCTCCTGTCCATCGTGTTTGCTGGCAAAGCGCAGCAGGCAGATGCCGATCACCACGCCCAGCGGCACATTGAACAGCGCATAGGAAGCGAGCGAATAATTGAAATGGGCGCACACCAGGTTATAGATTTCGACCCCGCCGGCGATAGTCACGCAATACAGCAGGCTCATGGCGGATGAAGTGAGGTTCATCGATACGCCGGTGGCGGTCAGCGACAGGCGGATCAGGGCGCCGTTGAACAGGCCGAAGCCGGCCGAGAAGATGAACATGCAGACGATGAACAGGTGCCCGTGCCGATACACCAGCCCTGCGCCGAGCATGCCGATGACGGCCAGTCCCGCGCCCTGGCGAATCAGGCGGGTGAGCGAAAAACCGTCGCCGAGTTTTTGAATCGCCATGGTGCTGATGATGAATCCGGAGAAAATCACCAGCTGGTACAGGATATACGTGCCGTACGACTTGCCCATGTGTTCCATGATGATGAGCGGCGACAGCCCGATCCAGGCGGTCAGCGGGGTAATCGCCATGGCCGCGATCAAAATCCCCGCCATGAATTTCTTGTTGCGCACGATGGTCAGGTAGCTGGCGCGGATCGAAGCGAGGTCGGCGGGAGGTTTGAGCGCTTCCGTGCGCGGCATGAAGGTGAACAGGCCGAGCCAGGCGATGCAGCCGAGCACAAAGCCGATCCCGAAAATCGATTGCCACGGAAACATACTGATCACGGCGCTGCCGACCACCGGGCCGATCAGCGGCGCGAAGACGGTGGTATTGGACAACATGGCGGTCAGCTTGACGGCCTCGGCATCGTCGAACAGTTCGTGGATGGCGGCGTAGCCGATGAAGATGAAGCACGAGCCCATGCCCTGGAAGAAGCGGGCGGTGAGGAACTGGCCGATGCTGCTTGAAAACGGCACGAAGGCGGTCGCCACCAGATACAGCGTCACGCCCGCCAGCATGACCTTGCGCTTGCCGATGCGGTCGGCGATGGGGCCGAGAAAGATCTGCAGCATGCTGCCGCCGAGGATGAACAGGCTCAGCGACAGTCCGATATGCCGGTTCGACGCCTGGAACTCGCGCACGACCTGCGGCATGGCCGGCATGATCATATCGTTCGACAAGTAAACGGTGAGTTCGTAGAGGATGAAAAACAGGGAAAAGTAGAGCAGATGCTGGCGTTTCTCGAACATATTTTCCACCTGAAAAATTTTTCCGACAATCCTACGGCTGAGCTCCAAAACCTTACAACCGGGGTCAGAGCTCTAATGAGCAACAAACGTGTTTTTGATCGCCTCAGCTTGGTCGTCCATGGCGGTTCCAGGAATACCTTCCCGTTAAATCGGAAACGACAGCGCTTGCATGCGTATCGCACCGGGTGTTGATGCTGGTTCTGAAACTTGCAAAATTAAAAATATTTCGATTTAGAGCTCTGACCCCGGTTTGGGAATGTGGTCTTAGATTGGAATGTATAGTAACTCGACTGGTCGTAGATTGGTATTAAAAAATTGTAGAATTTTGTCATCGCTTGGCGCATTCACCGGCGCCGTCAGGGAGCGCCGGACGAAAAAAATGCCCGCGTCCCGGAAGGAGGCAGGCATTCGGATGGAAACCGGCGGGCAGGCCCCGCGCCGGCTTATTCCACGTTCATTTCTTTGAGCAGATTGTCGGCTTTGTCGACATGCTTCATGTTCCACAGCATGTAGCGCACGTCAACCTGGATGTCGCGCGTGTTGGCTTTGTTGAAGTCCCAGTCGGAGATGATCGAGTCCAGGGTGCCGTCGAACGCCAGGCCGATGAACTCGGCCTTGCTGTTCAGCGCTGCCGAACCGGAGTTGCCGCCGGTGATGTCCAGGGTCGCCAGGTAGTTCACCGGCACGCTCTTGAGCTTCGGATCGACATACTTGCCGAAATCCTTGGCCTTGATCGCCGCCAGTTGCGCCGCCGGGGCGTTGAACTCGCCTTCGCCGGTCGCCTTCGCTACCACGCCCTTGACGGTCGTGAAGGCGGACCACGAGCCGGTGCCGTCGGCGCCATGATCGCGGCCGGCGATCTTGCCGAAGGTCACGCGCAGGGTGCTGTTGGCGTCAGGATAGACTGGCTGGCCCTTGCTGGTCATGTAGGCGATCTTGGCCTTCATGTAGTTGGCGTAGGCTTGCTGGATCTTGCCTGCCAGCTCTTCTTCCTCGGCTTCGCTCTTCATGCCGGCGTCGTACATGGCCACGGCAGCCTTGATGAAGCTGTCGTTGCTGGCCTTGAAGTCGGCCGGGGTCTTGCCGATCCAGGCCGCGCGCTCAGCCGCTGTGCCGAGCTTGGAACCGGCGTACATGGTGTCGAGCACGCCTTTGAGCTGGGCTTCGCTCATGCCGTCATTGATGCTGACAGCGGCGTCGAAATTGGCGTTGCGCTCGGCCTTCGGCTGGGCGGCGTATTTCTTCAGGCTGTTCAGGACCAGCGCCTTGTCGACTTTTTCGTCGTAGGTGCGCTCGATCGCGGCCACGGCCGCCTTGAGTGCCGGCAGGTCGCGTTCCTGGTAGCCCGATTTGCGCTCGGCGTTCGGCTTGGTGGTCTCATGAGCGAGGCGGTACAGGCGGCGTGCCGTGGTCAGCAGGCGCGGCGCGGACGAGTACAGGTAGAAGTCGCGCTTGGTTTCGGCATCGCGCTGGGCAATCAGTTTCTCGACCTGTTCGATGTCGGCCGCGTATTCTTTCTGGCGCGCCGGATTGGCGTTGACCCAGGCTTTCATGTCCGCGTGTTCGCGCGTCTTGCGTGCCAGGAAGTCGCTGCCTTCGTAGCTGGTCAGCATGCCCTTGCGGTTCTTGTAGTAGTTGTTGACGTTGGCGACCTGGCCCGCATATTTCAACTTGGCATCTTCGTTGGTCTTGGTTTCTTGCCCGATGATGGCCAGGGTATCAGCCGATGCTTTTACGAAAGCCGGATAGTTCCAGTCGAAGGTGAACGCCACTTCCGACGGCAGGCGGTGACGGTTGGTGCGGCCCGGATAGCCGAGCGCCATGATGAAGTCGCCTTCCTTCACGCCTTCCTTGGCGATCTTCAGGTGCGTTTTCGGCAGGTAGGGCACGTTGTCCTTGGAGTAGGCGGCAGACTTGCCGTCCTTGCTCACGTAGGCACGGTAAAAGCCGTAGTCGCCGGTGTGGCGCGGCCACATCCAGTTGTCGGTGTCGCCGCCGAATTTGCCCACGCCGGCCGGTGGCGCGTGCACCAGGCGCACGTCGCGAATGTCCAGCTGCTTGATCAGGTAAAACTCGAGTCCGCCGTAGTAGCTGGACACGGTGCAACGGTGGCCGGCGTCTTTTTCGCACTCGGCAACCATCGACTTCATGTTCTTTTCCATCGCGTCGACGCGCGCCTTGCCGGCCAGCTTGGCAACGTCGGGGCTGATGATCTTGTCGCTGACGTTGGAGACGTCCTTGGTGACGAAGATGTGGCTGCCCGGCGCGGCCGGCAGTTCTTCAGCGTGGGTTTTGGCCAGGAAGCCGTTGGCCAGCAAGTCGCGCTCGGGCGTCGAGTTGACCGCCACGCTGTTGTACACGCAGTGGTGATTGGTCGCTACCAGGCCCTGCGGCGAGACGAACGATGCGGAACAGCCTCCCAGGCTGACGATCGCATTCATCGGGAATTCGGTGAGCTTGGTCAGGCTGGCCGGATCGAGCTTGAGGCCGGCGGCTTTGAGTTGCTTGGCTACTTGTGGCAGCTGCTGCGGCATCCACATGCCTTCGTCGGCTTGTGCAACGGTGCTGAGGATGGCTAGCGTTAGGAAGGTCTTTTTCATTCGCATTTCGTCTCTTTTTGGTCAATCGGAACAGGCTTGGCTCGCTGAGCGCCCTAGAGTATCCTTATCGCTCAAATAATAGTCAATCAAATTTTGAGCGGAAAAATAGGATTGCCTGTTGATCAGTGGGTGCTGAGGACTCTGGCTGAAACCTTGAGTTGATGTCTCTGCTGGCCGATTGTCCTTGGACGATCGGCCAGCAGCTGATGAGTACGCTTGATGCGATACGCGCATGCGGCGGGCATGTGCCGCAAGCCGGTTCAGCTGTTAACGGCGATAAATGCGTTCCCGACGCCTATGTTTTTGGCATCAACACGTGACATAGGTATAGCCGCCTTGTATTTCACCGCACAGATCCCCGCAATCGGGAGTTCCCAGCGTTGAATAGCACCCGCACGGATTACCCCCTGTGCCGATATACAGCGAGTGAGTTTCCCCGGCGCGCAGGACAAAATTGGTGATGCCGCCGTATGGCCACACGATTCGTATGTAAACGGTGACGTTGCAGGTATTCTGAAAATTGGCATAACTCGTTTCATCGAAAGCGCGAATTTTGATGCCGCTCGGATCTGTTACTTCATGTAGCCTGTTTTTTTGAGTTGCCATGATAATCCCCTCGTAGTAGGAATGAATGAAAGTACATCAAGGAATATCCGGCAGCGCCACGCTGCTTGCAGTGCAAAAGGTATTTCATTGCATCGGGTAGGTGATGGCTTGTCACCCTGTGGCAAATTGCCGGGCCGGATGCGGATGCTTTTCCCTTAAGGCGTTGCCGACTAATCGCCACTCTGTCGATGTGGCGGAAATAAGTTTCCGCCATAACGCAAGGGAAAGGAATGATGCAAATGCATCAGGTGCTGTTGTCAGCGATTCATGAAATTTCATGGATCATCAACATGCGCCGTCATGTGCTTATTCTAATGAGAAGGGGAATTGTGTTGGCGTGCATGTCATTTTCCTGGGCTGGAATTGCCTTTGGCTATTGCCCGCCCAAAATGAACGCATGTCGTGATGATCAATCCATCATCGGATGATGGCCATGAAATACGCTGACTATTTATTGGATCTTTATCGTGGCGCTCATGATCGGAGCGTGCGGGAGTTTCCGCATTACGTTTTCTGCCGTACAAAGTCGGTGCTCGCATTCGATTCCGCACGACTGATCGCTGTGGAGGTGATAGATGGGAGCGCTACGGTGCATTGTGCAATTACTCATCAGGAACCGGATACGGTGCAGCTCGATTGGGAGAAGATCAGCCGTCTCGACACGGTGTTAGAAGAAGTCACCGCCCATCCGAACAAGGCGTACCGATACAACACAAAAAATCTGTTCTCCGCAAAGGAAAAATCTGTTGTGCGTGATTACGCCACCCGCTATCACCATCAAAATGGACTGGTGCTGGCCGCGCGCAATCCAAGAACCGGGTATTGGGATAGCCTTTCTTTGTACCGCGCGATGGAAGAGGACAGGTTTAGCGCACGCGAAGAATTTTTGATCGAAGCGTTCACCCCGCATCTGCGTCAAGCCATTTTATTGAATCAGGCCTGCGGCGGCGACCACATGGCCAAGGGCGATGCCATTGCCATCATCACTGCGGCGGGCGATATACAGTTTTCGACGCCGCGCTTTGTGGAATTGATCCAGCTGGATTTTCCGGGATGGCATGGGCATCGATTGCCTTCCTTGATCATGGACGGCTTGCGCAGAGTCGGCGTGGTGTCGTTCGCGGGGAAAAAAGTAAGAGTTCTCGTAAGATGTCATGCATCTCTGCTGTTTGTGTACGCAGTGAGCGATAGTCCGGTCCTGTCCTTGACGCATCGCGAGCTGGCGGTGGCACGGCTCTTTAGCCGAGGTTATTCGCACAAGGAAGTGGCGCAACATCTTCACATCGCGCCGGCAACAGTCCGTAATTTTCTACAAAAAATATATGTAAAACTGAACGTCCGCGATAAGGCGGAACTGGCAACTTTTTTCACGCAGGAAAATTTGTCGAAATAAGCCTGGGCGGCCACTGTCCTACAACTGGGCGCCGATCAGCGAGACCACTTCGCCGGCCACTTTCTCGGTCCACGGGCGCTGCTGCCAGGCCTGCAGGCTGATTGGCCGCGCGCGCTTCCAGTCGTCGTTGAAGATGTTCACTTGCTGGGTGGCGAATTCGCGGTCGATGATGTTCAGGTTGGCTTCGTCGTTCAGGCTGAACGAACGGTTGTCGAAGTTGGTCGAGCCGACCGAGACCATCAGCGAATCGACCACCAGCGCTTTGACGTGGAACATGGTCGGCTGGTACTCGGCGATGTCGATGCCGGCCGCGAGCAGCGCGCCCCAGCGCTCGCGCGAGGCGATGCGCACCACGTCCGAATCGATGTCCTTGCCGGGCGTGATGATCTTGACCTTGACGCCGCGCTTGGCGGCCGCGACCAGCGCGTTGATGGTCAGTTGGTCCGGCACGAAATACGAACTCGACAGATGGATGGTGTCGCGCGCGGAGGTGATCGCCATCAGGTACATCAGCAGCATGCTTTCGCTGCCGCCGCTGGGCGAGCTGCTGAACATCTGGGCCGCGTGGCCGCCCACGGTTTTGAGCGGGGGAAAGTAATGCGGACCGTCGAGGACGGCGCCGGTGGCCTTGGTCCAGTTGTCGGCGAACACGGCCTGCATCTGCCCGACCACCGGGCCGGCGACGCGGAAGTGGGTGTCGCGCCAGTGTTCCTTGTCCTGGCCGCTACCGCGCCACTGGTCGGCAATGCCGACCCCGCCGGTAAAGCCGACCTGGCCGTCCACCACCAGCACCTTGCGGTGGGTGCGGTTGTTCAGGCGCGTGAATTTCCACCAGACCGGCTTGTGGTAGCGCTGCACTTCGATGCCGGACTGCTTCATCCGGTCAAGGGCGCCGAGGTCCATTTTCATGCTGCCGATAAAGTCGAGCATGACGTGCACCTTGACCCCGGCGCGGGCGCGCTCGATCAGCGCGTCGGTGAATTCCTGGCCGATCGATTCGGACCAGTAGATATAGGTTTCCAGGGTGATCGTGTGTTTCGCCTCGCGAATCGCCTTGAGCATGGAAGGAAAGATCTGGTCGCCGTTGAGCAGGACCTCGACCTGGTTGCCTTCGAGAATGGGCGGACCCAGCAGCACGCCCATGGAACGGCGGAATTGCGGGTCGTCGGTGTCGTACAGGCGATGCAATTGCCGCTCGATTTTCTTCTCGCTCGGCATAAAATTGAAAACCAAAAACACTCCCAGCAAGGTAAGCGCACAGCTGATCAATGCTACATAGAGGGGTTTCTTGGTCATCGGGAATTCCAGGCAAAAAAAACCAACGCACGTGTGCGTTGGTCATGGGGCGAACCGCATTTAGCGTACTTTACCGCGACGCAGCAGGTTGACGATGGCCAGCAGGATCACAGCGCCGAGGAAGGAGACGAGCAGGCCGGACATGCTGAAGTCGTCGGTATTGATGGTGCCGGTGCCGAAAAGCGGACCGAGCAGCCAGCCGCCCAGCACGGCGCCGATGATACCGACCACCACGTTCAAGATCATGCCTTGTTGGGCATCCGTTTTCATGACCATGCTTGCCAGCCAACCCAAGATACCGCCGACGATGATCCAGATGATGAATGTCATGTTGATTCCTCCAGTTGGTTAAGTGATGTACGCGGCCGCGTGCAATCGCCGGGCCATGGAAAAAGAATAATTCGCTCGCCTTGCACGGTCGGTGCGGCAACGAACGTAATGGACGATTCAACATCTTTTTCACGGCGGCCTCATGGAAATTCCCACGCGCAATAATGCGCCGGCCCGCGCTGGGCATGCCATTTGGAAACACCGTGATTGAGTGCGGCAACGTACGGAAGCCTTGTTCAAGCGGGCTTATCGTTTCGTCACTGGCATTGATTTCCAGGTTTGCATGCGAGCCCCGCACATCCATAATTCGAAAGGAAATTGAAATGAGCAATTACGACACCACGAACCAGAAAGATTCCCGTATGGTCACCGGCCTGTTCCGTGATCGCGACAGTGCAGAGCGGGCTTACAACTCCCTCTCCGACCGCGGCTACAGCAAGGACGACGTGACCTTGATGATGTCGGACGACACCCGGAAAACCTATTTCAACGACACCGATACTGAACTCGGCAGCAAAGCGGCTGAAGGCGCAGGCGTTGGCGCCGGCATCGGCGGCACCATCGGCGCTGTACTGGCTGGCATCGCCGCCGTCGGCACCACCCTGGTCCTGCCTGGCATCGGCCTGGTGGTGGCCGGCCCGATCGCAGCGGCACTGGCCGGTGCCGGCGCTGGCGGTATCGCCGGTGGCCTGGTCGGCGCACTGATCGGCGCGGGCATTCCTGAAGAGCGCGTCGTGCACTACGAAGAAGGCATCAAGAACGGCGGCATCCTGATGGGTGTGAACCCACGCAACGATGACGACGCTACCCACATCGAGCGCAGCTGGACCGAAAACAAAGGCGAGCACATCATCGGTACCGGCGTCGGCGCTGGCGCTGGTGCGCTGACCGGCGCCGGCATCGGCGCGGCAGCCGGCCCGATCGGCATGGCCGCTGGTGCGGCCATCGGCGGTATCGCCGGCGGCCTGGCTGGCAAGGGCGCAGCCGAAGTCATCAACCCGAAAGCCGGTGACGAGCTGCATGAGCATCACTTCGCCAAGGGCATGGGCGCCGGTAGCGGCGCAGCGATGGGCGCAGCCGCCGGTGCGGTCGGTGGCCCGGTCGGCATGGCGGCCGGAGCCGCCATCGGCGCACTGGCGGGCGGCATGGCGGGCAAGGCAGCCGGCCAGCTGGTCAATCCGGAAGAAGAAGCAGCCTACTGGCGCAGCTCGTACCAGACCGCTCCTTACTATTCGCCAGGCTACACCTACGACGACTACGGTCCTGCGTACGAACTCGGCTACAACAGCCGCGGCCGTTATGCCGGCACCAGCTTCGATTCGGTAGAGAACAACCTGTCGGACGAATGGGAAACCACCAAAGGCAAGTCGCGCCTGAACTGGCAGCAAGCCAAGTCGGCGACCCGCGCGGCGTGGGATAAAGTCGAGCGCGCCATGCCGGGCGACTTCGACCGCGATGGCCGCTAAGCCGGACGTCTCAAGCTGGTGAGCATGTAAAAAGCCTCGCTTCCGTCACCGGAAGCGAGGCTTTTTCACGTCCGCCGCAAGCGGCTTGCTTAGTTCTTGACCGCTTCGACCTGGATCGCCAGCTTGACTTCCGGTGCGAATGGCGGCACGGCGTAGCTGATGCCGAAATCGGTGCGCAGGAACTGGGCCGATGCGTCGGCGCCGCAGACTTCTTTCTTGTGCATCGGGTGGATGATGCACTTGAACTTGTTGATCGTCAGCGTCACCGGTTTGCTCACGCCGTGCAAGGTCAGGGTGCCGTCGGCCGATACCGGCACGTCGCCCTTGAAGGTGATCGACTTCGATTTGTAGGTCACTTCCTTGAACTTGGCGACGTCGAACATGTCTTCGTTCTTGGCGTGCTTGTTCAGTTTTTCGTTACCGAAATCGATCGAATCGGCATCGATGGTGATGTCGATCGAGCCGGTTTTCGCAGCGCGGTCGAGCACGACGGTGCCTTCGGTCCTGGTGAACTTGCCGCGCAGGATGGAGATACCCATGTGATCGGCTTCGAAGCTCGGGAAGGTGTGGGTCGGGTCGATCTTGTAGGTGTCGGCGGCGAAGCTGGCGGTGGCGGTGGCGGCGGCGGCCATGGCGATGATCAGGTGCTTGATGTTCATGTGGTGTCCCTTGAGTGAAGTGCTTGTGAAATGGATTGTCTGTGAATCTTGAAAGTACTGCGTTTACTGCGCCGCGCTGACGCGGAATTTGATGACGACTTCATCGGCAACCATGCTCGTGTCTTTCCACTCGCCATCGCCAATGTTGTAAGTGAGGCGCTTGATGGGCAGCGCGCCGTCGAAGGTGTGCTTGCCGGCCTCCGTTTTCACCGTCAGCGGAAAGCTGACATCGCTTGTCTTGCCCTTGATCGACAGCTTACCGGTGACTGTCATCTTGCCCGGGCCGGCCGCCTTGATTCCTGAAGAGACAAACGTCGCCTTGGGAAACTGTGCGGAATTGAACCAATCCTTCTTGGCGACTTCCTTGTTCATCAGCGGATCGCCCAGGTCCAGGCTGGCAGTGTCGATTTCGACACTGGCCTTGGCGGCGTCCGGCTTGGCCGCATCGTAATCGATGCTGGCCGCAAACTTGGTGAACTTCGCCTCGACCGGCACGTTCATCTGCTTGAACGAGGCCGACACCATGCTCTTGGCCGTATCGGTCTTCAGCGGGGCGGCACTGGCGACGATCGCCACGGCCAGCAGGGAGGCAAGCAAAGTGCCGTTGGTAAACTTCATACAATCTCCTTGGAAATCAATAGGGCGGCTTACGGCAGCATGCGCTTGAGCACGCCGTCGCGGTCGATGAACTGGTGTTTCAGGGCGGCCGCCAGATGCAGGGCGACGCAGGCCGCCAGGCCCATGTTGAGCCAGTAGTGCACGCCTTTCAGGACCGGCTTGAGCGCGGGATCGGCGGCAATCAGGATCGGCAATTCGAACAGGCCGAAGTACATCACGGGAATACCGGCCGACAAGGTGTAGAAGTAACCCGACAGCGGCACCGCGAACATCAGCAGGTAAAGAACGCCGTGCAAGCCGTGCGCGGCGCCTTTTTGCCAGGCGGGCATGCTGGCCGGATAGGCCGGGGCGCGGTGGGTCAGGCGCCACAGCAGGCGCAGGGCGGCCAGCGCCAGCACCGTCACGCCGGCCCACTTATGCCAGGAATAGTATTTGAGTTTGGTGGGCGTGATGCCGGGAATATCGGTCATCACCAGGCCCATGATGAAGGCGCCCACGATCAGCAAGGCGATAAGCCAGTGAAAAATGATCGCCGTGATGGTGTAGCGTTGCTGCATGGACCTGCTCCTGGAAATAGTACGTATTAGGACTAATATACCAAATAAACAGCATTGTCGCTTGCGAAGGGCAGATTACCATAGTGCGCGCTTTGTGCAGTCGTATCCGTATTGTAAAATTGCTGTAGACCCAGTTCATTCATTGAGCACGGGAATGGCCGCCGCATCGATCGCCTGGAATGCCATGAAGATGACACCTTTGCGCTGGATCCCCCTCGCTCCGCTGCTGCTGGCCCCGCCCGCGGCCGCCCAGCTGTCGGCGGTCGCGGCCGACGCCATGGCCGACATGTCGATCGAGGAACTGGCCAATATCCAGGTCACGTCGGTATCGAAAAAGCCGGAACGCCTGGCCGCCGCGGCGGCGTCGGTGTTCGTGATCACGGCCGACGACATCCGCCGCTCGGGCGCGGCCAGCGTGCCCGAGGTGCTGCGCCTGGCGCCCAATCTGCAGGTGGCGCAGAGCAGCGGCTACAGCTACGCGATCAGCGCGCGCGGTTTTAACAGCAGCCGCAACACCGTTCCCAACAAATTGCTGGTGCTGATCGACGGGCGCTCGGTGTACTCCCCCTTCTTTTCCGGCGTGACCTGGGATGCCCAGCAAGTCATGCTCGAAGACATCGAGCGCATCGAAGTCATCAGCGGTCCCGGCGGCACCTTGTGGGGCCTCAATGCCGTCAACGGCGTGATCAACATCAGCACGCGCGCCGCCGGCGCCACCCGGGGCAGCCTGGTGGCGCTGCGCGCCGGCCAGCGCGGCAACCATGTGGCGCTGCGCCAGGGCGCCGGCGACTGGCGCCTGCAGGCCACCTATCTCAACGAGCGCCATACCGAGCTGGCCAGCGGCGCGCCAGTCAAGGATGCGCGCCACCAGTGGCAGGCCGGCATGCGGCGCGACTGGGGCGGCGGCGCCGACCTGTTCAGCGTGCACGGCAACGCGTATCGCGGCGCGCTCGACCAGCCGGAGCCGGGCGCGATCACCACCGGCACCAAGCTCGACCTGGGGACGGTGGGCTCGTCCGGCGCCAGCCTGACGGCGCGCTGGACCCATGCCCTGGACAGCGGCGGCAGCCTGATGCTGCAAGCCTACATCGACCACAGCGAGCGCGACGTGCCGCCGACGTATGCCGAGCGCATCCAGGTAGCCGACCTGCAATTCCAGCACAGCTTGCCGGCCAACAGGATCGGGCAACTGGTGTGGGGCGCAAATGTGCGCCATACCTGGGATGCTGTGACCAACAGCGCGACGGTGGCCTTTCTGCCGGCCAAAGTCAGGCAGAACTGGGCCAGCCTGTTTGGCCAGAACGAGCTGGCGCTGCGCGACAATCTGCGCCTGGTATTGGGTGCGCGGGTCGAGCACAACGACTACACCGGCGCGGAGTTTCTGCCCAGCATGCGCCTGGCATGGCAGGTGGCGCCGCAGCATGCGCTGTGGGGTGGCGTCTCGCGCACGGTGCGGGCGCCGTCGCGGCTCGACGCCGACACCTTCATTCCCGGCAAACCCCCGTATCTGCTGCGCGGCGGGCCGCGGGTACGGTCCGAAGTGGCCAAGGTGTTCGAGCTCGGTTATCGCGGCCAGCCGCTGCCGGGCCTGTCGATCTCGGCCACCGTGTTCCACAACCGCTACGACCATTTGCGCACCCAGGAGGTCGACGTGACGCGCAGCTTTCTGACCTTCGACAGCAAGATGGAAGGCAAGTCGCGCGGCATCGAGATGTGGGGCAGCTACCAGGCGACGCCGTGGTGGCGCCTGAACGCGGGCTCGATGGCGCTGCACCAGCGCTTTGCGCTCAAGGCGGGCAGCAACGACAGCGCCGCGCCGCGCACCAGCGGACGCGATCCCTCGCACACGGCGCAGCTGCGTTCCACGTTTATCTTGTCGACCGACAAGGAAATCGACGTGGCCGTGCGCAAGGTGGCGCGTCTCGCCAGCGATCAGGTGCCCGGCTACCGCGCGCTGGACGCACGTTTCGGCTGGCGCGTGCGGCGCGACATGGAGCTGTCGGTGTCCGGGCACAATCTGAACGGCGCGCATGCCGAATACGGGCCGCTGGCCACGCGCAGCGAGGTGCCGCGCGAAGTGGCGCTCAAGCTGGTGTGGATGCATTGAAGAAGAAGAAAGTGCCGCCGCCGCCGGCCACGGCGCCGGCCGATCCGCGCCAATGGTCGGAAAAGAGCCAGGGATCGGTGGCGGCGACGTTTCGAACGCACTACACTGACTGCGCCTACCGCTGCCGCAACTGCCGCAAGGATGCGCTGTTCAGCGCAGCCGAGCAGAAAAATGTCTACGAGGTCAAGAAGACGCACATCGACGTGCGGCGCGTGCTGTGCGAAGCCTGCTGGCGCGACAGCCATGCGGTCGCGCAGAAAATTGCCGCGTGCGAAGCGCGCTGGGCCGAGTCGAAGCAGCTGCTTTCGCGCGATGCGGCATTTCTATCGGCGTGGAGCGGATTGCTGCTGGAACATCAGCACTACGGCGCCAGAGAAAACATCGCCGCGAAGAATATGCTGCGGAAATTACTCGACCGGGTAGTCGGTGCAGACGCGAAGAGTGAATAGCGGGGACACTTGTTAGCCCGGAGCAATAACCACCGCCGGTGTCAGGTCTGACAATCGGACACGAGCTAAGCCTTAAACACCGGTGTCAGGTCTGACATTCGGACACGAGCTAAGCCGTAATGGCATTTATGGCCGGGGCCGTGTCCGAATGTCAGACCTGACCCCGGCTTCGACGGATCTTCGTTTACTTGTTGCGGTTGGCGATCTCGTTACCGAGGAAGCCGCCGCCGATCACACCGGCCACCGTGGCAATTTTCTTGCCCTTGCCGCCGCCGATCTGGTTACCGATCAGGCCGCCGATGACCGCGCCGGTACCGATGCCGACATAGTTAGGCGTGCGCGCTTGCTGGACCGGCTCCGTGCGATAGGCCGGCTGCGCGCGGTAGTTCGACTCCTGGCGCTGGGCAACGCGAGTGTGCTGCGGTGCGCGGTGCACCACTTTCTTCACGGCCGGCTTCTGGTACACACGCTCCGGTTCCGGGGCCGGTTGCGCCACCGGCGGCGAATATTTCGCTACCAGCATCTGCGCGTCAGCCAGTTGCTGCGCGGTCGGTGCCGCTTGCGCCACCAGCGCCGCAGGCGCTACCGGTGCCGCCAGGGCCTGCGGTGCCACCAGGGCCTGCGGTGCCACCAGTGCCTGCGGCGCCGCCGCTACAGCACTGTCGGCCTTGGAGTTCGGAAGCAGGCCGGTGATCGCCGCCGTGCCCGCCACGCTGAGCGCGATGACCGAGACCGCCGCCGCCGCCATCAATGGGTGAATACGCGAGAGAGTGTTGTTGACCTGTTCCATGATAGTGCTCCTGTTCGTTTGATCTTGAGTAAAAGATTAACGTAGGGAACCGCCGGCAGCTAGACCGAATCCCGTATCAGTCGTAAGCGAATGTAAAACGGGCCCGCAGGCCCGTTTTGCAACACATCGCTAAAGAGATGCTTAAATGGCCTTGGCCAGCTTGGCCGCGATGCCGATGTAGTTCGCTGGCGTCATGGCCAGCAGCAAGTCTTTGGCATCCTGCGGAATCGCCAGGGTCAGCACGAATTCACGCAGTGCATCTTTCGAAATGCCCTTGCCGCGCGTCAGTTCCTTGAGCTGTTCGTACGGGTTGGCGATGCCATAGCGGCGCATCACGGTCTGCACCGGCTCGGCCAGCACTTCCCAGTTCGCGTCCAGGTCCTGCGCCAGGCGCTCCGCGTTCACTTCCAGCTTGTTCAGGCCGCGCAGGCAGCTGTCGTAGGCCAGCAGGGCGTAGCCGAAACCGACGCCGATATTGCGCAGCACGGTCGAGTCGGTCAGGTCGCGCTGCATGCGCGAGACCGGCAGCTTTTCCGCCATGTGCCCCAGCACGGCATTGGCCAGGCCCAGGTTGCCTTCGGAATTTTCGAAGTCGATCGGGTTGACCTTGTGCGGCATGGTCGAGGAACCGATCTCGCCAGCCTTGGTGGTCTGCTTGAAGTAGCCGAGCGAAATGTAAGTCCAGATATCGCGGTTCAGGTCCAGCAAAATCGTGTTGGTGCGGGCGATGGCGTCGAACAGTTCGGCCATGTAGTCGTGCGGCTCGATCTGGATGGTGTACGGGTTGAAGGTCAGGCCGAGGCGCTGCTCGATCACGTTCTTCGAGAAAGTTTCCCAGTCAAAATCCGGATAGGCCGACAGGTGGGCGTTGTAATTGCCGACCGCGCCGTTCATCTTGCCCAGGATTTCCACGTCGGCAATGCGCTGCACTGCGCGTTTCAGGCGCGCAACCACGTTCGCCATTTCCTTGCCCAGGGTGGTCGGGCTGGCCGTCTGGCCGTGCGTGCGCGAGAGCATCGGCAGCTCGGCATTGGCATGCGCGATCTGGGTCAGCTTGGCGATCAGGCCTTGCAGGGCCGGCAGCATCACGCCGTCGCGCGCGGCCTTGAGCATCATGCCGTGCGAGGTGTTGTTGATGTCTTCCGAGGTGCAGGCGAAGTGGATGAACTCGGTCGCGGCGACCAGTTCCGGCACATCCTTGACCTGTTCCTTGAGCCAGTATTCCACCGCCTTGACGTCGTGGTTGGTCACCGCCTCGATTGCCTTGATGCGGGCTGCGTCGTTTTCCGTGAAATCGCTGGCCATCTTGTCGAGCAGGGCGGTCGCTTCGGCCGAGAACGGCTTGATTTCGGCAAAACCGGCTTGCGACAGCGCCTGCAGCCAGGAGATTTCCACCTTGACGCGGTGGTGCATGAAGCCGGCTTCGGACAGGATCGGGCGCAGCTTGTCGGTCTTGGCGGCGTAGCGGCCGTCCAGCGGGGACAGGGCCGACAGCGTGGAGTAAGGAGCGGTAGAGGTCATGGGAGAGAGGCTTATGGAGGAGTAGAGGAGTGGTGTGCATTGCAGCAAAGGCCACTATTTTACCACCGGCGGCCTTGTCAAGCCGGTGTTGCTGGCATGCGCAGGAGGCCGGTTTCGAGGCCATCGCAGGGCGGGCGCGATGCTATACTGTCAGCCAATCGTCCACACTAAGCATCTATGAAACTCATCGGTTCCACCGCCAGTCCGTTTGTCCGCAAGGTTCGTGTCGTCATGGCCGAGAAAAAGCTCGACTATGATCTCGAGCTCGAGAACGTCTGGACGGCCGAAACCAGGATTCATCTGTCCAATCCGCTGGGCAAGGTGCCGTGCCTGATCATGGAAGACGGCAGCTCGATGTACGATTCGCGCGTTATTGTCGAGTATATCGACACCCTCACGCCGGTCTGCAAGCTGCTCCCGCCGAACGGGCGCGACCGCTCCGACATCAAGGTCTGGGAAGCGCTGGCCGACGGCGTGCTCGATGCCGCCGTGCTGGTGCGCCTCGAAAAAACCCTGCGCCCGGAAGAGCAGCAGAGCGCCGCCTGGATCGAACGCCAGATGGGCAAGGTGCACGCGGGCCTGGCCGTGCTGTCGGCCAACCTGGGCGAGTCGCCTTTCTGCAAGGGCAACCATTACACCCTGGCCGATGTCGCCGTCGGCTGCGCGCTCGGCTGGATCGCCTTCCGCTTCCCCGAGATCGACTGGCGCGGCGACTACCCCAACCTGGCCAAACTGTTCGACAAGCTCTCCGAGCGCCAATCGTTCAAAGACACGGTGCCCTTCTAAGCGGGGCGATGGACCGCATTCCCGCGCAGGGCGCCGCCCTGCAAAAACGCTTGCAGATGGCCGACATCGCGCGCCTGGCCGGGGTCTCGAAGGCCACCGTGTCGCGCGCGCTCAACCACAGTACCCTGGTCAGCGAAGACACGCGCGAGCGCATCCTGGCGCTGGCCAGCTCCCTCAACTACACGATTAACATCGGCGCGCAGAACCTGCGCCTCAAGCAGAACCGCACGGTGGGCGTGGTGGTGCCGTACGACGCTTGCGCGCGCCACGAGTTGTCCGATCCATTTTTCCTGAGCTTGTTGGGCAGCCTGGCCGATGCGCTCAACGCGCGCGGCTTCGACCTGCTGCTCTCGCGCGTCGACGCCGAGCAGCTCGACGCCGCCGCCGCCCCTTTCGACACCGGCCGCGTGGCCGGCATCATCCTGGTCGGCCAGTGGCGCCGCCACGAGCAGCTCGACGCGCTGGCGGCGCGCCAGGTGCCGATGGTGGTATGGGGCGCGCAGGCGCCGCGGCAGCGCTATGTGAGCGTCGGCGGCGACAACGCCAGCGGCGGCATGCTGGCCACCGGCCACCTGCTCGCGGCCGGGCGCCGCCGCATCGCCTTCATCGGCGACATCACCCAGGCCGAGGTGGCGCAGCGCTATCGCGGCTACTGCCAGGCGCTGGCAGCGCAGGGGCTGGCGGCCGATCCGCAGCTGTGCGTGCCGGCCTCGTTCCTGGCGCAGGATGGCGCCCACGCCGTGCACCAGCTGGCGCGCCGCGGCGTGGCCTATGACGGCCTGTTCGCCTGCAGCGACCTGCTGGCCATGACCGCGATTAACACCTTGCGCACACTGGGACGCGAGGTGCCGCGCGATGTGGCGGTGGTCGGCTACGACGATATCGCCCTGGCCAGCTATTTTCATCCGCCTTTGAGCACCATCCGCCAGCCGGTGCGCGCCGCCGGCGAGGCGCTGGTGGCGGCGCTGATGGCGCTGATCGAAGGGCGCCCGGCCGCTTCCCTGCAACTGCCGGCCGAACTGGTGGTGCGGTCATGAGCACCACGGTCGTGTATGGCGAAGCGCTGGTCGACGATTTTTTGAACGAGCAGGTGGTGGGCGGCGCGCCGTTCAACGTGGCGCGCCATCTGGCGGCGTTCATGTCGCCGCAACTGGCGATCACCCGCATCGGCGACGACAGGAACGGCGCCATCGTGCGCGCCGAATTCGAGCGCTTCGCCATGTCCGACGCCGGCCTGCAGTTCGATCCGATCGAAGAAACCGGGCGCGTGGTGGTCGAGCGCAATATGCGCGGCCACCGCTTCGTGATCCTGCCGGGCCAGGCCTACGACTACATCAACCCCGAGCAGGCCCTGGGGGCGCTGGAATCGGTGCAGGCGTCGGCGATTTACTTCGGCACGCTGGCGCAGCGCTGCCCGCGCTCGCGCGACACCCTGTACGCGCTGCTCGACGCCAGCAACGCCACGCGCTACCTCGACTTGAACCTGCGCGAAGGCCAGTTCGACGAGCGCTGCGTGTTCCACTCGCTGCACGCGGCCGATATCGTCAAGGTCAACGAGGAGGAATTGCAGTCGCTGTTCGCGTGGTATGTGGATATCCATCCATCCGAGCCGCCGCTCGATGGCGACGAGGTGCGCGCGGCGTGCGCGGTGCTGGTGCAGATCTTCGGACTGGAAGCGCTGATCGTGACCCTGGGTCATCGCGGTTCGGTGTACTTCGGAGCCGATGGGGAGGTGATCGTCCATCGCGACAATCCGCCGCCGCCGTTCGTGATCGATTCGGTGGGTGCCGGGGACGCGTTTTCGGCGCTGTTCCTGCTGGGCCGCGTGCGCGGCTGGGCGCTGGAAACAACCCTGTCGCGCGCCAATGAATTCGCCGGGGCGGTGTGCGCGATTCCGGGGGCGATACCGAGGAGTCTGGGGTTCTACGACAAATGGGTGGCGCGCTGGGGGAGCGGGTAAACCACCGTCGCCCCCGCGCCAGGGCGGCCCTCGGCGGGGGCGACGGCGTGCAGTTAAGCGTGCTCGCCCATCTGGCTCTGCAGGTAGTTCTGAATCCCGACCTTGACGATCAGGTCCAGCTGCGTTTCCAGCCAGTCGATGTGTTCCTCGGTGTCTTCCAGGATCATCAGGAACAGATCGCGCGTCACGTAATCGGCTGCCAGCTCGGCGGCGGCAATGCCTTCCTTGACGGTCGCATGCGCGGCTTGCTCCAGTTTCAGGTCGCATTCGATCATTTCCTGGGTCGATTCGCCGATCAGGAGCTTGTGCAGCGCTTGCAGGTTCGGCAAGCCGTCGAGCATCAGGATGCGGTCGATCAGCTTGTCGGCGTGCTTCATTTCGCCGATCGATTCTTCGTATTCTTTCTTGGCCAGCTTCTCCAGGCCCCAGTGACGGTACATGCGCGCATGCAGAAAATACTGGTTGATCGCGGACAGTTCGTTGGTCAGCTGCGCATTGAGCAGCCGGATGACATTCTTGTCGCCCTTCATGGGAGGCTTTCTTTAGTGATGGAGAGTTCCTCCATGATACCAAAAAACGGGCGCGCACGGCAAAAAGGCCCCTCGCAGGGGCCGTTTTGTTGCTCACAAACCGATCAGCTGGCGAGCTGGAAGGTCAGTGGCACGATCACATACACCGACACCGCATGCCCATCTTCCACGTGCGGCTTGAAGACGGCGCGCATGGCGGCCTGGCGCCCGGCTTCATCGAGACGCGAGGAACCGGACGACGACTGCACCTTGACCTGGTCGGGCATGCCTTTTTCGTTCACCAGGATCAGCAGCACGACCTTGCCCTGTTCCCCCATGCGCTTGGACATGGTCGGGTACACCGGCTGCGGCGCCTGGATGTATTCCACGCCCGAGGTAATGGTTTTCGGTCCGGGCGACGGCGGCGCCGGCGGCGCGGCCACGAGCACCGGGGCGGCCGGCGCTTCGCTGGCGACCGGCGCCGATGGCGGCGAGGCGGTAATCGTATTCTGGACGGGAACTTGCACGATCGGCGTGACCGGCACCACCACCCGCGGCGGCGGGCGCAGCGTGGCCACGGCCACCACCTTGGGCGCGGCCGGGGTGGCCGGTTTGGGCGGCGGCGGGGCCACGAAGCTGACCATGATCGCCTGCGGCAGCGCCACTTCGGCCATGCGGTGCAGCAGGCCGCTCGAAATCAGGTAGAACAGCGCGGCGTGGATGGCGATCACCACCGCGACAGGGCCGAACTTGGCGCGCAGCTTCGCCACCACGGCAGTGGGGTCGCCCATGCCGGGTTCGGTGGAAAAGGTCATTGCACTCATAAATACACTCAGGCTGTTTGCGCCGAGCGGAAGGACAACTCGGTGGCGTGGATGGTTTTGCTCTCAAGGTGCTGGTTCAGGACTTGCTTGGCGCAGCTGGCGCATTTGCCGCAGCAGGTGCCCACGCCCAGGTCGCGGCGCAGCTCGGCCATCGACGACAAGCCGAGATCGACCGCCTGACGAATTTCGCGGTCGGAAATGTTATTGCAAACACAGACGATCATCGAAGCACCTTCCTTTAATCAGGGTCAGCGGTCAATCTTGCCGCTTTCACCATAATGAGAATCATTATCATTAAGATTTGTATTCTGTCGCAACTCCCGATCGAATGCAAGCGGTTTACCCAAAAAAGGGCCAACTCCAAATAGAAATCGTTCGCATTTACGATTATGATGCTAGTATCCAACACCAATGGTGTGCGAACTCCACTTATCTTAGTGAACTGACAATATGACTCTTGCCCCTACCCTGATCACGCTCGACGCCCTCGTCCCCGGCCAGAGCGGCACCGTGATCCACATCGCGCCCTGCGCGGCGGAGGCGGGCGCCGGCGTCGATGTCGCGCGCCGCCTGATGGAACTCGGCTTCGTGCCGGGCGAGCGCATCCGCATGCTCAAGCGCCTGCCGGGCGGCGACCCGGTCGCGGTCAAGGTGGGCGACTCCACCTTCGCGCTGCGCCGCTTCGAGGCGTCGCTGGTCTCGGTCAAGCCGGAATAAACGACAACACGACAGAATCAACGGAATCAACGGAAACGAACAAATGGGTGCTGTAGAAACACAAGTCCAGGCAGTGACGCGCTCGCCGCTGATCGCGCTGCTGGGCAATCCGAACTGCGGCAAGACTGCCCTGTTCAACCGGCTCACCGGCGCGCGCCAGAAGGTCGCCAACTACGCCGGCGTGACCATCGAGCGCAAGGAAGGCAGCTTTACCTCGCCCATGGGGCGCGCCTATAAAGTGCTGGACCTGCCGGGCGCGTACAGCCTGTCGGCCACCACGCCCGACGAAGCCATCACGCGCGACGTCGTCGGCGGCCTGCGCGCCGGCGAACAGGCGCCCGACGCCATCGTCTGCGTGGTCAACGCCACCAACCTGCGCCTGAACCTGCGCCTGGTCCTCGAAGTCAAGCGCCTCGGCCTGCCGATGGTGCTGGCGCTGAACATGGTCGACGTGGCCAACAAGCGCGGCATCAAGATCGACAGCGCCAGACTGGCGCGGGAACTGGGCATGCCCGTGGTCGAAACCGTGGCCGTGCAGAGCGGCGGCGAAGTGGCCCTGCTCAAGGCGCTCGACCTGATGCCCGATCCAGCGCGCGGCAGCGGCGCCGTCAAGGCCGCGCCGCTGTCGGCCATCGACGCCGTGCCGGTCGAAGAAACCCAGCGCGAAGTGCGCCGCATCCTCGACGCGTCCGTCAGCTTCGCCAACGATAGCGGCAACCTGTCCGAAAAAATCGACGACGTGGTGCTGCACCCGGTCGCTGGCCCGGTCATCCTGGCAGCCTTGATGTTCCTGGTGTTCCAGGCCGTGTTCAGCTGGGCCGCGCTGCCGATGGAAATGATCAGCGGCGGGGTCGAAGCGATCGGCGCCTGGGTCGGCGGCCTGATGGGCGAGGGCGTGCTGCGCAGCCTGCTGGTCGAGGGCATCCTCGGCGGCGTCGGCAGCGTGCTGGTGTTCCTGCCGCAGATCCTGATTTTGTTCTTCTTCATCCTGGTGCTGGAAGACTGCGGCTACCTGCCGCGCGCCGCCTTCCTGCTCGATCGCATCATGGGCGGGGTCGGCCTGTCGGGGCGCGCCTTCATTCCGCTGCTGTCGAGCTTTGCCTGCGCCATTCCCGGCGTGATGGCCGCGCGCACCATCCAGAATCCGCGCGACCGCCTGGTGACGATCATGATCGCGCCGCTGATGACCTGCTCGGCGCGCCTGCCGGTGTACGCGCTGATCATCGCCGCCTTCATCCCCAACCGCGACGTGGCGGACGGCTGGATCAACCTGCAGGGCCTGGTGCTGTTCATCCTCTACTTCGCCGGCATTTTCAGCGCCATGGCAGTGGCCTGGGTGATCAAGCGCTTCATGGGCGCCAACAGCCACCAGCCGCTGATGCTGGAACTGCCAAGCTACCACTGGCCGCACCTGCGCAACCTGGCCATGGGCCTGTGGGAACGCGCCAAGATCTTCCTGGTGCGGGTCGGTACCGTGATCCTGGCGCTGATGGTGCTGCTGTGGTTACTGTCGAGTTTTCCCGGCGCGCCGGAAGGCGCCACCCAGCCGCCGATCTATTACAGCATCGCCGGCATGCTGGGGCGCGCGCTGGCGGTGGTGTTCGAGCCGATCGGCTTCGGCTGGCAGATCTGCATCGCGCTGGTGCCGGGCATGGCCGCGCGCGAAGTGGCCGTGGGCGCGCTCGGCACCGTGTATGCGCTGTCGCAGACCGGCGACGAACTGGCCACCACGCTCGCGCCCATCATTTCGCAATCGTGGTCGATGCCGACCGCGCTGTCCTTGCTGGCCTGGTACGTGTTCGCACCGCAGTGTATCGCCACCCTGTCGGTGGTGCGGCGCGAAACGGGCAGCGCGCGTTACGCCTTCATCATGGCCGGCTACATGTTCGCGCTGGCTTACACCGCCTCGTTCATCACTTACCGCGTCGCCATCGCGATGGGAGCCTGAGATGCTTGACTATCTGATTGTGGGACTGATCGTCGCCGTGGCCGCGTGGTACGCGGCCTCGAAATACCTTCCGAAAAGCTTGCGCAACAAGCTGTTCGGCCAGAAGAAGGCCTCCGGCGGCTGCGGCAGCGGATGCAGCAGCTGCGGCAGCTGCGAGGATGCGCCGGCGGCGCCGCGCACCGGTGGCGATACGCCGGCGGGCCACAACAAGCCGCGCGTGATCGAGCTGCACCTGAAGTAAGTTCCCTATCCGCGTTTCCTGCGCTTCAAGGCCATTGATGGACCTTTCTCCAGTTATCGCGACCATCGTTCCGCTGGCCGGACTCGTGCCGGCCTTCATGGTCGGGCGGCGCACCGGTCGCAGCAACTTTCCCGCTATCTGGTTCTTTGCAATTTTGCTGGCGCTGGGGATCGGGGTGGCGCTGACGATCGTGCAGGTGTTCGTGCACACCTTGTGCACGGAAGAATCCAGCCTGTGTACCCAGCGTGGCGATGTCAACATGACCTACTGGTTTCAGTCGTTTTTCGCCATTCCCCTTTTCTGGTTGATCGTTACCGTCAGCGGCTATCGCAGCCGCCGCGCCAAGCAAAAAGCCATGCCGCGCGCGAAGGTGGTTTACTGGTGATGGAACCAGTGTCCGGCTTACTGCCGGCGCAGGCGGCTCCACGGTGTGACCTTGTATAAGTTCATTGCTTGCGCCGGATAGATCTCGCCGCGCGGACCCAGCGCCATGAGGCCCGGTTCGTATTGCGTCAATGGCGGATCGGGCAGCATCGGCCTGGCATCGACCGGGTTGAAGACGGTGCTCACCGCGCCATCGGTATCGATGCTCAGGGTGCGCCCACCCTCCCACAAAAATCCCGCCCGGGCGCATCGACCGCCAGGCCGTCGATCACGTCCACGCCATGCTCGATCACTTCCAGGGGCCCGGCCTGCGCCGTCCGCTCGCGTTGCTGCGCGTCGGCCGCATACGCTTGCTGGCGCGTGAAGTGGTAGGCCGCCGCGGCGCTCGCCTGTGTGTGCTTGCATGGGGTGGCTTTCCTGATGTATTGAGCCGGCTGTGTGATTCAGGATGCGCGCGCGCCGGGTCCGGGCAGGGCGCCTGCGCCGCGCGGCATGGCTGGCGACAGGTGCGGCGCGCGGCTCCACGGCGTGATCTTGTATACCGTCGAAAAACGGGTCCAGTACACCTCGCCATTCGGGCCGAGCGCCATCAGGGTCAGCGGGTAATCCTGAACCGGGTTCTCGAGCGGGATCGGCGCATCTTTGTCGGGATCGAAAAACGTGCTGATCGTACCATCCGTATCGACCTGCAGGATGCGCGCATCGTCCGACAGAAAAATGCGGCCGCCCGCATCGACCGCGACCGCGTTGATATTGCATCGCACCGCTTTCGGTGCCGTGGTGCGTTCCGCGCAGCCGCTGTGCGGGCCGGTCCTGCAGGTGCTTTCATCCGGCGTGACGGGCGTAATCGGTGTGGCAAGCGCACAATCGCCGCCCTGGGTTGCCAGCCGGACGGCGCGCCCATCGGGCAAGATGCGATACACCCCGTGGCCGCTGCTCGCCACGACCACGCCGCCGTCGGGATGCGCCGCCAGGGCGCCAAGCATCCGTGAGGCGTCGTCGGCCGCGCCGTCCGGCACTGGCAGGAGCACTAATTTTCCCGCGCCCGAGACTTTGTATGGCCCGTCCTGTGACAGCATGTACAGCGTGCCCGTCTTGTCGACGGCAATCGGCATCATGCCACCGCCCATGGTGTACGGCGCCATGGCGGTGTCGGCATGGGCCAGCGCGCTGACCTTGCCATCGGTAGCGATGCGCTTGACGCGCGCCGAGGCAAAACAGCCCAAACGCGGTCCGCTGCCATCGAGCGCATACAGGTTTCCCAGCCCGTCGGCCGCCAGCGTGGTCGGCGATTCCAAGCTCCTGTGCCGCGACGGATTGCTTTCCTGCTCATCCCGGTCGGTGAACCTGGTGCGCTGTCCGGGCTTGCTCACGGCGTACACATCGTCTTCTCCGATCGTGGTGATGTAGAGCGTGCCGCGCACATCGACCGCCATGCCGTGGACTACGTGTTTGCCGTCGACAAGCACCTCCACGCGCGGCGCCCGGGCCAGCCGCTCGCGCTGCCGCGCCTGGTCGGCATAGGCTTGCTGGCGCGGGAAGTGGCAGGCCGCAGCAAGACGCCGGCGGCTATTACGGCCAGGCTGAGGAAGATGCTGCGGCGGGCGCCGGGAGCTGCGGGCATGCGATGACCTTTTCTGTGTGTGTTTATCCATTGTAACAAGGCAATAAACACTGACAGAATTTATTCGCACGCCCGGGCGCGTGCTGGCTATCTGGCGGCGCCCAGATCGATGGCGGTCAGGTAGCCGGCTTGTCCCGGCACCAAAAATCGACCGGCGCCCAGTAGCCGCGCCGCCCGGCGTCGGCCGGCATGAGCGGGTCGTCCATGCTGGCGATGGCGATGGCGCCGGCCTGGGTGCTGTGGGTTTTTGCGGGCAGGCGCGCGGCGACCGCCGTGCCGGGCGCGATGGCGCTTTGCGGCGCCGCCGACATCACCACATCGAGGCTCACCAGCGAACCGCTGCCGCTGGCGCGCACCGGCGCCATGCCGTAAATGCCGACCGGTTCGCCGGCGTCGAGCGTCAGGTTGCCGTTGGCGTCGCCGAACGCGAACAGGGCGTACTCGCCCTTTGGCACGATCAGCTCATAGCCGCCGGCTTCATGCAGCACGGCATAGTGCGCGATGTCGAGGCGGCCGTCGCGCCGGGTGGCGGCGGCGGCGACCACCGGGCCGTCCCAGGCCTGCGCGCTGGTGACGTGGCCGGCCAGCACGGTGGAGGCATAGAAGGTGGCCGATTCCTCCTTGAGCCTGACCAGCGAGCAGGCGCTCAGGCAGAAACAAACGCTCAGCCAGAAACAACGAGTTACCACTACCGTACCGGATCGATTTCGCAAGGGACGACTATTCAATGCAAGCCAAGGGAACTCACCTTATACACACTATCGGCGCGCCCGGCAGGCCCGGGCCCCGGTTTATTTCGCCAGCGGCAGCACCGGCAGTTCGACCGCGCTTTCCATGCCCGGCGCGTGGAACACCTTGTGCGTGGCCTTGCGGTAGTCGCCCGGCTTGGCGAAAAAAATATTCGGCACGAAGGTTTGCGGATTGCGGTCGTACAGCGGGAACCAGCTCGACTGCACCTGCACCATGATCCGGTGCCCTTTCAGGAACACGTGGTCGGCGTTGGGCAGGGCGAAGCGGTAGCGTTCCACCTTGTTCGGGGTGATGGCCGCCGGCTTGTCCAGGCCCGTGCGATAGCGCCCGCGGAAGATATCCATGGCGATGCCCAGCTGGTAGCCGCCCAGTTCCGGCTGCGAGGCCACTTCGTCCGGATACACGTCGATCAGCTTGACCACCCAGTCGGCGTCGCTGCCCGTGGTCGAGGCGAACAGGTTGACCATGGCCTGGCCCGAGATCTGCAACGGCGCATCGAGCTTGTCGGAGACATAGGTCAGCACGTCCGGGCGGTCCGAGAACGAGCGCTGGTCGGTGGCCAGCCACGGCTTCCAGACCGCGCCGTCGAACATGCGCACCGGACGCGGGATGAACGGCACCGGCTTGGCCGGGTCGGACACGTAGTCGTCGGCCTGGGTTGAAGCGGGGGCGCCGGCGGCCGGCTTGTCGAAGTCCAGGCGCGCGCCGGCTTTCAGGTACAGCGGCCGCATCACCTCGGTGAGCGGCCACTTGTCGAGGCGCTGCCACTTGTTGGCGCCGGTGCGGTACGACAGCACCGGCGGCGTGTCGGCCTTCGGCGCGCCGTCCTTCAGGTACTGGTTAAAGAAGGGCAGCATCACGTCGCGCCGGAATTCGGCGGCGGTGTCGCCGGTGAAGCGGATCGGGCCCAGGCTGGAACCGTCGTAATTGACGCCGCTGTGGCGCCACGGGCCGACCACCAGGTGGTTCATGTTGTTGCCGGTGTCGAGCTTTTCGGTGGCGGCGTAGGCGGCGTAGGGGCCGTAGATGTCTTCCTGGTCCCAGCGTCCCACCACGTGCATGGTCGGCACCTTGAGCGGACGCGCGCCGAGCACGCGGTCGAGCGCCTGGTTCTGCCAGTAGCTGTCGTAGGCCGGATGCTCGAAGATTTTTTTGGCGAAGGTCAGCTGGTCGATCCCGAAGCGCTTGGCGTAGTCGGAGGCGGAACCGGCGCGCAGGGCGAATTCGTAGTCGTCGTAGACGCCGGTGGCAATCGCCGGGCCATTGCCGCGCGCGGCGGTCTGGCCGGCGATGTACGACAGGTTATTGACGCGGAAGGCGCCGTTGTGGAACCAGTCGTCGCCGCGCCAGCCGTCCACCATGGCGCTCATCGGCACCGCCGCTTTCAGGGCCGGGTGCGGATCGGCCAGCGCCATGAGCACCGTGAAGCCTTCGTAGGACGAACCCGCCATGCCGACCTTGCCATTGCTTTGCGCGATATTCTTGACCAGCCAGTCGATCGTGTCCCAGGCGTCGGTGGCATGGTCGACCGGGGTGTCGTTGAGCGGGCCGCGCAGGGGGCGCGTCATCACGTAGTCGCCTTCGGAGCCGTACTTGCCGCGCACATCCTGGTAGACCCGGATGTAGCCGTTGGCCACATACCCGTCGTCACCTTCGGCCAGCATGGAGGCCATGTGCGGACTGACGTTACGCTCGCTGCGCTTGGCCGCGTTGTAGGGCGTGCGCGAGAGGATCATCGGCGCGCGCGTCGCGCCCTTGGGAATGGTGATCACGGTGTGCAGCCTGACGCCGTCGCGCATCGGAATCATCACGATGCGCTTGACGTAGTCGGCGCCGTTGTCGAGCGGTTGGAACGGGGTGGCGGCAATATCGGGCGCCATCGGCGCGGTCTGGGCGCAAGCCAGCGGGGCGGCGGCCAGAAGAATCAGGGACAGGGCGGACAGGCGGATGGTGCGTTGGCGCGGCATTCATTATCTCCAGAAGGGTCTTGTCGTCGGTGCGAATCATTCTTGCAATATTGTTCGATAGTACCTAACCACGCGGCGCTATGCAATCCGCATTGCGCGCCATGTTCGCGAATGTGAAATTTGCTTGTCACTGTGACAAACTGCGCTTTTTGCGCCGGATAATCCATGTATCCTCGCTGCCCCGCTCCTGGCGTATGGACCGGCTTCAGGCCAGCGGCTGGAACGATTCGGCCTGCGCAATCGGCCAGTACAGCCCGAACACGGGCGGCAGGCGCTCGATCTGGTCCGGGTCGAGCAGTTCGCCTTCGGAGAGGTAGGGAATCAGGGTCGAGACCTGCTTGACCTGGTTGGGCGAGACGCGCCGCACCAGGTGATGGGGATTGAGCTGGTCGGGATGGGTCAGTCCGGCGGCGGCGATCAGATGGGCCAGCGCCTTCATCGTACTCTGATGAAAATTGGCCACGCGCGCGGTCTTGTCGGGCACGTCGAGCGCCTTCTGGCGCTGCTCGTCCTGGGTTGCCACGCCGGTCGGGCAGCGGTCGGTGTGGCAGCTCTGCGACTGCACGCAGCCGAGCGCGAACATGAAGCCGCGCGCCGAATTGCACCAGTCGGCGCCGAGCGCGATGGTGCGCGCGATGTCGAAGGCGGTGATGATCTTGCCCGAGGCGCCGATCTTGATCTTCTCGCGCAGGCGCGCGCCGACCAGGGTGTTATGCACCAGCACCAGCGCTTCCTGCAAGGGCGTGCCGACGTGGTCCGAGAATTCGACGGGGGCCGCGCCGGTGCCGCCTTCGCCGCCGTCGACCACGATAAAGTCGGGCACGATGCCGGTCGCCAGCATGGCCTTGACGATGCCGAAGAACTCCCACGGGTGGCCGATCGCCAGCTTGAAGCCGGTCGGCTTGCCGCCCGAGAGGGTGCGCAGGCGCTCGATAAAGTGCAGCATCTCGATCGGGGTCGAGAAGGCCGAATGGCTGGCCGGCGACAGGCAGTCGACGCCCACCGCGACCCCGCGCGCGGCCGCGATTTCGATGGTCACCTTGGCGCCCGGCAGGATGCCGCCCTGGCCCGGTTTGGCGCCCTGCGACAGTTTGAGTTCGATCATCTTGACCTGCGGGGCGGTGGCGTTGACCACGAAACTGGATTCCGAGAAGCCGCCGTCGGCGTCGCGGCAGCCGAAGTAGCCCGAGCCGATTTCCCATACCAGGTCGCCGCCGTGCTGGCGGTGATAGCGGCTGATGCTGCCTTCGCCGGTGTCGTGCATGAAGCCGCCGAGGCGCGCGCCGCCGTTCAGGGCCAGGATGGCGTTGGCCGAGAGCGAGCCGAAACTCATCGCCGAGATGTTAAAGACGCTGGCGCTGTAAGGCTGCGCGCGCGGGCACGACGGGTGGTTGCCGATCTCGATGCGGAAGTTGTAGTCGCCCATGGGCGCCGGCGCCATCGAGTGGTTGATCCACTCGTAGCCGGCTTCGTAGACATCGAGCTGGGTGCCGAACGGGCGCTTGTCGGTTTCCATCTTGGCGCGCTGGTAGACGATGCTGCGCTGGTTGCGCGAGAACGGCTTGGCCTCGGTATCGTCTTCCAGGAAGTACTGGCGGATCTCGGGGCGGATCGATTCGAAGAAAAAGCGGAAGTGCGCCAGGATCGGATAATTGCGGCGCAGGGCGCGCCGGGTCTGGGCCAGGTCGGCGATGCCGAGCGCGGCGAGGGCGCCGCTGATGACCGCCAGCCACCATCCGGGACCCTCGCCCCTGAACGCGAGGATGGCCGACCATCCGAAGACGAGCAGTGAAATCAGGAAGGGCAGGTAGCGCGGCGAGACAAAGCTCATGGGGGACTCCGTAGTTAAAAAGCCTATCTACCGGGATAGGCTTTGTACTGTAACAATGCTAAGCTAACGCCGATTAACCCCCGGCGAAAGAACGCGATGATCATTGTCCACCATTTGAATAATTCACGCTCCCAGCGTATTTTGTGGCTGCTGGAGGAATTAGGACTGGCGTACGAGATCAAAAAGTACCAGCGCGACGCCAAGACCATGCTCGCGCCCCCCGAACTGCGCGCGGTGCACCCGCTGGGCAAGTCGCCCGTGATCACCGACGACGCCAACACGGTGGCCGAATCGGGCGCCATCATCGAGTACCTGCTCGAACGTTATGGAAACGGCAAATTCGTCCCGCCCGCCGGCACCCCGGACAAGCTGCGCTACACCTACTTCATGCACTACGCGGAAGGCTCTGCCATGACGCCGCTGCTGATGAAGCTCGTGTTCGACCGCGTGGAAAAGAGCCCGATGCCGTTCTTCGCCAAGCCGATCGCGCGCGGCATCGCGCAAAAGGTCAAGGGCACCTACATCCTGCCGCAGATCGCGCAGCACCTGGCCTACCTGGAGGCCGAACTGGCCAAGTCACCGTGGTTCGCCGGCGCGCAGTTCAGCGGCGCCGACATCCAGATCAGCTTCGTGCTGGAGGCGGCCGCCTCGCGCGGCGGCCTGGGCGACAAGTATCCGAAGCTGATGGATTTTTTGAACCGCATCCATGCCCGTCCAGCTTACCAGCGCGCGCTGGAACGCGGCGGCCTGTACGAACTGCTCAAGTAAGGCCGTGGGCAAGCTGCTGGCCATCGACGGGCTCAATATCGTACGGCGCGTGTACGAGGCCAGTCCCGAACCCGATTCGGCCGACAAGGCCGATATCGCCCTGCGCCACGCGCTGTCGTCGTTCCGTAAACTCCTTAACGCGCATGGCCCGACCCACGTGCTGGCCGCGTTCGATCATGGCGGGCCGACCTGGCGCCACGCACTGTATCCGCGCTACCGCGAGCAGCGCGCACCCATGCCCTCCTTCCTGCGCGACGCGCTTCCCGGGTTTCATGCGAAGCTGGCGGGCGAGGGGCTGCACGTGCTGGTGCTGCCGGACGTCGAAGCCGACGATGTGATCGGCACCGGGGTGCTGCGCTGGCTGGCCGAAGGGCGCGGCGAGGCGATCGTGGCCTCCACCGACAAGGACTTGCACGGCCTGATTGCGCACGGGGCGCTGGTGTGGGACCATTTCAAGGGCGAGTGGCACGATGACGCCTGGGTGCGCAAGAAGTTCGGGGTGGCGCCCGAGCTGCTGGCCGACCTGCTGGCGCTGATGGGCGACGTGACCGACGGCGTGCCGGGCGTGTCCAAGGTGGGCATGAAGACGGCGGCCAAGCTGCTCAACGCCTACGGCAACCTCGATGCGGTGATGGCCGGCGCCGGCATTCTCAAGACCCCGGTCGGCGAGCGCCTGCGCGCCGAGCGCGAGGTGTTGTATTTGTCGCGCCAGCTGGTGCAACTGAAGACCGACGTGCGCCTGGGCGTGACCTGGAACATGCTGGCATTCGAAACCTTCTGAACAAAAAGGAAAAGACGCGATGTTAAAAGCAGTGATCGTCGATGGAAATGCGATTTCGCGCGGCTTGTTGAACAGCGTGTTGACGGAGGGCGGCTATAACGTGGTCGGCGACACGCACACGGGGCTCAAGGGCTATCTCATGGTGCAGAAGCACCATCCGCAAATCGTGTGCGTGGCGCTGGAGCAGGTCGAGGATGGCGGCGAGATCGTCGAACAGATCCGCGCGCACCAGCCCAAGACCTTGATCTTCATGGTCTCGGGCACGCTCGACGCGCCCACCGTGCAGGCGGCCGTGGCGCGCGGGGTGCAGGGGTTTATCGTCAAGCCGTTCAAGGCCGACGCGGTGCTCAACACGATCAGGAATACGGTGCTGGCGGTGATCAAAAAGCAGAAAGCCAGTTAAGCCCCGATCTCGCTGGCACCAACTTGGGTTCCCGCCAAGGGGGCCGCCAAGGCCGGGAACGACGGCGCTGGCGGCGGGACTGACGGTGAAGCGATTTATCCCGCCGTCGATCCCGCGATAATCCCGCCGCCCAGGCACACGTCGCCGTCGTACAGCACGGCCGACTGCCCCGGCGTGACCGCCCACTGCGGATCGGTAAACCCCAGGCCGAAATTGCCCATGCCGTCGGGCGTGAGAACGCACGGCACGTCGGCCTGGCGGTAGCGCGTCTTGGCCGACATGGCGCGCGCCTCGGGCGGACTGCCCGCCACCCAGCTGGCCTGGTCGGCGTGCAGGGTCCCCGACAACAGCCACGGATGGTTGTGTCCCTGCACGATGTACAGGGTGTTGTTCTCGATATCCTTGCGCGCCACGTACCAGGCGTCGCTCGATCCATCGTCGTTCTTGTACTTCTTCATGCCGCCCACGCCGATGCCCTTGCGCTGGCCCAGGGTGTAGAACGACAGGCCCACATGTTCGCCCACCACGGTGCCGTCGTCGGTCTTCATCGGCCCCGGCTTGTACGACAGGTAGCGGTTCAGGAAATCGCGGAACGGGCGCTCGCCGATGAAGCAGATGCCGGTCGAATCCTTCTTGGCGGCGTTCGGCAGCGCCAGCTTTTCGGCGATCTTGCGCACCTCCGTCTTCGGGATTTCACCGAGCGGGAACAGGGTGCGCGACAACTGCGCCTGGTTCAGGCGGTGCAGGAAGTAGCTCTGGTCCTTGGTATGGTCGAAGGCCTTGAGCAGCTCGAAGCTGCCGGCGTTCTCGCGCACGCGCGCATAGTGGCCGGTGGCGATCAGGTCCGCGCCCAGGTGCATCGCATGATCGAGGAAGGCCTTGAACTTGATCTCGGCGTTGCACAGCACATCCGGATTCGGGGTGCGCCCGGCCTGGTATTCGCGCAGGAAGTCGGCGAACACGCGGTCCTTGTATTCGGCCGCGAAATTGACCGCTTCGATGTCCACGCCCACCACGTCGGCCACGCTGGCCGCATCGATCCAGTCCTGGCGCGTCGAGCAGTATTCGGAATCGTCGTCGTCTTCCCAGTTTTTCATGAACAGGCCGACCACGTCGTAGCCCTGCTCCTTGAGCATCCACGCCGCCACCGACGAATCGACGCCGCCCGACATGCCGATCACGACTTTCTGCTTTTTCCCTGCGTTCGCCATTACATTACATCCGTCTACGGGGAGATCCCCTTAAGTTAATCCACCCTCGAACACCGAGGGGTGGGTGTGCAGCATCGCCAGAGGCATGCGCCGGCCGCCAAGGTAGTCGTCCACGCACTGCAGCATCAGCGGGCTGCGGTGGCGCTCCTGGCAGGCGGCCATTTCGTCGCGCGTCATCCACAAGGTGCGGATGATGCCGTCGTCGAGCGGCTGGTCGTGCTCTGCGCCGGCTTCCCCGCAAAAGGTGAAGCGCAGGTAGGTCACGTCGGTGCCGCGCCGCTTGGAGGTGTAGCGCGACATGTACACGCCCACCAGCGCCTGGGGCGTGAAGTCGTACGCCGTCTCTTCCAGCACTTCGCGCACCACCGCCTGGGCCAGCGTTTCGAGCGGGTCGAGGTGGCCCGCCGGCTGGTTCAGGCGAATGCCTTCGCTGGTCTCTTCTTCAATCAGGAGGAACTTGCCATCACGCTCGATGATGGCGGCAACGGTAACGGAGGGTTTCCAGATATGCGGCATGCGTGTCCTTCAAAATGAGCCGTCATTTTACCTTCATGCAGCATCGGTTGCCGATCCGGCATCGAACACAAGCTTAAACCAGGGAACACCGTATTGATCTGATACAAGAAAACGGTGGATTGTGCGCAGTGTGCAGTGCAACCGGTTTGGATCTGGAGGACTTCATCTATAAAAAACGGATGGTCGTGCTATTTTCGGGTTTGCGTGTACTATCGTGAGCAGTTTATTAATTCTATGGAGGCGTCATGAGAATAGGCATACCGGCCGAAACGCGGTCGGGTGAAACCCGTGTTGCTGCAACTCCCGAGACGGTCAAGAAGCTGGCCGCCAAGCACCAGGTGGTGGTCCAGGCTGGCGCCGGCCTGATGGCCTCGGTCACCGATGACGCGTATGCCGCGGCCGGCGCCAGCATCGGCACCGCGCTTGATGCATTCGGCTGCGACGTGGTGCTCAAGGTGCGCGCACCGAACGCCGAGGAGCGCCCTCTCATGAAGCCCGATGCCGTGTTGATCGGCATGCTCAACCCTTTTGATACCGAGAATATCGCCGCCATGGCCGCCGCCCGCCTGCGCGCCTTTGCGCTCGAAGCGGTGCCGCGCATTACGCGTGCGCAGTCGATGGACGTGCTGTCCTCGCAGGCCAACATCGCCGGCTACAAGGCCGTGATGATGGCGGCTAACACCTACCAGCGCTTCATGCCGATGCTGATGACCGCCGCCGGCACCGTGAAAGCGGCGCGCGTGCTGATCATGGGCGTGGGCGTGGCCGGCCTGCAGGCGATTGCCACCGCCAAGCGCCTGGGCGCCGTGATCGAAGCGTCCGACGTGCGCCCGCCGGTCAAGGAGCAGGTCGAGTCGCTGGGCGCCAAGTTCATCGACGTGCCGTATCTCACCGAGGAAGAGAAGGAAATCGCCAAGGGCGCGGGCGGCTATGCGCGCTCGATGCCGGCCGACTGGATGCGGCGCCAGGGCGAACTGGTACACGAACGCGCCAAGCTGGCCGACATCATCATCACCACCGCGCTCATTCCGGGCCGCGCCGCGCCGGTGCTGATCTCCGAAGAGACGGTCAAGGCCATGAAGCCCGGCTCGGTGATCGTCGACCTGGCGGTGTCGCAGGGCGGCAACTGCCCGCTGTCGGAACTGAACAAGACGGTGACCAGGCACGGGGTCCACATCATCGGCGAGCCGGACCTGGCGACCCTGGTGGCGGCCGATGCCTCGGCCCTGTATGCGCGCAATGTGCTCGATTTCCTCAAGCTGATCATCGACAAGGATGAACAGCTGGTGATCGACCGCGAAGACGAGATCCTCAAGGCCACCCTGGTGTGCGCCGATGGCGCGGTGCTGCGCAAATAGAACGCAGGGCGCTGCAACGCCAAACCAAAGATATAGCAAGTCAGGGAGGACGGGCCGCGGCCCGCCGTCACATCAACGTCAAGAGGGAGGCAGCATGGAAGTCAGTCACACCATCATTAATCTCATTATCTTCGTGCTGGCGATTTACGTCGGCTACCACGTCGTCTGGACCGTCACACCCGCACTGCATACGCCCCTGATGGCGGTCACCAACGCCATCTCGGCGATCATCATCGTCGGCGCCATGCTGGCCGCCGGGCTGACCACCGGCATCGTCGGCCAGGTCTCCGGCACCGTGGCGGTGGCGCTGGCAGCGGTCAATGTGTTCGGCGGCTTCATGGTCACCCAGCGCATGCTCGAGATGTTCCGCAAAAAGGAGCCGAAAGCGGCAGCGGCAGCCAAGGCGGGGGAGCACGCATGAATTACATCAGCATGAACCTGGTGACGATGTTCTACCTGATCGCGTCGGTGTGCTTCATCCAGGCGCTCAAGGGCCTGTCGTCGCCGGCCACCGCGCGTACCGGTAACGCCTTCGGCATGAGCGGCATGGCCATTGCCACCATCACCACGGTGGCGCTGATCTTCAAGCTGCAGGCGCAGGCCGCCAGCAGCGGAGGCCTGGGCTTTACGCTGGTGCTGATCGGGGTGGTGGTCGGCGGCGGCATCGGCGCCTTTGCCGCCAAAAAGGTCGAGATGACCAAGATGCCGGAACTGGTGGCGGCGATGCACTCGCTGATCGGCCTGGCCGCGGTCTGCATCGCGGTCGCCGTGGTGGCCGAGCCGTGGGTGTTCCAGATCACCACGCAGGGCGTGGCGCTGCCGTTCGGGAACCGCCTCGAACTGTTCATCGGTACCTTTGTCGGCGCGGTGACCTTCTCGGGTTCGGTGATCGCTTTTGGGAAGCTGTCGGGCAAATACAAGTTCCGCCTGTTCCAGGGCGCGCCGGTCAGCTTTCCGGGCCAGCACATGCTCAACCTGGGCATCGCCATCGCGCTGATCGCGCTCGGGCTGGTGTTCTGCTTCGCGCCCGGCGTGGAGCCGGCCTGGACCCCGTTCATCATCATGGCGGTGCTGGCCTTCATTCTGGGCGTACTGATCATCATTCCGATCGGCGGGGCCGACATGCCGGTGGTGGTGTCGATGTTGAACAGCTACTCCGGCTGGGCGGCGGCGGGCATCGGTTTTTCGCTGAATAACTCGATGCTGATCATCGCCGGTTCGCTGGTCGGTTCGTCCGGCGCGATCCTGTCGTACATCATGTGCAAGGCGATGAACCGCTCGTTCTTCAACGTGATCCTGGGCGGCTTCGGCGGCGATCCGGCGGCGGCGGCGACCGGCGGCGCGCAGGAGCAGCGCCCGGTCAAGTCGGGTTCCGCCGACGACGCGGCCTTCATCATGAGCAATGCCGAAACCGTGATCATCGTGCCGGGCTACGGCCTGGCGGTGGCGCGCGCCCAGCACTCGCTCAAGGAGCTCGTTGAGAAGCTGACCCACAAGGGCGTGATCGTCAAGTACGCGATCCACCCGGTGGCGGGGCGCATGCCGGGCCACATGAACGTGCTGCTGGCCGAAGCCGAGGTGCCGTACGACCAGGTGTTCGAGATGGAAGACATCAACGGCGAATTCGGCCAGACCGACGTGGTGCTGGTGCTTGGCGCGAACGACGTGGTCAACCCGGCGGCCAAGGATCCCAAGTCGCCGATCGCCGGCATGCCGATTCTGGAGGCGTACAAGGCCAAGAGCATCATCGTCAACAAGCGCTCGATGGCGTCCGGCTATGCGGGTCTGGACAACGACCTGTTCTACCAGGCCAACACGATGATGGTGTTCGGCGATGCCAAGAAGGTGATCGAGGCGATGGTCAAGGCGGTCGACTAGGAATCAGCAGCAAATCAGCAGCAGCATCAGCAGCAAAAAAACGCCGCCCGGTAGCATGGGGCGGCGTTTTTCATGGGGCCGGCAGGCCCCGGTCAGACGATCAGGCGGCCTGGCGCTGTTCCAGCGCCTGCACGTTGTCGCCGCCGTCGATGACGATGCGGCGCGGCTTGAGCGCCTCGGGCACCTCGCGCACCAGTTCGATGGTCAGCATGCCGTTGTCGAACGAGGCCGTGGTGACCTTGACGTGGTTCGCCAGCTGGAAGCGCTGCTCGAAATCACGCGCCGCGATGCCACGGTGCAGGAAGGTGCGCTCGGTGTCCTCTTTCTGCTTGCGGCCGGTGATGTGCAGGCTGTCGCGTTCGGTGATGATCTCGACTTCCGAGCGGTCGAAGCCGGCCAGTGCCATCACGATGCGGTACTTGTCTTCGCTGACCAGTTCGATGTTGTACGGTGGATAGCTGGGCTGCGCGTCGGCGCGCTGCGATTCCAGCAGGTTGGCCAGGCGGTCGAAGCCGATAGCGGAACGATAGAGAGGAGCAAGGTCGAATGGTCGCATGATAAGTATCCTTTTAGAAGTTAAGCGATAAGTTGACGGACCTCCGTGGAGCATCCGTTGAATCGTAAGCGATCCATCAACCCCAGACTGTTCAGGAAGTCACGCCGCTGGTTAAATCGGGGGTATGCAAATCCTTCATATTCCACGGCAGCAGCGCCGCGACGTCATCCACGGTTTTCGCCGCTGGCAA
>NZ_WHJH01000001.1 GCF_011682145.1 Massilia mucilaginosa
GCGCCTCCAGCGTTTCCACACGGGCCAACAAGGCGTCGATATGGTCGAACAGCGCCATGATTACCTTGTTCTTGTCGGACTCGGAAAGCTTGGAAAGGTCGGGACGCGGGAGCTTGTTTGCCATGCCGCTATGATGAACGAAGCGTCCGGCGTTTACAACATGTATATTTCATCGTCACTCAGGCTGAACAGTTACGAAAATTTGTTCTGTGTCAGAGCGTGCGTGAAAGAGGCAGATTTTTTTACGCTTGTTCGATGAATGACAGCGCCAAGACCATCGCGCGCGTTGACGGCGTATTCCTGCTGCTGGGCTTTCGTGCAGGTGGAATAGTTTGGTCCGGCTGATCAGGAATTCATCGGTGGAGGGGCTGGACGCACCTTGGTGGCCTGTGCGCGCCTGACGTCGGCTGCGCCGGATCCGATCATGATCCGGCAACCGGACGCAAAAGTTCCCCACCGCACAAAAATTCACCTGCCTTCCCGAACAGATACGCGAGATTACTCATCATTGTCCTTGTCTGGCCATGTTTCGCACTTGCACGATGGAAATTGCATGCCAATGACATGTGCAGCTGCCACGTAACGCCGGTAAACCGCTATGATCACGGAACTTTTTGCAACGCGACAGGAAGATGTGGACGTCGTCCGTCGTTGTTGCCGTCAGTGTCAATTCCATTCACCACAAGAGTCACGCCCTGAAAATGCTCAGGACACAAAGGAGAAAAGTATGTTCAATCATGTGATGGTCGGTTCAAACGACATCGAGCGCTCGAAACGGTTCTACGATGCGCTGCTCGGCATGCTCGGCGCCGGCGAACCGATCCGCAATGTGGCCGGTTCCGGTCACATCCGTCTTTTCTATCGCCATGATGGCAACACGTTTTGCATCACCGAGCCGATCAATGGCGAAGAAGCGACCTGCGCCAACGGCGCGACCATCGGCTTCAAATGCAACTCGCCGGAGCAGGTAACGCAATTTCACGATGTCGCGGTGGCACATGGCGGCGTCTCCTGCGAAGGCCCGCCGGGCCTGCGTGAAAGCGACATGGGTTCCGTCTACTTGTCGTATGTACGCGATCCGGACGGCAACAAGCTCTGCGCATTGCACCGTCCCAAGTAAGCCGAACGATCGCGCCGGACAGCCGGCGACAATGCGCGGGCCATTGGCCCCGCAGTAAAGGCACAGATGCCATTTACCTTGTGTCACCCGGCCATCGTCATTCCCTTGCATCGATATGCAAGGGGTGTCACTTCCCTGCCGGCGCTGGCGATCGGCAGCATGATGCCGGACTTCGTCTACTTCTTTTCATTCGGTATGAGCGGCAGGTTCAGTCACAGCGTGCCCGGCATATTCCTGTATTGCGTTCCGGTCGGCGCCCTGGTGTATCTGCTGTATTGCGCACTGTTGAGGCCAGCATTCCTGGCGTGGCTGCCGCAAGCGCTCAGCGCCCGCATGGCGTGGCGCATCCCCATGCCTTTGCAGAGTGCGCGCGCGGCGTCGGCCCTGCTCGCCTCACTGGCAATCGGCGCGTCGACCCATATTATCTGGGATGCATTTACTCACCCCAACACAGTCCTAGTCTCGCGCATTGCACTGTTACGCACGCTGGTTCCAATCGGCGGTTTCCATCTACCCGCGTTCAAACTTCTTCAGCACACGAGCAGCCTGCTTGGATTCATCGTGATCGCCAGTTATAGCATGGCCTGGTTTTCACGCAGCGAGCCGGGGCCACCTTATCAGCCATCGTTCAGCAACAGACAGCGGCTATTGGCCCTGGCCGCGGTGGGTGGCGCAGCCATGCTCGGTGGGGCCTGGGGATTGCTGTTTCGAAGCACGAGATCCACCGAACACGCGCTGTTCAACATGGTGACGACGAGCATGGCTTTCGCCGCGATTGCCATCGTGCTCATTTGCGCCGCCTGGAAGGCACACGCGTTGATGCGGAATAGAACAGGCTGACGCTGCCGGGAATGGCGGCATGACGCCCCGCGCGCCATCAACTGCCCGCGTTGAGCGAAGTCAGCCGCATGCGAAAGTCGCGATGGTAGCTTGATAGCTCAGTTCAGCTACCTGCGAGATTCCCATGAGACTCTATTTCACCTCCGCCGCGCGTGCGCTGCTAACGGCCGGGCTTGCTTTGATGGCGCTACAGGCGCCGGCGCGCGCCGCCACCGTGACGATCAACTTCGACGCGGGGACGGCGCTGGGAGCCGAAGCCACCAATCTGTACGTGGCGCAGGGCGTGCGCTTTCCCTCGCGCCCCATCATCGCCGCCTTCTTCGGCAACCAGCTCCTGCAGCAAGGCGAAGAGCGCACATGCGGGCCGCTGATCGTCGAGATGAGCGCGCCGATGGGCGTGCGCGAAGTACGCCTGCGCGTCCTCAACCGCCACCTGCGCTCCTACAGCGTTGCCGCCTACGCGGGCGCGCTGCAAGTGGACCTGAACGAATTTTCCGCGCGCCCTCCCAGCTTCCTGGAGCCGCTGCCGCCGATGTCGCGCGATATTGTGCTGCGGGCGGGCGCCGATGAAGGCGACATTACGCGCATCGTCGCCACCCCGTCGGCGGACTGCTTCGACCACATGACCATCGACGACCTGGTGCTCACGACCGCCCGCGATATTGTTCCGATCGATCCAGTGCCGCCGCCGGTCCCGCCGAACGTCGTGTCAGTGCTCGCCTATGAAATGAGCCAGGGCGTGATGTCGCGCCTGACGCGGCCCGGCCGGAGCATCGATACCAGGCCGGACACGCGTCTGCAGGGCCTGCCGTCGAAGCGCCTGAGCTTTGTCGCCGGCCGCAACCTGGCGGTGCGCTTTTTCCTTGGCGCCAGCGAGCGCGACATAGCGGACTTCAATTCCGAACTGCTGATCGTGGTCACCGACCGCGACGGCACGGCGCGTACCAGGACCATCACGGAAAATACCGCTGGTGGCCGCAGCGTGCCGCGCACACGCGCCACAACCCCACTGGCTCAGCAGCGTGAACTGGTGCTGCGCCGGGCCCAGGTCGATTCCTCGCTCGACTATGTGATTCCAGGCACGTTCCTGGCCAATGCCCGCAGCATGCGGCTGAACCTGCGCGGCTCGGCGCGCTACGGTATCCTGCACCAGATAAACGTCTCGTTCAAAGGCCCCTACAGGATGGGGGTGAATCTGTTTCGTGTGCGCGATCCCGGCGCCGGCCCGACCCCGACCATGATCACCGGACAGCGCCTGGTGCGCTACCTGGAGGATATCTTTCCCGTCTCCGGCAATATCCGCCTGCGTCATGGCGGAACGCTGCCGGTCGACAGCACGGCCGCCACCGATTGCAGCACCATGCTGGGCAACCTTCACGCGGCAGCGGCCGGCACCACGGCCGGCACGGCGATCCTGAATGTCAACTACTGGTCGAATCTGTTTATCGCGCGCAACCCTCCCGGCTGCCTCGGCTACGGCTGGTATAACACCCCCGGAGCCTTGTCCAACCTGTCGCCCAGCACGGCAGGGCAGGAAATCGGCCACAACATCGGCATGAATCATGTGAGCAGCGGGCACGGCGAAAGTGCCGGCGGTACCCTTGGAGACTGGGAGGCATGGCCCTACCTCCACGGCGCGATCGGCGTGGTCGACGAGGCAAGCGGATTCAACGACGGCGCGTTCGGACTGATCATGCGGCGTAACGGCCCGCCTCCCCGCACGCCCGACGATTTCGGCACCTGGACCTTGAGTCCGATCGCACCGTGCCAGACGAGCACGGACACCTTGCTGTTTCCACGCTGCGCAGTGAGTGACAGCAACGTTGTCCACGATCTGATGTCCTACGGTCCCGCGCCTGCCCTGCCTGTCTGGGGCAATGAGCTGTGGATCTCGGACATCAATTTTTACCGTCTCCAGCAGTGGTTCGATCGCTGCATTGCGCTCGACCCGGCACACCGTTTCTTTACCGGATCGAGCGCCAGCTTCAATGATCCGGTCGGTGCGTGCACCCCCGCCGGCATCCGCGTCCTTCCCCCAGCGACCACGGCCGCCGCTGCCGCCACCAATCCGCGTGAAATCCTGCTTGTCTCCGGACGGATTGGTTCCGATGGTGCGCTTGCTGCCTTGCAGTTTGTGCGCAAGCTCACGACCGCCCAGCTGCCGCTGACGCCACCCGGGCCGCACGCGCTGGTCTTGCGCAACGCTAACGGGCAACAGGTGCGCATTCCGTTTGCCGAGCAGCGCGGCTCCGGCCATGTGCCCGATGTGCGCCAGTTTGCCGTGATCGCACCCTTCGATCCGGCGCTGCGGCAAGCGGTAATCGAGCTCAACGGCAAAGCGGTGCGCACGCTCGAACGCAGCGGACCGGCGCCGGCAATTGCCTTGCTGGCGCCGCAGGCTGGCGAACTGTGGCGATCGCCGCTGGCGCGCATCGGCTGGTCGCTCACCGGCCTCGCCCCGCAGGCCCTCGTGTATGCGCAGTACAGTCCGGACAACGGCGCCAGCTGGATACCGCTGGGACTGGTTCCGGCCTGGCGCAATTATCTGGAACTCGACATGCACGACTTGCAGCCTTCGAAACAGGCGCTGATCTACCTGTCCGTGTCGGAGGGCCTGCGCAGCGCTACCGCGCTCAGCAAGCCGTTCGTGATCGGCAACGTGGCCGCGCCGGCGCCGCCGGCAGGCGATGGCGCGGCCGGCCGGTGAGCTATCGTCGCGCTGCGCGGCGGTTGCGAGCAAGCCGACACTGCTTGCCCGGTAAACGACGACGGGGCCATTCAGGCCCCGTCGCTGCACACTACCGCGTTCCTGCTCAGTTACCCGCTTTGACCGCCGGCAGGTAAGGCATCAGGCGCGCCGCCATGCGCGTATCGGTCTTGAGCATCTCGATCTCGTCGGCCAGGATATGCGCCGCTTCCTGCAACATCACGTCCTTGGCATCCTTGGCCGCTTTTTCGGCGGCCAGTTCGGATGCCAGGTTGCGCTCGTCGGCCTGCAAGCCGTCGTCCTGGCGGTTCGGCTTGGTCGCAGCCGTCTTGGCCGCCTTGGCCGGCGGCGCCAGCTTGCTGCGCGCATCCTTGGCGTCGGCCACGTCGGCCGGCTCGTCGGTGACGGCGGCGCGCAGGGCTACCTGGCGTGCTTCGCGCTGCTTGGCCTTGGCTTCCAGCGCATCGCGTTCCTTGCGGCGCACCGCTTCGTTCAGCGAAATCACGTTGTCTTTGCGCAATTTACGCAGCTCGGCCATGTCTTCCTGCAAATACTGGAAGTCCTTGTCCTTGGCGATGCGCGTTTCGTGGCGCTTTTGCAGCGGTGCGATCAGCTGCTTCAGATTGCCCGACGGCGTGAACGCCACCGGCTTGATCGCCACCCACGGCAAGGCATTGTCGTAGCTCGACTCGCCGAAGCCTTCCGGGTCGGAAGTGACCGGCATCTTGATATCGGGCGTGACGCCGCGCAACTGCGTGGTGCCGCCGTTGATGCGGAAGAATTGCGCAATCGTCATCTTGAGCTCGCCGTAGCGGGCTTTTTCGCCCGGGTTGCCACGGTCGAGGTTGACCAGGGTCTGGACCGTACCCTTGCCGAAGCTCGGTTCGCCCAGCACCAGGCCGCGCCCGTAATCCTGGATCGCGGCGGCAAAAATCTCGGACGCCGAAGCCGAGCCACGGTTGATCAGCACGCCCATCGGGCCATCCCACGCCAGGCCGGCCTGGGTGTCGCTCTCGACCGCCACGCCGCCGTCGGCGCTGCGCTGCATCACGACCGGGCCCTTGTCGATGAACAGGCCGGTCAGCTCGACCGCTTCGCCCAGGGCGCCGCCGCCATTGTTGCGCAGGTCGATCAGCACATTGTCGACTTTTTCTTTCTTGAGCTCGCCAAGGATGCGGGCCACGTCGCGCGTGGCGCTCTTGTAGTCCTTGTCGCCGCGGCGGCGCGCTTCGAAGTCGAGGTAGAAGGTCGGCAGCGAAATCACGCCGACCCGGCGCTTGACGCCGCCATCCTTGACTTCGATGATGGTTTTCTTGGCGGCCTGCTCTTCCATGTTGATTTTCTTGCGCACCAGCGCCACCGTGACGGTCTTGCCGTCGGTGCCGGCGTCGACCGGCAGCACGTTCAGGCGCACCACCGATTCCTTGGGACCACGGATCAGCTGGACCACGTCGTCGATGCGCCAGCCGAGCACGTCGGTGAAGCCCGGCGAATCGGCCTGGGCCACGCCGACGATGCGGTCGCCGACCTTCAGCTTGCCGGACATGCCGGCCGGGCTGCCGACCACGATTTCGCGGATGACGGTGTAGTCTTCGCGCTGCTGCAGCACGGCGCCGATGCCGTCCAGCGAGAGCCGCATGGCGATGGCGAAATTGTCGGCCGAGCGCGGGCCGAGGTAGTTGGTGTGCGGCTCGATCGAGGTGGCGTAGGCGTTCATGAAGGTCATGAACACATCTTCGCTGTCCACTTTGCCCATGCGGCCGACGTAGTTTTCGTAGCGCTTGTCGAGCGTTTCGCGGATCGACTTGTCGTCTTTGCCGGCCAGCTTGAGGCGCAGCCAGTCGTTCTTGACGCGCTTGCGCCACAGGTCGCGCGCTTCCTCGATGTTCTTCGGCCAGGCCGCTTTTTCGCGGTCGATCTGGAAGGTTTCGTCGGTGGTGAAGTCGAACTTGCCTTTGAGCAGCTCACGCGAATACGCGAAACGCTCGTTGAAACGCTGCTGGTACAGGCTGTACATGGAAAACGGCGTGGTCAGGTTTTCGGCCCGGATCGCATCGTCGAGCTTGGTGCGGATAGGGTCGAAACCGTCGACATCGCTCTGCAGGAAATGCAGGCGGTCGCTGTCGAGGGATTTGAGGTAGCGGTCGAAAATCTTTTCCGACATCGCATCGTCGAGCGGGGTGACCTTGTAGTGGTGGCGTCCGAAGACCGTGGCGGCCCAGACGGCGGCCTGGGTTTGCGTGGCAACCGGCTTGAGCGGCGTGGCGCCGGCTTTGGCAGGCTGGGCGACCGCCTTGACGGGCTGCGGGACTGCCGCGTGTGTCGTCGCGGCAAATGCCAGTGCGACCATCAACATGTGCTTCTTCATTCGTTGTCTCTCCGAGCGGGAACTGGTGTTATCTGCGGGCGAAACCGTGCAGTGCAAGGGCGCCCAGCCGCTAAATCGGCTACTGCCGCTGATTCTAACAGGATAGTGGCGTGGGGCAGAGCCACCGACGCACCGGCGCGAAACCGAGCTTACGGGCTGGTGGCCTTAGGGGTTCATGGATTTACAAATTGAAACAGGTGTGGCCGGAAGTGAAACAGCAGCCAGAGTCCCGCGCCGATAATGAACAGATACGGCCAGGAGCGCAGCGCGATGCGCCAGTCGACCATCGACGGCCAGAACGACAGGAACTGGGGCGCCAGCGCCAGCGCGATGAGCAGGTCGCGCGGGTCGAACTGCCAGGGGCCGCGCGTGCGCCACCAGGCCACGCAGAACGGCAGCAGCACGATCACCAGCGGCGCCAGCGCGGCCGGGGCGGCGTTGTACCAGCGCACCCGGGTCAGGGTGACCGAGCCCAGTTCCCAGTGCCGCCCTACCCGGCGCGGAATCACGGTGAACGAGGCCGGCCGCGCGCCGGTCAAGAGACCGGCAACGAAGTGGGCCAGTTCGTGGCAGATGGTGCCGGCGACGGTGAACAGGAAAAAGAAGGGATGCGCCCCGGCCAGCACCCGGATCACCAGCGCCAGCCCGACCGAGGGCGCGAGGTAGAGGAGCATGTCTTTCATGCGGGGAATTGGCCGGCGTTCATCGCCGAATTTATACCATAGACCAGCCTGGCAAGACGCGGGCATGCTATCGTGCGCGGCTTAATAGAACTGGCAATCCCAGCGCCACTGGCCATCGGCCGCGCGGAAGAAGTAGCCGACGCCATTGTCGCCCCACATCCAGCCGGCCTTCTCTTCCGAGCCGATCTGGAACACGAAATCGTGGCTCCCGACGCCGTGCTGGATTTCGTAGGGATAGCCGCCCACCTTGGTGCCCATATTGCGCGTAAAGCCGTCGAAAAACGCGTCGGTCGCGGCCTCGTCGTCATTGACCGGCGCCAGGTCGACGAGTTCCCAGGCTCCCTCCCAGCCCGGCGCATCGTCGTCCACGCGGCGCCAGCGGATGGGAAACGGCTTGATGCGCTGCGCCACCTGCGGCAGCGCCACCAGGCCGTCGAGGCTGGCGTACTCCCGGATCAGCCATCCTTCGCCATGCGGCAAGTCGAAGGGATGGCGCGACTGGTTGTGGAACAGCACCAGCAAAGCCACATCGCGCAACTGCGCGGGAACGTACGGCAGTTCGTCCACGCGGATTTGCAGCAGCGGGAACATGGGTGCGCCTTCAAATTCGGGCAAGGTTTCATGCGGCAAGCCGGCGCCGCGCCCGAACCAGGAGGTGAGCGGGTCTTGCGGCGGACGAAAGCCGCCGATGGTGGCCAGCGCGGCGCTGCGCAGGTGCTGGCGCAGCCGGTCCAGCTGGGCGCGGGCGTCCGGATTCATCCTGCGCTGTAGCGCTGTTCCAGCGCAAGCACCAGGCGCTGCACATCGGCGGCGTAAAAGCCGGACGAATTGAGGGTATTGATTTCGACGATCTTCATGCCCTCGGCGCAATCGCAGGCGTCGATCACGAACGTTTCGTGCGGCGACCATTCGCCGATGCGCGCCGCGACAAACTGCGTGAGGCGTTCATCGACATCGCTCGCATAGATCACCTGGCTGCCGCGCTTGTACAGCGACTGCGTGACGATCTCGCCGCCCACCACCCAGAAACGGTATTCGGCGTAAATGGCGACCGGACGCGATAACTGGATCAGGGTATCCGGCGCCAGGCTGCCAGCGCGGTTTGGCGCCGCAGCGCAGACGGCGTGTTGCCAGGCGCTGAAGGCGTCGGCATCGAACACGCGCCCCGCAAAGTACTTGGAATCGTGGACCGGGCGCACGAACATGCGCTCGCCGCTGAAACGGGCCTCGCGCACGCTGCTTACCACGGCGCCGGCGTTGAGCATATGCCCGCCCCAGTGCGCGCGCTGCTGTTCGAAATCCTGCGCATACAGATCGAACACCCCCGGAACCCAGCCGTGTTTCGCCGCCACGTGCCGCATCGAATACGACCCGATGCACATCACGTTGGCGTGAGCGATGACGGGCGCGGGCAGCAGCTCACCGGTTTTCGGCACCACCGCGTGCACCGAACAGGCGATGCCGAAGCGCTCGAGCGTGGCGATCAGGGCATCCCAGCCGTTCTCGGACAAAAAACCTTCTTGCAGAATCCAGTGCACTGCGCTTCCCTTGCACAAAAGAATATCCCCGGCAACACAGCCGCCACGCACATACATGGCCCGGCAGTGTCAGCGGGGATGAAGATGGATCACGGGTTGGCCAGCCGGGCCGCATCGCGGCCGGACGGGGACGACTCGCTCTATTTATGGAACGCTTCGACCTTGCCTTTGAGTTTGATCAGCATCGGATGGCCCTTGCGGTCCAGTGCTTTGCCGGATGGAATCTTGATCCAGCCTTCGCTGATGCAGTATTCCTCGACGTTGACGTATTCTTTGTCGTTGAGCTTGATAACGACGTCGCGTTCGAACGCCGCTTCATTGTGAAAAGGGCAGCGCGGGTCGATCGACAGGCGGTCGGGCAATGGGGGGAGTGTAGTGGTATCGTTCATGAGGCGAATTATCCCCCAGATTCGCGGCGAGTACAACGCTCTTCGATGCCGCCTTCTGCGTCAATGGCAAGTATGGCATCATGCGCCTTTCGGGCGACTTGCCCAACTTGAAAGGACACCATGACAGCTCTGACACGATTCGCCGATGCCGAAAACGCCATGTACGATGGCCGCCATGACGAGGCGCTGCAAGGCTTTGTCTGGTTCTACCAGCACGCCCTGGAAGAAGATGCGGCGCTGGAAGAAATGCGCTACTACTTGATCGGCATGTGGGTCGAACTGGGCCAGGCCTACCCCAAGGCGCTCGACGCGCTGCGCACCATCCGCGCCGACAAGGAAAAGGCCCTGCTGGCCGGCGCGAACGACCGTGAAGTGTTCTGGGATATCGTCATCATCGATGCGGAACTCGGCGATACGGCGGCGACCTATCAGTTCTACAAGGCCCTGGCCGCGGCCTCGCCGGTGTTTGCCGCCGACTGTGCGCTGATTGCCATGCCGGCCATTGTGGAAGCGCAGGACTATGCCCTGGCGGCCAAACTGATGCCGCCGGCGGAGCCGTTCGTGCGCGAAATGGCGCGCGTGCTCGAACAGGACATTGCGGCAATCAAACAGCGGCCCTATTCGCCAGCGCCCGAGCGCCGCGCCGAGATCACGACCTACGTCAGCGAAGTCAGGCGGGTACTGACCGTCCTGGCTGGCAACGGAGATCCGCATGAAGCGGACCACATCAAGGCCCTGGCAGTCAATCTGATCAAGAGCCCGTCGGTACGCCGGGATGTCGCGGCGGGACTGGGCAAGCGTTCCAGAGGGTAACCCTGGCTCACGCCGCCGCGTAAGCTTGCAGCAGCGCTTTCTCGTTTGCCGCGTCGGCAATATGCAGCAACACCGTTTGCCTCAGTTCCAGCACCGGATGCGCGGCGTCGTATTTGCAAAAGCCGAACACCTCCTCGATCGGATCGTCCGCATGCCAGGAGGTGGGAATGAAATGCTGGTCGGGGATATCGCCGAAGTCGAATGCTTCGATATTGGCCATATCGACCGCGTCATCCCAAGAACTGCAGTCGACGCCCCAGGCGATCATGTAGCGGCAACCGGATTTGACGATCCAGTCGCTCACCTGCGATTGCCATTCGGGCGCGCCGGCCGCATCGGCGATGACCACCATTTTGTACGGCGCCGGCCGCACCCGCCCGGTGGGCAGCGTGCCGGGCGCCAGATGCATATAGGTGACAGGATGGGACATGCAAACACCTCCTTACCCTCGGGCCACGTCAGCCCGCGTAAAAACACCGGCCGCAAGCCTGGCGGTATTGCTCGTTGCCGCCGATGGACACTTGCTCGCCTTCCCTGATCCGCTTGCCCTGCGCGTCCACGCGGATATTCATCGTGGCTTTTTTCCCGCAGGTGCAGATATTCTTCAATTCCTCGATATCGTCGGCCAGCGCCAGCAAATAGGCCGATCCGGGAAACGGCTCGCCCCGGAAATCGCTGCGCAAACCGTAGCAAATCACCGGCACGCCGCGCACCTGCGCCAGCTGGTGCAATTGCTGCACCTGCGCGGTCGATAAAAACTGCGCTTCATCGACCAGCACGCACGCCACTTTCGGCGCATCGGTCAGGAAATCGGTCGCGCTATCGAACATGTCGACCTCGCGCTGCGGACCCAGGCGTGATGTCACCTGCCCCACGCCATAACGGCTGTCGATCGCGGCCGTGTACAGTTTTACCTGCTGGCCCTGCTCTTCATAGTTATGCGCTACTTGCAGCAGCGCTGTCGACTTGCCGGCGTTCATCGCCGAATACCTGAAATAAAGTTTTGCCACTGCGTGTTCCCACCGAATGAAGCGCGTCATTATAGCAAGCGCGGCGGGCGCGACTGTTGCATCTTGGTATCAGCGGGCGAAATCGACGACCACCTTGCCGGGCGCATGCCCGCCGTGGCTTTGCTCGATCGCCTGCGCCAGGCCATCGATGCCGGTGACGCGGGCAATCGTCGAGCGTACCGTCCCCGCGGCGACCATGGCGGCGATGTCGCTCAATTGCTGCCGGTGCGGCACCATCGCGAACCACAGGCCGCGCCGCCCGGCCGGTGCGCGCGCGCCGATGTCGGGTGCGGCCGTGCTGACGATGGCGCCGCCGTCGGCCAGCACCTGCCAGGAGCGCTCGAGCGTGTCGCCGCCGACCAGATCGAGCACCAGGTCGATATCGCGCACCTGCTCTTCGAAGCGTTCGGCGTGACGGTCGATCACGCGCTCCGCGCCCAGCGCCAGCACATGGCCGCGGCTCGACGCCGACGCGGTGGCCAGCACCACGGCGCCCGCCGCTTTTGCAAACTGCACCGCAAAGCCCCCAACCGCGCCGGCCGCGCCGTGGATCAGCACCTGCCGGCCGGCCAGCAGCGGGCCGGCGGCGCGCAATGCCTGCCACGCGGTCAGGCTGGCCACCGGCAGCGCCGCGGCCTGCACGTAATCCATCGCCTGCGGTACCAGCGCCAGCTTGTGCGCCGCCACCGCCACCACGTCGGCATACGCTCCCAGGGCGCCAAACGGTCCCATGACCCGGTCGCCCGGCGCAAAGCCGGTCACGCCGTCGCCGAGCGCCATCACCTCCCCGGCCAGCTCGATGCCGAGGGTGGCCGGCAGCGCGAGCGGGAATACCGCTTGCAGATAGCCCTGGCGGATCTTCCAGTCCAGCGCATTGACGCCGGCGGCGCGCACCCGCACCAGCACCTCGCCGGCTGCCGGCGCGGGTACGTCGACCTGGTCGACCCGCACCACATCGGCGCCGCCGTAGGCGTGAATGCGAACGGCGCGGTTCATGCCGCTTCTCCCAGCGCCGGGTAGTCGGTGTACCCGGCCGTGCCGGGTGAATAGAAGGTCGCCGCGTCGGGCGTGTTGAGCGGCGCGCCCTGACGCAAGCGCTGCACCAGGTCGGGGTTCGCCAGGTACAGGCCTCCAAACACTGCCGCGTCGGCACGCTGCGCGCCGATGGCCGCGCCGGCGCTCTCTTTTGCCAAGCCGCCGCCCTGCAGGTAGGCGCCGGCGAACAGCGGGCGCAGCGCCGCGTGGTAGTCGAACGATGTCTTGAACTGGGCCACGTGCAGGTAGGCCAGCTTGAGGGGAGCGAGCTGGCGCACCAGATAGCTGTAGGTCTCCTGCGGCGTGGCGTCGCTGATGTCGTTAAAGCCCATCTCCGGCGCGATCTTGATGCCGACACGCGCACCGCCCGCCTCGCCCGCCATCGCGGCCAGCACGTCGAGGATGAAACGCGCGCGGTTTTCAAGCGAGCCGCCGTATTGGTCGGTGCGCTCGTTGGTGGACGAGGACAGGAACTGCTCCGGCAAATAGCCCGATGCCGCATGCAGTTCGACCCCGTCGAAGCAGGCGGCGAGCGCGTTGCGGGTCGCCATCCGGTACTCGTCGATCACGCCTTGCACCTCGCTGATGGACAATGCGCGCGGCTGCGTCAGTTCGAGCGGTCCGGTGGCGGTGTAGACCGTGCCGGCCGGCGTGATCGCCGATGGCGCCAGCGGCGCCGCGCCGTCCGGCAGCATGCTCGGATGCGACATGCGCCCGCAGTGCATCAGCTGCATGAAAATGCGTCCACCCTTGCGGTGCACGGCGTCGGTGACATCCTTCCAGGCGGCGATCTGCGCGTCCGTGTGAATGCCGGGCGTGCGTACATAGCCCTTGCCCATCGGGCCGGGGAAGGTCCCTTCGGTGATCAGGAGGCCGGCGTCGGCGCGCTGCGCGTAATATGTGGCGACGGCGGCGGACGGCACGCCGCTGGCGTCGTCGGAGCGCGAGCGCGTCATCGGCGCCATCACGATGCGGTTGGGCAGTGTCAGTTGGCCGAGTTCGAGCGGGGTGAATAAGGTGTTCATCTGTTTCCCTTCTGGCTGAGTGAAAAGCCATGGTACATTGCTGCACCAATGAGACAAACAGACAAAATCAAGATTCACTGCTGCATAAATGGAGCAATCGACATGCAACTACTGAACTACATGCAGCTCTACGTGGAAGTGGCCAAGACCAGGAATTTCCGCAAGGCGGCCGATACCCTGGGCATGTCGAGCTCCACGCTGTCGCGCAATATCGCCGCGCTGGAAAAAGAAATCGGCGTACGGCTGCTGCACCGCTCCACGCGCCGGGTCGAGCTGACCGAGGCCGGGCAAGCGTACTTCAACCGCTGCCAGGGCATCGTCGAAGAAGCCAACGTGGCGCACGAAGCGCTGCGCGGCGATGCGGCCCGCCCGAGCGGCACCTTGCGCATCTCGATGCCGGTGGACCTGGCGATCAACTACCTGGCGCCGCTGCTGGCCGAATTCGCCGTGGCCTACCCGCTGATCGACTTCGAACTCGACGCCGCTTCGCGCCGGGTCGACCTGCTGGCCGAACCGTTCGACCTGGCGATCCGCATGGGACCTGCGCCGACGGCGCCATCGACCCTGGTCGCGCGCCGGATCGCGCTGCTGGAGCGCCAGCTGTACGCGGCGCCGGCCTACCTCGATCGGGCGCCGCCGCTCGATCATCCGGACGACCTGATACGCCACGCCTTGTGCGCCGCCCCGGGCATCCGGCAGGATGGATGGACGCTGTTCAACGGCGCGGCCAGCCGCACGGTGCCGGTCAATGCGCGCTTCCTGATGAACAGCGTGGGCCTGAGCCGCGCGCTGGCGGCCGAGGGAGCGGGCATCGCAATCCTCGACGAGGTGATCGCGCGCGAGGAACTGGCGTCGGGACGGCTGCTGCGGGTGCTGCCGGAATGGCGCCTGGCGCCGATTCCAGTGCATGCGATTACCGATACGCGCCTGGTCTCGGCGCGCACGCGGCTGTTCGTCGATTTTTTGAAGGCGCGCCTGGAGCCGCGCAATTCAGACCGGTAGTACGCGCGCGGGGTTGCCGACCGCCGTCGCGCCGGCCGGCACGTCGCGCGTGACCACGCTGCCGGCGCCGATGACGGCATCGTCGCCGATGCTCACGCCGGGCAGGATGATGGCGCCGCCGCCGATCCACACATTGCGCCCGATGCTGATCGGACGCCCGAATTCCAGGCCCGCGCGGCGCTCTGCCGGGTCGCGCGGATGGTCGGCCGTGTAAATCTGCACGGCCGGCCCGATCTGCGTGCCCTCGCCGATGGTCACGCTCACCACGTCGAGAATGACGCAGTTGAAGTTCAGGAAAACGTCTTTGCCGAGGTGGATGTTGTAGCCGTAATCGCAGTGAAACGGCGGGCGGATCACCGCGCCCTCGCCCACCGCGCCAAGCTGCGCGGCCAGCAGCACGCGGCGCGCCGACGCCGACTCGCCCAGGGCGGCGTTGTAGCGCACCATCCACGCCTTGGCGGCCGACTGGTCGGCATGGATCTCACCGTCGCCGGGGCGATACGCTTCGCCGGCCAGCATCTTCTGTTTTTCGCTCATGCTCATTGATCGCTCCTGTCGCCGGGATGGTATTTGCGTTCGAGATGCTTCTCGATATCGGCTTTGTAGAACAGCACATCCTTGAACTGCCCCTTGCTGTACATCTCGGCCTGGTCGCTGAAATGCGGCGAGGCCGGATTGCTGCTGTTGCCCCCGGCCAGAATGCTCTTGGCGCGTACGCGCGGCCCGAACTCCACGGCCGCCACGAAGCTGTTGCCACGGTCGCCGTAAATGCGCCTGGTTTTTTGCGGCGCCACCATGCCGAAAGCGGCCAGCGAGCCCCAGTTGGCCGACGCGAACGCCACCGGAAAACTCGGCTTGGCGTCGTCGTACCGCTGCTTGATGTCGCCGCTGGCGCGCTGGAAGCGGTTGATCTCGCCCCATGGCGTTTGCCAGGTGCCGAAGTCGGCCTCCAGCTTGGCCGTGGCGCGCACCAGCGCTTGCAGGCGCTCGGCCGGCGCAAGGCTGTCGCGGATGAAATCGACCGTCGGCACGCCCTGCGCTTTGGCGGCGGCTGACGCTTTCTCGACCATGTCCTGGCCCCAGTAGATGGCCAGCGAGGTCGGCACCGAATCGACGCCGTAGCGGCGGTCCCACGCGCGCAAGGCCGCCATCTGTGGCGCCAGTTGCGCCCTGAGCGCGTCGCCTGCGGGCAGTTCGTCGTAGGCGGCGGCGAGTGAGGCGATCAGCGGGTCGAAGGCGGTCAGGTGGCTGTCGTAGGCGGCGGCGATCAGGCTGTCGAGGGTGAAGTCCTTGCGTTTGTCGAGCACGGCGACCGCATGCAGGCCGCGCGCGTTTTCCGGCAGCGACCACATATACAGAGGATAGTCCTGCCGGCGCGGGCTGTTCGCACCCGCCGCCGCGAACGGCCAGTTGTTGGTGTTCTGGATCCAGCCGCTGGCCGGATTGAGCAGCGTGATGGTCTCGTCGATGGCGTGCAGGCCTTGCCACTCGGTGGCCGGATTGCTGCCGTCGACCGGCTTCTTCCAGTCGAAAGCGGTGTCGCGCTTCGGCACAAAATTCCCGTGGAAGTAGGCGATGCTGCCGTCGGCATCCGCATACACGGTATTGTTCGACGAATTGGTGCGCAGCTCCATCGTCTTGCGGAACTGTTTGTAATTGCGGGCCTTGGTGCGCGTGTACGACTGCGTCAGGGCCTTGAGCGGCTCCTCCATCAGCTTGACCGCGACCCATTTGCCGCCCTCCTCGCGCACCACCGGGCCGTGGTGGCTGAAGTAGGCGGTGACGGTCTTGCTGGCCATGCCGCCGGCGCTCTTGTAGGGCAAGGTCACCTTCACTTCACGCAGGGCGCGCTCGCCGCTGCCGTACCGGTAGACGTAGCTGCCGTCTTTTTCGGTCACGGTTTCGAGGTACTCGTCGATCACATCGCCGCCGCCCGAGGTGTGCATCCAGCCAGCCTTGTCGTTGAAGCCCTGGTAGACGAAGAACTGGCCCCAGGTCACCGCGCCGTAGGCGTTCAGGCCCTCGTCGCTGACGACGTGGACTTCGGGGCGGAAGTAGAACGAGGTGTGCGGGTTGATCAGCAGGAGTGCGCGCCCGGACGCGCTCAGTTTGGGCGCGATAGCGAAGCCGTTCGAGCCGCGCGGTTCGCGGTCGAGCGCATTCGGCGAGCCGGCCAGCGCCAGCGCGCTCTTCTTGCCATAGAACCGTTCCAGCTCCTTGAGGTCGATCGACTCGATATCGCCGCCGATGCTGCCTTCGCTGAATGCGAGCGCCATCCACGGTTCGAAATGCGTGATCAGCCTGGGTTTGACCTCGGGATGGGTGTGCAGGTAGAAGTTCAGGCCATCGGCAAAGGCGACCATCAATTTTTTGAGCCACGCCGGGCTGGCCGCGTACTTGGCCCGCATGTCCTCGGGCGTGACGAACATTTTCATGCGCAGGTCGCGCCAGATTTCGGCCTCGCCTTCGACTTCCGCCAGGCGCCCGAGCGCGTTGATGTAATTGAGTTCGACCCGGTTGAAATCGTCCTCCGCCTGCGCGTACAGCAGGCCGAAGACGGCGTCGGCGTCGGTCTTGCCGAAGACGTGGGGAATGCCCCACTTGTCGCGCATGATGGTCACGCGCCGCGCTGTCCTGTTCCAGCGCGCCTGTTCGGGCGTCACAGCTGATGACACGCCGGCGCGCTTGTCCAGCGCGGCGCCGGCGGGCAGCGCGGCTGCAACGGTGGCGCAGCCAAGCAGTGTCGAAACGAGAAAGGGTCGAAGCATCGATGAATCTCCTGACGATTTTCAAAAGCGGGACACGCCCGCGCGCAGCTACGCGGCGGTCTCGCCCAGGGCCGCAAGGCGCTCCCTGAGGGCGTCGTTCTCGGCGCTGAGGGTGTCGACCTTCTCGCGCAGGGTCGCCACCTGGGCGCGCAGGTCGGCTTCGGCGTCGGCCGCCGGCTCCTTGGGCGGACGGCTCGATGCTTTCTGTTCGCGCACCTGGCGCGCCGCCTGCTGGAGTTCCTTGCGTCCGCCGGCCACTGCCGCGATCTGCACCGATTCGGGCAGCGACGCCACGTTGGCGGCGGCGTTGATCGAGATGGTCCCCGAGCGCACCGCTTCGACCAGCTGCGGCGTGGCCGCCTTCTGGATGCGTTCGATCTGGCTGATGGTATTGCTCGACACGCGCGCGGCCTTGGCCACGTCTTCGCGCGTGTTCCAGGGTGGCGACTCGGGCACCTTGGCCGCGTCGGGCGCGGCAGCTTGCGGACTTTCCGGTTCGGCCGCGCGCTGGGCCACACGGGCGGCGACGATATCCTTCTTGCGCAGCGCAAGCACGCCGCGCTGGTAGTCCGATACGCTGCGGCGCGCCAGGTGGTTATCGATCATCCACAGCATGACGTCGTCGAGCGAGGCGAAGGTCGCGTTCTGCACCGTTTTGAAGGGGATGCTGTGTTTCTGGCAGATTTCGTAGCGATTGTGGCCGTCGATCAGCACATCGTTCCACAGCACCAGGGCGTCGCGGCAGCCCTCGGCCAGCAGGCTGCGTTCGAGCGCGGCGTATTCGTTGGCGGTGAGCGGGTCGATGAAGGAACGCAGTTCCTCGTTGATAGTGATGTTCAATTCGTGTCCTTGTAAGTACTGCGGCGGGCCGGACTGCGGCACGCCGCCACGAATGCTACACCATACCGCTGGCGAGGGGAATCAAACGGGCGCTACGCCTCACGCGGCGCCGGCCGGCTGCGCGCAGTTGCCGCTCCAACTTATCCGGGATAAGGTGGGCACGGCGGGCCGAAACAACTAATCGTCTGACGCATTGCGATCGTCGCTGTCCGACGATGTCGACGAGCTGCAGCTGCCCGATGAACTCGACGAACCGAAGCCGGACCATGATGACGAGGAGCTGGAGCTGGGGCTGGAGTCGGAGTCGGAGCCGGGTTTGGAGCTGGAGCTGGGCCCGGAGCAATGCGGCGAGCTCGACGAGTCGGAGTTGTACGACGACAAACTCGTCGGCCTGGAATATCCGTCGTCGTCCGGCAGACTGCTCCACCTTCCACCACCACGTCCGTGATAGCTCTCCGCTGACGGCGCTGTGTGCGATCGCAGCGTCGTGTAGGATTCGTCGTAATACATCGGAACGGCATCAGCTTGAGGTGTCGATGTCCGCCCGGCCTCGTCGTCCTTGTCCTCCTCGTCCTTGCGGCGCGGCCGTTTCGGGCCCTGCGCTGAGGTCCTGGCGGCTGGTTTGCCAAAAATTGATGCCGTGACCGGCACTGGCCTGTTTCCTGCCTCGCGCTTCTGCAGGGATTCGCGGACGCGGCGATCCCGCCGACGCTCGGCAAGCGAGACCATCCACACTCCAATTGCGACAAAGCCAAACAGAAGTATCACGGAAAACATATGTCTCTCTCGATGTGCACGCGCGGATCCGCATGCGGCGACCAGTCAGGTCTTCACTTCTCTCAAACGCGAATGCGCCCGTAGCTACTATAGCTTGATTGGAGTGGGAAATTACATCGGGCAATCGACGCCGTGTGGAGGCCGCAGCGTGCGGGGCATCGTCGCGGGAAACGAATCGCGCCGGCAAAATGGATTTTGCGGAAAAGGTGGCGGAGCTTTGAACTAAGCAAAACCCCGCCATTGCTGGTGCCCGGAACCGGAATCGAACCGGTACGCCCTTACGAGCACGAGATTTTAAGTCTCGGGTGTCTACCAGTTTCACCATCCGGGCAGCGGGCAAGATTTTAGCACAGGATATGGTCGATACGGCCACTTTTCCGGCGATTGCCACTGCTGCCCGCTTGCGCATGGCGATCGGGGATGCGCGTCCGCGCGGGAACCAAAAGGCGTTTCGCTGGTCTGAAAGATAACAAGCGGCCACCCTGGCCGGCACCGACGCCATGCGAGATCACAATGTCCGACAACCCCTACGCCCCGCCGCAAGCGACCGGGGGCACCATGACCGGCGATACCAGGCTGAGCCCGCCAATCTGGAATCCAGGCGCGGCAGCCGCATGGTGCCTGGTGTTTGGCATTATGTTTGGTTCCTGGATTCATATGAAAAACTGGCAAGTCCTGGGCAAGCCCGACAAGGCGGCGGCATCGAAGCGCTGGCTCATCGGCAGTGCGCTGCTTTTCCTCTTCTCGTTCACGCTGGCGTTCGCCAAGCCGGAGTCGCTGTCGGGGTCGCTTGGCAGGTTCAACTTCATCTTCAGCCTCGCCGCGCTTGTCGCCTGGTACGTCATCAGCGCGCGCGAGCAGATCCGCTTCGTCGCCACCACGTACGGCAAGAACTACCAGCACCGGAGCTGGGGCACGCCATTGCTGTATGGCTTGCTGGTTCTTGTCGGCGTTGGCGTCGCCGGGGCCATCGCGGGGATCATCATGGCCGTTGTCAGCCGGGCGGCGTGACCGTCCACCCTTAAACGTTGCAGCTTCCTGCGCGGAATGGATAAATATGCGCAGCGGCGTCGATTATAGTTACAATTTGGACAAGTCATCTGATAACATACCATTTCCAATAATGCAACATCAGAGGGATGGACATGACTTACCTTATTCGCAAAACATTGATCGCCAGCGCCAGCGCGCTGCTGGCCTGCGGCGCGCTGGCACCGGCGTTCGCCGCCGACTGGCCCAGCGCTTATACCAAGTGCGCCACCGAAAAAGAAACCTGCGCCGTCGGCGCCACCAAGCGGAAAGTGTCGTATGGCGCTGCGAACAAGTGGGTCACCAAGACCTTGTCCGGCAATGTGGCATGCACCAATGCGACCTTCGGCGATCCTGTCTCCGGCACGAAAAAGTACTGTGCGATTGGACCGCTGACGCCTACCCCGACTCCCACGCCGACGCCGACGCCGACGCCGACTCCGACTCCGACGCCAACGCCCACGCCAACCCCGACGCCGGCGGTCGACCAGGGCAGCACAAGCACTGCCTGGGCCTCCGGCTGCGCCACCACCAAGCCGGAGACCACGCCCGGCACCTGGGTCGCCGGCGGCCCCTCGCCCGACCGCGCGAACTACAAGCTGGTCAAGGAATCGGCGCACTTCGCCTTCTACTCGGACGAAAAGATCTCCGACGCCGACCTCACCCTGGCCGTCAACACACTCGAAAACACGGTGTGGCATAACCTCTTCAATGCCAACCTGTTCATGCCCGAGCCCTTCGTCAACACCCCGAACAAAATCAAGCCGTCGATCCACATCCACTCCACCGACGGCTTGACTGCCGGCGGTTGGGCGCGCGACCGCATCGGCATGTGGATCGGGCCCGGCGCCCTGCTCGACCACTGGGGCCTGACCCACGAGTTCACGCATGCGTGGCAATCGTGGTGGATGTCGAACGGTGGCCTGAACTGCACCAATCCGCACAACTGCCGCGCCATCGCCGAAGGCCACGCCAACTACACCGCGCACCAGCTGCCCGAGTACAAGAACGAAGCCCATTGCAGCGAAATGCTGACCAACGCGCCGCACCTGTACCTGGGATCGAGCCGCGACCAGTACTGCAACTGGCAGTACATGGAATACCTGAAGGACAAGCAATGCCCGGCCGCGGTCAGCCAGATCTTCACCACCCCGGGCAGCGACACCTTCGCCAATATCCAGAAGTCGCGCGGATGGAGCGTGTCGCAGCTGAATGACTTCTTCGGCGACTGGGCCATGCACAATGTGGTGTGGGACTACAAGGCCACGCCGGCCGCCTTCCGCAACAGCTTCGGCAACATCACGCAGACCGACAAGTCGGAGCGCATGCACCGCCTGATGCCGCTCGAAGCGCTCGACACCGGCTGGGCCGCCAATCGCCGCTTCGTCTCGCCCTACTACGGCGCGCCGCAGCGTTTCGGCTACAACGTGGTGCGCCTGTATCCTGCCGCGGGCGCCAGCACGGTGAGCGTCAAGTTCCGCGGCGCGAACCAGGCCGGCTCGAACGCCGACTACCGCTGGGGCCTGGTCGCGACCAACGCGCAATTCACGTCGGCGCGCTACAGCGCCATGCAGAAGGGTCTCGACGCCAACCTGACCTTCGCCGTCAAGGCCGGCGAGCCGCTGTTCATGGTGGTGACGGCTACGCCGTCGGTACTACAGGTGATCAACGGCGAGCAGGATTACGCCAGCATCTGGCGCTATCCCTACATGATCGAAGTGGCCAATGCCTGGCCGCAGGGCTTCCAGAACGGCCAGCGCGATCCGTGCCCGGCGGGGACGGCGCGGCATGCCAACGGCGGCGGCTGCGCGCCGTCGACCACATCGGCCAGCGCGTACGTCGGACCGTATGCGACTGTCCTTCCAGGCACTTCGGTGACGGGCAATGCGCGCATCGAAGACCAGGCCATCGTTGCCAACGGCTCGGTATCGGGTGGCACGGTGGGCGGCTTGAGCATCATCGGCGAGCGTGGCAACAACGGCGACAACGCCTTCATCGTCGGCGGCTCGGCCCAAGTGCGCACCACGTTCTACCCGCTGGGATTCTTCGAGCGTGGCCAGGCCGCATCGGGCAGCCTGAATCTGTACGGCGATGTGGAATACCGCGGGGAAGGCCTCAATCTCAGTTCAGGTAACCGCTCCGGCTTCGTCGATGCCGAATCGACGGTGGGACAGGCCGTCGACATCAATAGCAAGGTGCGTCCGGTGTGGCGGCCTTGATCGGCCCCGCGTAGAAGCGATGCACGTTTTCCGGTCGCGCCACCGCATGCGGCGGCGGCGCAACCGGACGAGGCCAGCCGCGTCAAGCCAAAGCCGGTTTCTCCGGCGAGGTTTTTGTCCGCAACGGCAGCTTGACCATGATTTGCACCACGCTCGTCTCGCCGGCCGACTACACCGTGGAGAAGAGCGAGAGCGGGACGCCAACCCTGGACGGGCCGCATGCGGAGGTGATCTACCAGGGTGTGAGCGGAGGTGAAGTCAAGCTCGCCTACCGGGAATTCCCGAGCAGGCGGGCGCGCCCGGCGTTGATCCATGACCTGTCGTACCAACTGCTTGCCTACGGACCGACGGCGATCGGCGGCAATGGCTACAACTCGCCGCTGAAAACGACCAGCAGGCCTTCGTCCAGCGCATTTTCGACCACTTTGAGGACGCTGCGAAGGTAGGTGAACAGGTAGTCTGCCGTATCGCCCTCGTCGCCATAGACCTCGGTATCGGCGTACGGCCGGCCGCTGACATAATCGCGCGCCAGCGCTTTTTCGATATCGTCGTCGCACAGATGGCCGAAGGTTTCGGCCTCGTAGGCGATCGTGGGATTGGCCTTGAGGGCGGCGAACAAGGCATTCATCTGGACGATCACCGCGCGCTGTTTTTCCGCATCGAGCACCTCGACCAGCGTGGTGCCGTACTCGCCTTCGAACGCGTACTGCTGGCCGCTGTCGGTCAGGAAGGTCAACGCCGGAAAATCGAACGCCGCCAGAAGCTCGCCGAAAAAGTAGATCGCGTAACCGCTGCGCGTGCTGCCGAAGACGTGATGCAGCTTGTCGGTGCGCGCGCAGGCACGCCCGCCCGGGCCGCGCGCCAGGGCCTCGTAATCCTCGACGCTGGCAAGTCGTGACGGAACGCTGGCGGCAGGCGCCGTGAAAATGCGGGTTTCGGATGAATGGGACATGGCAGGGTCTCGAAAAGATGGTTAGCGAGGTGTGACCGGCGCGGTGCGGCGGCCGACACCACCGACTATACCGCGCAAGGCGGCGCAGTCGCCAGCACCGGCGTCTGATTGTTCCTTTCGCACAACCAATCCCGGCCGGATTGTCATCCCAACATAGTTGTTGAACTTACTCAATTGTTGAGCTAGCATTGGCTTGCGGCATTTCCGAAATTTTACTACGTGATTTTGGAACCGCTCCCAGGCAGCCGAGGACCACATTCGCGCGCCCCCCCCAGAACAATACCGAGACAGTCCCATGCACACAGCAATGAACACGACGGAGATTTTCCTCCTCGCGATGCTCCTGATTTTCTCCATTCCCTACCTGATCTGGCGGGTTTTCAAGACCGATTACTACGCCCCGCTGGTGGTGGTGCAGATCATCACCGGCGTCCTGCTGGGACCTGGCGTGATGGGTGCGGCATATCCGGATTACTACAAATTCATCTTCAACCCCTCCGTCATGCTGGCCATGAACGGGATTGCCTGGTGGGCGGTGATGATCTTCGTCATGATCGCCGGCATCGAACTCGACCTCAAGCAAGCCTGGGCGCACCGCCGCGAAACCACTATCACCTCAGTCCTTGCGCTGGGCGTGCCGCTGGTGTTCGGCGCCGTGGTGGCGGCGGGCATGCTGGGCTACGCCGGCTGGATCGGGCCGAAAGCGATGACCTGGCAGTTCGTGGTCGGGGTCGGGATGGCCTGTGCGGTGACGGCGCTGCCGATACTCATCCTGCTGATGGAAAAGCTCGACATCCTGCGCCAGCCGATCGGCCAGCGCATCCTGCGCTACGCCAGCCTGGACGACATCGCCATCTGGGGCGTGCTGGCCCTGATCCTGCTCGACTGGAACCGGGTCGGGCGCCAGCTCGGCTTCCTGCTCGCCTTCGGCATCGCCACCGTGCTGTACCGCCGCCTGATGGTCTGGCTGCCCGAGCGTGATCGCTGGTATGTCGGCCTGATCTGGCTGGCGCTGTGCGGTTTCGGCGCCGACTGGGCCGGGCTGCACTTCATGGTCGGCGCGTTCCTGGCTGGCGCGGTGATGGACGCGCACTGGTTCGACCAGGCCAAGATGGACCTGATGCGCCACCACGTACTGCTGGCGATCATGCCCGTGTACTTCCTCAGCACGGGGCTGCGGACCAACTGGGACATGGGCAGCGCCGCCGTGTTCATCGCGGCCGGCGTGCTGCTGGTGGCCTCGGTCGGCGGCAAACTGATCGGAGCGCACATCGCGGGGCGCATCCTCAAGTGGAAGAAGGGAGAAGCCGGGATTATCGGCTGGCTGCTGCAAACCAAAGCGCTGATCATGATCATCTTCGTCAACATCCTGCTCGACAAGCAGATCATCACCAGCGAAACCTTCACCGCCCTGCTGCTGATGGCCATCGCCAGCACCATGCTGACGGTCCCGGTGGTTTATCCGAGGCTGCAACGGATGAAAGAACTCATTTTCCGCAACACCTGACGCCAAAACTCCTACAACCGGGGTCAGAGCTCCAATTCGAAACATTTAACAGTTGGTGCCCTATTACGCCCGTACCAGCCGTATGACCTTATGCCCTTCCGACAGGGGATGCACGGCGCCGGAAGGGCCTGGGCCAGCGGTGCCGCCGCCCGCGACAGGCACACAAATTTAACAATGTTTCGACTCAGAGCTCTGACCCCGGTGTTGCCATCTGACTCCCGAACTCCTACAACCGGGGTCAGAGCTCCAATTCGAAACATTTAACAGTTGGTGCCATATTACGCCCGTACCCGCCGTATGACATTATGCCCGTTCCAACAGTAGGCGCACGGCGCCAGACGGGCCGGGGTCAGCGCTGCCGCCGCCCGCGACAGGCGCAGGAATTTAACAATGTTTCGAGTCAGAGCTCTGACCCCGGTGTTGAAGGTCAGACCCCGGTGTTGCATGTTTCGAGTCGGAGCTCTGGCCCCGGTTAGGAAACGTTGGGGGCTGGAAGGGCCGAGGTGGCCGATTTGCATTAAGATGCAGCCATTCCGTCTACCGGCCCCGTCGGGCCGTTGCTGCATCATGAAACTTTACGAGGCGCTTGCGCGCGATATTTCCGAGTCGATCCTGAGCGGCGCGCTGCAGCCGGGCGACCGCCTGCCGTCCGTGCGCAAAACCAGCGCCAGCCGCGGCGTCAGCCCGGCCACCGTGTTCGAGGCCTATTACACGCTCGAAGCCCAGGGACTGGTGCAGGCGCGCGAGCGCTCCGGCTATTTCGTCAGCGTCAGCGCCGAACGCCTGCCGCCGGAGCCCGATACCGCTTCGCGCCCGGCCGAGGATGCGCTGCCGCTGGCCATGAGCGAGCGCGTGTTCGACCTGCTGGAAACCACCATGCGGCGCGATGTGGTGCCCTTCGGTTCGGCCTTTCCCAGCCCGCTGCTGTTCCCGCTGGCGCGCCTGGCTCGCCTGATGAGCACCAGCGTGCAGCAGCTCGATCCGTGGGCCAGCGTCGACGATCTCACCCCCGGCAACGCGCGCCTGCGGCGCCAGCTCTCGCTGCGCTACCTGATCGACGGGATGACGGTGCACACCGACGAAATCGTCGTCACCAACGGCGCGCTCGAGGCGCTCAACCTGTGCCTGATGGCGGTGGCGCGTCCCGGCGACGCGGTGCTGATCGAGTCGCCCGCGTTCTACGCTTCGCTGCAGGCGATCGAGCGCCAGGGCCTGGAGGCGATCGCGGTGCCGACCCACCCGCGCGACGGCATGGACCTGGCCGCGGCCGAGCGCGCGCTCGAACGGCATCGTCCCAAAGCCTGCTGGCTGATGACCAACTTCCAGAATCCGCTGGGCAGCCTGATGCCCGACGAGAAAAAGCGCGACCTGGTGCGCCTGCTGGCGCGCTACCAGGTGCCGCTGATCGAGGACGATGTCTTCGGCGAGCTGTATTTCGGCGCCAAGCGCCCGCTCCCGGCCAAGGCCTTCGATACCGAGGGCCTGGTGATGCACTGTTCGTCGTTCTCGAAATGCCTGGCGCCCGGCTACCGGGTCGGCTGGGTGGCGGCCGGCCGCTTCACGCGCCAGGTGGCGCGCCAGAAGCTGGCCAGCACCCTGACCACCTGCGCTCCGGCCCAGGGCGCACTGGCCCTGTACCTTGAAAAAGGCGGCTACGACCGCCATCTGCGCCTGCTGCGCCACAAACTGGCGGCGCAGCAGGCGGTGTTCATGGACGCCGTGCGGCGCCACTTCCCCGAGGGCACGCGCGTCACGCGCCCCAAAGGCGGCTATCTGTTATGGCTGGAGCTGCCCGGCGCGGCCGATGCGCTGGCGGTGCACGCCGCCGCGCTGGCCGAGGGCATCAGCGTGGCGCCCGGTCCGATCTTTTCGCCGCAGCCGGGGTTCGAGAATTGCCTGCGCCTGAACTACGGCCACCTGTGGGACGCGCGCGCCGAGGCGGCGCTGGCCACGCTCGGGCGCATCGTCCACGCACAGCTGGAAGCTTAATCGCGGCCGTCTTTGGTCTGCTGCAGGGTAAACCCGATCAGGCGCGACACCACCGCCGCCAGGTAAATCAGGCCGACGAACATCTCGACGCTGGCCAGCGCGCGCGCGTGCGCGGTCAGCGGAATCACGTCGCCGATGCCGGTGCTCGATAGCAGCGCGAAGCTGAGGTAATTGAGTTCGGTCCAGGTGCGCGCGTCGGCGGCGTTGACGGCGGCCGCGTAGGTCCCGGGATGCATCGCCTGCACCAGCACGAACAGGTGCGTGAAGCCCCAGGCAATCAAGGTGAAGGTGGCGCCGGCGGCGAACAGTTCGTCGGTGGTGGCGCGGTGGTCTTCCATCATGTAGGCGATCAGGCTGGCGGCGGCGTAAAAGTAGAACAGCGCTTCGAGCGCGGACGACCAGGGCAGCAGCGTGTCGCGGCCGAAGATCATTTGCAGCACCAGCAGCACGATGATCGGCAGCGCGATGCTGGCGCTGATCCAGGCGTGGCCGGGCGTGCGCCGCACCATGCGGGTGGTAAAACCGAGCACGATGATGCCGAAGGCGTTGAACACCACCAGCCCGCTCGGGGTCGATTCGATGAAGGGGTACAGCAGCATCCCGAGCAGCTGCACCATCAGGAGGATGGCGGACGGGTGGCGGTGGGTACTGCGCATCAGGTTAAAAGCGTTCATGGTCGACCAGGCTCATACGGACAAGCCCGCATTGTAGACCAGTCAATACGGGCGCTGTGGGGCGCCGGCCACAAAAAACACACGCCGCCGGGTGCGGCCAGCCGGCGTCAGGATGCGAGCGCCATCGCTTCGCGCCCGGCCTGCGAGGTGGCCGGCACGGGTTTGAGCAGCAGCAGCTGGCCTTCCAGCACGCGAAACACCAGCGGCGCGTCCAGATGCGTCACCTCGCCGTCGATCGCGACCTTCATGCGGCGCCGCCCCACCAGCCCGCGCTGCTTGACGGTCATGCGGGTCAGGCCGAAGGCATGCAGGTTGGGCGCGTCGCTCAGGCGCCCGAGCGCGCCACGCGCCAGCAAGGCCAGCATGCCGAACTTGCCCACCGGCTGGGGCGCCAGCGCGGCCAGCTTGCCATCTTCGATGCGGTCGGCCAGCGGCGCGAAGCCGACCTGCTCCATCTGCAAGCGGTTGTTGCCGACGAATAAAGTAGGCGTGCGGATGGTGCGCGCCTTGCCATCGAGCTCGACGTTGATGTGCAGGTGCCGGTACGATCCGAGCACCGTCTTCAGGGCCGACAGCATGGCCACCAGCCGGCTGCGCCCGTATTGCTTCTTGTCGATTTCGCGTTCTTCGAGCAGCTTGGGATACAGGCCGATGCTGGCGTTGACCAGGAACACGCGCTCGTTGACCAATCCCACCTGCACCGGCTCCACCCGCGCCGTCAGCAGCGCCTGCACCGCTTCGCCCAGGTCTTCCGGGATGCTGTGGGTGCGCCCGAAATAGTTGAAGGTGCCCTGCGGCAGCACGCCGAACTTGCAGCCGCTCTCGACCGCCTGGCGCGCCACGGTGTTGATGGTGCCGTCGCCGCCGGCGGCCACCAGCACCCCGCCGGTCTGGCACGCGCGCCCGGCCATGTGGCGCGCGATGGCGCCAAGCTCGTCCGCCTGGTCCACCACGGCGAGCTCGAATTCGCGCCCCGCCGCGGTCAGCAGGTCTTCGATGGTCGTGCGCTGGAGTTCGGTTTCGGCGTGGCCGGAACCGGCGTTGAGAATGATAAAAAGCGGGGCGGGCATGGGGGCGCTGACGTGGAGTTCAATAATGGTAAACTGTATCATCAGCGCGGAATATTGCGTTTTCAATACGGCAGCGCTCAGGCGATCCGAGGCGGACCCATTCTGGCATATCACAGCAAGGCATCATCCCCGGCCCCGCGCGCACAGATCATGTTGATGCGCCACGGCAAGCCATTGCTGAGCGCCGGCGGATGGGTGGCGCTGGCCGGCATGCCGGCCTGGATCGCCGCCTACGACCTGGCCCAGATTGTCGACGAGCCGATTCCGCCGGCCAGCCTGGCGGCGGCCGGCGCGGCCGCGACCATCGTTGCCAGCCCCTTGCCCAGGGCACTGGCGTCGGTCGGGGCGCTCGGTCATACGCCGGCCGAGGTCGATGCGATGTTCCGCGAGGCGGCACTTCCCACCCCATCCATGCCCGCGTGGTGCCGCTTTGCGCGCTTGCCGCCGGCGCTGTGGGCGGTGCTGCTGCGCCTGATGTGGATGGCGGGCTACGCCAATGGCGTCGAGAGCAGGCGGGCAACGCGCCTGCGCGCGCGTGAGGCGGCGGCCCGCCTGATCGCACTGGCGCAAGCGGGGCCGGTCGTACTGGTGGCGCACGGCATCATCAACAGCATGATCGCCCGCGAGCTGCGCCGCAGCGGCTGGGCCCGACGCCAGCCTGCGCGACATGCCTGCTGGAGCGTGAACAGCTTTACCCTTGCCGCCGCGTGCAGCACCGTCATGTCCGCCCATGATGGCGCCGCTTGACCGGGCCAACCAGGCCCGACGTTGACGCCATGGCCGCCATGCCCCCCCCACTCACGCTGCCGGCGTCAGCCCGCGATCCGCTCGGCAGCCGGCGCACTCTGCCGTTCACGCGCCACCGGCTTGATGCGGGCCAGTACCCCGACCAGCTCGGCCGTGTTGGCCGGCTTGACGAAATAATGGTCGAAGCCGGCCTGCACCGCGCTGGCCTTGTCGTACTTGTTGCCGTAACCGGTGACGGCGATCAGCGTGGCCGCGCGCGCATGCGTGCTTGCCCTGAGCCGGCGCGCCAGTTCGTTGCCGTCCATGCCGGGCAGGCCGATGTCGAGCAGGCAGGCGTCCGGCGCGAAGCTGCCCACGCTGTCGAGCGCGTGCAGCGGATCGTGCTCGACCATGACCACGTGGCCGGCCGATTCGAGCACCATGGCCATGGCATTGGCGGCGTCCTTGTTGTCGTCGACCAGCATCAGGCGCAAGCCCTCGCCCGCGTGGCTGCCGGGTCCGCGGCGGGCCGCGCCGGCGCTGCCCGCCAGCGCGTGCTTTGGCAGGTACACCGAAAACGTCGCACCCTCCCCCGGCCCCGGACTGGCCGCCGTCACATGCCCGCCATGCAGCAGCACCAGGCTGCGCACCAGCGCCAGCCCCAGGCCGAGCCCGCCCTGCGAGCGGTCGGACGAGCGTTTTTCTTGCGTGAACAAGTCAAAAATATGCGGCATCAGCATGGCGTCGACGCCGATGCCGTTGTCGCGCACATGCAACTCGACCGTGTCGCCATGATGGCTGACCTCGAGCGCGATCCGTCCACCGCTCGGCGTGTACTTGGCCGCATTGTGCAGCAGGTTGGTCAGCACCTGCACCAGCCGCTTGCGGTCGCCCAGCACCGCCACCACGCCTTCGGCCGGCACGTCCCGGCTCAGCTCATGGCCGCGCTCGCTGATGAGCGGCTGGGTCTGCTCTACCGATTCCAGCACCACCTGGTGCAGGTCGATCACCTCCTTGTCGAGCACCACCAGCCCGGTGTTGACCCGCGACACATCGAGCAGGTCGTTGATCAGGCTGGTCATGTGGTTGACCTGGCGTTCGATAATGACACTCGACATCTTTACCCGCGAAATATTGTCCGGCGCCATGCCCAGCAAATGCGCTGCGGAACGGATCGGCGCGAGCGGATTGCGCAGTTCGTGCGACAGCATCGCCAGGAATTCATCTTTGTGGCGCCCCGCCTCGCGCAAGGATTCCTCGGCGCGCTTGCGGGCGCCGACATCGATCGAGACGCCGCGTATGCATCTGGCATTGCCGGCCTCGTCCGCAACCACGGTGCCGTACACCTGCAGCCAGACCACCTGGCCGTTATCGGGCCGGCGCAGGCGCACCACATCGCCGTAGCTTCCATGTGATTGGAGTGCCTCGCGGCGCGCAAGTTCCATCCGTTTCAGGTCGTCGGGGTCGAAACAGTGCCATACCTGGTGCATATTGGTCCAGCTGGCGCCGAACAGCTCGGGTGCGTTGTCGGAAAAGACCACCTCGTTGCTGTCCAGGTCCCAGTCCCACACCACCATGCGCGCCACTTTCAGGCCTTCTTTCAGGCGCAGTTCGCTGCGCTGCAGGGCCTGGCGCGCCATCGAGCGGTCGGTGACGTCGAAACCCTGCACGAAAATCCCGCTCACAATCCCGTTTTCCATGATCGGCTGGTACACGAAGTCGATGTAGGCGTGGGTCGGCGCGCTGTCGGGCGTGGCGCGCAGTTCGATGCGCAGGTCGCCCGCCTTGTACGGCATGCCGCCGGCGTACACGCCATCGAGCAGCTCGACGAAGCCCTGCCCCACCACCTCCGGCAGCGCTTCGCGCACGGCCTTGCCGATCAGCGCACGCTGGCCCACCAGGCGCAGGTAGGCCGAATTGGCGAACTCGAACACATGCTGCGGCCCGCGCAGGATGCACATGAAGCCGTGGGCCTGCTCGAACAGCAGGCGCAGGCGCATGGTTTCGGCTTCGCGCTGTTCGCGCAGGGCCTGTTCGGCGCGCAGGCGCTGCGAGGTCTGGATCGCTTCGTGCCGCTGCGCATGTTCGCGCTGGGTGATCTGTTCGGTCAGGGCCAGGTTCATGCGCTCGAGCGCCGCCTTGGCCTTGTGCTGGGCGGTCACATCGTTGCACACCACCAGCACGCCGTGCACGCCGTCGTGGTCCTCGATCGGACTGTAGCCGTAGGTCCACCAGACATCCTCGCGCTTGCCGTGGCGCGTGACCGGCACCAGCTGGTCTTCATGCCAGGTGCTGCCGCCGCCGGTCATCACCAGCGCGATCTGCGGGCCGATGATGGGCCAGATTTCTTCCCAGCAGACACGCCCGCATCCGCCCAGCGCGCTCGGATGGCGTTCCGGCCCCATGGTCTGGCGGTAGGCGTCGTTGTAAAACTGCACCAAATCCTTGCCCCACCACAGGAACATGGGGTGGCTGGACGTGAGGATCAGGCGAATCGTGCTCTTGAGCAGCGTGGGCCATTGTTCGGGCGGACCGAGCGGGGTCGCGCTCCAGTCCTTGGCGCGCATCAGGGCGCCGGGTTCTCCGCCGTTGGAGAGGAAGTCAAATGTCAAACGCATCCAGTGCCCGGTTGCTTGTCGCCGATAGTGATAGGTGGAATGCGCGCCGCCTGGCGCATGCCTGATCGTATCATTATTGTGGGAGCATGCGACGTATGGTTTGTCCAACGTACACGCGTGGCAACACCGCGGAGGGATCAGCCCGGCCGCTCGTTCAAGGTGGGATGGGCTGCCGGCAGCAGGGTGCCGACCGCGGCCGCGCCGCCATCGACGTAGTCGGCCAGCGCATGGCGCGACCAGCCGCCGGCCGGACGGCGCACCGGCCGCGCGCGCAAGGTCGGCACATTGGGACGCTTGCCGAAGACCGGCTCCGGCGGCGGCGGCTGCAACTCGGGAAAATGGTGCGCCATGCCGCGCGCGCCCGGCAGGAAGCCGAGCACGCGGTTCTCGACGTCGTACAGCACGCCATCTTCGAACCAGCCGATGTGCTCGCCCTTGACCGAAAACGCGCTCAGGCCGAACACATAGCCGGCCGGCTCGCCGTCGACCGTGCGCAGGCAGAATTCATCCAGGATGGCGGACGCCCTGCCCGCCTCATCGTATAACCAAGTTACCAAAACCATCCCCTCGTTGCACCTCGTCGTGTCTGTCACCAATTTTAACTTGTAACATTCGCAACTTGGCGCACCGTTGAAACCGGCGTCCGGTACGGCGTCCGGTACGCTCAGGTCCAGCCGGCGTCGACCACGAACTCCTGGGCCGTGATCATGCGGCTGTCGTGCGCGCCGAGGAACAGCGCCATGCTGGCCACGTCGGCGCCGACGATGCGCCCCGGCAAGCACTGGTTCTCGTCCATGGCGCGCTCGCCGTCCCGGTCCACCCATTTGTCGAGCTGGCGCGCGGTCATCACCCAGCCCGGCGTGAGCGTGTTGACGCGGATCCCGCTCTTGCCGTATTCGCGCGCCAGGCTGCGCGTGAGGCCGTTCACGGCCGACTTGGCGGTGGCGTACACCGGGTAGCCGGCCACCTTGTTCTTCCAGCCGGTCGAGCCGAGGTTGACGATGGCCCCGCCGCCGCGCCGCTGCATGCCTTCCACCACCGCCTGGGCCGCGAAGAACGCGACCTTCAGGTTGATCGCCAGCTTGGCGTCGAAGTATTCGGGGGTGACCTGCAGGAAGTCGTGGCGCTCGTCGCTGGCGGCGTTATTGACCAGCACATCGAAGTCGCCCAGCTTCGCGCCGGCCGCCTTGACGCTGGCGCGCAGCGCATCGATATCGGACAGGTCGCAGCCGATGAAGTACGGCGTGTGCGCGACCGTGCCCGCCAGGCCGTCGACCAGTTCGCTGGACGAGGCGATGTCGCGGTCGGCAAAGGCCACGCGCGCGCCCTGGTGCGCAAACGCGGCCACGATATCGGCCCCGATGCCCGAACCGCCGCCGGTGACGAAAACGGCCTTGCCGGCCAGGCTCGGGTAGTTCGCAAATTCCATGATGTTTCCTCGTTTCTTGTTGATCGTACTGTCGAAATGCCTGGCGAGCATTTGTGACGCGGTATCGGCGCGATTATCGTCATATTTATTCAACGAATTTCCGACTCGGGACACTATGTTGCGTGGCGTGCCAGGCGGCGACGAAGGCCTGCGCGCGCGCGCTGAGGATCTCCGGCGTGGTACCCGGCGAGTACAAGGCGCCGCCGATGCCGAAGCCGGTGGCGCCGGCCGCGACCCACTCCGCCATGGTCCCCGGCGAGACCCCGCCCACCGGCCACAGCGGCGTAGCCGGCGGCAGCACGGTCTTGAAGGCTTTCAGGCCGGCGTAGCCGACCATCTCGGCCGGGAAGATCTTGAGCGCGTCGGCGCCGGCGCCAAGCGCGGCGAACGCTTCGCTCGGCGTGGCCACGCCGGGCGCGCACAGCATGCCGAGGGCGGCGGCGCGCGCGATCACCTGCGTGTTGCAGTTCGGCGCGACCAGCATGCGCCCGCCGGCCGCGTGCACCGCGTCCACGTCGGCCACGCTGAGCATTGTGCCGCCGCCGACGATGGCGCCGGCCGGCGCCATGCGCGCCAGCAGCGCGATCGATTCGAGCGCGCCGGGCCGGTTGAGCGGTACTTCGAGCAGGCGGAAGCCGGCTTCGAACAGGGCTGCGCCGGCCGCTTCGGCCTCGGCCGGTTGCAGGCCGCGCAAGATGGCGACCAGGGGTGGCGTCAATTGTGTCGTATCCATGATCAAACGCTTTCGAAAAAGTAGGCCAGCGCGGCCAGGTAAACCTCGTCGGGGTCGTGCGCGCGCGCCGGCATGCCGAAGTGCGCAGCCGCGCTCCGGTAGCGCGCGGCGAGTAGCGGCGAGCCGATGATGTCGATGGCGCCGTCGGCGTGGCCCTGCGCCGCCACGAATTCGGTGCCGATCAGCAGGCCGCTGACAAAACTGCGCGCCTGCGCCGCCGCCATCGTCTTCGATACCACCCGCGCGCGCACGCCGAACAGTGCGTTCGACAACGGCCGCGCGCGCCGCGCTTCCTGCAGGCCGGCGCCAAAGGCGCTGTCGTCATCGAGCGCGCCGGCCATCAGCGCGGCCAGGGTGCCGCCGGCCGCCAGCATCGAGAACAGTTCGCCGGTCATGTAGGTCACCAGCTGGTCGACCTTGCCGCCACGCAGGTAAACCCACTTGCTGTGGGTCCCGGGCAGCACCACCCAGCCATCGAGCAGGCCGCGCCCGACCGCGCCGAGCAGTTGCGTCTCTTCGCCGCGCATCACGTCCACCGCGCCGTCGCGGGTGCAGTAGCCGGGCACGATGAAGCAGCCGGCCTGCCCTTGCACGGGCGCCAGATGGGCCGGCAGCCCGGTCAGCGGCACCCTGGTGTCGAGATAGGGCACTTCCTGCCAGCCGCTGGCCGAGCCGACCATGCCCGACATCACGACCGGCACGCCGTCGGCCACCGCCATGCGCGCGCGCAGGGCCGCCAGCGAGCCGGCGAAGTCGCCGCCCACGGCCAGCATGCCCTGGTCATCGGCATGGCGCGCGAGGCATTTGCCGTCGCGCCCGACCAGATAGGCGCGGCGGTTGCTGGTTCCCCAGTCGATTCCAAGTAATTGCGTGTGCATGCTGCCTCTTCTGAAAATGAACGGCCGGCGCGGGAATGCCTGCGGCCCGATGCTTGTCTTTTGGACAGCAAAACGCGGTCGAAGTTCCGGCGTCATGGTCAGAATGCTACGTTTTCCCGGGATATGATTCCAATTGCTTATTTGAAAATAGGTATACGCAAATCATATACCTCAAGCGGCGGGCGGATAGCGCAGCGCCGCCACGTCGCGCATCGTGGCCAGCATGCTCTCGGCGCCGGGCGAAAGCTGGTGGTGACGGCGCGTGATGATGCCGTACATGTCCATGCGGATGCCCAGGTCGAACGGCAGCACGGTCAGCAGGCCCGTTTGCAGGTAAGGCTGCACCAGTTCCAGCGGCAGCGCCACCACCATATCGCTGCCGGTCAGCAGGTGCGCGATGACCGGCAGGGCCAGCGTTTCGACCGTTTCGGCCGGCGGTTCGAGGCCGCGCGCGAGGAACAGGGCGGTCAGGCGGTCGCGCAGGATGCTGCCGTTGGGCGGCAAAATCCAGCCCTGGCGCGCCAGTTCGTCGAGCGTGAGGTCGCTGCGTTCGGCCAGCGGGTGGCCGGCGCGCGCGATCAGGCTGTGCGGTTCGTCGGTGACCGGTTCGAAGCGCAGCTCGGCGGCCGCGCCGGTGTCGAGGATGCGCCCGACCACCAGATCGAGTTCGCCGGCGCGCAGGCGCTGCACCAGGATCTTGCTGGTATCGACGCTGATCGAGACATGCACGCGCGCGTGGCGCGCCTTGAGCAGGTTGACCGCCTCCGGCACCAGGCTGGTGGACGGCGTGAGCACGGTGCCCACGTCGACCCGGCCACGCAGGCCGGAGAGCAGTTCCATGACTTCCTGGTGGGCCGCGTCCATCTCGGCCAGGGCGGCGCCGGCGCGCCGGATCAGCACCTGGCCGTACCAGGTCGGCGCCACGCCGCGCGGCAGGCGCTCGAACAGCTGCACGCCGAGCGCGTGTTCAAGTTCGCCGAGCAGTTTGGAAGCGGCCGGCTGGGTCAGGTTCGCGGCTTGCGCCGCATGCATGATGGAGCCGTGCCGGCCAAGTTCGACCAGCAGCACCAGGTGGCGGGTCTTGAGGTGCGAACGGACGAAGCGGTCGGAGCGTGGATCTGGCATGGGTGGCTGTCGGGGTCGGGGATGTCGATGATATATGCCTGATGGCTAAATCGTCAACATGTATGACCTCCGACAAGGTACCTCTCTCAGGTGCGGCGCTCCCCGCGCGCCTTCAACTGATCGAGCAGCACCGCCGCCAGCAGGATCGAACCGCGCACCAGGTACTGGTAGAACGAATCGACGTTCAGCAGATTCATGACATTTTCCACGGTCCCCATGATCAGCACCCCGATCAGCACCCCGAAAATGCGCGCCTTGCCGCCCTGGAGCGAGACCCCACCGAGCACGCAGGCCGAAATCACATCGAGCTCGAAACCCTGCGCCGCATTCGGCTGGCCGCTGGTGATGCGCGAGGCCAGGATCAGGCCCGCCAGCGCGGTAACCAGCCCTTGCAGCAGAAAGATCCACACGCGCAGCTTCTCGACCTTGACGCCGGCCAGGCGCGCCGCTTCCGGATTGCCGCCGATGGCCAGGGTATTGCGGCCGAACACCGTATGATTGAGCAGCACCCCGAACACCAGGAAGCAGGCGCCGGCCATCAGCACCGGCAGCGGCAGGCCGAACACCTGGGTGTCGCCGAAGGCGATGAAGGCATCGGAGTTGATCCCGACCGCCTGCCCTTGCGAGACGATGAACGCCAGCCCGCGCACCATCAGCATGGTGGCCAGGGTGGCGATCAGCGCGTTGACGCGCAGGTAAGCAATCAGCACGCCGTTGCCGGCGCCGATCAGCGCACCGGCGCCGAGGCCCGCGCCGACGGCCAGGGCGACGCTGCCGCTGCGTTCCAGGACCATGGCCCCGAGCACGCCGGCAAAGGCGATGGTGGAGCCGACCGACAGGTCGAAGTCGCGCGAGGCCAGGCACAGCATCATGGTGCAGGCGACCATGCCGATCTGCGCGACCGAGAGCATCAGGCCGACCACGTTGGCGACCGAGAAGAAGTTATCGACCGTGGCCGCGAGCACGGCGAACAGCAGCGCGTACGCCAGCGGCATGCTGTATTCGATCAGGAGCGCGCGCTGGCGGCTGGCCAGCGCCGGGGCGCCGCCGTGGGTGACTGGGATGGTGCTCATGCAATTCTCCGGGAGGTGTTATCGGCGTTGTCGCCGTTGTTATCGTTGTTGTTATCGTTGTTGTTATCGTTGCTGGTATCGGCGTCGCCCAGCGGGTCCGGCAGCGCCAGGCTCAGCACCGCTTTTTCGTCGGCGTCCGCACGCGCCAGCTGGCCGACAATGCGGCCGTCGCGCATCACCGCCACGCGGTCGGCAATGCCCAGCACTTCGGGCAGTTCGCTCGAAATGACGATCACGCAGCAGCCGCGCGCGGCCACCTCGTGGATGATGCGGTAGATGTCGTTCTTGGCGCCGACGTCGATCCCGCGCGTCGGTTCGTCCAGCACCAGTACCTTCAGGTCCGGTTCGGCCAGCCAGCGCGCCAGGATCACTTTCTGCTGGTTGCCGCCCGAGAGCAGGCGGATTTCCTGTTCGCGGCTGGGGGTCTTGATGCGCAGGCGCGCGATGAATTCGTCGGCCAGCGCAGCCTCGCGCGCATGGCGCAGGAAAATCCCGCCCAGCAGCGCATGGCGGCGGCAGCTGATGTTGATGTTCTCGGCCACCGAGGACTGGGCCAGGATGCCCTGCTCCTTGCGGTCTTCGGGACACAGCACGATGCCGGCCGCAATCGCCGCCGACGGGCCGCCCATTGCCACCTGCGCGCCGTCGAGCAGCACGGTGCCGGGCAGGCGCTTGTCGGCGCCGTACATCTGGCGCATCAATTCGCTGCGCCCGGCGCCCACCAGGCCAAAGAAGCCCAGCACTTCGCCGGCGCGCACCGAAAAGTCGCAACCCTCGGCCATGCCGCGCACCACCAGGCGCTCGGCGCCCAGTGCGCGTTCGCGGTAGTCGTAGATGTCGCTCAGTTCACGCCCGACCATGTCGCTGATCAGGCGCTCGCGCGGCACCTCGGCCATGACCGGGTGCGTGGCGACCTTGCGCCCGTCGCGGAAGATGGTGCAGGCGTCGCACAGCGCGTACAGTTCTTCCAGCCGGTGCGAGATGTAGATCAGGGTGCGCCCTTCGGCGCGCAGGTCGCGCACCAGGCGGAACAGGATCTCGGTTTCGCGGTGCGACAGGCTGCTGGTCGGCTCGTCGAAGGCGATCACCTGGGCATCCTGCATCACGGCCTTGCAGATCTCGACCATCTGGCGCTGCGCGATCGACAGGTCGGCCAGGCGCGCGTTCGGGTCGAGGTCGACCCCGATTTTGGCCAGGCGTCTTGAGACCAGCTGGTTGGCGGCGCCCTTGTCGAGAAAGCCCATGCGGGTCGGCATGCGGCCCAGCAGGACGTTCTCGGCCACCGTCAACTCGGGAACATACTGCAGTTCCTGGTGGATGATCGACACCCCCGCGGCGATGGCGTCGCTGGCCGAACCGAAGCGCACTTCGCGCCCGTCGACCAGCAGGCGCCCGCCGTCCGGGCGGTACTGCCCGCCCAGGATCTTGAGCAGGGTCGACTTGCCGGCGCCGTTTTCGCCCAGCAGGCCATGCACGGTTCCGGCGTGGGCCTCGAAGCTCACGCCCCCGAGCGCGATCACGCCGGGGAAGTGTTTCGAGACCTGGTCAAACTGGAGATAAGCGGACATCGTCGATCACTGCCCCATCTCGGCGCGCACCTTGTCGGCATTTGCGCGCGTCATCAGCATGCCGGCGGTGAGCGTTTCCGCAGCCGGGACCTTGTTGGTGGCAATCCAGTCGTACAGGTTGGCGGCGGTTTCGTAACCATGGCGTTTGGGGCTGATCATCACGGTGCCGAAGAAACCGGTCGGCTGCGGCTTGGCGAATTCGTTCTGCGCCGTCTTGCTGCCGCCGATGCCGATGCCGATCATGGCGTCGGCGCGCATGCCGCGTCCTTCGGCGGCGCGCACCGCACCCATCACCGATTCATCGTTCAGGGCCACCGCGACCCACTTCTTGAAGCGCTGCTGCTTGGTGTAGGCGATGTTGGCGGCGTTGAAGGCCGATTCGGTATCGGTCTTCGACTGCGGCGCGTCGATCACGTTGGCCGCCGGGATGCCGGCCGCAGTCAAGGTGTCGACCGCACCCATGGTGCGCTCCCTGGCGGTCGGCAGCTGGTCGTAGGCGATGCGCAGGATGCCCACTTCGGCCGGATTCCAGCCGCGCGCCTTGATTTCGGCGGCCAGACCCGCGCCCACCTGCTTGCCGATCTCGTAGCCCGAAATGCCCATATGCGGCACCGATGCCAGCGGCTTGCCGGCGCCATCGAGCAGGCGGTCGTCGACCGAGATGACTTTCATGTTGTTGCGCCTGGCGGCGCGTTCGACCGCCTTGCCCAGCTTGACGTCGGGCGCGCAGATGACGAAGCCCTGTGCTTTTTGCGCGGCCAGGTTGTCGATCGCGGCGATCATTTTTTCGCCGTTCGGAATGCCGATCTTGATCAGCGTGAAACCCTTGTCCTTGGCGGCCTGCTCGGCGAAACGCCATTCATCCTGGAACCACGGTTCCTCGGCCTGCTTGACCAGGAAGCCGATCTTGACCGGATCGGCCGCGTGGGCGGCGCCGAAAGCGCATGTCACCAGGGCTGCGGCGGCGATTTTTGCGAAGATACGTAATTTCATGGTGGTCTCCTGTTAGTTATCGATTTATTGTGGTGGATGATCGTCGAACGGACTGTCTGCCTGACCCGCGACGCCGGGACCAGGGACTGCATACAAGCCGCCCGCGCCAACGGCGGCGAGCTGCGTCAGGCCGGCGCCGCCAAAGGCGATGCTGGTGCAATCGTGCGCAATGCGCTGTACTACCTTGCCATCCGGTGCGTAGCGCAGCAACCGGCCGGTCTGGGCGCTCCACATGCAGCCATCGAGGTCGAGCGCCGCGCCGCGCGGGCTGACGCCGGCATCGAGCTGCGCGAACACCTTGGGCGCGCCCACGCTGCCGGCGTCGGCGTCGTAGTCGCAGGCCATGATGCGGCTGGCGCGGGCGTCGGCGAAGAACATGCGCCTGCCGTCGGCGGAAAAGCAGATGGCGCTCGCCTCGGCCACCACCGGCAAGGCCAGGCGGCGCAAGCCGTGCTGGCGCGAATACTGATAAAAACTGCCGATCGCGCGCCCGTCTTCGGCCACGTTGCGGGTGCCGAAGACCAGGAAACCGCGGCGGTCGGTGCAGCCGTCGCTGATCGCGGTGCGCGGTTCGGCGGCGTCCACCGCCACCAGCGGCTGCACGCGCAGCTGGCGCGCGCTGGTTTCCCTGCCCGGCTGCGCCACGCCGAGGCGCTTGCTCAGGCCCAGCAGCACACGCCCGGACCGGCAGTGCGCCAGCAGGCCGGCGGCGTCGGGCAGGCGGCAGGCCAGCGGCGCCGCGTCTTGCGTGGCGTACGCGTGTACCGCGTGGGCCGCGCTACCGGTCCACCACCAGCGGCGGCTGTGCGCATCCCAGCGCAGGCAGCGCCCGGGATGGTGCGACAAGCGAGATGGCGGCGTGGACGACGGTGTGGATGACGGCAGGGCTACCACTCGGCGACGCTGCCATCCTCGTGGCGCCACAGGGGATTGCGCCAGTCGGGTGCGTTCTTGCTCGCTTCGAGCACGCGTTCTTCGTCGACCTCGACCCCCAGCCCCGGCTTGGTGAGGGCGGCGATGTAGCCGCCGTCCATGCGGAAGTCATCCTTGTTGATGACGTAGTCGAGCAGTTCGGCGCCCTGGTTGTAATGGATGCCCATGCTCTGCTCCTGCAGCACCGCGTTGTGCGATACAAAATCGAGGTGCAGGCAGGCCGCCAGCGCCACCGGGCCGAGCGGGCAATGCGGCGCCACGGCGACATCGTAGGCTTCGGCCATGGCCGCGATCTTGACGCACTCGGTGATGCCGCCGGCGTGCGACAGGTCGGGCTGCAGGATCGCCAGGCCGCCCTGTTCGAGCACGCGCTTGAACTCGAAGCGCGAGTACATGCGCTCGCCGGCCGCCAGCGGAATCGAGGTCGATTCGGCCAGGCGCGGATAGTACTCGGCCTGCTCGGCCAGCACCGGCTCTTCGACGAACAGGGGGCGGTACGGCTCCAGCGCGCGCAGCAGCACCTTGGCCATGGGCGCGGCCACGCGGCCGTGGAAGTCGATGCCGAATTCGATGTCGTTGCCGAAGGCTTCGCGGATTTCGGCGATGCGTCCGACCGCCTGGTCGACCGCGCGCGCGCTGTCGAGCATGCGCAGTTCTTCGGTGCCGTTCATCTTGAAGGTGTCGATGCCGACTTCGCGCAGCTTGCGGATGCCGGCGATGACATCAAGCGGACGGTCGCCCCCGACCCAGCTGTACATCTTCATCTTGTCGCGTACCCGGCCGCCCAGCAGGTCGTAGACCGGCACGCCGAGCGCCTTGCCCTTGATGTCCCACAGGGCCTGGTCGATGCCGGCGATGGCGCTCATCAAAATCGCGCCGCCGCGGTAGAAGCCGCCGCGGTACATGGCTTGCCACAGGTCGTTGATGCGGCCCGGATCCTGGCCGATCAAGAATGGCGTCATCTCGTGGACGGCCGCTTCGACCGTGCGCGCGCGCCCTTCGATCACGGGTTCGCCCCAGCCGACGATGCCTTCGTCTGTCTCGATCTTGAGCAGCATCCAGCGCGGCGGAACCCGGTACGTCGTCAGTTTGATGATTTTCATTGCTTAGCCATTAGTCAAGAATGACAGGCAGTCTAAGCCTGCGAGCCACCCCTGAAATATGAATATTCGCGAAAAAGCTATACGCAAATCGCATAGCTATTCATCAGCTGCCCGCCTGCTTATGATGGGCCATCCGATCGACGGCGTGGACCGCCGTTTCAAGAGGAGCTCATGCACATGAAGTTGCTTCGTTCATTGCTTGCCTGCAGCGCGGCCATGGCCGGCCTGGCCATGCCGGGCGCCGCGCGCGCCATTCCCATCGCCAGCAGCGGCACCGAAGGCCGGGCCGTGCTGGCGACAGGTCCGGGCGCTATGGTGGCGACCTACCTGGGCAGCTCCGCCGACTATGCCAACGATGTCTACCTGTTCACCGATGACGGGATCGACAACAACGACCTGTTCATGTTTAACAACCGCAGCACGCCCGTGGGCGCGACCCTTGAGCTGGGCCGGTTTGCGTCCGGCAGCGAACTGGTGTTTCGGCTGCATGTTAACAATACGGGGCGCGATTTCTATTCGGGCAAGGCCAGCCGCAACGCCGACCGCCGCGCCCATGCGCGCGCCCAGGAAAACTGGCTCCCGGATGTCACGCTGATCAGTTTCGAGGACTTGCGCGGCGGGCCGTACGAATTCAACGACATGAGTTTTTCCCTGAGCCGGACGGAGATCACCGTGCCGCCCGTCAAGGTGCCCGAGCCTGCTTCGCTCACGCTGGTCGGACTCGGCATCGCCGGCATGCTGGCATTGCGGCGCCGCACACCCGCATCGTGGCATTTTTTGAAAGCACGCTATCGGCTTTGCGGATGGGATTGGTATTTCTATTGCCGCAGCCGAAGATGACAGCACCATCCTTGCATCTCCGTCAAAAGTTCCCAGTGGAAATGCCAGGATAATTTCACCAGGCCTGCGTACGCACTCCGTGGCCACGGAGCCGGGCAGGAACACGATCAACGAACCGGAAGGAAGACAGCATGAAATCAATGCAATCGGAAAATACGGAAAATTCGGACAGCATGAGCAGCGGTGCGATGCATGGCGGCAGCAGCGGCAACAGCGCCAGCGCCAGCGCCGTACCGCAAGGCGCGCGCGGCATGCCGGGTGCCAGCATGATGAGCCAGCCCGCGGCGGCTGGCGTGCAGGACGACACACCCGATGCCCAGGCACTCGCGGCGCAGGCGGGTCCGCGCAAGCCCAGCTCGGGCCCGGTGGTGGCGTGGGGTCCGAACCGGCTTGACGTGTTCGCGCTCGGCACCAATCGCGGCATGTATCACAAGTGGTGGAACGGCTCAAGCTGGAATCCGTCCGTGACCGGTTACGAATTCATGGGCGGGGTCGGCACCAGCGTGCCGCAGGCCATCTCGACCCAGGTCAACCGCCTCGACCTGTTTGTCACAGGCACCGACAGCGCCCTGTATCACAAGAACTTCAACGGTAGCGCCTGGGTGCCGTCGCTGACCGGCTACACCAATCTGGGCGGCATATGCATCGGCGACCCGCGCGCCATCTCATGGGGCCCCAACCGGCTCGACGTGTTTGTCATCGGCACCGACCGCGCGCTGTATCACAAGTGGCGCAGCGGTTCGACCTGGGGACCATCGCTGACCGGCTACGAAAACATGGGCGGCATTATCATGGAGCAGCCCGAAGTGGTCTCGTGGGGTCCGAACCGGCTCGACGTGTTCGTCATCGGCACCGACCGCGCGCTGTATCACAAGTGGTGGGATGGCAGCAACTGGGGGCCCTCGCTGACCGGCTACGAAAAACTGGGCGGCGTGTGCACCTCGGCGCCGCGCGCGGTCGCCTGGGGCAACAACCGCCTCGATGTGTTTGTGACCGGCACCGATGGCGCGCTGTATCACAAATGGTGGAACGGCAACCAGTGGCTGCCCTCGGGGAATAACCTGGAACGGCTCGGCGGCGTGTGCATCGGCAACCCCGAAGCGGTGTCGTGGGGACCGAACCGGATCGACGTGTTCGTGGTCGGCACCGACAGCGCGCTGTATCACAAATGGTGGGACGGCAGCAACTGGGGTCCGTCCCTGCTGGGGTACGAAGCGATGGGCGGGATCCTGTCCTCGCAACCGCGGGTGGTGGCGTGGGCTGCGAACCGGCTGGATGTGTTCGCCACCGGATCGGACAGCGCGCTGTACCACAAATGGTGGAATGGCAGCAGTTGGGGGCCGTCGCTGACCGGTTACGAGTACATGGGCGGCATCATCCAGAACTTCGGCCAGACGCCGGTGGGCGCGGCCGACGCCGCGTCGGGCGGACTCGATTCGTCGGGGCAGCCGGCGCAGTTGCACGATGGCATGAATAGCTGACGCTTTACGCCAGGATCCGTCATTTTTGCCAGTGGCAGGAATGACGGAGCTTAGTTTTTGGGCTAAAAGTTTATCTGAGCGGCATTGCTTACTGCGGCACGATGCGCAGCAACTGGCCGTTGTCTTCGTCGGTGATGACGTACAGATGCCCGTCCGGCCCCTGGCGCACATCGCGCACGCGCTTGCCGATCAGCAGGCGTTCCTGCGACACCACATTGGCATCCTTGTCGAGCACGATGCGGCGCACGTCGGTGGTGGCCAGACCGCCGCTGAACAGGCTGCCGCGCCATTGCGGGAACTGGCTACCGCTGTACTGCACCAGCCCGGACGCGCCCGGCGACGGCACCCATGCAATCTTCGGCTGCGTCATGCCCGGCACGACCGGCTGGCCGACCGGTTCGCCCGTGCGGTAATCGCGGCCGTAGCTTTGCAGCGGCCATCCATGGTTTTGACCCGCTTCGACCAGGTTCAGTTCATCGCCGCCGCGCGGTCCGTGTTCGGAGGCCCACACGCGGCCGCTGGCGTCGAGCGCCATGCCCTGGATGTTGCGGTGGCCGTAACTCCAGATTTCCGGCAGCGCACCCGGGCGCGTGGCCAGCGGATTGCCGGGCGCGGCCTTGCCGGCATCGGTCAGGCGCAGGATCGACCCGTTGTGGCTGCCCAGGTTCTGGGCCTGGTCGCGCGCCAGCATGCCGCCCACCTGCTGCGGTGGATTGCCGCCGTCGCCGATGCTCATCAGCAAGGTGCCATCCTTGTGCCACAGCAGGCGCGAGCCGAAGTGCTGGCCGCCGCTCTTGTCGGGCTGGGCCTTGAAAATGGTCTTGATGCCGCTCACGGCCTTGCCGTCGAACACGCCCTGCACCAGGGTGGTCCGGTTGGCCTGGTCGGTGCCGGTGGACATCGTCATGTAGACACGCGGATTGATCTTGTCGCCCGGATGGATGGCAATGTCGAGCAGGCCGCCCTGGCCGTTGGTGAAGACCGGCGGCAAGCCTTCCATCGGCACTTCCGCGAAGCGCTTGCCCTTGAGCATATACAGCTTGCCATTCTTGGTGCTCACCAGCATGCGCCCGTCCGGCAACCAGTTCACCGCCCAGGGATGCGACAAGCCTTCGCTCACCGTTTCCGCGCGCCAGCCTTTGGCGGCGGGCGGCACATCACTGGTGGGCAATTGTGCCTGCGCGGCGGGCAGCGCCAGCGCCGTCAGGGCGGCGGCGATGCAAGAGGACAAGGGGCGTGGGAACAGGGTGGGCAACATCGGGTATCTCCTTAACAATGGGGGTTTCTTCCTTCATCGTACCGGATGGCTGCCGAATGCGCACGCCCGGTGGTCGAACCAGGCGTGCCGTATTGACGATGCGCCAGCCGTTAGCGGCCTGACGCATCGGGGGAATTGCCGCTGTTTTACGAACGATCAGTGCTGATAGGCGCCGATGTCGAAACCTGTCGTCGTGTTACGCGGACGTTCGAGGAAGTCGAAGTCGAGCGCTTCGGTCGGGGTGCCGCGTCCGATGGCGGGCGAGCTGCTCGACAGGCGCAGGTCCGGCGTGCCGCTGCGGCTGTAGGCCACGAACAGCGGCTCGGAGCTGACGGTGCCGCTGTGGGTCAGGCCGTTCTTGAGCTGCCAGTTGTAGGTCGAGTTCTTGAATACCAGGTTGTTGCGGTAGGTATTGTTCTTGCCCGTCTTGCCCTGCTCCGACACGCCCATCTTGTTGTCGTACACGATATTGCTGTAGACGGCGATGTAATCGGCCGGACCCCGGGTGTGATAGTAGTCGCCGCCGCCGACAATGATGCCGGTGTTCGAGGTCGTCACCGTATTGTTGGTGATGATCACGCGGTTGGCATCGTGCCACAGGTGGATCGCGCCTTCGGCCACGCGGTAGACCACGTTGTTCTTCACGCTGCCCGAGGTACTGACGTAGATGCCCTGCACGAAACGGCAGCCGGCCGGGCCGATATCGTGCACGAGGTTGCCGACGACGTCGGACTTGACGCCCTTGTAGTAGCTGTCCACGCCGATGGCCGAACCGCCGCCGCTGGTGCAGCCGACGCCTTTGGCGATGTCGTGCACGTAGTTGGCGCGGATCATGTCGTAGGAGCCGCCGTTGTAGATGCCGCCGGTCCACTTGCCGCCCTTGCCGTTGACTTCGAAGCCGACGATGTCGACGTAGTTGCCGCGGTTATCCCAGCCGGTCTTGCCGCTCGAACCGGAAGCGACGATCTTGGCGCCCCATTTGGTGGTCGAGACGAAATAGATGCGCGCCGAAGCGGAGCCGCTGACGGTGGTCTTGATGCCGCCGGTGTAAGTGCCGGGCGCCACGAACACGGTGGTGCTGCCCCTGGTTGCGCGGGCGGCGCGGGCGATGGTCTTGAACGGCGCGGCGGCGCTGCCCGCGTTGCTGTCGTTACCGTTCGGCGCCACATACAGTTTGTAGGTGGTCGAGGGAATGACGGGGACCGCTTGCGCCGCTACCGGCAGGTCCGCGCCCTGGGCGGCGGTGGCGGCGGCCAGGGCGGCAGCGTCGGTGGCGCCATAGGCGGTGGCGCTGTGCGGCATGGCGTCGCCGGCGCCGTAGCCGATCAGGGCAAAATCTTTCTCGCTGTAATTGGATGGAGCGGCGTCCGCAGCCTGGCCGGCGTCATCCCGGGCCGGGGCCGCAGCCGGTTCGGCCTGTTCGCCGTCGGCCCGGTTGGCCATCAGCGCATCGACCGGGGCCGTCCCGGCACTGGATCCGTCGCTGCTGACCATGTAAGCGGCCGTCTGCGTTTGTTGCTTGGCTTGGGACGCGTCCTGTTCGCCGCTACCGCCGCCGCAAGCGGCCAGCAAGACGGTCATGCTGCTGCACAGCAAGGCGTGAACACGGATTTCCGAAGCAAAGGTGACAAATTTATTCATTACAGGTTCCTTACTTTTTTACGTGAATGAGCAAGGTTTGAGCGGGATCAAATAAATAGGTTCAATGATTTGACAGGAAAATTTCTGTCAAATATGAGAACCACACCAGTAGTATCCCGATGGAAATCAAACACCTGGCTGCAACTCGCGTGGGCAAAGCCGCTCTAAGAAGTAAATTCACTTTGACGGAGAACCTATGCGCGACTACACCAACGTCAGGCTCACCCTTCCGGCCGGGGAGCACTACGCCGGCCTCATACTCGGAAAGAACAATTGTTGCGACCACCATCTGGTGCTGTTGCCGGACGAAGTGGCGGACGTCCCGTGGGGAATCGCCCGCGACTGGGCGCTGGCCTGCGGTGGGCAACTGCCGACCCGGCGCGAACTGGCATTGCTCTACGCCAATTTGCACGAACATTTCCAGCGCATGTGGTATTGGTCGTGCGAAACGCAGGAGCCGCGCGCGCACCTGGTGTGGGGGCAAAACTTCACGAGCGGCATCCAGACCATGTACGGCCGGCCGTTTCGGGGCCGCGCGCGCGCCGTGCGGCGGGTGCCGGTCGACTGAACGCGTGCTTATGTGCCCTACCGAACGGATCGACACATGCTTTTCCGATATCGTCCGTTCTGTCTACTCCGACGCACTACCTATATATAACAACAGCCGTATTGGAAAACAAAAATGAATATCCTCATCAGCCTCATCATCTATTTGGTCATCTTCGGATTGATCTGGTGGCTCGTCAGCATGCTGCCGCTGCCGGCTCCCGTGGCGCAGATTGTCCGGGTGCTGTTCATCATCCTGCTGATTCTGATCGTCCTGTCGGTCTTCGGCATCATTCCAGGCGGCTACCTGCCACGCCTGAACCTGTAGTCGCTACACAGCGCAAGCGGCCCGGCCAGTTCCCAACGGAACCGCCGGGCTTTTTTACGCCTGATGGAAACGTCCGCTGGGCATATAATCCGGCCATGACGCAAGCACAGATCCAGGCCTTTTACGACGACAGCACCGCCACCGTCACCTACGTGGTCCACGCGGGCGCCGGCACGCCCTGCGCGATCATCGATCCGGTGCTCGATTTCGATCCCAAATCCGGGCGCACCTCCACCGCCTCGGCCGAACGGGTGATCGACTTTGTGCGCACAAATGCGCTCACGGTGGCATGGCTGCTCGAAACCCACGCCCACGCCGACCATCTGTCGGCTGCGCCCTTCCTGGCCGCGCAACTGGGCGGCCGCACCGCCATCGGCGCCGGCATCCGCACCGTGCAGCGCGCCTTTTCGGCGCTGTTTGCCGATACCGGCGACGCCACCCGCTTCAACCACCTGTTCGCGCCCAACGAAGACTTCGCCATCGGCGAGCTGCAAGCGCGCGCGCTGCACGTGCCCGGCCACACGCCGGCCGACATGGCTTACCGGATCGGCGACGCCGTGTTTGTCGGCGACACGCTGTTCATGCCCGACGTCGGCACGGCGCGCTGCGACTTCCCCGGCGGCTGCGCGGCAATGCTGTACCGGTCGGTGCGCCGCATCCTGGCGCTGGCGCCAGGCACGCGCCTGTTCATGTGCCACGACTATCCACCGGACGGCCGCGCGCCGGCATGGGAAACCACCGTCGCCGACCAGCGCGCGCACAACATCCACGTGCACGACGGCGTGAGCGAGGCCGACTTCGTGGCCATGCGCACGCGGCGCGACGCCACCCTGGCCATGCCGACCCTGATCCTGCCCGCGATCCAGGTCAACCTCAATGCCGGCGAACTGCCGGCACCCGAGGAAAACGGCGTGCGCTACCTGAAGATTCCGCTCGACGCGTTCTGAGGCGCGCAGCGCGGCCTGGCGCTTACTCCCTGGCGGCGTCGACCCAGCGCGCCAGCGGCTTGTCGGTATTGGCCAGGAACCAGGTGGTGGCGGCCATGACGGCCACATGGCGGCGCAGGTTCTCCGGATCGACCTTGTCGAGCGTATCGGCCGCCGAATGGTGGTAGTGGAAGTAGTTGGCGGTGTCGAGCAGCGGCGAGAAGCTCGGCACGCCGGCCTGTTCGAGTTCGTGCAGGTCGCCCGTACTGAGCGCATCGGCGCGCTGAAAAGCGCCGGCGCCCATCGGTTCGAGCGCCGCCTGCAAGGGCGCGAACTGCGCCACGTCGCGCGCGCGCACGCTGGCGCGCAAGCCGAACGGACGGCCGGCGCCGCTGTCGCTCTCGATGGCGGCGATCTGCTTGCCCAGCGCCGCCTTGTGCGCCTCGTAATAGGCCTGCGCACCGCGCCCGCCGTTTTCTTCGTTGGCCCAGGCGATCACGCGGATCGTGCGGCGCGGCCGGTAGTCGAGCTTTTTCAGCGTCTCGATCACCGCCATCGCGCTGGCCACGCCGGTGCCGTCGTCGTTGGCGCCGGTGGCCAGGTCCCACGAATCGAGGTGGCCCGAGACGATCACGATTTCGTCGGCCTTGTCGGTGCCGGGCAAGTCGGCAATGACATTGAAACTGTCGGCGTCGGGCAGGATTTGCGGGGGCAGCGTCAGGCGCATGGACAAGGGACCGCGCGCGGCCAGGCGCACCATCAGCATCGCGTCTTCGGCGCTGACGGCGGCCGCCGGAATGCGCGCGCCGTCGCGCATGCCGCTGTTGCCGGTGTGCGGCAGACGGAAGTCGGCCCCGCCGACCGAGCGCACCAGCGCCGCCGCCGCGCCCATCTCGGCCGCCATGCGCGGCCCGCCGACGCGGTATTTCGAGCCCTGGCGGTAGGCTTGCGACGCCTGGCCGCGCTCGGCCATGCCCTGGTCGAAGGCGACGTCGAACAGCACGATGCGTCCCTTCACCTCGGCGCCGCGCGCCTTGAGTTCATCGAAGCTGCGCACCACGATCACCGGCGCCACCAGCCCGGCCGCCGGGGTGGCCGACGAGCCGCCCAGGGCGGTGAGCACCACGCGCTGGGTCACGCCGGCCGGACGCCCGCGATAGTCCACCAGTTCGCCCTTCTCTTCGCCGCGCACCCAGTGCGGCACCTTGACCGGTTGCAGCGTGACGGTCGCGCCCAGCTTGCGCATGGCGTCGGCCACCTGGGTCACAGCGGCGGCGGCGCCGGCCGATCCGGACAGGCGCGGGCCGATCAGGTCCGTCATGTCGGCCAGGCGCTCGTAGGCCCAGTCGCTTTTGAGCGCGGTGTCGCGGATGTTCGCCAGCGCGGCGGGGTCGTTGCCGGGAGCGGCGGCAAACGCGTTGGCGCCGATCATGCTGGCGGCGAGAAGGGACAACACAGGCTGATGGTACGTGCGTGACATGCGGTCAATCCTTGAAGATGGCGGAGGGATTCCAACGATAGCGCATTTGCGCCATCCGTGCCGGAGGACGTCGCGGCCAAGGTTCGACGGACCATCAAGCGGCCACCAGGCGCACCCGCGTGATCTCGGACGGCGCTCCGAAGCGCTTGGGCGGTCCCCAGTAGCCGGTGCCGCGGCTGGTGTAGACCCACAGATCGCGCATGCGGTTCAGGCCTGCGGTAAACGGCTGCTGCAAGGGTACAAACAGGTTCCACGGGAAGAACTGGCCGCCGTGCGTATGGCCCGACAGTTGCAGGTGGAAGCCGGCGTCCGCCGCCGCCGGGGCGCTGCGCGGCTGGTGCGCCAGCAGGATGCGTACTGTCACATGATCGGGCGCGCCGGCCGCCGCCGCGCGCGGATTGCTGCGATGCGATTCGTTGAAGTGGTGGGCGGTGAAGTCGGTCACGCCGGCGATCATCAGGGCCGCGTCGCCGCGCTCGCACACGACGTGCTGGTTCATCAGCACCGTCAGGCCGAGACGGCGCATCTCGGCGATCCATTCGTCGGCGCCGGAATAGTATTCGTGGTTGCCGGTGACGAAAAAGGCGCCGTCGCGGGCCGCCAGACGCGCCAGCGGCTCGGTGTGCAAGCGCAGGCGCCGCACGCTGCCGTCGACCGTGTCGCCGGTAATGGCGATGGCGTCGGGTTTGAGCGCATTGACTTTGGTGACGATGGCGTTCAGGTAGCCGCGCTTGATGGTCGGCCCCACGTGCAGGTCGGAGATCTGGACGATCGAGTAGCCGTGCAGCGCGGCCGGCAGGCCGGCGATCGGCACCTCCACCTCGACCACGCGCGCCACCCTGCGGGCGTTGACCAGTCCAATCAGGGTCACGCCCAGCGCCACCAGCGGCACCGCAATCGCCGTGCCCCGCACCACCGCCGCGCCGGCGGCGCCGAACACGGTCAGCGCCAGCAGCGCCACGTCGCGCAGCACGGTGAGCACCAGCAGCGATGAAAAGAAACCCATGGTCAGCATGCCGGCCCACGCCAGCTGGTCGGACCAGCGCCAGCGCTTGAAACGCACCGACAGCAAACCGGCGGGCATCAGCAAGGTCGACGCGGCCAGCAGCGCGACGGCCACGGCCACGCCCAGCGGCCCGGGATCGATGGCCGGCACCAGCCGCAAGCCTATATAGAGATGTAACATTGACAGAAGTGCCAGGACGATGAAGACGGCGCGCGCAGGCATGGGCAGGTCCGGAAAAGAGGGTAACCGGTCCCAGATGGGGCGGCGCCAGCCTTACGCAAGGGGGAAGATGGCACCGCCACAAGGCGCCCCGAGTGACGCCTGCGTTTATCTGCGTCAAACACGGGGCACAGAGGTCAACGCCGATAAGTTAAGCGGTTTTATGACCACAAACGTCAAAACCGTCTTTCCCGCGAAGGCGGGAATCGAAGGCACCGTCGCTCACCAAAGATGCCTTGGATTCCCGCCTTCGCGGGAAAGACGGAGCATAAGTTAGCGGCATTAGGGCACAGAGGTGGATTTTTGCGTTTGGCCCCGGAAAAGCGCATCATGGGCCAAGCAACAGGAGACCAGGATGAAACCGAAACCCCTCGCCAAACTGGAATTTGTCGTTATCTCACCACCTCTGAAGAATGGGCTTGGCACTGCGGATGTCCAAAACGCCTATCCTCGAGTGCTTGGCGGCGGGGCGATCAGGCAGCTGAATTTGCCGGTCCAGTTCCTCTCTGCCCTTACCAAGAAGCACCCGCCGGAAACAGTCGTGGAGCCATCAAACATGGCGGAAGTCAGGGCAGAATTAACCAAGCGGAAGTCAGAAATTGGTTAAGTTCAATGTGACTGAGTAAACGGGCTTTTTAGGCTCACTTCAGTGAGGATGGTTTACCTGCCTTGTTACACTGTTCCCGTATTTGTAAGTTTATGTATAAAGAATGGAGTTCCCATGAAGCCGGGATATAGTGGAGTCATGCCCCAGCGCTTGCGTGATCATCCCGATCTCGGTTGAGGCCAAAGGAAACGCTATGTTGAATACTAAATTTGCTGGTGCGGTGATCCTGGCCGCAGCGGCCATCTCCTCCACCGCAATGGCTAGCGACCGAGGTGTCAATACGGCAATCGGCGCCGTCGCCGGCGCAGCCATTGGCCACAGCACGGGATCGCGCAACGGCGCGCTGGTAGGCGGCGTGCTCGGTGCGGTGGTCGGCAATTCGGTCAGCACCCGCGACCGCGACAACAACCGCGGCTACTACGACAACCGTTACGACAATCGCTACGAAACCCGCTACGAAGAGCGCCGTTACGAGCGTCCGTACCGTGAACCGGCACGCGTGTATGTCGAGTCGCGCAGCTATTACCAGCCTGCCCCGGTGTATTACGCACCGCCGCCACGCTACTACGGCCCGCCGGCGGTCGTGTATGTTGAACGCGGCCGCGGACACCGCCATCACGGCTACGGCCATGGGCGCGGCCACGGACGTGGTCATGGATACGGATACGGCCGCTAATCACCGTCAGCTTACCTGCTTTGCCTTGGCACGAGACTCTCGTGCCTTTTTTCGTATACACCCCTCCTTTTCCCACCTCCCTCCGCTATGGCTTGCTGACGGCACGTGCCGGCGCCTCTTGGGGGAAGCATGGAAACAGCGGACGCGATCATCGCACTTGGCGCGGGCCGGTACCGCCTGTGCGGCCAGTTGGGCGGCTCCGCCTACGGCGTGGTGTGGCGCGCCATGGGGCCGGCCGGCGAGGTGGCGCTCAAGCTGGTCAACCGCGAACAGATGGCGCGCGCCCATCCCCTGCAACAGGAGCGCTGGATCGCCAGCGCCCGCAACGAAATCGCCTTCCTGCAGTCGCTCGCGCCCTGGGACGAGCGCCATGTGGTGCGCCTGCTCGACAGCGGCGAACACAATGGCCTGCCCGTCATGGCGCTCGAACTGCTCGACACCGACCTTGGCCGCCACATCGCCATCGAACGCGATGCCGGGCGCCCGCTCACCAACACGCAGCTGCTCGACTGGCTCGGGCAGATCAACCAGGCGCTGGCCAAGGTCCATCAGTATGGCTGGTCGTACCTGGACCTGAAACCGGCCAATGTGCTGCTCTCGCGCCGGCACGGCAGCGTCAAGCTGGCCGACTTCGGCACCAGCCGCCTGCTGGCCGACGGCCAGGCCAGCACCTACGCCGGCACCGCCAGCTGGCAGGCCCCGGAACAGTTCTTCCCGGATGCCGCCGGCGGCTACGATACCGACACCCGCACCGATTACTTTGCCCTCGGGGCGCTGTTCTACTATCTGGTCACCGGTGGTTTGCCGCTGCGCTTTTGCGGCGACTGCGGCCAGGCCTACCGCGAACACCGTGGCGACGGCGCTGCCATGCTGCTGGCACGCCACGGCAACCGCCCTCCTCCCACCCTGCACGACGATGAAGCGACGCATTTCGCGCGCGCCTTCGGCAATCAGGCACACGCCGGCACCTGGACGCCGGACAGCGTCTCGCACGGCGGCGGCGCGGCCGAAGCGCTGCTCCTGCTGCGCGCCCTGCTCCATGCCGACCGCGCGCAGCGCCCGTGCCACGCCATGCAGATCAGCCGCATGATCGGCGCCATCCGCGCCGCCTTGCCTGCGAGCGAGCGGCCATGAAGCACCTTGCGGACCGTTCGCCCGGTTTCATCCTGACCGCCGCCCTGCTCGCGCTCCTGTGCCTGTTGCAGCTGGTGTGCCTGTGGCGCGCGCCGCCGGCCTGGTCGCCGGAGCGTATCTCGGTGACGCTGCGCCCGGGCGAGTCGATCACGCTGGGCGACGCCGAACTGGCGGCGCCGCAAGCCGACAACGCCCATCTGGCCGTGCGCCGCGCCGCCGACGGCAGATGGTGGGCCGGCAACGTCAGCGCCGCCAAGCAGGTGCTGCTGCAACGTGACGGCATGGACCGCCGCATGGGGTCTAGTGCGCTGCGCCCCGGCCAGTCGTTCCGCATCGGCGCAGCGCGCTTCGATGTCACTGACGCCAGCGCGCGCCAAGTCGACTTCGCCGGCCCCGGCGCGCAGTGGCGCTACGACGGCGCCACCCTGTACCGCGACGACAGCGCCCAGCCGGCATGCCCCGACGCGGGTGTCGCCGCGCGCGTCATCGCGCTGTGGAACCGCGCCATGCCGCAGGCGCTGACGGCGGCGCGTCCGCTCACCTTCGGCGGCAATCTGTACTGCGGCAACCGGCTCGGCATCGCGTATGTGGAAGGCGCCAGCGCCGCCATCGCGCGCACCAGGGATGGCCTGCTGCTCTCGGGCGCAGCCGAGCGCGCACCGCTGATGATGTCGTCAAGCGCCGGCCAGGTCGACCTGGCGCGCCGCGCGGAACCGCTGGCCGGCGTGCAAACACTGGTCGCCGGCCGCACCCGGCTCGGCGTGCAGGTCGACGACGGCGTGCTGCACCTGCTGCCGCTGCGCCATGTTGCGCTGTACGCCGACGCCGAGGCGCTGCTGCCGGCGCAGGTGGCGTGGCAATGGAAAAAACGCGGCATCTGGACCCTGCCGGCCGGGCATGCCTGGTCGGTCGCGCTGGGCCTGTGCGTGTTGCTGGCCGTGGCGGCGGGCGCGAACTGGCAGCGCGGCGCATGGCCGTTTACACGCACTACAACCCGCGCAGTGCGCGCGGCGGCGGGCGCCAGCGCGCTGCTGGTCATCGCCGGGGTGGCCGCGCTGCTGTTCCAGCGTTCGGGCGGCGCACCGGGGGTCGGCTGGTCGATGCTGCTGGCCTGGGCCGCGCTGTGGGGCTGCCTGCTGGTACCGGCGCGCCTGACATTGGCCACCGCCGCTGGCGTGCTGCTGCTGGCGGTGGGCTTGCTGGCGCAGCTCGAACTGGGCTTCGGCGGCGCCGAATCGGCCGCGCTGCGCCACTTCCAGAAGTCGGTGGCGCTGCTGGCGATCGGCCTTGGCATCGGCGCGCACCTGCGCCTGCGCGTGCGCGCCGCCGCGCCGGCCCTGCCGCAGACCGCCCTCGAATGGGTGCTTGCCCTGTTCGCGCTGGCGGCGCTCGGCGCGCTCCTGATGCAGGTGGTCTTCGGCGATGAAACCGGCGTGTTCGACTTGCAGCCGGTCGAATTTGCCAAGCTGGCCCTGACCGCGCTGACCGCGCACTGCCTCGCCATCGGCCTTGGCTGGCACGCGGACATGCCGGAGCAATCGAGTCCCGCGCAGCGCTGGCTGCGCCTGGCCGCGCCGGTGCTGCTGTTCGCCGCGCTGCTCGGGCTGGCCCTGGTCCAGGTGGACGATTATTCACCCCTGATCCTGTTGCTGGTGTGGTGCATGGCGATGGCCCTGGCCTGGTCGCTCGCCACCCGCACCCATGTTGCCACCGCCGCCCTGTTCGGCGTGGCCTGCCTGGCCGCCGGCAGCATCGCCTGGCTGCGCAGCGCCGGCGTGGCCGAAGTGGCGCAGTGGGGCTTTTATGCCGACCGCTTCCTGGTGTGGCTCGACCCGGCCCAGCATCCGCATACCGGCCAGCAGTTGCTGCTGGCCGCGCGCGCCATAGCCGAAGGCGCGTGGTGGGGCGCAGACAGCCGGCTCGGCCTGGGCGCCATGGGCCAGATCGGCGGCAGCGCGCTGCATATTCCGGCGGTGCAGGACGACTTTGCACCCTCCTTCTTCTTGAACCGCCATGGTTTACTGGGCGCACTGGCGCTGTGGGCGCTGCAAGCGCTGTTCCTGGTCGGCCTGATGCAAACGGCGGCGCGCTGTTTCGGGGCCAGCGAGCAGACGCGCGACTTTCGCCAGGCCTGGCTGTGGCGCTTCCGCTGCTTCGCCCTGTGCGGCGGCGCGGCGTTCGTGCTGGGCCACTTTTTGCTGTCATGGGGGACCAACCTGGCGATCTTCCCGATCATGGGCCAGCCCATGAGTTTTCTGTCGGCCGGCGGCAGCCATCTGCTGTTTTTCATCTGCCCCCTGCTAGCGTTCAGTGCAATCAGTGCGCAATCATTCGAGGAGAATCAAGCATGCCGGTCTACGTCCAACATGAAGTCCTGGGCAAGGTGAACGATGTGTTCAACGCCGAAACCCTGTGGCAGGCGCCCGGCCTGGCGCTGTTCTCGCGCCGCCCGCTGCTGCGCGACCTGCTGGAGCGCTCCCCGCGCGAGCATCGCGGGCGCGCTCCCACGCGCTGCTTCTCGCACATCACCCTGATGCTGGCGCAGGACGAAGTCGACGACGACCGCCACCTGACGCGCGGCGCCCGCGTGCGCGACCTGGCGCAGTCGCTCACGGCCCTGCACCAGAAGGATTTCGGCGACCTGCTCGGCAGCGACGACGTGCGCTACGACGTGGTCGGCACCGATGCGCTGGAACCGGGCCAGGTGGAGGTCAAGTTCGGTCATGCGGTCTACCTCCCGGCCGCCGGCGAACAGCCTTTGTATACAGTGGAAACCTCGCGCGACAGCGCCGTCTGGCAAGCGGTGTGCCCGATCTACCCGCAACAGCGCCTGGCGCTGATCGGCCACGACGCCGACGTGGCCAGCCATGCGGTACCAAGCTGGCCGTTCGGTACCGCCGGTGCCATTTTGCTCATTAACGATGGTCCCGACGCCCCGATCGAGGTGCAGGTGCGGCCCAAGGGCGCGTTCGACTGCGCGCTCGACGCCCTCAGCGGCCAGTACGTCGTCACCGCCAAGGGCGATCCGGCCGCGCGCCTGCTGATGCGCGTGCGGCGCGCAGGTTCGGTTCCCATCCCCGCTGCGTCAGCCAAGCCGGCCGCCGTGTGGAAGCCGCGCGCTCCCGCCGGCATCGACAGCGGCGACACCGCCGTGCCCTTCAGCCACCGTCCGGCCGCGGCGCCAATCGAAAGCGACGCCACCTACGCGCCGCTGGCGCAGCAGCGGGTCAGCCTGGTCGGCCTGGCGCTCCCCTGCCTCTCGCGCTACCGCGACACCGGCGCGGTGTCGATGGAAATCGCCCTGGCCCCATCTCTGATGCTGGCCGGCGACGGCGAGGCGGCGGCGCTGACCTTCGGCGTGAATGCGGACGACCAGCTGTATGCCCTGACCAGCGCCGGGCGCCAGCCGGTTGCCGCACCCGCCACCTTCACGCCGGTCGACGCGCGCACGGTCGACCTGCTGGCGGTCGCCCCGGCCATGGCCGACCGCTACTGCGCCGTGCTGCGCCTGCCGCACCCGGTTGCCGCGCCGGTCGCCAGCGGTGCGCGCTTTGCCTTCGGGCGCAGCGCGCCGATGCTGGCCGCGCTGCGCGTGCTCGATTCGCCGCGCTTCCTGCGCCTTGTGAGCGGCGCGGACAGCGCCAGCGCCGACCGCATCGGCCTGTCGCGCAGCGCCTTCAGCTTCGAGGCGGGGCCGAACGGTTACCTGATCGGGCGCCTTTCGGCCACCCAGGCGCTGTATCACCTCGACGACAAGCTGGCCTTCGTGGCCAGCATCGGCGAAGCGAGCGCCGAGCAGCCGTACCTGCTGCCCGCCGGCCACCATCTGGTGGCGGGCCACTACGTGCTGCGTTTCGACGCGTAAGGAGCCTGCCATGCCAAGCGCGAACTACCTTACGGTGCTGGCCTACGCGACGGGCCTGATCGCCACCCTGGTGCTGGCGGCCTGGCTGACGCCGGCGCGCTGGTGGCGCCGGCCGAACCTGCGCGCGGCCGGCATCCTGGTGGCCGGCACCTGGGGGCTGGGCGCCCTGCTGCTGTCGCCGCTGCCGGCGGCCAGTCCGGTCATGGCCGCAACGGCGCTGCCGCCGCATGCGGGCATCAGCTACACGGTATTCGACGACCTGAACCTGCGTGCGGACAAAGGCATCGGCGCGCCGCGCATCGCGGTGGCGCCGGCAGGGACGGTGGTGACCACGACCGGCCTGCGCGACGGCGACTGGTGGCAGGTCAGCGCGCGCATCGACGGCAAGGAGGTACGCGGCTGGTCGAGCAGCCTGTGGCTGCGGCGCGCCGAGGAAGCGCGGCGCTGACCGTTCTCAGGCCGGGCGCTGCATCGGGTTGAAATACAGGCCATTCACGCACTGCATCGGCGCGGTGCGCTGGAAGCCCATGGCCTGGTAGACCGGCAGCGCGTAGTTGGAGGCGTTGACGGTAAAGCTGCCGTCGCCGCCGGCCACAATCGCCTGGCGCCGCGCCACGTCCCACATGGCGCGCGCGATGCCGCGTCCATGGAATTTTTTGGCCACGAACATGTGATACAGATGCTGGCGCTCGCGCACCGCGATAAACCCGGCCAGTTCGCCATCCACCTCGGCGACGTGATAGGCATGCCCCAGGCGCAAAAAGCCCAGGAATCCTTCTTCGTCATTGTCGCGCAGGAAGGTGGCGGCCGCTTCCGGCGGCGATGCGTGAACGATGAACTCGATGGCCAGCGCACGGAACATGGCGGCAACGGCCGTAACATCGCTGTGCTCGATAGGACGAATATGCATTCTCGGCATGGGAAGGTTGGCAGTACGCCCATTGTGCACGTTTGGACGCGAATGTGCAGGTCATTTGCGCCCGCATGTTGACGCACGGCACGAACGCGCTTTAGACTGGAGCGATCATGCCTAAACCGAGCCTGTCCGTACCGCTGCCGGCGCCGTCGCTGCGGCCCAAGGTGCCCTTGTCCAAGCCGCTGCGCCACGCGCGCTACCGGCAACTGTGGACCGCCAACCTGATATCGAACCTCGGTACCTGGACCCAGACCTTCGCCTCGGCCTGGCTGATTACCCTTGTGGCAAGTTCGGCTTCGACCGCGAGCCTGGTGCAGACCGCCAGCTACATCCCCATTTTTTTGTTCGCCCTGTTCGCCGGCGTGATTGCCGACGCCGTCGACCGGCCCAAATTCTTGTTCTTCTGCAATCTGTTCATGGCCCTGTGCGCCTGCGCCATGGCGGCGCTGGCCATCAGTGGCCGGATCTCGACCGCGCCCGTGCTGGCCTTGACCTTCTGCATGGGCGCCGGCGCGGCCTTCATGTGGCCAGCCTGGCAAGCGTCGATGTCGGGCCTGGTCGAGCCGGACGAGGTGGAAGCGGCCGCCACCCTGAACAACCTCAGCTACAACGTGGCGGCCATCCTCGGACCGGCGCTGGGCGGGCTGCTGTTCAACTGGGTCGGGGCCGGCGCGCTGTTCCTGGTCAATGCCCTGTCCTTCGTCGGCTTGCTGACGGTGTACTGGTCGTGGTGGCGCGACGGCGTGCCCGAGCCGCGCCCCAGGGTCGATTTTGCCAGCAGCCTCAAGCTCGGTGTCAGCACCGCGTTCGGCTGCGCGCGCTACCGCCGCATCCTGTTGAATGTATGTACGGTGTTCTTCTCGACCATTGCATTCGCGGCCTTGCTGCCGGTGTTCGTCAAGCACGTGCTGCACATGGATTCGAGCGTGTTCGGCATCCTGATGGGCAGCCTGGGCGCGGGCGCGGTGTTGGGCGCCTTCCTGCTGCCGTCGCTGCGTTGCCGTATCGGCAAGACGCGTTTGCTGAGCGCGTCGCTGCTGGTCTATGGCGCCATGCTGTGCCTGCTGCCCTTCATCCGCTCGCTGGCCTTGCTGGTGCCGCTCATCGTCGCGGCCGGCATGGCGTGGTCGGCCACCGTCTCGACCCTGAACGCGGCGGCGCAGCTGGCTTTTCCGGCAAGCATACGCGCGCGCACCCTGTCGATCTACCTGTTCGTGATGGCCGGCGGCTACACCGTGGGCAGCATGGTCTGGGGCGCGCTGGCCGACAAGCTGGGCGTGCAGGCGGCCCTGGCCGCCGCCGGCGCCTGCGTGATCGTCAACGCCATCGCACTCGCGACAGGAAAGCGGGAAACATCCATCTGATCATCGTTTTGGCGCGGCAGCTTTTCCGCTACCCTGTCAGGATTGCCAAACACGACGGCCACGCCCGATGACAACAGCAGCTCCCAGCCTCGATTTTGGCCCCTATCTCGATGTGTCGGTGCATTCCAGCGCCGGCGCCGACGCGCCGCAGCGCCTGGAGAACCAGGATAACTACCTGGTCATCGACCGCACCGGCAGCGCGGTGTTCCTGTACGAGCAGGCCGGGCAGCGCCAGCAGGTGCCCGGCTGGCCGTCGGGACACATGCGCGTGGCGGTGCTCGACGGCATGGGCGGCCACGGCCGCGGGCGCGAGGCGGCCGAAGCGGTCGTGGGCGGCTTGCTGGACATGCCGGCCTGCAACACGCTGAGCGAGCTGTCGGCCCGGCTCGACCTGCTGCACGCCCAGTTGCAGGACTATTTCGGCTGCGATCCGGTGTCCGGCAAACGGCCCGGCACCACCCTGACCATGCTCGAACTGCGCCCCGGCAAGCCGGCCTTGCTGTACCACGTGGGCGATTCGCGCCTGTACGAAATTGTCGATGCGCAAGTTACCCCGATGACCATCGACCACGTTCCGGCCACCGCCTTCGCGATGGGCGGCTTGCTGGGCGAGCACGAGTGGTGGCAGCAGGTGCATGGCGAGCATCGCTGCCAGATCTCGCAGGCTTTCATCCTGGGCAATGCGTTCGCCAATCCGGCCGAGCTGGCCGATGGGCTGTTTGAACTGTCTCCACGCAACTTGCCGTCCTATCTGTACCACTTGCCGGACCGGCGCGCGCTGGAACTCGATCCGCGCGCGGTCTACCTGCTGGCCAGCGACGGTTTCTGGGCCTGCGCCGACCCGGGCGCCTGGCTGGCCCGCTGGCCGGGGCTGTTCAAGTCGCAGCCCAGCGCGCGCGCCATGACCGAGGCCCTGTTTGCCGAAATGACAAGCAATCCCCCGCCCGAGCTGCATATCGACAATCTGACCGCCATCGTGCTGCGGCCGCTGGTCCACGATGAGACGGCGGCGCCGATAGCAAGCCAACAACGTTGCGGCGGAGAGCCTTAATGACTCGGCAAGATGTTGTTTCGAAACACAAATATTGTTGTTAGGCACAGACGTTTGGCGTGCCACACTTCAAGAAAAGCGCGTAAGCTTTGATACTCACGAACGGCGAATATTGCTATGAGAAAATGCAACAACCCCTTGCATCCGCATTGCACCTTCTGGGTCATGCCAGGGGAAACTGCATGCGCGAATGGCCATGGCCAGTCCGCCGTACCGGCTGCGGCCGTGCCCGCGACAGCGCCGGCCAATTCCAGCTACGAACTGATCAGCGCCCTGCGCAGCGCGCGCCCGAGCGCCAGGCCAGAGGCGGCGCCGTTCAGCTACCCGGACGAGGCGCCGCCAGCCTTGCAGCGTCCGCACCTGCACATCAGCGGCTTCGACCCGCGCGCCGCCGGCGGACGCCAGGCCATCAAGGTCGAGCTGCGCGGCATGCCGCCCGACAGTGCGCCGCTGGTCACCATGCAATTACAGTCGGCATTGATCGCGCAGGGCAACGCGCGCCACTCCTTCGTACGTACCCTGCGCGGCGACTGGCGGCCGCTGTTCATCGAATTTTCCTCGCGCGACAAGGAACACGGGCAATACCGCATCGAGGTTGAGCTGTTCAATCTGCAAGATGGGCGGATCCGCCATAAATGGGTGTGCACCCTGGTCATCCTGGTACCGCGTCCCGATGCCACTCTGACCGACATCCACCAGACTTTCCTGTCGACCCACAAAAACGTGCGCGTCATGGCGGATGACGCTTCCATCGCCCGGGTGAACGCCCAGGCCGGCGGCGGGCGGCTCGATATCGACGTGCATGCGCGCAACGCCTCGATCGCCAATTTGAATCTGGACGCCAAGCCGGGCAAGGTCGACATGGGCTTTTCGACCATTGCCTGGGACGAAGACCTGATCGAGATCGACGTGCCGGCGCATGCCGAACCGCATCCGCACCCGACCGCCTGCGCCTGCCTGGTCAATGCGGCGCCCGAGGCCGGGTCGCAGCGCCAGGTACGGCTGTTTGCGATGCCGGAGTGCGTGCTCGGCCGGTTCGAACTGTACGATCCCGACGCCGACGTGCTGTTGACCCACTTTGGCGAAGACGGCCAGGACCGCGACGGCCTCACGCGCCGCCTGTCGGGGCGCCACGCGGTGATCCGGCGCGGCATGAACGGGTTCGAGATCGAAGATGTGTCGCGTTACGGCATCCTGCTCGACGGTGTGTGGCCGGGCAAGAACAAGCCGGTACCGCTGCGCTTGGGGATGCGCATCGAGCTGTCGGCCAGCATCAAGGGGATTGTGGTGCTGAATGTGACGGCGGTGATGCCGCACGGGGTGATCGTGCACCGCATCGACCAGGGTGCGCACGCCGAGTGTTTTTACTTTTTGGAGCCGGGCAAGCATCCGGGCTTCCCGCTGGCGCCGTTTGGCGCCGCGCCGAGGGCGGCTATGATGCCGGTTCTGTATCACCAGAATGGCGGTTTCTGGCATCTGGATCCGGACACCGGAAAAGAAACGGCGCTCAGCCCGGGTGCGCCGCTGGACCGGCTGGCACAGTTTCCGCGTCATACGCGCTTTGCCAGCGAGTCATATCCGGAATGCTGGATCGTGCGCACGGCATTGAAATCGACGCATGCGGCGGTGGAGATGCATACGGCTTGATCCAGGCTTCCGGCAGTCGAGCCGTCGCCCCGCCTGCTCGGTGGCTGCGACGGTGTGCAGGCGAATTGCGCACGACAAGCGCATTGCTTGCCTCATTGGCAACAACCTCGTACACTGAGCCATCCCGCGTCCGGTGTCTGCCAGGAGCAGACCTGCGCTCAATTACAAAGGTCATCAATGATGGAATCCAAACAACTTACGGGACTTGCTGTGTCAAGTGCCTTGCCTGTCCCTCAGGTTGGACGAACTGAGCCGACGCTGCCAATCGATGCAAAACAAAAGTACTTTGTCGGCATGTTTTCGGGCGTGTTCCCGTCGATAGAAAGTGCCATCAGTGATGCGCGTCTGCCGCCTGAAACCATGGCAATGGGCGAGTGGCCGGCACTGCCGGGATCGTCGAAAATTTTGGCGTTCAAAGTTCCGCCGGGAACAATCGATGATGAGAATGACGTAGCCATCCTAATCATCGAGCCACTCGCCGACGGGAAGGTGATTTTATGGTCAAGTGGTACCGATCTGACACGCGAGCAGCGCGAGGAGGCGGAAGACGACGTCGTCAATTTTCTTGAGATTACCGGTGGCGAATACAAAATTTTCGAACGGCTGTGATCACTGGTCTGCTGGAGTACGTTGATAGGTTTTATCTGTAGTAGCTCAAACTTCATCTGACAAATTGCGTCAGACCGCCGGCGGGTTTCGCCCCAAGGCGGACGTTCAGGGGCTGCTCGGGTGTATTTCCGCAAAGGAGGCGCACCTGCATCAAAACAGCGTCCATATGAGGACGCTTACACAACTTCTCTGATCGAAAACACATTCGCAAAAGCACGCGTCGCGAGCTCTTGATCTTTGATCATGCCGTGAAGAACATGATGGTCACTGATCACAAGGCCGGACTCGAGGCTTGAAAAAATTTTCCAGAGCGAGCGCCAGTCTCGGGCATTCCCACCGCCAGCTTTGGCTGCATCCTCGCGCAGATCGCCGTTGAGTTCGGCACAACGCCCCCTTAGCTGACAAAATACCTCGTCCCCAGGCGTTAGTCGCTCCTCAAGGGAATGGTAGCCCTCATCAAGCCCAAGCTCTTCGATCTCATCAAATTCGTCGGAACCGTACCTTGGCAGATCGATTCCCAACGATCCTTTCAATCGGAGGCACTTCATTTCCGAAAAGATGTTGTCAGGCTGCGGGGCGGGCATGCGATGTCTAATAAGTTCATCAGACGCGCCCGGGAAGTAAAAAGTGGAGGCGCTAAGGGCCTCCTCATCTGCAAACACGTATAGCATTCCGCTCGGTGGCAGCCCAAGGCTAGTGCTCCAGACCAAATCAGCGAGGCATACCTGAAAGACAAAGACCATCCCTTCAAGGCGATCGAGCCATGAGCAGTTTATAGGGATATCTGGATCGCCGCCAAACCGACTAGTCCCCAATGTTGCGTAGGTTTCCTCGCCTGCTGACATTAGATCCACCCGTGTGTAAGCAGCGCGCTTGATGGTCTCCGTGACAGCATGTAATTCGTGTTGACCAATCAGGGAGTCCAGCAGTTCTGCTTGGGTTTCGATAAGCATTATCTTATTCCTAAGGGTGACGAAGGCGCGCGACCGGCCGCTTTTGGCCGAAAGCGGCCTGTGGAAGACTCCAACTCATCTGACAGTAGCTGTCAGAAAAAGTCTGAGTTACAACATTTTATCAAGCGCTCCAAGGGGCGATTAATAAGCGCGTACCGGCGCTATGTCTACAACTTGGCCTCGTTCTTTTATGCGCCGTAACTGCGCCGCCTGATACGCCCCGAACACATCGTTAAACAGGCAGCGGATCAGCGGGTCATCCACCAGTTCCGCATCGCACAAATCGGCCTCGGTCTCCTGGTCGAACAGCGCATCGTTGATCCGCATATACATCGAGGTCAGCGCCTCGCCCAATTCCAGCGCCGCATACAGCCTGGCGAGCGGCACTTCGGTCGTCCACGACAATGCATCCGGCACGCCGGCAATCATCTCGATGTGATCGCCCTCGATCCGGTAATGAAAATGCGTGCCCTCCCCCGCATGATCGAATACCGATAAGCGCCATACGCGCGGTTTGTCGAAAAAACTCTCTTCCGGCAGTTCCATGCCGCGATATTTTTCAAGCAGGCCCGTGGCGCAATAATCCATTACCCGCGCATGCCGGGCCGCCGTCAGGGCTGGAAAATGGCGCGCAATATCGGCCGTGCGTGGCGGCGTAGCATGGCCCTGGTACTGGTAATCGACATCCTGTTCACCGACCGGCACTACCCAGCTCAATGGCGGCGCGGCGCGCAGGCAATCGCGCTCCAGCACAAACGACACCGAAGGGTTCATGCGCACGACCTGCGCATCCGGCAAAGCCGCCCCGACTTCATCGTGGAACTGGCGGTAGGTGATCGGGAAAAACGCATGGTTATACCAGGACCACGGCTCCTGCACGAACTGGCAGGAACTGGGCACCACATAGCGCGGCTTGAGCGCGGCCAGCTGTTCGATCCATTCTTCCGGCAACTGCGGCGGCGCGGGCGCGGCGCGCGAGGGCGACAAGACTTCGATCTCGCGCATGGTCTGGAACGGCCACAGCACCATATCCCAAGGGGCAAAGCGCGCCAGCGACGGCAGCATCTTCGGATCGATCCACGAATCGACGACATTGAGCACATTCAGGCCGGCCGCCTGCACGTGGAACATGGAGTCCACATCCGCATCCATGGCCTCGCGCGGAATCACCGCGATGGCGCCGACCTGCACCGGCACGTCGATGCGCAGCTGGTGCACATCGGTGAATCCCAACTCGCGCACCATCTCGAACAATTCCTCGAACAGGCAGTAGAGGTAGATCGGCGTGGCGCGGTCGAGCAAGTCGAGGCTGTCGAACGAACAGTGGTCGTCGTGGAAGTGAGAAATGAAAACAGCGTCGAAACGCACGTCACGGAACTGCGCATGGTCGAAGCGGACGTCGGGAAAGGCGTGGCAATTGCGGCTGAACGGGTTTTCGACCACGGGATCGAAAGCGATGCGCGTGCCGTCGCATTCGAACACGTAACCGGCGTGGAGAATCCTGGATATTTTGAGCGTCATGGCGGCCATTATCTCATGCGGCAGGCGCCCTGAAATGCCTGACCGGGCCGTGGATCGCCTATCATGGCGGTATTGACCGGGCATCCCGGTGGCTCAATTTCTGCAAGTGGACACATCATGACGATCATCGAACTCCCGTTTCGGGCGACAACCGAACAATCCTGCGCGTGGATGGAACAGCAAACCGGCACGCCGTGGACCCTGGCGCGGCTGCTGGAAAACGCGCTCACGCCCTATGTGTGGCTCAATTACGACGCCAATCACGCCGATCTGTTCGGCGACGCCAATGGCGGTTATGCGGCGCCGATCTTCCTGGAAGCCGATACCGCGCGCCTGGCGGCCGGCAGCGAGGATGTGCTGATCACGATCACCAAGGACGCCTATAAAATCGTGGCCCAGCTGCCGGCGCCGGGTTTCCGGCGCGAGCTGCACGAGCTGCGCTTTCTCAAAAAGGAGCTCGAACGCCTGGTCGCCAAGCTCAAACGCGATGCGCAGCCGAAGCCGGAGCCGGAGCCGGTCGAAACGGCTAGCGAGGCGCGCGTCGGCATCAGCAAGGATGAAGTGATGGCCGCATTCGGGACCATGCTGCGGATCGATATGAACAAGGCGCTCGATGACGCCGGCGGCATTTTCGGCGATGAAGGTGCGCGCATCAAGGGAAGTGCGCGCAAATCGAAAAAGCAGGCCATGTGGAATCCGGTGACGCTTGCCCTGGGAATGAACGATGCATACCGCGTGCCGATTTCGCAACTCAAACGTGCATTCCAGGCGCACGATTTCCTCTATCCGTGGCGGGGGCAATGGAATGAGTCGCTTGCCCTGCTCGGCAAGTAAGTTAAACTACGCCCCTTACACTCCAGTTCCGAATCTATGACCACCAAAAAACAGCCTCCGGCTAAACGCGCGCCCGAGGAACCAGCCGGCCGTCCTGAAAACCCGTTCATCAGTACCGAGTTTTTCTCGCGGATGCGCGATTACACCGAACGCGATGCGGCCTTTTCCAAGGAAATCAAGGCGATCGGCGACCGTGGCGCCGGCAAGCTGTCGACCGATGCGCGCACGGCGCCGTCGCTCGAACCGCTGCGCGGCGTGATCAAAAAAGGCTTGCCGCTCAAGGACATGTTCGGCCGCATCGTGCAGGGCGTGGAATCGGGCCTGTGGGAGCCGTGGCTGACGTCTTTCGGCTTCGAACTGCGCGGCGTCAATTACGCCAAGACCGGCCCGCGCAATGCGCGCCTGGCGCTCGATATCAGCCTGGCGTCGAAAGCGACCACGGTGTTTGCCAATGCCGGCATTCCCAACTGGCGCAGCCTGGTGGCGGAAGATTGCGCCCAGGTCCAGATTGAAAAGCCGACCGAAAAGACCCCGGCCAAGGCATACGCCATTTTCTGGCTCGACGGCGCAGATTGACAGTTCTCATGAAAACCATGTCACACCACGACACCCGCGCCCCGCGCAAGCCGGAGCGCATCATCGTTGCGGCATTGCTGGGCCTGTTGGCGGCGATCGGGCCAAGCAGCGCACTGGCCGATCAGCATACCGCCAGGACCAATTTTTTTGCCAACATGCAAAAAGCGGGCGTGACGTTTGCGGACGTGACTCCGGCCACCGCCCAGATGGTGCCGACGCACGTGAAAGGCATGTATGGCATTTTCACGCCGGCCGGAAAAATGATTTCCCTCACCAACGATGCGGGGACACTCACCACCAAAGGCGGCGGCTTGAGCAGTGTCGGGCTGCAAGCCGGCAAACCAATTCGCTTAACGCCCCTGCAAGTGAATGAAGTGCGCGCCGAAGTCATGGCCAATCTCGATTTCGACAAAATGATCAAGATAAGCTACGGCAATGGCGGCGGGCGCAAGATCCTGATGTTTTCGGCGATCGATTGTCCGGGCTGCCGAATGCTGGAAAAAGACCTGGCCAAGGCCGCGTCAAGCCTGAACACGACCTTTTACCTGGTGCCCTCCTCCTTGTGGGGAAGCGATCCCGCAGCCGTGCCGGCGCTGGAAAAGGTGGCCAAGATCCGCTGCGACGCCGAGCCGGCCCTGGCATGGCAGACGTTCTGGGTGAAGCGCACCTTGCCGGCGCCGAAAGCGTGCGCTCTCACGCCGCAACAGGTGGAACGCGATTTTTCCTTGCTGTTTTACATCATGGACACCGTAAAAGCCATCAAACCCGTCGTGCCCATGCTGGTGGCCGAGGACGGCAAATGGATTCGCCTGTTCCGCGACATGAGTCCAACGGCGCTTGCGGCGGCCTTCGCCGCGGAGCGCAAACCGAACGTGGCGCCGCCAACGACACAATGGCTGGCTGGGGCGTCGGCCGGCAGCAAGCCGGCCTTGCCGGTGCAGCCGGCCAAGGCCAGGTAAGACAGGCAAGACGGCCACGATGATGGCAAGCGCCCCGCCCTTGCCGCTTACTTCATCGTGAACGTTTGCTGCGCAGTGTCGACAGCGTAGTTCTTCGCCACGTCCCAGTACGTGAAACTGTACTTGACCACGTCGCCTGCCTTCAGTCCGCCGGCGGCGTAGGTGTTGTTGCCGGCATCCTGGCGCATGCGGATGTTTTGCTGGCCGCCGGAATTGACCGTGTAATGCACGTCGGCCCAGCTCGATGAACGCACCGCGAACTGCAGCGTGGTCGGGCCGGTCTGAGTGGCGCTGACCGAGATTGGCGTCGGGGTTGGTGTCGGGGTTGGCGTCGGCGTCGGCGTCGGCGTGGGAGTCGGGGTAGGCGTCAGCGGTCCAATCGCAGAGCGCGCGTGAGACGGCGGGGGCGTGGGCGGGGTCGGGGCCGGCCCCGCCCCCGGCGGCGGGGCCGGGCGCGGCGGCGGGGGCGGGGTCGGCGTCGGCGTCGGCGTCGGCGTCGGCGTCGGCGTCGGCGTTGGCGTTGGCGTCGGCGTACCCGACTCCCACACAATATCGTCAATCGCCATCTGGAACGGCGCCGTCGGCAATTGCGTCGCTTCGCTCGAAAACTGGAACAGGTCCAGCATCGACTGCAACGCCACTTTCGGCCCGACCAGGGTCGATACCGGAATCGTCGCCGTGGCCCATTCACCATTACGCACCAGGCCATAGGTGGTTGCATTGGCCGGGAACTTGACCGCATTCTGGTTCGTGTAGGTATCCTGGATACTCACATTGAACGCCACATTGGCCGGCATCTTGATGCGGAATTTCAGGTTGCCGTTCCTGAAATTGCTCATATCGTGCGCCTGGCGCGATTGCACGCTGCCGCCGAACCACTGGTTCGGCGCGGTGTAGTTCAAGGCCATGACATTGCTGCCCTCGAACGGCGCGATGTTACCGGCCGACATGGACGCGTTATTCCACACGAAGACATCGGAACTGGTGCCGGCCACCTGCTTGTTATTGACCGCGGTGGTATCGGTGAAGACACCGAATTTGCCCACTTCCGGCGTCGACTGGCTGCCCAGCTTGACCGATCCCTTGCCGTCGAGCTGATACACGCGCACATAATCGACGTACATGGTGCCCGGCAGCGGCGCGGTGACTTGTCCGGGCGAAGCGGCATCGGTAAAGTTACCGCCCACGGCCATGTTCAGCAGCAGGTAGAACGGTGCCTGCAGCGCGCTCGAATTGACCGCCAGCGGGTTGTCGTACAAATTGTGTTCGACGCCGTTATCGACGACCGTGAAGCGCATCTGCGATTCAGTCCAGTAAAAACGATAGGTGACGAAGCGGTTCGCCATCGAGGTCGGCGCGATATACCAGTTCTTGGTTTGCCACGCGGTCGACGCGGCGCAGCTTTCGTTACCCGGCACGCAGGCCGCCTGCTGATACGTGATGACGTTCGAGCCGACGAAGTTATCGATGCCCGCCCCGCCGGAACGATACGAGGCGCGATGGCCCATCTCGAGAATATCGATCTCGCCGTTGCGCGGCCAGGTTTGCGGGCTCGAACCGAGCAGCCATCCGGCCGGCCACAAGCCGGTGCCGAGCGGCGGCGTGCTCACGCGCATTTCGATCATGCCGTACTGCACCTGCACCTTGCCGGCGGATGTGATTTTGCCGGAAGTAAAGGAGTTGCTGCCAACCGTCTGGCGCTGGGCCTTGATCGCCAGCGCGCGCGAGTTGGACTCGAACGGCACGTTGACGATCGACAGATTGTTGGGGCTGTAGTACTGCAATTCCTGGTTGCCGTAGCCGCACAGGTTGATCTGGCAACCGTTGCCGTCGTCCGGCGTCCAGAACGAGGTATTGAGGCTGGGACCGTTGAACTCTTCCGACCACAGCAGCTGGCCGATGACGGGATTGGTCACGCTGGCGTGCGCCCCGGCGCCGTAGATGGCGAAAATGCCGCCCGCGATTGCCGACAGCACGAATTTGCGCTTTGCCTGAATGTTATTTTGATTTTTCACAATGTCTCCTGAAAACTACTCTTCATAAACGCGGCGCCGGGGCCAAACGCTGTGGAAAGCTTTCCACCCTCAGCGGCACCGCACTGTGCCTGATGGCGCATGCTGCGTGGAGCCTGTTGAATTATTGGAGCGAGGAAACAACCCGTTCCACTTGTTATGGAAACGATTCCAACTCAGGCAGGTGGAATATATGCTGCTTGAATTTTGATGTCAAGATAAAAAGAGTTTGCTGTTGCGCAGGGCGGACGCAGGCGTGCGCGCGCCTACCAGCGCGACGCGTGGTCCTCGGTCACGCCGGCCAGCCGGGTCACGGCGCGGCGCGGCGCATCCGCACGCGCCCTCACCCATCCCGAAAACGTGCCGATCGGCTGCACGTAGCGGCTCGCCGCCACCAGCAGGTTCTTGTCTTCGCGGCGGCACCCTTCCGGCGTGAAATGCAGGTCGAGCAAACCGTCGTCGGTGAACACATGCCACGGCGCCATCGGATCGTGTTCGTTGAAGGCGAAGGTGGCCGCGCCGAGGCCGATCAATTGCCCGTCCAGCCACAAGGCGTTCTCGTGCGCGCCGAAGTAGCCCGCCTGCAAGTTGAAGCCGAGCGCCAGGCTGTGCGCCGAGGCCCAGCGCCACGCCGTCTCGCGCGCCAGCAAGCCGTTGGAATAGTCGAAGCTGGCTACCCCGCCGTCGAGCGCGTAGACTTGCGAGCCGACCCGCACGCTGCCGCTCAGCGCCAGGCCGGATGATTTCTGCGTCGCATGCACCGCCCCGCCGCGCACCGGCCCGACGGCCAGCAACAAGGGCGCGCCCGGTGCTGCGAAGGCGGCATCGATCTCCAGGCCCTTGCGGCGCAGCGACAGCGCGCTTGCCGACATGGCGATGCGGCTGGCGCCGAAGCGGAAAACGCTGTCCCCGCCCGCATGAGCGGCCAGGCGCGCCGTCAGGCCCGGCACGCCATCGCGCGAGAAGCCGGCCACCACCTCGCGCCGCGTGCGCTCGAACACGTAGGCAAAAGCCGTGTTGGTCCAGCCGACATCGACGATGGCGATGCCGCAGAACAGTTGATCGGTGGCGAGCGCGGTGTAATGCCAGCGCTTGTGGTGAAAGCGCCGCCACCAGCGGCTGCGCGCGTACGGCGCGGCCAGGGCAGACCAGTCGAAGCGCGTGGTCGCGCCGGCAAAGCGGCCGACGGAGGGATTGCCGTCCGGACCGGGAACGGTGGAAGGCGCGGCGGAAAGTGGCGTCATCGCAGTAGCAAAGTGAGCGGCGGGCGCCCAGCCTAGCAGATGCGGTCCCGCAACGGCAAACTAAAAACGACAAGGCCCTCCAGCGGGGCTGGAGGGCCGGCGTACCCGCGCGTTGCCGCGCTGCTTACTGCACCGTGAGAATGACCTTGACGCTATCGTCCACGGCCGACTTGTCGATGTAGCCGATCGCGCTCACATCGGCCGCGACCGCTTTCTTCACCTCGGCTGCCGAGTGATATTCCTTCGGCGCCGTGCCCTTGCCGGTGAACACCAGCTTGGACCAGATCGCCTTCACCTGGGCCGGTTCCTTTTGCAGCACCTTGCTGTAGAACTCGTTGCGGATGGCCGCGCCCTCATTGAATTCGACCGGCGTGAACAAGGTCGATTTGCCGATGAAAAACTGGCTCGCCTGCTCGCTGAACATGCGCGTCGCCGGGTTCTTGGGGTTGACGATCACCACGATTTCCGCAAAGGCGGGCACGCTCGCCGCGAACATGCCTGCCGCCAGCAGCATCTTGCCGATTGTTGTCTTCATGCTGCTCTCCTTAGAATACGAAATCGATGCCGGCGGCATACACGTTGACGGTGTCGTTGAAACCCGGCCTGGCGCGCAGGAAGGTACCGGCGCCATCGCGCGGCTTGATGCGGTCGACCTGCACTTTCAAGGCGGCGGACTTGGCGAAGTCCCAGCGCACCCCGATCGCATTGGTCGACTGCTGGGCCGCCTTGACCACCCCGTTCACGCCGGCTGTGAGCGGGGCCAGCGGGCCGGCGGTGGGCAGACCGGCGTAGGTGCGGGCGTTGTCCTGCTTGGTGTCGCCGTAGAAATAGTAAGGGGTAATCTTGCCGAAGCGGTAGCCAAACATCGCGTAATACGAATTGGTATCCGGGACAATGCGCGAGTCGGTTCTACGGATCGCATATTCTGTCTGCACCAGGAAATTCTTGTAGTCCATGGTGAAACCGGCCGAGGTAAACGAACCGTCCACATCGGTGATGCTGAGATCGTTCGCAACCTGGGTCAGGCCGACGCGGCGCAAGGTGGCCAGCAAGCCTTCGAGCTGTTCGCTGTCCTCGATCGTCACCTTGGCGTCGGCACGGCCGACGCGGAAGGTGAAGGGGCCGTTTTCGGCCACGATATGGACCATCGTGGCCGGTTTGTACTTGACCCGGTTGTCGTCGGTGATCTTGGCCGACACATTGCCGATACCGGCCTGCGCGGTCACCGTGGTGTCGCCGAAACTGCGCTGATAGATCAGGTCGACGCCATCGAAGGAATCGCCGTTGACCTGGCGATACACTTCCGTGGGCGGACGGATCATCGTGTTGGCGTAGCCTACCTGGCGGAAGTCCGAAATCATATAGATCGGCATGCCCATGCGGCCGACGCGCACCGACAACTCGTCATTGACCTTGAACTTGGCAAATGCCCACGCCAGTTCCGCGCCCCAAGCGTCGCGCGCATTCTTGCGTGCCAGTCCCTGCACCGTGAAGGAAAGCCAATTGTTCATCTTGGCCATGCCCTGGATGCCCAGATTGGAATCGACCCCTGGCCGCGGGCTCTTGCCCACGCCGGCTTGTTGATTCGGCCGGGCGAATTCGACGTCGTCGGTATCGGTCGCGGTCAGGGCCGCGGTGCCGAAACCGCTGATGGTCAACGTTGGACCATCGGCCGCATGCGACGACATGCAAAAAGCTGCCAGGATTGCAGAGACCATGGCAAGACGCAGTGGTTTATTCATATTTTCTCCTCGATAGTTCGCAAGTGCTGAGGCCCTAGTGTGGACCAGGAGTAACTCTTTGTGTACTGCTCACGGCGCATAATTAACGAAAGCGTTGTATCGAAGGAACATAGACAGGCATTGGCGCGCTTTAATATGGCCGAACAAATAACCTTCTCCGCGAAGCGTATTTTTATGGCATGCCAAAAGAGAATCTGTTTGAATGTGACGAAGCGCAAGCGTGCATTACGCGTGGCAATCAAAGAAGAACCGGAGGGGAAAAAATGATGACGGCGGGGATGGCTGCAAAGCGCATTGCGCCGCTCGCGATGCGCGGCGCAATGGGTACTGAATGATGAGCACGGCCCACGCGCGCGCGCGGGCCGCCATCGATTACTGCACCGTCAGGATGACCTTGACGCTGTCGTCCACGGCCGACTTGTCGATGTAGCCAATCGCGCTGACATCGGCCGCAACCGCCTTCTTGACCTCGGCTGCGGTGTGGTATTCCTTGGGCGCCGTGCCCTTGCCGGTGAACACCAGCTTGGACCAGATGGCCTTAACCTGCGCCGGTTCCTTCTGCAGCACCTTGCTGTAGAACTCGCTGCGGATGGCCGCGCCTTCGTTGAACTCGACCGGCGTAAACAAGGCCGACTTGCCGATGAAGAATTGCCCCGCCTGCTCGCTGAACATGCGCGTGGCCGGATTCTTCGGGTTGACGATCACCACGATCTCCGCCAGGGCGGGCACGGTTGCCGCGAGCAAGCCCGCCGCCAGCAGCATTTTGCCGATAGTTGTTGTCATGCTGCGCTCCTTAGAATACGAAGTCGACGCCGGCGGCGTAGACATTGACCGCATCGCGGAAGCCCGGCTTGGCGTTCAGGAACGTGCCCGAACCATCGCGCGGCTTGATGCGGTCGACCTGCACCTTCAGCGCGGCCGATTTATGGAAGTCCCAGCGCACGCCGACCGCATTGGTCGACTGCAGGCCGGCCTTCATCGCCGTGTTCACGCCGGCCGACAGTGCCGCCAGCGGACCGGTCGATGGCAAGCCCGCGTACGCACGGTCGCTGTCCTGCTTGACGTTGCCATAATAGTAGTAAGGCGTGATCTTGCCGAAGCGGTAGCCGAGCATGGTGTAGTACGAGGTGGTGTCGTGGATCACCAGCGAATCGGTCTTGCGCACTGCGTATTCGCTCTGGACCAGGATATTCTTGTAGTCCATGGTGAAGCCGAGCGAGGTGAACGAACCGTCGACATCGGTGACCGACAGGTCGCTGGCGACCTTGCCCATACCCACGCGGCCCAGGGTGGCCAGCAGGCCGTCGAGCGTTTCGCTGCCTTGCAGGCTGACCTTGGCGTCGGCGCGGCCGAAGCGCACCGTGAACGGACCGTTTTCGGCCACGATATGGATCGTGGTCGCCGGCTTGTACTCGACGAGGTTGTCGTCGGTGATCTTGGTCGACATCTTGCCCACGCCGACCTGCGCGGTGACGGTGGTGTCGCCAAAATTGTGCTGATACACCGCGTCGACGCCATCGTACGAATCGCCGTAGATCTGGCCGTACACTTCCTGCGACGGACGGATCATGGTGTTGGCGTAGCCCACCTGGCGGAAATCGGAAATCATGTAGACCGGCATGCCGATGCGGCCGACGCGGACCGAGATTTCATCGTTGATCTTGAACTTGGCGAACGCCCAGCTCAGTTCGGCGCCGTAGGAATCGCGCGCATTCTTGCGGGCCAGGCCCTGTGCCGTGAACGACAGCCAGTGATTGATCTTGGCGGTGCCCTGGATACCGAAATTGGAGTCCACGCCGGTGCGCGGGCTGTTGCCCACGCCAGCGGCCTGGTTGAAACGTGCGTACTCGACATCGTCCGTATCGGCGGCCGTCAGGGCGGCAGTGCCGAATCCGCTGATGGTGACGGTAGGCGCATCATCGGCGGCGTGCGATGAAACACTGAAGGCTGCCAGGATCGCTGTGACCAAGGCCAGGCGCAGTGGTTGATTCATTCTTTATCCTCAAAGGTATAGTTATTTCAGGGAACGGATTGTGGACTACGGGCAACTATTTGAATACCGAGGAAGCCTTCGAATTCCCCAAATCGTTGTATTGAGGAAACACAACCGGGCATTGGAGCGCTTCTCCATGGCCGAACGAATAATCTTCCGCGCGAAGGGTAGTTTTCTTGCATGCAAAATTGAATATGCATTCTCGCAATGACGGGCGTGCGCGTCCGCTGGCGCGGACATGCGGGGATGGCGGGGAGGAAAAGCGGAGGAGTGAGGAGGTGAAACACCGGCAGCGCGCGGCTGCCGGCCAGGGGCGTGGTCAGTACGGCAACAGTACCAGGAACACCATTGCCACGCCGAGCAGCAGCGCCGCCTGCAAGCTGAACACGACAGCGGGAATTTGCAGCTCTTCAGGAATCTTCATGATCGCCTCCACAGCTTGTTTGCGTGAAGGCTTGGACTCCGGGCGCGCTGAAAAGTTCCCTTTGAAGCCAGTCTAACGTTTCGGCAAAGGAATGAACTCGGTCTCGCCGGGTACCTTGTCGAAGCGCTGCTGTTCCCAGTCGTCGGCGGCGCGCGCGATGCGCTCCTTGCTCGACGAGACGAAATTCCAGTACATATGGCGGTGGCCGTCGAGCGGCGCGCCGCCGATCACCACGAACTGCGCGCCGGCGCCGGCATACACGCTCGCGCCGGTGCCGGCCTCCAGATACGCCATCGTGTGCGGCGCCAGCAGTTCGCCATCGATGGCAATCTCGCCCGCCACCGGATAGATCGCCGCTTCCTGCGGCAAGTCGACCAGCTCGATGCTGCGGCAGGCATCGAGCGTGATGTCGAGATACAGCGTTTCGCTGAAAGTGGCCACCGGCGAGGTGTGGCCGAAGGCGCTGCCGATCAGGACCCGCACCAGCGCGCCGTCGAGCTGTACCTGGGGAATCGCGCTGGCCGGCGTGTGCGAAAAACGCGGCGCGTCTTCCTCGTGCGCGCGCGGCAGCGCGGCCCACAGCTGCAAGCCGTGCGAGCGGCGCGGCTTGCCCGCCAGGTCGAGCGGAGTGCGCTCGGAATGGACGATGCCGCTGCCGGCCGTCATCCAGTTGATCGCGCCCGGCTCGATGCGCTGCACCGAACCGACGCTGTCGCGGTGCTCCATGGCGCCTTCGTACAGATAGGTCACCGTGGCCAGGCCAATGTGCGGATGCGGGCGCACGTCGTGATCGGCCTCGGCCGGCGCGTCGATGGGACCGAAGTGGTCGAAGAAGATGAACGGCCCGACCGCCTGCCTGGCGGCGGCCGGCAGCACGCGGCGCACGCGAAAACCGCCGCCGATATCCTTTTCGTGCGGCTTCAAGAAGTGGGCGACGCTCATGGCTGTACCAGGGTGGTGGTGATGTCAGTGGTCACGCCGGTCATCAGTTTCTGGATCGGGCATTTTTCGGCGGCGGCCAGCAGCTCGGCGCGCTGGGTGTCGGACAGGTCGCCGCCCAGGTGCAGCGCGGCCGACAGGCGGTACACGCCCTTGCGTTCTTCGCTGGCGTCGCGCTCGATGGTCACTTCGATGTCCCGCACCGGAATGCCCTTGCGCTGCGCGTACCAGACCACCGTGAGCGCCTTGCAGGCGCCCAGGGCGGCGTCGTACAGGTCGTGCGGCGACGGTCCTGCATCGGCCCCGCCCTCCTCGACCGAGCCATCGGCGGCAATCAGGTGGTTGCGCACGTGGACGATATGGCGCATCGGTTGCGACAGATCGCGCTTGACGGTAATGGACATGGGTTTCCTTCTGGATCAGGGTGGGTGTTGGCGGAATTTACACCCTTTCGCGGGATTGCGCATCCCACGGAATGGGGGGATGGCACCGCTTTTACCTCGATCCGTGCAATGGCTGACGCCAATGTACGCACTTCCGTCACGCCGGCGAGATACCAGCAGGGGTATCGGCCAGGCCAGCAAAGCTTCACCGCCACCGTTCAAACCGGGAGGTGACGAGCCTTTCGGTGGTGGTGTCCTTCACAATCGCACAGAAAGCGCTTAGAAGTAATGCGGGAAATACGGCGATTTCTCGGTAAGTGTCCAGACGTATTGCATTTTTGTCCAAGCCTCGACTGGTTTCCCGTCGACGAGCGCTGGTGAAAACCTGCATTTTTCGAGGGCGAAGCGGGCAGCTTCGTCCAAATGGGCACTTCCGCTCGACCGGAGTACCTTCGATTCCAATACCTTGCCGGCTGGGCCGATCAAGAAAAAGAGGGTGACAGTACCTTGCTCATCCTTTCTGAGCGCCGCAGTCGGATACGCCGGTTTGGTGCAAGTTGACAAATTAATCCGCGCAGATTCGTCCGCCTGATGCGTAGGATGCTCGGATTCCTGGGAAAATGACTTGCTGCTCACGCACACGAAAGCCGCGAGCAAGATGATCGGGAAAAAACTACGACGACGATTCTTCATTGGCCAACTTTACCAAGGTTTATGGGTGCACATGAAATTTGGCCGGTAAGTCAGGACACATCAAGCGAGCGCATGCTTCTGCCGATCGCGCATGTCTGCCATCACTCGGGCTGCGGGAAAGAACCATTTTCTCACAAGGAGATTGTTATCCGGGCGCGATGATATTGCGCGCGACCCGAAAGCCGACGATATCGTTGCTGAGCTGCGCCGAAAACCCATTGCGCAGCGCCGAGCGCAGGTAGCGCGGGTTGTACAGCCACGAGCCGCCGCGCAGGATGCGCCGGCTCTGATCCCCGCCCTGCTCCCAGGCGTCGCCGGTGTTCGGCGCGCCCTGGTAATTGTCGTGCACCGGGTCCTGCACCCACTCCCACACGTTGCCGTGCATGTCGTACAGCCCCCACGGATTGGGCGCGAACAACCCGCCGCGCGTGGTGCCCTGGCGGTATTCGCCCTTGGGACTGCCGTTATAGGTGTAGTTGCCGTCGTAATTGGCCAGGCTGGCGTCGATCTCGTCGCCGAAGCTGAAGGCGGTCTTGGTACCGGCGCGGCAGGCGTACTCCCACTCCGCCTCGCTCGGCAGGCGGTACACCTGCCCGGTCTTGTCGCTCAGCCAGCGCACGTACAGCTGCGCGTCGTGCCAGGTCACGCCCACCACCGGATGGTCGTCGGTCTGGGCGAACCCCGGATCGGCCCAATTGACCTCCCCGTGCGGCTGCCAGCCGGTGGCGCGCACGAACTGGCGCCACTCGCCCACCGTGACCGGAAAACGCCCCATCGCCAGCGGCTGCTCGATACCGACCCAGTGCTGCGGCGTTTCACGCTCCACCCACGATTGCTGCGATCCGGCCCGCATCGCGATCTTGCGCTCGTGCTCCGGGGACCCCATCTGGAAGCGCCCGGTCGGCAGCAGCACCAGCTCCGGCCCCTTGCCCGTCCCGTCCAGAAACCGGTCGCGCAGCACGCCGTCGGTGTCGGCAACGGGGCTGCCCGCTTCCGACACCTGGGGCGACGGATCGACCGCCGATTCGGCCACGCTGCGTTCGGCCATCTCTTCGCGCGCGCGCTGCTGCTCGGCGCGATACGCCGCCACCGCCTTGGCCTGCATCGCCTTGCGCTGCTGCTCTTCGCGCGCCTTGCGCTCGGCCTCAAAGTCGGCCTCGCGCCGTTCGCGCAGTTGGCGGCTCAAGGCTTCCTTGCGTTCGCGCTTGGCCGCATCGGCTTCGGCGCGCAGGGTCGCTTCTTGTTCCTTGCGCTGCTTTTCCTTGAGCAGCTGGGCCGCGGCGGCGGCGTCGGCTTCGGTCTTGCGCTGCACCGCCAGCTGCCTGGCGCGGACTTCTTCCTGCGCGCGCTGGGCGGCCTGCTGCGCGGCGTGCGCAACCTGCTCCTGCGCCTGCTGCGCGGCGTGCTGCGCCGCCAGCTCCTGCGGCGATGGTCCCACCGCGCCGCGCAAGGCGGCCAGCAGGTCCGGCACCGTCACCGGGCGCTGGTCCGGGTCGAACGCAAAACCGCTGCGCAGCGCGTCCCATTCGCGCGCGGACAATGCCTCGGGCCGGGGCGGCTCGTGACTGGCGCTGCGCGGTCCGTCGAACGGCATATGTCCTTCGACCATCTGGTAGATCATCACCGCCACCGCGTACACGTCGAGCGCGCGGCTCGGCTGGCGTTGCAGGGTGCCCGCTTCGGGTGCGCGGTAGCCGGCGGTGCCCGAATTGCCCGGCGCTTCAAGACCGATGCTGCTCGCGCTGCTGCGCGCCCGCGCGGCGATGCCGAAGTCGAGCAGTTTAATCTCGCCCTTTTTGGTCACAAACACGTTCCCCGGCTTGATGTCGCGGTGAACCAGCTTGTGTTTGTCCCACGCATACTGCAAGGCCTCGGCAATCGGCGCGAGCAGTTCCTGCACGCGCTCCAGGGGGAGTGGGCCTTCGCGCGCCAGCAGGCTGTCGAGATCCTCGCCTTCCAGGCATTCCATGATGATGAAGTAGCTCGACGTGGCCGGGTCCTGCGCCCACTCGTAGACCCGCACGATGTGTTCGTGCGCCAGGCGGCGCGCCTGGGTCGCCTCTTCGATCAGCAGCTTGGCGTGGGTCGCGCTTTGCGTGAATTGCGGCGGCAGGATCTTGAGCGCGACCATCGCGCTGTGACCGAGTTCGGCGTGCGTGGCCAGGTCCATCGCCTGCCACACCTGGCCCATGCCGCCCTGCGCGATCAGCTGTTCGAGGCGGTAGCGGCGGTTTTGCGGGCCGATCTCCTGGCCCACCATCAGCCCGATCTCGGTGCCCTGGCGGATGTGGATCGCCGGCGCCATGGGCGTACCGCTACCGCCGGGCGGCGCGTACTCCGCGTCCAGGATGGCGTTCTTGCGGCTGTCGAATTCCTGCTGGCTTAACAGGCCGTCTTCGTGCAGGCTGCGCAGTTCGCGGATCTTGTCTCTTGCCGTTTGCATCTGTCCTGTCAAGGTTGGATCGCCGCGCCGCATTCGGCGCAGAATTTGTCGTTGGGACCGGCCCGGTGCCCGTTAATGCACATGCGGCACACGCGCACCTGCCCGCGCGCGGCCTGATCATAGCCTACCTTCGCCCCGCCCTGCGCCACGCCGATGCCCAGAGCCGACTGCGAGGCCAGCGCCGCCTTGTTCACGTCGTTCTGCATGCCCAGCAGGTCGAGCTGGTGGCGCCGGTCCTTGTCCACTTCGGCGTCGCGCAGCGCGCGTTCACGCTCGATCCGTTCCTGCGCGCCGCGCGCCGCTTCCGCCGGCGTCACGCTGTAGGTCGCCGCCACCACCGACGCCAGCGCCGCCAGCTGGTGCGGCGTCATGCTGGCGTGGACCTGGGTTTTCATCACGTCGGCCAGCGCCAGCGCGTTCGGGCCGGCCGCCAGCGCCACCTTGCCCGTGTCGCTGAGATTGCCGATGGTCGACACGCGGCTGATCTCGATGCGCGCCAGTTCCGCTTCGTGGGCCTGCTGCGCGAACTGGGTTTCGCGCTCGTGACCGAGGCGCTTGAGTTCCTGCTGCCAGGCCGCTTCGTGCTCCTGCTGGCGCAGCGCGTGGCGCCGTTCTTCGGCTTCCAGTTCGATCTGCTGCGACTGGCGCGCGTGGCGGCCGTCGGCGTCGATGGTGCGCAGCAGTTTTTCGTGCTGGGCGATCGCGTCCTGCTGCGCACCGCCGCGGCGCAGGGTCTCGATCTTCTGGTTGATTTGTTCGGCATCGGCCCTGGCGCCCGCGTCCTTGAGCATATCGGCGCGCAGCAGGTCGCGCTTGCGGTCCAGCGCCAGTTCTTCCTCCCATTCGGCGATGCGCTCGGTCTCGCGCTTGTAGGCCGCGTTGGCCAGGGCCAGCGACTGCCACTGGGCGGTGTGCTGCTCCGCTTCCATCGCCAACTGGCGTTCGCTGGCCGCTTGCTGGGCCTTTTGCAGGCGCGCCAGTTCGGCGCGTTTGCGCGCTTCGTCTTCGATTCCCAGCGCCTGCGTGATCTTGTTCTGGATCTGCTGCTGCAGCAACTGGTGCGAGAAACGCTGCTGCGCGAGCTGGCGCATCTCCAGCGCGCCCTGCTGCGCCACTTCGAGTTCGGTGCGCATGCGGATCTGGGCCAGGTGGCGCAGGTGCGCCCACTCGGTCGATTCGTCCTTGCGCGCCGCGCCCTTCTTGGCCAGTTCGTGTTCCAGTTCGGTGACGATGTCGCCGGCGCCGCGCTCCAGCGCCTGCTTGCGGCTTTTGGAATCGACGATGCGGCCATACAGGTCGATCTCGCGCGCGCGCAGCGCTTGCAGGCGCTCGGCGTTCTGCAAGGTCAGTTCGGCCTTTTCGATGCTGTCGTCCTGGCGCAGCTCCTGGCGGCGGTAGCGCAGGCGGCTTTCCTGCTCTTCGACGCGGATGCGCTGCCATTCTTCGTCGTTGTACAGCTGGTCGAGCTGCTTCGCGTGTTCCAGCTTGACGTGGCGCTCGTCGGCCACCAGCCACAGAGTGCCGATGCGGGCCTGGTGGGCGTCGAATTTATCGTGGCGCAGGGCCAGCGTATCGACCTGCGCCACCGCCAGCCCGTACTGGGCCAGGCGCAGCTTGAGCGAACCTTGCAGGCGCTCGTCGAGCTGCGGACGCAGGTCGCGGTTGCCCGACATGTCGCGGATCGACTGGCCGGCGATGAATTCGCCCGCCAGCTGGCGCACCGACGGTTCGAGCAGCTCGCGCAGGTGGTGCGCGGTGACCGCGCCGGGCATGGTCATGAAGTGCTGGGCAAAGGCGCTGACCTGTTCGATCTTCACGCTCACCGTGAACTGCGCGCCGATGGCCAGGTGTTCGGACGTCTGCAGGCCGTCGAGCGAGAACTCGACCGGCATGGCGGCGGTGCGCGTGATCAGGATTTCGGCATGCTGGTTGCGCAGCAGGTGATTGAGGCGCGTGAAAAAGCCCTCGATCTCGTACTCGCCCTGCGGCACCTCGGTCGCCTTGCCCGCCTGGAGGATGTAGGCGCGCGTGGTGGCCGGCACCCGCAATGTCTTTACAAACAGGCCGGATAGCTGCTCCACGCCGAAAAACACGGCCAGTTCGTCAGGACCGGGAATCCAGCGGTTTTCGCGGAACACCGGTTCGTTGCGCGGCGCGCCCAAGGTGAGCCCGCACTTGGCGCAATAGCCCGAATCGCCGGCATTGTGATGCTCGCAACGCGGACAGGTGACGCCGCCAAAACCAAACATCTGGAACATATCGACTCCTGGTTGTTCAACTTGCACCACTTTTCAACGAACCCATTCGGCCAGCACGATTTTAGCAGGGCAAGGCCGGGATGGCGGGCGCGCACGCCCCCACGTTGAACGCTTGTTCAGATAATCCCGATCCGCTCGACCAGCGCGACGCTGGCGCCGCGCTCGCGCACCGCCTCGGCAAAGCCCGGCGCCAGCGCGCTTTCCCACGCCTTGGGCAGCAAAATCCGGTCGCCGGCAACGCTTTGCTGCAAAATCAGCGCACATTTCGGCGCACAGCCTTCGACCGTATCTACCCGCCCCGCATGCCATGCACCCGAGCAGCCGCTCGCGATAACCCGGCCGCGCGCGACAAATTCGCGGCCGCGCGCCATGCGGTCGGCCATCACCAGCGCCAGTTCGAACGAATTGCCCTGGAAGCGCGCCTGGCCGAAACGCACCACCGTGCGCCAGCGCCCCAGCGCGCGGCCGTCGAAATGGCGCGCCCCGGCCAGCGCCTGGCGCACCGCCAGCAGCTGGACCGGGTCGAGCCCGGGCGCGGCGATGGTCTCTTCTTCCTCGCCTCCCGCACCGGCCAGCGGATGCACGTTCACTTCGACCCAGCACAAGCTGTCGTTGATGCCGCCGCTGTGCAGCGGGAACCAGGCGCGCGCCGAGGCCACGCTGGCCGCGCTGTCGGGCTGCCCGGTCAGGGCTCCCAGCCAGCCCAGGCCATCCGGCCCGCCCAGCAGCGCGTGCGCCGGGGCGTTGGCCACGTCATGGCCGCCGATGCGTCCCAGTTGCCACTCCTCGGACCAGCCGTTGGCCACAACCGGGCCGGCCGGCTGCCACACGCCACGCACCATGCGGTCGGCCAGCACCACGGCCAGTTCCCAGTCGCGTTCATGGCGCCCGGGCGCGCGGTCGATGCTGATGACGACCTGGTCGCGGCTGTCGAAACAGCCTTCGGTCAGGCGCGCCAGGCGCACCACTTGCTGCATGCGTTCGGCCAGGGCGGCGTCGCCCGCGCCGCTGCATTTGACGTCGGCGCGGCCGGCGCGCGGGCGCACGGTGGCGCTGACGGTCAGCAGCGCGCCGCCGACCAGCAAGCTGCGGCACTCGGCCCCGTGGCGTTTGTCAGTCGCGATGGTCATGCCGGCTCGCTTTCGGGGAGGATAATCGCCACGCGGCGCGCGGCGCATTCGTGTTCGAGGTTGGCGACGATGCGGTCGGCGTCATCGAACAGTGCCGCCAGATCGTTGCTACTGGCCAGGCCGAGGCGCGCCAGCAGCGCCCAGGCTTGGTCCAGCGCGGCACTGGCGCGCAGGCTGTGGCGCGTGCGGGCGAGCTGGCGGTCGGCCGGCAGCGTCTCGCCAGGCGCGGCCAGGGCCAAAGCCGGCATGGTGTTCACCGACAGGCTGACATGATCGAGACGCCGCAGCAGCGCCATATGCTGCTGGAACAGCGCCTGGCCCGGCGGCAGCACCGCCATGCGCAGGCCGTGCATGACGCAAGGCAGCTCCAGAAACAGCCGGCGCAGCGCTTTGGCATCGCTCCCGTGCGCGTCGAACGGCGCGGCGATTGGGACTGGCCGGGCCGGCGCAGCCTGCACTTCCGGCACGCTGGCCGCGCGCGCGAGCAGCATGTGCGCGTAGTCGACACGCTCGCCCAGGTCCACCGGCACGCAATCGTCGACGCTGATGCCGAAGCGCGTATATAACAGTTGATTGAAACCGCCGCGAAAGGCATTCCACTCGTCCAGGGTGGTGCACGGCGGCAGCGCCAGGTGACCGAGCGCCAGTTCCTGCCGCAGCGCGGACTCGATGGCCGCCGCGAACTCGCGCACGCCGAGCGTGTCGCCCGCTTCGCTGGCCAAGAACAGGTCGAAGCGCTGCTGCGCCACGCGCGGATCGGGGCCGTCGACGGCGAACGACAGGCGCAGGCCCAGTTCGGGCGCGGCGCAAAACGGCACCAGGTCGACGCCGTACGGGCCGGGATGAAAGCAGAACGCGTTCTCGCTGTCTGCCAGGACGATGCGGCCGCCTTCCGCCACGCGGCGGGTATGGCCTTTGTCATCGGCCACCACGCCGGTGCAGCCCTTGGGCACCGTGCAGCCGGAACCCATGCCCAGCGCCAGCGTGGCCGTGCCCAGCGCCGCCGTATCGGGAAGCGTGGCTTTGGGGGAGCGCTTGAACAGGCCAATCATGGTATTTCTCACACGGGCACCGGTTCGACCGCGAAGCGCGCACCGAACTGCTGGAAGTGCGACGCGGGCGCGCCGTCGAAGTGCCAGCCGCATTCCACTTCGCCGTCGGCATCGAGACGGCCTTGCAGCAGGATCGCGCCGCCGCCCTCGACCACGCGCAGCATCGGCTGCTCGCGCAGCAGGCGAGCGGCAAACGGCGCGGCGGCGTCGAGCGACAGGATCAGGCGCCAGTCGTCATCCTGGGCGACGAAATGCAGCGTCCAGTGGCCGTCGTCGGTCAGCAGGCGCGCCAGGCCGGCGCCGTCGGAGGCGGCGCGCAGCATGCCCGCGCTGCCGCTCCAGGCATCGTCGTTGGCGGCGCGTGCATCGCCGCGCCGGTCGATGGCCAGCTGGCGAAAGCGGCGCAGGGTCAGGGGCGACGCCCGCAGGGCAGCCAGTTCCGCGCTGTTCAATGGGCCGCTGCCGTCGATCGCGGCCAGCAGCACGCTGTCGGCCAGCATCAGGCGGTCGCCCTCCACGCGCGGCGACAACAGCAGGCGTTCAATCAGCTTGCGGTCCGCTTCCTGGTTCATTTTCACATCATTCTCCTTCATGGAACAGCGTCGAGCAGGCTGGCGATGGCGGCGTCGCGGCGCTTGCGCAGGGTTGGCAGCGAGACCTGGTCCAGCACCGCCAGCTGCTGCATGGTCGGCAGTTCGCCGGTGGCCGGGTCCAGCCATTCGCCGGGATAGCTGTCGTCCAGCCCACCGATCATGTTCAGGTACACCGCCAGCCGCACCGGCAGCGAATACGCCGCCAGTGCGCGGGCGCTCCAGCTGCCGTGGTCCTGCGCCGCCCACGCCAGTTCCATGAAGCGGGGGGGCAGTGAAAGGCTGGCGGCAATCGCGCTGTCGTAGCGGATTGGTTCAGGTGCCTCTGGCGGGGCGGCGTCGGGCTCCGGGGCATCGGTATCGTCGTCCGCTTCCGGCAGGATGCGGGCCTCGCCCTCCGCCACGACGGCATCGGCCACGCGCCACAGGTCTTCGAGCCAGTTGGCCGCTTCGCCGGCGTCGTGCAGCCAGTCGCTGTCGCGGTTGGACGACAATTCTTCGTAGTCGCCAATCTCGAGCAGCATGGCGCCGATTTTTTCAGGGTTGTTTTTCAGGCTGGCGAAGCGCTTCGACTTGGTGTGCAGGGGACCGGCACCGCCGCCGAAGCGTTCCAGCGACTCGCTCCAGCGCAGCACCCAGTCGGCCTTGCAGGCGCCGATGGCGCGCATCTGGCGTACTTCGATCGGCATCACCACCACCTCGCGCCCGAGGATGGCCCCTACCTGCGCAGCATGCTCGCGCCAGGCGCCAAAGATGCGCGCGATGTCGCTGTAGGCGGTGTCCAGCATGCGATACGCATACATCTTGTTAGGACTGCAAGTGCGTCCGCACGCGGCCTGGTAATTGTCGGAATCGACTTTATCGCGCACGCCCGCGTACATGTCGTTGACCTTCTTGCGCAAGATGGCGTCGCCGCCGGGCGCAGCCCAGAACGCGCCGAGTTTTTGGTGTTCGTTGACCACCGCGGCGGACAAGGCGGCCCAGTCGGCGGGGCGCGCGCGCAATTCGTACAACAGGCTCAGTGACAGTTCGAGCACGCTTTCGCCATAGCTGTTGGCGGGCGCCTCGGCACGCGCAGAGCGCGCGCAGGCATGCAGCGCCTGCGCCGTCAGGTCCACATAATCGGCCAGCGTGTCGGGCGCATCGAGCAGGCGCGCGGGCGAAAGAAGGGCGAACGCTTCCAGGGAGCAGTGCCCAAGCAGTTTGCGCACCTGTTCCCAGCCCTGCTCCTGATACCGGGTTCCCGGCAAGCGCATACCATCCCCATCGTTGTTTTAGCATCAAAATGATGCCATACAACGGGGATCGGCAAGGCGCGCTTGAAACCCCTATTTACCCTTCTGTTCCGGGTTCTGCGCCGCCATCGCTCCCAGCACGGCCGCCACGATGGGCGCCGCGTGCTCGCCGCCGGTGGCGTCGGAATGGCTGACGAAGGCCGCCACCGCCAGGCGCCGGGTCTGGCCCGGCAAGGTGCCAGGCTCCAGCCAGCCGGTGAACCACACCGTGGCCAGGTCGCGCCCGTCGACCACCGAAGGCGAGGTGCCGGTCTTGCCGGACAGGCCACGCCGCACCGCCGCCAGATGCGCGCCGCGAAAGGCGCCGGCCGCCGTGCCGCTGTCGACCACGCCCTTCATCCCGGCCCGCACGCGGTCCAGGCGCACGGCGAGCGCCGGCCTGTCGCCGGCAAGGGCGTCGCAGCCGTCGAGCGAGAGCAGCAGGCGCGGGGCGATCACCCGGCCCTCGCCCACCGCGCCTGAGACCAGCGCCATTTGCAGCGGCGTGACCTGCATGCGCAGGCCGATGGCCATCTGGCGCAGCTCGTGGCGCGTGTGGATCGGATCGATGTGGGCGGGGCTGGCCTGCAGCGCGTCCCAGGTGGACCATGAAAAATCGGGAGGCAACAAGCCGCCGTCGAGGCGCGCCGCCTGCTCGAAGCCGAGGCGGTGCGCCATCGCCACGATGGGGCGCACGCTGTCGAGCGCCCCATCGTCGAGCGCCTGGAGGTCCGGCGCGCCGCCGTCCGGCCGGCCGAACAGGCTGCGGTCGCTCAGTTCACCGGACCAGGCGAACCAGGTATTGAGGCTGTAGGTCAGCGCCTGCGACAAGCCCAGCCGGCCATCCTGCGCGCGCCGGTCAAGGTGCTGGTCCTTGTAGTTGGTGATGTGCGCCAGTCTGGTATCGAACGGATAGCTGGCCGCGTTGGTCTGGAAGGCGAACCCTTTGGACCGCGCCATGCGGTTGATCGACGGCAGCGGCAGGCCGGCCAGCAACGCTTCGAGCTGCGGGTCGCGGCGGGCAGCCAGTTCCAGGCCCAGCGCGCTGATGACCTTGAAGGTCGAGCCGGGGCTGCGGTGGACGCCGCCATCGTGCTGGAAGGCCGGCAGGCGCAGGGGGCTGCGGGCCGGATTGGCGCGGTCGAAATCGCGCACTTCGTTCCAGTTGGCCGGCGTGAGCGCGCCACCGCCGGCGCCGGCCGCCGCCAGCACGTCGCCGCTGGCGGTGTCGAGGATGACCAGGCCGGCCTGGCGCCCCGCAACCAGCGCCTGCGCGCCGCCGCAGGTGCCGCCGTTCCAGTGCCCGCGCCGCATGCCGATGCACTCCAGGGCCTGCTGGCTGGCCGTTTGCAGGGCCAGGTCGAGCGTCAGGCGCGCCTGGTGGGTCGCGCCATCGGGCGCAGGCAGGCGCGCCAGCATACCGGCCACGCTGTTGGCGTGCGCCGCGCGAATGCCGAGCAGCGGCGCCAGACCGGCATCGACCGCCGCGCGGGTCGGCTCGCCACCGCTCCAGAGCAGCGTGCCGTGGCGGTCGGCCAGGGTGACCGATGCCAGGGGCGCGGCGCGCGCGGTGGCGCTGTTGGCCGTCAGCGGTTGCCATGCCAGGCGGCCGCCGGCCACCCGCAGATGGCGATACTGCTGGTCGCCGGCCAGGCCGGCCATGCGCAGCGGCGCCGCGCTCAGGCTGACGCTGCGCGCGCCCGGGTCCAGATCGAGCACCAGCGCCTGGACCGAGGCCGCCGACGGGCAATCGCGCCCGCTGCATGTGTCGCGGGGCTGGCCGCGCAGGCGCGCGCCGTGCACCGACAGCAGGCGTCCGACCAGCATCAATTCGAGCGACTGGCCGGCCCGGGCCGCACGCGGAAGCGCAAGCGTGATGCGCGCGGGTGCACCGGCGGCGGCATCCGGCCAGGCTTTGACGCGGGTCCACGGCGCCCAGCCTTGCGGCACATCGGCGAACAGGCGCGCGGCCGCCGGCGGCATCGACGCGGTGGTGGACGCCGGCGCGCCGGCCACGCTGGCCTGCCACTCGCCGCCCTGCCCGGGCTTGAGGCGCCACGCCAGCAGGCGCCGTTCGCTGTTGAACACCTGGACCTGTTCGCGCACATAATCGCCGTCGGCCATGCGGTACAGGCGCTTGAGCAGCTTGAGGGACTCGGCATCGAGGCGCGCGCCCGGCCAGCCGGCCAGTTGCGCGGCGCGCGTGCCGTCGCCGGCCGCCTGCCATGCCGCCAGGTCGCGCGGCGCCAGTTCCGCCAGGCCGGCCGAACCGAGGCGCACCAGCCCATGCTGCTGCAAGGACTGGAACAGCGCCTGGTCTTCCAGGCTGGCGCGCGGCAGCAACGGCACCTGGTAGCGCCCGGGCGACAGCCACGCCGGCACCGCCGCGCCTTCAGCCGGAAACGCCACCACCAGCGCCCTCGCGGCGCTGGCGGCGGCGCCGCTGCGGAACAACTGGACCAGCAGCTCGCCGGCTTGCGGACAGCGGCTGCTGGCGCGGCGCTGGAAGCGCAAGGCCGCATCTTTCCAGACCAGCCAGCCTTCGCGCCGCAGTTCGGCCGCGCCGCGCGCACCGGCAGCGGCGCCAGTGCCCTCGCCCAGCCAGCGCGTGGCCGCTTGCGCACCGGTCCATTCGAGCCGCAAGGCGTTGGCATAGTCGGCACTGGCCTTGCCGCTCAGTTGTACTTGCGGCATGCCGGGTACGTCCGGGCCGGCCAGGGCGATGTTACGCAGCGTGACCGGGCTGGCCGAGGCCTCGTTGCGCTCGACCCAGCGCGCCACGTCGGCGAACTGGTAGCCGATGCGCAGCGGGAGCAGGCGCGGATTGGCGGTATCGAGCATTTGCGTGCACAGGTCGATGCGCACGGGCGGCGCGCTGCGCAGGTTCGATGCGATCAGCAGCGTTCCGCCAGCGTGGGAAGTGACGCTGATGCCGGGCTGCGGCGCCACGCTGAACTGCGCTCCGGGCAGCGTGCCCTGGAAGGCATCGGCCGCTACCGGCAGGCCGGCGCCGTGCAGGACGGCCGCGCCGGGTTGCGACGACGCGGCCAGATGGCGCGCGTGGGCGCTGATCAGCAATGCGCCAGCCAGGGTGGCGATGACGCCGGCCGCGCCGATCCAGTGCGCGGACGTGAGCGCGAACGTGCGTGGCGCGCTTGGTACGCGCGCACCCTGGCGCAAGTGACGCGCGCGGCGCCATGCCGTCCGGCGCCCGCACCACGCCTGCACTACCGAATCGAGCCAGCCTGTCATCATCTCTCCGCAAATACCGTGGCACGCCTCGCGCGTGGCCTGCCTGGCACTAGCGGGGGGCGGAGCGAAACCATGCAACCTTGCCAACTGCGCAAGCTTGCCGCCACACGTAACGGAATTTACGTTTGCCCCGGATTCTGTTTCAATTGTAAGCAGGTGAATCAATGGCCGGGAAGCGCCAGGCGCCTTGCTATATTGGATTCATAGGAATTCACAAGGAGAAGTAAAAATGAAGCGTACCCTGACCTTTGCAGCACTGATCACCCTTGGCGCCGCCGGTTTCATGCCGCTGCCGTCGGTCGCTCAAACTGATTTCCGCGTGATCATCAACACCGCCCCGCCCGAGCCGCGCTTCGAGAGCGTGCCGGCGCCACGCCGTGGCTACGTGTGGGCGCCAGGATTCTGGAACTGGGAAAACAACCGCCACGTCTGGACCGCCGGCCACTGGGAAAGCGCGCGCAGCGGCTACGAATACCGCCGCACCGAATGGATCCGCGATAACAACAGCTATCGCCTCAACCAGGGCGGCTGGCAGCAGGTTGGGCAGCGCGACTACACAGTCGTGCGGGTAGCCCCGCCGCCGCCACGCCACGAACGCATGCCGCGTCCACGCGCCGGCCATGTGTGGGTTCCCGGTCACTGGGAATGGCGCGGCAACCGCCACGCATGGATCGGCGGCCAGTGGGTGCGCGAACGCGTGGGCTATGTGTACTCGCAGCCGGCCTGGGTTCAGCGCGATGGCAACTGGTACATGGAGCCAGCCCGCTGGAACCGTCATGACCGCGACCGTGACGGCATCCCCGACCGCCTCGAAGGCCGCGACCGCAACCGCGACGGGGTGCCGGACCGCCTCGAACACCGTGACCGCGACCGTGACGGCGTGCCCGACGCCTACGACCGCGATCGCGACAACGACGGCGTGCCGAACCGCGCCGACCGCGACCGCGATGGCGACGGCGTTCCGAACCGCCGCGATGCCCGTCCAGACAACCCACGCCGCGACTGATCCGGCTTGAAGTTGTAACGAAGCGCCAGCCCGGCTACCCGGCTGGCGCTTTTTCCATGCGCGCGAGGTAGGCCGCCCGGCCCTCTTCGCCGCGCAGGTCGCAGGCCACCTGGCCCTCTTCCAGCACGATAATGCGCTCGGCCGACAGAATCGTTTCGCGCCGGTGCGCGACGATGATGCGGGTCATCGGCAAGGCGTGGATGGCAGCGTTGACGGCCTGCTCGCGCATCACATCCAGATGGCTGGTCGCTTCATCGAGCAGCAGCAGAACCGGTTCGCGGTACAGCGCGCGCGCGATCAGGATGCGCTGCTTCTGCCCGCCCGACAGCACCGTGCCCATGTCGCCGATCAGCGTATGAAAACCCATCGGCATCGCGTTCACATCGTCTTCCACCGCCGCAAGGCGCGCGCAGTCGCGGATCCGCTCCATCGACGGCGCATCGGCAAAGAAGCTGATGTTGTCGGCAATCGAGCCGGCGAACAGCTGGTCGTCCTGCATCACCACGCCGACTGCGCGCGGTATTCGCCCAGGCCGCCCCGGTTCAGCGCACGGCCATCGATCTCGATCTCGCCAGCTACCGGTTCGAGCAAACTGGCCAACAGGCGCAGCAAGGTCGTCTTGCCGCAGCCGGACGGGCCGGCAATGGCCACCGATTCGCCGGCCGGTAATGGCCGCCATCAGCCCGTCGAGCAGGATTTCGACCATGTCGGTGGTGATGGCTTGCAGGATCACTTCCTGGGAGCCGAAACGCGACATGATGTCGCCCAGATGGCGGCTTTCGAAATACACCGCCGGCAGGCTGACCAGGTGGCCGAACAGGCTGGCGCGCCCGGCCACCTTGATGGTGCTGGAAATGGCGATCAGGGTGGCGCCGCGCGCCGCCGTCACCGCCACCCGGATGATCAGCAAGAAGGCAAACCCCAGCGCGAGCGTGAGCAGCAGGTCGCGGTCGGCGCTGACCAGGGCTTCGTCGACCACCCACTGCATGAAGAACGGGCTGACCACGGCCAGTACCTCGATCGCCAGCGCCATGACGGCCAGTGCGAACAGCGACTGCCTGATACCCGTCATGCGCCCCAGTAGCGCGGCGAGGCGCACGCGCGGGCGCGCCTGTCCCGACTCGAAAGCGGCGGTGGGACTGAGTTCCAGCGCAACCCCGGTAAAGTGTTTCAGCACGGTGGCGCGCGGCAGGCGGCGCACGCCCACCGCCGGATCGTGGATCACGACTCCCTTGGCAGTGACCTGTTTCAGAACCACGAAATGGTTCAGGTCCCAGTGCAGGATGCAGGGCGTGGCCAGCATTTCCAGTTCGTCGGGTTCGGGCCGCAGCGGCCGCGAGGCCAGTCCCAGATGCACGCCGATGCCGACCAGGTCCTTGAGCGTGGCGCCGCGCAGCGACATGCCGAAGCGGCGCCGCAGATGCGCCAGGTCGGTACCGTTGCCGTGGTAGGCGGCGATCATCGCCAGGCAGGCCAGTCCGCATTCGGCCGCTTCGGTTTGCAGGATCGACGGCAGGCGCACGCCCAGGCCGGCGGCGGCATCAATGGGTTTGCTCATCGTCCCAGTCTCCCGGTGATGGTGTAGACCGGATCGAGCACCCATTCGACCAAACGGCGCCGCTCCAGCAAGACGTCGGCGTCGAGCTGCATGCCGGGGGCAAGCGGCACGCGCGCGCCGTAAGCCGTCACGTCCTGGCGCGCCAGCGTGACGGTGATGCGGTACAGCGCTTCGCCCGCCTTGCCGCCGCCCGCCACCGCCCCGAATTGGGCCGGCAGCTCGGCCGGCTCGATGCCGGTGCGCGAAATGCTCTTGATGGTGCCGCGGTAGTGCCCGAATTTTTGATACGGGTAGGCCAGGTAGCGCAGGTGCACCTGCTGCCGCGGGCGCAGGAATCCGATGGCGCGGCACGACGCGTACAGGTGCGCTTCGAGCGTGGCGCCGCGCGGCACGATGCTCAGTAGCGGCGTGCCGGTACCCACCGCCGCCCCGCGCGCGGCATGGATCGCGGTGACGGTGCCCGCCTGCGGGGCCGTGATGAGCAGTTCGCGCCTGGCCGCCACCTGGCCAGTTCGCGGTCGATGGCGCTGGTGCTGCGCGCCACCAGCGCATTTTGCGTGGCCAGCTTGAGCGGCATGTCGTTCAGTTCCGCCTCCAGCGCCATGCGTTCGCGCCCCAGCGACGATAAGGCCCGCTCCAGCGAACGCAGCTTGCCAGCCTGGTCGAGCGTCGCTTCGGCCGTGATCTGCACCTGCTGCGCCGAGATGAAGCCGCGCGCCTTGAGTTCGCCGAGCCGCTTTTCGGAGGTGCGGGGCAGCGCCACGCGGCGTTTTTGCAGGGCGATTTCCTGCACCATGTTCTCTTGCTCGGCGCCCAGGCTGGCGCGCTGCGTCTGCAGTTCCAGCGCCGCCTGCGCGTTGGTGTCGCCCACGGCCACGCTGCGCTCCTCGCCCGACAGCGCAAGCAGCGCCTGGCCGGCGGCGACCACGTCGCCTTCGCCCACCATCAGCTTGGTGGCCACGCCCACGCGCGGCGAAAACACCCGGATCATGCCCTGCTCCGGCACCAGCCAGCCGGCCACGCGTGCCTTGCGCGTGTAGCTGGGCATGAACAGCGTGGCAGTGACGGCGGCGACGATCAACAGCGAAAAGGCGGCGTACCAGCGGTGCGACAGGCGCGGACGAATGGCGACCGTGCCGAGCCAGCGCGTTTGCTGTTCATTGAGCACCTGCGGCCGGAACAGCGGCTGCCCGTCCTCACTCTTCGATGAAGTAGTCTCGGACATCGTAACTGACCTCGATCATGCGCGCGATCCTTTTGATACGCAGCACCTTGCGGATGCGCGGATTGGCAAAGTCGCGCATCAGCGGCGGGCGTGGCGCGTTGAAGAAGTAGCCGGGATCCTGGGCGACGATCGACTTGGCGACCAGATCGAGTTCGTCGCGCGAACTGACGGTCTGGATCACGCACGGCGCATGGGTGATGCCCAGTTCGAGCAAGGCGCAGGTGCGGTGGTAGCCGTTGTTGAGGACCAGCCGGCCGCTGTCGTCGTCGCACACGGCGTTGAGGATGTTGGCGCTGTAGCCGACCACCAGGCCAAGCACGCCGGCCACCATGCCCGATGCGCGGTAGTCGTGCAACTGGTCGGGGCGCAGCAGCACCGGTTCGTGAAAGCGGAAATCGGTGGAGTCGGAGCGGAACACATAGCGCTTGGAACCGGCCTCGCGGATCTGCACCGGTGCGCGTACTTGATCGGGCGGAAAGCAGAAGTGATACAGCGCTGCCGCATCGGGATTGGGTCCCAGCCGCGCCTTGAGCTGGTCCACGAAGGTGCGCGTAACGTGGTTCTGGCACACCACCATGCGCCCCAGTTCGACCATGGCGATGTGGGTCGGCAGGCTGTTGAAGGTGCGCGTGTACTGCGAACTGGCGCACACCTGCGCGGCCAGCGGCGCCATCGCAGGCGGCAGCGCGGCGCAGTCCGGGTGGTCGGCCACGCCGGCTTCGGTGTTGGCCAGTTCTTCGTAATACCGGTTGGCCGCGCTCCATTCGCGGATCAGCGCGGGGCGGATGGCCTCGGGCGATTCGACGCACAGGTCGTCGGCGAAATCGAGATACTTCTGCAGCGGCGCCTGGCCTAGCAGCCATAGTTCTTCGTGAGCCGGCCGCTCGGGCGCGGTGCTGTCTGCTCGGATGTCGGGATCGTGCATTTTGCAACCTCACTGGGAAATCCAGACCACCGCCGCGTCCGGCGGTGGTCTGAAGAAGCAGTTCCGACAATTAACGGAACATGTTCCTGGCAATACGCTCAAGCAGGTAAAGTTTTACAGCAGCCATCCGAGCAGGCCGCCGCCGCGCGACTTGCTGTCGCAGCCGCGGGTTTTGCACTTGTCCTTGCTTTTGCTCTTGCTCTTGCAACGGCTCTTGCTCTTGCTCTTGCTGTGGCATTTCGTGTGGCAATCGGATTTGCCGCCGCCGTACACGTGTTGCAGTTCAGTGCTGGTCAGGTTACGCATGATGTTCTCCTTGAATAATTGAAACTGGTCGAGTGGACATGCCACTCGCCTCGTGCGGACCGCTAAGGGCCATACTAGGCACTGACGGACTCGGCAGTTTGATGCGTCACAATCGTGCTGATGAAGGATTCCAGCCGGCGCAAGCGCGTCATTTTGGCAACAAACTGCCGTTACGGTTATGCTGTCGGCATGACCGAACTCACCCATTTGCTGGCGGCCGCCTTCAAGTCCGAACGCAGCGCCAGCCGCAAGCTCGCCGCGCGCGCCGGCATCAGCGAAGAGCAGGCCTTGCGCGCCACGCTCGAACAACGCGCCGGCGCGCACGGCCTGGCGCACCTGCTGGACCAGCGCGCCGCGCTGGCGGCCATGGAGGCGGCGCGCCTGGCCGCGCGCGACGCCAGGCGCGCACGCGCGCGCAGCGCCACTGCCGTCAAACACGATGGACCGCCATCCGCCTGGCGCGCCTGGTTCGACGGATCGGCCCATCCCAATCCGGGACGCTGCGGCATCGGCGCCCTGCTCACCGGCCCGGCCGGGCAAGTCGTCGAAATCGCGCAGCCGGCCGGTTATGGCAACAGCAGCGAAGCGGAATACCTGGCGCTGATCGCGGTGCTCGAATCGGCCCTCGAATCGGGTGCGCGCGGCGTGAGCGTGCATGGCGACAGCCGGGTCGTGATCGACGATGTGAACGGCCTTGACGCGGCCGGCGCGCCATCGCTGCGCGCCTACCGCGTGCGCGCGCAAGCGCTGCTGGCACGGATCGACGGCGCCTGCGTGCGCTGGCTGCCGCGCCACAAGAACCAGGCCGCCGACGCCCTCTCGCAGCGCGCCGTGGCCGCGTTCAGACCCGCGGACATGGCATAATCGCGCTCCTACAAGGAGCATGGAATGACCACCGACGAATTGAGTGCCTGGCAGCCCCGCCTGCAAACATTGGCCAGCGCCGCCTGCGGCGACGACGGCGCCCACGACATCAATCACCTGCACCGCGTCTGGCGCAATGCGCAGGCGCTGCTGGCCAGTCACCCGGAAGCGGACGCACTGGCGGTGATGGCGGCGTGCTACCTGCACGACCTGGTCAACCTGCCGAAGAACCATCCGGAGCGCAGCATGGCCTCGCGCCGCTCGGCCGAACTGGCGCGGCGCGAGCTGGCCGCCATCGGCTTCCCGGCCGCGCAGTTGGACGCGGTGGCGCACGCCATCGAAACCCACAGCTTTTCGGCGGCGCTGCCACCCCACACCATCGAAGCGAAGCTGGTGCAGGATGCCGACCGCCTCGACGCCCTGGGCGCGGTCGGGCTGGCGCGCCTGTTCTATATCGCCGGCCAGATGGGCAGCGCGCTGGCCCATCCCGACGATCCGCTGGCCGAGCACCGCGAGCGCGACGACCGCGCCTATGCGCTCGACCACATCGAAGTCAAGCTGGCCAAACTACCTGGCATGATGCAGACCGCAGCCGGGCGCGCGCTGGGCGCGGCGCGTCTGGCGCAACTGACGACATTCCGGGCCGCCTTTGCGCAGGAGTGGGCTTTGTAGGCACGGCTGCGCCCGCACGGGCGTAGTACGTTAAGATAGCGGATCGCCCTTTCGCGCCCGGTCCCGGGCTTTCCTCCATGAGCAGCAGCCCCGCCGCCGCACCCGTCGCACCCGCCGTCCCGGCCAGTCTCAATTTCGTGCTGGTCGCGGTTTTCATCGACATGCTCGGCATCGGCCTGATCATCCCCGTCATGCCTGCGCTGGTCGGCCAGTTTGTCAACGGGCGCGACGAACAGGCCTTCTGGTTCGGCGTGCTGGCGATGGTGTTCGGGCTGATGCAGTTCATCTTCATGCCCATGCTGGGCGCCGCCAGCGACCGCGTGGGGCGCCGTCCGGTGATGCTCTATTCCATGGCCGGCATGTGCCTGAACTTCCTGTTTACCGCCTGGGCGCCCAACCTGGCCTTCCTGTTCATCGGCCGCGTGATCGGCGGGATGTCCTCGGCCAGCATGTCGGTCGCCTCGGCCTATGCGTCCGACGTATCGACGCCGGAAACGCGCGCCAAAAGCTTCGGCAAGGTGGGCGCCGCCTTCGGCCTGGGCTTCATCTGCGGCCCCGCGCTGGGCGGCATGCTGGGCGAAATCAACCTGCAACTGCCGTTCTACGTGGCCGCCGCCCTGTGCGCGGCCAACTTCGTCTACGGTTACGTTGCGGTGCCCGAATCGCTGCCGCTGTCGCGCCGCTCGGCGTTTACGATCGCGAAGATCAACCCCTTCACGTCGCTGCTCAAGCTGGTGCGCCGCACCGATATTCGCGCGGTGGTGATCGTGTTCGCCCTGACCAGCTTCGCCCAGATGATGCTGCAATCGACCTGGGTGCTCTACACCACCTTCCGCTTCAACTGGAGCACGGGCGACAACGGCATCGCCCTGTTCTGCGTGGGCCTGTCGGCGGCCGTGGTGCAGGCGGGCTTGCTGGGCATGCTGATGAAGCGCTTCGGCGAGGTGCGCCTGTCGCTGCTGGGCATGGTCTCGGGCTGCATCACCTTCATCCTGTATGGCCTGGCGACCGAGGGCTGGATGATGTACGTTTTCATCTTGTGCAATTTGTTGTCGTTTACCGTAGCACCCGCGTTGCAGAGCATCATCTCGCGCGGCTCCGATGCAAGTTCCCAAGGGGAACTGATGGGCTCGCTGCAATCGATCAGCAGCCTGGGGGTGATCTTCATGCCGCTGCTGGGCACCGCCATCCTGGGGCTGGCCAGCCACCTGCCGCCGCACGACTGGCGCATCGGCAGCACCTTCTTTTTGTGCGCCGCGATGCAGGCCGTGGCGGTGGGCGTTGCACTTTTCTATTTCAAATCACATCGGATGCGCACGTGAGGCAGGCATGCGCTAGAATTGGCAGATGGACAAATCCTCCACTCGCAGCGGGACCCGCGCAGCCGCGCTGATCGCAGCCGTCATCGCCGCCGGCGCCAGCGCCATGGCGACGGCCTCCTGCGGGCAGCCGTTCCTGGTCCCGGTCGCGCCCACGGGCGTGAGCGTCACGGTCAAGGGCGATTCCGTGGCCGGGATCTACCCCGACCTGCTGCGCGGCGTGAGCGCCAGAAGCGACTGCAAATTCACGTTTTCGGTGGTGCCGCGCGCGCGCCAGGAAGCCATGTTCGAAGCCGGCAAATCGCATCTGCTGCTGCCGGCCGTGCGCACCCCGCGGCGCGACCAGCATGGCTACTTCGTTCCCGTGATCGGCACCCGCGCCACCCTGCTCTCGGTCGACGGCGCGCGCGCGCCGGTGCGCTCGATCCGCGAACTGCTGGCGCGCAAAGAGCTGCGCGTGGTGCTGGTGCGCGGCTTCGACTACGGCACCGCCTACCTGGAGCTGGTCGTTCAATTGTCGGCCCAGGGCCGCCTGCTGCTGGAAAAGGACGGCGCCGCCGTGGCGCGCGTGCTCGATGCCGGCTTTGCCGACGTGACCCTGATGGCGCCGACGGTCTTTGCCAGCGCCATCGCCGACGACAAGCGCTTCGCCTGGATGGTGCCCAAGCTGCGCATCGAGCCGCTCGAAGAGCTGCCGTGGGGTGAGAGCGGCATCTATATCTCCAAGCAGACGGTCGGCGCGGGCGACCGCGCCGCGCTCCAGAACCTGCTGGCGGGCGCGGTCAAATCGGGGGCCGTGTACGAAAGCCTGAAGCGCCACTATCCGTCCGCCGTGCTGGCCGGCGGCGTGCGCCAGCGCTGACTGACATTTCTACGCTGCCTGATCCTTTCCCCAGGTGTCGCCTCCCCCCCGGTGTCAGGTCTGACATTCGGACACGAGCTCGGCAGTCGTTCGCCCCGCCGTCGGTGTCGCCCCGGTATCTCACCCCGGTGTCAGGTCTGACATTCGGACACGGGCTGGACGTTCGTCAGCACTGCATGCCACCGGAGACCGATGATTGTCGAGGTCGTGTGCGAATGTCAGACCTGACACCGCGCTGACAACGCTCACGCGCCACCAAGCCTTCTTCTTGACTATTTTTCATTGCATTGGCCTCTCAAGGCAGCGGAAAGCGCTGCACAGGCGCGGCGCGCCGTTATAATTGGCCATCGTTTTTTAAACAGGTTGAAGCCCGTGTCCGATCGCATAAAAGTCATTCCCCAGTATTTACTTCCCAAGCAAGGTCTGACCCGGTTCGCGGGCCGCGTCGCCGGCCACCAGGGCGGCCAGTACACCACCACCCTGATTCGCTGGTTCGTCGGCCAATACGGCGTGAACATGGAAGAAGCGGCCAATCCGGACATCGCCAGCTACGCCAGCTTCAACGAATTTTTCACCCGTCCCCTGCGCCCGGACGCGCGCCCCCTGGCCAAGGCCGATTTCGTGTGCCCGGTCGACGGCGCGATCAGCCAATTCGGCAGCATCGACGACGACCAGATCTTCCAGGCCAAGGGCCACAAGTTCAGCACCACCGCGCTGGTGGGCGGCGACGCGGAACTGGCGGCGCAGTTCCAGCATGGCAGTTTCGCCAACCTGTACCTCAGCCCCAAGGATTACCACCGCCTGCACATGCCGTGCGAGGGCCGCCTGACCCGCATGATCTACGTGCCCGGTGCGCTGTTCTCGGTCAATCCGACCACCGCGCGCGGCATTCCCGGCCTGTTCGCCCGCAACGAGCGCGTGGTTTGCGTGTTCAACTCGAAGGAGCATGGCGCCTTTGTGCTGGTCCTGGTGGGCGCGACCATCGTCGGCAGCATGGCTACCACCTGGCACGGCCTGGTCAACCCGCCGCGCCCTGGCGTAATCAAGGAATGGCGCTACGACGACAAGAACATCGTCCTCAAAAAAGGCGAAGAAATGGGCCGCTTCCTGCTCGGATCGACCATCGTCATGCTGTTCAAAAAAGACACGATCGCCTTCAATCCCGAGTGGGCGCCGGAACGCCCGGTGCGCCTCGGTGAGGCGATGGGCGACAAGCTGTCCGCCAAACGCGCCTGATTGACGAGGCAGCGGCATGAGCGACGTCGTGCTGGACCACAGCGCCGGGACACCGGTGATGCAGACAGTGTCCGCGCCACGCCCTGGCGTGCTGGCCGCAGCCGGCTGGCTGCTTGAAGGCGCGCGCTCGGCCCTGTTCCTGGCGCCACGCTGGCAGCGGCTGACCGCGTCGCCGTGGCAGATGGCGTTCCAGATGCTGCTCCAGCTCGGGCTGAGCGTTCTGCTGCAACGCATCTCCGTCGATGGCGATGCTGTCTTTATCTGGCGCGCCCTGGTGGCGGGTTGGTTCGGCGCCATCCTCAACGCGTGGTTGTGCTACCTGATCCAGCCCGACCCGCAGGTCCGGCGCGGCCCTCACAGCGCGCCCGGCGCGGCGCACTTGTTCACCTTGCTGATCGCGCTGTCGACCTGCTTCACGCTGCTGATTTGGGGGCTGTATTTCGCCCTGATTCGCAGCGGCGCATTCGCCGAGGACAGCCCGTGGGGCCAGTCGCTGGCCTGGTCCCTGCCGCTGCTGTGGTGTGAGCTGGCAAGGCTGGTGCTGCTGCTGCGCGCCGCCCGTCCGTTGGCGCCACTGCGCACGATGGTCATTATCGGCGTGCTGATGCTGATCGCGGTGATGGAGTATCACCTCGCTCCCGCGCCGACAGCGTGGCGCGCCGTACCCAAAGTCGAGGATCAGCCCCAGGAAGAGCCGTTCACGCTCAGCCAGGAGGTGATGGAAGCCCAGCTGTCCTTGCTGGACGAGCAGCTCGACGCGCTCAAGCCGCAGCGCCCGGGCATGATCGACATGTACACGATTACCTTCGCGCCCTACCAGGGCGAAGAAGTGTTCCGGCGCGAGAGCGCCATGGTGGCCGACGTGATGGCGAAGCGCTTCGACGCCGCCGGCCGCGGCCTGCAACTGATCAACCATCGCAAGACGGCCGAACAACTGCCGTGGGCCACGCCGCTGAACCTGCAGCGCGCCATTGAAGGCATCGGCGATATCATGGATCGCGACGAGGATGTGCTGTTCATCCACCTGACCTCGCACGGGGCGTCGGACGGCGAACTGGCGGCCAATTTCTGGCCGATCGATGTGGAGCCGGTGATGCCGCCGGAGTTGAAGGAATGGCTCGATGCGGCCGGCATCCGCTACCGCGTGCTGTCGATTTCGGCCTGCTTCGCCGGCAACTGGATCGCGCCGCTGGCGGCCGACGGCACACTGGTGATGACGGCGTCGGACGCCGACCATACGTCCTACGGCTGCGGCAAAAAATCGCCGCTGACGTTCTTCGGCCGGGCCATGTACGACGAACAGCTGCGCACCACCACGCGTTCGTTCACCGAGGCGCACGCCGCCGCGCGCAAGATCATCCTGCAACGCGAAACGGAAGCCGGCAAGGACGATGGCTATTCGAACCCGCAGATCAAGGTGGGCAGCAAGATCGTGCCGGTGCTGGAGCGGATGAACAAGCGGCTGACGGAAAAGCCGTGAAAACGGTGCGGACAGACTTGCAGCGCCGCATATGAAAGTGCTGTTATCCGTGTTGTGGTGGTCTCAGGGAGCGTATGACTACCTGGGCAGCAAGCGCCGGCGACAGCGCAATCAAAACAGGTAAAAGTGCGCTTCACGCGTTCGGATTATCGGCCGCTGACGCGTCCAAACAGAATGTGAACGTAAATCAGCTTGTATAACAAATGGTTGCGGCAATTTGTCCGTCGAGCGCGACACACCATCCCTCGCTGTGCTCGACTCTGTAGCGACCTGGGGACTTCGTCTGCCAGACCCAAACCTCTCCACCCGCTGCGAGCGCCGAGAGAAACAGGCTGGTATTTTCGTGTCCATAACCACAACGTCGTAACAGGTCATCGACTATATCTGGCAAGGCCATCATCTCACCATGATCGAGCTTGTACTCGACATGATCGGCAATCCGCTGGAATTGACTGTCCAACTGATCAGGCAGTGAAACGCGACGCCGCTTCAATGCGACATGATATTGATTCAATGCCTCGAGCACATGGGCCCTGTCTTCCAAGGGGCCGAGCCAGATGGTCCCAATCTGCACCTTCGGTATATATTGCCGCACCATTCTTCCTTCCAAAGGGCGTGCGGGCAGCCGGCAACAAGCCGGCCGCCACGCCAACGACTGGATTTATGCCATGCGGGTGATGAACTCTTCGTTCGGACGGCGCACCTTTTTCAGGTCAACCAGCCAGTCACCCTCGGCCTCGCGGTAACCGAGCGCCATGATCGCCACCGAGCGCAAACCACGTGCGCGCAAGCCAAGCAATTCGTCGAGCTGCTCGGGATTGAAGCCTTCCATCGGGGTCGCATCGACCTGCTCGAAAGCGGCCGCCGTCAAGCCGATGCCAAGGCCGATGTAGGCCTGGCGCGCGGCGTGCTCGAAGTTGACCTTCGGGTCGCGCTGCGGATAGATCGACAGGATGAACTTGCGGTAGTTCTCCCAGCCTTCATTGACCGTGCCGCGCTCTTCGTTCACCAGGTCGAACATCGCGTTGATGCGTTCTTCGGTGTAGTTGTCCCACGCCGCAAAAACCACCATGTGCGAGCCATCGGCCACCTGGCCCTGGTTGGAGGCGATCGGACGCATTTTTTCGCGCAGCTCCGGGTTGCTGACCACGATCAGCTCGAACGGCTGCAGGCCGCTCGACGTCGGCGCCAGGCGCACGGCTTCCAGGATGCGGTCGATTTTATCTTCCGATACGACCTTGGTGGCGTCGAATTTTTTGGTGGCGTAGCGCCAGTGGAGTTTTTCAAGCAGCATGGAATATCCTCTTGTATAGTCGTTCGGGTAGTGTCAAGGCCAGGGCGCACACGAGAGCGGCGCCGCGGGGGACCTATTATCTGCGATTCCCCGATCCAGCGTATCCGGGCCGAAAATTCTCCCTAAACCATCCCCATGCGCTTGCGCGCTTCGGTGCAGCACAGCCCTTCCATCATGTCGAGGAAGGCGCGGGTCTTGGCCGGCATCAAGCGCCGTCCGGGGAACACGGCCCACCCGGTCACCTGCGGCAAATCCCACTCGGGCAGCACGCGCACCAGCTCTCCCCTGGCCACCGAGGGCGCCGCAAACAGGTCGGAACTGGCCGCGATGCCGGCGCCGGCACACGCCACGCGCGTGAGCAGGTCGGGCGAATTGGCGGTCAGGCGGCCGGGCAAATCGCGCTCCCACACGGTCTTGCCGCGCGTGAGGCACCACGGCGCCGGGCCGCCGCCGCGACTCAAAAGACAGAGCAGGTCGTGCTTGAGCAGGTCGTCCGGATGCTCCGGCAAGCCGCGCAGCGCCAGGTAGGATGGCGCCGCGTACAGCGCCATTTTTTCGAGCGCCACGCGGCGCGCGTTGAGCGAGGCGTCGTCCGGCAGGTCGCCCATGCGGATCGCGATGTCGAAATTTTCGCTCACCAGGTCGACCCGGCGCGGCGACAGGTCCAGCTCCAGGGTGATGGCCGGGTACTGCGCCATGAATTCAGTCATCACCTGGGTCATGCCAAGGCTGGCGAAATCGGCCGGCATCGAAATGCGCAGCCGCCCGCTCGGCGCCTGCTGGCGGTGCTGCACCAGCGCACCCGCCGCCTCGACTTCCTCGACCACCTTGCGCGCGTGATCGAGCAGGCTGGCGCCGAACTCGGTGAGCATCAGCTTGCGCGTGGTCCGCTGCAGCAGGCGCTCCCCGAGTTTCGCTTCCAGCAGCGCGATCCGGCGCGAGACGGTTGACTTGGGCAAGTCGACCCGCAGCGCGGCCTGGCTGAAACTGCCCGCTTCGACAATCCGTGCGAACAAGAGCAGGTCATTCGGTTCCACATCCATTTGATTGTCCCAATGGCTGAATAATGATATCCATTTTACAGGCTTCCGCATTGATTATGGGACGCGTAAAGTCACACCATCGCAGTTCAACTTAGAAAAAGGAAATAAAATGAACATCTTGCAAATCAATTCCAGCGCCCGTTCGACCGGTTCCGAGTCCACCCGCATGGCCGACGCCATCGTCGCCAAGCTGCAAGCGGCCAACCCAGGCGCGCAACTGACCCGCCGCGACCTGGCCAGCAACCCGCATCCGGCGCTCGACGAGCCGACCCTGGGCGCATTGTTCACGCCAGCCGACCAGCGCACGCCGGAACAAGCGGCGCGCGTGGCCCTCGACGACGCCCTGATCGCCCAGGCGCAGGCCGCCGACACCATCGTCATCGGCGCCCCGATGTACAACTTCGGCAGCTCGGTGCAGCTCAAAGGCTGGTTCGATGCGATTGCCCGTGCCGGCGTCACCTTCGCCTACACCGCCACCGGCCCTGTCGGCAAACTGACCGGCAAAAAAGTGTACGTGGCGTTTGCCCGTGGCGGCATGTACCGCGATACCCCGAACGACACCCAGACCCCGCACCTGAAGATGCTGCTCGGTTTCCTCGGCATGACCGATGTCACATTCGTGTACTCGGAAGGCATGGCCATGGGTCCGGAAGCCGTCGTCAAGGCACAAGCCGAAGCGAACGCCCAGATCGAAGCCGCAGTGGCCTGAGTCACCCCGGACGAAGCTGCATCACAGTGAACACGCAGGAGAGAAAAATGACACAAGAAATGAACATCGTGCACACGCCGCGCGCCGTCGAGCGCCTGGTGGGCGGCCAGTTCGTGATGGACGGCGCCGGCGTGAAGATCAATCGCGTGCTCACCCAATCGCTGCAGCGCCGGCTGGACCCGTTCTTGATGCTCGACGCCTTCGGCAGTGACAAGCCGGGCGACTACATCGCCGGCTTCCCCGAACACCCGCACCGGGGTTTCGAGACGATTTCGTACATGATCGCCGGCAGCATGCGCCACCGCGACAGCGCCGGCAACGAAGGCCTGATCACCGACGGCGGCGTGCAGTGGATGACGGCCGGGCGCGGCGTGGCCCACTCCGAAATGCCGGAGCAGACCGACGGCTTGATGGAAGGCTTCCAGCTGTGGCTTAACCTGCCGGCCAAGGACAAGATGACCGCGCCCTGGTACCGCGACATTCCCAACGCCGGGATCCCCCGCTTCACCACCGGGGCGGGGGTAACGGTGCAGGTGATCGCCGGCGAAAGCCACGGCGTGCCAGGCGCGGTGCAGCGCGAAGGCACCGAGCCGCTCTACCTCGATGTCGACCTGCCGGCCAACGCGACGTTCGATCAGGTACTGCCGCCGGGGCACAACGCGTTTCTATACGTATTCCGGGGCCAGGTGCTGGTCGACGAAAAACCGGTGCCCGCGGGCCGCATGGCGATCCTGGCCAATGCGGCGCAGGCCGACGGCGTGCGCATCATGGCCGCCCAGGACAGTCGCCTGATCCTGATCGCCGGGCGTCCACTGAACGAACCGATTGCCCAATACGGCCCGTTCGTGATGAATACCCAGGCCGAGGTGTTCCAGGCGGTCGAGGACTTCCGCGCCGGGCACTTCCATGCCGGGCACTTCGGCGCCTGACGCACCGGGCGCCCGCAACCACAAGGAGAACATCTTGCGCTACACTGGAGGCATGTTCCCAATCCTGACCCAGGCCCTGGCCTACGTGAGCCGCGTGTGCGGCTTCGACACCCTCGACTCCTTCCCTCCCGGGCACGCCCACGCGCGTACCCACTGGAGCGGCGCGCATTTCGACATCGCGTCCGACCTCAAGCCGGACCAGATCGAGCGCGCCGTGTGTGAAAAAATCGCCAACACACCGATGATTTTCACGCACATCGCCAATCCCACGCCGGACATGCAACGCGTCATCCTGGGCATGATCGGCAGCCGCGTACAGCACGGCGGCCAGCCGCTCGACCTGGTCGCGCTGCTGGCCAGTGCCTACCGCAGCCCGTACACCAGGGAAGCCCTGCCCGGCCTGCGCGCCGCCATCGAAGAAAGCAACGGCGACCCGCGCGCCGTGCTCGACTTCCTGGGCGAGAGTGCGGCCGCATTCGGCGTGATCGACGCCGTGCCCCGTCAGAGCGGCTTGAAGTTGGTCGGCAGGTAGCGCCCGCGCACCGCCATGAACGGCCGTTCGACGCAGCGGTACAGCACCCAGCCCGACAACACCGACAGCGCCAGCATGGTGCCGATGGCCACCGGCGAGCCGGCCCCGTAACCGTGCTCCCTGAGCGGCGTGGCGGCCAGGATGCACACCTGCTTGTGCGTCAGGTAAATCGCATACGACCATAGCGCCATGCTGGCCGCGCCCGGCACGCGCGTGGAACGCAGCAGCGAATCGCGGCTCAGGGCCGCCACGATCAGCAGCGAAAAGCCCAGCGCCAGCAGCGGATAGCCGAACACCGTCACGCCGAAGCCCTGGCGCTCGTCGAGGAACAGCCAGATCGCCAGGCCAAGCACTGCCACCCCGGCACCGCAGGCCAGGTTGCCGCTGGAGGTCAGCGTGCGCCACTGGCGCGGATGAAAATTTTTCAGCAGCGCCAGCGCCACGCCGGCCACCAGTTCGTCGAAGCGGCACAAGGTCGAGTAATAGATGTACTGGTAGTAGTTGCGCGAGCCGTGCGGATGGCCATCGACCAGCTCGCGCCAAAGCGTTGCGCGCACCAGTATGCCGGCCACGATGGCGGCCGCGATGGCGGCCCAGCCCCAGCGCAGGGAACCGCGCAGCGAGGCGATCGCCAGGGCCAGCGCCGGCAGCGCCAGGTAGAACTGCTCCTCAATGCACAGCGACCAGGCGTGCGAAAACGCGGTGCCGGGCGCCAGGTTGATATTCTGCGTGAAGGTCAGGAAGCGCCACAGCGGCGGCAGTTCCAGGCCCGCCCGAAACCACGGCGAAAAGTAGTAAATCGCCAGCATCACATAAAACACGGGCAGCGTGCGCAGGGCGCGGCGGCCGTAGAAGCGCGCCAGCGAAAACGCGCGCGGCGAGCGCATGGCGGCGAAGATCTGGTTGCCGATCAGGTAACCGGACAGGGCGAAAAACAGGTCCACCCCGACCCAGCCGATCTTGCCCACCCAGCCGAAGGTATCGGCGCGGCTGACGAACAGCACGTAGTGGTGCAGCACGACCAGGGTGACGGCCAGCGCGCGCAGGGTGTCGAGACCTTCGATGCGCTCTGTGGAGGCGGGATTTTTCATGCGCCAGATGATGCCATGGGGCGCCGGCAGGCGCCAGCGATGTCCGCTAAAATAGACGACCACCAATCTACAGGGCCAGCCCAGACCATGACCACAGCACGCGAGTTGCAGTTCAAATCGATCAACTACACCGGCCTTGGCGCCGGCCCGCGCCTGATCGTCACCGGCGCCGTGCATGGCAACGAGACTTGCGGCACCAGGGCGATCCTGCGCGTGATGGAAGAAATCGACAGCGGCGCGCTGCACGTGGCGGCCGGCAGCGTGACCTTCGTCCCGGTGACCAATCCCCTCGCCTACGCGCTGAACCAGCGTTCGGGCGAGCGTAACCTGAACCGCAACCTGTTCCCCAATCCGCAGCCGCGGGACTTCGAAGACCGCGTCGCCAACTGGCTGTGCCCCCTGCTCGGACAGCATGACGTCTTGCTCGACCTGCACTCCTTCAATGCGCAAAGCCAGCCCTTCGTCATGGTCGGCCCGCGCAACAACGAAGGCACCCTGCAACCGTTCCGCCACGCCGAACAGGAACGCGCGCTGGCGCGCCGCCTCGGGGTGCGCCGTTTCGTGGACGGCTGGCTGGCGACCTACGGCCAGGGCGTGCGGCGGCGCCTGAAAAGCGGCGACGCATCGACCCTCGACCTGGTGCTGCGCTACGGGATGGGCACCACCGAATACATGCGCAGCACCGGCGGCTACGCGCTCACGCTCGAATGCGGCCAGCACCTCGACCCGGCCGCGCCCGACGTGGGCTACCGCGCCATCGTCAATACGCTGGCCTTCCTCGGCCTGATCGACGCGCCGCAGCCCGAGCCGATCGCGCTCGACCGGATGGAAGCGCTGTCGATGGTGGTGGTGCACGACAAGCTCGATGCGGGCGACCAGTTCAGCCGCGTGTGGGCCAGTTTCGACCCGGTGTCCACGGGCGACCGAATTGGCACGCGCGCCGACGGCACGCCGGTGCTGGCCGAATTCGACGGCAAGATCCTGTTCCCCGATGTGAACGCGGGGCCGAACTCGGAGTGGTACTACCTGACCCGCGCCAACACCGACTTCGAACGCTTTACCGAGTAAGCAGCGGCGCGGCTCAGCGAATGCCCCACACGAACGGGTCGCTCTCGTCGAACAGCATCTGCGCCGTGGCGTTGACCCAGGCCTTGCCGCGAATGCTGGGCATGATGCGTGCGCCGTCGTAGCGGTACGAGGCCTCGAAAACGCTGCCGATAATGCTCTCCTGGCGCCATTGGGCGTGTTCGGCCAGTTTGCCGTCGGCCGCCAGGCATGCCAGCTTGGCGCTGGTGCCGGTGCCGCAGGGCGAACGGTCGTAGGCCTTGCCGGGACAGAGCACGAAACTCTGGCTGTCGGCGCCCGTGCTTGATTGGTCGAACAATTCGATATGATCGATCAGGGCGCCATCGTCGCCGCTGACGCCGCTCGCTTCGAGCGCATCGCGCAGCGCCACGCAGTAGGCGGTGAGCGCGTCGACGTTGGTGCGGCGCAGCGCCAGGCCATGGCCGGAGACCAGGAAAAACCAGTTGCCGCCCCACGCCACGTCGCCCGTCACGGCGCCAATGCCGTCCACCTGCACGGTCACCGCGTGGCGCGTGCGGTACGAGGCCACGTTGTCGATGGTGACCGACCCGTCGTCGTGCAGCTGAGCCTCGACCACGCCGACCGGCGTATCGATGCGGTGCCGTCCGGGCGCGATGCGCCCCATGAACGCGAGCGAGACCACCACGCCGATCATGCCGTGCCCGCACATGCCGAGGTAGGCCACGTTATTGAAGAAGATGACGCCGGCCACGCAGTCGGGCGCGAACGGCTCGCACAGCAGCGCGCCGACCAGCACATCGGAGCCGCGCGGCTCGCACACGACGGCCGAGCGCACATGGTCGAAGTCGCGCCGGAAGCGCTCGCGCCGTTCGGCCAGCGGCCCGCTACCCAGGTCCGGGCCGCCGTCGATGATCAGGCGGGTCGGTTCGCCGCCGGTATGGGAGTCGATGATGGTGATCGTTTTCATGTACCCAGCATACCCCGGGATCGCGCAATTGTCTTGTGCCGCGGCGGCGGCGCCGCGGCGAAATTGGCACAGGGCCGGAGTCAGTCTTCTTCCAGGTTCGTGCGAATCAGCCCGGCGAGAGCAGTTTGAGCCCCAGGATGCCGGCGACGATCAGGGCGATGCAGCCAAGGCGCATGGCGCCGGCCGGTTCGCCCAGCACCAGCATGCCGAAGATCGCCGTGCCGACCGTGCCGATACCGGTCCAGATGGCGTACGCGGTCCCCAGCGGCAGGTTGCGCAGCGCAAGGCCGAGCAAACCGACGCTGCCGGCCATGGCGGTCAGGGTCAGTACAGAGGGAACGAGGCGCGAAAAACCGTGTGTGTATTTCAGGCCGACGGCCCAGCCGACTTCCAGCAAACCCGCGACGAACAAATAGATCCATGCCATGACAAACTCCTTGATTGGCAAGGTCGTCCAAGCCTGGCTCCGTCAGTGGCAGGGTCGTCCCCGCCGGAGAAAAGGGTAGCTGAAGTATACCACCGGCGGCGCGGATGCGCTGGCCTCAGCCATCCCCGGCGGCCAGGCGCGCCAGCAGCGCGGCCCGGTACTCGATGAACGGGCGCGCCACATCATCGTCTTCACCGGGGCCGGCTTCCACGGCGGCGCCGCCGTCGAGCAGCGCCAGGATCTGTTCCAGCGCTCCCGGCGCGGGGTCGTTGTCCAAGGGGCGCGTGGAGAGTTGCAGGTAGCAGGCGCGCACCGCCACGCGCAAGCGGTTGCAAGCCTCGCTGTCGTCGTACATCGACTCTTCGCCGAGCGTGTCAAGCACGTCCTGGCACAGCTGATCGCTCTCGTCGCGGCGTCCAAGACCGTTCAATGCAAGCCGCTTCTGGCCGGCCACCTCGGCCAGCAATACCGGGTCGGCGCAGCCGGCGGCGTGAAGCAGGTCGCCGGCACGCTGCGCCTGCGCCAGGGCGCGGGCGTGGTCGCCCCGCTCGTTGAAAGTCTGCGCGTCTCCCACCAGCAGGAACAGGCGCGGGGTGTCGACATCGACCGGCGCGATCGCCTCGCCGAACCACGACCTGGCATGTTCGGCGCAGTCCTCGGCAGACATGCCTGCCGTGTCGCCGAGCAGATAGCGGCAATACTCGATCATGTAAAGGGCGGCGTCGATCTGTTCTTCGCTCGCCTCCTCGCTCGCGCCGCTGTCGACGACATGGCGGTAATCGGCCAGCGCCAGGTCGACCCGGCGCGGCTCGACCCCAAGGGCGGCGTCGCCCCGATTCAGGTACAGCCAGCTGGCGTCGAAGTGCCTGCCATGTTTGGCGACCAGCGTGTCGAACACCTCGCGCCGCAGGGCCAGTGGAACCTGGTCCGAGCGGTCCTGGTTGGCGATCAGGGCGGCGACGCACATTCCGACGCTGCGCTGCGCCAGCGGCACCATGCCCAGCGTGGTGTAATTGGCCTTCATCGCGCGCACGCATATCTTGTCGGTGCGGCGGGCCAGCGGAATCAGGTCGAGCAGGTCGGGGGGCGCCAGGCTGACGCGTTCGCACATGGCCTGGTCGATCCAGTGCGCAGGAACCGAATTCAGATGGAGCGGATGCACGTCCACGCACGCTTGGGCGACGGCCTTGCTAAAGCGCTCGGCCGGAATCTCGAACGGCCACAGTCCCTCGCTCTTCTTCATGGCGATCTGCGCGAGCATCACCGGCTCGGTCCAGAACACGCTCCAGCATACCTCGGCATACAAGGCGTCCGGCTCCTGCGCGATACGCGATTCGTCATGGCGCGCCACGATGGCTGGCCAATCGGCGTCGGCGCCGTACAGGCGCTGGGCGCAGTCATACACTTGCCGGGTGATGCGGCAACCGGGGATGGCGTCGAGTGCGATCTTGTCGCGCTCGATGGCCATGACCAGGTAGTCCGGTGACTTGAACAGTTCCGGCAGGACGTCGTTGAAGCTGTCGTAACTGCCGTGCGCGATGGCGGCAGCAATCAGGTCGTCGTCGATCATCGCCATCGGCAGCTCGTCGAGCGCATGGCGCCCGAGCGTAACGGCGGCCATGCACATGGCCTTGTCCAGCAGGGCGGGAGGTACGTCGGCGAGCCTGGCGCCGCATCGCAGGGCGTGCACGCACACCTCGCGGTCGATGACCTGGGCCGGTACATGCGCAAGGTCGAAGCCGTCGTCGCCGACGCGCGCCGACATGCATACCTGCTTGTCGATCAGCCGCGCCGGAATGTACCCGAACAGCCGGGCCGATCGCACCAGCGCCGCTTCCGCCAGGGCGCGCGTGAATGCCTGCTCCGGTATGAACCTGACAAAGCTGGCGTTGTCGCCGCAGTTCTGCATCAGCCATTCGCACATCCCGGTGCTGCGGAACTCCACCGGCACGCTGCCGAGCATGGACGGATTGCCCGGCTGCTTGCGCATGAACTCATCCCAGTAGGCCTGGTCTTTCAGCGTCGCCACTCGGCCTCCGGCCAGGCCCAGTCGGCGACGATGCGACCCGCCACTGCGTTGCTGGGGATGCGGGTCAGGCCGACCGAGCGCGCATGCAGGTCGCCGCCGGCAAGATACACCCGGTCGATACCGCGCGCTTCGCGCACGCCGGCGTCGCGTCCGTCCAGATACAGGTCGCCTTCGACCGCAATGTGGGTCCAGCTGTCATCGGCGGCGTGCTGCAACAGCCCATCGTCGATCATGACAGGGCCGCCTCGCGGTCGGCCGGGCGGGTGGCGGCGTCGCACGGCGCGACAGGTTCATCGAAGCCCATCTCGTCGTAGCCGTCGTCAAGACCCGACATCTCGCGCCACTGCGCCGCCTGCGCATGCATGCCGCGCAGATGATGGCAGTAGCCGATCATCCACTGTGCCTCGGCCACATTCCCGCCGTCGAAGTCCTCGCTGGGCGGCGCCTCGGCCACGCTGTGAAAGTCGGCCAGCGCCAGGTCGATATCGGGCGGTTCGGCGCACAAGGCGCCGTCGCCCCGGCGCATGGTCAGCCAGTCGCGATAGAGCTCGTCGCCGTGCTGATCGAGGAGGACGGTGAATACGTCGCGCATCAGCGCATTCGGCACCTCGTCCGCGCAATCCGGTTCGGCGCGCACGGCGGCCACGCAAAAGGCGACGCTGCGCAGCGCGATCGGCACCAGTGCCAGCTGGGCGGGCGCGGCCTCCATGGCGGCCGCGCATATGCTGGCACTGCGCATGGCGACCGGCACGCTGCCGAGGCGCTTTGGATAAGCTGTGATGAAACGCTCGCAGGCGGACTGCGAAATCCAGATGGCGGGAACGTACTCCAGGCAGTCCGGATGCTGCGCAAGGCAGGCCTCGGCGACCTTGCGCGTCATGCATTCCGGCGCAATATGCCTGGGCTGGAGATGGGCGCCGTCGGTGCGCGCCATTTGCCGCAGGATGAAGTCCTCGTCCCAGAACACGCGCCAGCATTTCCGGGCCGCGCCGGTCCAGAAGTTGTCGTCCACGCAGGCCGCTTGCGCGTGCCTTTCCACGATCCCGGGCCAGTCGGCGTCGGCGCCCCAGGTCGCCTGCGCCAGTTCGTAAAGGTCGCGGTCGAAAGCAAAGCCCGGGATGCTGTCGAGAGCCTGTTTGCAGGTCGCCACGGCCAGCCGCAGCACGGGCTTGGTGGCCCATTCAGGCACTTCGCTGGCGCCTTCGCCGATGTGCAGGACCGCGGCCGCCCGCATGGCGTCGTCCTGCAGTTCGGGCGGCACCTGGTCGAGATTTTCGCCGGCCATGACCGCGCGCAGGCAGACCGCAGGGTCGACCAGGTGAGGCGGCAGGTGGCACAGGCGCAGGCCATGTTCGGAGTTCGCCACCAGGTCGAGCAGCGCGGCGTCGACCAGACGCACGGGAACATCGGCGATGTTCGAGGGAGAGCGCCGCACCATGTGTTCAGCCATCTCGCGCGTGAACGCCGCGTCCGGGAAATACTGGGTGAAGCTGACGTTCGGGCCCCACGAGTACTGCTCAAGAACAGCCATGCACAGGGCCGGCGTGCGCAGCGCCACCGGCACGCGCTGGATGCAGTTGGGATCCTCGTAGCGCAAATACACACCCCAGAATGCTTCGTCGCGCACCGGCGCCACACCGGCGCTTCCAGGCTGGCCGGTCCAGTCGACGTGAACCTGGGCCGGATACAGGAAGTCGATCCCGGCGTGGCTGGCGTACGGTGCGGCGAAGGCGGGATTGACCGCCACCGCCCTCGCCTGGCAGGCGGCCGCCAGCGCCGGCTCGTCGCGGCGGTAATGCAGGGCGCCCATCAGCCAGTTGCCGTAGCCCGTGCCGCAGTCGAGCGCCAGCGCTTGCGTGAGATCGGCCTCGGCCAGCGCCAGCTCGTTCGTTTGCAGACAGGCCTCGGCGCGCAGTTCGTAGGCGAACGAAAGCACCGACGGGTCTTCGCGCAAGGTGGTGGCGTGCCCGATCGCCAGCGTGGCCATGCGCACCGCCGTTGCCGCGTCGCCGCAGCGAACCGCGCACAGCGCGGCGTTTTGCGCTGCCTCGTTGACCAGGCCAGTCTGGTTGTCCGGGAACAGCGCGCTGGCCTTCTGGTACAAGGGCAAGGCCTGGGCGAATGCGCATTCTGCAAACAGGGCGTCGGCCATGCCGAACCACGCCATGTAGTCGCCAGGCGACAGGGTCGCCGCCTGCTTGTACAGCAGATATGCGTTGCGGTAGTCGCCGAGCAGCATGGCGTCGGCGGCGCCCTGCGCGAATGGAACGCTGGCCATCGACATATCCTTGCGCAGGATGTCCTCGCCCGCGCGCAGGGCGCTTTCGATCTCGCGCGTGTGCCACTGCGGCTCGTTGACCGTCGCGTGCTCGAATGGCCACAGGAAGCGCTGGTCGAGGACGAACACCATTTGGGCACCGATGAATACCGCGCGCGGATCGGCAAAGACGCCCGAGTACCGCCACTCGCCGCAGATGAACAGCACGGTGCGCGGCGACAGCGCCAGCTGGCCGACCCGGTACCAGCACGCGAACAGATACGGCGTGTCCAGCCGCACCAGGGGCGGATCGAGCACCATGGCCGGCTCTTCGCCGCTGAGCCATGCGCAGTCGGTGGCGACGATGGCGCCGCCAATCGGTTCGCGCAAGTCGAAGCCGGCCAGGTCGACCGTGGTGCAAAACAGGTCGCCGCTGACATAAAACAGGTTGGCCGGCGCGCCGTCGACATGCACATTGCCGTCCACCGCCAGCTTCAGATGAAAATGCTCATGCAGATCCTTCAGGCGCTCCTGGGAAATGAACACATCGCCGGTGAGCAGGATGATGCTCTCTGACGCGTAGTAGTCGCTGAAGGCGTCGTCGCCGTCCCCGGCGCCGTCTTCGTTGGTTTCCACATGTGGAAAGCGCGCGATGAATTCCTCGATGGTGATGGTCGGATAGCCGCTCACGGGGCCCAGCGGGGTGTGGCTCTTGTTCATGTGCTCAGTCGGTCAATGCTGCGGCGGCGTGGTACGCAGCCTTGTAGGACAGCTCTCGCTCCGCCAGGATGCCGAGCAGCGCGGCATGGTCTTTTCTGAACGGATCGAGCACGCTGGCGTCTTCGGTGGGGCCGATGAGCGCCAGCGCCTTCTCGACCAGGGCCAGGTCGGCTTGCAGCTCGGCCAGCGGCAGGCCGTGGTGCTCGCGCATGGTACCCAGGCGGAAGTAGCTCCAGCGCAGGGTGTGGCGGACCGTGTCATGCTCGGCCAGGTACTGCCACAGACGCTCTTTCCCCAGGCGTGCGATGGCGGCGCGGCAGCTTGCCTCAAGCACGTCCCAGCGGCCAAGTTCGGACGCGACGTGGATTTTCTTATCGAGCAGATAGGCCCACCTGACAACGTCGCTGTGGCCGGTCCGCAGCAGCATCCGCTCGGCCTCCTCCACCTGCGGCAGGGCGTGGCGGTTGTCGCCGCGGCGCACCAGAACCATCAGGTCTTCCATCAGCCGGTCGTAGCGGCGGCGGTCGAAATCGACCGGCTCGGAAGGCTCCACGAAGTCGAACAGATCGCCGCTGGCCCATTGTTCCGGTGTTTGCGACTGCAAGGCCGCCAGCGCCTCGCGGGCGTGCTCGCGGCTTTCCTCGTCGACCTCCGCATGTTCAGTGGCATCGGCCACGAACTGGTAATCGGCGATGGCCAGGTCGATCCGGGGCGGCGTGGCGCGCAGCGCGCCTTCGGCCCGGCTCAGATACAGCCAGCCGGCGTTGAACTCGTCGCTGTGCTGTTCGATCAGGGTGTCGATCACCTCGCGGTAGAGCGCACCGGGCACCAGGTTGTCGTCGCCGTCGGCGCGCATCGCGGCGACGCACATCGCCACACTGCGCAGGGCCAGCGGCACCAGCGCCAGCGCCGTTGCGGCATCGTTCTCGATGGCGCGTTCGCAGATCGCCCTGGTACGCTGGGCCACGGGAATATGCTCGATCTCGCCGGGCCGGTCCTTGCTGGCGGCGTTACTCATGGACTGGGTCACCCAGCGCTTGGGGATGCAGTAAAAATACGCCGGGTGCAGCGTGAGGCAAGCCTTGGCCAGCGCTTGCGTGAAGCTGGCGTCGGGGATGTTGTACGGCCTCAGTCCACCGGACTTCCTGGCGATCTGCGCAAGCATGAAGGGTTCGGTCCAGAACACGTTCCAGCACTGCGCCGCGCAGTCGGCGCCGGCATCGCGCTCGATGGCGTCGCGGCCGTGGCGCGCGACGATCGCGGGCCAGTCGGCGTCGCTGCCGTAGCGCTGCGCGGCAAAGGCAAACAGCGCCGCATCGACGCGGTGGCCGGGAATGGCGTCGAGCGCGCATTTGTATTGATTGACCGCCAGTTCCAGCAGCGCGGCGCTGGTATAGCGGTCCGGCAGGCGATCGAAGTCGCGCTCGTCGCCGTGCGCGATGGCCGCCGCGATCACGTCGTCGTCGATCAGGTGCGGGGAAACCTGTTCCAGGTGGCTCGGATGCGCCGTGACGCAGGCCAGGCACAGCGCCTTGTCCACGTACTCCGGCGGGATGTTGGCGATCGATTCGCCGCACTGCACCGCCCTGAGGCACACCTCGGCGTCGATGACGTCGGCAGGAACATGCGCCAGCGAGAAATGCCGGGCGCCTGGGCGGGCCAGCATGATCAGCGCCTTGTCGATCAAGCGCGGCGGGATGCGCTCCAACCAGCCCGGCCAGGCCGCCATCAGCGTTTCGGCAATCGCGCGCGTGAAGGCGCTGTCTGGCAGGTAGCGGGCGTAATCGAGTTTGGACGGGCCGCACGCGGCCGCCACCGCCTGGCACAAGGCGTCGGTGCGCCATGCGGGCGGCACCCGCTTGAGCGAGGCCCAGGCGTCGCGCAGCATGTAATTGAGCCAGTAGGCCTCGTCCTTGACGGGCAAGGCGATGCTGGCGGCGTCGACCCGGTCCCAGTCGACCGGCCGCTCGCCGCGGTACAGGAAGCCGGTATCGGGGTGGATATCGTAGAACGGCGCGTAGCGTGCATTCGCTTCACTGGCACTGGCGTGCGCCGCCCGCGCCAGGTCCGGCTCATTGCGCTGGTAATGCGCCAGGCCCGTGAGCCAGCGCGCTTTCGTCAGGTGCGGGTCGAGTTCGAGCGCCGTACCCAGGTCGGCCAGCGCGGCGTCGGCCTGGCCGGTCATCAGATACGCTTCGGCGCGGTGGCAGTACGCCTCGGCCGCCTCGGGTTCCTTGTAATAGCAGTCCTGGTTATGCAGGATCGCCATGCCGGCCAACTCGATGGCCTGCGCCGGCTCGGCGCTGCGCAGGGCGCACAGGGCGGCGTCGCTGAGGGCCGTGTTGACCATGCCGGTCTGCCTGCGCGGGAACAGGGCGGCCGCCTTGCGGTACATTTCCAACGCCTGCCGCCACGCGCCTTCGTGCATCAGCGCCTGTCCCATGCCGAACCAGGCTTCGTAGTAAGCCGGCGAGATGGCCGCCGACTTTTTATGCAGCAGATAGGCGGCGCGGCGCTCGCCGGTTGCCATCGCCGCCCTGGCCGAAGTGTGATACGGGTTCGACGCGACATCCACGCCGTCCATGAACAGCGAGCGGCCGGCGCGCAGGGCCAGGATGATGGAAGTACTTTGCCACATCACGCTGTTGGAACTGTCGCAATCGATCTTGTCGAGGTACTTCGCGTCGAGCGCGAACACGCCCTCGTGCCAGCAGAAGAGCGGATTGGGCAGCTCAAGCCGCGCGCAGTAGTCCCCCTCGCCGATGATGAAGACGACGGCGTCCGGGTTGAGCGTGAGCGTGTCGATCTCGTAAAACCAGACGAACAGGAACTGCGTTTCGATGCGCACGGCGGGCGCCTCGCGCATCGCGCTGAAGTCTTCGGCCAGCAGCCAGGCGGAGCTGGCCACGATGCGCCCGCCCACCATGTCGTCGCGCATGCCGTCGAGGACGGCCGCCTCCACATGCAGGTCGCCGCTGACGAAGCAGATCCGCTCGTATGCGTCGCTCCTTAACAGGTAGCCGTGGGCGTTGCCGGCGTCGATCCGCAGGCTGCCGTCGACAACGATCAGGGTATCGTCGCCGAGCTCCTCGAGCAGGGCCGTGCTGACGCTGATATTGCCGGCCAGGAGAAAACACGAGACGCTGCCGCCCTCCTCCGACTCGTCGAGCCAGTCGGGAAAGCGCTCGAAAAATGCCGCGTCCGACATGCGCGGAACGCCGTCCCAGGTGGTCAGGATGGAGAAATGGGTCGTCATGAAAGCCTGGAAGAGGTGGATAAGCGCAGAAAAAACCGGGGAACGTTATTATAACATTAACAAATAATGCCTCTGCCAACTTGCCACCTCCTGCCAGTCGCCATGCGGCTTGCGCCCGGTTACACTACGGTTCCCACAATCCATAACAAGGAGCCATGAATGGCCATTGCCGCACAAGTGCTGATCGGTTTGATCCTGCTGGCGCACGTCTACTTCGTCCTGCTCGAAACGGTGCTGTTCAAGACGCGCGGACGGCGCGTGTTCGGCCTGACGGCCGAAAAAGCCGAGATCATGGCGCCGGCCATGTCCAATCAAGGGTGCTACAACGGCTTTCTGGTGGCGGCGCTGGCCGTCGGCCTGCTCCATCCCCAGCCCGAAGTCGCCCGCGCATTCGTGGTGTACGGCCTGGCCTGCGTGATGGTGGCTGGCGTATGGGGCGCGTTGACGGTCAAGAAGACCATCCTGTTCATCCAGACCGTGCCGGCGGCGATCGCCCTGGCCTTGTACTTCCTGTCGCACTGAGACGTATGACGCTGTCAGAATCAACCACACCCGACGTGCCGGTCGACGCCATCCACAAGGCATTGGCCAATCCGATGCGGCGCCAGATCCTTGCCTGGCTCAAGGAACCGCGTGTCCACTTCGCGCACCAGCAACACAACCTCGATGTCGGCGTCTGCGCCGGCCTGATCGACGCGCGCACGGGGCTGGCGCAATCGACCGTCTCGGCCCACCTGGCGGCGCTGCAGCGCGCCGGCTTGATCAGCTCGCGCAAGGTCGGCCAGTGGATCTATTACAGGCGCAACGAGGAAGCCATCAAGGCCTTCCTCGACCAGATCAACGAGGGCTTGTAGGCCTCAGGCCTGTTTCGCCGCCACCAGCGCCAGGTGATGGCAGATGGCGCGCTTCTTGTCGAGGACGTGCGCCCACAGGGCCGGATCGGGCCAGCCGGCGCCATCGAGCAGGTTCTCCGCCAGGCCGGCCTGCACCAGCGCGCGCGGGTAGTCTTCGCGCACGGCGAGCATGTCGAGATCGCGCGCCACCTGGGCGAAGCGGCGCGGGTCGAAGTCGCCCGGTTCGCGCGCTTCGCCCAAGCCGCGGTTGCGCTCCAGCCAGTCCTCATCGATTCTTTTGCGGTGGTCCGCGATCAGGATGTCGATCACCTCCGCGCGCAGCGCTCCCGGCACGCTGCCGAGATACTCCTTCTTCTGGCGCACCGCGCGCACGCAGGCGTCGACGCTGCGCAGCGCCAGCGGCACCAGCGGCAGATTGGCGGGGTTGGCGGCCAGCGCCCTGGCGCAGATGGCGGGCGTGCGATAGCGCAGCGGGATGCGTTCCAGCGCGCCGGGATTGGCGCTGCTGGCCTGGTCGCACATCGCCTGAGTGACAAAGGCGGGGGGGATGCAGTGCAGCTGGTCCGGCTCGCGCCGGAACGCGGCCTCGGCCACCACGTCGTTGTAGCAGCGCGCGGGAATGCTGGACGGCGCCAGGCGCTGCTTCTTGCGCCGCGCGATCTGCGCCAGCATGAAAGGCTCGTCCCAGAACACGCTCCAGCATGCCAGCGCGCTGGCGCCGGCGTCCACCACGGCCTGGCCGTGGCGCGCGACGATGTCGGGCCAGTCCTGATCGCGTCCGTAGCGCTCGTGCGCGAATGCGAACAGGGCACCGTCGAAGCGGTTGCCGGGGATGGCGTCGAGCGCGCACTTGTAACCATCGAGCGCGCGTTCGAGCAGTGCCGGCGTCTTGTACAGTTCGGGCAGGTCCTGGTCGAAGGTGGCATGGTCGCCGTGGGCGATGGCGGCCGCGATCAGGTCGTCGTCGAGCAGTTCGCCGGGCACGCATGCGAGCGTGCCCGGGTGGGCGCGCACGGCGGCCAGGCACAGGTCGCGGCTCAGGTACGCGGGCGGCACCCTGTCGATCCGCTCGCCGCACTGCACCGCGCGCGTACAGATGTCGGCGTCGCACAGCGCCGCCGGCACATGGTCGAGCGAAAAACCGTCGCTGCCGGGCCGCGCCGACATGCACAGCGCCTTGTCGATCAGGTGCGCGGGAATCAAGCGCAGCAGCCCGGGCGCGCTCGCCACGAGATGCTGCGCCAGTTCGGGCGTGTAGGCGGCGGCGGGAATGTCCTTGAGGTAGTCCGTCTTGTGCGGACCGGCGGCCTGCGCCACCTCCAGGCACAGCGCGGCGCTGCGCTGGGCCAGCGGCACCTTCCACAGCGCGTCCGCGCCGTTGTGGCGCATGAAGTCGCGCCAGTAGGCTTCATCCCTCGGCGGCGGGTCCAGCGCGTCGAGCGGCAGCGTGTGCCAGTCGACCTCGCCGGGCTCTTGGTACAGATGGGCGGTGCCGCCCTCGGCATCGTACAACGCCGCATAGGTGCTGTGGTATTGGTTCGCTGCGGCGTGGTGGAAGCGCGCCTGGTCAGCGTCCCCGCGCCGGTGGCAGGCCAGTCCCATCAGCCAGAGCGAGGCCTCGTCATGGGAGCACAGGCCGAGGGCCTGTTCCAGGTCCGCACAAGCGGCGTCGCTGCGGCCCGACAGCAGCCAGGCCTCGGCACGGTAGCGGTACGCGTGGGCGTGCTCGATGTACTTCGATTCCGTATCGTTGTTGTGGTCGATCGACAGGCTGGCCAGGGCGATGGCGCTATCGAGCTGGCCCAGCAACAGAGCGCACAGCGCGCCGTCGTTCCAGGCCCGGTTGACCAGCCCGTGCTGGTCCGGCGGGAACAGCACGCCCGCCCGGTGGTAGGCCGCCAGCGCCTGGCGGTAGGCGCCCGCCGCGAACAGGGCGTCGCCCATGCCGTACCAGGCCTCGTAATAGCCGGGCGAGATCGACGCCGATTTCCGGTGCAGCAGATAGGCGCCGCGATGGTCGCCCAGGCCGGCCGCCTCCTGCGCCGCCCGGTGATACGGGTAGCTGGCGATATCGACCCCGTCGCGGTAAATCGACTGGCCGCGCGACAAGGCCCGTTCGATGGTGTCCGTCATCCAGCCGTCCGCGTCGACGCCCTCGCGCGCCACGACCGCGACGCATGGTTCGGCCAGCACATGAACATCTTCGTGCCACTGGAAGGCCGGGTTGGGCAAGCCCAGGCTGGCGCAGTAATCGGGATTGCCGAGAATGAAAATCACCGCCTCCGGGCAAATCGCCAGGTCGTCGATGCTGTAGAACCAGGCGAACAGGAAGCGGGTGTCCAGGCGCAGTTCGGGTGCCGTGCGCATGGCGCAGTCGTCGCCCGCGTACAGCCAGGCGCAGTGGCAGACGATGCGGCCCGCCACCGCGTTGCTCGGCAACTCGCCCAGCTTGACCGAATCGGCATGCAGGTCGCCGCTGACGAAAAACAGCCGGGCCATGCCCTCATCATGGCCGAGCCCGTCCAGATGCAGGTCGCCATCGACCGCGATGTGGGTCCAGTCGGCGTCCTCCGCGTGCTGCCACAGGGCGGCGTCGATGCGGATCGGGCCGCTCAGCAGCAGCAGCCGGACCGGTTCGTCGTCGATCTCGCGCCCGCCGGCCGAGGTAGCGTCGATGCAGCGGCGCGCGCGCGGGTTGCGGCGTTCGCCGACGCAGGCGTCGGGGAAATGATCGCGCAGATCGGCCGACGACAGGCGCGGCCAGCCGTCCCAGGTCGTCAAGGGGGTGATGGGATTGTTCATGCAGTCCTGAAAAGTGACAAACGGGCAGCGGCGCCACGCCAAGGAACATGAGTATAACGTCAACCCCCTCCCCGGTTTTGGCCCCCGGCAAGCAGGAATTTTTTACATATCGTAATATGGCGATATTAGATTCGGAAAAACCCGATATGCAAATCGACGCCATTCACAAAGCTTTGGCCAACCCGATGCGCCGCCAGATTCTTGGCTGGCTGAGGGAGCCGCGTGTCCATTTCGCGCATCAGGAACATAACCTCGAGGTCGGGGTGTGCGCCGGCCTGATCGATGCGCGCACGGGATTGGCGCAATCGACCGTCTCGGCCCACCTGGCAGCGCTGCAGCGCGCCGGGCTCATTACCGGGCACAAGGTCGGCCAGTGGATCTATTACAAACGCAACGAGGACACCATCAAGGCGTTCCTCGACCATATGAACCAGGGACTATAGGAGCAACGCATGAGTACATTATTCGACCCGATCACCATTGGCGATCTGACGCTGCAAAACCGCATCATCATGGCGCCGCTGACGCGCGCCCGCGCCATTGGCGGCGGCCGCGTGCCGAACGCGCTCATGGCCGAGTACTACGTGCAGCGCGCCTCCGCCGGCCTGATCCTGAGCGAAGCGACCTCGGTCACGCCGCAGGGCGTGGGCTACGCCGACACGCCGGGCATCTGGTCCGACGCGCAGGTCGCAGGCTGGAAACTGGTGACCGAGGCCGTGCACCAGGCCGGCGGCAAGATCATGATGCAACTGTGGCACGTGGGCCGCATTTCGGACCCGGACCTGCTGAACGGCGACGCCCCGGTGGCGCCGAGCGCGATCGCGGCCAAGGGCCATGTGAGCCTGCTGCGCCCGCAGCGCGATTATCCGGTGCCGCGCGCGCTGGACCTGGAAGAAATTCCGGGCATCGTGGCCGCCTACCGTAAAGGCGCCGAGAACGCCAAGCTGGCCGGCTTCGACGGCGTGGAAATCCACGGCGCCAACGGCTATCTGCTCGATCAGTTCCTGCAGGACGGCACCAACCAGCGCACCGACAACTACGGCGGCCCGGTCGAAAACCGCGCCCGCCTGATGCTCGAAGTGACCGACGCCTGCATCGCGGTGTGGGGCGCGGGTAAAGTCGGCATGCACCTGGCGCCGCGCCGCGATGCGCACGACATGAGCGACTCCGATCCGAAGGCGACCTTCGGCTACGTGGCGCGCGAGCTGGGCAAGCGCGGCATCGCCTTCATCTGCGCGCGCGAATCGCAGGGCGAAGGCCGCCTGGGACCGTACCTGAAGCAGGAATTCGGCGGCGTCTACATCGCCAACGAAAAGCTGACCAAGGAAAGCGCCGAAGCGCTGGTTTCCAGCGGTGAAGCCGACGCGGTTGCCTTCGGCATCTGGTTCATCGCCAATCCCGACCTGCCGCGCCGCCTGCAACTCGACGCGCCGCTCAACGCCCCGCGTCCGGAGAAATTCTACGGCGCCAACGACGACGGCTACACCGACTACCCTGCCCTGCAGGCGTAAACATTAGTCGGCCACGGCTTCTACCTGGATGCGCAGATCGACATCCATCTTGAAGCCGTATTCCTTGCCGGCGGTCAGGCCGAACTCATCGCGCTTGAAACTGCCGTAGGCATCCGCCCCGCACATCTCGCGCTTGAGCATCGGGTGCGGGATGCACTTGAAGCTCTTGATTTGCAGGTTGACCGGCCTGGTCACGCCATGCAGGGTCAGCTCGCCTTGCAGCTGGGTCGGAGCGCCTTCCTTGAAACCGGTCAGCTTGCCCTTGTAGCGCGCCGCGCCGAACTTTGCCACATCGAACAGTTCCGGACCGGCCGCCCATTTATTCAGTACGTCATGGCCGAAGTCGACGCTGGCCGGGTCGATGCTGATATCGACCATGCCGTAGCCGGCCGCCTTGTCCAGAGACACCTTCCCCGAACTGCTGTTGAATTTGCCGCGCCAGACCGACACGCCCATGTGATCGGCTTCGAAGCTGGGAAAGGTGTGGGTCGGATCGATCTGGTAGCTGACCGGCGCGGCCAGTGCGGCGCTGGCGATGCCGGCCAGCAGGACAAAAAGTAGTTTTTTCATGAATGGTAACGGTAACTGCCTCAGGTTGCGGAAACGTTAATCAGGCTTGTGCGGCGCGCACGCTCGCCAGGTATTGGGCATACACATCGTACATGCCGCCGAAACCCTGCTGCATCGACGCGTGGCCGGACTTGAAGGTCTCGATCTCGACGGCGCCGGCGTCGAGCGGCGTGGACACCAGGGTCAGCGTGGTCTTGCCGGCATCTTCGCTCAAGGTGACCGTATTGAGCACTTCCAGCGGCCATGTGGGACTCATCGCGTAATGTATGCGATTGCCTTCGGCGTCGGCGAAGCCGTTGACGAATACCAGCCGCTCCGGCGGCGCGATCTCGCGGTAATCGAACCTGCCGTACATTTCCACGCCGGGGCCGAAGCGCATGCAATAGTGGAATACCCCGCCCGCCTGCGGCTCATGGCGGATCACCTCGATGGCGCAGCCTTGCGGCCCCCACCATTTCTGCAGGTGTTCGGTCTCGGTCATGGTCTTGAATACAAGGGCGCGCGGGGCGTCGAACACGCGCGTGAGGTGGAAATCGACAGTGGAATCCGGGCTGGTCATGGCGTTGCTCCTGTGCTGAACCGGTGGGTGAATGAAGCTGTTGGTAAATTAGCATTGCACGGCGATCCGGGTCAAGCACCGCTCGCATCCCATGCCCGGCCGGGACGGTGCGGGCCTGCGCATTTTTTTACTCAGGGAACTTTGACATTCGCGAAATCGTTGCTATAATCTTGTCTTTCGCGGCTGTAGCTCAGCTGGATAGAGTACTTGGCTACGAACCAAGGGGTCGTGGGTTCAATTCCTGCCAGCCGCACCATTATTCGTAAGTTGAAAGGCCTGAAGAGCAATCTTCAGGCCTTTTTTCTTTTCCTACAACACTTTGTTGTAGTGTCACACTCTCTTACACTTTAACGAATCACCTCGGCTGAGCACGTTGAACGAAGAAGCGCACTCTTCCAAGGAGATCGGCGCGAGTTTGTGTAGGTATTGGCCTACAGTCAATACAATAGCTTGGTAATCTTTGTATATTTGCATTAGAATCGGACGCGCTCCTCTATGAAAATGTAAAAATGGACTTATAGGGGAGTAATTAATTTGACGATGCAAGAATGCTGAGGTGTTGCGCGCACGTTGTGCCGGAATGCCGATTTTGAACGCGCCTTTGCTAGCATGAAGCTCCCCGAGTCTTGATAACCAGGCCGTCTTGCACGGCTGATTCTTTCTTACGAGGTAACATTTATGAAACATATGAAATCCCTGATTGCTGCGGCTGTCCTGGCAACCGCATCACTCGGTTCGACGGCGGCATTCGCTGCTGACATTTCCAACAACCCACAAGCTTTGGCTGTGCTGGACAATACTGCCAATTTCGGCAGCTCGTTCCTGTTGAACAACCAAAACAACACCTTCGCCGACAAGTTCCGCTTCGCGATCACGACCGTCGATCACGACTTCGACGCCATCGTGTCGTCGATCACGCGCAATGCGTCGACCGGCCTGGACATCACCGGCCTGAGCCTGTTCAGCAACGCCGGCAGCCTGATCACCAGCGGCACCATGGAAAGCACTGGCGCCGTCGATATCTGGAGCCTGCGCGCTGACAACCTGGACGTCGGTAGCTACTACCTGCAGGTCAGCGGCAAGATGGTTTCGGGCACCGGCGGCAGCTTCGGCGGCACCGTGATGCTGGCACCAGTACCAGAACCAGAAACCTACGGCATGATGCTGGCAGGCCTGGGCGTGCTCGGTTTCCTGGCGCGTCGCCGCAAGGCAGCCAAGCAAGCGTAATTTGCTTAGCCGAAAAAAACGGAAGCTTCGGCTTCCGTTTTTTTTCGTCCCTTCTCCAGCGGCTCAGGGCTAAGTTAGCTGCGCACCTTCTTGATCACGCTGCGGTTGCTGAGAATCTCCTCGATCTGCTCGAAGCGCACCGGCTTGACCATGTGATGGTCGAACCCGGCCTCGAACGCCAGCTGGCGATCCTTTTCCTGGCCCCAGCCGGTCACCGCGATCAGCAAGGTCATCTGCCCGCACGACAGGCGCCGGATCCCGCGCGCCAGGTCGTAGCCCGACATCTGCGGCAGGCCGATATCGAGAAACGCATAATCCGGGCAAAAGCGCGCCGCCGCCGTCAGCGCATCCGGCCCGTTGTGGGTGATCACCACGCTGTGCCCCATGGCCGAGAGCAAGGCCCCGATACTGTTCACAAAATCCACGTTGTCGTCGGCCAGCAAGATCCTGTAGGTTTCCGAGGTCATGAAGGCGGCCGGGCTGGTCTTGGTCGGCATTTCGGGCTCGACCACGATCGGCAGGCGCACGATGAATTCGCTGCCGCGGTTGATGCCGGCACTGTGCGCTTCGATGCTGCCGCCATGCAACTCAACCAGGCGGCGCGCCAGCGACAAGCCGACGCCCAGGCCGGCATTGGTGCGCTCCAGGGTCGAGTCGACCTGGACGAACATTTCGAACACGTGGTTGAGCATGTCGGGCGCGATGCCGATGCCGTTGTCGGCCACCTGGATGACCAGGTCGCGCTCTTCCACCCGCGCGCTCAAGGCGACCCGCCCGCCCCGGTTGGTGTATTTGGCGGCATTGTTGAGCAGGTTCGACAGGATCTGCGCCAGCCGCGTGGCGTCGCCGTGCAGGAACACCGGCCGGTCCGGCAGGTCGATCGCCAGTTCGTGGCCGTGCAGTTCAATGTAGGAACGCACCACTTCGAGCGCATCGTTGACCACCGCCTTGAGTTCGACGCGGCCCATCTTGATGGCGAACTTGCCGGTGTTGATGCGCGAGACATCCAGCAGGTCGTCCACCAGCCGCACCATCTGGCGCAGCTGGCGTTCCATGATGTCGGTGGCGCGCTGGGTGGCCTGGGCGTCGCCGCTGCGGATGCGCAGGATGTCGAGCCCGGTACGGATCGGCGCCAGCGGATTGCGCAGCTCGTGCGCCAGGGTGGCCAGGAACTCATCCTTGCGGCGGTCGGCCACCAGCAGCGCTTCCTCGGCGCGGTGGCGCACCTGCATTTCATGTTCCAGGGTCAGGTTGGCTTCCTGCAAGGCATGCGAACGGCGTCCGATTTCGGCCAGCATGTCGTTGAAAGCGGCCACCAGCACCCCGATTTCGCCGCTGTTATTGCCCGGCACGCGCAGGCTGAAGTCGCGCCGCTGCATCACTTCGCGCGCCACATTGGTCACCGCCAGCAGCGGCCGCGTGATGCTCTGCTGCAAGCGCGATGCCACCAGGGCCGCGATCAGCAGCGAGATCAGCAGTACGATGCCGAGAATCGCCGCGTAATTGAGCATGCGCTCGACCAGCCCGAAACGCGCGCGCAGGTACACCGTGCCGAGTACCTCGCCATTATCGACAATGTTGTGGTACACCACCAGCTCGCCATGGTCGATGGTGTAGCCGGGCCGCCCCGGCTTGACCGGATACGACGGTTCCAGCGAGCCCTGCGTGTAGGACGCGAAGCGCACCCCGGCGCTGGTGTACAGCGCGCCCGACAGGATCTGCGGGCGCACCCGCAGCACCGCCAGGTTCTGCTGCGCGCTCCTGGCATCGTTGAAGGCCAGCGCCGGGGCGCTGACGCTGGCGATGATGTCGGCCTGGGTCATCAGGTCGTCGACCCAGTAGCGCTGGAAGGTACGCAGGTCGTACAGCAGCATGGCGATCGAGGCCGCCAGCAGGGCCACGAAAGTGGTCGAGACGGCCATGAGGATGAGTTTGCTACGGACGGAGCCGCTATCGTGTTGCATCACGGTGCTCCCTTGTGAACGTGATTGGCCACTGTCAGCAGGCGCGAACTGAGCTTGACGCTGTTACGGTCGGCCGCTTCCAGCGAGACATCGAAGCGCACGCGCTCTTCGACGATCCTGAAGTTAATGACACTGCCTTGTTGCAGTCCCTGTTGCGATTCTGTCACGACCAGGGTCGGCATGGCGCCGATCGCGCGCAGTGCCGCGCGCAGGCGCGCAGGGTCCTCGCCGCCGATGAACAGCAGATGCACCCCGGCAAGCGGGTCGTGCTCGCGCAGCGGGCGCACCAGCACCGGCCTGCCCTGCACCGCGCGCCCGGCGACGATGCGCGCCAGGTCGGCCGCCAGCTCGTCGGCGCCGGCCACGCCGATCACCAGCGGCGCGCCGGCGTCCGCGAAAGCCGAGGCCGGAAATTCGGCGTAGCCCAGGAACTTGTACAGGAAGGCGGCCTTGATGCTGCGCTCGGGCAGCACCGCGCCGCCGGCCGGCAGCGCGGCGCGCACCAGCGGCGGCGTGAGCACCAGCCCCATGGACAGTCCCAGCAGCAGCGGCATGGCCCACGCGGCCAGGCGCGGCGGCAGGCGGCGCGCGGCGCTCGATGCGCGGGGCGGCATGGCCAATACCGCGCTCAAAACCGCGCGCTCAGCTGGAGCGACACGGCGCGCCCGATCATGCGGCGCGTGGCGGGCGGGCCGAACTCGGCGTGCGCGGCGTGCAGCAAGTTGCGGCCCGCCAGCGCCAGCTCCAGGTCCGGACGCGGCTGCCATGCCATGCGGACGTCGAGCTCGTAGTAGGCCGGCACCATCGGCTGCGGCAACTGGCCGACCCGGCGCAGCGCCAGCTCGGCCTGCAAGGAATCGGACAGCTCGTGCGAGGAACGCAGCGACCAGTAGCTGCTCGGATCGTTGGTGCCGATGCCGAGCGCGGCCGAGCCGTCGCGGCTGGCGGGGTCGAGGCCGGCGTCGATATCCTGCAGCACCAGGCCGGCCACCAGGCGCCAGCGCGGGAGCGGCTGCCAGCGGCCCCAGAATTCCAGGCCGCGCGTAGTGGCCTCGCCCAGATTGGCGAACTGTGCGGCCGGCTGCGCCGGACCCGGCCCGGGCGGACGCGGTTCCAGCGTGCGCAGGCGGTCGTAATCGCTGGCGAAGGCGGTCAGCGAATACGACAGGCTGGGCAGCGGCTGGGCGCGGTAGCCGATGTCGGCCACGCGCACCGTTTCGGAGACGAAGTCCGGCCCGCCCGCGATGCTGTAGCCGCCGCTGGCGCTGCGCACGTGGAGATCGCGGTCGAAGCGCGACGGCGCGCGCACATTGCGCGACAGCGCCGCCCACAGCACACTGGTGGGACTGGCGTTCCACGCCATGCGCATGCTTGGCAGCGTTTCCGTGCCGGTGTACGTATTGTGTTCCAGTTTGACTCCAATGCTCATCCGCAGGGTACTGCTCAGTTGTATCTTATCCTGCGCGAACACATTCGCCCAGCGCAGATCCTTGTCTGCAGGAAAAAACTCCAGCGCGGTGCCGCCTTTGACCCGGTCCCAGGCATGCCGGTAGCCGCCGCCCCACTGCACGCTGTGGACGCGGCCAAGGTGGGTGCCGTGTTGCAACTCCAGGTCGATGATATCGAGGCGCTGGGCGCCGCTGCCGTCCTGCACCCGTTCGGTATGGTCGAGCGAGGCCTGGACCCGCCAGTCGCTGCCATCGCCCAGGGTGCCGCTGGCCCGTCCCAGCAGGTTGGCGCCGCTGCCGCGCATCTCGGCCCCGCCGCGCCGGTGCACGCTGGTGCGGTACAGGTCGGCGCTGAGGCTGGCGGCGCCGGCGCCATGCTTCCAGTCGCTGCGAAAGCCAGCCTGGCGGCGCTCCATGCCGCCGCCGGGCGCATCGGGATAGTCGTCGATCTCGATGGCCTTGGCGTACACGCGGTAAGCGCCGCCGTCGTCCAGCCGGCCGCCCTGGCGCACTGTGGCGCCACGCTCGAGGCGGCCGCCGTCCAGCGACAGCAGTAGCCCCTGGCTGCTGGCGGCGTTGCGCGTGATAATGTTGATCACGCCATTGACCGCGTTGGCGCCCCAGATGGTCGCGCCCGGACCGCTGATGACTTCGATGCGCTCGATGTCTTCCATCACCACATCCTGGGCATCCCAGAACACCCCGGAAAACAGCGGCGAATACGCGCTGCGCCCGTCGATCAGCACCAGCAGCTTGTTTTCGATGGTGGTCGAGAAGCCGCGCGCGGTGATCGCGTAACTGGCGCCGTCGCTGCGCGCCACCTGCAGGTTGGGCGCCAGGCGCAGCGCCTCGGGCAGGGTGCGCGCGCCGGCGCGCTCGATATCGCCGCCGGCGATCACATACAGCGAAATGGGGGCGTCGGCCAGGCGGGTCGGCTGGCGCGACACTGAACTGACCACGATGTCCGACAACTGCTCCAGCGAAAAATCGAGCAGGGACAACTGCTCCACTTCCGCACGCGCGCCAGCGGCATGCAACAAGCCGGCGCATACGACGGAAATGGTCAGAAATGGCAGTTTACGCATGCTTGCTATCGTAGAACATTTTCTGTCATGCACAAAGCAGCGCACGTTAACAGCTATTCGTTACCGTTGGTTTCTTGCTTGTCGTGGCAGTTTGCCGACACCGGCTGCGCGTCGGCGCGGACCACGCTGTCTCACACGCCGAACTCCGCCGCCGCCTTGGCCGCCCACAAGGCTTCCAGGTAACTGGGATAGGGAATATCGTAACTGTCGACCGCGCCGTCTTCGCCGATAAAGCTGGTCCACCAGCCGTCCGCGGCGGCGGAAATGGCGATGTCGCCCGGTTTGCAGTGCTCGCCGATCGGCTCATCCTGCTCGAGCACGACGATGTTGACTTTCCTGTGCTTGACGATACTTGCCATGAATCACCCCTTGTTTGTGTTTGAGCTATAAACAGAACAAATAACTGACATCACAAACATCAATTAGATTTATTTACCGCACCGCAGCATACTGCATCTGTCTCCTCTATTCTCCTCCAAGAAAATAGATTCAGCCCGCTCTCTGAGCGGGCTTTTTTTTGCCTGTACGCCAAGTGTTCGCATCAGCAAGCGCCAGCTTACTTCCGCCATGAAAATTGACGCATTCTTGAAAACATCCGGCATCGCTCCTGAGATAGCATTTCTGCGCGATATCTTTCGCAGCCGTCGCGGCAAACTTGTCCGTGTCGACGATCCGGCGATCACGCCAAAGCGCACTGACGAGCATATCCGGCAGGCCATCCGTGAAGGGCGCGTTGCCGGGATGTCTCCCCGCGATGCGGGCGCCTGACGACATTGCGGCGCATCCCGTGCCGTTTGCGTTCGACATCACTGGCATCAGCAAATTTCCTCGGGCAAAGGCTGGAGTGCTGGATGGGAAGCTCATTGAGGGATCGCTGACGATCGGCTCGGTGGTCCACCTTGTCCACGGTACGCAGCTCATCCCGATGCGCGTCAAAGGTATCGTCATTGAGTCGGCAAACTCCCCGCATTATGACCTGAGCCTGACCATCGATCTGCGCGAAGCGGCGATGGCGCTCGCTGACGTTGGCGAGCGCCTGGTTCATTGCCGACCGGTCGGGGCGCGTTTTGTGCGGGCCGCAGCTTGAAGAAAGCTGCGGCCTCGTGCGTTTACACCCATCCATCCGACCGGCGTCGCACGGCCCCCTCCCCCGCAGCAAAAAGGCCCATTCCACCTCATTTGGTGTACGATTCGCTCACGTTTTCGTTTCTACAACTTCATCTTATCCATCTTTCATGAAACAGCCTACCCATGCACGCATCTGGTAACAGCGCCGGAGTGGCCAGCACCGACTGGAGCGGCACCGACCTTGGCGCGCCAGAGACCTGGCCCGGCACCTTGCGCCTGTGCGTCGACATCCTCCTCAACACGCCGCTGCCGATGCTGCTGGTGTGGGGTCCGCGCCGCGTCATCGTGTTCAACGATGCCTACGCCGACCTGGCCGGTCCGCGCCACCCGCGCGCGCCGGGCGGCCGCATACCCGCGGTCTGGCCGGCCCCGCTCGCCGCCAGCCCCGCTACCCTCGACGACGCCCTCGCCGGCAATGTCGTGCGGCTCGAGCGCCAGCGCCTCGCCTTCGTGCGCGACGGCGCGCTCGCATCGGCCGACTACGACCTCCACTTCACCCCGGTGCGCGATGGCGACACCGTCGGCGGCGTGCTGTGCGCCGTGACCCCGAGCGCGCCGCCGGCCAGCGTGCCCGCCCCGGCCGACGGCCTGCGCATCCTGGTGGTCGAAGACAACCTCGACTCGCAGTACCTGGTGGTCGAGATGCTCAAGGCCTTCGGCCACGAAGCCGACGGCGTGGGCGACGCCGAGAACGCGCTGGCACTGATGGCGCAGAGCAGCTACAACGTGCTGTTCTCCGATGTCAGCCTGCCCGGCATGTCCGGCGTCGACATGGCGCGCGAAGCGGTGCGCCTGTATCCGGGCCTGAACGTGATCTTCGCGTCCGGCTACGGCGACGCCCTGCTGCGCCACGTCGAGTTCGCGCACCAGTCGCTGCAAAAACCCTACGAACTTGAACAGCTGCAAGCAGCACTGGCGACAATCGCCCAGCGGCTTCCCGGCGGAGTATGATCGGGACTCAAGGTACCTAGCGTGTGGTGCGATGCGCCGCCGGTCGGCTAGAATCGCAAGGCGCCACCCGATGCAGTGCGCAGGAGACGTTGCGGGGCCGACCCCACCCATCCCTTCACGATTGCCGACAGACAGATGATGATTCCCACCGAGCCAATCGGCAGCATTCCTCGGCCAGCGGCCCTGATCGCCGCGGTCGAAAGCGGCACGCTCAGCGACAGCGAACTCGACGCCCTGTACGAGGACGCCGTGCGCGACACCATCGCCCGCATGGAAGCGACCGGCTCGCCCGTCATCAGCGATGGCGAGCAGCGCAAATACCACAACTTCCTGACCTACTGCGTGCACGGCTCGCCCAACACCGCGCCGGACGGCTTCCAGATCCCGTTCGCGGACGGCCACACGCGCCGCATGCCGCGCCTGATGCGCGCCCCGTTCCGCTACGAACGCTACGCCGACAGCTTTCTCAAGCTGGCGCGGCGCTACGCCACGGTGGCGGTCAAGCAGGCCGTCATTTCGCCCTCGGCCCTGTCGCTCATGTACCCGTCCGAAGGCTTGCCCGGCTACTCGCGCGACCAGTTCATCGACGATCTGCTGGGCGAGCACGAGACCGAAATCCGGCGCTGCCTCGAGCAGGGCGCGCACAAGGTGCAGGTCGACTTCACCGAAGGCCGGCTGGCCATGAAGCTCGATCCGAGCGGCGAGCTGCTGTCGAGCTTCATCGACCTGAACAACCTGGCGCTGAACCGTTTTTCAAGCGCCGAGCAGGCCCTGATCGGCGTGCACACCTGCCCCGGCGCCGACCACGACTCGACCCACAGCCTTGACGTGGATTACGCCGAGCTCCTGCCCAGCCTGTTTGAACTGAAAGCCGGCAATTTCTACATCGCCATGGCGCGCGAGCCGGACCCGGTGCGCGCGCTCAAGATCATCGCCCAACACATCAGGCCGGGCCAGCGCGTCTTCATCGGCGTGATCGACCCGATCGATCCGCGCATCGAAACGCCCGAACTGGTGCGCGACCGCATCCTGCAGGCGGCCGAGTTCATCGCCCCTTCCCAGCTCGGCAGCACCGACGACTGCGGCTTTTCGCCCTTCTGCGACGACCGTTCCACCAGCCGCGAGACGGCCTTCGCCAAGATCGCCGCGCGCGTGGCCGGCACCGCGCTGGCCAGTACCATCCTGCGGGAGCGCATGTGAACGACGACCGCGACGAAACCGAGCTGATGCGCTCCGTGGCGCTGCGCAACGCCAGCAGCGTGCTGGCCGCGCGCGAGCGTGCCCAGCAAGAACTGAGCGAAACCAAGGACGCCCTGCGCCAGGCCAACACGCGCATGGAAAACATGCTTGAAAGCCTGACCGACGGTTTTTGCGCGGTTGACCGCAGCTGGCGCATCACCTACATCAACGCGCGCGCGCTGCAACTGCTGTCGGCGCGCGGCAAAACCCGCGAGGCCCTGCTGGGCCGGGTCATCTGGGACGAGTTCCCCGAACTGCGCGACAGCGGCATGGAAGCGCAGTACCGGCGCGCCATGGATTCCCAGGAAACAGTCAGCTTCGAATTCTTTTACCCGAGCCTGGGCAGCTGGTTCGACCTGCGCGCCTACCCGTCCGACGACGGCCTGACCGTGTACTTCCAGGACATCAGCAAGCGCAAGTCCGACGAACAAGCCCTGCTCGACGGCAGCAGCCGCCTGCAAGTGGCGCTCTCGGCCGGGCGCCTGGGCGACTGGCGCTGGGACGCCGGCGCCGACCGCGTGACCCTGGGCGCGCGCGCCGCCGACATCTTCAGCCTGCCGCCCGAGACCCCGCTGCCCTGGGACAGCCTGCGCGAACGCCTGCACGACGGCGACAAGGACATGGCGCGCACCGAATTCCTGCAAGCCTTCGCCCAGCATACCGACCTGAACATGGAATGCCGGGTCGACCGGCCCGACGGCGACCAGTGCTGGATCGCCGTGGTCGGGCGCGCCGACTACGACCGCGACGGCAACGTGCTGGGCATGACCGGCGTGGTACAGGACATCAGCACCCGCAAGAGCGCCGAAGACACCCTGCGCGAGAGCGAGGAAGTGCTGCGCGCGCTGGCCAATTCGATCCCGCAGCTGGCCTGGATGGCCCAGGCCGACGGCGCCATCGTCTGGTTCAACAAGCGCTGGTACGAATACACCGGCACCACGCCCGACCAGATGGTGGGCTGGGGCTGGCAATCGACGCACGACCCCGACGTGCTGCCGCAAATGCTGCAGCGCTGGCACGAATCGATCCGCACCGGCAATCCGTTCGAGATGGAATTCCCGATCCGCGGCGCCGACGGCCAGTACCGCTGGTTCCTCACGCGCGTGAACGCCGTGCGCGACCGCCTCGGCCACGTGGTGCGCTGGTTCGGCACGAATACCGACGTCGACCAGGTCAAGCGCGTGCAGCAAGCCCTGCGCGACGAATCGAACGTGCTCGAACTGCTCAACAGCACCGGCAGCGCGCTGGCCTCGCAGCGCGACCTGCGCTCGCTGCTGCAAACCGTGACCGACGCCGCCACCGGCATCAGCGGCGCCCGCTTCGGCGTCTTCTTTTACCATGGCAAGGATAACGACGGCGACCTGTTCACCCTGCACACCGTGGCCGGGGCGCCCCCGCCCGAATTCGACACCGACGGCGAGCTGCGCACCAGTGCGCTGTTCGGGCCCAAGCTGCGCGGCGAAGAGGTGTTGCGCTCGGATGACATCCGCACCGATCCGCGCCACGCCGCGTTCGCCCCGCACGGCGGCCTGGCCGACGAGCAGGCCGGGGTGCGCAGCTACCTGGCGGTGCCGGTCATCGCCCGTTCGGGCGAGGTGCTGGGCAGCCTGTTCTTCAGCCACCCCGAAACGGCCATCTTCAGCGAGCGCACCGAGCGCATCGTCGGCGGCATCGCGGCCCAGGCGGCGGTGGCGATCGACAACACGCGCCTGTACGAAGCGGCCCAGCACGCGGCCGAAGAACGCAAGGTGCTGCTCGAGAGCGAACGCTCGGCGCGCGCCGAAGCCGAACGCACGAGCCAGATGAAAGATGAATTCCTGGCCACCCTGTCGCACGAGCTGCGCACACCGCTCTCGGCGATCCTGGGCTGGGCCCAGGTACTGCGGCGCGGCAGCCGCGACCAGGCCGACCTGCAGCGCGGCCTGCAAACCATCGAGCGCAACGCGCGCGCCCAGGCCCAGCTGATCGAAGACTTGCTCGACATGAGCCGCATCACCTCGGGCAAGGTGCTGCTCGACATGCAGACCGTCTCGCCCACGGTGTTCATCGACGCCGCCATCGAAACGGTGCGCCCGGCGGCCGACGCCAAGAACATCCGCCTCGACAAAATCGTCGCCCCGGGCGTGGGCATGATCGCCGGCGACCCGGCCCGCTTGCAGCAGGTGATCTGGAACCTGCTCTCGAACGCCATCAAGTTCACCGCGCGCGACGGCATGGTGCGCATCGCACTGCGCGCCGTCGACGGCCATGTCGAAATTTCCGTGCACGACACGGGCGTCGGCATCAAGCCCGAATTCATGGCGCACGTGTTCGAGCGCTTCCGCCAGGGCGACGCCTCCACCACCCGCAAGCACGGCGGGCTGGGGCTGGGACTGTCGATCGTCAAGCACCTCATCGAGCAGCACGGCGGCACGGTGCGCGCCGACAGCGCCGGCGAGGAGCGCGGCGCCACCTTCACCATCGAGTTGCCTGCCGCCAACCGCCAGAGCCCGGCCGCGCGCACCGGCCGCGCCCCCACCCTGCCGACGGCGCCGCTCACACCCGACATTCTGTTGCGCGACCTGTCGCACCTGAATGTTCTGGTAGTTGACGACGAACCGGACGCACGCGACCTGATCCGTCGGATATTATCTGACTGCAACGCCACGGTGCGCACGGCGGCCAGCGCGGCCGATGCGCTGGCCGAGTTCCGGGCGTCGCCGCCGGACTTGCTGGTGAGCGACCTGGGCATGCCGGACGTGGACGGCTTCGAGCTGCTGGCGCAAGTGCGCGCGCTCGGCCACGCCGGCGGCGGCGACGTGCCGGCGGTGGCGCTGACCGCGTTTGCACGCTCGGAAGACCGGCTGCGCGCGCTGGAAGCGGGATTCATGGCGCATATCGCCAAGCCGGTCGAGCCGAGCGAACTGATCGCCACAGTTGCCACGATGGCTGGGAATGCGCCTCATTAGCCTACAATGGGAGTCCTACCGGCGCACGCGGCGCTGTCCTACAAGAAATGTTCGATACACTGTTACACTAGCAACATATTAAAATCGCGCGTGCACTTTTGCCGCACGCCCCTCCGCCTTGACCGAGACAATGTATGCCAAGCCGAGAAGACATACTGAACGCAAAAATACTGGTTGTAGACGATTCGGCCGACAATATCGAACTGATGGAAGAGATATTGCGCGAACAAGGATACAACTGCGTCAGCTCGACTATGCTCCCCGAACAAGTCTGTCCGCTGCACCGCCAGCACTGCTACGACCTGATCCTGCTCGACCTGCAGATGCCCGGCATGAACGGCTTCCAGGTCATGAAGGGCCTGAAAGAAATCGAACAGGGCGGTTATCTGCCCGTGCTGGCGCTCACCGCCCAGCCCACCTTCAAGATTGCCGCGCTCGAAGCTGGCGCGCGCGACTTCATCAGCAAGCCCTTCGATCTGCTCGAAGTGCACAAGCGCATCCATAACATGCTCGAAGTGCGCCTGCTCTACAAGGAACTGGCGCAGTACAGCCGCGCGCAGCAGGAACTGGCGCTGCACGACCCGTTGACGGGGCTGCCGAACCGGCGCCTGCTGGAAGACCGTATCGAAACCACCCTGCAGCACGCCAACCGCAACCATCACAAGGCCGCGATCATGTATCTCGACCTCGATGGCTTCAAGGCGATCAACGACACCTATGGCCATGCGTATGGCGATGAAGTGCTGAAGATTGTCGCGCAGCGGCTGGTGGCCTCGTCGCGCAAGGAAGATACCGTGGCGCGCCTCGGCGGCGATGAATTCATGGTGGTGCTCGGCGAAGTGTCGGGCCTGGCCGATGCGCACGGACCGGCGGCCAAGCTGGTCGAGGCGGTGTCGGAGCCGTTTTTCATCAACGACCTGACCTTGCGGCTGTCGACCAGTATCGGGATCAGTATCTATCCGGACGATGCCGAGACGGTGGAAGCGCTGATCAGCATTGCCGACTACGCGCTGTATGAAGCCAAGCGCGGCGGCAAGAACCGGTTCTGCGCGACCTCGGCCACGCCGGCCACGCCGCTGGTGCAGGACAAGCTGGGCGTGGCGCCACGGCGCTGACATCTCCGATTGCGGGCGCCGGGCGCCTGCTGTCCGCGCCATCGTGCTCCGCGCACGGCCCATGCGGCAACCGGTTTTTCCGATCCCCTCCCCCGTCCGCGCGGAACGCCTGTGTCTGCAACGCGACGCTCACGGCGCCTGGTGTTTGATGTCGATAATCCATGGCATAATCAATCGTCAATACCGGATCATCCATCCTGGAGCAGCACGATGCCTATTCGCTTTGAGGCGGCGATCCGCCTGACGATCATCAGCCTGGCCATCAGCAGCCTCGGTGGCTGCGCCATCCTTTCCCAGGACCGCGACACGGTCTACGTGCGCGCATCCGGCACGACGCACTGGAACCTCAACGCGGACAACATGACGCGCGAAGCGCTTGAGGTTCAGGCCGGCAAACATTGGCAGTTTGCCGTCATGAGCGAGAACGCCTATCACGGCCATGCGAATTTTCCCATAGGCCAGCTTCAGGCGCCGCGACTTGCGGATTGCAAGGAATTGTCGGCCGATGCAAGGCAGACGATTTTGCACCGGAAAAACCCGCGTCCCGACCTGTCGCAGCTGACTCTCCACACGCGCACCAGCATGACCGAAGCGGCCGGGTGGGTGGAGTGGCCCCCCGCTACGGACCTGATATCCCGGCAGACCTGGTGCAAATCGGTGGAGCATGGGCTCGCATATCGCATCTACGAGCGCGAACAGGATGGCGTGGTGGAGATCGCGATCGCATTTCGCGGCACCGTCTGGGATTACTGGCCAAATGTGAAGAGCAATCTGCGCTGGTTCATCCATTGGCCCTGGACCGGCGAAGACGCGAACATGGTCGTCCAGAACCGCCTGACTGCCGACATGGCCAGGGCGATCGTGCAACGGCACCCGGAACGGGTTCGCGTTCCGGGTGCGCTGCGCATGTACAGCACCGGCCACTCGCTGGGCGGGGCGTTGGCGCAGCAGTTTGCCTATGCCTTCCCGCCGGCCGGGTATCCTGTCAAGGACTATCCGGGCTTGAAGCTCGAGCAGGTGGTGGTGTTCAATCCATCGCCAGTCAATGGCTGGGTGTCCGTTCCCGCAAAGTTGCGCGAGGCAAATGCCGGCGGCGTGCCGGTGTCGCGCGTATTCCAGCACGGCGAGGCATTGGCTTACGTGCGGCTTTTGCTCGGTTATGTGGTACCGCTCAACGATGGTACTTGCGGAAGCGGGACCTGTCTCGGTCCGAAAATTGAAGAGGTACGCTATAACCGTCTGTTCACCGAAGACGGCAAGCCGGCGGTCGGTGGGTGGAAGCGGCTCGGCTCTCCGGCTGCCAGTCACGCGATGCGCGATCTGGCCGCCGGCCTGGCTAGCGTTGCGGGCAAGATTGCTGACAATTACTATTCGGATCCGTCGAGCACGGTGACCACAACGGCGCTTCCCTGACGGCCGGCAGGGTGCGAAGCCGGTTCCGGCAGTGCCGGGGTGATCGGCCAGGAATGCCGAGCCCAAGGGCTCACGCCTTCCCCCTGCACCCGCTCGATTTAACGTCCCTTGGTCGCCTGCTTGGTATTCGCCTCGATCGACTTCGCATGCTGGTGATCGGTGCTGGCGTTGACCATCTCTGGCGGTACTTCAATGCGGGTAATGCCCGAGTCGACCGAAATCGGATCGCTGGCCGGGAAGGTCATCTCGACCGCATCGTCGAGCAAGGTTTCTTTGGCAGCCTGCTCGGACGTATCGCACTCTTCTTCCGCCAGCACATTGATCGCGCTGGCCCACTTGACGAACTTGAGGTTGGCCAGGTCGCCGATGGTGGTGATATTGAACGCTTCGTGCAGCGCCTTGGCGTCCTTGGTGCTCAGCCCGCGCATGGCCGACAGTGGCGCGTTGCGCAGGTCACGGAAACATTTGCCGGTAAATTCGGCATCTACGATGGTGTTGATATTCATGGCTTACCCTTTCAATGTGCCACGCCACGATGGTGGCGATGTACCGTGCCATTCGGCATCGGTTGTCCTGATCTCACTATCGCATAGGCCCACCCCCTCGTATGTGCGTTAGCGTACCTTGCATTGCGTTGCCACCCTATTCGCTTGCATTTTGACATTGGATTACCCGATTGCTATGATGAGCGCCGTACCGACATGACAGCCGCGTTCGCTGTCATCCGATCCCACATTCCGGTTCTGCTATCCGGCAGCAATGCATTCGAAGTGATTCAACCACCACCGCAGCGCAGGAATGACGTGACCAACTTAGACAAGCCGAAGATTCTCGTCGTTAACGACGATGCCGCCAGCCTGCTGGCACTGACCAGTCTGCTGGACCAATGGGCCGATGAATCGGGCTACGCCGTCCTGTCCGCCCGGTCCGGCCAGGAAGCCTTGCGCCAGGTCCTGCTGCACGACTTTGCGGTAATCCTGCTCGACGTCAACATGCCCGGCATGGACGGCTTCGAAACCGCCGAAGCGATCCACCAGCGCGCGCGCTCGGCCGACATTCCCATCATTTTCGTCACCGCCTTTCTGGCCGATGAAATCGACCGCCTGAAAGCCTACCAGCGCGGCGCCGCCGATTTCCTGTTCACCCCGGTCATCCCGCAGATCCTGCACGCCAAGGTCCAGGTGTTCGTCGCGCTGGCCATCAAGAACGAGGAACTCAAGCGCCAGGCCCACAAGCTGAGCCAGCGCACCACCGAACTGACCGCCACCAACAAGCGCCTCACCCGCGAAATGGAAGAGCGCAAGGAAGCCGAAGCGAAAAGCCACGCCAAGGATGAATTCCTGGCCATGCTCGGGCACGAACTGCGCAACCCGCTTTCCGCCATCAGCAGCGCCGCCTCGCTGATCGGCCTGGCCGGCGTGAGCGGCGAGTCGGTCGGGCGCGCCAAGCAGATCATCCAGCGCCAGAGCCAGCATTTGTCGCGCATCGTCGACGACCTGCTCGACCTGTCGCGCGCCATGTCCGGCAAGATCTTGCTCGACAAGCAAGTGCTCGACGTCGCCGCGCTGGTCTCGGCCTGCCTCGACACCTTCAAGGCCACCGGCCGCACCGGCAACTACCTGCTTAACGTCGACATGGAGCCGGCCTGGGTCGACGGCGACCCGACCCGGCTCGAACAGATCGCCACCAACCTGATCGACAACGCCCTCAAATACACACCGCCCGGCGGCACCATCGACATTACCGTCTCCGACAGCGACGACGAGATCGTGCTCGAAGTGCGCGACACCGGCGTGGGCATTTCGGCCGAGCTGCTGCCGCATGTGTTCGACGTGTTCGTGCAGGGCTCGATCACGCTCGACCGCGCCCAGGGCGGCCTGGGCATCGGCCTGGCGCTGGTGCGGCGCCTGGTCGAGCTGCATGGCGGCAAAGTGTCGGCCCACAGCGACGGCGCCAGCGCCGGCTCCACCTTCGTCATCCGCCTGCCGCGCACAGCGCCCGTGGCGCCGGCGGCGAACGCGGCGCCGGCCACACTTGCCAGCGAGCACAAGCCCACCATCCTGCTAATCGAAGACAACGACGACGGCCGCGAAATGATGGCCACCATGCTCGGCGCCTACGGCTACCCGGTGCGCCACGCGGCCGACGGCGTGCAGGGCGTGCAGATGGCGCGCAGCTTCCTGCCCGAGGTCGCCCTGGTCGACATCGGCCTGCCCGGCATCGACGGCTACGAAGTGGCGCGCCGCCTGCGCCAGGACGGCGCCACCCGCCACATCAAGCTGATCGCGCTGACCGGCTACGGCCTGGCCGACGACCAGCGCCGCGTGCTCGAAGCCGGCTTCGACAGGCACCTGGTCAAGCCGGTCGACATCGCCCACCTGCTCGACGCCATCGGCCAGTGCGCGCTCATTGAGGACTAAGTGAGTGCGGCGCGACGCCGCGACAAGCGCGCGCAAGCTGTTGTATGATTTGGGAAACATTGATTGAGCCCAGCATGACCCAACCGCCCTCCCTCCCGCCCGACGCCGCACCGGACCGCCAGCTTGCCGAGCGCAATGCCGACCTGGCCGAACTGCTCGGCCATCTGACGACCTGCCGGGATGACGAACGGCGCCTGCTGGCGCGCAAGCTGCACGACAGTCTCGGCTCGTCGATGACGGCCCTGACCATGCATCTTGCCCTGCTGACCCAGCAATTGCCCAAGGAACAGGCGCTGCAAGACCGCACCGCTCAGATGAAACAACTCCTGATGACCATCATCGACACCAACCGCGACATGCAATTGTCGCTGTGGAACGATAAGTTGGAGTTTCTGGGAATCAAGTCGGCTATCGCCGAGCTGGTCAGCGATTTCGGCAAGCAGCACCAGCTGGTGGCGCGCTGCAGCCTGCCCGACGAAGACGAAGCCTACGCGCGCGAACACGGCGTGGCCCTGCTGCGGGCGCTGGAAGAAGGCTTGCGCAACATCGCCGCGCACGCGGGGGCGACCGAGGTCGATGTCATCCTCGATGACGGCGGCGACGAAATCATGCTCACGGTGCGCGACAACGGCGTCGGGCCGGGCGAGAAGCCCGGCGAATCGTCCGGCTGCCACGGCCTGCGCCTGCTGCGCGAACGCGCCCGCTACCTGGGCGGGGCGCTCTCGGTCATGCCGGCCCGGGAGCGCGGCACGGTGATGACCCTGACCCTGCCCAAGGCGGCGGCTAGTCAGCACTAAGCGCTGTTTGCGGCAAGGTGCTCAGTGCAGCTTGACCTGCGGCGTGTTGCGCTTGATCAGGAAGCGCGCCAGCGCCAGCACGCCGGTGCGCACCGAGCCGAGCACGGCCGCGTGATGCATCAAGTGCAGGCTGACATACATCATGCGCGCGAAGAAACCTTCGACGAACCAGCTCAAGCCCTTTAGCGAGCCCATCAGACTGCCGACGGTGGTGGTCTGGCCGAACGACACCAGCGAACCGTAATCCTTGTAGGCGTACGGCTTGGCCTGCGGCGCCTTGCCGGCCTGCGCGCGCAGGAAGGTGGCCAGCAGGTAATCGGCCTGCTGGTGCGCGGCCTGGGCGCGCGGCGGCACCATCTTGCCTTCGGCATCGACGCAGGCGGCGCAGTCGCCCATGGCGTAGATGCCCGGCGCCTCTTTCACGCGCAAGAAGCCGTCGACCTCGATCTGCCCGCCCTTGGCCAGCGGCAAGCCGAGCGTGGCCAGAAATTCCGGCGCGCGGATGCCGGCCGCCCACACGCACAGGTCGGATGGATACACGTTGCCGTTCTTGTCGCTCACCTGGTCGGGCGCGATGCCGGTCACGCGGCACTCGTTGACCACCTTGATGCCGCGCTCGTGCAGCAGCTTCAAGGCCGCGTTCGACACCCGTTCTGGCAGCGGCGCCAGGATGCGCGGCGCGCCTTCGAGCAGGGTGATGCGCACGTCCTGCTGGGGTTTCAGGTGCTGGAAGCCATAGGTGGTGTACACCGCGCTCGCTTCGCGCAGCTCGGCGGCCAGCTCGACGCCGGTGGCGCCGCCGCCGATGATGACGATATCGACGCCCGCCGCCGGCTCCTGCGGTTTGCGCGCGTCGGCCCGCGCCAGCAATTTGAGCAGTTGCAGGCGGAAGCGCTCGGCGTCTTCGGTCGCGTTCAGGGAAATCGTGTATTCCTTCGCGCCCGGCACCCCGAAGTAGTTCGAGGTGCTGCCGACGGCGATCACCAGCGCGCCGAATGCGAGCGAGCGTTCGGGCAGCACTTCTTCCTCCTGTGGCGTGCGGATGGGGCCGATGGTCAGGCGTTTGGCGGGGGCATCGAGCCCGGTCAGAGGACCGTACACGAAGCTGAAGCCGTTGTCGTGCGCCAGCATCTGGTAGGACAGGCCTTCCTGGTGGATATCGAGGGTGCCGGCGGCGACTTCGTGCAGGGATGGTTTCCAGATATGCGACAGGCGGCTATCGACGAGAAACACCTTGGACGGGCCCAGCTTGCGGCCCAATTTGCTGGCAAGTTCCAAACCGCCCGCCCCACCCCCGACAATCACTATTTCGCCGCGCAAGAGAATCTCCCTGAATTTTTGACAACGTCAGTCTACTGCGATCCGGACAATCGCGCTCACGCTGTACGGTTTCAGGGGTTCCCGGAGAAAACAGGTTTTCAACGGAATCCGTTCTTGTCGCGGTCGTGGCCGTTGCCATGGCCGTTACCGTTGCCGTTGCCGTTGCCGCGGCCACCTCCGTGGCCCCGGTCGTTGCGGTCATCGCGGTCGCGCCGCTCATGACGGTCGTAGCCGCGGTCGCGATCGCGCCCGCCGCCGCGCATTTCGCGGTAGCGCGGCGCATACGTGTTGGTGTACCACTCGTCGCGCACGAAATACACCTGGCGCCCGCACGCGTCGTAGCGCGCGCAATGCTTGCTCCATTTTTTCATGTGCCCCGGCGGCACGCGCAGATACACCGGCTCGGACGCGCCGCGCGCATACCGTTCCACCACGATCGGCTGGGTGTACACCACCGGCGGCCGGCCGAAATCGGCGGGATCGATGCGTCCATAAAATCCCGGCTGCCCGATGTCGATACGGACATTGACCTGGGCCTGCGCCGACAGGCTGGCGCCCAGCAGGACGGCGGCGACGAGTAGGTTTTTCATGCTTGCCTCACTAAGAAAGTAGGCGCGCCCGGCAGGCGCACCGTCAGCCGCAGGCCGCCATCGGCTTGCCGCTCACATTCATAAGTTTAACAAAAGCAACGACCAAGTCGGTGCGCCAGCGTACCAAGCCTTTACATGGCGCGGAACAGGGCCATGAACGGCTGGCTGACCGCCAGCGTTTCCGGGCGCGTGCGCAGGCGCAGCAGCCCGCGTCCGCTCTCGTCGCGCGAGACCGACGCGATCGCCTTGACGTTGACGATGGTCGAGCGGTGAATCTGCCGGAAGATGGCCGGATCGAGCACGTCGAGCAGTTCGCGGATCGGTTTGCGCAGCAGCGCTTCGCCCTGCGCCGTCATCACCACCGTGTACTTGCTGTCGGCCTGGAAGTAGGCCACATCCTCGACCATGATCAGGCGCGTCTCCGTGCCCGCGCTGGCGGTCAGCCACACCAGCGGCTCCACCTTGGGCGGCGCCGGCGGCGCATGCCCGAGCTGGCGCAGCAAGGCGGCCAGCGCGCCGGCGTCCGCCACGCCGCTGGCCAGGCGCGCCTTGACCCGCCGCACCGTGGCCGCCAGGCGCGCCGGCAGCACGGGCTTGAGCAGGTAGTCGAGCGCGCCGCGCTCGAAGGCATCGATCGCATACTGGTCGTAGGCGGTCACGAACACCACCTGCGTGGCCGGGCTGAGCTCGGCCAGTGCGCCGGCCACCTCCAGCCCGCTCAGTCCCGGCATGCGGATGTCGAGGAAGGCCACCTGCGGCCGATGCGCGGCAATCGCTTCGAGCGCGCTGGCGCCATCATCGCAGGCCGCCACGATGCGCAAATCCGGCCACGCGGCCGCCAGCAGTTGCACCAGCTCGTCGCGCAGCAGCAGTTCATCTTCCGCAATCACACAATCAGTCATGCCGCTTCCCCTCCGCCGTTGCCGTGCCGTGCGCAGCGCCCGAATACGGCACGCTGATCGTCGCCGCCACCCCGCTCGGATAGTTCGACACGATGGTAAAACCAGCGGCGCTGCCGTAGGCCAGGCGCAGCCGCTCGCGCACATTGCGCAGGCCGATGCCGGTGCCGCCGCCTTCGCTCGACAAGCCGCGTCCATCGTCGGCCACCGTCAGCGCCAGCGCGCCATCGTGGACGCGCGCGATGATCCACACCGTACCGCCGCCCGCCTTCGCTTCCAGCCCGTGCTTGATGGCGTTTTCGACCAGGGTCTGCAACATCATGGCGGGAAACGGCGCGTCATGCAAATGGGCCGCCACCTCCACCTGCAAGCGCAGGCGCGGCCCCATGCGGATCACCAGGATGTCGAGATAGGCGCGCGCCCGTTCCAGCTCCTTGCCCAGGGTCGAGAGCGCGTCGTCGGTGCGCGGCAGCGAGTTGCGCAGGTAGGCGATCAGATTGCCCAGCATCTCGTCGGCGCGGGCCGGATCGCTGCGCGTGAGCAGCTGCGCGCTGGCCAGGGTGTTGTACAAAAAATGCGGCTCGACCTGCGCATGCAGCAGGCTCAGTTTGGCCACCGTCAGTTCCTTCTCGGTGGCGGTTTGCACGGCGGCCGCCTGCTCGCTGCGGCGCCGCTCCGCCACCCGGCGCGCCACGGCGCGGCCGATGGCCTCGGCGTTTTCGAGGTTGGCGCCGCCGTCGACCAGGAACCAGTCGGTCCAGGCCCAGCGTTCCGGCTCGCAGATCAGGGTCACGCTGCCGGCGTCGCCGTTCGGCGTGACGGTGACGATCACCTGGTTGCCGCTCGGGCCGGTATGGCCGGTCATTTGCCACAGCACGCCGCCGCGGTAGGGATGCAGGTAGCGGATCTTGGCGCGCACCTGCAAGCTGTCGCGCGCGCTATCGACCTGCTCGGCGCCCGGCAGGTCGCGGATGGCGGCGTCGATGATGTCGAACGCCTCGCCGGCCTCGAACGGCACCTCGATCTGGCGCCGCTGGCGGCTCGACAAGGTGGCGCCGTTGACCTGGCCCGTGAGCAGGCGCACCCGGCGCACATGCGAAAACGCGCTGATCGCGGCAAACGCCATCGCGCCCAGCACCAGCAGCAGCAGCGAGCCGCCGGCGTCGCGCTCGCTGAAGATGGTCTGCGCAACCGTGATCGCCAGCACCGTGTTGGCGATGCCCCAGGCCAGGGTGATCCGGAAGATAAAAAAGAAACTCGTCATGGTCGGCAATCCAGTCAGGGAGAAGTGGAAACGACTATAGCAAGCGGCCCCGGGCAGTCGACACCGATTCCGACGAAACCGCGCCGGCGCCGACGAACACCCGCTTGGCCCGCCCGGCTGGACGGCCGGCCGAACGGCAGGCCGAACGGCAGGCCGAACGGCACAGCTGCAGTTTTTCCGGTACGCAAGATAGCACATCGGACAACAGTCGCCCAGCCGTACCATCCGCGCCACTCTTGCGCGGCGATTGCGCAACACTCCGGCGGCGAATGGCGCCCCGCTTTAGATGCATATCAAACTGTGCCGCAAGGTCGCGCCACGCTGGATTTTCCATGCGGAATGGCAGGTACTATTCCCTTGCAGAAAGAGCTTCTGCAAAGAATAACCAACCGACCAAACTAAGGAGCTGGAATGAACACAACAATCCAACAGCAGCGCACCCTGGCCGTACTCGCCTTCATCGCCGCCAGCCTGGGCCTGGGCGTACCGGCCTACGCCGCGCAAGCGACGGCGGTTGCCGGCGGCACCGTGGTCACCCCGATCGCCATTGCGCCGGCGGCCCCGCTGGCCTTCGGCAATTTTGCCGCCGCCGTCGGCGGCACCATCACCGTCAGCACCAGCGGCGTGCGCAGCGTCAGCGGCGTGGTGGGGATGAACGGCGCGGCCACCACCGCCGCCCGGTTCGACATCACCGGCGAGCCAGGCAGCACCTACACCATCACCCACTCCGGCAGCGCCGTGCTGACCAACACCGGCGGCGCCGGCGAAACCATGGCCCTGACCAAATTCAGCGACCTGACCGCCGCCGACGCCACCTCCGGCGAGGCCACCGCCGGCACCCTCTCCGCCGGCGGCACCCAGTCGCTGTATGTGGGCGGCACCCTGACCGTGGCGGCCAACCAGGTCCCTGGCATCTATGCCGGCAATGTCGTCGCCACCGTTGAATACAACTGACGCGCGGCGCCGCGGCGGCGCGTCCGCCGTGGCGCCGGCGCTGTTGGCAACGGTGCTGGCGGCCGCGCTGGCCGCCCTGCCGGCGCGCGCGCAGCTGAGCGCCGCTCCCGCCGCCGGCCTGGCCTTCGGCCGCTTCGCCGCCAGCGCCGCCGGCAGCGTCAGCGTCGACCCGCACGGCAACCGCGCGGCCGGCGGCGGCGTGCTGCTGCTGCCGTCGGCGGCGGCGCCGGCCAGGTTCACCATCAGCGACAACAAGCCGGCCAACGCCAGCCTGGTCTACATCGTCAGCCTGCCGGCCGGCGCCAGCATCAGCGCCGGTGCCGACAGCATGGCGCTGACCGGCTTTACCAGCGCCCCCGCCGGCGGCGGCGTGCTCACCGGCGGCAGTCAGGTGCTGTCGATCGGCGCCACCTTGCACGTCGGCGCCGGCCAGCGCGCCGGCAACTACAGCGGCACCTTCCACATCACCATCGAATATCAATAGCCGATCATCGACCCGCGAGGCCCACCATGCATTCCACTTTCGCTCTCCCGCGCGCCGCGCGCCTGCTTGCCGCCGCCCTGATGGCCGTGCTGCCGCTGCAAGCGATGGCCGGCCTGATGCTCAACCCGACCCGCGTCGTCTTCACCAAGAACCAGCGCGCCGCCCAGGTTGAACTGATCAACAGCGACAGCGCCCCCGCCACCTACCGCATCAGCCTTGTCAACCGGCGCATGAGCGAGAGCGGCGAATTCACCAGCGCCGACAAGGTCGCGCCGGAGGAGCGCTTCGCCGACGCCATGCTCAGTTTTTCGCCGCGCCAGGTGACCCTGCTGCCCGGCAGCGCCCAGGTGGTGCGCGTCATGCTGCGCAAACCGGACGCGCTGGCGGCCGGCGAATACCGCTCGCACCTGCACTTCGAAAAACTGGCCAACAGCACCAGCGGCACCAGCGTCGAACAGCAAGGCGCCGGCGCGCAGCAGATCGGCGTGGTGCTCAACTCCCTGATCGGCGCCTCGATTCCCGTCATCGTGCGGCACCAGACCGAAGGCGCCAGCGTGACCCTGGGCGCGCTGGCGCTGCAAAAGAGCGACAAGGGCGCGCAGCTCGTGTTCCAGATCGCGCGCAGCGGCGACAGCTCCGTGTATGGCGACATCAGCGCCGCCTTTACGCCGCAGGGCGGCGCCGAACAGGTGCTGGCCAAGGCGGCCGGGGTGGCGATCTACACCCCCAATCCGATGCGTAAAGCCAGCCTGGCCATGCCGGCCGGCGTGAACCTCGCGCGCGGCACCGTGCACCTGCGCTTTCGCGAACGGGCCGAAGCCGGCGGCGCCCTGCTGGCCGAAGCCACGCTGGCCCTGCCCTGACAGGAGCGGCCGACCTCGGGCCAGGCACGTGCGCGCGACCATGCTGGCCCGACGCCTGCGCCAGCGCGCTTGCCGGCTCTGCTTTCTGCTTGTATGCGCACTGCCGGCGCCGGCGCGCGCCGCCGACGGTCCCGACCTGGTGCTCGAAGTGCGGCTCGGCGAGCACCTGGTCTCCGACGCCGTCGGCGCCTACCAGCACGGCGGCGACATCCACCTGCCGCTCGGCGAACTGGCGCGCCTGCTCACCATCGCCATCCGCGCCGACCCGGCCAACGGCATCGCCAGCGGCTACATCCTCGACGAACAGCGCGGCTTCCGGCTCGACCTGGCGCAGCGCCTGGTGGTGATCGGCGAGCGGCGCAGCAGTTTTGAGGCGGCGCGCGTACTGCGCCATCCGGACGACCTGTACGTCGCCAGCCGCCTGCTGGCGCAATGGCTGCCGCTCGACCTCGACATCGACATGGCCAGCCTGGTGCTGCGCGTGCGCGCGCGCGAAACACTGCCGCTGCAGGCGCGCCTCGAACGCCAGTCGCGCGCCGGGCCGGCGCGGCGCCCCGACGGCACGCCCGCCCCCGCCTACCCCCGCCTCGACACGCCCTACGCGCTGGCCGGCGTGCCCTTCATCGACCAGACCGTGTCCGCCGACGCGCGGCGCGGCGGCAGCACGCTCGGCTACACCGCCTACCTGACGGCCGACCTGGCCGGCATGGAAGCGGCGCTCTACGTCGGCGCCGCCAACAACGCAGCCGGCGCCAGCACGCGCATGACCTTGGCCCGCAACGACCCCGACGCCGGCCTGCTCGGTCCACTGCGCGCGCGCACCATCCAGATTGGCAGCGTGCTGGCCGCCGGCGTCGCCGACATCGCGCAAGCGAGCAGCGGGCGCGCCGGCGTGGCCATCTCCAACCGTGCGCTCGGCCAGCCGGCGCGCACCGACCGCCACACCCTGCAAGGCGACCTGCCGCCCGGCTGGGACGTGGAACTGTACTTCAACAACGCCCTGATCGGCTTCCAGCAAGCGCGCCCCGATGGCCGCTACCGCTTCGACGACCAGCCCCTGATCTACGGCAGCAATGAATTTCGCCTGGTATTCCACGGTCCGCTGGGCCAGCTGCGCGTCGAGCGCCAGACTTTTCTGATCGACCAGGCGGTGCTCGCGCCCGGCGCCATCGCCTACAGCGCCAGCGTCCAGGGCGGCGAGCGCGCGCTGGCCCAGGCCGAAGTCGGCGTGCTGGCGCAACTGAGCGCCAGCGGCGGCGTGGCGCGCCTGGCGCTCGATGGCCGGCAGCGGCGCTACGCCAACCTCGGCCTGCACGGCTACTGGCGCGCGCTGCTGGCCGACGCCGCGTTCGCGCGCGCCGATGACGGCGGCGCGCTGGCCCGGATCGGCATCAAGACGCGCATCGGCGGCATGGCGCTCGGCGCGGTCCACGCGCGCCTGGACGGTTTTAGCAGCGAACTGTTCCTGCCCGCCGCCGACCCGCTGCGCAGCCGCGACGAGGTGCGCCTCGACGGCCTGCTGCCGGGCGGCGGCCGTACCCCGATCCCGCTGGCGCTGCAACTGCGGCGCGAACGGCTCGCGTCGGGCGCCACGCGGCACGAGGCCGGCGCGCGCCTGTCCGCCTTCAGCCGCGGCACGGCCATGAGCGGCAACCTCCACTGGCGCGCCAGCGGCGCCGCGCGCCAGGCCGACGGCAGCCTGCAAGCGAGCCGGCGCGTGGCTGGCGTCGCCATCAGCGGCCAGCTGCAATACGCCATCCTGCCCGACGCCGGCCTCTCGTCGCTGGCGCTGGCGGCCGACAAACTGGTCGGCGACGGCTATCTGCTCAACGGCGCCGTCGCGCGCACCTTCGCCGACCCGCAGCTGCGCTGGAGCGCCTCGCTCAACAAAGGCGTGGGCAGCGTCGGCCTGGGCGTGAACGCGTTCTACACCAGCCGCGGCGACTACGGTGGCGGGGTCCGGCTGTTCATGGCGCTCGGCCGGGAACCGAGGAGCGGGCGCTGGCTGCACGACGCCGTGCCGATGGCGGGCGGCGGCGCGGCCTCGGTCCGCGTCTTCCTCGACAAGAACGGCAACGGCGTGATGGATGGCGACGACGAACCGATCAAGGGCGCGGGATTTTCCGTCAACGGCGGCGCCCACCTGGCGCGTAGCGGCGACGACGGCGTGGCCTACCTGAACCGGCTGCCGGCGCACCAGCACGCCGACATCGCGATCGACCCAGGCACATTGGAAGACCCGCAATGGCAGGCGCGCGAAGCGGGACGGCGGCTGGTCCCGCGGCCGGGCAAGGTCAGCCGGCTGGAAGTGGCGGTGGGTGTCACGGGCGAGATCGACGGCACCACCTGGCTTTCTGACGCGGGCGGCAAGCGCGGCATGGGCGACTTCGAGCTCGAACTGCTGGACCGGGGCGGAACGGTGATCGGCAAAACGACCAGCAGCGCCGACGGCTACTACGTGCTGGGCGGCATCGCGCCGGGCAACTACCTGCTGCGCATCGCCCCGGCCCAACTGGCCAGGCTCGGCCTGCAAGACAGCGGCATGCACCTGATCACCGTCGACAGTGCCGGCACCATCGTCAACGGCAAAGACTTCCACGTCATCAGATAAGTCCCCAAACCCTTCTGAACCCCCCTTACAACCGGGGTCAGAGCTCTGACTAGCAACATTTCACATTCTTGCAAAGCCATGGACAGAGTCAGCTGGCCCAGTTTGGGAACATGCGGCCACTTGATGCTCTATGAAAATCAAACCGAGGACTGGATTTAACAAAATTTCTAGTCAGAGCTCTGACCCCGGTTGGGCGGTGGTCGGATTTAACAAAATTTCTAGTCAGAGCTCTGACCCCGGTTGGGCGGTGGTCAGGCGGGCCTGGATTGGTCGGCGATCCATTGGTCGATGATTTTGGCCAGCACATCCATCGGCACGGACCCGTTTTTCAGGATGACGTCGTGGAACGCCGGCAGCGTGAAGCGCTCTCCCAGCGCCAGCCGGGCCTTGTCGCGCAGTTCGAGGATGCGCAGCATGCCGAGCATGTAGGCGCAGGCCTGTCCCGGCCACACCACGTAGCGCTCCACCTCGGCCGCGCCTATGCCGTAGTCGATCGCTTGCTGGCGCGTCCAGCCCTTGCTGTGCAAACCGGTGTCGACCACCAGCCGGCGCGCGCGGAACAGTTCGGAGCCGAGCGCGCCAAGCAAGCCCGGCACGTCGCCTTCATACCAGCCCTGCTCCACCGCCAGCCGCTCGGTGTACAGCGCCCACCCTTCCGAGTGCGCGCTGCCGCCGCCAAAAATGCGCTGCGTGCGGAACTTCGGCAGGCCGCCAAGCTCCTGCTGGATCGCGAGCTGGAAGTGGTGGCCGGGCACCGCTTCGTGGTACGCCAGGCTGCGCATGCGGATCATGTCGAACGTCGGCCCGCGCAGCGGTACCCAGAAAATGCCGGGCAGGCTGCCGTCCGGCGCCGGCACGCTGTAGTGCGCCGAGGCGCTGCCTTCGGTCAGCGGCGGTTCGCGCCGCACTTCCACCGGCGCGCGCGGCATCAGGTTGAACAGCGTGGCGCTGCGCTTTTCGGCATCCTTCACCATGGCGACGTAGCTGGCCAATATGGCCGCGCGCGGATCGGGGTCGGCGGCCGGCTGGAAGGTTTTGTCGAGCGCTTTCATGCGCACGTCGATGCTGCCTTCTGTGAAACCGAGCTGGCGCAGGTGGCGGTCCATCTCGCCCTCGATGCGCGCCACTTCGCGCAGCCCGATCGCGTGGATCTGCGCCGCGCTCAGGGTGGTGCCGGTGTAGCTGGCCAGCGCATGGCTGTAGGCGGCGGCGCCGTCGGGCAGGCGCGCGATGCCGGCGGCGTCGCCAGTCTTCGGGTGCAGTTCGGCCAGCAGCGCCTGGGTCCTGGCGTACGCCGGCAAGATGCTCTTGCCGACAATCGCCATGGCCTTGTCGATGGTGGCGGCGCGCGCTTGCGGGCTCAGGTCGGCCAGCGCGGCGCTGCGCTGGGACAGCGACGTCACCAGCACATTTTGATCGGCCGACGGCTTGAGGAAGGCGTCGACCTGCCCCTGCGCGCGTTCGAGGATGAAGCGCGGCGGCAGCATGCCACGCGCCGCGGCGGCACGGGCGCGCGCGCTGGCCTGGTCCATGCGCTCGCCGATCTGCGCCAGGCGCGCCAGGTAGCTGTCGACATCGGCCGCGCGCCGCATCGGGTGGGTGCTGGTCATGAAGTTGACCAGCGCGATGTGCGTGCCGCCGAATTGCGAGAACACGAACGCGTGGTCGTCGAAGCGCTCGCCGGCCAGGTGATTGGCCAGCGACCAGCGCATGGTTTCGGCCGACACGCGGTCGGTCGCGTCGAGCGGGCCGGCCAGGAAGCGGTCCAGGCGCGCCACGCCGGCCCTGGCCAGCGCCGCATATCTGGCGCGCTGCGCCGGCGTGATCGGCGCGAGCTGACGGTCCAGCGCCTGCTGTTCGGCGCCGGCAAAGTACTGGTCGCCGGTGGCGCGCTGGGGCGACAGGCGCACCCAGTCGGCGGCGAAGCCGTCGGCCCATTTGTCGAAGGCGTGCGCGCGCTTGTCCACGCCGGCCACCACGCCGGCGCCGGGCGCGGCGGCAAGCACCGGCAAGGCGGCGCCGCCGAGCGAAAGCGCCACCAGCGCGGCGGTCAAGCGGGGCGCGATGGCGCGGCGGAACGGTGTATGCATGCGAAAGTCTCCTGAGATGGTGTGGTGGGCTTGTCGCAGACGGCCTGCTTTCAAGCGCGACAGAATTTATCATGGATTCCATCAAGAAACCACCACGCCAGCGCCCAACGAATCCCTCAGGGACGCCCTACGGGACGCCCGTCAATACAGGTGAAACGCCTGAACGAGGCGCGCCGGGACAGTCCGCCGCCGCGACAAAAAACGACAATTGCTTACCTTAAGGGACTGGATCGACGGCCCCGACTGGGGTAGCATGGCGAGCCACGATGCCAGCGCTTGTCGCCACCCCAACCGGTACAATGCCGCCATCCCCCAGTCATTCGTCAAAGGTCATTGCATGTACATTAAGAATACCGTCCTGGCGGCCGCCGCCATGTTGCTGGCAGCCAGCGCCCAAGCCCAGTTCGCTGTCACCGCCGAAGTCGGCACCACCGGCGTCGGTGCGCACGTGATTTTCCCAATGGAAAAGACGCTGAACGCCCGTTTCGGCGCCAGCTACTTCCAGCGCAAATACAACGATACCGCCAGCACCGTGAGCTACACCATGAAGGCCAAGCTGCAAAATATCGATGTGCTGTTCGACTGGCACCTGATCGATAACAGCCCGTTCCGCCTGACCGGCGGCGTGGTGTACAACGGTAACAAGGTCAGCATGGTGGCGCGCCAGGATTCGAACGGCAACTTCAATATCAACGGCAAGAATTACGCCGCCAGCCAGGTCGGCATCCTCAACGGCGGCATCGAGTACAACAAGGGCGCGCCTTACATCGGCGTGGGCTGGGGCAATGCCCTGAGCACCGACAAGAAGTGGCAGGTCAGCGCCGACCTGGGCGCGTTGTGGCAGGGGCATCCGAAGGGCCGCCTGACCAATTCGCAATGTACCGGCACTGTCGCCGTCTGCACCGTGCTGGCGCGCGATGTCGCCACCGAGCGCGTGAAGATGGAAGCCGACGTCCAGGCCTACAAGGTCTATCCGGTGCTGCGCGCCGGTATCAGCTACCGTTTCTGATCGCCACGCATTAAGTCAGTATTAACAGCGCGCCGCGCGGGCGTGGTTTTGGGTAGGATGTCCTTTTTACAAGGGAGTACGCCATGAAACCACGCTTTCACCCGCTCGCGGCGCTCGCCGCCTGCTGCATGCTCATGCTGGCCACGGCCGGCTGCGGCGACAAGCCCGAACCGACCAAGCCGCAAGTGGCAAGGGCGGCATTGAGCGCGTAGGCTTTTGCGCCCCGGCAAGCGCCGGACAGGGTAAACTACGTCCTTGTTCTTTTGCCGCAAGGTCGCTTCCCCATGTCTTTTGATTCCCTCGGTCTGATCGACCCCCTCGTGCGCACGCTGGACGCGCTCGGCTACAGCACGCCCACGCCGGTGCAGGCGCAAGCCATTCCCGCCGTGCTGGCCGGACGCGACATGATGGCCGCCGCCCAGACCGGCACCGGCAAGACCGCCGGCTTCGCCCTGCCCCTGCTGCAGCGCCTGACCCTGCAGGGCCAGGTCGGCGCCAACGCGGTGCGCGTGCTGGTGCTGGTGCCCACGCGCGAACTGGCCGAGCAGGTGCACGAGAGTTTCCGCGCCTATGGCGCCGGCTTGCCGCTGCGCACCCATGTGGCCTACGGCGGCGTCAGCATCAATCCGCAAATGATGAAGCTGCGCAAGGGACTCGACGTGCTGGTGGCCACCCCAGGCCGCCTGCTCGACCTGTACCGCCAGAACGCGGTCAAGTTCGACCAGCTCGAGACGCTGGTGCTGGACGAAGCGGACCGCATGCTCGACCTCGGCTTTTCGCGCGAGCTCGACGCCGTGTTCGCCGCCCTGCCGGCAAAGCGCCAGACCCTGCTGTTTTCGGCCACGTTTTCGGACGAGATCCGCACGCTGGCCGGGAAACTGCTGAGCGACCCGTTGAGCATCGAGGTCAGCCCGCGCAACAGCACCGTCAAGCGCATCCGCCAGTGGGTGGTGCCGGTCGACAAAAAACGCAAGCCTGAGCTGTTCGTCTATCTGCTCAACAAGCACCGCTGGGGCCAGGTGCTGGTGTTCGTCAAGACGCGCAAGGGCGTCGACCAGCTGGTCGAGACCCTGCAGGCGCAGGGTCTCGCGGCCGATTCGATTCACGGCGACAAGCCGCAGCCGGCGCGCCTGCGCGCGCTCGACCGTTTCAAGGCCGGCGAAGCGACAATCCTGGTGGCGACCGACGTGGCCGCGCGCGGACTCGATATCGACGACCTGCCGCAGGTGGTCAATTTCGACCTGCCGATCGTGGCCGAAGACTACATCCACCGCACCGGCCGCACCGGCCGCGCGGGAGCCTCGGGCGAGGCCGTCTCGCTGGTGTGCGCGGACGAGGTGCAATTGCTGGCCGCTATCGAGATTCTGACCAAGCAGACCCTCGAACGCATCGAGGAACCGGGCTTCTCGCCGGAACACCGGGTGCCGCTCACCAACACCGCCGGCGAGGTCGTGAAAAAACCCAAGAAGCCGAAGAAAGCCAAGGTCGTCGGCGAGGTGTCGCACGTCGATGTGCGCTTCCGCCCGCGCTAGCCGATTCGGGTAAGCGGCCGCATGTAGAGCAGGTCTGTTATACCTTGCATAACGCCGCTGGTGATAATGGCAAGCCGCCATGGACAAACAGGCATCTGTACTGGTGATTTAGCGGAAACTGCGCCGGTTATAGCCTGTGCGACCTGGTTCCTGTGGGGTATCATACGGCTCAAGCCACAAACCGTTAGACCCTATGCCTCAGCCTCTTCCATTCGTTCCCGCAGCAATGCTGAACGTCGCAGCATTAAAGGCAAGCTGTGCAGGATGCAGCATGCACCAGCTCTGCCTGCCGATGGGACTCGAAAACGACGACATCACCCGGCTCGACAACATCATCGGCAAGCGCCGCCGCCTGTTGCGCGACGAACGCCTGTACCAGATGGACGAGCCGTTCCGCAACCTGTACGCGATCCGCTTCGGGCACTTCAAGACCTACCAGGTCAATGCCAACGGCGAGCAGCAGATCACCGGTTTCCAGATGGCCGGCGAACTGCTGGGCATGGACGCCATCAGCGGCGAGCGCCACCATTGCGACGCGGTCGCGCTGGAGGACAGCGAAGTGTGCGAAATTCCGTTCGAGCGCCTGGAAGAACTGTTTGGCCAGGTGCCGACCCTGCTGCGCCATTTCCATCGCATCATGAGCCAGGAAATCACGCGTGAGCAGAATGTCATGCTGTTGCTGGGAAATATGCGGGCGGAACAGCGCTTTGCCGTGTTCCTGGTCAACCTGTCGGCGCGTTACGCGGCGCGCGGTTACTCGGCCACCAGCTTCCAGCTGCGCATGTCGCGCGAAGATATCGGCAACTACCTGGGCCTGACCATCGAAAGCATCAGCCGCCTGCTGTCGCGCTTTAAAAAGCAGGGCTGGATCAGCGTCGACAAGCGCGAACTGAGCCTGCTCGACCCGGCCATGCTCAAGGCGCTGGCCGCCGGCACCGAGCAGTGCAGCCCGATGGCGTAAGCCGGACTGGCTCAGGCGGGCAGGCTGGCGCGCTCCGGCGCGCCTGAACCTTGGGCGAGCCAGGCCGCGAGGTCCGCTTCCAGGTTGCCGCCGCTGCTCACGGCCAGCACCGAGCACTTGGGATGGCCGGTAAAGCGCAATACCACGACCGGTGCGCCGGACACCGCCATGAATACCCGCTCGCCACTGGTGGCGTTGAACCATCCCGAATAGAATCCAAAGGCGGCAATGCCGTTCCTCTTGTTCGAAATGCCGAGGCTGCGAACGTCGGGCAGGCGCTCGACGGCTGGCGCACGGATGTCGGCGCGCGCCAGCCTGAAGGTATAGAAGGCATGCTTGACCACGATCGCATCGGGGCCCAGTTCGACCGAGTGACGCTTCAGCATGCTCGCGCAGAGAACCAGGGCCAGCACTCCCGAGGCGATGAGCATGCCCCCGACGAAACCTAACTCCATGGAACCCGGTGCTTTTTGGTGCGGGGTCAGAAAATAGAAGAACGTGGTCAGCAGGAGCGGCACCGCGAACAGCACCCCGATCGGTAGAACTTGCTTGTTGGAAGTTGGTATGTCGATTTTTATCATCCGGGTATCCCGTCCTGGCGTGGCTGGCTATGTTTATCAGACAGCAGCCAGACAGTATAGTTCAGGGATGGCGCTCTCAGTTTTCATCGGGGCGGAGCGGTGTCCAATCTTTGCCATCGAAGACACTGCGACACACCGCCCGCCAAAGGCCGCTGCGCCTGCCTGGCCGTCGATGGCGGCGAGCCCGTTGGCCGAGGTTTCGAGCGCAGCGGCACCGCTGCCCATCGGTATCTTCGCTTCCCGGCCTGTCCGTCAACCTCGCCCGCACAGGCGACGCGGCGTATTTACCCTGGCTTTCAATCCGGAATCATGGACAATCCGGCTAAAATTGCACAAATTCATTATTGCATTCCTGAAACCACGTTTTTACTGTCCATTCATGTCCATTTACGTTCCCTATCCGCACCAGACGCTGTACACCTATCGCCTATCGGCTGACGACATTGCCAAGGCGACGCCCAGGCTGCTCGAGGGACTCGCCAGGTACGACGCCGGGGATGCACCGGCAATGGGCACGCCCGGTTGGGATACCAACGTCGTTGGCGCCGTTGGCACCTATGCGCTGGACGTGGTGGCCGGGCACTTGTACGAGTTTGAAGGCGTCGCGGGGCCGGGATCATGGGTGCGGCTGTACGACGCGGACGGTTTCCCGATCGTCGAGCGCGAGGGCACCGCTCACATCGGCATCAACACGGTGCGCATGACGTTCCTGGCGGAAGAAACCGGGCGCATTTACCTCAAGGCGGGCGGCGCTGCCACGCCGGCTTACCCCAATCCGGTAATCAAGATCCGTGTCGACGAGCATGCGCATGGCACGCCAGGCGACGACGTGTACGTCAAAAATGTATCGTCGGGCGGTGGCGACGGTTACCTGGGCGGCGCCGGCAACGACAGCATCACGTCGAGCTTGCCGGGGCTGGACAACAAGCTCTCCGGTGGCGCCGGTAACGACCTCATCTCGGCTGGCAATGTGAGCAGAGACCGCGCCATTGTCGATGGCGGCATCGGAATCGACACGCTGGCAGTGCCGGGGGCAAGCGCTGGCGTGAGCATTGCGCCGAAAGCGATCGGCATCGACGCCGCCAACAGCCCGTATCCGGACCACTATGCGCTATCGTCGCATCCTTACCTCCGCTTCACCGGCATCGAGTTCATCCGCTTCGCCGACAAGACCGTCAGCATCGCCGACCTGCCTGGCTACACGCCGTTTTCCATGGATACGGCGGCCAGCGACTCGATTCGCGGCGACAACAACGACAACTATCTCAAGGCCGGCCTGGGCAACGATGTCCTGACAGGCTTCAATGGCGACGATTCCCTGGTCGCGGGAGGCGGCGACGACATCCTGTATGGCGGCGGCGGGATTGATATTCTGGCGGGCGAAGACGGCTTCGACACCGCCTTGTACCTCGGCACCTTCGGTACGACCGGGATCGTCTCGACGCGCGGTATCTATAACGTCACCAATCTCGCCAGCGGCGAAGGCACCGATACGCTGTTCAGCGTTGAGCGTGCCGAGTTTGCCGACAGGGCGGTCACGTTCAAGTACATGAATCTGACCCAATCGCTGTACTACAGCTATTTCGGGCGCGCCGCCGATGTGGGCGGCATGGCAAACTTCCAGCAGCGCCTGGCCGAGCTGGACGCGCCGGAGACGGTGGCCGGGCTGAACGCCGCCTACCCCGGCAATGCCGGCTTGCGCACCCTGATCGACTCGTTCGGATCGAGTGCCGAATCGCTTGCGCTCTACGGCGGTGCCAACACGGCGTTCGTGAAAGCGATCTACCAGAACCTGTTCAGCCGCGCGCCGGACCAGGCCGGACTCGATTTCTGGACCCAGGCGCTCGATCGCGGCACCCTGACCCGCGCCAACGCCTCGCTGGCGATCATGGACGGCGCACTGTCGAACCAGAGCCCGCTCGGAAAGCAGGATGCGGCGCTGATCGGCAACCTGGTCGATGTCGCTTCCAATTTTACGCTCGCCGTCGATGCCGCCGGCAAGGGTGGCGCGTATGCGGGCAATGGCGCGGTGGCCATCGTCAGGAACCTGCTCGATGGCGTCACCAACGGCACCGAACTGTTCCCCTACCAGGCGAAGGTGCTTGCGGCGGTTGCCGCCCTGGCGCCGGTACCGGCCAGGAGCGCAGCGGGTGAGCTGCCCGATGTGCCGCCGACACTCGTTGGCGTGGCGGACGGCGTCATGCCGGATTTCGCGTAAGTTGCGCGGCCGGCGCGCGCGGGCGCCGGCACGTACTCAGAACGGCGGATGCGGGTCGTCCGGTATCACCACCAGGTAGTAGGTCAGCATGCTGGCCAGCGCGCAAAAGACCCAGAAGAAGAAAAACCCGAGCGTGTACACCGCCATCGGCGAGAGCGCGCTCTCGCCCACGTGCAGCGTTTCGCGCGGGTCGAACAGCGCAAAGAAACAGCCTTCGGCCAGCATCGCCGCCAGGAAGGCGGGCCACAGTACTTTCATCGCAAGACGCATACGAGACTTCCCCCCTTTGATTAGTGAGCTGCTTGCCTGGCTGGTTCCACGGCGTCGGCCTTGATCTCCAGCGCCTGCTCGCGCGGCCAGTGCCAGGCCGCCGCCAGGCGCCAGTCACGCTTGCCGCCTTCGACCACCACCTGCCAGCGGGCCCGTTCGAGCATGGGCAAGGCCACCGAAAAACGCCCCTGCGCATCCGGGATCACGTCCAGCTTGCGGTCCTTTTCAGGCTGGGTGGCGTGCGCCAGGTGGATGCTGAATGGCGCGTTCAAGGGCTGCCCGCCGCTGCTCAACATCCCGGCCAGCTTTTCGGTGGCCGGATCGTAGCGCGCATCGAAACCGAGGCGCATGGCGCTGGCCACGCGGTCGCGCCGCAAGTCCTGGTTGATCGCCTTGCCCTTCTTGTAGTAGTCATCGACGACCATGGCATCCTGGCCGCGATAGGCCACGAAACCGAGGTTGACACCGGCCACCACCACGATGGCGGGACCGAGCATCAGCAGCCATGGCCAGCGGTGCTTGTACCACGGCCCGGCGGGGGGAGTCAGGGGTGAGGCGGTTTGCATGCGAGTCTCCTTGTTTGCCTATTCTGGCACGATTATTTTGGCACGCTTATTTAGGCACAATAAACACGGCTTTTTCGCGCACCGTCAGCGACGGGTCGTCCACCGCGGTGATCTCGAACTCGATCTGGTTCGAGCCTTTGGCCGCCGCGCCCCTGTCGACCTGCACCCGCACCGGCACCGCGCGCGTGCTGGCGCCATCGAGCACTGTCTGGTCAGGCGTGGCCAGGCGCACCGAATCGATGCCCGAGACCTTGATGCGGAAGGTATGCCCGGCTTCCGCCGTATTCATGATCTGCAGGCGATACACGTTCTCGATCTGGCCATCGCCCACTTCGCGTCCCATCGAACCGCGGTCGCGGATCACGTCGACCTTGAGCGGGGTGCGCAGCGCCAGCGCCGTGCCGAAACCGGCCACGATCAGCACCAGCAGCCCGGTATAAATCAGCACCCGCGTGCGCAGGATACGCTGGCCAATGCGCTTGGCCGACCACTTGTTGTCCATCGCGTTGTCGGTCGAGTAGCGAATCAGCCCGCGCGGCAGGTCGATCTTGTCCATCACGCCGTTGCAGGCGTCCACGCAGGCGGCGCAGCCGATGCATTCGTACTGCAAGCCCTTGCGGATGTCGATCCCGGTCGGGCACACCTGCACGCACATATTGCAGTCGATACAATCGCCCTTCTCCTTGACAGCCTGGGTGGCGTGCTTGGGACTGAGCGCGCCGCGCGGTTCGCCCCGTTCCTGGTCGTAGGTGACGATCAGGGTGTCCTTGTCGAACATGGCGCTCTGGAAGCGCGCGTACGGGCACATATATTTGCAGACCTGCTCGCGCAGCCAGCCGGCGTTGCCGTAGGTGGCGAACGCGTAGAAACCGATCCAGAACCATTCCCACGGTCCCAGCGCAAAGGCGCCGATGTTCGACAGCAGCGAGCGCACCGGCGCAAAATAGGCCACGAAGCTAAAGCCCGTAAACAGCGCCACCGCGCCCCACGCCAGGTGCTTGGCGGTCTTCCTGGCCAGCTTGTCGGCGGTCCAGGGCTGGCGGTCGAGGCGGATGCGGGCGCTGCGCGCGCCTTCGATCTTGCGCTCGATCCACATGAAAATCTCGGTGTAGACCGTCTGCGGACAGGCGAAGCCGCACCACACCCGTCCCGCGATCGCCGTCACGAGGAACAGCAGGTAGGCGGCGATGATCAGGAGCGCCGCCAGGTAGATGAAGTCCTGCGGCCACAATACCATGCCGAAGATGTAGAACTTGCGCGCACCGAGGTCGAACAGGACGGCCTGGCGGCCGTTCCAGTTCATCCACGGCAGGCCGTAGAAGACCAGCTGCGTGATCCACACGCAGGCCCAGCGCAAGCTTGCGTATCGTCCTTTTGCTTCGCGCGGATAGATTTCCTCGCGCGCCGCATACATCCGGATCACCGCCGGCTTGGTGGGGGCCTCGTTCATTTTGCTGCTACCTCCGCCACTTTGGGTTGTTGCGCCGGGTCGTTCGACAGGCTCCACACATACGCCGCCAGCACGTGCACCTTGGACTCGCCCAGGAACTCGTGGAAGGCCGGCATGGTGTTGGTGCGGCCCTTGCGGATGGTTTCCATGATGGTCTCGGCGCTGCCGCCGTACAGCCACACCTTGTCGGTCAGGTTGGGGGCGCCCAGGGCCTGGTTGCCGACCCCGCCGGCGCTGTGGCAGGCGATGCAGGCGGCGAACTTGGACTTGCCGAAGGAGACCTTGATCGGATCGGCCGTCAGGCCGGACAGGCTCTTGACGTAATGCGCCACGTTCTCGATATCGGCCTCGGAACCGACCGCCGCGCCCATCGGCGGCATCATGCCGTTACGGCCCTTCATGATGGTTTCCTTGATCACCGACGGCTCGCCGCCGTGCAGCCAGTCCTTGTCGGTCAGGTCGGGATAGCCCTTGTTGCCGCGTGCGTCAGACCCGTGGCACTGCGCGCAGTAGGTCAGGAACATGCGCTCGCCGATGGCGTGCGCCTGCGGATCGGCCGCCACGGCCTTGAGGTCCTGGCTGGCATACTTGGCGAACAGCGGGCCGTAGTCGGCATCGGCCTTGGCCAGCTCCTGCTGGTATTCGCCGGTCGACTTCCAGCCCAATTTGCCGGCGTAGCTGCCCAGCCCCGGGTACAGCACCAGGTACACCAGGGCGAACACGATGGTGATGTAGAACAGCCACATCCACCAGCGCGGCAGCGGCGTATTGAGTTCGGTCAGGTTTTCGTCCCATACGTGGCCGGTGGTGCCGTCGCTGCCCGGTTCGACCGTGTGGGTCGACTGCGACCACAGCAGCACGCCGCAGCCGACGATCGCCAGGATCGTGATGACGACGATGTAGAGGTCCCAGAAACCGCTGGTGAAATCAGCCATGACCGCTCTCCCCTTGCTTGTCGTCGTCGGCGAACGGCAGCGCCGCTTGCGTCTCGAAGTCCTTGTTGCCCTTGAGGACAAAGGTCCACAGCAAAATGCCGAGGAAGGTGGTGAAGCTGATGACGGTCATTACGCTGCTCGCGCTGTCAAAAATATGTTCGATTGCCATGTCAGTTCCTGGTTTTGATCTGGATGCCGAGGCCCTGCAAATAGGCGATCAGGGCATCCTGTTCAGTCTTGTCGGCCAGGGTGGCCGGGGCCTGGGCGATGTCTTCTTCCGTGTACGGCGTCGACAGGCGCTGCAGGGCGCGCATTTTCGGGACCACCTCGGCCGGATTGAGCTTGGTCTTGGCCAGCCACGGGTAGCCGGGCATGTTCGACTCCGGCACCACGTCGCGCGGGTTGTCCAGGTGGGTGCGGTGCCATTCGTCGCTGTAGCGGCCACCGACCCGCGCCAGATCCGGGCCGGTGCGCTTGGAACCCCACTGGAACGGACGGTCGTAGACGAATTCGCCGGCCACCGAATAGTGGCCATAGCGCTCGGTCTCGGCACGGAACGGACGGATCATCTGCGAATGGCAGTTGTAGCAGCCTTCACGCACGTAGATGTCGCGTCCGACCAGGCGCAGGGCCGAGTAGGGTTTCAGGCCGGCCACCGGCTCGGTGGTCGACTTCTGGAAGAACAGCGGAACGATTTCCACCAGGCCGCCGAAGGACACGACCAGCAAAACCAGTCCGATCAACAGCCACGGGTTCTTCTCGATTGACTCATGTGAAAATTTCATTACAAGCTCCGAAATCAGGCGTGTGCCGGTAAAAGGGTCGGAATGCGCGCATCTTCGCTGGCGGTGCCGCGCATGGTCTGGAAGGTGTTAAAGGCCATCAGCAGCATGCCGGTCAGGTACAGCAGGCCGCCGCCGACGCGGATCACGTAGTACGGGTAGGTCGCCTTGACGCCTTCGACGAAGGTGTACGTCAGGGTGCCATCGCTGTTTACCGCGCGCCACATCAGGCCCTGCATCACGCCGGCGATCCACATCGAGGCGATGTACAGCACGATGCCGATGGTCGCGACCCAGAAGTGGGTGTCGATCAGGCGCACGCTCCACATTTCCTTCTTGCCCGCCAGGCGCGGGATCAGGTAGTAGATCGAGCCCATGGTGATGAATCCGACCCAGCCGAGGGCGCCGGCGTGCACGTGGGCGACGGTCCAGTCGGTGTAGTGCGACAGCGCGTTGATGGTCTTGATCGACATCATCGGGCCTTCAAAGGTGGCGATACCGTAGAACGACAGCGACACGATCAGGAATTTCAGGATCGGGTCCGAACGCAGCTTGTGCCAGGCGCCCGACAGGGTCATGATCCCGTTGATCATCCCGCCCCACGATGGCGCCAGCAGGATCAGCGAGAAGACCATGCCGATCGACTGGGTCCAGTCGGGCAGCGCGGTGTAGTGCAGGTGGTGCGGTCCCGCCCACATGTAGGTGAAGATCAGGGCCCAGAAGTGGACGATCGAGAGGCGATACGAATACACCGGGCGCTCGGCCTGCTTTGGAATGAAGTAGTACACCATGCCCAGATACCCGGCGGTGAGGATGAAGCCGACCGCATTGTGGCCGTACCACCATTGGATCATCGCGTCCTGCACGCCGGCGTAGGCCGAGTAGGATTTCCAGAACGAAGCCGGCATGACCGCGCCGTTGACGATGTGGAGGATCGCCACGGCCAGGATGTACCCGCCGAAGAACCAGTTGGCGACGTAGATGTGCTTGACCTTGCGCTTGACGATGGTGCCGAAGAAGACGATCGCGTAGATCACCCAGACCACCGTGATCAGGAGCGCGATGGGCCATTCCAGCTCGGCGTACTCTTTACCGCGCGTGAAACCCATCGGCAGGGTGATGGTGGCCAGCACCAGGATCGCCTGCCAGCCCCAAAAGGTCATCATGGCCAGCGTGTCCGAGAACAGGCGCACCTGGCAGGTGCGCTGCACCACCCAGTAGGAGGTTGCAAACAGGCCGTTGATGCCGAATGCGAAAATGACAGCGTTGGTATGCAGCGGACGCAGGCGCCCGTAGCTTAACCACGCGATGTCGAAATTGAGGGCCGGCCAGGCCAGCTGCGCGGCGATGAAAACGCCGACCAGCATGCCGATAACGCCCCAAAAGACGGTGGCGATCGTGAAGTACCTGACGATCTTGTTGTTGTAATTTAAAGCTCTGTCCACAAAGGCTCTCCTGAGAATGCAACGATGACAGCAGAAGAGTAAATTTCTGGAGTTCAAAAATCCTTGATGTGAATCAAAAACGCCGGAATCACTCGTTGTCGTTGCGCAATGAGGTCGGTGGCGTGTCTGATGGAGCGGGCGACTCTTCGTCGTCGAGGAGGATGCGCATGCCCGGGCCATCGAGGTCGTCGAACTGGCCGCTGTCGGCCGCGCCGAAGAACACCCACGCCGCCAGCACGACGATGAACACGCTCAGGGGGACCAGCAGGTACAAGGATTCCATTCAGGCGGCCTTCATGCGCCGCAGGCGCAATGCGTTAACAACAACGACCGCGGAACTGAGCGACATGCCGGCCGCCGACAGCCACGGATTGATCAGCCCAAAGGCGGCTGCGGGGATCGCCACGCAGTTGTAGATGCTGGCCCAGGCCAGGTTCTGGCGGATGATGCGCAGCGCGCGCGCCGCCCCCAGGGCCGCGTCGTCGAGCGCCGATAAGCGGCTTGAGAGCAGCACGCAGTCGGCGGAGAGCTGCGCCAGCGCGGCCCCGCCGCCCATGGCAAACGAGACATCGGCCGCGCGCAGCACGGCGGCGTCGTTGATGCCGTCGCCGACCATCGCCACCACCGCGCCCTGCGCCTGCAGCTGCTGCACGTAGGCGAGCTTTTGCTCCGGCAGCTGCTGGCCGATGGCAGTCTCGATGCCGAGCGCCGCGCCGGTGCGGCTGACCACACTCTGGTCGTCGCCGCTCAAAAGAATGACAGTCTGGCCACGCGCCCTGAAGCGCCGCACCACCTCGGGCGCGTCGGCGCGCAGCGCGTCGGCCAGCTCGAAGCGTGCCAGCACGATGCCGTTGGCGCCCAGGTAGACATTGCTGACGTCGGGCCACCTTGGGGCCGGCGCCGCGCCCGCATAGCCGGCGCGCCCGAGGCGATAGCGCACGCCGTCGATCACGCCTTCCACGCCCTGCCCCGCTTCGCTGTGCAGTTCCGTCGCGTGCAATTCGCCGCCTGGCGCCGCATTGCGGATCGCCAGCGCCAGCGGATGGGCGCTGCCCGCCTCCAGCGCCGCCGCCAGTTGCAGGCAGCGCGCCCGCTCCAGGCTGGCCAGCGGCTCCACGTGGCGCAGCACCGGCCGGCCTTCGGTCAGGGTGCCGGTCTTGTCGAACACGATATGGGTCGCGCGCTGCAGGGTTTCCAGCACGTGCGGCTGGACCACCAGCACGCCGCGCCGCACCAGTGCATCGGTGGCGGCGGCCAGCGCGGTCGGCGTGGCCAGCGACAGCGCGCACGGGCACGAGACCACCAGCACCGCGATCGCCACCTGCCAGGCGCGCGCCGGGTCGACCATCTGCCAGCCGATGAACACCGCCACCGTCAGCAGCAGCAAGCCCACCACGAACCAGGCGGCCACCCGGTCGGCCCACTGGGCGATCTGCGGCTTGCCCTGGCCGGCTTTTTCCACCAGCTTGACCAGGCGCGCCAGGGTGCTGTCGCTGGCCACGCGGGTCACGCGCAGCACGATGGCCTGGGTGGTGTTGATGGCGCCGCCCGGCAGCTCGTCGCCCGGCACGCGCGCCTGGGCGCGGCTTTCGCCCGTCAACAGTGCCAGGTCGACATCGGACTGCCCTTCGAGGATGATGCCGTCGGCAGCGACCGCGCTGCCCGGTTCGACCAGGATCACGTCGCCCTCGGCCAGGCTGGCGGCGGCCACCATTGTGGCCTGGCGCGAAGCGGGCCAATCGGCCAGGCGCTGGGCCGCCGCCGGCAAGGCGCGCTGCAAGTCTTCCAGCGCGCGCGCGGCTTTGCGGCGCGCCATCAGTTCGAGGTAGCGGCTGGCCAGCAGCAGGAAGATGAACATCGTCACCGAGTCGTAATACACGTCGCCGCTGCCGCGCAGGGTCGCCACCACGCTGGCGCCGAAGGCGGCGCCGATGCCGATCGCCACCGGCAGGTCCATGCCCGGCATGCGCGCGCGCAGGCTGGCCCAGGCCCCCTTGAAAAACGGCTGGGCCGAGTACAGCACCGCCGGAATCGTCAGCAGCAGCGAGGCCCATTGCATCAGGGCCGCCATCGGCGCGTCCATGGTGCCGTCGTCGGCGATGTAGGCCGGCAGCGCGTACATCATCACCTGCATCATCGACAGCCCGGCCACGAACAACTGGCGGAACTGCTTCTTGCGGTTCTTTTCCATCTGGGCGCCGTGCTGCGCCGCTTCGTAAGGGTAGGCGGTGTAGCCGATGCCGCGCAGGGCCTGGACGATGTCGCTCGGTTTGCAGGTTGCGGCATCCCACGTCATGTGCAGGCGCTCGGTGGCCACGTTGACCTGCGCCTCGCGCACGCCGGGCAGGCGCGCCAGGCGCCGTTCGATCAGCCACACGCAGGCGGCGCAGCGGATGCCGTCGAGCGAGTACACGCCGTCCGAGAAGACGCCTTCGCGCGCTTCGCCTTCGGTGGCGGCGGCCGTGTCGTACAGCGCCAGCTCGGGCGGCACCAGGTCGATGCCGTCGGCCCGCTCGGCGAACACGCTGCGGGTGCGGTAGTAGTCGGCCAGGCCGGCCGCGACGATGCCCTGCGCGACCGCTTCGCAGCCTGGGCAGCACATCGGGCGCGCTGCGCCGTCGATGCGCACCGACCAGGTGGAACCAAGCGCCACCGGCAGGCCGCAGTGGTAGCAGGCGGCGGCGAACGGTTGGTCGCTCAATGGGCACCCGCCGTGATGCACAGCGCATCGAGCCAGCCGGCCTGGCCGCCGCCGGCCGCGCGCACGAGGCCCAGCAGGCCGAAGGCCAGAACGACCACGCCGGCGCCGATGCGCACGGCGCGCCGCTGCAGGGCCGCGCGCAGGCGGTCGCCCGCCATGCCCAGTGCCAGCAGCATCGGCAGCGTGCCCAGGCCGAAAGCGAGCATCACCAGCGCGCCGCCGGCGCCCGAACCGGTGAGCATGGCGGTCATCAGCACGCTGTAGACCATCCCGCACGGCAGCCAGCCCCACAGCGCGCCCAGCGCCAGCATCTTGAACGGGCTGTCGAGCGGCACGATGAAACGCATCAGGGGCCGCGCGCGCTGCCACAAAACCTGTCCCAGCGATTCGAGTCTGGCCAGGCCGCGCCAGGCGTCCATCAGGTACAGGCCGAGGATCACCAGCATCAGGTTGGCCAGCCAGTAGCCGCCAGCCTGCAAGGTGGTCAAGCCGGCCAGGGTGCGCGCGCCGCCCGCCAGTCCACCGGCCAGCGCGCCGGCCGCCATGTAACTGGCGATGCGGCCGGTGTTATACGCCAGCACGCGCGCCAGGCCGTCGGTGGCCGCGCGCTCGGTCATGACGGCGACCGGAAACGGCCGCGCCGTCGCCGGCGCCGCGGGGGCTGCCGAAAAAGCGCTGACGATCCCGCCGCACATGCCGACGCAGTGGACGCTGCCGAGCAGGCCCACCACGAACACCGGGATCAGATTGACTGCGTCCACCCCTGCTCCGTCAGATCGTCCGCGAGTAGCGCGGCAGCGGGGCGGGCTGGCTCAGATAGCGGTCGAACACCATGCACACGTTGCGGATCAACAGGCGCCCTTTCGGCGTCACGCTCAGCCACTCGGGGCCGACGGTCACCAGGCCGTCGGCTTCGAGCACCTTGAGGCGTTCCAGTTCGGCCGCAAAGTACGTCGGGAACGCGACCGGGTAAGCCTGCTCGATGGATGGCATCGACAGCTCGAAGTGGCACATCAGCATCTGGATGATGGTGCGGCGCAGGGCGTCGTCCATCGACAGGCGGATGCCGCGCGCGACCGGCAGTTCGTTCTTGTCGATCAGATCATAATAGGCGTCGAGCGTCTTGACGTTCTGGCTGTAGGTGGCCGCCACCGCGCTGATGGCCGAGACGCCGCACGAGACCAGGTCCATCTCGGCGTGCGTGGAATAGCCCTGGAAGTTGCGGTGCAGCCGGCCCTGGCGCTGGGCCACGGCCAGGTCGTCTTCGGGCTTGGCGAAATGGTCCATGCCGATGTAAACATAGCCAGCCTGCTCCAGCTTGCGGATCGCCAGGCCGAGCATGTCGAGCCGCTCGTCGGCGCTCGGCATGTCCGCTTCGTTGATGCGGCGCTGCGGCTTGAACAGATGCGGCATGTGCGCGTAGTTATAGATGGCGATGCGGTCCGGGTCGGCGCGGATCACCTTGTCGATGGTTTGCGCCATCGTAAACACGCTCTGCTTGGGCAGGCCGTAAATGAGGTCGATGCTCACCGAGCGGAAGCCCGCTTCGCGCGCGGCGTCGATGATGGCCTGGGTTTCGGCCTCGGGCTGGATGCGGTTGACCGCCGCCTGCACCGCCGGATCGTAATCCTGCACGCCCAGGCTGACGCGGTTGAAACCCTGGCGGCGCAGGCTCAGGACGCGCTCGCGGGAGACCGTGCGCGGGTCGATTTCGATCGAGTATTCACCGGTACCGTCGGGCGCGAACTGGAACCAGCGGCGCAGGTGGTCCATCAGTTCTTCCATCTGCGCGTCGGTAAAGTAGGTCGGCGTGCCGCCGCCCAGGTGCAGCTGCTCGATCTGGTTCATGCCGGCGAACAGCCTGCCCTGCATCTCGATCTCGCGTTTCAGGTAGCCCAGGTAGGTGACCGCCTTGTCGCGGTTCTTGGTGATGATCTTGTTGCAGGCGCAGTAGTAGCACACCGATTCGCAGAAGGGAATGTGCAGGTACAGCGACAAGGGCTTGACCGTGCCGCGCGTGCGCAGCCCCGCCACCGCCTGCAGGTAGTCACGGTAACCGAAGGCCTCGCTGAAGCGGTCGGCGGTCGGGTACGAGGTGTAACGCGGGCCGTTCTGGCTCAACTTGCGGATCAGGGCCGCATCGAAGTCGATGTGGCGCTGGTTGGCGATGGGGATAACGTTATGCAGCATGGTGGGCTCCTGGGCTATGGGACCGAGTGTAGGGATCAGAGCGCGCGAAATCCTTGACCTGCATCAAAAACGGCAGAGTCGGCCTGTGCCGGGCGATGCGGGCGCGTCGGCCGCACCCGGCTCTCGCCGCCGAACTTGAACACCGAAATCGCCTGCGCCAGGTGCACCGCCTGCTCGGCCACGCTGGCCGCGGCGGTGGCCGCTTCCTCGACCAGGGCGGCGTTCTGCTGGGTGATCTGGTCCAGGTGCGCCACCGCTTCGTTCACCTGGGCGATGCCGCTCTTCTGCTCCATGCTGGCGCGCTTGATGTCGCCCATGATGGTGGTGGCGCGCTGCACCGATTCGACCACGCCGGCCATGGTGCCGCCGGCCTCCTCGACCAGGCGGTCGCCGTTCTTGACCTTGGTGACCGAATCTTCGATCAGGTGCTTGATGTCGCTGGCGGCGGCCGCCGAGCGCTGGGCCAGCGCGCGCACTTCGCCGGCCACCACGGCAAAGCCGCGTCCCTGCTCGCCGGCGCGCGCCGCTTCGACGGCGGCGTTCAGCGCCAGGATATTTGTCTGAAAGGCGATCCCGTTGATCAGGCTGATGATATCGACAATCTTGGCAGCCGAATCACTGATCTGCCCCATGGTCGCCCCCACCTGGGCCACCGCCTGGCCGCCCTTGCCGGCGATGCTGGAAGCCGACAGCACCAGCTGGTCGGCCTGCAAGGCGCGCTCGGCGTTGTCGCCCACGGTCACCGCGAACTGCTCCATGCTGGCGGCGGTTTCCTCCAGGCTGGAAGCCTGCGACTCGGTGCGCGCGGCCAGGTCGGCATTGCCGATCGCGATTTCGCGGGTGGCCGTCTCGATCGAGGCCACGTTGCTGCGCACGTCGCCGATGATGGCGCGCAGATTCACCGTCACCTGGCGCAGGCCGCGCAGCAGCTGGCCCATGTCGTCGGTACGGTCGGCGGTGCACAGGAACGACAGGTCGCCGCCGGCCAGCGCCTGCGCCGCCTCAAGGGCCTGGCGCATGGGCGTCACGATGGCGCGCTGCAGCGCGACCCAGCCGCCCAGCGCCAGCAGCGCGCCGAACCCGCCCAGGCCGCCCAGCATGGCGCTGCCCGAGGCCGCGCCGAGAACGGCCAGCAAGGCGGCCAGGCTGGCCATCAGGATGCCGATCCGTACGCCGATCGGCAAATGCAGCGCGGCGCGCAGGCGCGTGGCCAGGCCGGTGCGCACCGCGCCGCCGTCCACGATCACCAGTCCATCGGCCTTGCCCTGCTTGAAGCGCTGGTACAAATCGCCGGCGGCCTTGACCTGTTCGCGCGTTGGACGCGTGCGCACCGACATGTAGCCGACCGCCTGGCCGTTTTCCTTGACCGGCGTGACGTTTGCCACCACCCAGTAAAAGTCGCCGTTCTTGCGCCGGTTCTTGACCAGCCCAGTCCAGGGACGGCCCTCCTTCATGCTGCGCCACAGGTCCGCGAATGCTTCGGCCGGCATGTCGGGGTGGCGCACCAGGTTGTGCGGCTTGCCGATCAATTCGTCCTCGGTGAAGCCGCTGACCTCGATGAAGGAGGCATTGACATAGGTGATCTTGCCCTTGGTGTCCGTTTTGGACACAATCGACTGGCCTTCGCGAAGCTCGTATTCGATACCTGTTACCGGCAGATTATTGCGCACGGAGATACTCCTTTTGCCCTAGGGCATTAATTCAATAGGAGCAGTCTAGGGAGCATGGAGGCCGAAATCCTTGATATACATCAAAAATGGCCGGGCGGCCGGGGCCGTGCCCGGTGCCCAAAAAGACGAGCCATGTGGCTTTTCGCCACACATTTGACTGCCGCGATCACAGTTTGACAGCGAATGTATTGACGCGAGTCGTTTCAGGCGGCGCGGTAGTCGGGCCGGCCAAGCGCGGCCAGCGCCGCCCTCAGCTCGGCCAAACCTTGTCCAATCGCCGGGGACGACGCCCCGAGCGACACGAAGGCCGCAGCGCCGAACGCGTCGTTCAACAGGGCCGACAACATGTACGCCAGCTCCATATTCCCGGTCGCATACACCTTGAGCATGCGCTCCGATGCCGATTGCAGGTTCTGGTCGAGCAAGGACAAGTGCGCAGGCAATACGGCCCGCAGCGCCGCGACAGCGTCGCGCGCGCGATGCTGAGGCACGCTCAAGGCGGCCAGCCGTCTGCGCGCCTGCCATTTGGCATGCTTTGATGTGAGGATCCAGGCGGCGGCAATCACGCCTGCCAGGACCGGCACCAGGATCGCATCGCGGCTGACCGCAATGCCCACACGCGCCAGCCACCCGGGCAAGACCTGCGCCGTCGTCACCGCGCCGACCACAACGGCAATTGCGCCCGCCATGCCGACCCCGCCAAACAGCAGATAGTTTACAGAGTTGCGGTCGATGTGGATATCGCTGTAGGCTGCTTCAGCGATGACACTGGCGCTGGCGCCTGGAAGCTGGTCGAAACGGTACATGCGTTCGTTGAGCGCAGCACTGGTCGATTCAATCGATTCCATCGATTTCATAAAGGATCCGGTAAGGCGCTCTTACTGCCACACGCCTTTTTCCTGGACCAGGGTTTTGGCGCCCTGCGAGACGGTCAGTTTGCCATCCGACGTCACCCGATAGACCGTGGCGCCGTTCTTGAAGATGTAGCCCTCGAAATCGCAGCTGTTGTTCTCGTCGCACTTGCCTTCCACGGTCTTGCCGCGCAAAACGATGGCCTGGCCGGTCTTCTTGCTCGTTCCGGTGTAGGAGACCTTGCCGCATACCCGCTGTTCGACCGCGCACGCTTCTTCAATATTGATGATGAACGAGGGCGTGATCAGGATGTCGGCGCGGGCGGCGCCCATGGCGCCCAGTGTCAGTGCGAGCAGGATGGCTGGTTTCATTGGATAGTCCACAGTATATATATGTCAACGGCGGGCATTGTGCCACACCAGCGTGCCTACAAAGGCAAGCGCATATGCACCGAGCCGTCTTCGGACGCCTTGCCGATCTCGAAACCGAGCTTGCGCGCCAGCCTGGTGATGCGGGTGTTCTGCGGCAGCGCCTCGCCCACGATCTCGCGCGTGCCGCGGCTGCGGCAGTAGGCGATCAGCTTTTCCATCAGCACCTGCCCCAGCCCATGCCCTTTCAGGTCGGAGCGCACCGTCACCGCGAATTCGGCGGCGATGTTATCGGGGTCGCACACCACCCGCGCCACGCCCAGGGTTTCGTTCACGCCATCGGGACCCGGACGGGTGGCGATGAAGGCCATCTCGCGGTCATAGTCGATCTGGGTGAAGCGCGCCAGCTGCGAAGCATTGAGTTCGCGCACGCGCACGAACATGCGGTAGCGCACATCGTCGTCGGTGAGCGCGTTGAACATGGCCACGTGGGCCGGACCGTCCTCGGGCTGGATGGGGCGCAGCAGCAGCGCTTCGCCGTTCCAGTCGATGCGCTCTTCCAGCTCGCGCGGATAGGGGCGGATCGCCAGCCGGTCCAGGGTGCTGGCCGAATGGTCGGCGAATGCCACCCGCATGCGCGCATCGAGCGCCAGCGCGCCCTCGCTGTCGACCAGCAGCGGATTGATGTCGAGCTCCACCAGCTCGGGCAGGTCGGCCACCATGTGCGAGATGCGCATCAGGGTGGCGATGATGGCGTCCATGTTGGCGGGCGGCCGGTTGCGGTAACCGGCCAGCAGTTTGGACACGCGCGTGCGCGAGATCAAATCGCCCGCCAGCACCACGTTCAGCGGCGGCAGCGCCACCGCGTGGTCGGCCGTCACTTCGACCGCGATGCCGCCCTGGCCGAACAGGATCACCGGGCCGAACACCGGATCGGTGGCCACCCCGATGATCAGTTCATGCGCCTCGGGACGGCGCGCCATGCGCTGCACCGAAAAGCCTTCGAGGCGCGCGTCGGGCCGCTGTTCGCCCAGACGCTTGTTCATGCGCAGGGCCACCGCGCGCACCTCCGCGGCGTTATCGAGGTCGAGCGCCACCCCGCCCGAGTCGCTCTTGTGGGTGATGTCGGGCGAGACGATCTTGAGCGCGACCGGAAAGCCGATCGCCTCGGCCGCCGCCACCGCGTCCTCCACCGATTGCGCGCTGCGCGTCTCGACCACGGCCACGCCGTAGGCGGCCAGCACCGCCTTGGTTTCTGGCTCGCTGAGCAAGGGGCGGCCCTCGGCCAGCGCCTTGCGCACCAGCGCGCGCGCCGCCTGCGGGTCGGTCGCGCCATCGTCGCTGGCGGCCGGCGGCACCTGCATCAGCAGGTTCTGGTTGCGCCGGTACTGCACGATCTGCAGGTAGGCGCTGACCGCTTCTTCGGGCGTGCCGAAGCTGGGAATGCCGGCCTCGGTGAAGATCGCGCGCGCCTCGGCCACCGCGTCGCCCCCCAGCCAGCAGGCCAGGATATTGCGCGAGGAGGCTTTGGCGAGCGGCGCGAGCGCGCGCGCGATGTCCGCGCTCGGCACCATGGCCGTGGGCGCGTGGATGAACAGGATGGCGTCGGCCTGCGGGTCCTTGAGCAGGATGTCCAGCGCGTCGACATAGCGCTGCACCGGGGCGTCGCCGATGATGTCGACCGGATTGGCGCGCGACCAGGCGGCGGGAAGCAGCGCGTCCAGGCGGCTGACGGTGTCGGGCGCCAGCTGCGCCATGCTGCCTTTGCCGCACACCACGGCGTCGGTCGCCATCACGCCCGGGCCGCCGCCGTTGGTGACGATCACCAGGCGCTCGCCGAACAGCGGGCGCGCGTGCGCCAGGGTGGCCACGGCGGCGAACAGGTCTTCGGTCGCGAGCACGCGCAGCATGCCGGCGCGGCGGATGGCGGCGTCGTAGACGTCGTCCGATCCGGCCAGCGCGCCGGTGTGCGAGGCGGCCGCCTTCGCTCCTTCGGCCACCCTGCCCGCCTTGAGCACCAGGGTGGGTTTACTGCGCGCGGCGGCGCGCGCGGCCGACATGAACTTGCGCGCATGGCGCACGTCTTCCATGTACAGCAAAATGGCGCCGGTAGCGGGGTCGCTGGCCAGGTAGTCGAGCAGGTCGCCGAAGTCGATGTCGGCGCCCTCGCCCAGCGAAATGAACTTGGAAAAGCCGATCCCGCGCGACCTGGCCCAGTCGAGCACCCCGGTCACCAGCGCGCCGGACTGCGACACAAAGGCGATTTTCCCCGGCAGCGCGCCGGTGTGCGCGAAGCTGGCATTGAGGCCGATGCCGGGCACCAGCAGGCCGACGCTGTTCGGTCCCAGCAGGCGCAACACGTAGGGTTTGGCGGCGTCGAGCGCGGCCTGGCGCAAGCTGCGCCCGCCGCTGTCATGCATGCCGGACAGGCCCGCCGTCAGGATGATGGCCGCGCGCGTGCCCGCTTCGCCGAGCTGGCGCACGATGCCCGGCACCGTGGCCGGCGGGGTGCAGATGATGGCCAGGTCGGGCGCCGCCGGCAGGCTTGATACGCGCGCGTACGCGCGCAGCCCGGCCAGCGTGTCGTATTTGGGGTTGACCGGGTAGAGCGCGCCGGTGAAGCCGCCTTCGACGACGTTGCGCAGCACGGTTGCCCCCACGCTGTTCGGGCGCGCCGAGGCGCCGATGATGGCGACCGAGGCCGGCGCGAACAAGTGCTGCAGATTCCTGACGCTCATGATGATCCCTTGTGAGTGAGCCTGATGTTACATCGCGGGCTTGGTCCTGATGCCGGGCGCCCAGCGTAGACGGCCTGCTCCCCCACTCGCTTGATGTGCATCAAATTAGACAAAACAAAGCTTTGCGCACCCCGAACACTGCTGGACGCGAATCGTGACAAGGCCTACGCTTGGGTGTCCCCAACCCACAGGAGCCGCCATGCCGTACAAGACCATCCTCGTCCACGTCGATCATGCGCGCCACGCCGAAGCGCGCCTGCTGGCGGCCGCCAGCGTGGCGGCCGACTGCAACGCCCACCTGATCGGCGCGGCCATGAGCGGGGTGTCGCGCTACGTCTACCAGGACGGCGCCGCCGACCTGCTGCAAACGGTGCTGGCGACCCACATGGAAGAATTGTACCGGCGCGCCAACGCCGCGCTCGACGCTTTCGAGCGCATCGCCGCCGGCGCCGCCGTGCGCTCGGTCGAACGGCGCCTGGTGGACGACGAACCCGGCGCCGCGCTGGCGCTGCAGGCGCGCTATGCCGACCTGGTGGTGCTGAGCCAGTCCGACCCGGACGACCCGGTCGCGCGCATGACCCCCGGCCTGCCCGAATACGTCATGCTGGCCAGCGCCCGTCCGGTGCTGGTGATGCCCTACGCCGGCCATTTTCCCGTGATCGGCAGCGAAGTGCTGGTGGCGTGGGACGCCAGCAGCGCCGCCACGCGCGCGCTGGCCAACGCCCTGCCGCTGCTCAAGCGCGCGCGCCGCGTGACGGTGGCCGTATTCAACCCCGACGAGGCGCACGGCCAGCAGCCGGGCGCCGACATCGCCCTGTACCTGGCGCGCCACGGCGTCAACGCCGAGGTCATGGCGCAGCGCACCAGCATCGACATCGGCGAAGCGCTGCTGTCGCTGGCGGCCGACGTCGACGCCAACCTGATCGTGATGGGCTGCTACGGCCATGCGCGCCTGCGCGAAGTGCTGCTGGGCGGAGTGACGGCCACCATCCTCAAGTCGATGACGGCGCCGGTGCTGATGTCGCACTAGCGCCGGTCCTGGCGCCCTCCTGCTGGGCCAGCCACGCGCGCCCCGCCTCCACCGCTGCATCGAGTTCGCGCGCGGCCTGCAGGAACAGGGCCGCGGTGTCGCCGGCCGGCTCGCCTTTGAGCGACTGCTCCAGCTCCAGCGAAGCGGCGGCGAAGCGCTTGGCGCCGACGCTGCCGATCCCGCCGCGCAGCGTGTGCAGCACCGTGGCGGCCTCGCCGTCGCGCCCCGCCTCCCAGTGCACGCGCGCCTGGTCGAACTGCTGGTGGCCTTCGCCGACCACCCGCCGCACCAGGTTGGCCACCGCCGCCAGGTGCTCCGGATTGCCCCTGGCGATGTCGATCAGGGGGCCGAGCCGCAATACCGGCAGCGCCGCCGGCGTGTGCGCCGGCGCCGGCGCGGACAGCGGCGCGGCCGGCGCCCGTACCCGCCCCAGGCCCGGCAAGTGGCGCGCGATCGTCGACAGCATCTGGTCGACGTCGATCGGCTTGGCGATGACGTCGTTCATGCCGGCGTCGGCGCAGGCGCGCCGTTCTGACTCGGTCACGCCGGCCGTCAGCGCCAGCACCGGCAGGGTCAGGCGCAGGCCGGCGCGGATGCGGCGCGCCGCCGCGTAGCCATCCATCACCGGCATCTGGATGTCCATCAGCACCAGATCGTAGGCGCCCGGGTTGGCCGCCAGCCGCGCCAGCGCCAGCTGGCCGTTGCCGACGATGTCGAGGCGCGCGCCGACGCCTTCCAGGATGCCGCGCGCGACCACCTGGTTCAGGTCATTGTCTTCGGCCAGAAGCAGGCGCACGCCGTCGAGGCGCACGCTGTCGGTGCCGGCGCCGTGCAGGGCCGGCAGGCCGCCGGCGGGATGCGGCACCGCCTGGGCGCGCTGCACCAGCACTTCGTGCACGGTGTCGAACAGGCTCGAACCGGTCACCGGTTTGCTGAGGATGGCGTCGGCTTGGCTGGCGGCGCTGCTTTCCATCAGCTTGCCGCGCCCGTAGGCGTTGACCATCAGGGCGATCGGCAGGCGCGCGGCCGGCATGCGTTCGCGCAGCGCGCGCATGGTGGCGGCGCCGTCCATGCCGGGCATCTGCCAGTCCAGCAGCACCACGTCGTAGTGGCGCTGCGCGCTGGCGGCGCGCGCCACCATCGCCAGCGCTTCGGCGCCCGAGGCGGCCACCTCGGCTTCCCAGCGCCAGCCGGCGATGGTCTTGGACAGGTACTCGCGGCTGGTGGCGTTGTCGTCCACCACCAGCAGGCGCAGGGTGCCGAGCGCGCCGTCGGGAACAGTGTCGCCGTCGGCGTCCCCGGCCACCAGCAGCGGCAGGCAGACCACGAATTCGCTGCCGCGTCCGGGCGCGCTGTCGAGTTCAATGGTCCCTTTCATCATCTCGACCAGGTGCTTGGAGATGGTCAGTCCCAGCCCGGTGCCGCCGAAGCGGCGCGTGGTCGACGAGTCGCCCTGGGTAAACGGCGAGAACAGGCGCGCCTGCTGCGCTTCATCCATGCCGATGCCGGTGTCGCGCACGCGGATGCGCAGGGTCAGGCATTCGCCTTCGCGCGCGGCCAGGTCGACCAGCACGCTCACTTCGCCCTGCTCGGTGAACTTGATGGCATTGCCGGCCAGGTTGACCAGCACCTGCTGCAGGCGCAGGGCGTCGCCCACCAGCGCGCGCGGCACGTCCGGCTCGACCCCGATGGCCAGGTCGAGGTCCTTGTCGCCGGCCGATACGCTCATGATGTCGGCCACCGCGGCCAGCACGTGGCCGAGGTCGAAGCGCGCCTCGGCCAGTTCCATGCGCCCGCCTTCGATCTTGGAAAAATCGAGGATGTCGTTCATGATCCCCATCAGCGACTGGCCCGAACTGCGGATCATGTCGAGGTATTTGCGCTGCTCGGGCTTCAGGTCGGTGTGCGCCAGCAGGTAGGTCATGCCGAGCACCGCGTTCATCGGGGTGCGCAGTTCATGGCTCATGTTGGCCACGAATTCGCCCTTGGCGCGGTTGGCCGCCTGGGCGCGGTCGCGTTCGCGTTCGAGTTCGCCGGCGCGCGCGGCGATCTCGCCGGCCAGGCGGCGCCGCTCGCTGATGTCGCGCACGAAGGCGTTGGCGACGAAGCCGTCGCTGGTCTGGAAGGCGGCCACCGACATTTCGATCGGAATTTCGCGTCCGTCGCGGTGCAGGGCGGTCACCTCCAGCCGGTTGTTGATCACCGGGCCGGCGCCGCTGGCGGTGAAGCGCGCGAAGCCTTCTTCGTGGGTGGCGCGCTGGGCGTGCGGGATGATCAGCTCCGACAGGCGCCGGCCCAGCGCTTCGGCCGCGCTCCAGCCGAAGGTGCGTTCGGCTTCGGTGTTCCAGTCGGTGATGCAGCCGTCCACGCCGAGCGCGATGAAGGCGTCGTTCGAGTTTTCCAGGATCACGCCGATGCGGCGCTGTTCGCGCACCAGTTGGGCCAGCAGCGGGCGCACCTGGAGCAGCAGCAGCGAGGCGCCCAGTCCCACCAGCGCCACCAGCATGATCAGCAAGGTGTTGGCCTTGTCGCGCAGCGGCTGGTACACGGTGTCGAGATTGCTCTTGACCACCACGCCGAGGCCGAAGGCGCGGATCGGCGCGTAGGCGGCGAACACGGCCACCCCGCGCAGGTCGCGCGTGACGGTCACCCCGCTGTGTCCCAGCAGCGCCTGGTTGATCGGCAGGTTGACCTGGCCGTCCGTTTTGAACATGGGAATGCGGAAGGCGCGCGGATAGAAGCGGGTCGGCGCGCACAGGGCATCCTTGCCGTCCAGGCTGCACAGCAGCACGTCCGACGAGGGACTGTTGGCGCGAATGTCGGCCAGCAGGCGGTCGATGATCGGCAGTGGCTGTTCCGCGAACATGCGCCCGATCAGGCGCCCGCCGTCGCGGATTTCGTTGTCGGTGACCAGCAGGTAGCGCCCGCGCCACAGCAGGCGCGCGCGCTGGCCGCTGGCGGCGAGCGGCTGCACGGTGCCTGCCGCCGCATCGGAAAACGTGCCGCTCGACACCAGCACGGCGCCGTCCGGGCTCTCGAAACGCAGGGCGCCGATGCCGGCCGTCATGAAATTTTCGGCCGCCTGCAGCAAGACGGCGCGGGTGGCGGCGTCGCCCTTTCCGGCCGCCAGCAGCGCCACCGGGCCCCTGATCGATGGCCCCTTGGCGATGGTGCGCGGCAACCACAAACTCGTTTCCAGCGTGTTGCCGACGGCGGCCGCGCTGCTCACGGCGGACAGGCGCATATTGTCGGCGATCGAGTCTTCGTAGCTGTCGCGCATGGCGGCAAAGCCGGCCGCGCCGGCGCAGACCGCCACCAGCGCCACCACCGCGATGGCGCGCGCGGTGATGCGCTTTTCGTTGTCCGCGGCGACCCCGCGCAGGGCGACATTATTGCGCAGGGACCACAAGGCCAGGCCCAGCACGCTCATGCCGATCGCGGTCGGGGTGACCATGACGTTGTAGGCGGCCAGCCGGTACAGCACTTCGAGCTTGAGGAAGTAGCCGACCAGGGCCGCCAGGCCGATCCCGGTCACGCCGGCCACGCACAAGGTCAGCAGGCCCGCCAGGCGCGGCCCGCGCCGCGGCAGGCGGATCAGGCGCAGGGCGATCCCGGCCAGCAGGAAGCCGATGCAGGTATTCGGCGCCATGCGCCCCGGATGCGGGGTGCTGGGGGTGGGCGCGGTGGGAACGCGCACGAAATCGAGGCCGAGGTTCAGGCCGGTGATGTGCTGGACCAGCACCAGCGCCGGCAGCACCAGCAGCAGCAGCGAGCAGACCTGCCACAGCGGCGTATGCCAGGGCCGGCGGCGCGCGCGCGGCAAGACCAGGCAGCAGCACACGCCGGCGGCGATGAACAGCAGCGGGCTGTTGATCCCCATCTGGGCCGAACCGGGGATCAGGGTGGCGATCGTCTTGCTGTTGAAAATCCAGCGCACGGCGACCAGCAGGCCGAGCAGGCCGATGAACAGGCCGGCGCTTTGTTCGGCCGAGAAGGCGGATTTTTTCATGGAATAGCCAGGGTTCGGACCGGATAAAGATTACCACATGCAAATGCGCACACGCATCCCACAAGATCGTTGTATTCCAGCCACGACTATTGATGAGATCGTACTGATGCGCTTGCGCATCCCCGCGGCGCCGCACGGCGCCGCCTGAACCGGTTAAACTGATGCCTATGAACAATTCTCGAAAAGTCGCCGGCGTGGCCGGCCTGGTCAGCATGGTGTGGGTCGGGGTGACCGCGGCCATCGCCGCCAACCAGCGCCGCCTGGTATTCAACCCGACCATCAAGCGCGAAGTCGACAATCCGCGCTCAAGCGGCCACCGCACCCGCGCCATCGTGCTGCGCGCGCGCGACGGCACCAAGCTGTCGGGATGGCTGATGACGCCGCAAATCCCGGGGCCGCATCCGGCCGTGGTGTATTTCGGCGGGCGCTCGGAAGAAGTGTCCTGGGTGGTGCGCGACGCCGGCAAGCTGTTTCCGGGCATGGCGGTGCTGGCCGTGAATTATCGCGGCTACGGCAACTCGCATGGCGAACCGGCCGAAGCCCACATGGTCGAAGACGGCCGCCTGCTGTTCGACTGGCTGTCCGAGCGCCCGCACGTCGATCCGCAGCGGGTGGCGGTGGTCGGGCGCAGCCTCGGCTCCGGGGTGGCGGTGCAGGTGGCGCTGGAGCGCCCGGTCCATTCGCTGATCCTGATCACGCCCTACGATTCGATCCTGGCCATCGCCAAGCGCAAGTTCCGCGCGGTGCCGGTCGAATATGTGCTGCGCCACCGCTTCGAGTCGGTCAAGTACGCCTCGGCGCTGACCGCGCCCACCTACGTGCTGCGCGCCGCCTTCGACGATATCGTGCCGCATTCGCACACCGACCTGCTGGTCGCACAGCTGGGCAAGCTGCACCTGGATGAAACCGTGCCCGATTCGGACCACATGAATATTCCCTACCTGGAAGCGACCCAGGAGCGCATCGCGGCGTTTCTCGGCACCCGCTTCGCGCTGCCGCTGGAAGAGACGGTGGTGGCCTCGGACCAGCCGGCGCGGTAAATAGCGGCGCAAGCGGGCGCGCCGTCTCAGCGCGTGCGGCGCCGCGCTACTGACAGGCACAGCAAGGCGGCGCCGGTCAGCATCAGGCTCAGGCTGCCGGGTTCGGGCACCGGGCTCGGCGGTACCACATTTTCGAAGCGCAGCCTGTCGAGCGCCAGCGCGCCGTTGACGACCGGAATGGTGCGAAACACCACGCGGTCGAAGCCGGACAAGAATTCGATGCCGATGAAGGAACCGGTGGTGCCATCGCCGGCGGTATCGAAGAAATGGCTGCCGACCAGGGTATTGCCGAGATAGGCATCGATGAAGGTGTCGTCTTCCGGATTGGTGCTGGCGTCCGCGCCGAAGCGGGTGATCACCGACGAAAACGTGATGATGCCGTCGAGGTCGGGCGAGCCGTCGACGTATTTGAGCGCCACCCGGCTCGGCGGCGCCGGCGAGGTCGCGTAAATATCCAGGTTGAAATTGGTGAAGCTCAGCCCGAGCGCCGCATACTGGCTGCCGATCGGACCCGCCAGCGCATTCTCGAAGTCGATCACGGTCGGGGCGCTGAAGCCACCCGCGCCGATCACGCCGGCCTGCGCCGTGCCGGCGATTGCGGCTGCCAGGCACACCAGCATCTTCATTTTCCCAAGCATAGTCTCTCCATTTTGATTTTGCGCAAACAATGACGCCCTTGGCAATGCCCGAGCAATTTTCATACCCGAAACAACAACGCCATCAATTCAGCCACTTAGCGCAGCCGGTACCGGTTTGACAAACTGGACTGTAAAGAAACTCGACAGGAACAATGTTATAATCTCAACTTCCGGCCAAGGCTCTTGGCGTCGCCAGCGGGAAATGTTACTGTCTCCGATCTCGCCGACTTTCCATTACCGCCCCCGATACCGCCACCGCCCATGTCCGTCCCCTTCAACGACCTGCCCCGGCAACGCATCCTGTCGGTCGACGCCTTTCGCGGCCTGACCTTCGTGCTCATGCTGTACGTAAATTTTTTGGCGGGGGCGCGCGGCGTGCCGGCCTGGCTGCTGCACGCCGATGGCGCGTTTGACGGCATGGGCCTGGCCGATATCGTGTTCCCCGGCTTCCTGTTCGCGGTCGGCATGTCGATTCCTTTCGGCGTGCACAGCCGCATCGCGCGCGGCGACGGCCCGGGCCGCGTGTTCGGGCACAGCGCCTGGCGCGCGCTGGCCCTGATCGTGATGGGCGTGTTCATGGTCAATGCCGAGTCGGGCTACAGCGAGCAAGCCATGCGCATGCCGATCGCGGCCTGGTCGCTGGCCTTCTACGCGGCGGTGCTGCTGGTGTGGGGCGTGTACCGCTTCGACAGCGCCCTGCTCAACGGCTGCCTGCGCGGCGCCGGCGTGCTGCTGCTGGCCGGCCTGGCGCTGCTCTGGCGCGGCCAGGATGGCGCCATGATGACGCCGCAGTGGTGGGGCATTCTCGGCCTGATCGGCTGGGCTTACCTGGCCGCCGCCCTGCTGTACCAGCTGGCGCGCGGACGCCTGGCGCCGCTGCTGGGGGCCATGGGCGCCGGGGTGGCGCTGTTTATGGCGGCCGCCAACACCGGGACCGGCAGCGCGCTGTCCGGGCACGCCATCCACAGCGTGATCGTGCTGGCCGGGCTGGTGTGCGCGCTGCTGTTTTTCGACGGCAAGCACGGCGTGGCACGCCGTTTGCGCCAGGCGGGCGGCCTGGCGGCGCTGCTGGCGCTGGCCGGCTGGGTGCTGCACCACTGGTACCCGGTCTCGAAGATCGGCGCCACCCCGCCCTGGGCCTTATACTGCGGGGCGCTGTGCGTGGCCGTGTTCGCGCTGCTCTACTGGCTGGTCGAGGTGCAGGCCGCGCGCCGCTGGACCGTGCTGGTCGAACCGGCCGCGACCAGTCCGCTGATCACTTACCTGCTGCCGTTCGCCATCGGCGCCGTGATCAGCCTGGCCGGCGCGCAGTTCCGCCCGGCGCTGGTCGAGGGCAACGCCGCGCTGCTGGCCGGGGCCGTGTTTACGGCCACGATCGTGCTGGTGGTTGCACGCCTGAACCTACATAATTGCAAGCTCAAGATATAAGCAAGGAGAACAGATGTTGAACAAGACCCGCATGACCAGATTCACCTGCGCCCTCGCCCTGGCCGGCGCGGCAACGGCCGCCATGGCGGCTCCGGCACGCTCCGGCGCGCCGCTCGAAATCGGCTCGTACTACACCGCGTGGAGCACCGAGAGCGGCTTTCGCCTGAAACAGCTCGACCAGGCCGGCGTGGCGGGACGCTTCACGTTCCTGAACTACGCCTTCGCCAATCTGTACAAGATGCCGGACAACACCTACCGCTGCGATAGCGGGCGCGACATCAAGGATGCGGCCGACGGCGGCGGCATGCGCGCCACCCTCGACTACGGGCGCCAGTTCACGGCGGCCGAATCGGTCGACGGCAGCGCCGACACCGCGTCCCAGCCGCTGGCGGGCAACTTCAACCAGCTGCGCCAGCTCAAGGCCAGGCATCCGAAGCTGAAGGTGCTGCTGGCCATCGGCGGGGCCGAATGGTCGCGCTGGTTCTCGGCCGGCGCCGCCACCGCGCCGCTGCGGCGCGCACTGGTCTCGTCCTGCATCGACCTGTACATCAAGGGCGACCTGCCGATGCTCAACGGGCATGGCGGCAAGGGCGCCGCGGCCGGGCTGTTCGACGGCTTCGATATCGACTGGGAGTATCCGGGCGTGCCGCTGATGGCGTACAACACCATCAGCCCGGCCGACAAGGAAAACTTCACCTTGCTGCTGGCGGAGTTCCGCAGCCAGCTCAACGCGCTGGGCAAGAAGCAGCGCAAGAAATACTACCTGACGGCGGCCGTCAACAGCGGCGCCAAGACTACCGACGCCACCGAGCCGGCCAAGTACAGCAAGTCGCTCGACTGGATCAACCTGATGACCTACGACTTCCACGGCAGCTGGACCAGGCAGGGCCCGACCGGCTTTCACTCGAACCTGTACCCCGATCCGGGCAGCCCCGACAGCGACAAGCAGAGCGTGCACACCGGGGTCGAGCGCTTCCTGAAAGCCGGCGTGCCGGCCAAAAAACTGGTCATCGGCGTGCCGTTCTATGCGCGCGGCTGGACCGGCGTGCCGGCGGCACGTTACGGCCTGTACCAGAGCGCGACGGGTCCGGCCAAGGGCTTCGAGGAAGGCACCGAGCGCTACGCGACCATCTCGGCGCGCAAGGCGCCCAAGTTCTACCATCCGGTCAGCAAGCAGTTGTGGACCTACGAAAACGGCACCTTCTGGACCTACGACGATCCGCTCGTGATCAAGGAAAAAGCCGCTTACGTGCGCGACCACCGCCTGGGCGGCATGATGTCGTGGGCGCTCGACCAGGACGACGCCGGCTTCGCGCTGTCCAAAGCCATGCTCGAAACCAAGTGACGGCGCAGGCCGGGGCGCCGCTGCGCAAGGTACTGGTGATCTTCGCGCACGCGGCGCCGCAGCGCTCGCGCGTGAACCGCCGCCTGCTGGAGGCCGCGCGCAGCGTGCCCGGGGTCGAACTGGTCGACCTGTACGAAACCTATCCCGATTTTTACATCGACGTGGCGGCCGAACAGGAAAACCTGGCCGACGCCGCCGCGCTGGTGTTCGTCCATCCGGTCCAGTGGTACGGCATGCCGTCCCTGCTCAAGGAATGGGTCGACGCGGTGCTGGTGCCCGGCTGGGCCTACGGCGCCGGCGCCACCGCCCTGCGCGGCAAGCGCTACTGGCTGGTGGCGTCGACCGGCAGTCCGCTTGATGCCTACGCCGCGGACGCGGCGCACGGCCATCCGTTCGACGCCTTCCTGCCGCCATACCGCCAGATTGCCGCCCTGTGCGGCATGGAATGGCTCGAACCCCACATCCTGCACGGCGCCCACCAATCCCCGCAAGAAACGCTCGACGCCCACGTCGCGACCTTTGCCGCCCGCCTGCGCGCGCTCGCGAACGCATGACCCCTGGAAAGCTTTGTCACGATGGAACACGGTTTACTGTTTAACGCACTGATCTACCTGGCGGCGGCGGTGATTGCCGTGCCGATCGCCAAAAAACTCGGCCTCGGCGCCGTGCTCGGCTACCTGCTGGCCGGCATCGCCATCGGTCCCTGGGGACTGGGCCTGATCGGCGAAGTCGAAGACATCCTGCACATTTCCGAATTCGGAGTGGTGCTGCTGCTGTTCGTGATCGGCCTCGAACTCGAACCGAAGCGCCTGTGGTCGATGCGGCGCGCCATCTTCGGGCGCGGCGCGGCCCAGGTGCTGGGCGTGACCGGCGCCCTGTGCGCTTGCGCCATGCTGGCCGGGATCGACTGGAAGGTGGCGCTGATCGCCGCGCTGGGCCTGTCGCTGTCGTCGACCGCGATCGCCCTGGCCACGCTCGACGAGCGCAAGCTGATGACCACCCCGACCGGCTCGGCCAGCTTTGCCATTTTGCTGTTCCAGGACATGGCCGCCATTCCCATGATCGCCATCGTGCCGCTGCTGGGCGTGGCGGCGGCCGAGGGCAGCGAGCAGGGCTGGCTGGGCGTGCTGAAAGTGGTCGGCGTGATCGGCGCGCTGATCTTCGCCGGACGCTACCTGGTGCGTCCGCTGCTGCGCATCATCGTCAAGACCGGCATGCGCGAAATCTTTACCGCTTTTTCGCTGCTGCTGGTGATTGCCATTTCGCTGCTGATGCAGTGGGTCGGGATGTCGATGGCGCTGGGCGCCTTCATGGCCGGCATGCTGCTGGCCGACTCCGAATACCGCCACGCGCTCGAGACCGACCTGGAGCCGTTCAAGGGCTTGCTGCTCGGGCTGTTTTTCATCGCGGTCGGCATGTCGGTCGACTTCGGCGTGTTCATGGCGCAGCCGTGGCTGATCCTGGGGCTGGTGGCGGCGTTCTTGTGCATCAAGATCGCCGTCCTGTACGGAATCAGCAAGATCGCCGAAATTCCGCGCAGCCAGCAGGCGCTGTTCGCCTTCATCCTCTCGCAGGGCGGCGAATTTGCGTTCGTGGTGTTCGGCGCGGCCGAGGCCGCCAAAGTGTTCAGCGCCGAGGTGGCCTCGATCCTGGTGGTGGTGGTGGCGCTGTCGATGGTGGTCACGCCGCTGCTCCTGATCGCGCACGACCGCCTGATCGCGCCGCGCTACCGCGCCGACAAGAAGCGCCAGGACGACAAGATCGCGCCCAACGACGAGCATGTGATCATCGCCGGCTTCGGGCGTTTCGGCCAGATCCTCGGGCGCCTGCTGGCGGCCAACGGGGTCAAGCTGACCGTGCTCGATCACGATCCGGACCAGATCGACCTGGTGCGCCGCTTCGGCATGGAAGTGTTTTACGGCGACGTGACGCGCATCGACCTGCTGCACGCGGCCGGTGCTGCGCGGGCGCGCGCGCTGGTGGTGGCGGTCGACGATATCGACGACAGCCTGAAACTGGTGGACGCGGTGCGGCGCACCTTTCCGGATCTGAAAATCATGGCGCGGGCGCGCAATGTGACCCATTACTTCGATTTGCGCGACCGCGGCGTGACCATCATCCAGCGCGAAACGTTCGAAGCGGCGTTGATGCTGGGGCGCGACGTGCTGCACGAGCTCGGCTTCGGCGCCTACCGCGCGCGCCAGGCGGCCAGCAAGTTCCGCATGTTCAACCTGCGCAGCCTCGACCAGATCTATCCGTATTACAAGGACAAGGAACAGTTCCTGTCGGTGGCCAAGCAGGCGCGCGAGGAGCTCGAAGCCATGTTCGCGCTGGACGCGGAACTGGCCGAAGATGACAAGCAGAATGGGTGGGATGGGACCTGACAGCCTGGCCATCAATTTATCAATGGCATGACAACAAGCCACAGCGTACGCCAAATGCATTTGCGGCGGCACAAACCCAGGCACTTCAACGTCCGTGCACTCCTCGTGTGGGTCGCGGTCCACGCTAAAATGGTGTGGACTTGCTACGAGGAGGTGCATGATGCCGTTCATTATAGACAGAAACATGCTGCACGCGATCAACCGCCGCGCCACCGCAATCCTGCGCGGTCAGGATCCAAATGCCCTTGCTTCCGACTCAGGCGAATGGCCTGAGCCACGGATCGAGTTCACCCGCGAAGAAATTCGCGCAGCAATGATGATTGCCAAAAAGAGGAATGGCGCAAGCGACGATGCGGCAACGCCAAACACCGAGGCCCCCACCTCCAACGACGTGGGGCAGTGATGACAAACCCGAGCGTCTTCGCCCTGCTCGTTCCCCATCCCGACGATACGCTGGCCGCGCTGGCCTATGCCTTGTACAAACAACACGAAATTGAGACCTATGCGGCGATCGTCGCGCAAACAGGGCGTCCGCCTACGCCGGACGACGTCGAAAACTTCGAGCGTGCGGCAACGACACCGGTCTGCCTGGCCATGTACCAAAAACAGGCCGACAGCTTCATGACAGCCTTTCTGGACGCGACACTTGATGCGAAAAGAGCGAAGATACAAGCGGAATTCACGAACACGGCGATTGGTCGACAATTGGCGGCAATCCAGGCGGAGCTACGTGCCCGTAGAGGGCCACTGGGCCTGCTTCGGGACGTGGGGGCGAACCTCGGTGTGAACGTGCTGACCATCCTGCTGATTGCCGCGCTTGTGTTTGGATACAGGCTACTCGACGATGGCCTGGACCGTTTGAGTTTGCGGACAGGCGTGACCCAGCATAAGCCGCCATCATCGGTCGACGACGCTGCGCAAAACTGAATAATGTGCAGAGGAGCGCTTTGGCCATCTTTACGCCGCCTGCCAGCAAGGGTTCGACCGACGCTTGAACTTCTGTAGAATCGCGCACAGAAGATTCTAACAACTAAAAAAGTGCGTCCATGAACATCCCAGAAAAACTCCGCTCGATCAAAGCCTCGCTCTCCGAACGCAGCCGCGAACGCAAGCGCCTGCGCGGTCCGGCCGACCTGAACTACGCCATCGCCGATGCCATCGAACTGCTCGACGCCGCCGCCTGGCAGGCGCTGGCGCAGCACGCCGGCTTCTTCATGTCCTTCGCCTACCTCAAGGCGCTCGAACAGGTGCTGCCGCACAACCTGTCGCCGCGCTACGCCCTGATCTACAGCGGCGCCGGCGCCGAACGCATGCCGGTCGCGGCCGTGTACATGCAGATCGCCGACATCAGCCTGGCCCAGGCCCGCCCCGACAAATCCCGATCGGCCTCGGCGCGCCCCGCCCCGCTCGACGAGCTGGCCAAGAAGACCACCCAGCGCATCCTTACCTGCGGCAACCTGCTCACTTTCGGCCAGCACGGCATCGCCATGGCGCCCGACGCCGATCCCAAGCTGGCCTGGCACGGCGTGGCCGAAGTGCTGTACCGGGTGCGCCAGGCCGACAAGCTGGTCGGCAAGACCCACTTCATCATGATCAAGGACTTGCACGCGCCCCACATCGACCACGCGGCGCACCTGGAACACCTGAGCTACCGCTACGTGGAAACCGAGCCGAACATGGTGCTGGCCCTGCAGGACGACTGGAAGCATTACGACGACTACCTGGCCAGCCTGGCCTCCAAATACCGCAGCGGCGTGCGCAACGCGGTCTTCAAGACGCTCGACGAAGCGGCCTGCACGGTCGAACAGTTAAGCGACCTGGACGCGGTGCGCGACCAGATTCACGGTCTCTACAAGGAAGTCCAGGTCAACGCGGGTTTCCGCCCGTTCGAGCTGCGCCCGGAGTATTTTCCGGCGCTGCAACAGGCGGCAGGCGAGCGCTTCCGCTGCAGCGTGCTCAAGCGCGATGGGGCGATGCTGGGCTTTTTGATCTCGGTGGCCGACGGCGATACCTCCATCGCCTACCACATCGGCTTCAACCGCGCGGCGGCGGCCGATCTGCCGATCTACCTGCGCCTGCTGCACGCCGGCATCGCCGACGCCCTGTCGATGGGCTGCAAGCAAGTCTCGTTCGGCCGCACCGCGCTCGAACCGAAGGCGGCGCTGGGCGCGAAGCCGCAAACTTTCGGCATCCTGGTGCGGCACCGCCAGCCGGTGCTCAACAAGATGATCAAGCACCTGTTGCTCGGGATCGAACACGACGACGCGCCCGAGCGCAGTCCGTTCAAGAAGCCGGCCAAGGCCGCCTGATGCCAGGCCGACCCGTCAGCGGCTTTTCGCTGCCGGGGCCGGCTTGACGAGCACATAGCCGGCCCGCTTGCCGTCCCAGGTGAAGACGAGCTTCGATTTACTTTTCAGCAAGCGCAACTGGAGATCCGCATAGCCGTTGGTCGTGCTCGGAAGAACCGACAGCACATTCGTGCCCTCGTATTCATCGTGGTCCCTGGTGCCGTCCTTGTTCCAGTCGCCGGCGATCAGTTTGTGGAAGGAGACCGGCTCCGACAAGATATTGACCAGCTTGTTGCCGTCGATCCTGAACAGCGACAATGCTTCGAAATCGGCGCCTCCGCCGGCATAGCCCTCGTTCCAGCCGAGACGCAGCCCGATGGCCGTTTCCGTTGCTGCGATTTTGTAGGGGGCGAAGTCGAAACGGCGATACTGTTCGGGCATCAGGCCGCTGTCCTGGCCCGCGGGCGTATCGTCGTCCTCTTGAGGCCCTTCGACGTGACGAAATGCCCAGCTGGTTTTGATATCGTAGGGCTTGCCGTAGCTGGCGACCAGGGCCGGCGCGCCACTGCCGGCCCGATATTCCACAACGCCGAGATAGACCGCCGGATCGATGGCTGCGGGCGTATCGTGGGACGGATTAGCGCTGTCGCAGGACGGTCCCGTGCTCGATCTGCGCGAGCGTTCGGCGTCCTTCTTGTCGCGGCTGAAACAGGCGATCACGACGTAGCTGTTGGCGCGATACGGCCAGGCTTTGGCGCCGACGAGCATGGCGAACGCGGCGTCGCGGCCGGGCGCGACCAGGGCGATCAGCTGATTCGCCGTCAGGCCGGCGGGAAGCACCGTGCCGAACCCGTCCGCTTGCGCTTTGACCTTGCTGCCCACCGGAGCCGGGGATTTGTCCTGCGACCTTGACCGCTCGCCGGTCTGTGCCGACGCCAGTGGCGCGCATGCCAGCAACATCAGTCCGGCAAACATCATCTTGATTCGCATTCAGTATCCTTTAGTAAATCGATTGCCGATCCGGGCGCCGGCAACGCCAGCCGCAAGGCACAAGGCGCAACACCGCCACGGCCAGCGCCCAACTCATCGTCCCGGCCTCACATGAAATTACGCGTATGCAGCGCCGACAACTGCTGCGCCTCGGCCTTCGAAAACCCCAGCCGCTCCAGGCGCGACTGGCGCCCTTCGGCCATATCGACCATCAACTGCTGCACGCGCAGGTAGCCCGCCGCAATCGCGCCCGGGGTCAGTGCGCCCGCCGCCAGCAGGATCAGGGAGTCGAACACTTCCTCGTTCAGCCCCGAACTGGCCGCCAGGGCATCGTTGCGCGACTGGACCGCGTTGGCAAGGCGCGTGCGAAAGGCCGGCTCGCGTTCGAGCCGCGCCGCCAGGTGCGTCATGCCGAAAGCGACATGGCGCGCCTCGTCGCGCGCGGCCAGGCGCGCGATCTGGCGCGTGACCGGGTCCGGCGCGTACGCATGCAAGAAGTGCAGCAGGCTCACGAACGTGCCCTCCCCCAGCACCGACAGCAAAAATTCGGCCACCGAAAAATCCTGCTCGTCGAGCAGCGTCTTGAGCGAACTTTGCCCGCCCGCCGTCGACAGGCCCGGCTCCCTGCCCTTGAGCCGCACGCGCCGCGTGAACACCTCGATGTGGCGCGCTTCGTCGGCCACCTGGATCGCCAGCACCGCCTGCACTTCGCGATAGTGCGGATGCACCTGTCCCAGAAAGCGCGCCGGCACCACCAGCGCCGCCACTTCGTTTTCGATCATGTAGGTCAGCACCTGCACCACCGCGTCTTCGACCATGTCGGGCAAGGTGAAGTCGGCCTTCCAGTCGATTGCCGTCTCCGGATCCCACTGGGCGGCCGCGGCCTGCGCGTACAGGTCGGCCGCGCGTTCGGCCCACACTTCCTCCTTCTGGTCCAGGCGGAAGTGCATGGCGGGCGACCCGGCTTCCACGGTGGCGCCGCGCGCCGCCAGGCCCCACTCGGGCTTGGCCTGGGTGGCGACCGCGCCGTCCACACGCGGGTCGGCATGGCCGCTGTGCAGCGCGGCGCGCCAGCGCCCGCCAGATGCGCCACCGCGCGTCACGCGCACCACCTTGCGCCCGTCCACGGCAAGCAGCTCGCACGGGTGGCCCTGGCTGCGGCACCAGGCGCCCAGTTGCCCGTCCCAGCCCGCGCCGGAACCCGTCACATCGAGCTCCTGGCCCGGCGCGATCTGCTGCAAGCCGTGCTTGACCAGCAGATGGGCGCCGGCGTCGAAGCCCAAGGCCTCAATATCGATAGTCGGCCGCAAGGATCTTCCCTTCCGCATCATAGAAACGCTCGTCGTCCACCGCCCGCACCAGCGCGTCATAGCCGCTCACGCGCCCGGGCAGCCAGGTTTTCAGGCCTTCGAGTTCGAGCAGCGGGCGCACTTCCGGGTCGTCCCAGCTCATGGCCAGCAGCAGTTCGCCGAAGCGCGCAATCCGCGCCGCCGGCGCGCCGGGGCTGACCGTGAAGTTGCAGTGGTCGAAGGGCGCCGTGCGCGCCAGGATCGCGGTGGCGCCGGCCGGCAGCACGCCTTCGCGCGAGAAAGCCATGTGGTTACTGTCGATCATCCAGGCGGCGTCGATCTGGCCGGCCATCAGCGCCAGCGCGGCATCGCGTTCGCCGCCGATATGGTCGCCGTGCTTGCCGCCCAAAACGTCGAAGCGGCGCGCCGTGTAATCGCGCCCGGCCAGCATGCCGTGCTGGCGCATCAGGTCGAGCGGGATCAGGTGCGCCTGCGGCGAGTCGATGGCGCCGAAACCGATCGTCTTGCCCTTGAGTTGCTCCAGCGTGAGCACCGGGCCGGTGCGCGTGACCAGCACCGAGGTCAGGTCGCAATCGCTGTCGCGCATGGCCAGCGCGCTCACTTCAAGAGCGCGTGCGCGCGCCATACGCTCGGCGCGCACCCAGGCCAGCGGCGAATTCCACGCCAGCGCAATGCTGCCGTCGAACTGCGCCTCGACCTGGCGCTCATAGTTGGAGTACAAAATGTAGTCGAATTCAAAGTCATGGCGGCGGAAGTATTCCTTGAAGCCTTCCCAGATCGTCACGACTTTCGGCGCGTAGGCGACTGCGCCCATCATCAATGGCGTGTTCATCGCGTTCTCCTTAACCGAACACCGGCATGCCGCAAACGGCCTTGCCGATGAAGTCGAACAGCACGTCGGAGGTCGGCGCCATGACCGAGGCGGCGCGCGCGTCGCGGAAGTAGCGTTCGATCCCGACATCCTTGCGGAAGGCCGCGCCGCCGCACACCCGCATGGCGGTGTCGGTCACTTCCAGGGCCGCTTCGGCCGCTGCCGCCTTGACCTGCATCACGCGCAGCATGGCGTCCGGCCGGTTGGCGGCCAGCGCGGCGAGGGTGTCGTCGCGCAGGGTGCGCACCATGTCGGCCTGAATGCAGGCACGCGCCAGGTAGGCGCGGATGGTCGGCAGTTCGGACAGCGAGCTGCCCAGGTGTTCGAGCTTGCTGCCGGCCGCATGCGCGCATGCCGCTTCCAGCACGGCCTCCATCTGGCCCAGCGAGGACGAGGCGATCAGGGTCGAGAACACCGGCAGCACCGCGCCGATCATGATGTCGAAACCGCCGCCGTCCACGCCGAGCATGGCCGCCTGGGCGACGCGCACGCCGCTGGCACTGATCGGCGAGGAACGATTGCCGCGCAAGCCCATGCCGTCGAACGCTTTCGGTTCGGACAGGCCGGCGCTCTTGCTGTCGACCAGCCACAGGGTGCTGGCGCCTTCTTTGGCCACCGGCGCGGTCGACCAGACGTACGAATCGGCTTCGCCGGCGGCGGTGACCATCGACTTGCTGCCGTCGATGACGATGCTATCGCCCTCCTGGCGCGCGGTGCCGACCGGCGCCCAGAAGTGGCTGCGCGAGCCATTGTCGGACCAGGCCAGGGTGCTCAGGTGGCGACCGGCGGCGACGTCGCGGCGCACGTTCTCGGTGGCGAATTTTTCCAGCACGGTGGCCGCGCACAGGTGCATGCAGACGATCATCGCGGTCGACGGGCAAGCCTTGGCCAGGCGCTCGATCAGCTGCGCCGCGTCGGGCAGGCCCAGGCCCAGGCCGCCCACGTCCTTGCTGCTGACAAGGCCCAGCAGGCCGGCCTGGCCCAGCGCCTCGATGGCGGCGCGCGGAAAGCGGGCCTCGCGGTCGGTGTCGGGGGCGGCCGGCAGCACGATGGTGCTGACGATGGTGTCGAGAGTTTGAAGGTAAGTCATGGCATCCTTGTAAATATGGCGGATAGATGCCACCGGCAGGGGCGCAGACAAAGACAAGGCGCGGCGACTCCGCGGGGGAATCGGCCGACAGCGGCGCACCTCGACAAGTTCTGCTCGACCTGCCTGGCGGCAGCGCTTGGAAACGGTACTTTTGCAGCGTCAGTTCATCGCAGCAGCCACACGCGGGCCGTCGGACCCGCTCCAGCGTGCCATGGGAGCTGGTAGCGGCGTTACGGCGGGCTGGTTCGATACAAACACCACAATCGCCGCGAGTTTAGCAGACTCGCCCTACTGGCGGCAGGGTCATTTCCACCCCGCCCGAATAATTCGCTTGACCGGCTGTCATGTGTCAGATATTCTTTACAGGTGAAAGAAAAGAAACCATCAATCGACGGAGACCAGTTGCTGGCGATCCTGTCGGCCCTCGCCAATCCGCACCGGCTGCGCATCATTGCGGCCCTGTCAGCGGGCGGACGCAATTACGTCAGCCAGCTGGCACGCGACATTGGCATCAGCCGGCCCTTGCTGCACCTGCATCTTCAAAAACTCGAACAAGCCGGCCTCGTGACCAGCCGCCTCGAACTGTCGCACGACGGCAAAGCGCTCAACTACTTCGAAGCGTCCGGCTTCGCGGTGGCGCTCACGCCCGAGACGATTGCCGAGGCAGCGCAGTCGCTGACCATCAACCCTGAAAAGTAGAGCCACATCATGTCCGAACACGTCTTTTTGATCACCATCGGCTTGCCGCTCGCGACCCTCCTGCTCATTTTCGGCATGAAGTATCTGGCCGCCATCGTAGAGGCCAGGGCGCGCCAGGCCAGCGACGAAGCCTACCGCCAGCTGGCGGCGCAGGCGGCGGCGGCCCAGGCCGAAACCTCGGCCGCGCTGGGCGCCATCAACGCCCATATGACGGAAGTGAAAACGCGCGAGGCCGCCGTCGAGAAAATGCTGCGCGACGTCGAGTAATCCAGCAGCGCCTGCCGCGCCGACCGATTTTTTGCACCGCTTTTGCACCCCACCAGGAGAACACCATGCCTTACCAGCATCAGCAAATTGAACCCGGCGGCAAAGAGGCGCAGCGTCATGCGCGCATCGCCGGCGCCCTGTACCTCGTCATCATCGTCATCGGGATCCTGGGCGAGACGGTGATCCGCAATAGCCTGGTCGTGGCCGGCAACGCCGCCGAGACCGCCCAGCGCATCCTCGCCTCGGAGGGGCTGTGGCGCCTCGGCGTGGCGGGACAACTGGTGCTGCTGCTGTGCGCCGTCGGCCTGTCGCTGGCGTGGTACGTGCTGCTGCGGCCCGTGAACAAGAACCTGACCCTGCTGGCCATGTTCTTCGCGCTGGTGTCGCTGGCGGTCGAAAGCGTCAGCGCCCTGCAACTGCAAGGCGCGCTCGCGCCGCTGCTGGCCGCCGCGCAGATGGGCATCGACCCGCGCCAGGCGCAGGCCGGCGCCTACCTGGCCATCGTCGGCCATTCGCAGGCGTTCGCGGTGGCGCTGATGTTCTTCGGGGCCGAGTGCATCATCGTCGGCCACCTGGTGCGCAAGTCCGGCTATTTTCCGGCCCCGGTCGGGGTGCTGATGCAGGTCGCCGGCCTGTGCTACCTGCTCAACACCTTCATCATGGTGCTCTCCCCCGCCCTGCATGGCGCGCTATTCCCGGCAATCCTGGTGCCGTCGTTCATCGGCGAGAGCGCATTCTGCCTGTACCTGCTGTTCAAGGGCGTCGACATCCCGGCATGGGAACAACTGAACTTTAAAGGAGTCTCGGCATGAACCAGATCAGCACTCTCAGATTGACCCTGTTACGCGCCATGTACCTGCTGCTGGTGGTGGGGCTGGGCCTGACCATGTGGCCGGCGATTATCGCGCCGCCCGGCGTGACAGCCAATGCCGGCACCGTGGTGCGCTCGCTGCTCGGCGCCTTGTGCCTGCTGTCGGTGCTGGGATTGCGCTATCCGCTGCAAATGCTGCCGCTGCTGGTCTTCGAACTGGTGTGGAAGATCATCTGGGTGGCCGCCTTCGCCCTGCCGATGTGGATGGGACCGGGCCTCGACGAGTATGCCGCCGAGACCCTGTTCGCCTGCGCGATCGGGATCGTGCTGGTGCCGCTGGTGCTGCCATGGCGCTTCATGGCGCGCGAATACTGGCGCGCGCCCGCCACGCCGTGGACCACGCCAGGCGTTACAGCATCACGCCCAGGCCCGCCATAAAGCCGAATGCATCGGTCCAGAGGGCGGCGCTGGCGCCTGTGATTTCGATCCCGGCGGCGCTGGTGGCATAGATCGCCGCCAGTTCGCCGCCGGCCGGGGCCGAATCTTCCACGCCGTCCTGCCCGAGCCGCGCGCCCTGCCGGTCGCTGAAAGCGGCGCTCAAGGCCATCAGGTCGTAGTGCTCGACACCGCCCGCCCCGATCAATTGCAAGGCGAGCGCCTCGGGCGCGGGATTGTCGTACCAGCCGCTCAGCGCCATGCCTTCGGCGGCGCCGGTCGTCACGATCAGGTCGCTGCCGGCCCGGGTGAACAACAGGTCGGATGCGCCGATGCCCAGGCCGAGCGAGATGGTCGCCGGGCCGCGCGCGCACAAAACGACCGTGTCGAAGCCGTCGCCGGCGTTGAAGGCAAGCGTGAAATCGGCGCCCCAGGCGGTAATGGTGTCGTTGCCGGTGCCGCCGATGTACAGGCTCAGGCCCGCGCCTTCGATGATGTCGTCGCCGGCGCCGCCGTCGAACAGGTTATTGCCGCGCACATCCTGCAGAATATCGTCGCCTTCGAGGCCGAACAGCAGGTCCGCGCCTTCGCGCCCGTGCAGGATGTCGGCGTCTTCGCTGCCGGTCAGCACGGCCTCGCGCGCACTGTCGGCTGGCGGCGCGAACCAGTACGGCGTGCCGCCATCGTCGCCGCTGAGGATCATCGCTTCGATGTCCTGGAACGGGAATGCGGGCGTCCAGGCCGCGATGAGGGCCGCCAGGGCGTCGATCTCATCCTGGTCCGGCCAGACGATCATCGCGTCCGGGTCCGTCGCCAACAGGGCATCATTCGGGTGCACTTCGGTATCGATCGTCATAAAGTCTCCTGTGGAAGCTGCGGTGGGTGCCTGTAGGGCATTCATCCACTCTATCTTTACCAATGGAAACTTTATGACGGCAGCGCAGGCGAGCGGCAGGCGCTAATTGATTTTAAGCAATAAACCCCTTATGTACTCGCGGCGTCGAGCAGCGCGCGCACGCTCGCGCGCCCTTCCTTGAACGGGGCGATCACGTCGTCGTCTTCGTCCGAATAGAACAGGGTGAGCGCCTTGTCGATCAGCTTCAGGTCGGCCTTGAGCTGGTCGGCCGAACGCGCGGCGCCAGCGTGCATGGTCCCCAGGCGGAACCAGGCCGACCGCAGGGCGGCGCGCAACGGTTCCATGAACGCGCTGAACAGCCACAGGTCTTCGTGCTGCAAACGCTCGACCGCCTGGTGGCAGGCCGTTTCGTTCAGGTCCCATTCACCGAGCTCGTAGGCCAGGAAACGCTTCTTGTCGAGCACCTGCGCCCAAAAGTAAACGTCGCGCGAACCGGTTTCGTCCAGCATGCGCTCGCCCGCCTCGACGGCGGCCAGCGCGCGCCGGTAGTCGCCCGCCTGCGTCAGGCGGTCCAGGTCGCGCATGATCGTGTCGAACTTGCCCTTGTTGAAGTCGACCGGTTCGGCCGGCTCGGTGAAGTGGACATCCTCATACGCCGGCCAGTCGTCACCCGGATGCAGCCTGGCCGCCTTGGCCGGCTGGCCGCGCAAGTAGTGGCAGTAGCCTTGCACGAAGCGTGCTTGCGCCTTGTCGTCGCGGGTGAAGCCACTGCCTGCTTTGACCGCGCGCACGGTGGCGCAATCGGCCATTGCCGCGTCGATCTCGGGCACGCCGCGGCTGACGGCGCGCTCGGCGCGCGACAGGTACAGGAAGCCGGCTTCGAACTGGTCCGCGTGCCGCGCGATCAAGCGGTCGAAGACGGCGCGGTGCACGGACGAAGGCACGTAACGCTCGACCTTGGCGCTGGCCAGCAGCGCAGCGATGCACAGGCCGACGCTGCGCAGCGCCAGCGGCACCAGCGCCAGGTTGGCGGGGTCTTTGTCGACCGCGGCGGCGCAGATGGCCGCGCTGCGGCAGGCCACCGGCACATGGCCGAGCATATCCGGGTATTCTTTGCTGAAGGCGTCGCACATGGCCTGGTGCACGAAGCGCAGCGGGATCATGTCGAGATGGATGCGGTCGCGCTTTGCGCAGGCGTCGGCAATGGCCTGGGTGAAGCAGGCGTCCGGGATCTGCCAGGGCGACAGGCGGGTCGATTTCCCGGCCACCTGGCGCAGGATGAACGCCTCGTCCCAGAACACGCTCCAGCACACTTCGGCGCAGCTGGTACCGGGTCGGGCATCGCACACCGCCGGCGAATGGCGCGCCACGATCTCGTCCCAGTCGCTGTCCTGGCCATAGCGGCGCAGGGCATGCCGGTACAGATGCGCGTCGAAGCGGGTGCCGGAAATCGCGTCCAGGGCGCGCTTGTGCTGATCGATGGCGCGTTCGAGCAGCGCCACGCTGGTGTACATGGCCGGCATTCCGGTCTCCAGATGCCACGGCGTGCCGAAGGCGATGGCGGCCGCGATCAGGTCGTTGTCGATGAGCGCGGCCGGCACGTCGTCGAGCGCGGACGGCGCGTGCATGACGGCGGCCAGGCACAGCGCCTTGTCGACCAGCTGCGGCGGCATGTTGGCGATGCGCTCGCCGCACTCTACTGCGCGCAGGGCCACGTCGTAGTCGATGCATTGCACCGGAACGTGCGCCAGCGCGAAGCCGCCGGTGCCGCGCCGCGCCTGCAGGCACACTTCTTTGTCGATCAGCGCGCGCGGCACCCATTCGAGGTTGTACGGCGAGAGCGCCACCGCCGCCCGCGCCAGCGCGGGGGTGAACGCCTGCGCGGGGAAAGCGTCGAGGAAGTCGAGCACGTCGCCCTGCCATGCGGTATCGTCGTCCTCGCTGCGGGCGTCGAGCATGTCCTGCAGCATGGCCGTGCTGCGGAACTGCTGCGGGACGCGGATGATCTTGACGGTCTCGTTGTTTGCGATGAAATTGCGCCAGTACGCCTCGTCCTTCGGCGGCGCCACTGCCACGCCGGCGTCCTGCCGGTCCCAGTCGACGCGGCACGCTTCGCCGCAGAGAAAATCGGTAGTCGTTTCGTCCTCGTAGGCGACATCGAGGCCGGAACTGAAGTGCACCGCGCTGGCATGGAAGTGCTGCGCGCGTTCGTGCTCGCCGCGCAGAAAGTACACCAGTCCCATCAGCCACAAGGACACCTCGTGCCGGGGCTCGTCTTCCAGCGCCAGTTCCAGGTCGGCCTGGGCGGCATCGAGCTCGCCATCGCGCAGATGCGCTTCGGCGCGCATACGGTAAGCTGGCGCGGTGCCGCGCACCTTGACCCAATGCAGGGCCGCGTGATCGAGCGCCACGCCGGCCATCTCCCTGGCCAGCGCCAGGCGCCCCAGCAGCAGCGCGCAGCGGGCGGCCTGCACGGCGGCGTTGTTCAGCAGGCCGCATTCATCTTCCGGGAATTTCTTGCTTGCCGCGATAAAGGCGTCGAGCGCCTGCTCGAACGCGCCGGCGCGTCTCAAGGTGTCGGCCATGCCGTACCAGGCCGGGTAATATGCGGGGGAGATGGCGGCCGCTTGCCGGTACAACGCATAGGCCAGGGGCCGGTCGCCCACGCTGAGCGCGTCATCGGCGGCGATCCGAACCGGATAGCAGGCGATGTCGAAGCCGGGTGCGTAGATGGACCGGTCTTCACGCAACGCCGCTTCGATGGCCTCGAAGTCCCAGCTCGGCTGGTCCGAATCGGCCATGGTCACTTCGTCGCGATATTCCATGGCCAGCACGTGCACGGTATGGTGCCACACCACCACCGGGTTGGGCAGGTCCAGATTGTGCGACTCGTCCCAGTCGGCCAGGATGAACACCACCGCGGCGGGGTTCAGGTCGACCTGGCCGATGTCGTAGAACCAGCAGAACAGGAAGCGCGTCTCGATGCGGCATGCCGGGGCGATGCGGCGGGCGCCCCGGTCGTCCGAGCTGATGCAGACGCAATCGCTGGCCAGGATGCGCCCGCGCACGGCGTCGTCGCGCCATTTCCAGGACATCAGCAGCGAATGGCAATGCAGGTCGCCGCTGACGAAAAACACCCCACTCACCCTGCCCTCGACGCGCAGGTCGCCGTCGACGGCAAGCCGGCGCGTCGGATGGCGCAGGATCTTGAGGTACTCGTTCTGCGTCAAGCTCAGGTTGCCGGTGACGAGGATGACCTCGCACTCGCTGTAATCCTCGCCATCCTCGCCACGCCAGTCATCCGACCCGGCGCACGGGAACTGCGCGCGGAAGGCCCGCATGGAGAGGCGCGGGTAGCTGGTCCATGCGGACAGGCGGGCAAATGTCGGCGTCATGCGATCCTTGCGATTGTGTGAGGGCGAACGCAGGCGCGCGCACGGCGGCCGGGGCCGCCTGCGCGGGAGCGGCCTGGCGGTGGCGTATTCAGTCTTTTTTCTTCATCAGCCCGGCCAGCGCCGCGAACGGGTTGTGGGTGGCGGGCGCCACCTCGGCCGACAGCAGCCCGGCGCCACGATCGGCTTCCAGATAGCGCGAGTGCTCGTTGTCGTGGCAGTACAGGCACAACAGCTCCCAGTTGCTGCCGTCGGGCGGATTGTTGTCGTGGTTGTGGTCGCGGTGGTGCACGGTCAGCTGCGACACGTTGGCGTTGGTGAATTCGCGCATGCAGCGCCCGCAAATCCACGGATACATTTTGAGCGAGCGCGCGCGATAACCGCTTTCGCGCGTTTCGGCCGCCTTGCGCGCCTCGGCCACGATTTTATCGAGGCGGGCGGCGTCGGGTTTTTTGCCTGGAATCATGGTAGTGCGCTTTCAATTCGTGTCTGTAGGGCGAAGGATACAGGATCGTCAAGGGCGCGGCCAGCGAGGCGATCAGAGGTTGTCCCACGAGTAGACCACGTTCGAAAAATCGCGCCGCGCCAGGTCCTTGCGGCGAATGTAGAACACGGCCATCCCGCTATCGCCCCATTCGCTGTAGAAGCCGCCCTTGACGCCGCCGCCTTGCAGCTCGAACAGCACGATCCAGTCGCCGTCGGGCTGCGCGGTGCGCACATCGGTCTGGGTGGGGTTGCTGTACCCGCCCAGCTTGGCGATGGTGTACTTCTGCGAAAACGTCTCGTAGTTGTCGGACACGGCATCCTGCTTCGCGCCGAACTGCTTGAACAGCTCCCAGGGCGGCTGTCCCAGGATGCGCGCGAAGCGATAGTCTTGCACCGACACCGGCTCGGTTCGAACGTCGAAACTGAGCGCGGAGCTGCCCTCCATCGGCAGATTGTCGCTCGCGATAACCGTCGTGGGCTGTAGTTTCTTGCGGTCCTGCACGACCGTGGGGTGGTACACCACGCGGAACCAGCGCTGCCTGGCGAGCGACAGGAATTCACGTTCGGCATTGTAGGGCTTGGTGCTTTCGCTCGACGCGCCGTAAAAATGCCCTTTCGACTCGCTGCCGGAAATGTAAAACTGCAACATGCCGCGCGTGGGATATCCCTCCAGCGCCGGCATCTCGGCAAAATTGAACTGCGCCAGCAAGGTCAAGGGCACGCCATCGGGGCCGGCGGGATATTGCTGTCCCTTGGGCAAATAGGCAGCGCCGCCCAGGCTGCTGTTCCAGGGCGCCAGCTTGTCCGGTTTGTGCAACGCGACGTGGATATACGGCAGCCGGGAGCGATGGATTGCCTCGGCGTAGCGCGCCAGCTCCGGCGGCAACTGGCCGTGGACGACCGGCGGCAGTTTCTGTTGCGCTGGCGCGCCCTTGGCTGGCGCCGGTTTCTCCGGCGAGCAGGCCGCGAGCAGCAGGGCCGCGACCAGCAGCAAGCGCGCATGGCACGGCCGGAGAAGCGAATCGTTCAAGTCGGAGGGTGGCAATCGGGTTCCCATGCGTTCAAGTTGTCGGCACTGCCGGGGTGGGCGCGCTGACAGAATGCCACGTTTGTGGCGGCGGGATGAAATAGTTTCAGCGTTTCAGACAGGTGCGGGCAGCATGGACCTCGAGTCAAAGCGCATTGAACGCACGCGAATTTGCCGCCAACATCGGGGCATTGGCGATCATCGGCCTGGATCTTCGCCACCCAAGTGGTATGCGAGCAAGCCCGTCCGGCCAGGCCAGGCAGCGCTGTGGCCGCACAATGCCGCGTGGCCAAGTGGTCTTGTCGGCGCATGTCGCCAGAGCAATTTCGCAGCGGCCCGTGGGCGCTCGCGACGGCGCCAACAAGCGATACCGGCACACCATTCCTCCTTTCTTTTACCCAATTTAGATTACGTTTCGCCTCTGTTGACCTCGCTTTGATAGGCGGTGATACTGCGACCACTTGAACGGCGACTTCACCGCATCGTAGCGCCGGACGAGATTCGAGCCCGCGGAGCTGATCCGATGGCCGAAACGAAGCGCATTTTGGAAGCGCTACCATAGCGCGGGATTGTCAGCATCCGCCAGGCAGCCGACCCATGCGCATCCAACCACAAAGGCCGCCATCATGCACCAGCAACGCGCAGACAACGGCCACGTTCGACAAGGTGAGCGTCCCATGAAAAAACTGCTGCATTTCCTCTCCCTCGGCGTGCTCGGCATCGGTTTGCTGAGCGGCTGCGGCGGCGCGTCGTCCGGCGGCGAGTCCGCACCGGCGCCGGCCATGTCCGCCACCACGACGGTCCACTCAGGCAACATCGGCACGCCGGATTCCATGCTGGCGGCGGCCACGGCCGCAGCCAGCAGCGCGGCGCCGTCGACCACGGAATGGACCTTCTGCGCCGCCGACAATGGCGAGTGCATCTTCACCGGCAACCAGACCGTGCGCTACGGCGCCGGTTCCAGCTTCACCAGCAAGAAGTTCGACTGGGCGGCCAGCTGCAACACGGCGACCTTCGGCGGCGATCCGGCGCCGGGCGTGGCCAAGCACTGCGAAATCACCAGCAGCTTCGCCTTCTGCGCCAACGAAAACGGCCAGTGCGGCTTCGGCGACACGCAGACCGTGCGCTTCGGCGCCGGCAGCACCTATGTCACGCAAACCGTGACCGGCGGCGCGGCCTGCACCAACGGCGTGTTCGGCGACCCGCTGCCCGGCAGCGCCAAGCACTGCGACCGCGCGCCCACCACCTGGACCCGCTGCGCCGCCGAAAACGGGCGCTGCAACTTCAGCGGTACGCAGGTGCTGCTGTACGGCGCCAACGGCAGCTTCTTCACCAAGACCCTCACCGGCGGCGCCGACTGCAACAGCGGCGTGTTCGGCGACCCGATCGCCGGCGTGCCCAAGCGCTGCTACCTGCCGGGCGTGCCGATGCCGTCCGCCTCCACCCCGCCGCCGACCGACCCGGGCACCTGGAACCAGCTGACCACCTTCAAGATGGTCAACGGCACGCGCGGGCAGTACGCGGACAGCCAGGTCTACTGGGCCATCATCGGCAAGGACTGGGCCAGCGGCAAATACGTCCACGTCGATGCGGGCGGGCGCTTCGTTCCGATGGCGCTGGGCGACAACGGTGCGCTCAACAAGAACGGCAAGCCGTACACCAACTACTTCCACACCCTGGCCCAGCTCAAGTCGATCACCATCGCGCCGCTCAATTCGGCGCGCCTGTTCCTGAGCGTCGGCAGTCCGATGTACCTGCAGGTCAATGCCGACGCCAACGGCAACCTCGGTTACGCCGGCGCGAATATCGAGAATCCGTCCGATCCGAATATCGACGTCTACTTCGACTTCATCGAAATGTCGATCGGCGCCAAGGACGGCTTCTTCGGTAACACGACCCGGGTCGACCATTTCGGCTTCCCCTTGACCCTGCGCCTGCAGGGACTGGGCGGCTACGACCAGACCGTGGGCGAAACCGAAACGCGCGCGTCCATCATGGCGCAGTTCGTCGCCAGCGTCCCGGCCCAGTTCAAAGGCCTGGCGCAGGCGCCGTATGCGCCCTACCGCATCATCGCCCCGGCCCACGCCAGCTTCCACAACGGCGGCGCCAATGCCACTTACCTGGACGGCTACATCAACCATATCTGGAACAAGTACACCAGCCAGAAACTGGTGTTCACCAACCAGCAGGGGACTTTCAGCGGCCAGGTGGTGGGCGGCGTGTTCCAGTTCACCGACGGCGCCGGCACCTACAAGGTGCGCAAACCCACCACCGCCATGGCACTGCTCGGCAATGGCGCGCTGGACGATCCGAGCGGCACCGTGGGCGGCACGCCCGCCTACCACAAGCAGTTGCAGATCCAGGCGCAGCTGTGCGCGGCCCTCAACCGCCATGTGGTCGAAGACCCGGCGCGCTGGAGCGACTCGGCGTACTTCTACCCGGCGGGCCAGCCGGCCAACTGGTACGCCAAGTTCTGGCATGACCACAGCATCAACAAGCTGGCCTACGGCTTCGCCTACGACGACGTGTGGAATTACAGCTCCTCGGTGCACTCCACCGCGCCAACCACCGCCACCGTGACGATCGGCTGGTAACGCCATCCGGGCCGCCGGCGGCGGTCCCTACTCATTTGTTCAACAGGAGTCGAGATGAAAAAACTACTGAAATACCTGGGCATGGCCGCCATCGGCGGCGCCCTCCTGAGCGGCTGCGGCGGCGGATCGCCGCCAGGCGACGCGCCCGGCGCCGCACTGGCGCCAGTTGCCGCCTCCAGCGCGCCGGTGACGCAGGCCGGCGCCATCGAAGGTACCGGCACCGACGCTGGATCGTCGGCCGCACTGGCGCCGTGCAACGCCGTGACCTGGCGCGCGGGCGTCAATTACACGCTCGGCACCGTGGTGCTGTATGCGCCGAACGGGCTGTATTACAAGGTGGTGCAGGTGGCCGGCAACGGCAGCGACGGCACCACCCCGACCATCAGCACCTGGTACTGGGCGCAGACCACCTGCGCCCAGCCAGGCGCGCAGAAAATCGTCGGCGGCTACTACCCGAACTGGACGCCCTCCCCGATCCGCATCCGCGACGTGAATGCGCGCTACAACCTGATTTACCTGTTCCACGCCGTGCCCGTGGGCGGTTCGCCCGGCACCACCGGCGCGGTCACCTTCAGCGCGCCGGGCAACGGGCGCGGCGCGGCGACCAACCTGAAAGCCGACATCCAGTACGCGCGCACCACGCAGGGCCGCAAGATCATCCTGTCGGTGGGCGGCGCCGGCAATGGCATGAGCTTTCCGAACCGGACCAAATCGCAGACTTTTGTGAACAGCATCGCCGCCATCCACGCGCAATTGGGCGGGATCGACGGCATGGACTGGAATACCTTCGAAGCGGACCAGCGGCCCGATACCGCCGAAATGATCTGGATCAGCCTGGAACTCAAGAAACGCTACCCCGGCTTTATCATCTCGGCGCCGCCGGCGCCCTGGAATGCCATCGACAAGGAGTTCTGCCGCGCCATGGTGGCCGCCGGGGCGATGGATTACGCCGCGCCGCAGTACTACGACGGGCCGGGGCTGAACGATCCGGCCTATGTGGCGGACAATGTCAGGCAGTGGGTCACTCTGCTGGGCGCGAACCGGGTGGTGGTGGGATTCGGGATCGGCAACGCGGCCAACTACATGAGCCGCGAGCAGGCGATGAGCGCATGGAACCAGGTCAAAACCAACCATCCGGATATCCGCGGTGGCTTCAACTGGCAGATTCACACCGATGAAGAACAGGGCTGGCCGTTCGCCAACAGCGTGGCGCCGCTGATTAACCCGTAACAGGCAAGGCTGCCGGTCCCGTTCGAGGGACCGGCAGCGCTTATTTTTGCCGGACCGGCGCTCGCCGCATGTCGACCCGCGACAGCCACCACTGGCCTTGCCGGAACGTGTAGTCGAACGGGCCGCTGCGCGCCACCTTGCCTTCCCTGGCCGCGCCGCGCGGGACCGGGAGTGGCAAGACCCCCTTGTCGAAGTAGCTCAGGTAGAGCGTGCGCACCAGCAGCGGCAGGCGCGCGTCCCTCTCCTGGTACGGCACGCACCCGGCCCTGGTGTCGCACACGGTCAGCGGAAACGCCGCAAAGCGCGCAAACGGCTCGACCGACTCGCTTTGGATGTAGATGTTGACCCAGCGCGCCGCCTCAGCCACGTCGCGCGCGCTGGCATCGGCGTAGCTGCTTTCGGCGGCGATCAACTGGCGCAGGCTGTTCTTGCCGTTCTCTCCGTCGCGCACATCGTCGACCCGCCACTGACCGTTTTCACGCACCAGTACATATCGCATGGCGCGCTGCGTATCGGGCTCGTTCGGAAACAGGCGAAAGCGCACGTCCACCGCATTCGCGCCGGCCGCGCTGGCCGTAAAGCCGGACGAGGCCAGGGTCAGCGCCGGGTCGAACTCCTGCGCGTGCAGGAACTCGTCACCATCGACGTTCCAGCCGCATTTGCTGTCCTGGCGCCCGGTCTTTGCGCAGGCGGCGCGGTTGGCATCCATCAGCCTGCGCAGGCCGCTCGAATAGAACAAGCCGCTGTCCACATGGCGCTTCCTGGCCGCTGCCGGATCGGCAAAATAGTCGCGGTAGAAGGCGCCGATGAAGGCCGCCGGCGCGATGTCCTGCGCCGGCGCTGCCGCGCATGGCGCAAGCATGGCGCCCAGCACGGCCATCACGATCAAACCATGCCGGGCTTTCAAGTCAGCGCGCCAGGTGACGGTCGAGCCAATCCTTGACCGTGTGATGCCACAGCACCGAGTTGGCTGGTTTCAGGACCCAGTGGTTCTCGTCCGGGAATACCAGCAGCTTGCTTTCCACGCCCTGGCGCTGCAGCGCGGTGAAGGTGCCGAGCGCCTGCGAGGTCGGAATGCGGAAGTCCAGGTCGCCCTGCACCACCAGCATCGGCGTTTTCCAGTTCTTGACGAAATGGACCGGGTTGAATTTTTCGTACAGCGCCGCGTTGTCCACGTAGGTGCCCTTGTTTTCCCATTCGGTGAACCAGAGTTCCTCGGTGGCGTAGGCCATCCCGCGCGTGTCGAACACGCCGTCGTGGTTGACCAGGCAGCGAAAGCCCTCCGGCCAGTTACCGGCGATCCAGTTCATCATGTAGCCGCCGTACGAGGCACCCAGCGCGCAGCTGCGCTCGCGGTCGAGCCAGGAATATTTTTTGACGGCTGCGTCCAGGCCCTTTTTCAGGTCTTCCAGCGGTGCGCCGCCCCAGTCGCCGCTGATCGAATCGGTGAACGCCTGGCCGTAGCCGGTCGAGCCGTGGAAGTCGATGAACACGGTTGCGTAACCGGCGCCGGCATAGGTCTGCGGATTCCAGCGGTAGCTCCACGAATTGCCGAAGCTGCCCTGCGGTCCGCCGTGGACCAGGAAGGCCACCGGATACTTCACGCCCGGTTTGGCATCCCACGGCTTCATCACGTGGCCGTAGACGGTTTCGCCCTTGGCGCCGGTGAAGGAAAACTGTTCCGATTCGCCGAAGCGGACGTCGGCCAGCAGTTCGCTGTTCAACTGCGTCAGCTGGACCGGGGCGCCGCCGTTGATGCTCTTGAACAGCTGCGCGCCCGATTGCAGGTTGGCCTGGGCCATGACCACCGTCTTGCCGCGCGCGTCGAAGGCGCTGACGTAGCCCTTGTCGCTCAATGGCGCGACCTTGCCGCTGGCGGCGTCGATCGAGAACAGGCGGTGCTGGCCCAGGTCGTCGGCGGTGGCGAGCAGCGCTTTGCCATCATCGCGCCATTTGTAGTCGCCGATCGAGCGATCCCAGCTCTCGGCGACGACGCGCTTCTTGCCGCTGGCGACATCCATCAGCACCAGGCGGAAGCGGTCGGCCTCGAAGCCGGGGCGGCTCATGGCCAGCCAGGCGAGCGTCTTGCCGTCGGGCGAAAACGCCGGTTTGCTGTCCCAGGCCGGATTGTCGGCGGTCAGGTTGCGCGGTGCGGCGCCGCCGGCGGCAGCGGTTTGATAGATATCGAAATTGGTCGACCAGGCTTCGGTCTTGCCGGCCACCCTCACGTTGAAGACGACGCTCTTGCCGTCCGGGCTGAAGCGGTATTCCTCGCGGTCGCCGAACGGTTTCGAGGGCACGTCGCCGTCGATGCCGCCCGACAGGCTGACCGGCGCGGCAGTGACCTTGCCGGCGGCGTCGAGCGGGGCCGAGTACAGCACGTTGTTGCGGCCGTCCGACCAGGTATCCCAGTGGCGCACGAACAGGCGGTCGTAGACCTTGCCGCTCGCTTTGTTTTTCGTTTTCTCGTCCAGGCGCGTCTTGGTGCAGGCCAGGTCGGTGCAATCGCGGAACACGGCCAGGCTCATGGCCAGGCGGTCGCCGGCCGGCGAGAGGCGGAAGTTATCGACATCGAGCGGCAGGTCGGTGACCTTGACGGCTTCGCCGCCGCTGCCGGTGCTTGAAACCGGCTGGCGCCACACCTGCGACGAGCCCGAGCGGGCCGAGAGGAAGTAGATGGCGTCGCCCTTGGGAGACCATTCGGGATCGGTGCTGTTCGATTCGCCCTCGGTCAGCCGGACCGGGGTCGGCTTGGCGCTGCGCAGGTCGATCATCCACAGCTGGGTGTTGCCGCGATTCTTCTCCATATTGGTGCTGCGCACCGTGTAGACCACGCGCGAGGCGTCCGGCGAGAGGGCCGGCGCGCCGACCCGTTCCATTTTCACCAGGTCTTCGATGGTGAAACCACGCGGCGCGGCCAGCGCGCTACCTACGGCCAGCGTGGCCGCTCCCAATATGAACAAACGTCCCATCATTGCAATGTCCCCAAGAGTCATAAAAGTGCCAGACGATACGAAATGGCCCCGGCATCATACCAAGTTCGCCTGCCCGGAGCAGCTAAAAGCGGCGCGTTCGGACGTTGAAATATAGTAAATACATGGCGCAATTAACTATTTGTCAAGTACAATAAAAGTGCCATACCTCTCCCCTAACCGGCTCCCTGCCACTCCACGACCAAGGTCCCATGCACGCCTTTTTCACCTTTTCCCGCGCCCTGATCGCCACCGCCGCGATGGCTGCCTGCGGCGGCGCCGTTGCCGCCACCACGGGCAGCATCAGCGTTACCAATGTGCAGTTCCAGATCATCGACCTGACCCCGGACGACGGCATCAGCGCCGGCATCAGCTTTACCGGCTTCACTGGCCACGCGACGAGCCTGGCCTCGAATCACAGCACCTGGACCTTCCCCTCCGACCAGCAATATACAAAGGGCGATTTAATCACCAGCACGACTGCGCTCGGGCGCGACCGCGGCACGTCCGCCATCAGCCAGGCAGGCGGCCTGCACCTGGACGTGGAACGCCACGACTCGGCCGACAAGACCAGCGTGGGTGCGAAAGGCTCCACTTCCTACGGTTTCGTGCTGGCGCCCAACACCAAAGTGATCGTGACAGGCAGCGCGCAGATCAAGAACGACGTCTCCGGGCCGTTACCCGACAATGCGTACAAAGGGCACAAAGCGTTTAACCTGCTGAGGCTGACCCTCAGGAGTTACTCGCACACCCTTGGGAAGTACGAGAAAACTTTCAGTTCAGGGGTTGTTGGACCCGAGTTGGTCGACATCGACGACCAGTTTTCGCTGAGCACATCGAACACCGGCGGCGCCGACAAGGAACTGTGGTTTAACACGAGCGCCATCCTGTCGGGCGCGAACCCGGTGCCGGAGCCGGCGACCTACGCCATGTTCGGCGTGGGCTTGCTGATGCTTGGCGCAATGGCGCGGCGCAAGCGCGCACCCCGCTGATAATAGCGATACGCCCTGCTGCGGCCGAGGCCCGGCCCGGTTGCCTGTGGCATGGATATGCAGCAGGCCTGTATTGATTGCATAAATACAATGTTATACAATGCAATATTAATTGACCATTGGAATAGCATGAAATACATCGCAGCAGCACTGGCAGCATTGGCTTTGAGTATTCCCGCACAGGCGAAACTGCATATTTACGAATTCACCGCCTCGGTATCGCAGTTGGCCCACCTGGAAGCGTTTGAATATGCACAGCGTGTCGGCGGTATTCGCGAAGGCAGCGTCATCTCGCTCGGCGACAGCATCGTCGGACGTTTTTCATACGACACCAGCATTGCGTCCACCTCCAATTCAGGCCAGCACGATCCGACCTCACCGACGACCATTTACTACTACCCTGAGACCGCGTCCGCCACCAACTTTTTAAACTTTACGATCCTGCCAAGTGGGCAAACCATCGGTACTGGCGGAACAGAAACGAAGCGGGTGATGCAGGTCGGCGATAGCAACGCGGGCGGCCTCAATGGCACTGACGTTCTGTGGATTGCCAACCAGGGCGGCAATGCCTTCGGGTCCTTTGGCATTTCCCTCGCCAGCACGTCGGCTGACTGGATAACAAATGGAAAGCTTCCGGAAGCACTGTCGTTCTCGGATTTTGGCAGAACGTCGGTTTACCATAACTTCATCCGCGACGACGGCCATCGCATCATGCTCGATGCCAGGTTGACGTCCCTGACAGAGATCACCGTGACGGCCGTTCCCGAGCCCGGCACCTGGGCCCTGATGCTGGCTGGTTTGGGCATCCTCGGCTTGAGCACCCGCCGCCAGCGCGGCTGACCTTCTCCCCCAAGGGCATCGCAATCGAACCATGTGGCAAGAAAACACACCGTCCGATCTTGTATTGATTACATAAATGCAATGTACTATAATGCAATATTAATTGATTCTTGGAATAGCATGAAATATATCGCAACAGCCCTGGCAGCCCTGGCGTTGACCATCCCGGCAAAAGCGGAGATGCACACCTATGAGTTTACGGCCGCCGTCAGTCAGATCGGAAACGCTAGCAAGCTGGCATTTGAACAAAGCACTGCGGGCGTGCAGGCTGGAAGTCTGATTTCCGTGAACGACCGCATAGTCGGACGTTTTTCCTACGACAGCAGTGCCAAGCTGGAACGTGGCAGTCTGGATAATCCGCCCTACGACGCCGCCTCCACCGACTATTTTTACTATGGTGCCTACGCCTCGCCGACCGAGTTCTTCACCTTCACAATCTTGCCAAGTGGGCAAACAGTCAGTGCCGGCGATCCGGGCGCACCGGCGCGCCGCGTGACGCTTGCCGACGGCAAGGTTGGCACACCAAACTCGCCAGATTATTTGAGGATCGACAGTGAGGGATATGACGTGTCCTTTGGAATCGGTTTCAGTAACACAACATCGACATGGATCTCTAAGGGAACTCTGCCGCAACAGCTTTCTCTTGCCGATCTGACGAATGCGAGCGTCTACCACTACTTCAACCGTGCGGACGGTAACCGCATCATGCTCAGTGGCGTGGTCACGTCGCTGACCGACATCACCGTGACCCCTGTTCCTGAACCAGGCACCTGGGCCATGCTGCTGGCCGGCCTGACCATCCTGGGCGTCAGCGCCCGCCGCAAGCGCGCTTAAAACGTCGGCGCAACGCAAAAAGCCGCACCAGGGGTCAACCCCGGTGCGGCTTTTTGTATGCTCCGGCCTCGGCCGGAGCATCTTGCTCTTACCGCTTGATGCCCGTCACTTCGACTTCGACGCGGCGGTTCGGTTGCAGGCAGCCGATCAGCGCGGCACGCGGCGCAACGCCGGTGCAGGCTTCGACCTGGTCCGCTTCGCCCTTGCCTTCGCTGACGATCTGGCCCGCAAAACCTTTGCTCACCAGGTAAGCGCGCACCGTCGCCGCGCGCTTTTCCGACAGCGGCTGGTTGTACGCTTCCGTACCCATCCGGTCGGTGTAGCCGGTCAGCTTGATGCTGGAAACCTGCGCATACACGCCGTCGAGCTTGATCATCATGCTGTCGATGCGCGCACGGCCCGCAGGCAGCAGGTCCGCCACGCCCGATTTGTCGAAGCGGAACAAGGCATCGGCCGCCAGGGTCAATTTCTCGACCGATACCACCGGCGCCGCACCCGGCAGCGGCGCCACCGCCACCTTCACCGGCGCGCCGCCGCACGCCGCAGCCGAGGCCTGCGCCGCCTGCAAATGGTCTTCGGCGATCTGGATGTACGGATTGGCATGGCGCCAGCCCTGCTGGTTGAATTCATTCCCGGCATGCACCAGCTCGACTTCGCCGCAAGCGACCTTCTGCGCCGCGCACGCAAATCCGGCGCCGCCCTTGATGCCGCCGAAGCGCGCCCACAAGTCGTCGCGCAGCTTGGCCGCGTCGTTCACCAGCGGGGTCTGGTCGCCCGGATTGGGCGTGGCGCCCGTCTCCAGCGCGCCGACGATGGCGGCGCCCTGCTCCAGTGCCTGCTGCGGGAAAGCGGAGCGGTCGTTGCGCGTGTATTCGTGCAGCGACACGTCGAGCCAGCATTGCGCCTTCGACAGATAGTAATTATTGACCGGAACGCCCTTGTCGTTGAGCGCCTTGACGCGCTGCTGCAAGGCCTTGTACCCGGCCTGGTCGGCCACGATCGCCTGGTCGGAGATGCGCTGCGCCGGGGCATTGAGCGTCTGCGCAAAGGCGCCTTGCACGGCCAGGGCCAGCGCGGCAAACAGCACGGTGCGCGGGCGGGAAATAATGGTTGGTTTCATCGTCATTCTCATTTCAGGAAATTAGCGGGCCAGCGTGCGATTCGCTTCTGGGTCCTTGCCTTTGAATACATTCTCGTCAAACTTGAAGCGCAGGCGCACGAACCATCCCTTGGAGGTGTAGTCCGCCGCGCTCAGGTCGCGTTCGCGGAAGCCGCTGACGTTGTAACCGGCCGACAGCCACAGGTTCTGCTTGACCAGGTAGCCGACTTCGACCCCGCGCGCATACTGGCTGCTGCCCTTGTTCTGCGGGCTGTGCAGGTAAGCGGCGAGCACGCCGATGTCCCAGTTTTCGGTGATGTCGTACACCACGCGGCCCGACGCCATCCACGCGCTGTACTTCTGCTGCCCGACCGGCAGGTTGCGTTCGCGGCTGGTCTTGGCGGCCAGGCGGCCGGTGCTCCACCATGGACGGCTCGGATGGTAGTCCAGGTGCGTCGAGACGATGTGGGCGGCGTAGTTGTCGCCATCGGCACGGGCGCCGTCGCGCACGTTCTTGTACTCGTAGCGCGCCAGGCCGTTGAACTGGTTGTGGTCGACCGGACGCCAGGCAAAGCCGAGCTGTGCGCGTTCCTGCAGGCTGTTGGCCAGCGGCTTGCCGCTGATGTCGTCGTTGTTGCGCGACAGCAGGGCGTAGTTGCGGGCCAGCACGGTCCAGTCGCGGTCGAGCTTGCGCACGAAGGACAAGGTATTCAACCACTGGTCCTGCGACTGGTTGCCGATGTCGCCGGGGCTGTCGAACAGGCGGCGCCATTCGAGCTTGGCCGAGGCTTTCCACAGCGGATTGGCGGTGTAGTCGAGCGCCGTGGCCAGGGCCACGCCTTTTTGCTGGCGGCCGTCGAACACGTGCAGGTATTCGGCGTTGGTGCTGAGCGCCAGGCCTTCGGACAGGTTCCAGGTGTTGCGCGCGCCGCTGGCCAGTTGCAGGTCGCGCCCGTCAGCCAGTTCGCTGTCGAGCGCGTCGCGCAGGCGGTATTCCGAGAAGATGCTGGCGCCCGGCAGGTAGGTCGATTCGACACCCGCCACGAAGGCATTGCTCTTCTCGGCCGGGTTCAGGGCATAGCGCGAGGCCAGGCCGGTCTGGTTTTCGTAACGCGCATAGGCACGGCTGCGCTCGGACAATTGATACTGCGCGCCGAGTTCGTACCGTTTCTGCTTGCTATCCGATACGCCATGTTCGACCACGGCGGTCAGGCTCAGCAGATCGGTCGCCTTGTACTGGGCGCCGATGGCGACCGTGTTGGCGTCCAGGGTGCCGCGCGTGCCAGGCACGGTGGTCGCGCCCACCGGTGCGAAGGTGGTGATGGCGCCGCCGTTGACCGGGCTGATCGCGCTGTTGGTGTTGCCAAAGCCAAAGAAACCGCCGCTCGGATTGAGGCCGTTGGCGTTCGACACCACGCCGGTGTTGCTGGCCATGCCGACCTGGTTGCGCAGTTCGCCTTCTTCCTTCATGTGTTGCAGGGAGAAGTCGAGGGTCAGGCGCGGATCGGCTTTCCACAGCATGCCGACGCGCACGGCGTCGCGCTGGGCAACGACTTGCTGATCGCGGCTTTGCAGCGCGCTGGCGTACGCCGTGGTGGTCGACGTGAATTTGGCGCTGACATTCACGCCGGCGTCGCTGTGACCGGGGCTGATGCCGGCCGCGGTATTGTTGAACTCATCGTCCGCACGCTGCCAGTAAGCACGCGCCTCGACCGTCTCGCCCTTGTGCGACAGTGCCACGCGCGCAGCCTGTCCGGTTGCCGAACTCGACAACTCGCCAGCCTGCCCGCTCGGCGTCGTAAACACCTGGCCGTTGGCGCTGTAGGTGGTCGATTCGCTCTGCGCGAACTCGGCCACGAAACTGGTGGCGGGCGCCAGTTTCACGGTCGCATTCACGCTGTGCAGGCGGTACGGCGACTGCGGATTCTTGTCGTCCACCGAGGCCATGCCGACGCTGATGCTGTCGTTCAGGCGGTATTCGCCGTCGATGCCCATGACCCAGAAGTCGTCGCCGCCCTGCTCCACCTCGTAGGTCACGCGGATCGATTGCGGGTCGCCTTCGGGCGTGAGCGATGGCACGGCCTGCTTGAACAGGATGCGGCCCGAAAACGGCTCGAAGCTGTAGTCTTCCAGGCGGCGCATCGGCGTCACTTGCTTGACCAGGTCGGTCTGGTTCTTGTCGCGCACGATCAGTTCGACGCGCTCGGAATTGGTCAGCGCGCCATTGTTGCGCACGGCGAAAGGACCGGAGCTGCCGTTGGCGCGGTATTCTTCAATCACCTGCTTGGCGTTGTCGTGGAAGGCAAAGCCGCCCAGCTTGCCACGCTTGCCGTCCCAGTTGCCGCGCAGGCCGGTGGCGGTGCGCTGGTACTGGCCGAGCTTGCGCGCTTCCAGGCCCACGTTCGGACCCGGCACCGAGGACATGGTGCCTTCGCTGGTCGAAAAGTCGCCGTACAGCAGATAACTTTTCTGGTCGTCGACGCGCACGTACAGGCGGCCGGCCGAGCGGGCGTCGAACGCGGTCGTGGCGCTGTCGCCGTAGACCGGGTAGAACTCGTTCGGGTTGATGTCGCGCTGCAGCTTTTCCTTGGTCTGCTGGTCCGAATCGTAGGCCGCCGTCAACAGCTTGCTGCCGAGGATGGTGCCTTTGACGAAGAATGCGGAACGCGCGCTGGCGTTGGCCTTGCCGCTGTTGAACTGGCGGCTCCAGCGCGTGATGTCTTGTTCGAAGCCATCGTTAAAGCGTGCGGGAGCAAGGTCGCCGGCGTTCAGGCTGCGCTTGGAAATGACGCCTTCGATCAGGCCCACGGCCAGCATCTGGCGCAGTTCCGGAACGAAGGTGATCACGCCTTGCGTGCTGATCTTGCCGCCGTCGACGCGCAGCAAGACTTCTTGCGCGGCGGCCGGGGCCAGCAGGCGGAACTGCGCCTTGCCGTTGCGAACACGCAGCTGCATGCCGGGTGTGACTTTGTTGGCGTCGCCGTTTTGCGGGCCGAGGGCATCGGTGGCGGCGCCGTCGAGCAGAATGCGGCCGGCCGATGCTTCCAAGGTCAGCAGCACGTCGTCCTTGAGCGGCTGGCCGTCTTCGCCCAGTACCTGCACGCTCACTGCTACCGGCGACTGGCCGTCGGCCGGCACGCCGTCGCGGTCGGTTTCGACCAGGATGCGCGCCACCCTGGCGCTGGCATCTAAGCGCCCGCTCCAGAGTTGCGGCGCGGCCATCTGGGCGCGCAAACCGGCATCGGCCGGAGCCGACGGCAGCACCTGCGCACCGGCGTTCGGGAAAGCGCAGGCGACTGCCAGCGCGCCCGCCAGCAGGCGACCGGTGCCGCGGCGTTGAATAAGAAGAAGTTTTTTGTTCGTCATGATGTTCATCTGGGCCAGGCGGGATGGTTGCTTATTGCGCACGGGCTTCTCCCGCGCCGGCAGGGATTGCTCCCTGGCGTGGCTTGACCAGTTCCTGGTTGGCGCTGTCGGTCGCCTGCCGCGGCGCGGCAGGTGCTTTGCTGTCGAACTTCAGGCCAGGCAGGCGCACAGCTTCCGTTTCCGGGGCACGCGTACCACCCTGGCTGCGGCGGGCTTTCAACTGCTCGATGACCGGCGCCGAGCACGAACCTTCGGCAAAGTCGGCGCGCAGCAGCTCGCCATTCTTCGCGTCCAGCCAGATGCTGTTGGCATCGCCCAGGTTGCGGTTGCTGGTCGTCGTCAGGCGGCTGCCGCGTGGCAGGGTCAGGCTGTCGGCCTTGATCACGTGCGATTTCGGGCTCAAGCCGCAGAAGCTGTACTTGCCTTCCACATCGGTGGTGAACGAGGTGCCGTCTTCCATGTACAGGCGCACACCAGGAATGCCCAGCTCTTCGTTGTCCTGCACCGAGTTACCGTTGCAGTCGACGAATACCTTGCCGGCCACGCAGGCTTGGTTTGCGAACACGCCGCCCGTCAGGCGCACCTTGTACTCGGCGCGGTTGGACGGATACGCGTCCGGCACCGGCTGGTACGAACCCGGCGTGACGCAGCCGCCGGCCACGTTGCACGCATAGGCAATCGCGCGGTTGATGCCGTCGCCCTGCAGGCTGCCGACACCGGCACGCAGGCGGTAGGTCAGTACCGCTTGCTTGTTGCTGGCCAGCGGACCGAGGTTGAAGGCCAGTACCGGGCCGACCACCACGGCCGGATCGGCCACCGTCTTGCCGTCGACCTTGACGGTCCCCGGCACCAGCGAGAAGCCGGCCGGCAGGCTGTCGCGCACCGTTGCCTGTGCCACCGCGGTGCCGCTGGTCTGGCGCACGGTCAGCGTGTACAGCAGGCTTTCGCCAAATTCGAGCTGCTGCTTGTCGCCGGTTTTGGTCAGCGCCAGGCCAGCCGCTTCGACCTTGTCGATCGGCAGGTGGTTGTTCACCACCGGTGCGCCGTTCGGGCCCACCGTGAAGGTGGTGTAGTACTGGGTCGTGTCGGCCCCGCCCGGCACCAGGCCGACGCAAGCGTTCGGCTTGTGCAGGTTGACCCCGCTTGCCGGAGCACCGTTGGACTTCTGCACCAGCGCCACATTGGCGCTGGCCGCGACCGGCAAGGCACCCTGGCACGATGGAATCTTCGCCGATTCGGCCGGCACGTAGCCCACCGGATAGGTGCTGATCGCCAGCTTGTAGGTACCGGACGGCGCGCCGTTTTGCAGGAAGAACTGGTACACGCCGTCGCTGCCGGTGGTCTGGTTGAGCGCCGCCAGGCCGCCCAGCAAATGACGCGCCGGGTCGAAACCGGCCGGACCGCTGACGGTCACGACCGCGCCGCGCACCGGTTGACGGGTCACGCTGTCGTACACCACGCCCGATGGGTTGAGCGGCAGGTTCTGCTCGGTGATGTCGCTGTTGTCGGTCAGGGTGATGTCGCGGATCACGCCAGCGCTTGGCTTGCCTGCGTTACCGGCCGAGGTCGGAACGTTCGGCATGCCATTGCCATCCTTGGTGAAGCTGATGTCGAAGCCGGGACCGGTCGGCAGGCCGGTGCCTTGGTAGCCAGGGCAGCGCAGGTTGTCGAACTGGTAGAAGCCCGTCGCATCGCTCTTCACGGTGCAGATTGGTTTACCGTTCTGTGTCAGGGTCACGGTCCAGTCCTTCACGCCTTCATGGTCGTTCGGACGGGTGCGGGTGTGGCCGCGGTCCATCCAGACGTAGCCGCTGATGATCGGGGCCTTGACTTCAGGACCCGGACGCACGCGCTCGCCGAACAGATTGCCGCCGATCACGCCGTTATTGGCCGCCAGCTTCTCGCTGGTGACGTCGATCTGGGCGATCGTGTTTTGCGACGGCGCGGTGCCGAAGCTGCTGTTGTCCACAATGCCGCCTGCGACGCCGGCGGTTTCCTTGCCATCCATGTACTTCGAGGTCGGCAGGTCGGTTTGCGACTCGACCAGGGTGTAGCGGCCGGGAACCAGGTTCTCGAACACATACTTGCCGTCGGCGCCGGTGACTGCCACGCAGCCCTGCGCGCAGCTGTCGCCGCCCGTCATGGTCACGTGTACGCCTGGCAACGGGGTTTCGCCCGCATCCATCTGGCCATTGTTGTTGGCGTCCACATACACATAGCCTTCCAGGCGTGCGCGGCGTTCGCCGAACAGGTAGTCCACGCCGTTTTGCGCCACGCCCAGCTTGATCGCGCCGATGGTGTTCTTCGGTGCGGTCGCGTCGAAGCCGCTGTTGTCGACCGTGCCGACAACGGCGCCGTCGATCTTGCCGGCGGTTTCCTTGCCGTCGATATAGGCGGTCGGATGGGTTTCCACCAGGCTGTAGGTATCCGCCGGCAAGCCAACGATCAGGAAGCGGCCGTCGTCGCCGGTGGTGGCGCGTCCCGCTTCGCCCTTGCCGCCGACGGCGCTGACCGGCACGCCGGCAATGCCTGGCTCGCCGGCGTCTTGTACGCCGTTATGGTTGTCGTCGCGATACACCAGGCCCGCCAGGCTGCCGCCCAGTTCGCGGAAATCGTAATCGCGCGCATCGTTGCCCAGGTCCAGCACGATGCTGGCGATCTTGTTCGGACCAGCGTCGAGCACGCCGCCCACGCTGCCGACCGCGCTGCCGCTGTTGGCCGGGAAGTCGCCGTAGCCTGGCGGCTGGGTTTCCACCACGGTGTAGCTGCCCGGAACCAGGTTCTCGAACAGATAGCTGCCGTCGGCGCCGGTCTGGGTGGTACGCGGAACAATCGCCACGCCATTGCGGTCGATGCCGCTCAGGGTGACGGTCACGCCGGCCAGCGCTTCGCCGGGCTCGCGTTTGCCATTCTTGTTTCCATCGACATACACGTAGCCGCCCAGTTTTGCCAGACCGACCACTTGCGCGTTTGGATTGAATTCACGGAAATCGTAGCCGGTGGCGTCGCCGCCAGCGGCCGGAATCACGATCGAGGTGACCGTGTTCAGGCCGGCCGCGCCGCCGCCCAGGGTGCCGATCTTGGTGCCGGTCGCGGCATCGAAGTCGGACAGCTTGGCTGGCTGGGTTTCTTCCAGGTGGTAGGTGCCAGGCGGCAGCAGCGCGAACAGGTAGTTGCCTTTGCTGTCGGTCTGGGTGGTGCGGGTAAATGGCACGCCGTTGCCGTCGATGCCTTTCAGGGTCAGGGTCACGCCGGAGAGCAATTGCTCGCCGCTGTCGCGCTTGCCGTCCTTGTTGGCGTCGACATATACGGTGCCGGCGATCGAACCGGCGGCCGTCGTCGTACCGCGTTCGCCGAACAGGTAGTTCACACCCGCCGCGCCTGGCGCCAGGTTGATGTTGCCGATGGTGTTTTTCGGTGCATTAATGGTGCCGCCCAGCGAACCGGCGGTGTCCGAACCGTCGTTGACGCCGCCCGGCTGGGTTTCGACGATGCTGTAGTTACCCGCCATCAGGCCGGTGAAGACAAAAGTGCCGTCGGCGCCGGTGACCACGCTGCGCGGGGTCGGGCCGACCAGGCGCACGGTGACGCCGGGGAATGGCGGCTCGCCGCTGTCGCGCAGGCCGTTGCTGTTGGCATCGAAATACACCGCGCCACGGATGCTGGCGCCGATTTCGCGGAAGTTGTAGTTGACGGCAGCGTCGCCCTGCACCAGTTGCAGCCCGCCGATGCTGTTCGGCGCAGCCACGCCGGCCGCGACCGCACCAATGGTGCCCGGCAGCGAGCCGGTCGCGCCCGGAAAATCGTTAAAGCCGGCCGGATGGGTTTCGGTCACGCTGTAACCGGCACCGCTGCTCGGACGCAGCTTGTCGAAGCGGTAGCTGCCATCGGCGGCGGTGGTCGTGCTCAGGTTCACAGCCGTACCGCGGTCGTCCGTACCGGTCAGGGTGACGCTGACGCCGGCAATCTGTTCGTCCTTGTCGAGCGACGCATTCTGGTTGCTGTCCGCATACACTACACCGCTGACGCTGGCCGGCAGCAGTTCGCCGAAGTTGAAGTCCGTGTGGGTCTTTTCCACTGCGTAAGCGATGGTGCCGATCACGTTGGCCACATTGTCGACGCAGGCAGCGCACGCTACGCCGCCGACATTACCCTTGCGGGTGATGCCGTCGAGGTAAGCGGCCGGCTGGGTTTCGGTGACGGTGTAGCCGGCGCCGTTGGCGTTGCGCAGGAAGCTGAAGCTGTACGAGCCGTCCGGATTGGTGGTGGCCGTGCAGGTCGGCGCGCCGCAAGCGTTGCCGCCGCTGGCCGCCGTGCCGGTCAGGGCCAGGGACACGCCGCCGATGCCGGTCTCGCCCGCATCCATGACGCCATTGTTGTTCTTGTCGGCATACACAAAGCCGCTCAGTTTGCCGGTGGCTTCGCCGAACAGGTAGTTGATGCCCTTCTGGCCCGCGCTCAGCACCACGCCATTGAAGGCGCTGTCGCCGATCACGCCCAGGCTGCCGGGCACGGTCGCGCCGGTACCGAGCGTGTTGGTGGCGTCGACGAAGTCGACCGGCTGGGTTTCGGTGACGGTGTAGCCGGTGCCGTTGCTGGCTGGCAGACCAGTGAAGCTGTAGTTACCGTTGGCATCGGTCTTGCCGACGCAGGTGCTGATGATGGTGCAGACGTTGGCGCCGGTCGCGGTGGTGCCCGACAGGGTCACGGTCACGTTCGGCAATGGGGTATCGGCGCCGTTGAAGGTGTCGCTGCGGTCGGCGTCCAGATAGACCTTGCCCGACAGGCTGGCCGTCGATTCGCCGAAGTTGTAGTTGCTGCCAAACTGGCCGGTACCGATCGTGATGCCGCTGAACTTGTCGTTGCTCATGCTGCCGCGCACGACGCCATTGACGGTGCCGACCGCGTCGATGCCGTCGGCGTAGTTCGACAGCGGCGCGCTTGCCTGGCTCTGCTCGGTGAGGATGTAGCCGGTGGCGTCGCTCGATGGCAGGCCGGTGAAGCTGTAGCTGCCGTTGGCGTCGGTGACGATGGTGCACGGGTTCGGCGAGATTTCGACGCACACGCTCACGCCGGTCGCGGTATTGCCCGACAGGGTGACCGACACGCCCGGAATGCCGGGTTCGCCCGCATCCTTGAGGCCATTGTTGTTCAGGTCGGCATACACGGCGCCGCCCAGGCCCTGGCCGGTTTCGCCGAAGTTGTTGTTGATCGCATTGTCGCCGGAAGCGAGCACGACGTTGCCGATGGTGCGCTTGGCTAAGCCGAGTACCGGGGTATTCGGGGCCAGCACGGCGGCGCCGTCATTGCCGCCCTTGCTGCCGATGGTCATGCCGGTGTGGGTCACGCCCGACAGGGTCTGCTGCACCACCTGGTAGGTACCGGGACGCAGGTTGGCGAAACTGTAGGAACCGTTGGCGCCGGTCGGCACGGTGGCGTTCACCGGGCCGAGGTCGTCGGTGCCCGACAGGGTCATGGTCACGCTGGTCACACCGGCGCTCTCGTCGGTGGCAGGCACGCCGGTCACGTCGCGCACGGCGTCCTTGTCGAGGTCGACGAAGACGAAGCCCGACAGCACGGCCGGTTTCAGTTCGCCGAACAGGTAGCCGGTGGCATTCGTGCTGGCAGGCAGCACGATGTTGCCGATCTCGTCGGCCGTGGCGTCGCTGGCGCTGCCGCCAACGCTGCCGGCGGCATCCTTGCCGTCCAGGTGAGTGGCTGGCTGGACTTCGGTGACCTTGTAGGTGCCCGGCGAGAGGTTATTGAATGCGTAAGCGCCGCCCGCGATGGTGACGGTGGTGACGTTGCTCACGGTATTGCCGTAGATATCGGTGCCGTCCAGGCGCAGGGTGACGCCGGTGATGCCGGTTTCGCCCGCTGCCTTGGCGGCGTCGTTGTTGCTGTCTTCATACACGAAGCCGGCGATCGAGGAAGGCTGCACGGCGATGGTGGCGCAACCCCGGTTGTCGGCGGCGCTGCGCTCGACGTCATTGGTGGTGGCGGTACCGCAGTTTTCCAGCGCCGGATTGGCGACGGTGGCAATCACCGGAATGCGCACGGTGGCCGCCTTGTTGGCTTCGAGCAAGCCGACGCTGCAGCTGATCGACGGGCCGGCGGCGGCGCAGGTGCCGCTGGTCGGGGCCGCGTTGGCGGCGCTCCAGGTGATGCCGGCGTTGTATGGCGACGTGTTGTATGGCGCGGCCGCGCCGCCGGTGTAGACCGTCAGGCCGGCCGGCAGGGTGTCGTTGATCACGGTGCCGCTACTGTTGCCCGGACCGGTGTTGTTCAGGGTCAGGACCCAGAAGAATGGCTGGCGCAACTGCACTGCCGCAGCGCTGGCGTTGGCGGCGCCGTTCCAGGCGAAGGCGGCCTTGGTCATCTTCAGGTCGACCCGCATCTTGATGGTGGTGCTCTGGTCGGCCGTGTTGTTCGGCGTGAGCGCTTCCGGCTCGCGCGAGGACACCGTCACCGTGGACTGGTAGGTGTCGCCCGAGCCGGTCGGCTGGGTCTCGACGCGGAAGTCGAGATTCAGCACGCGCTGCGCGTTGTTACCTTCAAGAATTTCGCTGGTCGGGAAGTTACAGGTGACGGTCATCTGCGCCGGGCCGGTAACCTGGTTGCCCACCTGGTCGCAGAAGTTGACATAGCCATTGGCGATTTCCGGCACTTTGCCGCCGAGGAAGGTCATGCTCTTGCCTGCCGGCGGCTTCATGACATAGGTCAGCTTGAGGTGGGTGGCGACCGACGGACCGCGGTTGGTGATGGTGTTGGTGTAGGTCACGACGTTGTCCGGGAATACCGGACCGGCCGTGGCGGGCACGAAGCCCATCGGATCGACGTTGTCGATATTGTTGACCAGCAGGTCGAGCGAGGCCGGGGTGACCGCCAGGACATTCGCTTCGCTGTTATTGGCCGTGCTGCTCTCGTTGGAGGTGGTGACAACGGTGGCCGTGCTGCCGATGTTGCGCGGATTCGGCGCGTTTTCCATATAGTCGGGACGCACGGTGATGGTGACGGTACGGGTCGCGCCCGGCGCCATGTCGGCCTTGCTGCAGCTGAGCGTCTTGGTCGCTTCGACCCAGGTGCACACAGCGCCATCGCTGGCGAGCGCCTTGATGAAGGTCATCGAGCCTTGCGGAATATTGAATACCTGGCTGACCGCCACGTCCCTGGCGATCGACGGACCGTTGTTGTTGATGGTCAGGACGTAGGTGGCGTTGGTGCCGGCGGGAACCGAGCCCGGGGTGACCGTGTTGCTCACGCTCACGTCAGCGATCGGATCGACCTGCACGTCGGCGCTGGCGGTATTGTTGGCAGGGACTGGATCGCCCTGTTCGGTCGAACGCACGGTGGCGGTGTTGACCCAGCGATTATTGGCCTCGGTGCTGCTGTCCTTGAGCGGACGGGTCACCGTCACGGTGAACACGGCGGTGCTGCCGGCGTCCATGCTGCCGCCGTTCTGGGTACAGGTGACAGTGGCGCCGGTGGTGCAGCTGAAGGTGGCGGGGCTGGTGCCGCCGCTCTTGGCGGCGGCGACGCCGGTCTTGCCGGCGATGAAGCCGGGAATCGGATCGGCCAGCACCACGCCGGTGGCGGCGCCGGGACCGGCGTTGGTCACGGTCAGGGTGTAGGTGATGACGTCGGCGTTCCAGTCCAGGCTGGACGGGCTGGCGCCCTTGGCCAGTCGCAGGTCGACCGCCGATGGCGTGAGCGTCGCGGTCGCGGTGGCGCTGGCGCAGTTGTTCGGTTCGACCGGATCGGTGACGACGCCGTTGGTGTCGGTGTAGACCGCACAGGCGGTGTTGGTGAGGTCGCCGGCGTCGGTCGCCGTGGTGGTCAGCAGCAGGTCCGGCGCGGTCGCGTTCAGGGCCAGCGCCGCGTTGTAGGTACAGGTGACGTCGTTGCCGACCTTGGCCGCGCAACTCCAGTTGCTGCCGGCGCCGCCGACCCAGGTCTCGCCCGCTTGCAGCGTTTCGACCACCTTGACTTCGCCGGCCAGCGCCGCGCGCGGACCGAGGTTGCGCACGCGGATGGTGCTGATCATGTTGCTGCCCTGCGCCACCGGATTCGGCGACTTGCCCTTGGTCAGGAACAGGTCGACGCCGTCGGGCACGATGCTCACGTTGACCGAACCGTTGTTATTGGCGGTGTCGCCGTCCGGGGTGGCGCTGTCGATGCTGGTGATGTTGGTGGCGTTGGTTTGTGCCACGACGTTCGGCGCGGTGGCCGTGATGACGATATCGAACGCCTCGCCGACCGCATAGCTCGGGCGGGTGCAGCTGATGTTCTGGCCGTTGATCAGGCAGGTCCAGCCGGTGCCGGTGGCGGTACCGATCACAAAGCCGGCGGGCATGCTGTCGTTGACTACCACGCTGGTGGCCGTCATCGGGCCGAGGTTGCGCGGCGCCAGGGTGAAGCTGAGCGCCTGGCCGCTGCCGACCAGGGCCTTGGACACGGTCTTGGTGACGGCCAGGTCGGTACCGACGGTGATGATGGTGTTGACCGAGGCGGCGTCGTTGGTGTTGTTGAAGTCGGTCGCGCTGCCGCTGATGGTGACCACACCGGTGGTGGTGATGGTGCCGGTGTTGCTGCCGGTGGCCTTGGTGTTGATGGTAATGGCCGGCAAGTCGCCCTTGACCGCGCTCGGGCGGGTACACGTCACCACCTGCCCTGCCGCGCCGCACGACCAGCCGGAACCGGTCGCGGCCTGGTAGGTGAGGTTCGGGCTCAGGGTGAACGTGGCCTTGGTCGCGCCTGCCGTATCCGGACCATTGTTGGTCAGGTTGGCGGTGTACACCAGCGAGCCGCTGGCCATCAGGCTGCCCGGCGAGCCGCTCAGCAACAGCGCCAGGTCGGCGCCGTTGTCGATGGTGGTCAGCTGCGACAGCGAGTTGTTGCCGGCGTTGCTGTCGGGATCGCTCGTGCTCACGACGGTCAGCATGCTGACGGTCTGGCCGGCGCCGGCCAGGGTGCGCACCGTCAGGTCGATATCCTTGATGTCGGCGGTTCCCGCGCCGGCGCCGTCACCGGCCACCGTGGGGTAGCTGCACGTGACCTTGCCGGCCCCCGCATCGTGCACGCAGGCCGCATCGGTGACCGACACGAAGCTGGTCTGCGGATCGAGCGTGAACACGATCTTGACGTCGTTGGCGATGTCGCTGGTGTTGTTGGTCACCGAGGCCGAATACTTGATCGTGCCGCCGCGCACGGCCGGGTCCGGCGTGTCGGTCAGGCGCGATACCAGCATATCGACCGCGGCAGCCTGCAAAGGCAGGCCGAGCAAGGCGACCGCGGCCACCCGCAGCAGGCAGGCAAAGACCTTCGATGATCGGGACTTCAACACGGGTAAGGCACGTTTAAACATGATTGGCTTCATCAATTGAGAATGCGGGCAACAAATCGCCCGCAATGCACACGGCATCGCTTAATGCGATTGGGATATTGAACGGGAACGGTGCGGTGGAAAGGCGGACTGCGGAGCTACGGCATGGATGCATCGACAACACTTTTCTTGCGCGACGTCATTATATTCATACAAACAACATCTTACAAAGTTCTTAATGAAAATTATCCATAAATGCAACACCGATAACTTTGTGCGCATAGAATCAACATTCTAGATATTTCTACATGGAAATTTTTGACGGGATTTTGCATCCTCATAGGAGGATCAATACCTTACCGGCCTACCCTGCCCGCATGGCGCGAAAATCGATTTCCCCTATGACAGACCGCTTTTTCAGCGAGTCCATTGCACCGGCAACACGACAGCGCAGCGCATTGAGATTTCTTAATGAAAACTATATGACATTCCGAATTCGATGCTTTTGATGATTTTTTGTATATTTTTAGAAATTGACAAAGTGATCTGATTGCAATATGTAAGTACGACACCGCAGACAGGACTTGCCTTTAGGAAAGCTTCTGGGAACGCTTGCGTTTGCTTTCGCACAGAAGCGCACGAATCTCGTTCAGCACCATGCCGGGCTAAAGAGAGGAAGTGGAATAGCTCTCGCGCACGGTGCTGCGGGAGTCCGCCGGATTCTCCTTGAGCAGGCGCGACATTGCCGTCACCGGATGTCCCGGCCTGCCCCGCATCGTCCATCGATCAATGCGCTGCAATCAGACAGGGACCTCGAAAAAACCTGCCGCACGACGTCATTTTCGCTTCGCGATGCGCGCCGCATCCTCGTACGCCTTTGCTACCCGGACAACACTCACAGGGCTCGCTACGCATTTTCGATGCCGCCAAGGTAAGTCGCCGCCTGCTGCGACCGCACATCTGCGGAATGAGCGGCCGATCAGCGCAGCGACGCGGTCCCATCAAGACTTGCTTTTTTGTTCGAGCAGAAGCGTACGGATGTCGTTCAGCACCACGCCGGGCTGAAGAAAGGAAGTGGAGTAGATCTCGCGCACCGTGCCGCCGGCATCGATCAGATACACCTTGAGCAGGTGCGACAGGGTCGGCACCCGCTGCCCCGGCGCGCGCTCGGCGGCCACCGACACATCCTGGCCGAAGCCGTCCAGGATCGGCGCCAGCTCGGCGTTGGAGCGGCTGGTGAGGAAGCGCCACTCCACCCCGCCGCGCTCGCGCGCGTCAAGCCCGCCATAGCTGCGCATGGCCGGCGGCGTGTCGTAGGTGGGATCGAAACTCATGCTCACAAAGCGCACCCGGTCGCGCGTGCGCGGGTCCTTGCCCAGGGTTTTCTTCAGGCTGTGCAAGGTCTCGTACGCCAGCGGGCAGCCCTTGGCGTCGGTGCAGTAGGTGTAGATCAGGGAAAACAGCGTGACTTTACCGGTGGTAAATTCCGACAGCCGGTGGCGGCTGCCATCGCTGTCGAGAACGATGCCGTCGGGCGCCTTGAGGATGCGCTCAAGCTTGTAGGCGCCGGGCGCGGGCAGCGCGAACTGCGCCGGCGCCGCCGTGGCCGGCTGCGCCAGCGGCCCGAGTACGATCAGCGCCAGCGCGCACGCGGGCAAGCGGGCCAAGTCAGCGGCCCGCGACCCGCATGGCGGACTGCGACGCGCCCTGCCCCGCATCGGCGCTGTAGCGGCCGGGAGCGGCACCGAACTTCATGTGGTGCGCGCGGCCCAGTTTGAGCTTGGTGAAATCGACCTTGAAGGTTTCTTTCAGCTCCTTGCCATCCCACGCGAACAGCTTGACGAACTGCTCGTCGTCGGCGCCCTTCTTGTCCCAGTTGGCCAGCAGCGAGCTGCTGAGGTACACGCGCTTGCCGTCCCAGCTTTGCGAGACCATGTTCACCTGCGAACCGGTGCGCTTGGAATAGGTTTCTTTCGGCGCTTCCGGATTGCTGATGTCGAAATAGCGCGTGGTGCCATCCATGAAGGTGTTCACCCACAAGCCCTTGCCGTCGGCCGTGATCGACAGGTCGACCGGCAGCGGCACCTTGGCCGGGTCGCCGATCGTGGCCACATCCTTGGCCTGCCAGGCGCCGGCCGCATCTTTCTTGACCAGCCAGATTTTCGAGGTCAGCGCGGTGGCGGTGATGGCCCAGTCGTCGCCTTCTTTCAGCGACCAGCGGATTTCGAGCGGCGCGCCGGGCACGTTCAGCACTTTTTCGGGCTGCATCGATTTCAGGTTCCACATGACCATGGTGTTGCCGAACTGCTTCATGGCCGCCGGATCCTTGATCAGCTTGCCGAGATCGGTCATGTAGTTGACCGCGCCAGTAAAGCTCGACGTCAGCATCGCATTCTTGCCCGGACTGATGGCGACATCGTAGCCGTAGCCGTCGCCGCCCTGGGTGGTCGGCATGTCGTGCTTGGCGATGAAGTCGCCCTTGCTGTTGTAGACCGCCATGCCGGTCACGCCGCCCCGGTCCTTGTCGTTCGACAGCGCGCCGATCAGCATGCGTCCCGGCAGCGCGTAGAAGGTGTGCGGGCCGACGTAGCCCGAGCGCTTGGCGAAGTCGCCGATCGTTTTCACCAGCTTCGGCTTGGCCGGGTCGGTGTGCACGTCGAACACGTAGATCTTGCTGTCGTCCAGCCCGCCGGCCCAGAGGAAGCGGCGATCGTCGGTGAAGCCCATGTGATGGGCCTCGCCGCGCTTGCCGACCGAGACCTGGGCGATCACCTGGCCGAATTTTTTCGAGGCCGGATTGACGTCCAGCGTGACCATCTTGTCGAAGCCGTCGCCCACGCCCTTCACGCCCAGGGTCCAGACGTACAGGTAATCTTCCTGCCCCTTGATCAGGCCCGACATATACGGCGAATTGCACGTTTCGTCGGCGCGCGCCGCCACGGGAACCCCGCCCACGCCCAGGGCGACAGCGGCAAGCAAACTCAAGCGTAACAATTTACTGGAACCCATTGCTGATCTCCTGATCAAGCTTATGAAGACGCTAATGTACGCCTGTTTGACCTTGCTCCGCAATGGGTGAAAAGCTTATCGCCTGAGTTTGCGCAAGATCACTATGCAGCCAGGGTTTTGCTGTATGCGTAGAAGATATCGTCGCGCTTCCAGCCGAGTCCGGAGTACAGGCACTGGGCCGGCAGGTTGGTCTTGGCGGTGGTCAGGTCGAGCCGCACGGCGCCGTTGCGCAGGGCGTGCGCTTCGGCGGCCAGCATCAGGGCGCGGCCGGCGCCGAGATGGCGCGCCTCGGGCAGCACGAACAGGTCGTACAGCGCGTAAACGGGCGCGGCGGCCAGCGAACAGAAGGTCGGGTACATCTGGCAAAAGCCGGCCGGCGCGCCGGTTTCATCTTCGGCCAGGATCAGCACCGATTCGTTGCCCAGCATGCGGTCGAGAATGTACTGGCGCGACAGGGGCAGGTCAGGATCGAGTTCGTAGAACTGGCGGTAGGCGTCGAACATGGCGGCGAGCTGGTCGATGTCGTCCAGCGTCGCCAGACGGGTGGTGAGGTTTTTCATTCGTTGGTCTTGTCAAGGGTTGATGCGAAGTCGGAGCGTCACGCTCCGACGCCATCATAACCACGAACGCGGCACCCGTGTTTTTGTTGACGCCCCTCCCTGCCGGCGTCGGTCCAGTGCGCCCACCTGCCAGCCCTCCCCGCTACGCTTGCAGCGCTGCTTTCAGCGCCTGCGCCGCCCCGGGGGCGGCAATCCTCGCAAGTTAAGGAATGTGCACCCGCTCAGACAGTTTCAGGCCGCTCGCAAAGACCGGAACGATACGGCGCAAGTGCAAGGAAACAAGCAAAACGGACGCCGTAGTGCTGGATCACATCGGTACGCCGAAAGCGTTGATCGATGCCGACGGTGATATTGCGTGGCAGGCGAATGCGCACGCGCGCCGCCAGCAGGCCCAGCCCGATCAGCAGCAAGGCCAAGGCACCCGGTTCCGGCACCGCCGCGCGCTCGCTGCCCAGCGCCACGTTGGTGATGCCGGCCAGGTAGCCCTCGCCCATGCTGCGCAGCGCGAAACCCGTGAAATACTCGCCGCCGGTGGCCTGGAAGCCGAGGAAGTCAAGGCCCGCCAGTCCATCGCGCACGCTGAGGCCGTCGAAAAGGTAGCTGCCCAGGTTGGTCGCCACGATGACGTCGACGCTGCCGCCGGTGACCGCCGCGTCGAAGCCGAACAGGGTGTACGGCACGGCGCTGTCGATGCTGCCTTCGATCGGCGACCAGTACTCGTTCGACATCACCGGCCGCGACTGCCCGATGGAAAACCCGGTGCTTGCGCCCACGATCAGGTTTTCAGCCGAGTTGTACTGCACCCCGCCGCGCGCGAAGCCGCTGCCGGGAAAATGATAGCCAGCCCCGAAGTCGTCGAAATCGCTGGTCTGGAGAATCCGGCCCGCCTGCGTGAATGCGCCGCGCTGCTCAAAACGCAGCACGCCCGCGGTGGCGCCGGCGGCGCAGGCGGCCAGCAAGGTGATGGCCAGGGCCGTCTGTTTGAAGCGCTTGAACATGGTCGGTTTTCCGGTGAAGTAAAAAATCAGGCGACATTGATCGTCAGCGGCCCGCCCAGCGCGCCGTAGCCGTCGTTGTACAGCAGCCAGGCGCTGTAGGTGCCGGGGGTGAGGCTGCTGCTCTCGAAAGTGACGGTAGCGCCGGCCTGCGCCGCGTACTGCCAGATGGCCGAGCCGCCCGCTCCCGGCGAGGTGCCGGCGCGGTAGATCCCGATCCAGTTCTTGGCGGCGACGCGGCTGGCCGGAATGGCGAACGTGAACACAAGCGGCGCGCCGCGTTTGATGGCCGGCGTGCTGGTGGCAAACTGCGTCACGCTCACCAATACCGCCTCGCCCAGGGCCGTGTAGCCGCCCTGGTAGAGATACCAGAGCGCATAGTCGCCCACGGCCAGATTGGCCGTGCTGAACGACAGCGTGCCGTTGGCGGCCGCCACAGTCGCCCATTGCAGCGCGGTCCGGTCGGACGCTGGCGTCACGCTGGCCGGATACAGGCCGATCCAGTTTTTCGGATCGAGCTTGCCGGCCGGCGCCGCGTAAGTCACGCTCAGGTTCGCCCCGCGCGCCACCACCGACGCGCTGGCGCTCAGCACCACGCGGCGGCGGTTGGCGCCGATGGCCGGATCGGTGCGGCCCGGCGTGCCATTGTCGACGTGGCCGGCCACGCGGCGCAGATACTCCGGATCGGCATCGCAGCCAATGCTGTAGTCGTACCAGCCGAAGCTGCCGGCCAGCAGGCACTGCACTCCTTGCTGCTGCCCTGCCGCCACCACATAGGTCGATACGGCGGCGCCGTAGGCGTTGTCGATCATGGTAAACGTGCAGGCGGCGGTGCCGCCCACGTTCGACAGCACCAGTTGCAGATTGCCGCCGGCCAGGTCGTAGCTGGCCTGCACTTCCGGCCTGGCGGCGATCGGCGCCGTGGCGCCGGCCAGTTCGCGCAGGAAGCCGTTGGGGCCGGTCACGCTCAGATGATAGCGCGCCCCGCTCCAGTTCCACCGTTCCCTGTCGATGCGCTTGCCCGCTTCGACCGTGTAGTACCACGGTCCGTCGGTGCGCACGCTGGAATACACGATGAAGGCCGCACCGGCCTTGCCGCTGTTGACGAACGACAGTTCGACCTGCCTGCCGGCGCCCGCCGTCGCGTGCGCACCCAGCACATACGGCAGCGCGCAGGCGTAGCGCGTGCGCGTGACGGTCTTGCACGGCTCCTGCAGCGGCAGGGTTTGCTGCGCCGGCGGCGTGGGATAGGGCTTGCCCGACACCAGCGCATACGCGGTCGACTTGGGCACGCTGGCCGGCCAGGCGCTGTTGGGGGTCTGGAAATCGAAGGCCGATGTCAGGTCGCCGCACACCACGCGCCGCCATGGCGAGATGTTTTCCAGCGTCACACTGGCACGGTTCTTTTTCAGTCCGAGCGTGAGCCACTCTTCCAGGAAGCGCAGCTTGGAGGTGTGGTCGAACACCTGCGAGCACACGCGCCCGCCACGGCTCCATGGCGAGATGACCAGCATCGGCACGCGCGGGCCGAGTCCGACCGGCACGCCGGCCAGGTTTTCGTCGGCACCGACATCAAGCAGCGTGGTGCGGCCCATGCTCGTGTCGAGCGGCGGAATGTTCGGCGGCACATGGTCGAAGAAGCCGTCGTTCTCGTCGTACGTGAGCAGGAACACGGTCTTGGACCACACCACCGGATTGGCCACCAGCGCCGCCAGCAGGCGCGCGGTGAGGTTTTCGCCGGCGTTGGGCGAATTCGGCGAATGCTCGGTGTAGTCGTTGGGCGCGACGATCCACGATACCTTGGGCAGGCGGTTGGTGCGCACGTCGTCGGCAAAGTCGGCCACCAGCGACTCGCCTTTGGTGCCGCGCGAATTGGCTTCGGTCGAGCCGGGCGCCAGGGTGCGGCCCTTCTTGTAGAGGGGACTGTCGGGCGAGAGGCGGCTGCCGTCCGGGTTCACGCGGAACTGCTTGAAGTACGCCAGGTAGTTGTCGCCGTAGTTGTCCCATTCCTGGTAGACCTTCCAGCTGACGTCGTTCGCCTCCAGCACCTCGGCATAGGTGCGCCAGGTCGGCGCGCTGGCGGTGGTGGCCGCCGACAGGTTGTCGTAGGCGGGGTCGTTGTTGTAGTAGCCCGCCGTGCTGATGTTGTACAGGCTGCCGAGCGAGCTCATGCGCTTGCGGCTGGTGCCCGACAGCGAATAGAAACGGTTCGGATCGGTGGGGCCGAAAATCGAGCAGTGGTAAGCGTCGCAGATGCTGAAGGCGTCCGCCAGCGCGTAGTAGAACGGCAGGTCGCCGCGGTCGAAGTAACCCATGCTCTGCGGCGACTTTTTCTTGACCCAGGCATCCCAGCCTTGCCACGTGGCCTGCGAGCCCTTCCATGAATGGTCGGTGCCGAGCGAGAGCGCGCTGGTGTTTTTGGCGTCGAAGTGGAACGGCAGCACGTGGCTGCCGGCGGCGTCCGGCTGGTACCACACCGGTTTGCCGCTCGGTAGCGTGATGGCGCGCGGATCGTCGAAGCCGCGCACGCCCGGAAAGCTGCCGAAGTAGTGATCGAAGGAGCGGTTTTCCTGCATGAAGATGACCACGTGCTCGACGTCGGCGATGGTGCCGGTGACGTTATTGGCCGGCACGGCCAGCGCATCGCGGATCAGGTCGGGGAACAGGGTACTGGCGGCGCCGGCCGAAGCCAGGCTGAGAAAGGTGCGTCTGCTGGTGGACATCGGTGCTCCCGGGATGCGCTGGAAAGTTGTCGATCATATATCCGGAATATGACCGCGGCGTGTCAGCGGGCAAGCGGGTAAGCGGCGGGCGAATGCCTCAGCGGCTCTGCGCGACGTCCTTGCGGATGTCTTCCAGCACCGGCAAGGTCACGGCGCGCACGTCGTCGTCCTGCGGCAAACCTTGCCCATGGCGCACGATCAGGTCGGGACGCCCATGTGCCGTCATTCCGGCATGTCAGTGCCGCCGGCGAGGGCCAGGATGATCGTTCCAGCGCGGCCGGTTTGACGATATGGGTATCGAAACCGGCTTGCCGGGTACGCTCGCGCATCCAGGGGTCGCCCCAGGCGGTGAAGGCCACGATGCGGGTGCCGGCAAACTTCGCTTGCCGCCGCAAGGCCACGCTCAAGCGCACCCCGGCCAACGCGGCGGCGGGCAAGAATGGGATAATTTCCGGGTTATCAACCAGTCAGGATTGTCAAGATGAACACGGCACTGCAAGCACTGTTAAGCGAGATCGAACAATTCGGACTGGCGAACGACGCCGCCCATGAGGCGCGCGCGCGCCGCATGCTCAACATCACGCGCGGCACCGGCGAATTCCTGGCCCATGTGATCGCCTCGCTGGACGCCCGCGACATCCTGGAAGTGGGCACCTCGAACGGCTATTCGACGCTGTGGCTGGCCGATGCCGTGGCCGCCAGCGGCGGCAAGGTCACCACCATCGAGATGGCGCCCGACAAGGTGGCGATGGCGCGCCAGAATTTTGCGGCGGCGGGCCTGAGCCACGTCATCACCCAGCGCGAAGGCGACGCCGGCCAGGTGCTGGCGGACACACCCGACGGCGCCTGCGACCTGGTGTTCCTCGATTCGGAGCGGCCCGCCTATCCGGGCTGGTGGGCCGACCTCAAGCGCATCCTGCGCCCGCACGGCGTGCTCGTCGTCGACAACGCCACCTCGCACGCAGCCGAAATGGCGCCGTTCGTGCAGGTGGTGAGCGCCGATGGCGGCTTTACCACCGCCCTGGTCCAGGTCGGCAAGGGTGAATTCGTCGCCGGGCGCAATGCCGCGCTGGCGCGCCACTGGGAAAACTGGCGCGAAAGCTGAGGCGGCCCGGCTACTGCCGCGCACCCCGTTTGTCGGAGCGCAGGGTGGCGCCGCGCTGATCGCGCAGGAAGGCGTCGACGATCTCGCGCACCAGCTGCTGCGTGGACGCGGGCAGCGACAGGATGTCCTTGAGCAGGGCCAGGTCGGCGGTCGCGAGCAGCGCTTCCGGAATCGTCGGCACCGGCAGCTCGGCGTTTTCGGCGTCGCCGTAGCGCAGCCAGGCCGCGTGCACGCCGAGCCAGCTGGCCAGGATCAGGATTTTTTCATGGGTTGGAATGGCCTCGCCGGCCAGCCATTTGCGCGCCGCATGGGGCGTCACGGCCGAGCCAGCGGCGCGCAGGTTAAAGGCGCGCGCGAACGGCCCCGCCTGGATCGGCAGCTTAGAGGCCAGCAGCGCGGACTTGAGCCGGTCGCTGAAATTGACGCGTTCGTCATCGGCAATCTTGGAGTACATGCAATATCGTAGCAGAAACTGGCGCAAGGGCGCGCACGCGTCGTCCAGCGCCAGCGCGCATTGCGGGAACCCGGCCCGCGATACGCTGTCCAAAACGATAACCGCGTCATCTTCTCCACCTGATCCAGCGTGCGCTTCCGCCGCGGTCCACGCACCTTTTCAAGGAGCCGCCGGGCTACCATGACACCCGTACCTACCGCTTTGCCGCCGCCCTATTCGTATGCGGCGATCACCGCTCACTGCGCCGCCCAGATCGCGCAATTCATGGCCGAGTCGCGCCGCAAGAGTGGCGCCGAAGCATGTTACCGGCGCGAGCGCGCCTACGGTGTGTATATCGGCTGGCGCGCCCTGGTCGGCGGCCATCCCGACCAGGCTTTGTTCTTGCGCGACGACCTGCGTCTCGAAGCCCTGCTGAGCTACACGCCGCCATGCCCGCCATGAACCACGCGCTACACGATGATCGACAGGCCCGCGAGCGGGTGCCCCGGCATCCTGCCGCGCGGGCGCGCCGGCGCCGTCCCGGCAAGCTGGTCGAGCCAGCCGAACACGCGCGGCCACACCAGCACATGGGCGCTGCTGCCCACCAGCGGGCCGACATGCCCGATCGCCACGCCCACATCGCCCAGGTAGGGCAGCAGCACCTTGTGGGCGCTGCCGGCGGCGTCGTGAAAGCCGAGCACGGTATCGGGCGGCGCCAGCGCGCTCAGCGGCCGGTACAAGCTCAGCAGCGGCGCGCGCACCTGGCCCGGATCGAGGCGCTTGCCGTTCAATACCAGGTCGCCGCGCATGAAGCTGTTTTGCGCGAACAGCAGCCCGACCGATTCGTCGAACAGCGCACGCGCCATCGGCAATTCGTCGAGGGTCCAGCGCTGCACCCGCAGATGGGTCGCGAGCAGCCCGGGAAACGGCGCGCTGGCGGCCGCGTCGACCGCCGGCGCAAGGTAGAAAGCGCCCGGTGCGGCGTTGGCGAAGATGGCGCTCAGGAGCGAGCCGGCCAGCGGCCGGCCGGGCTCGGATGGCAAGGCGGCCAGCAGAATGTTGGCAAGCACGCGCCGCAATACGGGCGCCATGCCGTCGAAGTTGATGGGCGCGTCGAACAGGGCCAGCGCCGCCACATGTTCGGGCCGCCAGGCGCCGTGCAGCGCGGCCAGGATCCCGCCCAGCGAATGGCCGAACAGGGACACCTGCACGCAGGCGCTCAGATGCTGGATCACCCTGACGCAGGCGTCGATCATCGGTCCCGCGTAGTCGGCCAGCCCGGGCATGGCGGCGCCGCCGGGCGGATCGGTCCATTCGATCAGATACACGCCGAAGCCGCGCGCCAGCGCCTGGCGCACCACGCTGCGCTCGGGCGCCAGGTCCCAGATGTACCAGCGCTTGATCGGCGCCGGCACGATCAGCAGCGGCGGACGGCGCCCCGTTCCGGCACCGTAGCAGCGCAGCCGCAGGCCGGGCGCGCCGAACACCACGCGCGAGGGCGTCGGCAGCGGGCCGAAGCCTGCCAGGTCGAGCGCGTTGCCCGCGCGCTGGCGCAGGCGGTCGATGCTGTCGAACCAGTCCAAGGTCGTCATGCTGGCCATCCTTTCCGAAGCGCGCGTCACGGGGCCGGCCTGAGCAGGCCGCGCTGGAACACGTAGTCGGCCACCCGGCGCCCGACCTGGTGGCCGGCGCTGCGGTCGAAGTCCCAGTGCACGCCGAGGTAAATGCGGCTGCGGCCGTTGTCGTATTCGGCCTGCGAGAGCGAGGCGTAGCCACGCACCAGGCGCGGACGCACGCTGCCGTTGTTGTCGCGCGTAAAACCGTTGAACTCGTCGGAGACGAAGGAAAACGCGATCGCATCGGTCCCGTAGAAGCGCCGCAGGGTCTGGAACAGCGCGCTGCCGAAGCTGGCGTGGCCGGACGGATAGGAAGGAAACGGCGGCGTGAAATCCGGCTCGCTGGTGTTGCTGGCCTGCGCGCCCAGCGGGGTCCAGTGCGGATCGGCGCGGGTGGCGGGGTTGCCGTCGCCCAGGCCGCTCGGGCTGGTGCCGGGCGAGGCGTCGCGTATGCCCGTCACCGGGCGCCAGAACTGTTCGGCGTATTTGGCCTTCCACACCACCAGGCAGGTATCGGCCATCGCCACGTTGACCAGCGCCAGCATGCGCGCCATCTGCATGCCGGACAGGCCGCGGCGCGAACCGATGTGCAGCGCGATCTGGTTGTACAGGCGCGGCGCGGCGCCGATCAGCGGCGTGCCCTCGTACGACCAGTAAATGCCGGACACGGTTTGCGCGGCCGTGCGCTGGGTCGGCGTGCGCACGCCGTCGCCGCCGAGCCGGCGCACGTCCTCGAAGGCGGCGGCGTAGGCCGCGCTGGCCAGGGGCGGCGGTGGCGGCGGGCGGAACAACTCGTGCGAGGGCAGCACGAACGGCATCGCCGGGTGCCAGGCGGCGCCCAGCGCGCGCGAATCGCGGCTCACCGGATCGGGACGCCATTTCCCCGGCTCATTGCTCGGGAAAAAGCTGACGCCGACGACCAGGTCCTCCGGGCCGCTGCGCGGGGCGTGCATGACCAGCACGGCGGCGGCGGCGCGGCGGCCGGTCTCGACCCCGTTGTCGCGCGCGCGGCCGGGGCCGACCCGCAGCATGTCGCGCTGGTAGGTTTGCTCGGCGGCGCGCGCCTGGCCGGGGTACAGCGCCTGCAGCGTATCGCGCGCCGCCGTGGCCAGCGCGGCGTCGGCCGAACTGTCCAAGGGCGCCTCGGCCATGCCGGTGTAGCTGGGATAGCTGCGCAGCACGGCGTTGAGCGCTTCGAACAGGGCCAGGTGGTAGATCGCCAGCGCGCGGCTGGAGCGCGCCGGGCCGTACTGCTCGTGATAGGGGCGCGCCGACCCGGGCGGCGGCGGGGTATGGTCGAGCGCATTGGCGCGCAGCGCCGCTTCGCTCCAGTAGCGCACCGCCAGCATCAGGCTGGCCGGGGTGGGCGCGATGCGCTGCCCGGTAGCGGCGGCGGGCGCCATGCCGCCCTGCGCCTGTGCGGGAAGGAATTGGCAGCCGAGCATGGTGACGAGCAAAGCCAGCCGGGCCGTCTTGCGCAGCGGTTTCATGGTTTTCTCCTCGGAAAAGTTGGACGCCGGGGACAGCGCGACGATTCCGACGATAGCGCCGCCGGCGGCGCTCGTCGCACGATCCGCTCAAGCAGACGAGGCCGCCGGCACCGCAAAAAATAATGCCCTATTTCGGAACTTTTTTGCGGCACATTTGTCAAAGCCTTCTGGATCCACTGCGATTTCCCATCGAACATGCCAGCCGACAACCACCACGCGCGCATCGCGCATTTTATCCGCTCCAACCTGCCAGCCATCCTGCACCACTGGGATGCGTTTGCGCGCAGCATTCCCGCCGCGCGCCACATGCAGCCCGAACGCCTGCGCGACCATGCGGCCGGCATCCTGAACGCCATCGCGGACGACCTCGACCAGCCGCAGTCGCCGTCCGAACAGGCCGACAAGGCGCGCGGGCGGGCGCCGCCGACCGCGGCCGACACCGAGGCCGAGCTGCACGGCACCGAGCGCCTCGGCGCCGGTTTCACCGCCAACGACACCGTGGCCGAATTTCGCGCCTTGCGCGCCAGCGTGATGCGCCTGTGGGCCGACCGCGGCGACGACGGGGCCGTCCTCGCCAGCGAAGACCTGGTGCGCTTCAACGAAGCCGTCGACCAGGCCCTGAGCGAGTCGCTGCAAGCCTATTTCATCGAAAAGGAACACATCACGCACCGCTTCGACACCCTGCTCTCGGCCACCCCCGACCTGCATTTCATTGTCAATGCAAACGGCGATATTCTGTACGGCAACGAAGCGCTGGCGCGCCTGCTCGGCACCCCGTCCGAGTCGGTCTGCGAGCATCGCCTGGCCGACTTCTGCCCCGCGCACGCCGCCCAGCTCAGGCGCGACCTGCGCGCCGTGGCCGAGACGCGCGCCGTCGGCCGGGGCGAACTGCGCTGCGTCGCCGCCGACGGCACGGCGCACACCTACCGCTACGCCATCATGCCCGTGATCGCCGCCGACGGCAGCGTCGATTCGCTGACCGGCACGGCGCGCAATATTTCGGAACTAAAAGAGTCGGAAGCGATGATCTTGCGCAATGCCTACTACGACAGCCTGACCGGCCTGCCGAACCGCACCCTGTTCCGCGAGCGCCTCGAACACGACGTGCGCCACGCGGCGCGCACCGAGTTCGCGCTGGCGCTGCTGTTCATCGACCTCGACGGTTTCAAGGAAGTCAACGACCGCCTCGGCCACGATGCGGGCGATCTGCTGCTGCAGCAATGCGCGCGCCGCCTGCAGGCCTGCGTGCGCGCCACCGACACTGTGGCGCGCATCGGCGGCGACGAATTCACGGTGATCCTCAACGAGGTCAACAAGGTCGCCTTTGTCGAGGTGCTGGTGTGCGAAATCCTGGCCGAGCTGGCGCGCCCCTTCTGCATCCTCGGCAAGACGGTGACGGTGTCGGGCAGCATCGGCATCAGCCTGTGCCCGCAGGACGGGCGCCACCCGGACGAGCTGCTGCGCAATGCCGACCAGGCCATGTTCGTGGCCAAGCATGCGGGCCGCAACCGCTTCGCCTACTTCACGCCCGCCATCCGCGATTCGGCCTGGGCCAGGCTGAAAGTGATCGACGAATTGCGCCAGGCGCTGGCGCGCAGCGAACTGCTGGTGTACTACCAGCCCATCGTCGAGCTGGCCACCGAGGCGATCGTCAAGGCCGAGGCGCTGGTGCGCTGGCGCCACCCGGACGGTTCGCTGGTGCTTCCCGAGCGCTTCATCGGCATCGCCGAAGAGGCCGGCCTGATCGGCGAAATCGATGCCTGGGTGCTGTCGCAGGCGGTGCCGTGCGCGGTGCGCCTGGGCGAGCTGACCGGCACCCCGTTCCAGATCAGCGTGAACAAGTCGCCGGTCGAGTTCATGAGCCGGCTGGTGAAAAACACCTGGGATGAAGACCTGGTCCTGCTGGGCCGCGCCGGGCCGCGCATCGCCGTCGAAATCACCGAAGGCGTGCTGCTCGACGATTCACCCGGCGTGCGCGACAAGCTGGCCCGGCTGCAACAGGCGGGCGTGCAGCTGACCATCGACGACTTCGGCATCGGCTACTCGTCGATGGCCTACCTGAACAAGTTCAAGGTCGATTTCCTGAAAATCGACCAGTCCTTCGTGAAAGACATGCTCACCACCAACCCGAACAGCCAGATCTTTGCCGAAACCATCATTGCAATGGCGCACAAGCTGGGGCTGAAGGTGATCGCCGAGGGCGTCGAAACCAGCGCGCAGCGCGACTGGCTGCGCCAGGCCGGCTGCGATTACGCCCAGGGCTTCCTGTTTTCGCAGGCGACCAGCGAAGAAAGCTTCGCGCAGCTGCTGCGCGCCGGGGCCCGCGGCTAAAAACTAGCGAAGAACAAGCGAAGAACTAACGGCCACTGCCGACAGCGGCGGCGGCGATGAAGCGCGTCACCGCGCTCGATGCCACCAGCGCCAGCAAGGCGTCGATGTCGATCGGCTTGAGCACGTACTGGCCGAAGCCGGCGCCGATGGCGCGTGTGCGGTCTTCCATCTGGCCGTAACCCGAAATGGCGATGGCGAACGGAATATGCGCGCCGGCCGTGCGCCGCAGCTGGGTGATCAGCTCATAACCGTTGAGGCCCGGCAGGTTGATGTCGCAGATCAGCACGTCGAATACCTGGGTGCGCGCCAGCGCCAGCCCGGCGATGCCGTCATAGGCGGCCGTGACCTTGTGGCCCTCGTCCAGCAGCAGCTGGCCGAGGGTATCGTTGGCATCCAGGTTGTCTTCGACCAGCAAGATGCGCCGGCTTGGCGGCAAGGCTCCCGGCGCCAGCGCGGCCTGGGCGCCGTCGCTGACCAGCAGCGGCAGCGAGACGGTGAACACGCTGCCGCGGCCGGGGCCGTCGCTGGCGCCGATCACCTTGCCGTCATGCAGCTCGACGATATTGCGCACCACGTTCAGGCCGACGCCCAGCCCGCCTTCAGCCCGGACCGTGGCGCGGGTGCCGCGGGTAAACAGGTCGAACATGCCGGCCAGTTCATCCTGGTTCATGCCGGCGCCGTTGTCGGCCACCGTGAGCAGCGCCCGCCCCTCGTGGGCGTGCGCCGCCACCCGGATGGTGCCGCCGTCGGCGGTGTACCTGGAAGCGTTGGCCAGCAGGTTGGCGAACACCTGCGCCAGGCGCGCCGGGTCGCCATGCACCGACAAGTCTTCGGGCAAGTCCATGTGCAAGTGCTGGTGGCGTTCCAGGATGCGCACCTGCACCGTGTGCAGGGCGCGCCGCAGCACCGCGCCCAGCTCCACCGGCACGCGCGCCAGCACCAGCTGGCCGCTGTCGATGCTGGCCGCGTCGAGCAGTTCGTCAAGCAGGCGGGTCAGGTTCTGAAGCTGGCGATGGATCACGGCGTGCAGGTTGAGCAGTCCGGACGAGGGCTCGGGCAGCTTGGCCAGCATGGTATTGGCCAGGCTGATCGGCGCCAGCGGATTGCGCAGTTCGTGCGCCAGCATGCCCAGGAAGTCGCTGCGGCGCTCCCTGGCCTGTCCGGCCTCGGCGCGCAGGCGCGCCAGTTCGGCGTCGCGCTCGGCCAGCAGCAGGCGCAGGGCGGCCACCTCGGCGGCGAGATCGTCGTTGCTTGGTGGGTGCGATCCTGTGATGCTGTCCTGGTTCGCCATGGCGTCCTTTCGTCGGGCCGAAGCTGGCTCCCCGAAGTATGCCGCCAAAACGCCATGCGTGTTGACTTTATTCAACGGATCGCCCTCATGCGCAGCGGCGATCGCTGCGAAAGTCGATCAGCCGGGCAGCTCAGGGAATGGCGCTCGGCAGCGGATCGTGCCCGCGCTCCTGCGCCTGCAGCAAGGCCAGGTCGAGCGCCTCCAAGAACTCGGTGATCTGGATCGGCTTGGTCAGGTAGCGGAAAAATCCCGCCTCCAGGCCGCGTGCGATATCGCGCGGCATGGCGTTGGCCGACAGCGCCAGCACCGGTATGTGCGCCGTTTCTTCGTAGCCGCGCAGCATGCGCAGGGCGCCGAAACCGCTCAGGGTGGGCAGATTGATGTCCATCAGGATCACCGAGGGCCGGTAGGCGCGCGCCAGGGCGATGCCCAGATGGGCGTCGATGGCGGTGAGCAGCTTGAACTCCGGGCGCCGGTCCATCAGTTGCTCGACCAGCAGCAGGTTGGCGGGATTGTCTTCCACGTACAGCAAGGTGTGCTGGGCCGCGCCGGGCGCCGGGCGCGCGCGCGCCAGTGCGGCCGCGTCGGCCGCCGACAGCGGCGCCGGCTGGAGCGGCGCCGCGCAGGACGCGAACTCGACCCAGAAGCGCGATCCGCGTCCGGGCTCGCTCTCGACCCCGATCGTGCCGCCCATCAATTCGACCAGTTGCTTGGTCACCACCAGGCCGATGCCGGTGCCCTCCTCCACCCCGTTTTCCTGGCCCAGCCGGTTGAACGGCTGGAACAATTGCGCCACTTGCTCGCGCCCCAGTCCGGCACCGGTATCGGTCACGGCCACCCGCACCATGCCGCCCGGGCGCGAGGAGCAGGCCACATGCACGGAACCTTCGGCACTGTTGTACTTGATCGCGTTCGACAGCAGGTTGATCAGCACCTGCTTGACGCGCACCCGGTCGGCGTGGATATAGAACGGCGTGCCGGGCGTGGGAAACAGCAGGAAGATGCCGCGCGCGTTCGCCTGCGGCCCGACCAGCTCGTTGCAATCGTCGAGCACTTCGGTCAGCGACATCGGCTCGGTCGAAATCGATACCTTGCCCGACTCGATCTGGGCCAGGTCGAGGATTTCATTGATCAGGCGCAGCAAATACCAGCCGCCCTTGAGGATCTGGTTGATCGAGCGCTGCTGCTTGAGGGTGGGCGGCGGGTCGTCCGAGGCCATCAGCTGGGCAAAGCCGAGCACGCCGTTGAGCGGCGTGCGCAGTTCGTGGCTCATGCTCGACAGGAATTCCGACTTGGCCAGGTTGGCCTTTTCGGCGACGGCGCGGGCCGCTACCAGCTCGACATTGTTCGCTTGCAGGGTTTGCTCGAACTGCTGGCGCTCGGTGACGTCGCGCGCGGCGGCGAACACGCCGCGCAGCTTGCGGTCGCGGTCGTAGAAGGTGGTGGCGTTGTACGAGACCACGGTTTGCTTGCCGTCGCGGGCGCGCGCGGTCAGCTCGTAATTGGTGACCTTGCCGGCCGCCAGCACCCGCTTGATGCCGGCCTCGGCGCGCGCCGAATCGGTAAAGTAATTCTTGAACGGCGCACCGATCAGTTCATCGCGGGTGCAGCCGGTCAGTGCTTCCATCTGGTGGTTCACATCGCTGATGATGCCGTGCGGATCGGTCGTCATCAGGGCGTCGATATTCGATTCGATCAGCGAGCGCGTGTAGAACTGCTGGTCGCGCAGGCTCTGGTCGAGCACGGCCTGTTCCGCCTCGACCCGCTTGCGCGCGGTGTTGTCGGTGCCGATCAGCAGGTAGCCGATGATGGCGCCGTCGGCGTCGCGCAGGGCCGTCACCGACACCACCGCCGGGAAGCGGCTGCCGTCCTTGCGGATATAGGTCAGCTCGTAGATGTCTTCGATCCCGCGCGAGGCCTTGAACACCAGCGCTTCGAAACCGGGAGCGATCGGGGTGTCGAGCTCGTCGCTGAGGCTTGCGGCGCGCGCCACCACTTCATCCGGCTCGGAAATGTCGGCCGGGGTGATGCGGTCGACCACGTCGGCGGCGGCATAACCGAGCATCTTTTCGGCGCCGACGTTGAAAATCTGGATCACGCCGCGCGCATCGGTGGCGATGCTGGAAAAATTGGCGCTGTTGAAAATGGCGGCCTGCAAGGCCCCGGCCCGCACCAGCGCTTGCTCGGCATTCTTGCGCGCCGTATTGTCGGTGCCGATCAGCAAGTAGCCGATGATGGTGCCGCCGGCGTCGCGCAGGGCCGTGACCGACACCACCGCCGGCTGGCGGTTGCCGTTCTTGCAGATGTAGGTCAGCTCATAAATATCTTCGATGCCGCGCGAGGCCTTGAACACCAGCGCTTCGAAGCCGGGCGCGATCGGCGTATCGAGCTCGGTGCTCAGGGCGGCGGCGCGCGCGATCACTTCCTGCGGATCGGAAAACGCGGCCGGGGTGATCAGATCGACCACATCGGCCGCCGCATAGCCCAGCATGCGCTCGGCGCCGACGTTGAAGATCTGAATCACGCCCTGGGCGTCGGTGGCGATGCTGGAAAAATTGGCGCTGTTGAAAATCGCGTCCTGCAGCGCTTCCGACTTGATCAGGCGCTGCACCAGCGCGCGCCCGCTGTCGGGAGGACGCTTGAGCACGCGCTGGATCACGCGCGTGGGCCGGCTGCACAGCCATGCGCACAGCAGGGTCAGTGGCACGGCGGCGCCGAAGATCAGGCCCGGCGCGACCGCGCCGGTGGGACTGGCCAGCGCCAGCGCGCCTGCCGCATACAGGGACAGCAGGGCCAGGGCGAAGCCGACGAGCGGCAAATGGCGCGGCCAGGCGGAGTGGGAAGTAAACATGATGAAAACCTTGAGTGACAACGATGAGCGCAAAACCCGGCTCAGCAAGGTTGCGGCGAAGCCGCGCAGACGTGTGATGGCGCGCCGCCCTAGCCCGGGCGCGCAGCGGCGGCGATGAAACGGGTGACGGCGCTCGACGCCACCAGCGCCAGCAAGGCGTCGGCGTCGAGCGGCTTGACCAGGTACTGGCCGAAGCCGGCCGCGATGGCGCGCGTGCGGTCTTCCACCTGTCCGTAGCCGGAAATGGCGATGGCGAACGGAATATGCGCGCCCGAGGTCTTGCGCAATTGCGTGATCAGCTGGTAGCCGTCCAGCCCGGGCAAGCCGATATCGCAGATCAGCACGTCGTAGGCGCGGGCGCGCGCCTGCGCCAGTCCGGACACCCCGTCGTAGACCGAGGTCATCAGGTGGCCCTCGCCCAGCAGCAGGCGGGTGAGCGTTTCGTTGGCGTCCAGATTGTCTTCGACCAGCAGGATGCGGCGGCTGGCGGCCACCGCAGTCGGGGCCGGCAACACGTCCACCACCGAGGCGCCGGCCGCCAGCGGCAGGGTGACGGTGAAGACGCTGCCCAGGCCCAGGCCATCGCTGCTGCCGGTCACCTTGCCGCCATGCAGCTCGACGATGTTGCGTACCACATTCAGGCCGACCCCGAGCCCGCCTTCGGCCCGCGCCAGCGCGCGCGGTCCCTGGGTGAACAGGTCGAACACGCTGGCCAGCACGCTCGCATCCATGCCGGCGCCGTTGTCGCTCACGGTGACCAGGGCGAAGCCGTCGTGGGCGCGCGCGGCCACGCGGATCAGGCCATGGTCGCCGGTGTACTTGGAGGCGTTGACCAGCAGGTTGGCGAACACCTGCGCCAGGCGCACCGCGTCGCCATCGACGATCAATTCTTCCGGCAGGTCGAGCTGCACCTGCTGGTCGCGCTCGAGCAGGCGCACCTGGACCGTCTGCACCGAACGGCGCAGCAACTCGACCAGCGGGGTCGGATTGCGCAGCAGCGAAATCTTGCCGCTGCTGATGCGCGCCGCGTCCAGCAGGTCGTCCAGCAGGCGGGTCAGGTGCAAGACCTGGCGGTGGATGATCGCGTGCAGGTTCAGCAGCTCGATGGACGGCTCGGGCAGGCGCACCAGCATGGCGTTGGCCAGGCTGATGGGCGCGAGCGGATTGCGCAGCTCGTGCGCCAGCATGGCCAGAAATTCGTTCTGGCGCCGGTGCGCGTCCTCGGCCGCGTCGCGCAGGGCGCGCGCCTCGAGCGTGGCCAGCACCAGGTTGCCGTTCGCTTCGCGCAGCTCATCACCCTGGGTCGCCTGCACTGCGGCGGCGGCGCGCAGGGCGGCCACCTCGCCGGACAGTTGCGCCAGCATGGCGCGCAAGGTGGCGGGGTCGGCGCAGTCGTCCCGCGGCGCCGCCTCAACGGTTGGCGTCAAGGCCGGCGATCCTGCGCTACTGTCGTCAATCGCCATGGCGTCTCCCTAAGCGGGCGGCAGGATGGCAGCCGCGCACCCGGACAACAGCCCGGTGTAGGGCAAGGCGCGCGGTTCGATGCGCAGGCCGCCGGCGTCGATCGTGTAGCGGCGCAGGTCGGTGCTGTGCGCGCTGCCGCGCACCTTGACCACCGTGATCACCTTGGCCAGGGTGCCGTCCAGCTCCACGTAGCGCATGGCGACGATGGCGTCGGCCAGGAAGCCGGTGTCGGCCTGGCTGAAACGCAGCTCGGTGAAGCGGTCGTCCAGGCCCATGGTCACCACCACCGTCACGCCGAGGCGCGCCAGTCCGGCCAGGAGGCGGAACACTGAGGACCGGTAGTCACTCTGGAACTCGGGCGCCAGGTACAGGCTGACCTCGGACAGCGAATCGATCACGACGCGCGTGGCGCCGCTGCGCTCGACGGCGACGATCAGGTCGTCGAGCACTTCCTCGACCGACAGGTCGAGCGAGCGGCTCTGGACCAGGATCACGTCGTTGTTGCGGATCAGGGTATCGAGTTCGGCGTTGCGCAAGTGCGCCGCGTCTTTCTGGAAGCAGGCGATCACGCCGCGTTCGCCCTGGCGCGCGCCCTCGGCCAGGAACGCCGTGCCGAGGATGGTCTTGCCCGAGCCGGAGGGGCCGACCACCATCGCCGCGTGCCCGCGCGGCAGGCCGCCGCCGAGCATGGCGTCGAGTTCGGCGCTGCCCATGGCGATCCGGGCCAGCACGCTGGCGCGGATCGGGGGCACGGCCAGCGGCGGCAGCATGCGCGGATAGATCGTCAAGCCTTGCGCGTCGATGCGGAAGGTGTGCGCACCGAGCAAATGGGCCTGGCCGCGCATCTTGACCACGCGCATCTTGCGCACCGAGGAATTGCCGACCACATCGTTCGTCAATGACAGCATGCCGTCGGCCACCGTCATGATCGGATTGGCCTCGATTTCGGCGTTGGCGTATTCGCCGATCAGGAAGGTGGTCGCTTGCCAGCTGGTCATGCGGGTGCCGAGTTCCTGGATGAAATACTGGAGGTCGCTCACGCCCTCGTTGCCGTTCTTCGCCATCTGCACCACCGAGCGGAAGGAATCGACGAACACCAGGCCGGGCGAAAACGCTTCGACTTCGCGCGTGATGCGTTCGAGCACGCCGCTGAAGTCGCCGGCGCGCAAATCGTCGGCCAGGTTGACATAGCGGATGCTGTCGTCGACCTTGTCGATATCGAAAAACTGGTACTGTTGCTGGTAGCGCAGCATTTTCAGGGGCGGCTCGCCGAGCACGGTGAAGAACAGGGCTTTTTTGTGCGGGCCGGCCAGCGCGAACATGATCTGGTGCGCCAGCGTGGTTTTGCCGCTCCCCGGCGCGCCGGCGATGACGTTAAAGGAAAACTCGCTCAGGCCGCCGCCGAGCAAGGTATCGAGCCCGGGCACGCCGGTCGGCTGGAGGCCCAGCTGCACTTTCAGGTTCATGTACTCTTTCCGCCGGACCGCTGGGCCCATGCTGTATTCATCAGGCGGACCGTGAGGGCCTCGCCTATCAGGCCCGACAGCAGTCTGGTAAAACTCTGGAGCAGTGCCCGGTTGAAGGTGTCGGCCGCCTGCGCATCCATCGCGGCCAGTTCGCCGGCAAGGCGTTCGAGCAACTGCGCGCTCGAACGCAGATCGCGGCTGGCCGGGTTGGGGGGCATGCCGGGAACGGTCACGTGGCGTGCGCGCGCGACCATGGCGCACAGCGCGGCTTCCCCGATCAGGGGACTGAGGTGCCTGGACAGGCGCTCCCAGGCGTGCAAGGCCGCCTGGTTGGCGGCGCCATCGCCGTCCGGCGGCGCGGCAAGCACCTCGTCGATCAGTTTTTGCCGCATCGCGTCGCTGGTTTCCATCAAAGGGCCAAGTAAGTAGTGGGTATGTGCACCTTTACAACTGGGCGTAACGCAGTATGGACGCTTATTGGTTTTGGCGCAGGAAAAATTAAGTTACCCTCGATAAGATCGGGAATGCAACACTTTATTGCGCAGGCGTATGGTACACGTCGTTGGGATGCGATGTGCTAGGCTCGGACGGGCACCCGGACGCCCGCCCGGCGGCAATGTGTGCGGTTTAGGCATGTGTTGGCATGCCAGCGGCGCGACGGGATTGCCTTCACGATTGACTGAAAGGAATCCTCATGAACCGCCTCCCCCCTGCACAGCAAGCGCTTGCCAGCCACATCCTTTCCAGCGCGGCCGACCTGACCCTGGCATCGATCCGCGCCGACGGCACCCCGCACGCCTCCACGGTCAGCTTCGCCGCGGACGGCCTGGTGCTGTATGTCGCCATTGCGCTCGACAGCCACAAGGCGCACGAGCTGCGCACCCATCCGCGCGTGGCGCTGACGATCAACGCGCCGTACCGCACCTGGAACGAGATCCGCGGCATGTCGGTCGACGCGGTGGCCGAGCTGATCCACGAGCCGGTCGAAGCGCAGCGGGCGGCGGCGGCCCTGCTGCGGAAGTTTCCCGCGTTTGCGCAGGTGGTGGCCGATACCAGTGCGCTGCCGTGGCCGGGCATGCTGTTCGTGCGGATCACGCCGCTGACCGTATCCCTGCTCGACTACACCCAGGGATTCGGCCACACCGACACCGTCGACCTGCGCGCCGACAGCGCCAGTCGCGTGCCCTGACGGCGCAGCGCCCGGCGCCAGTCCCCGGCATCACCCCCGTTACCACCCACCCCGGTGTCAGGTCTGACATTCGGACACAAGCTCTGCTGTCCCCCTCTGGTGTCAGGTCTGACATTCGGACACGGGCTCTGCTGTAAACCACCCCGTATCAGATCCGACGCCATCAATGTACCATCGGAACTGTCGAGGCCGTGTCTGAATGTCAGACCTGACACCGGCGGTGGGAACTGTCGAGGCCGTGTCTGAATGTCAGACCTGACACCGGCGGTGGTGGGGGCAATCAGGGCGTCTTCTTGGCCGGGCTGAGCTGCGGGAACAGCTTGCCGAAGATGCCGTTCAGGACCTTGTCAGCCCCCATGTCTTCCGCGGCGTTGGCGACCACCAGCGCGCCGCTGCCCTGCTCCGGAAACAGCACCGCGATGGCGAGCCAGTTGCCGTCCGAACCCTGGTGCACCAGCGCCGGCCCCGCACGCCCCGCAACCGAGGCTTGCACGCCCCAGTCCAGGCCGGCCGGACTGCCCGGTTGCGCGGTCTGCATCAGCTTGTAGGATGCGGGCGTCAGCAGCTTGCCCTTGCCCTGGCTGCCGGCCAGCTGGTCGAGATTGAAGCGTGCCCAGTCGGCCAGGCTCATGTGCAGAAATCCCGCCGGCGCGAACATGGCCGGGGCGCCGTCGTCGAACTTGACCATGTCAAGCATCGGCTTGCCGCGCTGGTGGCCGCGGTTCTGGCCGTCGCCCGTGTTGCCGAAACCGACGCGCCGCATCGCCAGCGGCGCGAACACTTCCTTGCGCATCAGCGCTTCGTAGCTCTCGCCGGTGGCTTTTTCGGCGATCGCGGCGGCGATCAGGAAGCCGGTATTGCTGTAGGCGAAAGCGGTGCCGGGCGCGACCTCGGGCTTGTCCTTGAGCGCCGCGGCAATGTAGGCCAGGCGCTGCGGTCCGGTCGGACCGGTGTCGCTGAAGAAGTGTTCGGCGCCCTTGAGATCGAGCAGGTCGCGCGGCAGGCCGGAGCGGTGCGACAGCAGTTGCAGCAGCGTGACCTGGCGGTACTCGGGCAGCATGCCGGCGGCCAGCTCGGGCAGCAGCTTGTCGAGCGGCGCGTCCCAGGCCAGCACACCGCGCTCGGCCAGGCGCGCGATCATGGCCACGGTCATGACCTTGCCGGTCGAGCCGATCAGCCAGACATCGTCGGCCCCGGCGCGCTGCGGCTGGTCGTTGCGCCGCCTGCCCCGCACCGTTTGCGCGGCGATGGCGCCGTCGCGCATGATCACGGCGCCGACCGCAGGCACCTTGCTGCCGGCCATGGCTGCCTTGACGATGGCGTCGAGCTGGTCCGGGGCGGCCAGGGCGCTGGCCGCGCTGGCAAGGGTCAATGCGGCGATAACTGCAATGCGTCGAAACAGCATGGGAAACTCCGGGATCGGGGATACGGTGATTGAGACTGCCTGCAACGCAGGATGAGTACGCAGAGTACGCCGGCGCCCGCAACGGCGCGGCAATCATGCGACAGGCCGTGCATTTGGCGGGATGGAGCGTCGATACCGGGCTGCGGCAAAGCGGGCCGTGGACCGGTGGCGCTGGCCGCCATCGGTTAAACTGCGCGCATGAAAAATTTTGAACTGCGGCGCGACCGCTATGACGCCTTCCGCCAATTCGACAACCCCCTCGTCAATATCAGCCTGACGCTGGAACTGCCCGAGTTCCGGCCGTTCTGCAAGCAGCGCCAGCTTTCGCCATTTCATTTCTTCCTGTATTGCGTGCTGTCGGCGATTGAAACGATCGACAATTTCATGTATCGCATCCATGAAGATGAAGTGATCAAGATCGACGATTTTATCGGCTCGTTCACCGTGATTAACGGCGATAACAATCTGAACTTCGCACGTTTCGCACGCAGCGCGGACCTGCGCGAATTCACCGCCCGCAGCGTGCGCGCCGCCCAGGAAGCGACAGCGAGCCGCGTCCTGATCAATACCCACGCCGACCTGACGCCGCGCCAGATGAGGGAGAATGTGTTCATCACCTGCATGCCGTGGTTCGACATGCGCGCGATCGAGCACCCAATTTTCCGCCACCGCGACAGCGACATTCCCTCGCTCGCCTGGGGCAGATTCAGCGCGCCGGCGGGGGCGACGATGACGCTGCCGTTTTCAGTGCAGGCGCATCACGGCTTCGTCGACGGCTTCCATGTGCATCTGCTGGCGCAGGCGATCGCGCAGCGGGTGGCCGAGGTCATAGCCGAACACGCACCGGCGTAACAGGCGGCGGGGTCGTGGCGGCGGCATTCAGACGGCACTCTTTCTGCTGGCCCGGCGCCGGGCGTTTCCCACGCCATTCCATCCATTCCCGGAAGAAAAAGAAATTCCTGAAATCATAAACGTAAGAAAACGAAACGTCTCTGTTCATTCGAATCGGCGGGAATATGATGAGCGCAGATTGCATGACGAACCGGCAAGTCCGGCTGCGATCGCCCCCCACTTAACGGTTCCAACCTGGAGAATGCCTGATGAAGCGTACACATCGCGTTGTACTACAACTGAGTTGCCTGGCGATGATCGGCCACACCGGCGCGGCCAGCGCCGCCACCATTACCGTCGGTCCCGGCCAGTCGATCCAGAACGCGGTGAACACGGCGATCGCCGGCGACACCGTGCGCGTGCTGGCCGGTACCTACACGCAAAAAGTGAAGCTGGCCGACAAGAACGGCAGCGCGGGCAACTTCATCACCGTCAAGGGCGACGCCGGCGCGATCCTCAGCGGAACCGGGCTGGTGCCGAGCGACCGCGAAGGCTTGATCACGATTACCAATTCGAACTACGTGCGCGTGGAAGGCTTCGACGTCGCCAACTTCATCACCGGCGGCGCGAGTACGCCGGTCGGCATCCTGGTCGAAGGCAAGGGCTCGAACATTCAGATCGTCAACAACAAGATTCACAACATCAAGCACACCAGCACCTGCAGGGAGCCGTGCGCGGTCGGCGCGCACGGGCTGGCCGTGTTCGGCACGCACGCGAGCGGCATCACCGATCTGCTGGTGCAGGGTAACGAGGTGTACCAGAATGTGCTGCAGGCCAGCGAAGCGCTGGTGATCAACGGCAACGTGGACCGTTTCGAAGTGTTGTCGAACAATGTGCACGACAATAACAACATCGGCTTCGACTTCATCGGTTACGAAGGCGAATGCGGCGGCTGCGGCGAAAACGACCGGGTCCGCAACGGCATCGTGCGCGGCAACACGGCCAGGAACAATTCGAGCAAGAGCAACCCCTGGTACGCCAAGGTCGGTTCGGCGGGCGGGTTTTATGTCGATGGCGGCCGGAACATCATTTTCGACCGCAATATTTCGACGGGCAATGATATCGGCTTCGAGTTCGCCAGCGAGCACAAGGGCAAGGCCACCGAAGATATCCTGATGATGAATAACGTCGTCTTCAACAACCGCGAAGCGGGCTTGTCGCTGGGCGGTTATTCCACCTCGGCGGGCGCCTCGCGCCGCATTCAGGTGCACAATAATTCCTTCTACAAGAACCAGGGCTGGGGCACCGAACTGCTGTTCCAGTACAAGGTGACCGACAGCCGCTTCAGCAATAACATCTTCTTCGGCGAAAACAGCGCGGAAGAAGCGTATGAAATCTCCGGCAGCGGCCACAGCAACAACGTGTGGGGCAAGAATATCTGGTGGGGAACCAGCACGGAAGCTTCATCGCTGCCCGGCACGAAGGTGATTGCCGATCCGAAGTTCGTGGCGCCGGCGACCGGCAACCTCAGGCTGCAGGCGGCCTCGCCCGCAGTCAATGCCGGCGCCGTGGCGGCGGCATTGACGAACTGGAGCTCGCCGCTGTGGGCGCGCTACTTTCCGTCCGGCGCGATTGCGGTCAACGGCGTGGCCGATATCAACGGCCAGGCGCGCAGCGAAGGCGTGATCGATCTGGGCGCGGATGAATTCGGCACTGCCGCGATTCCGGCCGGGGCCCCGCGCTAAACCGGGCCGAGGCCATCGCCTGGCGATGGCCTCTCGCCGCTTGCAGCCTGGTGTTACCGCGATACCAGTCGGCGCCGACCTTGCGCAAGCCGTCCGTATTCGCCGGTCCGAGTGCGCCGGAACCGGATCGGCTCTCGTCGATACGCTGAATGCGGTCGATCCACACCGTGTGATCCTTGTTATCGTTCGCGCTGCGCAGCGGCACCGAGCCGCTATGCCCATCGATGCTGATCAAGGTTCCCTGTGTGATCGTGTAGTTGGTCTCCGCGTACCTGGCCCTGTCGAGCGTGCGCAGCACTTCCTGACGTTTTGGCGGCGAGCAGTTACAATCACCCGCACTGTGGAGAACAATATGAACATTACCTGGTTTTTGCCGGTGCTGGCCCTGGCCGCAGCGCCCGCACTGGCCACCGAGATTGCCTCGCCGGCCGGCGGATGGAACCGCTCGGGCCTGGTCGACAAGAGCGAGCAAGCCACCGTGGCCTACCCGAATTCGCCGATCGACCGCGGCGCCCAGAGCAAGCGCGGCATGATCAAGGGACGCATCGCGGCGGCCGGCGGCAAGCGCGCGCCGCACCAGCTGGTGGTCAACGGCAATCCGCTGCGCCTGATGACCGACGAGCAGGGCCACTACGCGCGCCCCTACCTGTTCGGCGCCGGCTCGAACAGCGTCGAAGTCAAATCGCCGCAGGGCAAGTCGCTGCGGCGCGTGCAGTTCTACGAAACCAACGCGGGCCGCCCCCTGCCCGGCCTGCGCGTGATCTGCGCCTGGGACGACACCGAAGCCGAGATCGACCTGCACATCGTCACGCCCGACGGCCAGCATGCGTACTTCGGCCACCCGGTGCTGACCAACGGCGGCGGCCTGGACGTCGACAGCGTGGACGGCCCCGGTCCCGAGATGTACACCATGACCGCGCCGTTGCGCGGCAACTATCATGTGTACATCAATTACTGGGGCAAGCTGGGCGCGAACGGCTATCACTTCGACGAATCGAAGCGCCAGATGGAAATGATCACCGCGCGCGTGACCCTGGTGTACAACGAAAACACCCCGCGCGAAAAACGCGAAGAGTTCGTGCTGCCGATGCGCAGTATCGGCGAACTGACGCTGGTCAAATCGTTCACCTTCTAAAGCCTGAGCTGGCCGGGCCGGGCCAGGCCAGGCCTCGGCGCGCATGACCTATACTCGCTGTTTCTTTACTTAAGCCAATCATTTATGTGGAAACAGGCGTATCAACGCTGGACGGCTGCGTTCCGCGAAGCGATTGCCTGCCTGGGAATGGCCCTGCGCGATGCGCGCCACGCCGGCCTGTGGTGGCGCGCGGCGCTGTGGTGCCCGGTGCCGACATTTGCGTGGCTCTGGCTGTTTTACCACTACAACGACCTTGTCCTCAAGCTGGCAGGCCGCGCCAGTCTGTTCGCGATGTCCGGCGGGCTGAGCCTGATGGACGGCGGGCTTGGCATGGGTGGCGCTGGCGGCCCGCCCGGCAAGGGCTACGCGGATATCGTGGCCGACCTGGTGCGTCTGCTGGCCGACATCGCGAAGTCGGTCATGGAACTCGGACCGGTCCTGCAGTTGCTCCTTGTCGCACTGGTGCTGGCGGGCTTCTTTTACGTGCTGCTGTTCGCATTCGCCAACCTGACCACGGTCTGCCTGCCCCTGCGCTGGCTGTTCCTGCGGCGCGCCCAGCGGCTGGCCCACACCCGCTATACCGGCTGGCAGCCGAGGCCCTTGCCCGCGCTGGCGCGCCGCGGCGCATGGCAATCGGCGCGCACGATGCTCAAGCTCCTGCTGTCCCTGCTCGTTCCCGTGTGGTCGCTGTACGTGGTGGTGCGCTTTGTGCTCGAATTTAACGTGGGGCTGATGTACTTTCTGGCCGCCGAGGGCGTGCTGGACCAGGAGCAGCGGCGCGCGCTGATGCACGCCCAGCGCCCCGCCATCACCATGCTGGGCCTGATCCTGTGCGTGCTGATGCTCATTCCGTTCATCAACCTGCTGATGCCGGCGCTGCTGTGCAGCAGCGTCTGCCATCTGCAGCGGCGCGGGTGGATCGATCCCACCCGATCGCCGCCGGCGCCAGCGCCAGCGCTTACAGCTTGATTTCCGTGCCCAGCAATACCAGGAACTGGGCCAGCCACTGCGGATGCGCGGGCCACGCGGGCGCCGTGACGAAATTGCCGTCGGTTACAGCCTGATCGACCTCGATCTGCGCATACTCGCCGCCGGCCATGCGCACTTCCGGCGAGCAGGCGGGATAGGCCGAAATGCGCTTGCCTCGAATCACGTCGGCGGCGGCCAGCAATTGCGCCCCATGGCACACGGCGGCGATCGGCTTGCTGGCCTGCGCGAACTGGCGCACCAGTTCGATCACCCGCTCGTTCAGGCGCAGGTATTCGGGGGCGCGCCCGCCGGCGATCATCAGGGCGTCGTAATTGCCCACGTCGGCGTCATCGAAGCTGGCGTTGAGCGCGAACAGATGGCCCGGCTTTTCGGTGTAGGTCTGGTCGCCTTCGAAATCGTGGATGGCGGTCTTGATCTTGTCGCCGGCCTGCTTGCCGGGACAGACGGCGTGCACCGTGTGCCCCACCATCTGCAGCGCCTGGAACGGCACCATGGTTTCGTAATCTTCCGCAAAATCGCCCGTCAGAAACAAAATCTTCTTTCCAGCCATGCTTTTCTCCTTGGTGGGGTGTGAAGTACTACCTTGCTTGCCAGTTGGATAATACGCCGGAATCGGCCATCGGCGCTGCGCTTCAGGTGCACTGCCACAGGTAGCCGATGGTCCGGCAAGGCTGGCACTGGAAGACATAGCCAATCCCGCCGCTGCCCCACAACCAGCATTCGTCCTCGTCCGTCGTCGGCAACTCCGAGTCGAGCTGCATGGCAAAATGCATGGTCCGGGCGCACGTGGGGCAATCGGGATAATCGGGCGACTGGATCCAGACCGGAGCGCCGCCGACCCGGTGCAGGTTTCCGCGCCCCCACTGCTGCCAGGTCCAGCGCGCCGGCGTGGGCACCAGCCGCACCTCGGTCGGGGCCAGTGCATTGGCGGGGAATTGCGGCGTCACCGCGCCATGGTCGAGCGGGCTCGGCAGGCCGTCGTCGCCGTGGCGGTAGAACAGCTTGTCGCGCTCCCAGCCAAGGCACGACAAGCACACTTCCAGCGACAGCGTGGCCGCGCCTGACGCCGTGGCGCCAAACATCGTGCGCTCCGGCAGCGTTACCAGATGATGCAACTGGCCGGTGCACAGCCCGCAGGCGGCGCTGCCGGCACCGCCGAAGCGATGCAGCGGTCCGTCGCCGGGCAAGGTCCAGCTGGGGTGCTGCGCGCCCGGTGCGGGATCGGCGCTGCCACCGTACATGTAGTTTTCAGGAAAAATCAGATGTGCGCAGGGCGCGCCATACAGCGGCAGCCCGGGTCCATCGTGGTCGACCCCGCGCAGGTAGAGATGGAGCGGGTACGGCAGCGCCAACGCGGGATGGGCGACCGCCGCGATCGCCATGGCGCCGGGGCGGCGCGTTTCGAACAGACACTCGAAGGCCTTGCGGCGCTGTTCCTGGTCGCCCGCTACCAGTTTTTCATTCAGGAACGCGACGTCCTCGTCCTGCGCGGCACGCCAGGGCCTGTTCTCCGCCGTCCAGCCGCGGTTCGGCGCCAGGCCGAACAGGCGGCCAAGCTGGGTTTGCAGCGCCGGGCCGATCTGCAGGCTGGCCTCCTGCAATACCTCGTCGCACATCTCGCGCATGGCAGGCGACGGTTGCTGTTCGAGGGCGTCCAGGGCGCGTGCGGCCAGGCGGGCAAAGGCCGCCGCCGGTATCACGCACAGCACCTCATCGATGATGTTTCCGGCGGCGCGTGGCAAGCTCAGCAGCGTGTCGTCGGCGAGCGCGTCGAGGTCCCCGGCTGAGGCATCGCGCAGGAACTTTTGCAACTGCGCTTGGCTGGCATGATAATCACCTACCTTGAATACTGCAATCAGGTCGAGGGCGCGCAAGCGGCTCGCGTCATGGTGCGCATCGTCGGTCATGTTGGTTCTCCATTGCGATCTGTTTATCAATCCATGCCTGCTGGCGCGATCATACGCGTCAATCAACATGAGGAACGCAAACCCGCGCGGACCCGGCGGCGGCAAGCGGCGCAACATGAAGCAAACTGCTACAGTAAAATACAATATTCAGTCAAAGCGAGAATCCCATGACCCATCCAGTGACGTCGCCTACCGGCGACAAGCTCTCCCCAAGCGAACTCGCGGCGTACGCCGACCGCGTATGGGATGAAGAAATCGTTCCGGCCCTGGTGAATTACATCGCCGTGCCGGCCAAAAGTCCCGCTTTCGATGCCAACTGGGAAGCCAACGGCTATCTCGACCGGGTCGTGCGCGATGCCGAGGAGTGGATCAAGAGCAAGAAAATCCCCGGCCTGAAACTCGAAGTGCTGCGCGCGCCAGGCCGCTCGCCTGTCATTTTCTTCGAAGTCCCCGCCACCAAGGCGGACTCGAACGACACCATCCTGATCTACGGCCACCTCGACAAGCAGCCTGAATTCGACGGCTGGCGCGGCGACCTGGGTCCATGGACGCCCAAATACGAAAACGGCAAGCTGTACGGACGCGGCGGGGCCGACGACGGCTACGCGGTGTATGCCTCGCTGACAGCCGTCATGGCGCTCGACCGCCAGAACATTGCGCGCCCGCGCTGCGTGGGCCTGATCGAAACCTGCGAAGAAAGCGGCTCCTACGACCTGCCGCCCTACCTCGACATGCTGGGCGAGCGCCTGGGCCAGGTGTCGCTGGTGGTGTGTCTGGATTCGGGCGCGGGCAACTACGACCAGCTGTGGCTGACCACCTCGCTGCGCGGCATGGTCTCGGGCACGCTCAAGGTCGAAGTGCTGACCGAAGGCATCCACTCGGGCGCCCATTCCGGCGTGGTGCCGTCGAGTTTCCGCATCCTGCGCCACCTGCTCGACCGACTGGAAGATGCCAAGACCGGGCGCCTGCTGCCGGAAACCTTCCATTGCGAAATTCCGCACGTGCGCATCGAGGAAGCCAAGGCGACCGCCGCCATCCTGAAAGAAGAAGTTTACAAACGCATGCCGTGGGCCTGCGGCGCCGACGGCGGCGCGGTGCTGCCGGTGACGACCGACCCGCTCGAAGCGATCCTCAACCGCACCTGGCGCCCGACCCTGTCGGTGGTCGGCGCGGAAGGTTTTCCGCAATTCGCCAATGCCGGCAACGTGCTGCGGCCCTACTCCGCGTTCAAGCTGTCGCTGCGCCTTCCGCCCCTGCTCGACGGTAACGCGGCCGCGCTGCAACTCAAGACCTTGCTCGAAGATAACGCGCCCTACAATGCGCGCGTGACCTTCGTGCCCGATGGCACGCCGGGTTCGTACGGCGCCAGCGGCTGGAACACGCCGGAACTGAGCCCTTGGCTGTCGAACGCGGTCAACGCCGCCAGCGAAAGCCACTTCGGCACGCCGGTCGGCTATCTGGGTGAAGGCGGCACCATTCCGCTGATGGGTTTGCTGCAAAAGAGCTTCCCGAAAGCGCAGATGATGGTGTGCGGCGTACTCGGTCCTAAAAGCAATGCGCACGGTCCGAACGAATTCCTGCATGTGCCGTACGGTAAGCGCCTGACGGCGGCCGTGGCGCAGGTGATCGCGGCGCACCCGTAAGCGCTACGCGACGCGCCAGGCGACGCGCCGGTCCACGGGCCGGCGCGCCGCCAATCGCGGCGCGATCCCGCATCACCGATCACCTGTCACCTGTCACCTGTTCCGAAAGCCGTCCATGTATACCTTCATACTCATCGTGGAAGATCGGGCCAGGCCTGACGATGCCGGGTGCTTTCTGCGCCCCCTCACGCGCCATCCCATCGCGGAGCATGACGGACGTTTTTGTATCGTCGGCGAGCGCGGAGCCGAAGATGGCTGGATGGCAATCACCCGTCAAGATGCCATTCGCGCCGATTTCGACGATGAGGAACTGCGCGCGATCAGCGATCAACTGGACACCCCCGCTTTCTACCTGGTAGAGAGCCGCGATCGCAAGACCAATTTCGCGACCGGGTTTATCGAGCATCTTGATGATTCCCTGCCAGCCCTGATCGACAATAATCATTGGTTTATCGGTGATGTGGCGACGATGAAGGGACTGATCAACGCCGGTGTGGATTGGCGCTACTATTCGCCGCCCGCATCAATGAACGACCCGGATCGAGTACCGCAGCAACCCTGCCTGCCCATCGCGATCTGCTTGCATTACGACGAAAGGAACGATCAATGCCGCCCAACGACGACGCACTGCGCATAGAAGATTTGAACGACCTCGATGACAGCTGGACCATTGCCGAGGGCACCCACGGCGATGGTCCGATGCTGGTAAGGATCAACACCTCGGCCAAGCGCTGGGCCGGGCACCCGGAACTGGGCATCCGCGTCGGATTCGCGATCCCGCTGAACCATCCGAACCCGGGCGGCTTGCCGGACGCGGAAGAAAACCGGGTCGTGGGCGAGCTCGAAGACCGCATCCGCGAGCTGCTCAAGGCCGGCGGGCCGGTGGTGCACGCGCTGGCGATCACCACCGGCACGTTCAAGGAATTCGTGTTCTACCTCAAGAACGGCGAATGCATCGGGCCGGTTCACGAACAGCTGCGCGCCGAAGTGAGCTCGCACCAGATCCAGTGCATGGCCTATCGCGATCCGGAGTGGGACGTGTACGCGTCGTTCGCGACCGGGTAGGCAGCGTCCTGGCGATAGCAGCCCGCTAACGGCGCGGGTGCTGCTGCTGGCCCGCCAGCGCGGCGCAGCGTCACTCGTAGCGCGTGCCGGGGCCAGCCAGTTGCAAGGGCGCCGGCCGTCAGCAGGCAAAGCACCATGCCGGGCAGGCACGCAACCCTCAATGCATCGGCGCCGCCCCACCCTCTTTCGGGATGGTGCCGCGCCAGGCGCCGGTTTCGCTGCCGCGCTTCTCCAGCAAGTTCTTGAAGCGCTGCAGGTTGGAGCGCGCCTGCATGCGCACGGCGCCGGCCATGTCGCCCATCGTTTCCACCGCATCCTGCGGTTCGTAGTTGAGCTCCAGCGTGACTTTGGTGCGCGAATCGGACAGCTCCTCGAAGGTCACCTTGCCGCCGTTCGGCGTGCCCGAGATGCTGTGCCAGGCGATTTTTTTGTCCGGAATCTGCTCCGTGATGTCGGCATCCCACTCGATGACCTTGCCGAACACGTCCGCCTTCCAGTGCAGGCGCTTGTCGTCGAGCTGGCGCACCTCGTGCACACTTTCCATAAACTGCGGAAACTGCTCGAACTGGGTGAACTGGTCGTACACCGTGCGCACGGGAAGATCGACCTCGATACTGACACTGGATTGACTGCGCTTGCCGCCCGGCTTTTGCATTTGCTTGGCCAGCAAGGTGCCGCCGACCGCGACCGCCACCAAGCCGAGAATACGGTTCAACATGGTTTCCTCCTTGATTGTCGATTGAGATGAATCGGCGCAACCGGCGCGCCTTGCGCACCCCGGTCTCGCCATGACCTTTTATGGTAGCCCCGTCCCGCATGGGTATAAATAGGCGGGATGGAAAAACGGCTGTAGGAATGCTCCTTCCATCACTGTTTTATCAAGCACGGCAGCGCTCGCTCAGGCAGGATTGTCGCGGTCGGCGCCGATGCGCAGGCGCGTCTGCGCCAGGTACTCGTACGGCGGAATCTCCAGGTTGCTGGGCGCGGGGACGTTCTTGAACACGCGTCCCGCCAGATCGAAACGCGAACCGTGGTAGGGGCAGTAAAAACCGCCGTCCCAGTCGCCGCCCAGATCGGCGCTCGCCACATCGGGGCGGTACACGGGTACGCAGCCGAGATGGGTGCAGATGCCGGTCGCGACCAGGAACGCCGGTCGGATCGAGCGGGTGGCGTTGCGCGCGTAGGGCGGCTGCTGGTCCTGCCGCGAGCGCGGATCGGCCAGGCGCGCATCGTCCTCGCGCAGCTGGGCGATCATGCGCTCGGTCCGGTGCAGTATCCACACCGGCCGGCCGCGCCACTCGGTGGTGAGCAGCGCCCCGGGCGCGATGTGGGCGATGTCGACCTCGGCCGGCGCACCGGCGGCCCTGGCCGCCTCGCTCGGCGCCAGGCTGTGCAGGAATGGAATGGCGGCGGCCGCGAGCACCACGCCACCGCTCGCGCCGGTCGCCCGGAGCAGCCATTTCCGGCGCAGCAGATTGGCCGGATCGTGATCGCGCACCGGGGCACCTTTGTTTCTGGTTTGTTCAAGCACGTAGATTACGCAGCAACGTTCAGCCAGGCGCCGAGCTGTTGCCTGATCTTGTCGAACCAGCCGATGCCCGATTTGCCGCCCGCCGTTTTCTTTTCGAGCTCGTCGAGCTGCTGGTACATCGGCTTGTAATCCTTTTTGTCGCCATAACCAAGCAGTTCGGCGATCCTCAGCGGATCGCGCGCGGCCGCGATGCTCTGCGCCAGCTTGAGGTTGTCTTCCTTGCTGCGGTTGGCCTTCTCGGACAGCGCCTGGGCCGCCTTGATCTGCTCTTCCGCGCGCAGCTTGGGCAAGGGCGCGATCTCGGTGGTCACCACCAGCGTACCGAGCATGGTGCGCAGCGCCGTCTTTGCTTCCTCGGTCTTGCCGGCGTCGATGAGCGGGGTGATCGCCTTGATCGCGTCCAGATAGGTTTCGAGCGGAATATTGAGCGTGCGAAACTCGACTTCGCTCGCCAGGCTCTGCATCAGCTGGCGCGCCTTTTGCACGTCGCCGTCGCGCAAGCGGTCGCGCACTGCTTTCACGGCGGCCTTGATGGTGTCGTCCCTGGCCAGCAAGTCGTGCGTGAGCACATCGGTGCGCACCGGCGCGAGCGCCAGCCTGGGACTGCGCGCCAGGATCAGCTCGAGCGTGCCGGTGGCCGATGCCAGCGCCGAGAGCGCATCGCGGGTGCGCTTGTCGTCGAGCGCCTTGAGCGCCCTTTCGGTTTCGGCGATGGCCGCCTGGGCTTCGGCCATGAGCTCGCGCTGCTTTTGCCGGGCCGCGTCGGCGGTGCGCTTGTCGACCTGCGGCTGCACCGACTGGCTTGCCGGCGGCTGCGGTTCGGGCCTTTTTGGCGGCGGCGCCTGGTTGGCGGCATGGATATAGAAAGGAATTAACAGCCCCGCGACCAGCGTTGAAGCGCGCAAGGCAGTACGGTTGTGCGAGTTCATACTGTTCTCCCGATACGGCATAGTGGGCGGACCGGCGCTTGGCCGTCCCTGAATCAGGTTGGACCGCGACGGCGTCGGGCGGTTCCGGTCATGCGCGATGTTTTTTGGCAAACGCGTGTGTAAAATGGTGCAGGCGTCCGCACGGCAACCCTATCTATCAAGGCAGGCAATGAAGCGTTTCGAGTTTAACGACGGCAGTTCCAGCAAGTTTTGGGAAATCGAACAGGATGGCTGCGACGTGCACGTCCGTTACGGCAAAATCGGCACCGCCGGGCAGGCCCAAACGAAGTCCCACGCGGATGCCGCCAAGGCTGGCGCCGCGATGGAGAAGCTGGTCCGCGAAAAGACCGGCAAAGGGTACGCCGAGGCCGGTGCGGGAACGCCTGTCGCCTCCGCGCAGATGCCGGTGCCGGTGCCGGTGCCGGTGCCGGTGCCGGTGCCGGCCAGCATCGCGCCGGGACCGGCCAGCGCGGCGCCCGTGACGGCGAACGGCAGCGCGCCCTGGCTGGCGGCAGGTGCCGTCGTCGACCTGCCGCCCGAGCTGCTCGGCCCCGCCCTGCCCTCGCGCCGCTTTCCGCCCCCCCGGCCGGTGGACGCCGACGCCAGCTGGCGCACCTTCCTCGCCATTGCCAACAAGCGCTTCGTGATCGCCCCGGATGCCTCGCATCCGGACGACCGGGAAGCGGCCACCGAAGCGGCCGCGCGCCTGGGCGGCGCCATCGGCGACGGCTCGTTCGCATCCGATGTGGTCCTGATGGCGCTCGACGCCTATCTGCACCGGCACCAGCAGCGCGACCAGGCGAACGGGCAATTCCTCGATTTCCTTGTCGCGCGCAAAGGCTTGCCCCATGCCGTGGACGTGTTCCTCCAGGCCGAAGGCAGCAGTTGCGACCATGCGGCCGGATGGGACGCGCCCAAATGGCCTGTGATGTTCGCGCGCGGCAAAAGCAGGGAATTCGCCACCAGCGAAGAAGTCATCGACAGCGCGCCCGAACTGGCGCTGCGCGCCCATCTTGCCGCCGCCACGCCGCAGGTCTGGGAGCAGTGCGTCGCCAGCATTCGCGCCGCCCTGCCGCGTATCGCCCCGCATCGCCAGCCCTGGTACGCCATCATGCTGCCGGACCTGCCCGACATCGCCAACCACCTGGCGCTCACGCTCGATCATGCGCACGCTCCGGACTCGCTCAACTGGCTGCTGCTGGCGGCCACGTCGCCGGCCGCCATCGCCGCGCTGCGCCTCGACAGCGCGCGCCACGGCACGCCGCGGCTGTTCAGGAAACGCGCCATGATCGCCACCCTGGTCCAGGAACGCGGGGCGGACGCGGTCGCGGCGCTGGAAGCGGGCCTGGAGTACCAGATCGTCGGCGAGGTGCTCACGCATATCGGCACGCCGGCCGCGCTGATCGTGCTGGCGCGCGACGCCAGGGACGACAAGGCCAGGCTGGCGCGCTTCTTCGGCCTGACGCGGCGCTGGCCGCTGGCCGCCATCGCCGCCCTGTCCGAACTGCTGGCCGCTGAGCGCGGCGCGGCGGGCACCTTCGGTTTCGCCCTGAACAACCTGGTGCGCGCGCATGCGGCGGCGGTGCCGGCGATCGTTGCCGCCATCGCACCGGAGGGCGCCAGCCTGCTGGCCGGACTGCACCGGCAGTTGAGCGTGCCGGACGACCTGGCGCAGGCCGCCGACCTGCCGCCGGTGCTGGTCAATCCACCGTGGCTGGCCTCGGCCAGGCCGGCCCATGCGGTGCTGACGCTCAAACCGCTGGCGCTGCCCGAACGCGAACAATGGGAGCCGGGCAGCCGCGAAGCGTGGCTCGAACTCGACGACGACTTCGCCAAACAGCTGGACGCGGCCCGCAGCGACCCGCTGGCGCTGGCGTGGCTGGCGGGGTTTCGCGACAGTCCGCAACGTGAGCAGATTGCCGCCTTGCTGGGCGGCGCCGATAGCGATCGCCTGATCGCGCTGGCGCGCGAGCACCGCAGCATCCCGACCCGCTACATGCTCGACGGGCGCGGCATCGCCAACCTGCCGGCGCCGCTCGGCCTGGCCCTGTGGAACGTGCTCGGGTGCGACGACGTGAGCAATCCGGGCTACGCCGTGGCGCGCTTCGGCCTGGACGCCCTGCCCTCGGTGGTGACGCTGTGCCGCGCTTCGCCGGACGGCGGCCAGTGGCTGGCACTGCCCTTCGGCGCGGTGGCGCTGGCGCAGCCGATGGCGCGCAGCTTCGCCACCAAAAAATTCGCGCGCGACGACGCCCGCGCATGGCTGCTGGCGCACCCTGAACACGCCGCCTGCGGCTTGATCTGCGTGGCGGTCGGCAAAACCTGCCCGGCACGCGCACACGCGATTGTCGCGCTGCGCATGCTCGCGCACGAGGGCCAGCGCGCACTGCTGCTCGATGTCGCCGCGCGCTACCCGCAAGCGGAAGTGGCGGCGGCACTGGCCGACCTGCTCGACCCGTACCAGCTGTTCCCGGCCAAACAAAGCGCCTTCCCCGGCTTCTGGCAGCCGGGTGGATGGAGCCGGCCACTGCTGGCGCACAATGGCAAGGCACTGCCCGACAGCGCCATCGAACAACTCGGCTGCATGCTGCGCTTTCCGCTTGATGCCGGGGTGTACGCCGGTATCGCCGACGTCAAGCGCGCCTGCACGGCGCAGTCGCTGGCCGACTTCGCGTGGGAGATTTTCCTGGCGTGGGTGGGCGCCGGCGGCCCGTCCAACGAGGGCTGGGGCATGGGCGCGCTCGGCCTGATCGGCAACGACGACAGTGCGCGCAAGCTCACTCCCTACCTGCGCAGCTGGCCCGGGGAGAGCCTGCACCAGCGCGCCGTGGCCGGGCTGGATGTGCTGGCCGATATCGGCAGCGACACCGCGCTGATGCTCCTGAACGGCATCGCGCAGAAGGTCAAGTTCAAGGCCTTGCAGGATCGCGCGCGCGAAAAAATCGCGCAGATCGCCGACGCGCGCGGCCTCGGCGTGGAGGAACTGGAAGACCGCCTCGCGCCCGACCTGGGACTGGACGACGACGGCACGCTGCCGCTCGACTTCGGTCCGCGCCAGTTCCGTGTCGGCTTCGACGAGACGCTCAAGCCGTTCGTGCGCGACAGCGCCAAGCTGCGCCTGGCGGACCTGCCCAAACCGAACAAGGCCGACGACAAGGAGCTGTCGGCGGCGGCGCTGGAGCGCTTCAAGGCGCTCAAGAAGGATGCGCGCACCATCGCCGCGCAGCAGGTGCGCCGGCTGGAAGCGGCCATGTGCGCGCAGCGGCGCTGGAGCGCGCAGGTGTTCCGCCAGTGCCTGGCCGGGCATCCGCTGGTGCGCCATCTGGTGCAGCGGCTGGTGTGGGGCGTGTACGGGGGCGAGGCCAAGCTGCTGGCGTGCTTCCGGGTCGCCGCCGATGGCGGCTGGACCGATGCCGCCGATGCGCCGTTCGCGCTGCCCGAGGGTGATGATATTCGCATCGGCATTCCGCATGCGCTGGACCTGGCGGCGGCCGATGCGGCGGCCTTCGGCCAGCTGTTCGCCGATTATGAACTGCTGCAGCCGTTCGCCCAGATCGGGCGCGACGTGTACACGGCCAGCGCGGCCGAACTGGCGGCCGGCAGCTTCGAGCGCTGGGTTGGCGTGGTGGTGCCGAGCGGGGGCGTTCTCGCGCTGGAGAACCAGGGCTGGCGGCGCGGGCGCGCGTGGGATGGCGGCGCGATCTGGAATGTCAACAAGCCGCTCGGGGGTGGACGGGCGGCGCAGCTGGATCTGGATCCGGGGCTGATGGCGAACAATCCGGCGGAATTTGCGGAGCAGACGCTTGGCAAGCTGGTTGTGGGGGCGACCGACCGGCATGGCGAAGTGCCGGTGGCGGCCAGGCTGGACAATTTGGACGCCATCGCCATCAGCGAATGGATACGGGATATGGTAAAGCTGTGCTCCTGACAGGGTGCGATATCGAGGAGACGGCTTGCTAAGACCAGCTACGCTGTACGCACCAACAAGCCATCGGAAATCAGTCTTTGTACGATCTCTGCCTGGCGTTTATCGCGGCGGCGTTTTACCGCATCGCGCCTCGAAGCATGCTCTGTCTTCACTTGCCAGCTTGCGCGTCGGTGAACGCCTGCCCAACCGGGTCTGACGATGATCAGCTTGCGTCTTCACAAGGTATTCGTAGGAACCTTCCATCTTCCGATACATCCCACCCCTGTACTGTTGCGCATGCGCGGCAGCTCGCGCTGTTTCCTCAAACACGGTGACGGAGTCGATGTACTGCCGCGATGCGTTATCAGAAAGAGGAATGTAGTCCATATTGCAGCCTTCACCGTACACATATAAGAAATGCTTTTTATACGGTGAAAATAAAGCCTGATCAACAAGGACCATGAACGAGCCCCGTTCTCCAGGCCTGGCGCGGCCGCACTAAATGAATGAGCACGTTTGAACAGCCCAACGAAAAAAGCTCCCTCTCGGGAGCTCTTTTCTTGTTCTGGCGGAGATGGTGAGATTCGAACTCACGATACAGGTTACCCCATATGCGTCCTTAGCAGGGACGTGCCTTCGGCCACTCGGCCACATCTCCATTCTGGCCTACACAGTATTGCTAAGCCAGAAGACCAAGATCATACCGGATTCTCCGGGCGCTGAACAGGGCTTGCGAGCACCTCTTCCCAAAAAATTTCGACTTTTCCGCGCCAGAAGGCTGCCACAATGCAAAAACCCGCAGCCTGGTGAGAGCGCTGCGGGTTTTTGCAGCCCGGAGCGACCCGGGCGAATTCTGGCGGAGATGGTGAGATTCGAACTCACGATACAGGTTTAAGCCCATATGCTTCCTTAGCAGGGAAGTGCCTTCGACCACTCGGCCACATCTCCAATCTCCAATCTCACCCGGTAGGCTTCACCAGATCAGAAGACCAAGATCATACCGGCTGGAATTTGGTTTGGCAATGCCACGCCTCGCCTTTTTGGAAATATTATTCTTTTTCCAAATCGAAGGCCTTGTGCAGCGCGCGCACGGCCAGTTCCATGTACTTTTCGTCGATCAGTACCGAAATCTTGATCTCCGAGGTCGAGATCATCAGGATGTTGATGCCCTCTTCCGACAAGGTACGGAACATCTGCGAAGCCACGCCCACATGGCTGCGCATGCCGACACCGACGACCGACACTTTCGACACCTTGGCGTCGCCCGAAATGCTGGCCGCGCCGATGTCGTTCTTGACGCCTTCGAGCACGCCCATCGCCTTCGCGTACTCGCCGCGCGTGACCGTGAACGTGAAGTCGGTCTTGCCTTCGACCGACTGGTTCTGGATGATCATGTCGACTTCGATGTTGGCATCGGCCACCGGTCCCAGGATGTGATACGCCACACCCGGCTTGTCCGGCACGCCCAGGACGGTGATTTTGGCCTCATCGCGGTTGAACGCGATGCCGGAGATGACGGCTTGTTCCATATTTGTATCTTCCTCAAAGGAAATCAGGGTGCCCGAGTTGGCTTCTTCTTCGAGCGGCATCAGGGGATCGGTCAGCGACGACAGTACGCGGGTTGGCACGCGGTAATTGCCCGCAAATTCGACGGAGCGGCTCTGCAGCACTTTCGAGCCGAGCGAGGCCAGCTCCAGCATTTCTTCAAACGTGATCGTGTTGAGGCGGCGCGCTTCCGACACCACGCGCGGATCGGTCGTGTACACGCCGTCAACGTCGGTGTAGATCAGGCATTCTTCGGCCTTCATCGCCGCCGCAATCGCCACGGCCGAGGTATCCGAACCGCCGCGCCCGAGCGTGGCGATGTTGCCGTGCGCGTCCACGCCCTGGAAACCGGTGATGATCACGATCTTGCCGGCAGCCAGGTCGGCCTTGACCTTGGTGTCGTCGATCGATTCGATGCGCGCCTTGGTAAAGGCCGAGTCGGTCTTGATCGCGACTTGCCAGCCGGCGTACGAGACAGCCGGCTTGCCGATCGCCAGCAACGCCATCGCCAGCAAGCCCACGGAAACCTGCTCACCGGTGGCGGCAATCATGTCCAGCTCGCGCGGATCAGGCTGTTCCATCAGCTGTTTGGCCAGGCCGATCAGGCGATTGGTTTCGCCGGACATCGCCGAAGGCACAACAATGATCTGGTGCCCCGCGTCATGCCACTTGGCGACGCGTGCCGCGACGTTCTTGATGCGGTCGGTCGAGCCCATCGACGTTCCGCCATATTTGTGGACGATTAAAGCCATAAGAGTGAAGTTTCCGCTCGGTTAAATGAAAAAGGAGGGCTTTACTCTACATGCTGCGGTGCAAAAAAACAAGGCAGGCTGTGGACAAATTTATACGTTATTGCTATATCGAAATAACGTTTTCGCATAGTTATCAGACGATGCGCGCTTCCCATCGCAGGCCGATGAACGGGCCGGAATCGGTTCCGACATGGTGGCAATCCATGCCGATGCCGGCCGCGAACAGCAAATCCTTGCCGCTGCTGACCACCGGCAGGCGCTCGCGCTCCCATGCCGGCACGTTGCAGGCCTGGTAGTGATACTTGAGCGGGCGCGTGGGGCGATTGGGCGCAGGTTTCAGGCGCTCGCCGCCCTTGCGGAAGTCGATCTGCAAGGCTTGCGCGCGCAGCCAGGCGGCGTCGAAGCCCTGCTCCGCCTGCTCGAAATGCAGCACCCCGCCGTAGGCCGGAAACGCGATGCTCGCCTCGCCGCTCCAGGTGAAGCGCTCGCCTTCCTTGACGAAAATCCCTTCGTCGTCGGGATCGCGCTGGCCGGCCAGGTCGGCCAGCCTGGGGGTGATGTACAACCGGTCGCGGTGGCGCCGGATGTGGCAGTCGGGGTGCGTCACCAGCAGTTGCGCGTCATGCCGCGCTTCGACCAGCTGGGTCACCATTTCGGTCAGCCAGGCGGTCGAGGGCATGCGCAGCGAGCGCAGGCCGAACCAGTAGCGCAGCATGTTGTAGGCGCGGTCCAGGCTCATCGCGCGCAGTTTGGCGACGTCGACGCAGTCGTCGACCAGGCAGCCTGCCAGATCCTGCACGGCCAGCTCGGTCAAGAGGCGCTGGGCCGACTGCGCGTGCGCGGCGCTGCGCGCGAAGCGTTCCTGGTAGCCGGGAAAGGCCGTGGCCAGCGCCGGCATCACCTGGTGGCGCAAGGCGTTGCGGGCGTAGCGCGGGTGGGTGTTCGATTCGTCTTCGACCCAGGCCACGCCGAACGCGGCCACGTAAGTTTCGAGCTGCTGGCGCGAGACCGCCAGCAAGGGCCGCGCCATCACCAGGTCCGGGTTACCCAGCAGTTCGGGCGCGGCGTTGGCCGCGTCCATGCCCGACAAGCCGGCCGTGCCGGAGCCGCGCAGCAGTTGCAGCAGCACGGTTTCGGCCTGGTCGTCGAGGTGGTGGGCGGTCAGCATCAGGCGCACGCCGTGTTCGCGGCACAGCTCGCCCAGGGCCGCGTAGCGCAGCTTGCGGGCGGCCGCTTCGACGCCGGATTTGGATTTTTGCAGTACCACGCGGCGCGCGGCGAAGCGCACGCCAAGCGCCGCGCAGGCCGCTTCGCAATGCGCCAGCCAGGCATCGGCGTTGGGGCTGATGCCGTGGTGGACGTGGAAAGCGAACAGGGGAACATCGTTGGCGCACGCGTACTGCGCCGCGAGGTGCAGCAGGGCCGAGGAATCGAGCCCGCCGCTGTAGGCGATCGCCACGGAGGGGCGCTCGCCTTGTGCACGCAACGCGTCAAGCGCCTGCGCAAACTGCGCTGCAAGCGCTGCGTTGGTGGTCTGGTTCACTCTTCGGCCGGGGTCGTTTCTTTGAATTTGCCGTAGCTCATCAACTTGTTGTGACGCGCTTCGAGCAGGTCCTTGGTTTTCATGCCCTGGAACTGGCGCAGGGTGTCGGCCAGCGCGCGCTTGAGCATGACGGCCATGTTCTTCGGATCGCGGTGGGCGCCGCCCAGCGGTTCGTTGATGATCTTGTCGATCAGGCCCATCGCTTTGAGACGGTGCGCGGTCAGGCCCAGGGCATCGGCGGCGTCGGAAGCGCGTTCGGAGGTTTTCCAGAGGATCGAGGCGCAACCTTCGGGCGAAATCACCGAGTAGGTGGCGTATTGCAGCATCAGCACGGCGTCGCCCACGGCAATCGCCAGCGCGCCGCCGGAGCCGCCTTCGCCGATGATGGTGGCGATCAGCGGCACCTTCAGTTCGGCCATGACGTACAGGTTGTGGCCGATGGCTTCGGACTGGCCGCGCTCTTCGGCGTCGATGCCGGGAAACGCACCGGGCGTGTCGACGAAGGTGAAGATCGGCAGGCCGAATTTTTCGGCCAGTTTCATCAGGCGCATGGCCTTGCGGTAGCCTTCGGGTTTCGGCATGCCGAAGTTGCGCAGGGCGCGTTCTTTGGTGTCGCGCCCCTTCTGGTGGCCGATGACCATGCACGACTGGCCGTTGAAACGGGCCAGGCCGCCAACGATCGACAGGTCGTCCGCGTAGGAGCGGTCGCCGTGCAGTTCGTGGAAGTCGGTAAAGATTTCGTTCACGTAGTCCATGGTGTACGGACGTTGTGGATGGCGCGCAATCTGCGACACCTGCCATGGCGTGAGCTTGGCGTAAATATCTTTGGTCAGTTGCTGGCTCTTCTTGGCCAGGCGGTCGATTTCTTCGGAGATGTCGACAGCCGAATCGTCCTGGACGAAGCGCAGCTCTTCAATTTTGGAATCGAGCTCTGCAATTGGCTGCTCAAAATTGAGGAAAGTTGTTTTAATCATTGTACCTCCGGGTAAATTCTGGCCGCAACATACCCCACCGCACGGCCGCTACAGGCGCTATTCTACCGGAACCGGATCGAGGCTACGCCACAAATACCACGTAGCGACCGTTCTCCACGGTTCCCAATTGGCCGAGACCTCGCGCGCATCGCTACGGGATACAGGTTCGCCGGAAAAGTAGTTCTGGCTGATGCCCTGGATCAAACCAGGATCGTCCAGCGGCAAGACATTCGGCCGCAGCAGATTAAATATCAGGAACATCTCGGCTGTCCAGCGTCCGATGCCGCGAATCTGCACCAGCTCGGCGATGACGGCTTCGTCATCCATGTCGGCCCACTGGTTGGCGTGCACGCGCTTGGCCTTGAAATGGTCGGCCAGGTCGAGGATGTATTCGGTCTTGCGCTTGGACAGGCCGCAGGCCGACAGTTGCTCGGCGCCGGCCTTGATGACCTGGGCCGGCGTGATCCGGGGACACGCCAGCAAGAGCTTGTTCCAGGCGGCGTCAGCGGCCTTGGTGGTGACCTGCTGGCCCACCACCGAGCGCGCCAGGGTCGTAAACGGGTCGCCGTGGCCGACCAGGTGCAGGTCGCCGAACTGCGGGATCAGCTTTTTCATGATGCGGTCGCGCTTCATGAGTTCGATCTTGGCCTGTTCCCAGTACGCGGGCACATCCAGCGGCGGCGGGGTGGTCCCCGCCGTTTCCTTGGTTGGCGCCATCATGCACGGCGCCAGTTGGTCGTGCCGTCCGGCTTGTCTTCGAGGACGATGCCGGCCGCCAGCAAGCCGGTGCGAATGCTGTCGGATTCGGCGAAGTTGCGCGCCTTCTTGGCCTCGGCGCGGCGCGCGATCGCGTCCACGATGGCGGCTTCAATCATGGCACCCTCTTCCACGCCGCCTTGCAGGAATGCCTGCGGATGGCGTTCGAGCAGGCCCAGCACGGCGGCCAGCGCCTTGAACTGGCGCGCGTGGGCGACCGACTTGCTTTTGTTCAGTTCCGTGACCAGATCGAACAGCACGGCAATCGCGATCGGCGTGTTGAAGTCGTCGTCCATCGCTTCGCGGAAGCGGATGGCGTGGGCTTCGTTCCAGTCGACCTCGACTGCTTCAGCACCGAGCTCGACACCGGACAAGGCCGTGTACAGGCGCGTCAGCGCAGCCTTGGCGTCGTCCAGGTTATCGGTGCCGTAGTTGAGCGGACTGCGGTAGTGGCCGCGCAGGATGAAGAAGCGGATCACCTCGGCATCGTACAGCTTGAGCACGTCGCGGATCGTGAAGAAGTTGTTGAGCGACTTGGACATCTTCTCGGCGACCTTGGTCGCTTCGTCGACCACGCGCACGAAGCCGTTGTGGACCCAGTAATTGGCCATCGGATGGCCGAACGCGCCTTCGGACTGGGCGATCTCGTTCTCGTGGTGCGGGAACTGCAGGTCGGCGCCGCCGCCGTGGATGTCGAAATGCCGGCCGAGCGTCGCGCACGACATGGCCGAGCACTCGATATGCCAGCCCGGACGGCCGCTGCCCCAGGTCGAGTCCCATTTGACTTCGTCCGGCTCGGACTCCTTGGAGGCCTTCCAGAGCACGAAGTCGAGCGGATCGCGCTTGCCGGTATTGACGTCGACCCGTTCGCCCGCGCGCAGGTCGTCGAGCGACTTGCCGGACAGCTTGCCGTAGCCGGGGAAATTGCGCACCGCAAAATTGACGTCGCCATCTTCCGACTTGTAGGCCAGGCCCTTCTGTTCCAGCTGGGCGATGATCGACAGCATCTGCGGCACATACTGGGTGGCATGCGGCACCACGTCGGGCGCCAGGATGCCGAGCGCGGCGGTGTCTTCGTCCATGTACTTTTCGAAGCGCGAGGTCAGCGAGAAAATCGACTCGCCGTTCTCGACGGCGCGCTTGATGATCTTGTCTTCGATGTCGGTGATGTTGCGCACGTACGTGACCTGATAGCCCGACACCTTGAGCCAGCGGTAAATGACGTCGAACGCCATCATCATGCGCGCATGGCCGATATGGCAGTAGTCGTAAATGGTCATCCCGCACACGTACATGCCGGCTTTACCTGGCTCGATGGGGGTGAATACCTGCTTTTCACGCGCAAGCGTGTTGTAGATCTTTAATTGGCTCATCAGATTCTTACTCGTTACAGCGCGCGCCGCGCTCGGGCAAAACGACAACCGGGCGCGATCGCCGCGGTGGGCGCGCGCCGGTCAGGCGTGGTTTGCATCGAGATCGTCGGAGCCCTCTGTCTTGTTCTTCTTTGATAGAATGGGACGTTCTGTACAAAGTATAGCATTGTTAAAATCCCGGCTGGCCGCATATGGATCAGGTTTATTTTTGCGGTAAAGGCTTGACAGCCCCTCCGCCCTATAACAACAAACACTTCACGTCAAGGATTCTAAATGCAAGATTCGTTATTGTTCCGCATGCCCTTTGCTTCCCGCCCTCTGCTGGCACGCTTTCTCGCACTCTTCGCCGGCCTGACCCTCAGCACCGCCGTGCTCGCGAGCGACACGCCGCAAGTCTCGCTGAAAACGAGCATGGGCGAGATCGTGCTCGAACTCGACCAGGCCAAAGCGCCGAATACGGTCGCCAATTTTCTGCAGTACGTCAAAAGCGGCCATTACAAGGGCTTGATTTTCCACCGCGTGATTAACGACTTCATGATCCAGGGCGGCGGCATGGATGAAAAAATGCTGCCGCGCCGCACCAACAAGCCGGTCCAGAACGAAGCCAAGAACGGCTTGCTGAACGTGCCCTACTCAATCGCCATGGCGCGCACGCAGGATCCGAATTCGGCCACCTCGCAATTTTTCATCAACGTCGCCGAAAACACCAATCTCGACTATCCGGGCCGCGACGGCTTCGGCTACACCGTATTCGGCAAGGTCATTTCCGGCCAGGAAGTGGTCGACAAGATCAAGGGCGTCATGGTCGACGACGTGCGCGGCAACCAGAACGTGCCGGTCACGCCGATCGTCATCAAGTCCGCCACCATCGTCAAGCCCTGAATTTTCACTGTTGCCGTAAAATAGCGGCGCCGTCAACCAATCACCCAACCAAGAGGAATCACACATGGCCATTCTCATCACCACCAACATGGGCAACATCACCGCCGAACTGGACGCCGAAAAAGCGCCTAAAACGGTCGCCAACTTCCTCGACTATGTGGCCAAAGGCCATTACACCAACACCATTTTCCACCGCGTCATCGCCGACTTCATGATCCAGGGCGGCGGCATGGAGCCGAACATGCGCCAGAAGCCAGCCGACCAGACCGTCGAAAACGAAGCCAGCAACGGCCTCAAGAACGATACCTACACCCTGGCGATGGCCCGCACCTCGGCCCCGCATTCGGCCTCGGCCCAGTTCTTCATCAACGTCAAGAACAACAGCTTCCTCGACTATCCAGGCCAGGACGGCTTCGGCTACGCGGTGTTCGGCAAAGTCACCGAAGGCAAGGAAGTGGTCGACGCGATCCGCAAGGTCAAGACCAAGAGCGGCGACGTGCCACTCGAGCCAGTGATCATCGAAAAAATCGAAGTTATCTAAGCAAAGCAAAAGCATGATGCGCGAGCCAACCCCACCGGCAGTGGCCGAATGACCCTGCCTGCGCGAACGCTCGCGCTGTTTATTTCAGACCTGCATCTGCAGGAAGCGCATGCGCGCACCCTGGACGCCTTCTTCGCTTTCCTGGAAGAACGCGCAATGGCGGCGCGCGCGCTGTACATCCTCGGCGACCTGTTCGAATACTGGGCCGGCGACGACGATCTCGACGCGCCCCTGCACCGCCGCATCGCCTCGGGCATCCGCGCCGTCAGCGATGCCGGCATCCCGGTCTACTGGATCGCCGGCAACCGCGACTTTTTAGTGGGCCAGGCCTTTGCCGACGCCGCCGGCATGCAATTGCTGGACGAGCCGCACATTGCCGAGATTGGCGGGCAGAAAATTGTTGTCGTGCATGGCGACGCCCAATGCACCGACGACGTCAAGTACATGGCGTTTCGCCAGCAGGTGCGCCAACCGGCCTGGCAGGCGCAGTTCCTGGCCATGCCGCTGGCGCAGCGCAAGGCGATCATCGCCAACCTGCGCGAAGGCAGCAAGGAAGCGCACAGCACCAAGACCATGGAAATCATGGATGTCACGCCGCAAGCGATCGATGAACTGTTCGCCGCCACCGGTACCAGTGTCCTGATCCACGGCCACACGCACCGCCCGGCCCTGCACGAGCACGGCGGCAAGCGCCGCTACGTGCTGCCCGACTGGGAGCCGGATGCCGAACCGCCGCGCGGCGGCTGGATCGCCATCGGCGACGGCGGCGCCATCACGCGCCACGACCTGGACGGCAAAGTCATCGGCTAGACCTGCCTCAGTCGGCCGGCAGCGGCGTGTGCACCACCGCGTACGAGGTCACGCCGATCAGCATCCCATTCCCCACCGCGATACCGCCAAGCACCGGCCTGCCCCAGGCCAGCGCCGGGGTCGACACGGTGCCGTCCGGCGCGACCTTGCGCAGCAAGCCCTGCCCGCTCAGGTACATGTCGCCATTCGGCGCGAACGCCATCTCGGTATTGCCGTGGAAACCCAGCATGGCGTTGCCGGCCGGACCATCGAGGTCGCCCATCCAGAACGGCGAGCCGGCGAAGCGGGCCAGCTTGCCGGCCTTGCTCAATTTGTAGATGGTCAGGCTGGCCGCGTCGGCCACGTACAGATTGCCCGGGCGGTCGTAGGCGATGCTCGCCGGCCGCAGGGAACTGTCGTTCAGGCCGTCGCGACCGTAGCCGACATCGGCGATCAGCTCGGTCACCTTGCCCGATGGCGACACCTGGCGCACCGCGATGGAACCGGCGATGGCCAGGTTCTCTTCGGCATCGACGGCGATATCGAGGACATCGCTGTTTTGCGGCGTGTACGACTGCACGATCGTGGTCGCGCCGCGCTCGATCCTGACGATCTGGTACGCATCGGCCACATACACGGCGCCGTTCGGGCTGATCGCAATGCTGTACGGCTCCCTGAACGTGGCGCCCTTCATGCCGTTGCCGGCAAACAGGCTGACCGTGCCATCGGGGCTGACCATGCGCACCAGGTTGGTCGCGTGGTCGGCAATGTACAGATTGCCGGCCGCATCGGCCGCCGTACCGTCCGGCCGGTTGAAACGCGCGGCGCCGCCCTTGCCGTCCACGCTGCCGCTGGCCACGGCCGTCGCGGCCGAGGTGCTCACCACGCCTGCCGGGGTCACGGTGCGGATCGACGGGGCGCCGCTGTCGAGCGCGACGATATTGCCCGATGCCGTCATGAGCAGCGGGCCGAGGTAGGAGAAACGGGCATCGGCGCCGCTGCCGTCGCGCACCGCGCCGCCGGCGCTGTTGCCGGCCACGGTGGTGACCACGCCGCCAGCGCTGACTTTGCGCAACAGGTCGACATCGCTGACATAGATGTCGCCGGCCGCATCGGCCACCATGGCACGCGGCGCGACCAGCACGGCCGCCGCGCCGACCCCGTCGCGCGCCGCTCCGTAATTGCCACCGGCAACAAAGGTGGCGACGCCGCCGGCGATGCGGTAAATCCGGGTGAATTCGGACACATAGATCGTCCCGTCGCTGGTGACGGCGATCCGGCTCGGGCGCCGCATTTCCCATTGTTCGGCCGGGTTGCGGGTCCAGCTCACGCGGCTGACCACGCCGGCTGGCGTGACGCGGCGGATGCCGGCGTATTCCAGCACGAGGTAGTCGCCATTGACGTCGAGCGCGATCTCGGCCGGACGGTCGAAAAACGCTTGCGCGCCGCTGCCGTCGCCACTGCCAACGCGCCCGGTGCCGGACATGCAGACCGCCTCGACCGTCCCGGCCAGGGTGCTGACCACGCCGGCCGGCGTGATCTTGCGCAGCGTATTGTTGCAGGTGTCGGTCACGATCAGGTTGCCGGCCTGATCGACGATCAGGCGCGACAGGTGATTGAAATTGAAGCTGGCCGCGCTGCCGATCCCATCCTGGCTGCCGTAGCGGGCGATGGAACCGGCCAGCACCGACATCGCGCCCGACGGCGTGAGTTTGAAGATGACCTGCTTGGCGCGGTCGAGCACGTAGGTGTTGCCGGCCTTGTCGATCGCCATGCCGTTGGGTATTTGCAGCACGGTTTCCTTGCCGGCGCGCACGGACTGCATGCAGCTGATGCCGAGCGCGGCCATGTCATCGTCGCCGGCCGCCACGTAGTCGGTCACGCCCGGGCCGCATTTGGCGGCAACGGGCTTGAGGTCCGGCGTGGCCGCAAGCGGGGTTGCCGGCGCGCCGGACGACGCGCCCGATCCCCCTCCCCCGCAGGCGCTGAACAGCGCGCAGGCAAGCAGCGCGGCGCCGCGGCGCATCGCCGTGGTCAGGGGGGATGGCAGGTGGTCGTGTCGCATTGATTCTTTGGTCAGTGGGTCTCGGACAGCGAATATACCGACTTTGGACCGGCAGCACTAGGTAAAAGAAGAATCATTCTCATTTCTACTATTTAGTTAGGACTCTTGATTTAATTGCCGGGCGTGGTATGATGCGTCGCATGGACATCAAACCTGAAACGCCGTGGGACGGCACACCGGATATTTCGGCGCGCATCGTGGTTGCGATCAGCCGGGTCTCGAGCGTGCTGCGCGCCGGCATGTGGGAGTTCGCCACGGCGGAAAACCTGAATCCGACCCAGGCCGAGATTTTGCAGCTGCTGAAAGACCGCAGCACGGGCGTGCGCCTGTCGTGGCTGGCCGCGCAGTTGTCGGTGTCCCCCGCCAGCGCCAGCGATTCGGTGACGGCCCTGGTCGGCAAGGGATTGGTGCGCAAAGCCCGCGCCGAGGATGACGGCCGCGCCAGCGCGCTGTGGCTGACCGAGCAGGGCAAGGCGATGGTCGAGAAAATGATGTCGGCCCTCGGTTTTGCCGATCACGCCGCCGCCGCGCTCGATGCCCAGGTCAAGGACCAGTTGCTGGTCGGCCTGTTCAAGCTGATCGCGCAATTGCAGAAAAGCGAGCGCTTTCCGGCCTTGCGCGCCTGCCTGTCGTGCCGCTACTTCGAGCCGAACGTCAATCCCGGCAGTCCGGCGCCGCATCACTGCGCGCTGGTCAAGGCGGCCTTGCCGATTTCGTTTCTGCGCATCGATTGCGCCGAGCATCAGCCGACCGATCCGGCGACCGAACGCCGCAACTGGGCCGCGTTCGCCTGAGTTTTTTTTGCACCAAATAGTTAGGACTCCTATTGAAAAGCGTTCAAGGCCGCGCTTTTCATGTTCCCAACCGGCCTGTTTATGAAGGAAACATCATGTCCCGTCTTGCACTTCTCACCCGCGAGCACGCACCCGCCGCATCGGCCCCCTTGCTCGACCAGGTCCAGGCGGCCTTCGGCGCCACGCCGAACATGTTCCGCGCCGTCGCCAATTCGCCGGCGGCGCTGGCCAGCATGTGGGCGGCGTTCGGCGCGCTGGGCGGCGGCACGCTCGGCGCCAGGCTCGGCGAACAGGTCGCGGTCGCCATCGCCGACCTCAACAACTGCGAATACTGCCTGGCCGCGCATACGGCACTCGGGCGCAAGGCCGGCGCCAGCGGCGCGGACAGGCGCGCCGCCCAGGCCGGCCAGTCGGACGATCCGAAGAGCGCCGCCGCCCTGCGCTTCGCACTGGCCATGGTCGGGCAGCGCGGCCAGGTCGACGCCGCCGAGGTCGATGCTCTGCGTTTGGCGGGATTTGGCGATGGCGAGATCATGGAAATCATGGCGCACATCGCCCTGAACCTGTTCACCAACTACGTGAATGTGACCTTCGCGGTGCCGCTCGACTTCCCGCACGTGGCACTGCGCGCCAAATGACGGGCGCGACCGCACCCGAGTTCCAGGTAACGGCCTGGCTCAACGCATCCGGCCCGGTCAGCCTTGCCGGTTTGCGCGGCAAGGTCGTGGCGCTGTACGCGTTCCAGATGCTGTGCCCGAGCTGCGTGTCGCACGGCATTCCGCAGGCGAAGCAGATCCAGAAGACGTTCGCCCGCAACGAGGTGGAAGTGCTCGGACTGCACACCGTGTTCGAGCACCACGCCGCCATGGGCCGCACGGCGCTGCAAGCGTTCATCCACGAATACCGGATCGATTTCCCGGTCGGGATCGACCAGCCCTCGGAGCGGGGGCCGGTGCCCCTGACGATGGAGCGCTACCAGCTGCGCGGCACGCCGACCTTGCTGCTGTTCGACCGCCAGGGGGTACTGCGGCATGCGCTGCTCGGCGTCGTGCACGACATGCGGGCCGGCGCGCTGATCGCCCGGCTGGTGGCGGAAACGGGCGCACCGCCGCACTGCGACGACGGCGCCTGCCGACGTTGAACAACCATCTTGCATTGGAAAAGAAAATGAAATCTGTCATACCAGCATTTGCCGCCAGCATCCTGTGGGCGGCACTCCCGGTTCACGCCCACCAGGGCCACACCGGCGGCATCCACAGCGCGCCGGCGAAGGCCGTCAATGCGCCGTTCGACATCATCCATACCAAGATCGCCAGGGAAGGCAACACGGCGGTGTTCCACATTGCCGTGTCGGGCGAGGCGGGCCGGGCGAGGCCTTCCGCCACCGGCAAACTGGCCGGCAGCAGCGTGTTTTCGTACGTCTGGCCGACCACGCTCGACCCATCGGCGGTCGGCTTCGACAAGGGCGCCGGCATCCTCGCGTTCGCGGTGACTTCGCATCCCGACTTCGTGTTCAAGGTGGCCTCGGGCACGCTGAGCCTGCCGGGCAAGGTCGGCAAATAGGCGCCGCTGGCGGCCCCCGCCCGGCCGGCATGACGCCTCCGTCACGCCGGCCGGTGCCGTGCCGCTACTGGGGCAGCGGGGTCTGGACGGCCGCGTAGCGCGTCATCCCTTTCAACAGACCGTTGCTGAACGTGATGCTGAGCAGGCTGGGATTGCCCCAGGCAAGTGCCGGTGTTGTTACCGTGCCATCGGGACTAATCTTGCGCAGTTTTCCTTGCCCGGTCATGTACAGATCGCCATTCGGCGCAAATGTCATCTGCACCTGGGAATAGAAGCCCAGGCTGGCGCTGCCGCGCGCACCGTCCTGGTCGCCGGCGACACCGCTGGTGCCGGCGAATACCGCCACCGGCCCGTCTTTCGCGACCTTGAACACGACATGGCCGTAAAGGTCGGCCAGGTACAGGTTGCCGGCGCGGTCGAAGGCGACGGCGCGCGGGGTCAGTCCATATCCAGCGCGGTTGGCACTGAGCTCGGGCGAGAGATCGCTCTTATCGATGCGCCGAATTATCTTGCCGGCGGGCGAGAAGATATACGCCGTGTAGATGCCGGCCACCGCGAGATTGCCATCCAGATCGACAGCCATACCGTAGACCGAGCCAATCTCATTCTTTCCTCCCAGGGGAATCAAGGTAGTCATCACACCGTCCTTGATCTTGACGATTCGTTGAACGTCGGACACATACATCACGTCCTTGCCATCGATCGCGACGTTGTCCGGATATCCGAACGCGTCAGCCCGGAAAGCGCCTGTCAAGGGATCGTTCCTGACGCCGGCCACACCGGCAAACACGGTGGTATCCCCGCCGGGGCTGACGCGCCGGATCACATGGCGCTGACGGTCGGCCATATACAGATTGCCTTTCGAATCGCTGGCCACGTGGGTCAAGTTACCGAAGCGCGCGCCGTTAGCGGCACCGTCAACCGTACCACTGGTGGACGGCGTGGCAGTCAAGGTCGTCACGTCGCCGGAGGAGGAAATCCTGCGCAGGCTGCGCGCACCGACATCGAGTCCGATCAGTTGTCCCGCGGGATCGAAGGCCAGCGCGCCGAGCAACGAGAAACGGGCGCTGTCGGCGCCGCCGTCGCGCGTGCCGCCGATGCCGTCCGCGCCCACCAGGGTCGTAACCATCCCGCCAGCGCTCATCTTGCGCAAGCGCGAGGCATCGGCGATCAGGACATCGCCGGACTCGGTCACCGCCAGTCCACCGATCTGATTGAAGCCTGCCGCCTCACCCTGCCCGTCCTCCATCCCATTGACAGGCTGGCCAGCCACGATGCGCAGTATCGCGTTGCTCCCGACACGGTAGACGCGCCCGCTATCGGCGCCATACATGACGCCGTCCTTGCCGACCGCCAGGCTGGTCGGCCGCGCGCTGACGCCCTCGCTGGACCAGTTGACGGTAGTGACCTTGCCAGCCGGAGTGACCCGCTGAAGCACCCGCTCGCCGGACAACACCAGGTAGTCGCCATTGGTATCGAGCGCGATCGCGCCTGGACGATGGAAGATGCGGCGCACCGGCTGACGGTCGGGCCGGAGCGGGTGCTCGCGCAATCCGCACGAATAGCCGGTCTGGCCGGCGACGGTGCTGACCGCGCCTGCCGGCGTGATGCGCCGGATCGTATTGTTGCAGGTGTCGGTCACCAGCAGATTGCCGGCCGCGTCGATCAGCATGCGCGACTCATGATTGAAGCGAAAACTCGCGCCAGCCCCGACCCCATCCTGGCTCCCGAATACCAGCTCGGCACCGGCGAGGGTCGAGACCGTGCCATCCGGCGTGATCTTGAGGATCAGTTGGCGTCCTGCGTCGAGGACGAAGGTATTGCCGGCCCGATCGACCGCCATGCCACCGGGCGTCTGCAACAGCGATGGTGCGCCGGCCAGTACGGTCGGCAACACGTTGACCGGCGGCGTCACCATCGGCGCCTCGGGCGGTGCTGGCGTCGGCGCAGGGGTGCCGGCGGGACCACCGGAGCCGCCGCCGCATGCGCTCAATGTCGCAGCCAGCAACAGAGCGACGGTGCGCCGCCCGCCCCGCCGTGGAAAGGATGACTGATGTCGAATTTGCCGCATTGGATTGTTCTTTTGATTAATGGGCGGCAAATATAACGATTTTTGAGAGGCAGCAGTGATTGACCCGGGGAACTATTTTGAATGGCGCGGTCGGGCGTTGTTTTTCTCGCATGCATACGCTGGATATTCGGCTATTTAGTGTTATAGTGAACTACATCACCACCTCACCAACAGGGAGGATTCATGTCTCACCATGCAGCACCACATCAGCGGGAGGCTTGTCCATGACTAACGGCTGGAACGACAACACGCCCATCTATCGCCAGCTCAAGGAAAAGGTCATCGGCATGATGCTCGACGGCGTCCTGAAAGCGGGCGACGCCCTGCCCTCGGTGCGCCAGGTCGCGGCCGAGTACCAGCTCAATCCGATTACCGTTTCGCGCGCCTACCAGGAACTGGTGGACGAGGAACTCGTCGAAAAACGAAGGGGAATAGGCATGTATGTAACCGAAGGCGCGAGCGAAAAACTGCTCGCCAGCGAACGCGAGCGCTTCATGCGCGAAGAATGGCCGGCCATGCTCGAACGCATCCGCCGGCTCGGCCTGGACCTCGGCCAGTTGCTGCGCCCGCAAGACGGAGGCCAGTCATGAGCACCGTCCTCAGCGCCCGCAATCTGAGCAAGCGTTACGGCAAGTCGGTGGCGCTCGACAATATCAGCTTCGACATTCCCGCCGGCCGCATCGTCGGCCTGATCGGCCCCAACGGATCGGGCAAGACCACCACCCTCAAAGCCGTGCTCGGCCTGACCGATGTCGCCGGCGAACTGTCGGTGCTCGGCTTCGACCCGCGCACGCAGCGCGACGCGCTGATGCAGCAGGTCTGCTTTATCGCCGACGTGGCGATCTTGCCGCGCTGGCTGCGCGTGTCGGAAGCGATCGATTTCGTCGAAGGCGTGCATCCGCGCTTCAACCGCGCCAAGGCCGAGCGCTACCTGGCCGCGACCAAGCTGACACCGGACATGAAGGTCAAGACCATGTCCAAGGGCATGATCGTGCAACTGCACCTGGCGCTGGTGATGGCCATCGACGCCAAGCTGCTGGTGCTCGACGAACCGACCCTGGGCCTGGACATCCTCTACCGCAAGCAGTTCTATCAGAACCTGCTGGAAGACTATTTTGACGCGGACAAGACCATCATCATCACCACCCACCAGGTCGAGGAAGTCGAACACATCCTCACCGACCTGCTGTTCATCCGCGACGGCAGGATCGTGCTGTCGGCGTCGATGGACGAGGTCGGCGAGCGCTTCATCGAAGTGATGGTCGCGCCCGACAAGCTGGGCGCCGCCAATGCGCTGCAGCCGATCGACCAGCGCAGCGTGTTCGGCAAGTCGGTGATGCTGTTCGACGGCGTGGCCCGTGAGCAACTGGACGTCCTCGGCGAGACGCGCAACCCCAGCGTCGCCGATTTGTTTGTCGCCACCATGAAAGGAAGCTACGCATGAACACAATGAAATGGTTGCTCAAGCGCGAGTTCTGGGAGCACAAGGGATCGTTTTTCTGGGCGCCCGTGATTCTCGGCATGGTGATGGTGGCGGTGACCGGCATCACGGTCGTGTACGGCATGAGTAGCGGCCATAGCGTCTTCAAGCTCAATCTCAACGGAGAAATGCAGAACATGAAGGCCATGTTCGCTGCCATGTCGCCGGAAGACCACCGCCAAACCATGGGCGTGCTGTCGAACATCTGCCTCGGCGCCGGGCTGCCGCTCATGATGATGCTGGCTGTGACCACGTTTTTCTACTGCCTGGGCGCGCTGCATGACGAACGGCGCGACCGCAGCATCCTGTTCTGGAAATCGCTGCCGCTGTCGGACACGCAGACGGTGCTGTCGAAAGTGGCGATGGTGACCGTGGCCGCGCCGCTGATTGCGCTCGCCGTCAGCCTGGCCACCTCGCTGGCGCTGATGCTGATCATCGGCACGGTGGCGATGTTTCATGGCTTGAACGTGTTCGGCGGGATCCTCGGCAACCGCGGGGTTTACATGCTGCCGTTGCAGGTGATCGGCGTACTGCCGGTGTACCTGCTGTGCGCCTTGCCCACCGTCGGCTGGCTGCTGCTGGTGTCCAGCTGGGCCAGGTCGAAACCCTTCCTGTGGGCGGTCGGGGTGCCGCTAATCGCGCTGATCCTGGTGAAATGGGTCGGCTACCTGCTGGGCATGAGCTCGGCGGCATCCTGGCTGATGAGCAACGTGGCCGGACGCATGCTGCTGGGACTGGTTCCGGGCAGCTGGCTGTTCGATCACAACCGGGCTGGCGCCGTGCTGCGCGAGCCGGGCATCGACTTGCTGGCGCAAGCCTGGCCGACCCTGGCCACGCCGGGCGTGTGGATCGGGGCGGCGGCGGGCGTGCTGATGATCTACGGAGCGATGCGCCTGCGCCGCTTCAAGGACGAGGGCTGATGGCGAGGGCCGGTTGCGCCACTGGCGCAACCGGCTACATGCTTACTCGAACTGCGTCTTGAACGCCAGGAACTGCAGTTTGAGGTCATCGACCTCGGCCCGCAGCGCCGCCACTTCCTGTTCCAGCTGCGCCACCCTGCTGCCCTGGGCCGGCGCGCTCACCACGCCGAACGACGATTCCTGCTGCGCCAGCGCCGCGTCGCCACCGAGCAGTTGCCCGTAACGCGGTTCCTTGGTCCCCGGCGCCAGCGCCAGGCGCGCCACGATCGGCGGATACTTGTCGATCAAAAACTGCAGGCAGGCCTCGACATCGGCCACCGACTTGAATTCGTGCAGCCGTCCGCTGCGGGTGCGAATTTCGCCGGCGGTCTGCAAGCCGCGCAGCATCAGGATCGTCAGCACGGCCAGCTTGTCCTGCTCCAGCGACCATTTGATGCGCATGCGGTGCTCGTACTTGGTCACGCGCGCGCCGGCCTGGGTGATGCCGTTGACGAACTTGCGCTGCATCAGCCGCTGCAGCACGTCCTGCACCGTTTCGTCGGACAGCTGCATCACCGGGTCGCGGCTCGAGAGCTGGTTGCAGCCATTGGTGATCGCATTGAGCGACATCGGATAGTTGTCGGGCGTGAGGCCTTCCTTCTCGGCCAGCACCGCCAGCACGCGGATTTCGAACGGGTCCAGCAAGGCAGCGCCGTCGGCGCCGCCCTTTGCTTCTTGTGTCATACCTTCTAGTGTCATGCGTGTGTCCTTACTCGACCAGTTTATTGAGCTTTACCGAATCCAATTTATCACACTCGGGCGTGCTCGGGCAGGCGATTCCCGCCGACTTCATCAGCGCCATCAGGCGGTCGAGCTGTTCGTCCTGGCGCGCCGCGTGATTGATCAGCCCGTGCAAGGCTTTCGACAGCGGATCGTCGCCGTTCGGGGTGACGCCGTAGGCCGAGAACAGATGCGCGCTGGCGCGCGTATCGACCTCTTTCTGCACGATGTGGGCCGGATTGCCGACCGCCGTCGCGCCGGCCGGCACCGGCTTGATCACCACCGCGTTCGAGCCGACCTTGGCATACTCGCCCACGGTGAACGATCCAAGCACCTTGGCGCCGGCACCGATGATGACGCCGCGCTCCAGGGTCGGATGGCGCTTGCTGCCGCTGTTGAGCGAGGTGCCGCCCAGGGTCACGCCCTGGTAGATGGTGCAGTCGTCGCCGACCACGGCGGTCTCGCCGATGACCACGCCGAAGCCGTGATCGATGAACACGCGCCGCCCGATGGTGGCGCCGGGATGGATCTCGATGCCGGTCAGGATGCGCGCCAGGTAGGAAATGAAGCGCCCGATCCATTTCAGGTTGCGGCTCCAGCAAGCCTGCGCCCAGCGATGCATCATGATGGCCTGAAAGCCAGGATAACAAGTGAACACTTCCCATCCATTACGGGCGGCAGGGTCGCGTTCAATGATGCTCTTGATATCTTCGCGCAGGTGTAAAAACATAAACAGGGACGTGGGAACAGTTGCGATACAGGCATGGTAGCGTATCCGCCCGCCTCCCGCTTATGTGCGGTCAATTTGCCCGCCTCGCATAAAGCTGATTGCAGGAAAGCAAATTGTGCAACTATGATTAATTTTCAACATTACCGCCGCCCGGTCAGGCGACGACGCGCTTCCATGCCAGTCCACCCCTCCCATCAGGAAAACCCATGAAATACGCCGCTCTTGTTCTCTCGCTGCTGTGCGCTCACGCGCTGGCGGCGGCCATACCCGCACCGGTCCCGGTCGCGCCGCCCCGTACGCCGGGCGATATGGCCTTCCTGCACGTGCCCACGGCGCCGGCCGGCACCACCATCAGCCGCGTGGCGGCCGCCGACGAGATGGCGTACTTCCCGCTCACCAAACGGTTTTTCGAGACCTTTGCCACCATGCCGGCGCTGGCCGACGCGTCGGGCGTACCGGGAAAGTGGGCGCCGCACCTCGATGGCGGCGTGCACAAGGACAATCCGAAACTGCACATGGGATACAACTGGCCGACCAAGCGCCGCCAGAACGAGAGCCACGAGCAGCAGGTCTACGTCGATCCGGCATTCAATGCGATCGGGGTCAGCCCGTTTTCCATCAAGGACAGCGTCCTGACGATCTCGGCGCGGCGCACGCCGGACGAGCTGTTCGACAAGGCCTGGGGCTACCCCTTCATCTCCGGACTGTTGTCGACCCAGGAGGCGCCGCCCGGGAGACGGGCGGCGCAGCAGCTCTTTTAGCCTTCGCGCGCGATGCGCTGGCGGCGTGCTTCGTACAGGCAGACGCCCGACGCCACCGATACGTTCAGGCTCTCGACCGAGCCGAACATGGGAATACCCACCAGCACGTCGCAGGTTTCGCGGGTGAGGCGGCGCATGCCCTCGCCTTCCGAGCCCATGACGAGCGCGGCCGGACCGGAGAAGTCCGCTTCGTACAAGCCCTTGTCCGCATCGTCGGTGGTGCCGATCAGCAGGATGTCGCGCTCTTTCAGCTCGCGCATGGTGCGCGCCAGGTTCGTGACCGTGATGTACGGCACGGTTTCTGCGGCACCGCTGGCGACCTTGGCCGCCGTGGCGTTCAGGCCAACCGCGCGGTCCTTCGGCACGATGACCGCGTGCGCGCCGACACCGTCGGCCACGCGCAGGCAGGCGCCCAGGTTGTGCGGATCGGTGATGCCGTCGAGGATCAGCAGCAGCGGCGGACCTTCGATCGCATCGAGCAGTTCATCCAGGTTGCGCGCCAGCGCCAGCTGGCTGGCGAAGGCAATCACGCCCTGGTGGCGCCGGGTTCCGACGATCTTGTCGAGACGGGCCGAATCGACCGGCATGACGCGCACGCCCAGGGCCTTGGCATTGGCGACCAGATCGTGCATGCGGCGATCCTGACGGGTCGCATCGACAAAAATTTCTTCCACCGACGAGGCCTCGTGACGCAGACGCGAGGTCACCGCGTGGAACCCGAAAATCATTTTATTCTTCATGTGTTATCGCTTGCTCTTATTCGTTTTGCTTGTTGATTTACTGCTCGTATTGCTCGTACCAGCTGCTGATTTTGCGGAACGGCCGGTCGCCTTGCCGGCGGTCGAACCGGACTTGCTGCGTTTCGGTTTGGCGCCCGAGGCTTCCGCGCCGACGCTCTCGTCGAGTTCATAACGCGACGGCGTGTTGGCAGCCCCGCCGCCGGACGAGCGTCCTTGCTTGCCCGACTTGGCCGGCTTGGCGTCGAGCGCCTTGTGCGCCGCGCTTTTCGGCTTGCCCGCGCCGGTATCGGCCTGCACGCTGCCGCCTGCCAGTACCAGGTCGATCTTGCGCGCTTCCAGATCGACGCGCGACACCTGCACCGTCACGCGGTCGGTCAGCTGGTAGCGCTTGCCGGTGCGTTCGCCGCGCAGTTCGTGGCGTGCTTCGTCGTACTGGAAGTAATCGGTACCGAGTTCGGTGATGTGGACCAGGCCTTCGACGAACAGCGCGTCGAGCTGCACGAAGATGCCGAACGTGGTCACGCCCGAGACCACGCCGGTGAATTCTTCACCCAGCTTGTCCTTGATGAAGTAGCACTTGAGCCAGGCTTCGACGTCGCGCGAGGCTTCGTCGGCGCGGCGCTCGTTGGCCGAGCAGTGCACGCCCAGGGCGTCCCAGATGGTCAGGTCTTTTTCGTTCTTTTGCTTGCCGTCGGCCTTGTCCTTCGCCTGCTGCTTGCGCGTGGCGTTCGACACGGTGGTATTCAGACCGGCCAGGTCGATGCCCTTCGGCTCGTATTTTTTGCCGAGCAAAATGGCCTTGATGGCGCGGTGCGTCAGCAAGTCGGGATAGCGGCGGATCGGGCTGGTGAAGTGGGCATACGCCTCGTACGCCAGGCCGAAGTGGCCGATATTGTCCGGGCTGTAGACCGCTTGCTGCATCGAACGCAGCAGCATGGTTTGCAGCAGCGAGGCGTCCGGACGGTCCTTGATCTGCTTCATCAGCTCAGCGTAATCGTTGGCGGCCGGCTTGTCGCCACCGTTCAGATTGAGGCCAACCTGCTTGAGGAAGGTGCGCACTTGCGTGAGCTTTTCCTTGGTCGGCGAGGCGTGGATGCGGTACGTGCCCGGATGCTTGTGGCGGATCAGCAGGTCGGCCGCGCAGACGTTGGCCGCCAGCATGCATTCCTCGATGACCTTGTGCGCATCGTTGCGGGTGCGCGGGATGATCTTTTCGATCTTGCCGAGCGCATTGCAGACGATATAGGTTTCGGTGGTTTCGAAGTCGATCGCGCCGCGTACCTGGCGCGCCTTGTGCAGCGCGTGGTACACATCGTACAGATTGAGCAGGTGCGGCACGATGGCCGGACGGCGCGCCGCTTCCGGACCGGCGGTGTTGCCGAGGATATCGGCCACTTCGTTGTAGGTCAGGCGCGCAGCCGAGTGGATCACGGCCGGATAGAACTGGTAAGCCTTGATCTCGCCCTTGTCCGAAATGACCGCGTCGCACACCAGGGTCAGGCGGTCGACGGCCGGGTTCAGCGAACACAGGCCGTTCGAGAGCTTCTCGGGCAGCATCGGAATGACGCGGCGCGGGAAGTACACCGAGGTGCTGCGTTCGATGGCGTCGACGTCGAGCGCATCGTTCGGCTTGACGTAATGCGACACGTCGGCGATCGCCACGATCAGGCGGAAGCAGTTGGCCTTGCCGACCTTGACCGGCTCGCAGTACACCGCATCGTCGAAGTCGCGCGCGTCTTCGCCGTCGATGGTCACCAGCGGCACGTCGCGCAGGTCGACCCGGTCTTGCAGGTCGGCTTCGCGCACTTCGCCGGGCAGCTTGGCGGCCGATTTGAGCGCCGCGGCGGAGAAGATATGCGGCACGCCGAACTTGCGCACGGCGATTTCGATTTCCATGCCGGGATCGTCCAGGTCGCCGAGCACTTCGACCACGCGGCCGGCCGGCTGCTTGAAGCGCGACGGCTGCTCGCTCAGCTCGACGCTGACGATCTGCCCCGCCTTGGCTTTGCCGGGCGAACCGGCAACCAGGATGTCCTGGCCAATGCGCTTGTCTTCGGGAGCGACGATCCAGACGCCGTTCTCATGAAGAAGGCGGCCGATCACATGGCTGTTGGCACGCGTGACGACTTCGACGATGGTGCCTTCCTGGCGCCCGCGGCGATCGGTCCCTGTGACTTTGGCGAGTACACGGTCGCCATGCAGGACTTTCTGCATCTCTTTGTCTGACAGGAACAGGTCTTCGCCCGGTTCGTCGGGGATGACGAAGCCGAAACCGTCGCGATGCGCGCTGACCTTGCCGGCGATGAAGCCGGAATGGTCGGCCAGGGCGTAGTTGCCATCAGCGTCGGCGTGGATCTGGCCGTCGCGCTGCATGGCATTCAAACGCCTGGTTAACACCTCCAGCGCGGCTGGCTTGACCTTGAGCGTGCGGGCGATGCTTTCAAGATCAAGCGTCGTGCCCGCGTTGCGGAAAATGCCGAGAATGTCCTCGCGGCTGGGAATGGTATGAGTAATTTGGTTCAAATGTTTTTCTATATTTGTTTTTGGCAGTTAGCGCGGGAAACGTCTGGCCGCGTGACTGACACAGTGATTATTGACACGGTGATAGGCGTAGTGTAACGGAGGTCGGTCCGATTCGCCTAACGAAGCGTGCTTTGAAAGATTCTTCGGCAAGGGCTGTGACATTTCCAAATCTTCGGCTATAATTTCGGTCTTTCGCGGAAACACAACGTTTAAGCGGAAGAAAAAAGCAGGATATTCGCATGGTGTTGAGCGAAAAGAGTAACGAAAGTTAGTCTGGCGCAAAACTCCGAAAGCGAGTATGATAGCAGAACTCGGCGGCAACGCCGGCAAGCAGCAAAAGAAGTGCAGTAATAGTAGCAAAGCAGCATCAATGCCCACGTGGCGGAATTGGTAGACGCGCATGGTTCAGGTCCATGTGCCGCGAGGTGTGGGGGTTCGAGTCCCTCCGTGGGCACCACTCCATGGAAGAAGTTTTCCGAGAGTACCAAGTAGTGAAGTAGTAGTTGTTGTAGTAGCTGTATCAGTGCCCACGTGGCGGAATTGGTAGACGCGCATGGTTCAGGTCCATGTGCCGCGAGGTGTGGGGGTTCGAGTCCCTCCGTGGGCACCACTCTACCGGGTTAGTATATTCCCGCAGAATTCCAGAAGCGCCGCAGTCCTTGCATAAAGGCTGCGGCGTTTTGCGTTGCGCGGCCGGTTTTATGCATGCCCCATGTTTCCCATTCAGGAAGTCGCCATGATTGATCGTTTGCTCGGCCGCATGCTGGCCATTCTCGTTTTCAGCGTCGCCAAAGCCGCCTGCGCCGACCCGGTCGACGATATCGTCAACGCCGAAATGGCGCGCCAGCGCATTCCCGGCGCCGCCATCGCCATCGTCAAGGATGGAAAAATCATCAAGGAAGCCGGGTACGGCATGGCCAACCTGGAGCATCGGGTCGCCGTCACGCCCGATACCGTGTTCCAGTCCGGCTCGCTTGGCAAGCAATTTACCGCCGCGCTGGTACTGTTGCTGGCATCCGACGGCAAACTCGGGCTCGACGACCCGATTTCGCGCCACCTTCCCGCCACCCCGCCGGCCTGGAAAACGATCACGGTGCGCCATTTGCTCAATCACACGGCGGGTTTGCGCGATCCGGACGAACTCATCAAGCTGAACCAGGATTACACCGATGCGCAATTGCAACGCGCAGGCAGCAAGCTGCCGCTGCAGTGGGCGCCGGGGACGAAATGGGCGTACAGCAATTTTGGCTACCAGCTGCTGGGCATCCTGTGCAGCCGCGTGGGAAGAAAACACTACGGCGAGCAGCTGCGCGAGCGCATCTTTGCCCCTGCGGGCATGCAGGCGCGCATCATCAGCGAGCGCGACATCGTGCCGCACCGGGCCGCCGGCTATGACCTGGTCGATGGCGCATTCAAGAACCAGGAATGGGTGTCGCCCACGCTCAACACCACCGCCGACGGCAGCCTGTACCTGACTGTGCGCGACCTGGCCAGGTGGCACATCGCGCTCGATGGCGACAAAGTGCCGGGCGCCGCGATCAAGCAAGCCATGTGGACGCCGACCACGCTCAAGGATGGCAGCACCAAAGCCTACGGTTTCGGCTGGGAGACCTCGCCCACGCTCGGGCGGGCCTCGGTCTGGCACGACGGCGCGTGGCAGGGATTCACCACGCAAGGCACGCGCTTTGTCGACGACAAACTGGCGGTCGTGGTGCTCACCAACCGTTCCGAGACCGACATCGCCCATCTGCTGGAACTGGTCGCGGACCACTACCTGCGCGCGCCGCGCTTCTGACGGCGGCGTGGCGCGCACGGTTTGCCCACCCGCGGCGCCTGTACTACACTATTCTTATCTTCCGCTCCAATCAGTATCGTTGTGAAGCCGCCGTCCGAGACCGAGTGCAGCAGCGCCGCCATCGCGCAGCCCGATGCGCGCGACAGCGCCGCGTTGCGCAACGGCCAGAACCGCCTGCTGGAAATGATTGCGCGCGGCGCCGCGCTGCAAGACATCCTCGACGGCCTGATGCACCTCATCGAATTCCAGTCCGACGACCTACTGTGCTCGCTCATGCTGCTCGACGAGGACGGCCGCACCATGCACCCGGCATCCGGCCCCAGCCTGCCGCCCGCGTTCCTGGCCGCGATGGACGGCGCGGCCATCGGCCCCTGCGCGGGCTCGTGCGGCACCGCCATGTACCGTGGCGAAACGGTGATCGTCACCGACGTGATGACCGACCCGCTCTGGGCCGACTACCGCGCGCTGATCGCGCCGCACGGCTTGCGGGCCTGCTGGTCGACCCCGATCCACGGCGACCGCCAGCAAATCCTCGGCTCGTTCGCCATGTACTACCGCGAGCCGAAGCCGCCCGGCCAGGCCGACCTGCGCCTGCTCGGCGTGGCCACCCACCTGGCCGCGATCGCCATCGAACGGGCGCGCCGCGAAGCCGAACTGGCCCAGCACCGCGAGCACTTGCAGGAACTGGTGGTGGCGCGCACGGCGGCCTTGTCGCGCGCGCAGGAAGATCTGGTGCGGCGCGACAAGCTGGCCGCGCTCGGCGCGCTGGTGGCCGGCGTGGCGCACGAACTCAATACGCCGATCGGCAACAGCCTGATGGCCGCCACCTGCCTGGCCGAGAAAACGCGGGCACTGGCCGCCAGCGTGGAAGGCGGCCTGCGCCGCTCGCAGCTGGCGCAGTTTCTCACCCAGGCCGAGGAAGCCGGCCAGATCCTGGCGCGCAACCTGCAACGGGCGGCCCGTATGGTGGCCAGCTTCAAGCGGGTGGCGGTCGACCCCGACAACTCGGAGCGGCGCGCCTTCATGCTGTGCGAACTGGTGGCCGAACTGCTGCCGCCGCTGCGCATCCTGGCGCGCCAGTGCGCGGTCGACATTCACGCCGACGTCGCCCCGGGCCTGGCGATGGACAGCTATCCGGGCCCGCTGGCCGAAGTGCTGACCCACCTGGTCGACAATTGCCTGGTGCATGCCTTTGCCGACACGGCGCACGGGGCCATCGTCATCGGCGCGGTGCCGGGGCCGGATGCGAGCGTGCTCATGTCGGTCAGCGACAACGGCGCCGGGATCGCCCCACCGCTGGCGCCGCGCGTGTACGACCCGTTCGTCACGACCAGAATGGGCTCGGGCGGATCGGGCCTGGGACTGCATGTGGTGCACAACATCGTCAACGCTGTGCTGGGCGGAAGCATCGAGCTCGAAAGCGAACTGGGCAAGGGCTCGACCTTCCGCCTGCGCCTGCCCGCGATCGCACCCGGCATGGCCAGCGAACCGGGCCCCTGAAGCGCCGCGCGCACGCTGCACACTTGACTTGCGGCGCGAACAGGCTATGCTCGCTCTGGCATATGACAACTTTCCGCAAATCCGCTGTGGCCGTCCTGCTCGCCTGCGCAAGCGCCGCGCTGCTGGCCGCGCCCGCGCCCTGGTTCACATGGCGCAGCAAGAACGATGGCAAGCAGGTGTGCCACCAGACGCCGCTCGGGCCGGGTTGGGAAAAAGTCAACGGCCCCTATCGAGATAGCCATTGCATGAAGTTGCTTATTGCTAAATAATAGCTAAAAAACATAGAGGAGAAGCTTGAAGGTTGAGGGTTGCCAGTACATCCATTCACACTGAGGAGAAGTCCATGTTTACGAATCCCGAACAATTTGCATCCGCCACCAAGACGCTTTTTGAACTCCAGATGATGACTTTTAACGCCCTCACCAGCAAGGCGGTGCAAGGCGTGGAACAGGTTGTCTCGCTGAACATGACGACTGCAAAAAATTCGGTGCAAGGATCGATGGCCATGGGCAAAGAAATGAGCCAGGCCAAGGACCCGAAAGCGGCGATGGATGTTGCCGCCGCCCACGCCAAGCCGATGGCCGGCGCGGTGCAGTATGGCGAGCAGCTCAAGGTGATCATCGACGATATCCACAGCGAATTCACGCAGGCGGCCGACGCCCATATCGCCGAAGCCAAGAGCACCCTCACGGCGCTGATCTACGACGTGACGCAGAACGTCAAGCCGGGCTCGGAAAACGCCGTCGAAATCATCAAGACCGCGATCGACAACGCCTTCCAGGGCTACGAACAGGTGACCAAGGCCACGCGCCAGGCCGTGCAAGTGGTGGAAGACCAGATTGCCAAGGCGACCGCGCAGGTCGCGCCGGCCGAGAAGAACGCCGCTTGATGGAATACTGATAACTTAAGCTCCGTCCATGAAAAAACCGCCGTTCCCGGCAATCCGGGACGGCGGTTTTTTTACATTCCGAACGCGCCGCGTCAGGTGACAGCCCCGCTGCAAACGATAATGACCAGTACCAGCAAGGTAATGCGCTTGCGCGTGGCGAGGCGGTCGACGGCCCGGTGTGCAAATTGTCTCACTCTGTTCTCCCTGAGGGGCCGCGGCCTGGGCCACGGCGGTTATGCTTGCCGATGGCGATGGGGATCAGACCACCTTGTTGGTGGCCAGGTCCCATCCGCCCGAGGTATTGCCGCCGGTCCCGCCGCCGACCTTTTGCTGCGTGTACTTCCACTTCACCTTGGAATACTTCAAGCCCAGGTGCTCGGTCAGGATGTCGCCCTCGGTGACGGACGGGCTGACGGTACTGATCAAGACGTTTTCCAGTTCCATCTCAAAATACTTGACGCGTTCGCCCTGGCCGTCGGCGCGCATGAATTCCAGCTTGGCTTTCGGCAGCGTCTTGCCGGACGAGCAGTTCTGCAGCAGCAGCGGCGTGGCCAGGTCGGCCAGCTTGACGATGAACAGCTCGCTGTGTTCGCAGCGCTCGGCGGTATGCCCGCCGCCGGTCGACGCGGTGGCCGATTTGGGCTGCGACACACCCCACGACACCGACTGGCACTCGATCCAGTCCTTGTGCAGGTTGTCGGTCGATTCGCCCTTGATGCCGTCGATTTGCAAGTAAACGTCGATTGCCATGGTGTACTCCGTGAGTAAGGAATGGGACGCGAGATATTGAACACAAACGCCATTATTGGAGCGCCAAAGCGGGGGGCGATTGCGCCTGATCAAGCTCAGCTCAGTTCGGCTGACCTGTTGCGAAATGCGGGCACGATTGCGCTGGATCAAACAACGGCGCGCGCTGGCGTGGAAGCACGACAAATATCATGAAGGTGCTGCGTGGAATTGTTTCTAATCGGAATGTATCCTCACCTTCAGGGAGTCGTCCGTGTCCATTTCCGCCCAGAATTCATACTCCAGCATCAAGCCCGACCTGCGCCAGCGCAACCGGCGTTCATCCGATATCGAACAGCAAGCCTACGCCGCCGTCGGGCGCAGGTTCGCCGCCGGCGGCAGCGGCAGCAGCAGTAGCAGTAGCAGTAGCAGTAGGGTCCGCTACGTGCGCGTTGTGCTGGGCGCGGCGGCGTCCATCACGGTGGTCATGCTGGTCACGCTGGTGGCGCTGCTGAGTTACGACAACATCAATTCGCCGCATGCGCTCAAGGTTGCCGCGCCCGCCAAAGCCGAGCCGCGCGCGGCCGGCCCGGCTTTGGCGGCAAGCGCCAGGCCGGTCGTGATCATCGATGAAAAAGAGGAAGCCCCGACGCGGCCGGTGGTGGCGGCGGCGCCGGTTCCACCGCTGGTGCTATTGTCGCCGGCGGAGCTGAAGCCATCGGCGCCGCCGGCCCCGGCCAGGCTGGCGACGGCAATCAAGACGCCGCTCAAGCTGCGCGAGCACGCCAGGCCGGCCGCGGGGGCGGGCAGGCAGACCGCCTTGAAAGCGGGCAAACCGATGCGCGCGGGCGCACGCAAGGAGGCACGCGGCGAATTACGCAAAGCCGCGCCCTCCCCCGTGAAACGCAAAACGTCGCTGCTCTCCATGGCGGCCCCGGCGCGGCAGGGGGCCAACGGCGGCGCGCTGGGCACCCTGCTCTCGTACGCCAGCGTGCAGCGGCGCTACCTGGCAGCGCCGCTGCCGATGCTGGCGGCGCGCCACGCGCCGCGCCGGCGCCACCTCTCCGAGCCCTGAAAACCACGCCGAGGCGAATTTGCTGGGGTTTGCCGGCCACTGACGATATACTGTATATAATTACAGGGTTCGGTCGATGGTCCGCAGCACGATGCGCAAAGTTCTTGAGAATGAGTTCTATTATCTGGATAATTTCCATCAGGTACTAGAATGGATTGCAGGGCGTTACAACGACTTGCTGACCGAAGAGGAGCGGGCGTTCATCGCCACGTTCCCGTCGCTGCCGCAAGCCTCGCGCGCGCTGCTGGTGCGCATGGTCATGCGCAAGGGCACGGTTTTCCGCGCCAGCAAGCTCAATTACGCCGAAATCGGCTGCGCGGTCGAGGCCGCGCGCCATCTGCTGCCGACCGGCTGGGTCCATGCCGACCCGGTGCTCTCGCTCGACGAGGTGTTCGACCTGCTGCTCAAGGCCGAGATCGGCGCCATTTTCAGCCTGTCGCTGCACGAAAAGAGCGCGCGCAAGGGCGAGCAGCTGGCCGCCCTGCGCGAGGCCTTTGGCGACGCGCGCGCGTTTTCGGCCTGGTACCGCGACTCGCCCGACACCGCCTACAGCATCACCATCAAGGACCTGTGCGACCGCCTGCGCCTGATCTTCTTCGGCAACCTGCGCCAGGACTGGACCGAATTCGTACTGTCCGACCTGGGCTTGTTCCAGTACGAAAAAGTGGAGTTTTCGGCGTCCTCGCGCGGCTTTCGCACGCGCCGCGATGTCGACGATTACCTGGCCCTGCACCAGTGCAAGGAGCGCTTTCGCGCCGGCGAAGCGGTCGACGAGGTGCTGGCCACCCTGCCGCGCGAGCGTTTCGAGAATGAATGGATCGACAGCCGGCGCGAACGGCTGATGTTCCAGATCGCGCAACACGTGGAAAAGCAGAAGGACTGGGACCAGGCCTTCGCGCTGTACGCCTGCTGCAATGCCCCGGGTGCGCGGGCGCGCGCCATCCGCGTGCTGGAAAAACACGAGCGCCATGCCGAGGCGCACGCGCTGCTGGAACGGGCCCAGGCCGCGCCCGAGAGCGACGCCGAGCGCCAGCAACTGCTGCGCATCGCGCCGCGCCTGCGCCGCAAACTCGGGCACCAGCCGCTGCCGTCGCGGCGCAATCCGGCGCTGCGCCGGCTCGACCTGATCCTGCCGATGCCGCTTGAAGCGAACTGGTGGGTCGAAGGCATCGTGCGCGACCACCTGGCCAGCGCCGACGCGCCCGTGTTCTACGTCGAGAACGCGCTGATCAACTCGCTGTTCGGGCTGCTCTGCTGGCGCCCGGTTTTCAGCGCCATTCCCGGCGCATTTTTCCACCCCTTCCACCGTGGCCCGGCCGACCTGCACAGCGCCGATTTTTACCGCCGGCGCGAGCGCGAGTTCCGCGCCTGCCTCGACCAGCTGGACGACGGCAGCTACCAGGACACCATCCGCGCCAACTACGCCGGCAAGCGCGGCGTCCAGTCGCCGTTCGTGGCCTGGGAAGCGCTGGGCGCCGAGCTGCTGGAGATGGCGCTGGCCTGCATCCCCGCCGAGCACCTGAAAAAATGGTGCGAACGCATCCTGCTCGACATCAAGGCCAACCGCAACGGCTTTCCCGATCTGATCCAGTTCTGGCCGGTCGAGCGGCGCTACAACATGATCGAAGTCAAAGGCCCGGGCGACCGCCTGCAGGACAACCAGCTGCGCTGGATCGAATACTGCGCCGCGCACCAGATGCCGATTTCGGTCTGCTATCTGCAGTGGGCGCAGCCGTGTTCATGAGGGGCGCGTGAGCTACGTCGTCGCCGTGCGCGCCCTGTGCGAATTTTGCGCCAAGCAGGGCGACCTCGATCTGCGCTTCACGCCCTCGCCCACCGCGCAGGAAGGCATTGCCGGCCATGCCGTGGTGGCCGAGCGGCGCGGCCCCGGCTACCAGAAAGAAGTGAGCCTGTCGGGCGAGTACGGACCGCTGCTGGTGCGCGGCCGGGCCGACGGCTACGACCCGGCCCGGAACCTGATCGAGGAAATCAAGACCTTCCGCGGCGACCTGGAACGCATGCCGGCCAACCACCGCCATCTGCACTGGGCCCAGGTGCGCGTCTACGGGCATCTGCTGTGCGCACAGCTCGGGCTAGAGCAGGTATCGCTGGCGCTGGTCTACTTCGACATCGGCAAGCAGACCGAAACGGTGCTGCGCGAGACCCGCAGCGCGTTTGATTTGCACGCCATGTTCGACGGCCTGTGCGAGCGCTTCGTGGCGTGGGCCGCGCAAGAACTGGCGCACCGCCAGGCGCGCGACGCGGCGCTGGGCGCGCTGCGTTTTCCGCATCCGGCGTTTCGCCCGGGCCAGCGCGACCTGGCCGAAACCATCTTCCGCGCCAACAGCGGCGCGCGCTGCGTGCTGGCGCAGGCGCCGACCGGCATCGGCAAGACCGTCGGCACTCTGTTCCCGGTGCTCAAAGCGGCGCCGCTGCACCGGCTGGACAAGGTGTTCTACCTGGCCGCCAAGACGCCGGGACGCAAGCTGGCGCTCGACGCGGCCGCAGCGATCAAGCGCAGCGCGCCCGGCATGCCGCTGCGCGTGCTGGAACTGGTCGCGCGGGACAAGGCCTGCGAGCATCCCGACAAGGCCTGCCACGGCGATTCGTGCCCGCTGGCGAAGGGCTTCTACGACCGCCTGCCGGCGGCGCGCAGTGCGGCGCGCGAGGTGGCGCTGCTCGACCGCGAGGGCTTGCGCGAGGTCGCGCTGGCGCACCAGGTCTGTCCGTACTACCTGGGCAGCGAAATGGCGCGCTGGAGCGACGTGGTGGTGGGCGATTACAACTACTACTTCGACATGGGCGCAATGCTGTACGGGCTGGCGCTGGCGAACCAGTGGAGGGTCAGCGTGCTGGTGGACGAGGCGCACAATATGGTCTCGCGCGCGCGCAAGATGTATTCGGCCGACCTGGAACGCGGCGCGTTGCGGGCGGCGCGCGCGGTGGCCCCGGCGCACCTGAGAAAGGCGCTCGACAAGGTGGGCCGCAGCTGGCCGTCCAAGGATGGCGCGGCTTACGAAGTACTCGACGCGCCGCCCGAAAAACTGCTCGATGCGCTGCAGGGCGCGTCCAGCGCGATCACCGACTACCTGGCCGACAATCCGGGGCCGATGGAACCGGACCTGCAGCGCTTTTACTTCAACGCCCTGCACTTCGCGCGCCTGGCCGAGACCTTTGCCGAGCATTCGATGGTTGATTGCACGCGCGACGGCGCGCATGCGTCCACGCTGGCGATCCGCAATATCGTGCCGGCGCCGTTCCTCAAGCCGCGCTTTGCGCTGGCCCATGCGAGCGCGCTGTTTTCGGCCACGCTCAGCCCCTGGAACTACTACAGCGACGCGCTCGGACTGCCGGACGACACGGCGTGGGTCGACATCGACTCGCCATTTGTCGCGGAGCAGTTAAGCGTGCATGTGGTGCGCGATATCTCGACGCGGTTCACGCACCGGGCCGGATCGGTGGCGCCGATTGCGGCGCTGATCGCGCGCCAGTATGCGCAGGCGCCGGGTAATTACCTGGCGTTTTTCAGCAGCTTCGATTACCTCGACCAGGTGGCCGAGCGGGTAGAGCGCGACTATCCCGATATCCCCGTGTTCCGCCAGCCGCGCCGCATGGCGGAGACGGAGCGCGATGCTTTCCTGGGGCGCTTCACGCTCGATAGCCGCGGGGTCGGGTTTGCGGTGCTGGGCGGCTCGTTCGGCGAAGGGATCGACCTGCCGGGAGCGCGCCTGATCGGGGCCTTCATCGCCACGCTCGGGCTGCCGCAAATGAACCCGGTCAATGAGCAGATCCGCCAGCGCATGCAGGCCACGTTCGGGGCGGGCTACGACTATACGTATCTGTATCCGGGGATGCAGAAGGTGGTGCAGGCGGCCGGGCGCGTGATCCGCACCGAGGGCGACCGCGGGGTGGTGTATCTGATCGACGACCGCTTTGCGCAGCCGGAGGTGCGCGAACTGCTGCCGCGCTGGTGGCATGTGGACCAGACGCGCATCAGCCAATCAGGGCCTTGAGCTTCTGGTAGCCGCTGCGGCTGACCGGGATGCGGGTGGCGTCCTTGAGGATCGCGCTGTGGCTGTCCCTGCCCTGCTCGATGCGGTCGATGGCGCCCAGATTGAGCATCCAGGAGCGGTGAACGCGCACGAACACTGCCGGATCGAGCTGGCTTTCGAGTTCCGCCAGCCGCTGGTTCTTCAGATAGTGCTTGCCGCCGGCGCTGATGCGCACGTAATCGTCCTGCGCTTCGACATAGTCGATCCGGCCGGCGGCGATGATGTGCACGCGCGCGCCGTCGCGAATCAAGACCCGCTCCAGCGGCTTGCCGCGCAGCGCGGACTCGCGCAGCACGGCGTCGACGCCGGTCTGCCCGATGCCGGTGCGCGCATGCGCCAGCGCCGCGTCCAGCCGCTGCTGGCTGAATGGCTTGAGCAGGTAATCGACGGCGTGGATGTCGAAGGCCTTGAGCGCATACTGGTCGTAAGCGGTCACGAAGATATAGCGCGCCCTGGCGCCGACCAGTTCCACCACGTCGAAGCCATTCAGCTTGGGCATCTGGATGTCGAGGAACACCAGGTCCGGCGCCAAGTCGGTGATGGCCTTGACGGCGTCGAAGCCGTTGGCGCATTCGGCCACGATCTCGATGTCGGCATGCCGCGCCAAAAATTCGCGCACCAGGCCGCGGGCCAGGTCTTCATCGTCGACGATTATGACGCGCATGCTGGACTCTCCGTCGTGTGAAAGGGCAGCGACAGCGCCACCCGGAACTGGTGCGCTTCGCGCGTCCAGTGGATGCCGGCCTCGTGGCCGTAGGTGGCCGTGAGGCGCTGGCGCACGTTGGCAAGGCCGATGCCATGGCCGCCGACGGCCGGCGCATCGTCGTCGATGTCGTTTTCGACGACGATCTTCAGGACCGAACCGGCACGCTGCGCCGCGATGCGGATGGTGCCGCCGCCGGTCAGGTGGGCGATGCCGTGCTTGACGGCGTTTTCGACCAGCGGTTGCAGGATCATCGGCGGCAGCAGGCAGTCGAGCGCGCCGGCGTCGATCGCCTGCTCGATGTTCAGGCGCGCGCCGAAACGCACTTTTTCGATGGCGATGAAGTGCATCGCCAGCGTCGCTTCCGCTTCCAGGGTGACCTTGCGGCCCGCCGCCAGGCCAAGGCTGTGGCGGAAAAAATCGGCCAGGCGCAAGGTCATGTCGCGCGCGCGGGCCGGGTCGATGGAAGTGAGCGCGCTGATCGAATTGAGGCTGTTGAACAGAAAATGCGGATCGATCTGGGTGCGCAGCATGCGCAGTTCGGTGTCCTGCGCCATGAGCGCCGCTTCGAGTTCGCGCCGTTCGGCGGCGCGCGCGCGCTCCAGTTCGAGCGCCAGGTAATGCGCCACGGCGCACAGCGCGTACAGGATCACGCCCAGGCCGAAGATCGCCGCCTGCAAGGGAGCGGTCATGGCAATGGCGGCGCAGGCGTGGTTCCAGCCGATGCACAGCGCCGTCCACGCAAGACTGGCGACGACGGCGGCGACCGCGAACACCGCCAGTACCGAGACGGCGCTGCGCTCACCGAGCCGATAGGCGCGGCACAGGTAATAGCTCGAAAACCCGGCGGCGCAGGCATACAGCAGCGTCACCGGCACGGTAAACAGCAGGCCGTCGGTCCAGGCGGCGCCGCTTGCGGCCACGATCAGGCCCGCGAACACGATCGCCAGCAGCAGCCACGCGAGCAGGTACAGCCCCGCGCCGCGCCGCGTGGAGAACGGTCCCTGCATCAGTTGCGCACTTCCACGCCGCCCATGATGGCGTAGCCGCGGATGGTCAGGCGCTTGCCGGCGTCCGGCGCGGGCGCGGTCTTTTCTTCGAAGCCGCCGAGCACCGGCACGCCCTTGAGGATGATGGTCCAGTCGGGCGGGCACTTGATGGTAATGCCGCCCATGACGGCGAACACATTCAGTTCGGCGTCGCCGGCCATGGACGACTCGCGCAAATCGAGCACGCATTCGCCCATGAAGGCACTGATGTCGCCACCACGAAAGTCCGGCGTGCTGATGCGGCGCTGGAAACCCCCGAGGATGGCCGTGATATCGACCACGCCGTCGCTGGCTGCGGGGCCGGCACCGGCGTCGTCCTTGAGCGGCACGCCGTGCGGCGTATCGCGTTTGCGCAGGGCCTGGTGGACCACGCCGATGCCGAGCAGGATCACCAGCACCGGCCACAGGGTGCGGGCGTTGAACAGGTAGCCGTAGCCGAGGCGGTTGAGCGTGAGGACGGCGCCGGCGGCGGCGATCAGGCCGAACACCAAGCGCTCGTGGCGCGAGCCGGCGTCGGCCACCTTGACCAGGCCGAAAATGACGACCAGCACCGGCCAGTAATGCGTGACCTGGCGGCGGTCGATGATGTACAAATTATCGAGCAGGTACAGCATGCCGAAGGCGATCACCGCCAGGCCGAGCCAGACCTGGTTGGGCACGCCGGAGATGCGGGCTCTATTTTTCATTGGCAGGCTCCGTGCCGGGCGCGAGGCGGCGTTCGATGAACGGTTCCAGGATCATCGTCACGCCGCAGAAAATCACCGGGACCGGCCAGCCGTTGCTGAAAGTCAGGCCGAACAGGTTCTCGAAGACGGCAAACAGCCACAGGCTGACGAACACCATCCACAAGCCCATGGTGAAGTCCTTGGCGGTCGGGAAACCGATCATTTTGTTCACGCCCATGACGGTCAGCACCAGCGGCGCGTAATGCCATATACCATCGACGTGGTAGATGCCGAGCCGGTCGAGCAGCACAATGGTGCCGAAGCCGATCAGCAGCAGGCCCCACATCATTTGCTTGCGCCACTCGTAAGAAGATTTATTGGACACGTTCGCTCCTGTAGTCAGTTCAGGCGCAACGATACAACGGCGCGGCGGCGCTGCCCAGCGGATTTCGGCGAACGGCGGCTGGCGCCCGGTGAATGGCGGCGCCAGCGCCTACGAGCCGAACGCCACCGAGGCCGACAGCGCCAGCATCATGGTGCCGGTGATGCCGTCGATCCATTTCCAGGCGGCGGGACGGGCAAACAGGCCGGACAGGCGGGTGGCGCCGTAACCGAGCGCGCAGAACCACAGGGCCGAGGCGCTCATGGCGCCCAGCGCGAAGGCCGGGCGTTCCGGCGGCGCAAAGTTGCCGCCGATGGCGCCGAGCAGGACCACGGTATCGAGGTAGACGTGCGGGTTGAGCAGCGACAGCGCGACCACGCTGGCCAGCGCCTGGCGCGCACTGCTGCGCACTGTGGCCGGCCCGACCGTGAGCGCGGCGTCGGCGAACACGGCGCGCCAGCTGCGCAGGCCGTACCACAGCAGGAAGGCCGCCCCGCCCCAGCGCGCCGCACCCAGCAGCAGGGGCGACGATTGCACCAGGGTGCCCACCCCTGCCACGCCAAGCCCGATCAACGCGGCGTCGATGAGAATGCAGGCGAGCACCGTCAAGCCCACGTGCTCGCGCTTGAGGCCCATGCGCAGGACGTGGGCATTTTGCGAGCCGATGGCGACGATCAGCCCGAAACACAGGGCCAGGCCATTGAAAAACGTGGAAAGGTAGGGCATGCAAACTCCGGTCGCTCATTAGAAGATGCAAGTTTGCAATATCGATGATAGCTAGTGAAGAAAAATTAACTTCTTTACGTATAATTAAATTTTTCTAATGTGGAGTGCGGACATGCTCGATACGCGCAAGGGCGAAGCATTGCTGGCCGTGATCGACAGCGGCAGTTTCGAGCAGGCGGCCGCCCTGCTCCACCTGACGCCGTCGGCGGTGTCGCAACGGGTCAGCGCGCTCGAAAGCGAGCTGGGCATGCCGCTGCTGGTGCGCGGCAAACCCTGCCGCGCCACGCACGCGGGCCAGCGCCTGGTGCAATACCTGCGCCGCAGCCGGCTGCTGGAAGCGGAGTTTCTGGCGGAATCGGCTGACAGCGACGCGCATCCTTTAAGCATTGCCCTGGCCGTCAACAACGATACCCTGGCCACCTGGCTGCTGCCGGGGCTGGCGTCGTTCCTGATCGAGGAACAGATCCTGCTCGACATCGCGCTCGACGACCAGGACCATACCTACACCTTGCTGTCGCAGGGAGCGGCGCTGGCCGGTGTGTCGAGCGAAGCGCAGCCGATGCGCGGCTGCACGGTGGAGCGGCTGGGCGCGATGCGCTACCGCCTGCTCGCCACGCCGGCGTTCGCCGCGCGCTGGTTTCCGGACGGCTTGCAGCGCGGCGCGGCGCAGCGCGCGCCCGTGATGGTGTTCGACCGCAAGGATGCCTTGCAGGCGGCGTTTTTGTTGCGCGAGCTGGGGCTGCCGGCGGGCAGTTATCCCTGTCATTACATTCCGTCGAGCGACGCCTTTACCCATGCGGTGCGGCTGGGGCTGGGTTACGGCATGGTGCCGGAGCAGCAGTTCAGGGACGATATCGCGCAGGGCGCGCTGGTCGACCTGACGCCCGACAGGCCGACCGATGTGATGCTGTACTGGCATGCATGGCGGGTGCAGTCGCCCAAGCTGGAGCGCCTCAGTGCGCGCCTGATCGAGGTGACGCGGGCGGCCTTGCGGCAATCGCCGTGAATGCGCCGGCCGGTGCGCACAGCGTTGCCGATGCCGGCATGCCGGCGCTCGCATGTGTCAGCGCTGCCTGGCGCACACGATCCCGCTGCGGTCCTTATGGCGCAATCCGCACGACAAAAAACCCGCAGCGTCGCCGCCGCGGGTTTTTTGTCGTGCCTTCAGGCGGGCATCAGGCCGGTGGCAGGAATGCCTCTGGCGCAGGCTGATTGCGGACCTGGTTGCGGTATTTGGAAGCGGCAATGGCCTTCTTGATGGCTTCGCGCGCGATGTTGGTGCGTTTGATGTCTTTTTTCTCGGCTTTGCCACGATGCTGGGCGATGTCTTTGTTACCGATTCGATTTGTCATTTGATACTCCTGTGTTGATGTTTTTAGGATTATGGTAGAACGATGCTACAGAAAAAATAGGACAAAGTGCAAGGTTCTTGTAGGACAGGAGGCGGTCAGCGGCGGACAGGCGCCAACTTCAAGCCCGGAAGCAGCAAACCCCATCCGAGTTCGCGCCGGATTTCTTCGGGCGATGGTGGCGGCTTCGGATCACGCGAACGGCGCTGGAGATATTCGCGCACAAGATGCTTGGGTGGCTGGCTGATGGCAGGCATGACGACCTCCGCTTCCGTTTGTTTGTCAAAGCCAGCGCACGGCATGCGCTGGCGTCAAGAATTGGTGCCGATCCTCGAGGCGACCGGCTAACCTGCTGAGGAGGTGCTACCGTCGGACTTCGCCGCTGGCCCCCTCACTCACACAGCTTCATCATAAGGGCTGAGCGCTAACCCAACCGTTCGTTGCCGCACATTTGCGCCAACATCGCACCCGCGATATTCCGGCGCCATCGCAGAGAGCCTGTACCTGCGGGCGCTATGCGACGCGGCGCGTTGCCGCGCAGCGACGGCCCGGCGCGGGCGCGCTGCGGCATGAGGGCTCGCGCATGCCATTTCATCTATCACGACAAGCAATGCCGGAACGGCAAACTGCAACTTCCTTGCGCGCGCGCAACACATTTCCATTGTCAAACGCGATGACAGCGGTTAGCTTGTCGCTTTAGCGTTCAATATTGATTCCCGATGCGTCTCGCTCCCCTTGTTGTACTTAGTGCCATCCTGGCCGGTTGCGCCAGCGCGCCACCGGCGCCGCCTGTCGCGGCAGCGCCTGCCGTCGTGCCGCCATCTGCCGCACCTGAACCGCTTGCGCCGCCGGCGCCGGCGCCGGTGATCGCCGCGCCAGTGGCTCCCGCCGCACCGCCGTTCGACCTTGCCACCTTGCAGCGCAAGCAAATTTACCAGATGGCGCCGGCCGAAGTCGGGCGTTACATCGCGTATATGCATACCGCCGAACCGGACCTGCGCAAGCGCATCGCCGCGATCGGCCGCAAGAATATCGGCCAGCCCTATGTGCTGAACCTGCTGGGCGAGTATCCCTACGAACTGCACGACAACCTGCCGATGTTCAGCCTGCAGGCAAGCGACTGCGTCGTGTTCGCCGAGCACACCTATGCGATGGCACTGAGCCAGTCGTGGGAAGAATTCTTCTGGATGCTGCAGCGCATCCGCTACAAAGATGGCGTGGTCGGCGTGGCAACGCGCAATCATTACACCGAGGTGGATTGGAATATCAATAATGCCTGGCTGGTATCGGATGTCAGCGCGCTGCTGGCCGGCGCGGACGCCACGGCGTACGACATGAAGATCGACCGCGCGGCGTTCCTGAAGATGCGCCACAACACGGCCAGCAGCATTCCGGTGCAACTGAGCCAGGAAATGTACGTGGCCAAGGACAAGGTTGCCAGCGTTGTCGGGCAATTGCAGGATGGCGATCTGGTCAACGTGATTTCCACGCGTGGCGGCAAGTTGTGGGCGTCGCACGTCGGCTTGATCGTTGTCGATGCGAATGGGCAGCGTAACTTTTTGAATTCGGCCGAGCCGCAGGTGCGCGAGGAAAGCTTCGAGGCGTTTTTTGCACGCACGGCGGCGCGCGAGGAACGCAACGGCAAGAATGGCATGAAGCTGGCCGGGTTCAAGTTCTTGCGGCTCAATGACAATATCGTGGTGCCGCCGGCCGCGCCGCAGCCGCGTCCGGGACCGCCGGTGGCGCTTGTGGGGAAGCCGACGGCCACGGCGGCTGTGAAAGGGCCGGCGGGGTCGGTGACCCGTTGATTGTTGCATGGCAGGCGGTCGCCGATGGCGCTGCCCTGGGTGCCGGCGCCGCGCGCAGCCGGCGCGCAAGCGTCCTTTGTCAGTCACTGGCTGCGCAGCGAACTTGGACCCACGCCTGCGCGGGGGCGACGCGGATACGCTAACGCAAGCAAGTCACGCCACACTTTCTCCACGCCACACTTTCTGCACCCACACTATATCCACCCCACGCTGTATCCAAGCCACACTCTACTAACGCCACACTCCCCGCGTGCGTGCCAGCCAGCGGCGGCGCTCGGCCAGGCCGACCGTGCCGCCGTTGATGCGGGTCGTCACCAGCACGACGTTGTCGTCATCGGCCGCTTCGTTGCAATCCTTCGCAGCCCAGATCGCCGCCGCCGCTCCCAGACACCACCGAGCCGACAGCACCGCCTCCGGATCGGCGACAAAATCCGGCGCCGACGGATAGGCGCTCTGGCGTGTTGCAGTCGCCTGTGCGTAGCTGTCCTTTCCAGTCAGCTGCAACAATCCGCGGCCACGGTAAAGATAGCCGTCGCCGGGCCGGTGGTTGCCCAGACGGCCGCCATACACTGCGTTGGCAAGCCTGGCTTCATCGCCGGCGTAGTCGTCGGGATCGAGCGGACCGCGCGGACGAAAACGCAGTGGCCACACCTTCGCCAAGCGCTGCGCGCTGTAACGCAAGCTTTCAACGGTGCGCGTCAACGCCGCCGATTCGTGCAGTACCTGCGCCATGAAATGGCTCACGCGCAATGCCGACGCGGCGATGCCGAAATGTTCAAGGAAATGCTGTTCTTGGCCAAAGGCCGTGCGGTAGACCGGGAGTGCGCGTGGAGCAAGCTGGTCGATCTGGCCGAGCGTGATGACGACAGGCCGGGCCATGGCGGCTCCTTCGCTGTGCGGTAGCTCCCATCGTATTGACTCTGCCAATAAAGGACACCAAGCGCATCAAACGATGCCGCTTTTAGCGGTTCCAGTCCATCCGCATGGAAATTCAGCCGCCGCGCACCTCCCGGAAGTCCGCGTCCACCACATCATCGTCCTGCCCCGGTCTGGCTTGCCCCGCGCCAGCCTGCGCCGCGCCGCCCTGCTCCGCTGCGCCCGCTTGCTGCTGGTACAGTTTTTCGCCAATCGCCTGTGCCGCGCCGGACAAGGCCGCGATGCGCGTCTCGATATCTTCCTTGCCGCCGCTGCGCAAGGCATTGTCGAGGCTGTCCATGGCGGCCTGGATGCGCTCGCGCACGCCGGCGTCCAGGCCGGCGCCATGTTCGTCCAGCTGTTTGCGTGTGGCATGCAGCAGCGCATCGCCCCGGTTGCGCGCGTCCGCCAGTTCGCGCGCGCGCCGGTCTTCGTCGGCATGGGCCAGCGCGTCCTGCACCATTTTCTGGATCTCCGTTTCGCTCAGGCCGGAATTGGCCTTGATCGTCACCTGGTTGGCCTTGCCGGTGGCCTTGTCGAGCGCGCTGACATGCAGGATGCCGTTGGCGTCGATATCGAAACTGACCTCGATCTGCGGCATGCCGCGCGGCGCCGGCGCAATCCCGACCAGGTTGAATTCGCCCAGCAACTTGTTGCCGGCCACGACCTCGCGCTCGCCCTGGTAGACCTTGACGGTGACGGCCGGCTGGTTATCCTCGGCGGTCGAAAACACCTGGCTGAATTTGGTCGGAATGGTGGTGTTGCGCGGGATCATTTTGGTCATCACCCCGCCCAGGGTTTCGATGCCGAGCGACAGCGGGGTGACATCCATCAGCAGTACATCGGAGCGCTCGCCGGACAGCACCGCCCCCTGGATGGCCGCCCCGACCGCCACCGCTTCATCGGGATTGACATCCTTGCGCGCATCGCGCCCGAAGAATTCGCGCACCTTTTCCTGCACCTTGGGCATGCGCGTCATGCCGCCGACCAGGATCACGTCGCCGATCTGCTCCTTGGCAAGACCGGCATCCTTGAGCGCCAGCTGGCATGGCGCGATGGTGCGGTCGATCAACTCGTCGACCAGCGCTTCCAGGGTGGCGCGCGACAGGCGCAGGTTGAGGTGGGCCGGCGCGCCGTTGGCCATGGCAATGTAGGGCTCGTTGATGTCGGTCTGCTGGGTCGTGGACAACTCGATCTTGGCGCGTTCGGCCGAGCTCTTGATGCGCTGCAAGGCGATCGGGTCGCGCCCCAGGTCGATCCCGCTCTGCTTCTTGAATTCGGCGATGATGTGGTCGATCACGCGCTGGTCGAAATCTTCGCCGCCGAGAAAGGTGTCGCCATTGGTGGAGAGCACCTCGAACTGCTTGTCGCCTTCGAGCTCGGCGATCTCGATGATGGAAATATCGAAGGTGCCGCCGCCCAGGTCGTACACGGCCACCTTGCGCTCGCCGCGCGCGGCTTTGTCGAGCCCGAACGCCAGCGCGGCGGCGGTCGGCTCGTTGATGATGCGGCGCACTTCCAGTCCGGCGATGCGGCCGGCGTCTTTGGTGGCCTGGCGCTGGGCGTCGTTAAAATAGGCGGGCACCGTGATGACGGCGTCGCTGACCGGCCCGCCCAGGTAATCCTCGGCCGTCTTTTTCATCTTGCGCAGCACTTCGGCCGACACTTGCTGGGGCGCCAGGCGCTTGCCGCGCACTTCCACCCAGGCATCGCCATTGTCGGCGCGCACGATCTTGAAAGGCATCAGGTGGATGTCTTTCTGCACTTCGGCTTCGTCGAACTTGCGCCCGATCAGGCGCTTGACGGCGAACAGCGTGTTTTGCGGGTTGGTCACCGCCTGGCGCTTGGCCGGCGCGCCGACCAGGATGTCGCCATTGTCCTGGTAGGCCACCACCGAGGGCGTGGTGCGTGCGCCCTCCGCATTCTCGATCACCCGGGCCTGGCCGCCTTCCATCACGGCGACGCAGGAATTGGTGGTACCGAGATCGATACCGATGATCTTGCTCATATCCTCCTCCTTGAAATAGTTTGCCAGCCGGCACACCCTAAGTGCGCGGCGCGGTCATGCCTGGATAGACCGCGCGCGCGCCAAAACGCTCCCGCAAAGATGGGCAGAGTCGATCTATATCAAACTTAGCGGTTTTCACGATGCGGACATCGGCCGAGTCCGATGGCATTACGCCGCCGTTTGCTGCGCATTTTCCCACCGCCGTTCGGATAATCCGCCAATTCCCCCTCTGCGCCAGCGCACATAATATTTCCATTTGCAATTCATTCTAAATTTCAATCAAAACCAACGGGCAATTTTTACGCTAAGTCAGCCGTTGATGATGATCAAATCGATACGATCAGGCCGGCAGGATAATAAACTTACACGTGGATAAGTGCTGCAAGCCGCCGCATGACAGTCAATATAGAAACCTAAATACATGGATGCCGCAAAGCGGCATGCATTCATATTCACCTCATCAACCCGAGTTAATCCATTTTCGCTGGCCGCCATGCACACGCTTATTCGCAAACCGCTCAGCCAATTCTGTACCGAATTGGTCACCATGCACCGCACCGCCAAAATCGCGCTGATGGTCGTGGTCGATCTGCTGGCGCTGCCGCTGTGTTTTCTGGCGGCGATGCTGCTGCGCGTGGGCGACGCCGCGTCGGCCATGCAATACCCGCTCGCTGCGTATGTCCTGGTGCCGCTGCTGACGGTGGGCGCGTTTTCGCTGTCGGACCTGTACCGCGCGGTGATCCGTTTCATCGACCAGCGCATGCTGGCGGTGACCGGCTGCACCCTGGCATTGGCGACCCTGTCGCTGTATCTGATCATGATCGGTATTAACGACGACAAATTCCCGCGCAGCGCGCTGATCATTTACTGGTTTATCGCGTTTTCGTACGTGGTCACGTCGCGCATGACGGTGCGCAACCTCTTGCGCAGGCAGATGAACGACGCGCCCCGGCCGGACCATGCGGTGGCCATCTACGGCGCCGGCGAGCCCGGCGCGCAACTGGCGCTGACCATGCGCACCAGCAATGAGTACCGTCCCGTTTGCTTTTTCGACGACAAGCGCGCCCTGCACCAGCGCACCATCGCCGGCTTGCGCGTGTTTCACACCGAGCATCTGGCCGAGACGGTGCGCAGCCTGGGGGTGCGCTCGGTGATCATTGCGCTGCCGTCGGTGTCGCCGCAGCGCTTGCGCGACATCATGGAACGCTTGTCGATGGTGGGCGTCAACACCCGCATCCTGTGCCGCCTGCTCGACCTGGCCGATGGCGCGACGCCGGTGCACGCGGTACGCGACCTCAAGTTCGAAGACTTGCTGGGGCGCCAGCCGGTGCCGCCGCGCACCGAGCTGTTCGACCGCTGCGTGCGCGGCAAGCGGGTGCTGGTCACCGGCGCCGGCGGCTCCATCGGAAGCGAGCTGTGCCGCCAGATCGCCACCCTGGCGCCGGCCGAACTGCACCTGGTCGACCATTCCGAGTTCGCGCTGTACACGATCCGCCAGGAATTGCTCGGCCGCTACCCGGAGATGCGCATCTGCGCGCATCTGGGCTCGGTATGCAGCGCGCGCCTGGTCGATCGCCTCTTCCAGGAAAACCCGATCGACACGATTTACCACGCGGCCGCCTACAAACACGTGCCGCTGGTCGAGAGCAATATCGTCGCGGGGCTGCGCAACAACGTGCTCGGTTCGCAAGTGATCGCGGCCGCCGCCGGCAAGTTCAAGGTGCCCACCTGCGTGCTCATTTCGAGCGACAAGGCGGTACGCCCGACCAATATGATGGGTGCGAGCAAGCGCATCGCCGAGCTGATCTTCCAGGCGGCGGCCGCCGTGCACGGGCCGGACACGACCTTTTGCATGGTGCGCTTCGGTAATGTGCTGGGCTCGTCCGGCTCGGTGATTCCCCTGTTCCAGCGCCAGCTGGCCGATGGCGGACCGCTGACCATCACCCATCCGGACGTGTCGCGCTATTTCATGCTGATCGCCGAGGCGGCGCAGCTGGTGATCCAGGCCGGCGCCATGGCCAAGGGCGGCGATGTGTTCGTGCTCGACATGGGCGAGCCGGTCCGCATCGTCGACCTGGCGCGCACCATGATCATGATGTCGGGCCTGACCGAAAAGACGGCGCAGAATCCGGCCGGCGATATCGGCCTCAAGTTTGTCGGATTGTTTCCTGGTGAAAAGCTGTACGAGGAATTGCTGACCGACGGCACAGTTTTTCCGAGCGACCATCCGCGCATCATGCGCATGAAAGAACACGCGCTCGATCCCGGCGTGCTCGACACCTATATCACTTGCCTGATGCTCGCATGCAATACCCACGACCGCGGCATGATCGAATCGATGGTCAAGGCCATCGTCTCCGACTATACCCCGCAGGCGAATGGCAGCGGGCCGCTTGATCCGCCGCCGATGGTGGCGCCGCCCGATAAAAACCGGCCCGCCTTATTGCGCAATTTCTCGCCGCACCGCATTCAATAAATACCGGCCATTCTAAAAAGCACGGCCGCGCCTTTATCCATGCCCAATTCACTATTCTGTACGGAGATATTATCCATGCGCGACCAACATTCAAGCAGCCATTTGGCGCAGCTGATCGCCAGACTCGATCAGCGAACAGCGGTGATCGGCATTATCGGACTCGGTTATGTGGGTTTGCCGCTCAGCCTGCGTTATGCGGAAGCCGGTTTCCGCGTGCTCGGCATCGATATCGATCCGTCCAAGGTCACGCGCCTGAATGCCGGCGCCAGCTATATCGAACATATTTCCAGCAGCGCCATCGGGGCCGCGCTGGCGGCCGGTTTCGAAGCGACCAGCGATTTTGCCCGCGCCGCCGAGGCCGACGCCCTGATCATCTGCGTGCCGACCCCGCTCAATGCCTACCGCGAGCCGGACCTGTCGTTCGTGCTGGCCACCGCCGACGCCCTGCTGCCGTATGTGCGCGCCGGCCAGGTGGTCTCGCTCGAAAGCACCACCTACCCCGGCACCACGGACGAGGAACTGCGCCCGCGCCTGGCATCGCGCGGCTTGAGCGTCGGCGAAGACATCTTTTTGGTGTTTTCGCCCGAGCGCGAAGACCCCGGCAACCCCGACTTTGAGACACGCACCATTCCCAAGGTGTGCGGCGGCGACACGCCGGCCTGCCTGCGCGCCGGCATCGCCCTGTACAGCCCGGCCATCGACCAGGTGGTGCCGGTCAGCTCCACCCGCGCCGCCGAGCTGACCAAGCTGCTCGAAAACATCCACCGCGCCGTGAATATCGGCCTGGTCAATGAAATGAAAATCATCGCCGACAAGATGGATATCGATATCCACGAGGTGATCCGCGCCGCCGCCACCAAGCCGTTCGGCTTCACGCCCTACTATCCGGGGCCGGGCCTGGGCGGGCACTGCATTCCGATCGACCCGTTCTACCTGACCTGGAAGGCGCGCCAGTACGGCCTGCACACGCGCTTCATCGAGCTGGCCGGCGAGATCAACAGCGACATGCCGCACTGGGTCATCGGCAAGCTGGCGGACGCCCTCAACGAACGTTCGCGCGCGATCCGGGGCAGCCGCGTGCTGGTGCTCGGCATCGCCTACAAGAAAAATGTCGAGGACATGCGCGAGTCGCCCTCGGTCGAGCTGATGGAAATCCTGCGCGCCAAGGGCGCCCTGGTCGACTATTCCGACCCGCACGTGCCGGTCTTTCCGAAGATGCGGGAACACCGTTTCGACCTGGCCAGCGTGCCGCTGACGGCGGCGTCCATCGCGTCCTACGACGTGCTGCTGCTCGCCACCAGCCACAGCGCCTTCGACTACGCGCTGATCGCCCAGCACGCCGCCCTGATCGTCGATACCCGGGGCGTCTACCTGGACCGGCTGCCGAACGTGGTCAAGGCCTGACCCGGCCGGGCCTGACCCGGCCGGGCCTGGCCGGGCCGCAAAAACAGCGAATGGAGAACCTCATGCGTACCTACCCACCACCCGTCACCGACCGGCGCATCCGCTTCGCGCTGGTCGGCTGCGGCCGCATTGCCAACAACCATTTCAACGCCATCGCCCAGCACGAAGACCGCTGCGAACTGGCCGGCGTGTGCGATATCGACCCGGTGGCGCTGGCCGCCGCCGCCGCCCGCACCGGCGCCCGCCCCTACCGTACCCTGGCCGAGATGCTGGCCAAGTGCAACGCCGACGCCTTCATCATCTGCACGCCGTCCGGGCTGCATCCGGAACAGGCGGTCCAGATCGCCGGAAGCGGGCGCCATGTGATCACCGAAAAACCCATGGCCACGCGCTGGGAAGACGGCAAGCGCATGGTGGCGGCGTGCGATACGGCCGGGGTGCGCATGTTCGTGGTCAAGCAGAACCGGCGCAATGCCACCTTGCAGCTGCTCAAAAGCGCGGTCGATAAGAAGCGCTTCGGGCGCATTTACATGGTCAACCTGAACGTGTTCTGGACCCGCCCGGACGACTATTACAACAGCGCCAAGTGGCGCGGCACCTGGGAATACGACGGCGGCGCCTTCATGAACCAGGCCAGCCACTATGTCGACCTGATCGACTGGATCATCGGCCCGGTCGAGAGCCTGCAAGCGTACACGGCCACCCTGGCGCGCGATATCGAGGTGGAAGATACCGGCGTGATCAGCCTGCGCTGGCGCAACGGCGCCCTGGGGTCGATGAACGTGACCATGCTGACCTATCCGTGCAACCTGGAAGGCTCGATCACCATCCTGGGCGAACGCGGCACGGTGCGCATCGGCGGCGTGGCCGTCAATGAAGTGCAGCGCTGGGAGTTTGCCGAGCCGGACGAGGACGATGCGCGGGTGGTCGACGCCAGCTACCAGACCACCTCGGTCTACGGTTTCGGCCATCCGCTGTATTACGACAACGTGATCAAGGTGCTGCGCGGCGAGGCCGAGCCCGAAACCGATGGCCGCGAGGGACTCAAGTCGCTCGAAGTGCTGATTGCCGCCTATAAATCGGCTCGCGACGGCAAGCGCGTGGCCTTGCCTCTGGAGTATTGACCATGGATCAGGCCATCATCGAAGCGAGCGCCATTGTCGACCCCGGCGCCATGCTGGGGGCGGGAACGCGGGTCTGGCATTTCGCCCATGTGTGCGGCGGCGCGCGCATCGGCGCCGCCTGTTCGCTGGGGCAGAACGTTTTCGTCGGCAACGACGTGCGGATTGGCGACCGCTGCAAGATCCAGAACAATGTCTCGGTGTACGACGCCGTGACGATCGAGGACGAGGTGTTCTGCGGCCCCAGCATGGTATTTACCAATGTCTGGAACCCGCGCGCGGCCATCGAGCGCAAGGATGCCTACCGGCCCACCCTGGTAAAGCGCGGCGCCTCGATCGGCGCCAACGCCACCATCGTGTGCGGCGTGACCATCGGCCGCTACGCCTTCATCGCGGCCGGGGCCGTGGTCACGCGCGATGTGCCCGACTTTGCGCTGATGGCGGGCGTGCCGGCGCGCCAGACCGGCTGGATCGGCCGCCATGGTGAACGTCTGGCGCTGCCCAAAGGCGCGGACGGCGACGCCACCTGCCCCCATACGGGCGAACGCTACCAGGTGCGCGGCGGTGTCTGCCGCCTGCTGGACGCGCCCCTCTGAGCCATTTACCCCTTGACCTGTCAGCGATCGGACCTCTCATCATGGAATTCATCGACCTCAAAGCGCAATACCGGGTTGGCCGCGAAAACATCAACGCCCGCATCCAGGCCGTGCTCGACCACGGCCAGTACATCATGGGACCGGAAGTGGAAGAACTGGAAGCGCGCCTGGCCGCGTTCAGCGGGGCGCGCCACTGCATTACGGTCTCGTCCGGCACCGAAGCGCTGCTGATTTCGCTGATGGCGCTCGGCATCGGACCGGGCGACGAAGTCATCACCACGCCGTTTTCCTTCATCGCCACGGCCGAAGCCATCGTGCTGCTGGGCGCGACGCCGGTGTTCGCCGATATCGACCCGGCCACCTGCAATATCGATCCCACCCTGATCGAAGCAAAGATTACCGAGCGCACCAGGGCAATCATGCCGGTGTCGCTGTACGGCCAGCCGGCCGACATGGAAGCCATCAATGCGATTGCCTGGCGCCATAAACTGACCGTGATCGAAGATGCCGCCCAGAGCTTCGGCGCCACCTACGGCGGCAAGCGCAGCTGCAATCTGTCGGCCATCGGCTGCACCAGTTTCTTCCCGAGCAAGCCGCTCGGCTGCTACGGCGACGGCGGCGCCATCTTCACCAGCGACGATCAGCTGGCCAGCGCCATGCGCGACATCCGCGTGCATGGCCAGTCGCGCCGCTATGTGCACACCCGCATCGGCGTCGGTGGCCGGATGGACACCTTGCAATGCGCCATCGTGCTGGCCAAGCTCGACTATTTCGAGTGGGAACTGAAAGAGCGCGCGCGCGCCGCCGCCAGCTACGACGCCCTGCTGTCCGGCAAAATCGGCATGGTGGCGCGTCCACGCGACCGCAGCAGTGTATTCGCGCAATACACGGTCGTGGTGGAGCAGCGCGACCAGGTGCGCGCCGCCTTGCAGGCGGAGGGCATTCCGACCGCCGTGCACTATCCGGTGCCGATGCACATGCAGCCGGCCTATGCGCGCTGGAGCGCCCCGCACAGCGCGCCGGTGGCGACCGCCATGGCCGCCAAAGTGCTCAGCCTGCCGATGGGGCCGTATCTGGACGATGCCAGCATCGCCCGGGTGTGCGCGGTGCTGCTCGATGCGCAGCGTGACGCGCTACGCGACGCGCCATGCGAGGCGCCATGCGAAGCGCCGGCATCATGCCGCCAGGATTGAGGGGAGGCGCGCCATGACAGCAGGGCGGCTACCGGCCTACTGGCGCAACGTGATGACCGTGCTCGGCGGCGCGCTCGGGGCGCAGGCCCTGCCGCTGCTGGCCGCGCCGCTCATCACGCGCCTGTGCACGCCGGCCGACGTGGGCGCGTTCAGCGTCTGGCTGGGCATGGTGGCGGTCGCCGCCATCGGCGCCACCTTGCGGCTGGAAGCGGCGATGATCCTCGACCACGACCGCGCATCGCAGCGCACCTGTTTTTCGGTGGTGGCCTACAGCGCCGGCATCACCGCCGTCTTGACAACCTTGGGGGCTGCGCTGGCGCGCCTGCTCGGGCTGCCGTTCGCCGCGCAACTGTCGTGGCCGGCGCTGCTGACGCTCGGCGTCGCCACCTTCATGACCGCCTACATGCAGACCACCCTGGCCTACGCCACCTCGCACAACGCCTTCGGCAAGGCGGCCCGCGCGCGGGTGTGGAGCGCCGGCGGCATCGCCGCCGCGCAAGTGGGACTGCTGGCGCTGGGCATGGGCGGCGTCGCCCTGGTCGCGGGTCAGTTGGTCGGACTGGCGGTCGGGCTGCTGGCCGCCATGCTGCTGCTGGCGCCGCCGCAGGCATGGCCCGGCTGGCTGCCGGACCCCGGCCAGCGCGCCTACCTGCGCCGCCACGACAAGTTCTGGCGCTTCTCGCTGCCCTCGAACCTGCTCAACGTCATCGTCAGCCAGTTGCCGCTACTGATGATCGGCGCGCGCCATGGCGCCATGGCCGCCGGCCTGTTCGCGCTGACCCAGCGCGTGCTGGGCGCACCCATCGCCCTGCTCGCCTCATCGGTGCTGGAAGTGTTCAAGCGCCAGTCGGTGCACGATTTCCAGACTCAGGGCAATTGCCGCGACGCCTATCGCTACACCTTCAAGGCGCTGGTCCTGCTCGGCATCGGCCCCTCGCTGGTGCTGCTCCTGTTTTCGCCGGAACTGTTCGCCTTTGCCTTCGGCGACAACTGGCGCGAGGCCGGCGAGCTGGCGCAAATCCTCGCGCCCCTGTACTTCCTCAATTTCATCGCCAGCCCGCTCAGCTATGTGTTCTTTGTCGCCGGCAAGCAGAAGGTCGACCTGCTGTGGCAAGTGGCGCTGTTCGTGATGACCGTGTCGGTGTTCCTCGCGCCCGGCAGCCTGCGCCAAAGCGTGCTGTGGTACGCGATCGGCTATTCCCTGCTCTACCTTGTTTACCTGCGCATGTCGTACCGGTGCTCGCAAAACCGCATGGTGGCCGCATGAGCCCGATCGCACGCTCCACCGGCCGCGAGCAATGGATCGGCATGCTCGGCTTTTTTGCCTTGTTTCCCGGGTTCTTCTTCTATCACACGGCGCTGGGACTGGGAAAGATTCCGGCCGTGCTGGGCGGCTATTTCGCGCCGGTATCGCTGCTGCTCCTGCCGCTGCTGTTTTTCTTCTATGCCGGCAAGGTCCGGCAAGACCGCAATTACCTGGGCAAAACCGACGTGGCGTTTTTCCTGTACTTGGCCTACTTTGCGCTGATCGTCGTCGTCAACGCCCTGGCTGGCGCGAAGATGGCCATTGTCACGAATCACCTGCTGGGGATCATTTTCATGCTGAATGTGTTCTTTGCATTCCGCATGGGCGCTCCCGGCGAGCGGCGCTTCCGCCTGATGGCGCTGGGCAGCCTGCTGGGCATGTCGGCCATCGTGTTCGCCTACGCGGTCGACGGCGCCTTCTATCTGGCGCCGCTGGGCACGGCCAAGAATCCCGAAAGCCTGGCTTCGTACCAGGGTTTTTCGCGTTCCTATCTGTTCACCTTCGCGGTGGCCATTGCCTACACCCGCGCGCTATCGCTGCGCCTGCTGCTGTATGGCCTGGCCGCGTCCACCCTGTTCATCAATACCGCGCGCAGCGAATTTGCCGCCATGCTGTTCATGATTCCCATTATCGAGCTGTATTACACGCGCCAAAAAGTTCTCATGGCGACCGTGTTCCTGTTTCTGGTACAGATGATCTATGCGAATCTGGCGCAACTGTTATCCATGCTACCCAGCAACCGGGTGCTCGAATTGCTGGATCTGTCCCATTCGACGTCGGCCAATACCCGCCATCAGCTGAGCACCTATGCGCTCAATTCGATTGCGCAGTTCCCCGTTTTTGGCGATTACGCCAGCTATTCGCCCGGCCTGTATTCGCACAATGTGCTCTCGGCCTGGGTCGATACCGGCATCTTCGGATTCCTGTTCGTGCTCGGCATCCTGATCGTGCCGGCGATTCCGCTGTTTTTCAAAGGCTACTTCGCGCATTATCGCTCGGGTGAATTCATCCTGGCGTTTTCGCTGTGCTGCATCACGGTGCTGCTGCTGCTTACCTCGCACTACTTCACCGACATGCTCATCGGCGCCACCATGGCGGCCTTTTCATCCTACCGGTATGGAATGACACATGCTCACCATCGCACATCTGACATCGGCCCATCCGCGCCACGACACCCGCATCTTCGTCAAGCAATGCCGGGCGCTGGTACGGCAAGGATATGAGGTCACGCTGGTCGTGGCCGATGGCCTGGGGGACGAGCGCGACAGCGGCGTCCACATCACCGACGTCGGCTACACCCCGGGCCGGCTGGCGCGCATGCTGGGCAGCACCCGGCGCGTGCTGCGGCGCGCGCGCCAGATCGATGCAGACATTTACCATCTGCACGATCCAGAACTCATGCCCGCCGGCCTGGCCCTCAAGCGCCTCGGCAAAACCGTGATTTTCGACGCCCACGAAGACTTGCCGCTGCAGTTGTTGGGCAAGCCCTATCTGACGCCTGGCCTGCGCAGCCTGCTGTCACGCGCCAGCGCCGCCTACGAGCGCCATGCCTGCCGCCAGTTCGACGCCATCGTTGCCGCGACGCCCTTTATCCGCGACAAATTCTTGCAGATCAATCCGAACAGCATCGACGTCAACAACTATCCGGTACCCGGCGAATTCGACGCCGAGGCGCCCTGGAGCGAGAAGCGGCAGGAAGTGTGCTACGTCGGCAGCCTGTCGGCCATGCGCGGCATCGGCGAACTGGTCGCGGCGGCGCAGCTGCTGCAGTCGCCCGCGCGCATCACCGTGGCCGGCCGCTTTTCGGAGGTCAAGCTCGAAAACGCCCTGAGCGCGCAGCCCGGCTGGCAACGCCTGAACCGCCGCGGCCACCTGGACCGCGACGGCGTGCGCGCCGTCATGGCGCAGGCGCTGGCCGGCCTGGTCACGCTGCATCCGGAACCGCATTATCTCGACGCCCTCCCGGTCAAAATGTTCGAATACATGGCGGCCGGCATTGCGGTCATCGCCTCCGATATTCCCCTGTGGCGCGGGATTATTCAAGACCACCAGTGCGGCGTGTGCGTCGATCCGCGCGACCCGGCCGCGATCGCCGCCGCCATCGACTATTTTGTGCGCAATCCGCAGATCGCCCAGCGCATGGGACGCAATGGCCGGCGCGCCGTGATCGCGCACTACAACTGGTCGAACGAGGCCGGAAAACTCATCGGACTGTATCGCGCATTGCACGCATCGCTTGGCACGATACGCCGCGCCGCCACATAAATTCACGTATTCGTATCTTCACCGACATGAATAACTGCCGATGCGCTGAGCGATCACAAACAAGCGTGCTTAGGCCGGTTCGATTTACGCCACTTCAAACTCGGCACCGCCTCGTCTGGCTACAGTAAGAAAAGCCTGAACGGTTTCGGGCCCGCAGCGTGCGAGCACCCATGCACGCCGCCGTCAAGCCGATTAACACGTCCGGACAGCCAACTCCCGACCAACAAGAAAAGGCGGTTACAGCCGCGATGAACTGCGATGACTACCCTGCTCACCACTCTGTCGGACCACCTTGGCACCGTCAAGCAATTGCTGCGGCTGCCGGTGGCCCATTTGTTTTTCGACGAATCGATCGCGCCCGTCAATGTGCGTTCGACCTACCGCTATTACACCAAGCGCCACCCGCAATACAAAATCATCCAGCACAAAAGCTGGGGCGCCGCCCTGATCGACCTGCAACGCTTTCGCAACCGCAGCGACTACCTCGACAGCATCAAGGGCCGCAACTGGGGCGCGCACCACATCAAACGCGCCCGCACGCGCGGCTACCGGATCGTCGAAATCGAGCGCAACGACTACGTCGACGCCATCTTCGACATCAATACCTCGGTCGAGGCGCGCCAGGGACGCCCCATGGACCAGAAATACCTGGAAAAGAGGCAATGCTTCGACAAGCTCGTCAACTTCACCTACTACGGCGTGCTGTGCCCGGACGACCAACTGGTCGCCTACGCCAATGTCGGCCATTTCGGCAACTTCCACGCCTTCGAGCAACTGATGGGCTACCGCAACAACGACGGCATCATGCACTTGCTTGTCGGCGACATTGCCGCCGGCCTGATCGAGCAGGGCCTGACGCGCTACCTGATGTACGACACCTACTTCGGCGCCTTGCCCGGGCTGCGCCAGTTCAAGACCATGCTCGGCTTCACCCCCTATCGCGCGCGCTACCACCTCCGATGAACACGCTGCTCCGACGCCTCTACAGCGATTACCTGATGCCCTCGCGCCTGCCCGAGTACGAGGCCCTGCTGCGCGACGCGACCGAGCGCGGCTACGCCCAGGTATCGGTGCGCGAATTCCTGCGTCCGCCGCCGCCGGGCGGGCGCCCGCCCACCATCGTGCACCGGCACGACATCGACAGCGACCTGCGCACCACGGCCAGGATGTTCGCGCGCGAAGTGCGGCGCGGGGTGCGTTCGAGCTTTTACTTCCGCCTGTCGACGCTCGACTTCGGCCTCATGCGCGACATCGAAGACTATGGCAGCGAAGCGAGCTACCACTTCGAGGAAATCGCCAGTTTCGCCAAGCGCCACCACTTGCACGATGCGGGGGAAGTGCGGCGGCACTTCCCCGCCATCCGTGACGAGTTCGCCGCCAACCTGCGCCGCATCGAAGACGGCCTCGGCAGCAAGATCAGCACGGTGGCCAGTCACGGCGACTTTGCCAACCGCAAGCTCAAGCTGATCAACAACGAACTGCTGGCCGACAGCGCCCTGCGCGCGCGTTGCGGCATCGCCTGTGAAACGTATGACAGCGCCCTGCTCGAACAGTTCGACCTGTATATCAGCGACCGCCCGCCGCCGCTGCTGTATCACCCGCTCAGTCCGCACGCGGCGCTGGGGCACTACCGCAGCATCTGCCTGCTTACCCACCCGGTGCAGTGGGAAACCAACTGGTGCGAAAACACGCGCTGCAACCTGCGCCGCCTGGTCGAGGGGCTGACATGGTAAGCGCACCACGCCTGCGGGAGCCTGGACGATGAACATTCTCCTCATCAATCACTACGCCGGCTCGCTCAAGCACGGCATGGAATACCGCCCCTTCTACCTGGCGCGCGAATGGGTGCGGCTCGGGCACCGGGTGCGCATCGTCGCCTCGTCGCAATCGCACATCCGCGCCCAGGCGCCGCAACTGCACGGCCGCGACCAACTCGACGAAACCATCGACGGCGTCGAGTACCGCTGGGTCGCCACGCCGGCTTACCGGGGCAATGGCGCGGCACGGGTGGCCAACATGCTCGCGTTCGTGACGCACCTGCACCTGCACGCGCGCCGACTCGCCGCCGAGTTCGCACCCGATGCCGTCATCGCGTCGAGCACCTACCCGCTCGACATCTGGCCTGCGCACCGCATCGCCCGCTTCGCCGGCGCGCGCCTGCTGTTCGAACTGCACGACCTGTGGCCGCTCTCGCCAATCGAACTGGGCGGCTATTCGCGCTGGCATCCGTTCATCATGCTGCTGCAGGCGGCCGAAGACTACGCCTGCCGCAACGCCTGCGCCATCGTCTCGATCCTGCCCAAGGTGCGCGACCACCTCGAAGCGCACGGCATGGCGCCGCACAAACTGCACATCGTGCCCAACGGCGCCGACCCGGCCGAATGGCTGGCCGAGCCGCCCGCGCTCGGCGGCATGGCCGGCGCCCGCCTGGCCGCGCTGCGCAGCGACGGCAAGTTCATCGTCGGCTACGCCGGCACCCACGGTCTGGCCAACGCGCTCGACACCCTGCTCGACGCCGCGCGCCTCATGGCCGACCCGCGCATCGCCTTCGTGCTGGCCGGCGGCGGGCCCGAAAAGCCGCGCCTGGTGCGACTGGCCAGGGAGCGCGGCCTGCACAACGTGCATTTTCTCGACCCGGTGCCCAAGCGGGAAGTGCCGGCCCTGCTGGCGTATTTCGACGTGGCCTACATCGGCTGGCAGCGCCAGCGCCTGTACCGCTACGGCATCGCCCCCAACAAACTGATCGACTACATGATGGCCGGCCGCCCCATCCTGCATTCGGTCGAGGCCGGCAACGACCCGGTCGCCGACGCCGGTTGCGGCCTGACCGTGGCGCCGCAGGACCCGATCGCGGTGGCGCACGGCTTGCTGGCCCTGTTCACGCTCGACCGGCAGGAGCGCGACGCCGCCGGCGAACGCGGACGCGCCTACGCCATGGCCAACCTGAGCTATCCGGTGCTGGGCCGGCGCTTCTTGCAGGCGTGCGCGTGATGAACACCGTCCGTTCCCAACAGCCGCCACATGCCGGCGCCGACCGCAACGACCGCAACCACGGGGGCCGCGTCGACGCCGCTACGGCAAGCGGCAAAGCCGTCCGCGGGCGCGGCAAGCCTGGCCCTGCCACGCACTGTCTTGCGGCGCAGCCAGCGCAACACACCAACGCGTCGGCCTTCGGCGCGGCGAGCGCGACCGCACAACGCATTGGCGCGCAACGCGGCGATGTCGACCGAACAACAGATCCGCGTGCGGCGCAGCCACACCGTGCCACCAAACTCATGGAGCCTTGATCATGCCTGAAGACCTGACACCCACACCGGATGCGGCCGCGCTCGATTCACCTCCTTTCCTGCCCTTTGCCCTGCCCGACATCGGCGATGAAGAAATCGCCGCCGTGGTCGACTGCCTGCGCTCGGGCTGGGTCACCACCGGCCCGCGCACGCGCCAGTTCGAACACGCCTTCGCCGCCTATCTGGGCGGCAACGTGGACGCCATCTCCGTCAACTCCGCCACCGCCGGCCTGCACCTGGCGCTCGAAGCGCTCGGCATCGGCCCCGGCGACGAAGTCATCGTACCGACCCTGACCTTCACCGCCACAGCCGAAGTGGTGCGTTACCTCGGCGCGCACCCGATCCTGGTCGACGCCGACCCGGACACCCTCAATCTGTCGCTGACAGCCATCGAGGCCGCCATCGGGCCGCGCACGCGCGCCATCATTCCCGTGCACTACGCCGGCCTGGCTTGCGACATGGACGGCATCCTGGCCCTGGCCGCCGCCTACGGCCTGAACGTCGTCGAAGACGCCGCGCACGCCTTTCCCACCCTGTACAAGGGCCAGCTGGTCGGCACGCTGGCAAGCGACGCCACCGTGTTCAGCTTCTACGCCAACAAAACCATGACCACCGGCGAAGGCGGCATGGTCGTCACGCGCGACGCCAGCGTGGCGCGCCGCGTGCGCCTGATGCGCATCCATGGCATCAGCCAGGACGCCTTCGAGCGCTATACGTCGCGCACCCCGGCGTGGTTCTATGACGTGGTTGCGGCCGGCTACAAATACAATCTGACCGACCTGGCCTCCGCCATGGGCATCGAACAATTGCGCAAGATCGACCGTTTTCTTGTGCGCCGCGAGCAGTTGGCGCAAGCCTACAACAGCGGCCTGCGAGGCTTGCCGCTGCGCCTTCCTCCCGCACCCGAGCCCGGCAGCAGCCATGCCTGGCACCTGTACGTGGTGCGGCTGCAAGCCGGCGCCAGGCTGGGCCGTGACGAACTGATCGCGCGTCTCTCCGAACGCGGCATCGGTACCAGCGTGCACTTCATTCCCCTGCACCGCCATCCGTTCTGGCGCGACTATTACCGCCTCAGTCCGGAACAGTTCCCGGTGGCCGAGGCCAGCTTTGCCTGCATGCTGTCGCTGCCTCTTTACACGCGCATGAGCGATGCCGACCAGCAGCGCATCATCGACAACCTGCGCGAGCTGCTGACATGACCAAGCGCCTTTTCGATCTGGTGGCGGCGCTGGCCGGGCTGCTGGTGCTCGCTCCGCTGTTCGCCGTCATCGCCGTCTGCATTCGATTGGACTCGCCAGGGCCGGCCTGGTTCCGTCAACAGCGCATCGGGCGTCACGGCGTGCCATTCGACATCATCAAGTTCCGCACCATGCGCGTGGACGCCGGCGACGGCGCCCAGCTCACCGTGGGTGCGGATGCGCGCATCACGCGGGTCGGCAAGTTCCTGCGGCACTACAAGATCGATGAATTGCCGCAGCTGATCAACGTGGTCGAGGGCAGCATGAGTCTGGTTGGACCGCGCCCGGAAGTGCCGCGCTACGTTGCCTGCTATCCACCCGAGATGCGCAGCATCGTGCTGTCGGTCGCACCCGGCATTACCGACTGGGCCTCGATCTGCTACAAGGACGAGAACGCCATCCTGGGACGCAGCCCAGACCCCGAACGGGCCTATCTGGACACGATATTGCCCGCCAAGCTCGCCTACAACGTGCGCTATGTGCGCGAGCGCGGGTTCTGGACCGACCTGCGCATCATTTTCAGCACCCTTGCGGCGCTGCTGCGCTGACGAGCCGACCATGAGCGCGCCGACCTTCCTCCTGCACCTGGGCGACCCGCGCGTGACGATGCCGCTCGGCCTTGCCCTGCTGGCATGGATGCTGGCGGCGCGCGCATGGCGCATGGCGCTCTGGTGGGGCGTGCTGTTGGGCGCCGGACTGGGCCTGGTGGGCGTCAGCAAGATCGTCTTTCTCGGCTGGGGCGGCGGCGTGCCGTGGCTCGGCTACAAGGCGCTCAGTGGCCATGCGGCCGGCGTCAGCGCGGTGTTTCCGATGCTGTTCTGGATGCTCGCGCATGGACGCGCCGATGGCTGGCAGGGCCGCGCACTCCGTATCGGCCTCGGCTTGGGCGCACTGATCGGTGCGCTGCTGGTGGTGGGCGATCAGCACAGCGTGGCGGAGGCGCTGGCCGGCTGCCTGCTGGGCGCGGCGGTCTGCCTCGGCAGCATCCGGCTGGGGGCTGCCGGCATGCCCGCGTTGCCATTGAAGGGGCTGCTGCTGGCCATGCTGGCGCTGTTCACGGCGGCATGGCTGATGAAGTGGGCCCACCTCGGCTACTGGATGATCCGCGCCGCGCGCCTGCTTACCGGCAACACCTACGTCTACCCTTTGTAGATCGACAAACCAAACACTCATGGGAAAACCCATCATGAACCCACATCCGATGCCCAGCATCCGCTTTCTGAAAGAAAGCCAGCTGGGGGAAGACTCCATGCACTCCCTGCTCATTTCCTTGTTGCGCGGCCTGGCGGCCATCGAGGTGGCCGCCGCGCACTTGCGCGCCGGGTTCTTTCCCGGCCTGCGCACACTGGAAGATCCCGCCTTGTGGTATCAGGCCCTGGCATTCCTGACCGGCTTCGCGCACCAGGCCGTTGTAGTGTTTTTCCTGATCAGCGGCTGGCTGGTGGGCGGCAGCCTGCTCAACAAGCTGGGCCAGCCGCATGCCATCAAGGCATATGCGATCGACCGCGTGACGCGCCTGTGGACGGTGCTGCTTCCGACGTTTGTGCTGATCCTGGCGAGCGGCATCGTCAGCGGCGTGATCGATCCGCACACGCCCGATTTTTCACGCACCAACGATTATTCGTTGACTGCGCTGATCGGCAACCTGTTCGGACTGCAAACCATCGTCGTACCGGAATTTGGCGCGAACTTCCCGCTCTGGAGCCTGTCCAATGAAACGTGGTACTACGTGATGTTTCCATTGCTGGTCATGTGCGTGGCGGCGGGGAGGGGCACGCGACGGGTGCTGGCGGCGCTCGTGTTGCTGTTAATTGGCATGCTGTTGCCGTTCGATATGGTGCTGTACTTCACGATCTGGCTGCTTGGTGCGGCATTCTCGCGCGTGCGCGTGGAATGCGGCATGCCCTTGCGGGCGCTGCTGCTGGAGGTGCTGGCGATTGCGTCGGTGGTGTTCAGATTGAAGGGTAGCAATGATGACATGGTGCTCGCGTCGTTCCCGCAGGACTTGCTGCTGAGCGTGCTGTTCCTGCTGTTTTTGTCGAGTACGGTGAACCCCTTGCCGGCGGATCAGCGCTTTGTTGCGCCATTGCGGCGCGTGGCGGTATTCTTTTCGAATTTTTCGTTCACGCTGTACGTGGTGCATGTTCCGGTGCTGGGCATCATGGGCTACCTTGGCATGACCTTGTTCGGGCGCCGGCAGTTTTCCGCCGGTAGTTTGGCAGATCTGGGAATCTACCTGGGCATGCTGGCGATGGTGATTGTGTGTGCGTACGGTTTCTATCTGCTGTTCGAAGCACGGACTTACGCAGTGCGGCGCTGGGTCAAGGAGTTGTTGATGGCCAGGGCAGACATGGCACCACGCTCGGCGCCCGCGAAGCGCTGAGCAAGAGCGCCACCTCGTCGCACCCACGCAGGCGGGTGCGACGGCGGTCATACGGTGGTGGGACCTTGCGGCGGTGGTGCGCGGGCTGACGGTGACGCGCAGGTCGAACAGCGCTGGGCGCTTACGACACTGCTCAGCCAGGCTTGCGCGCCATGTAGATAAAGTGCGAGCGCAGCGGCGGCGCGAACGTCACGAGCAGCTCGGACAGGATGCGCGGTGCGCCACCGAGCCGCCTTGCGATGGGCGGCGCCAGCAGCAGCGTGCGGTAGCGGCTCTCCGCCGCCGGCCACATCCGCCGCAACTCGCCACGCGCGACGCGGCGCACGTTCGGGTTGCGCGGGTTGTTGTAGCGGAAGTCGAACAGCATGCACCAGCCGCCCGGCGCCACGCTGCGCCACATGTCGCGCGCCAGCGCCGCCCGCGCGTCCGTTCCCAGGATCGATGAAAACACGGTGTTGGCCACCACCAGGTCGAAGCTGCCCGGTGCGGCAAAGTCGAGATCGCCCAAGTGCCAGCGGATGCCAGGCGCACTGCGCATGCGCGCCAGCACCAGCCGCTGCTCCTGGTATTCGGTACCCACCAGCCGGCAGGGATCGGCGCCCCAGTCGACCAGCTGGCGCAGAAAGCCGCCCGAACCGCAGCCCACGTCAAGCACGCGCAGCTTGCCAAGTTCGGCGCCGAGCGTTCGCGCCAGCAGGCTGCCGGTAACCCGGCAGCGCGCCGCGTCCTGCTCCATGACCTCCGGACGGTGCCACGCGTACGCGGCGATACGCTCTTGCGCCAGCCAGGCGCGGTAAACGGAACGGATGCGTTCCTGTTCGATGGCATGTTCGTCAAGTAGGCCCATGCCATCATCCTAACAAGCATGGCATGGGCCTTCCTTGACACTACCCACAAGCACTCAATGCTGGTATGCGCCCAGGTCATAGCCCGTCGTTGCATTGCGCGGTTTGTTGTCGAAATCGACCGGCGCGGCATTGGTTGGCGTCCCTTTTCCGATCGCCGGCGAGGTCGGGCGCAGGTGCAAATCTGGCGTTCCGGTGCGCGTGTAGGAAACGAATTGCGGATCGGCACTCACTGTCCCGCTGTGCGTCAGGCCGTTCTTCAGGCTGAAATTATAGGTCGGGTTCTGGAACACCAGGTTGTTGGTATAGCGGTTGCGCGTGCCGGTCTGGCCCTGCTCGGAAATCCCCATCGCGTTGTCGTACACGATGTTGTTGGCGACGATGGTGTCGTTGTTCGGGCCGGTGGTGTGATAGTAGTCGCCGCCGCCGACAATGATGCCGGTGTGCGATGCCGTGACCGTATTGTTGGTGATGATCACATTGTTGGCATCGTGCCAGAGATGGATCCCGCCTTCGGCAACCCGGTACACCACGTTGTTTTTCACCGTGCCCGAGGTGCTGACGTAAATACCCTGAACGAATCGGCAGCCCACCGGTCCAATATCATGAACGAGATTGCCGACCACGTCGGACTTGATGCCGCGATAGTAACTGTCCACGCCGATGGCCGAACCGCCTGCGCTGGTACACGGGACGTTCTTGGCGATATGGTGCACCCAGTTGCCGCGAATCATGTCATAGGAGCCGCCGTTGTAGATGCCGTGCGTCCATTTGGTACCGGCCTGCGAGGTGGTGCCGTCGATATGGAAGCCGATGATGTCGGTATAGTTTCCACGGTTGTCCCATGCGGTGTCGTTCGATGAACTGGCTGGCGGGACGATTTTTGCGCCCCATTTGGTGCTGGACACATAATAGATGCGGCTCGCGGCGGTGCCGCTGACCGTTGTCTTGAAGCCGCCCGGATACGTTCCTTCCGCCACGTGGATGGTGGTGCTCGGCAAGGCGGCGCGCGAGGCCCGTGCAATCGTCTTGAATGGTGCCAACTTGGTGCCGGCGGCCGTATCGGAGCCATTGGGGGCCACGAAGAAATTGTAGGTCGTGGGCGGAATGGTCGGCTCGGGGACTGGGGTCGGCGTTGGTGTTGGTGTTGGCGTTGGCGTTGGCGTTGGCGTTGGCGTTGGCGTCGGCGTCGGCGTTGGCGTCGGCGTCGGCGTGCTGCCCGCGTGCTGATACGCGCCGATGTCGAAGCCGGTTTCGGCGGTCCGCGGTTTGCCGTCGAGGTCTGTCGCGGGCGCATCCACCGGCAGTGCCGCGGCGTTGGCGGGCGAGGTACTCGCCGGGCGGTAGTCGCCGCCGCCGCTGCGCACGTAGTTGACGAACTGCGGATCGGCCGCCACCGTGCCGACCGGCTGCAGGCCGTTGTTCAACATGAAGGGAATACCGTTGCCGAAGATCAGATTGTTGCTGTAGCGGTTGTTAAGGCCGGTGGAACCAACTTCCAGCACGCCATAGCGGGCGTTATCGTAAACAATGTTGTTGCTGACCCGCGTGTGGTCATTCGGCACGCTGCCGTTGTAGCCGCCGTCGCCGCTGACCACGATCCCGCTGGCGGCGTTGAAGACCGTGTTGTTGACCACCACGACGTTGGTCGCGTCATGCCACAGGCGAATGCCGGCATCGCTGACCGCATACACCAGGTTGTTGTCGACCCGGCTGCCCGCCGTATTGATATAGATGCCGAGATAGTTGGCGCAGCCGGCCGGCCCGACATCGTGCACGACGTTCGCGCTGACATCGTTGGCGCTGCCCTTGTAGTAACTGTCCGAGCCGATGCCGCCGCCGCTGGCAGCGCATGGCACGGTGCGGGCGATGTGATGCACGTGGTTGTTGCGCACTGTGCTGTAGGAGCCGCCGGTGTACAGGCCCGTCAGCCATTTTGTGCCGGCCTGGGCGGTGCTGCCGTCGACCTCGAAGCCGTCGATCTCGACGTGGCTGCCGCGATTATCCCAGGCTGCGGTGGTGGCGGAATTGGCGGGCGGCACGATCTTCGCGCCCCACTTCACTTCCGACACATAGCGGATCCGCGCTTCGGCGGTACCGCTGGCATTGGTGCGAAAGCCGCCGGGGTAAGTGCCCGGCAGCACACGGATGGTGGTGCCGGGCGTCGCGGCCTGGGCCGCGCGGGCGATGGTCTTGAAGGGCGCCGCCTGCGTGCCGGCATTGGTATCCGCGCCCGAGGGGGAGACATACAAGTCGAGCGGCGCCAGCGCGCCGTTGTACATCAGGGCTGCGAACTGCGGCGCCGGGGTCGGATTGCTGCCATTGCTGCTGGTACTGCCGCCGCAAGCGGACAGCAATACGGCAACGCCGCCGCAGATGCTCGCGTTAAAGCGGAAATCCGACGCAAAACTGGATAGCTTGTTCATCAAAAGTTCCTCGCTCAGTCAAGTAAATGAGCAAGGTTTGATCCATATCAAATGATTAGGTTCATTGTTTACTGAAGTAAATTTACCGGTGTAATCAAATGATTAAAATCATTTTCTTCTAAGGAACGTCAAACGACAAAAACGCGGCAGGCCACTACCGGCCTGCCGCGTTTCCAAGATGAAATTGATTGATGGATGAAAGCGCCGCTGAACCGCGCGCAACACCATGCAGACCGCTCACGGCTCCAGTTGCGGCACCTGCGTGTACTTGAACTGATACGCGTAGCTGCCCACACGCAAGGCCATGTCATTGAACAACACGCCCTGCGGCACGATGCCGGCGTGGTTCAGGCGCTTGATCGACTCGGTGATTTCTACCGCGGTCGTCACCCCGGCCCGCGCCAGAATGAACACCGCCCCTGCATGCGCGCCAATCATCAGCGCATCGGACACCGCCAGGATCGGCGGCGGATCGATCAGCACGATGTCGTAGCGGCTGCCGACCACCTCGAGCAGGGTCGAAAAATTTGGATGCTGCAAGAATTCCGAGCGGTTCGGCGGGAGCGCGCCGGTCGGGATGAAATCGAGATTGTCCAGCACGCCGCGATGAATCACCTCGTCGATCGTTTGCGCACCGCCAATCGCCTGGGTCAGCCCGAGCTCGCGGCTGATGCCGAAATAGCGGTGCAAATGGCCATTGCGCAAGTCGGCATCGATCAGCAGCACGCGCTTGCCGCTGGCCGCCAGCACGGCGGCAAAATTGACCGACAGAAACGACTTGCCCATCGCCCGGCCCGGTCCGGCCAGCATCACGATGTTGTTCTTCAGCGACGGCATGGTGTACATCAATGCCGCGCGGAAACTGCGCAGGCTTTCGATGGCGATGTCTTCCGGCGCCACCTGCGCCAGGATCGGCAGCACGCTGGCGCCGCGCGCCTTGCGTTCCAGCTTCTCCTGATGGGTGCTGTGAGGAATGCTGGCGTATACGTTGCGCGCCCCGAGGATGGTTTCGATACGCTGCGGATTGTCGATGCCGCCCAAGAACGCCTTGCGCGCAAACGCCAGCAGCACGCCCAGAAACAGGCCGGTGACCACCGCCAGCGCCACGATCAGCGGACGGTTGGGTTTGAGCGCGCGTTCGGGCGCCATCGGCGCGTCGATCAGGCGTACATTGCTGACCCGGCCCACCGAAATCAGCCGCAGTTGCTGGGCGGTATTCGAGAGCGCCGTGTACAGGTCGGTATTGACCTTAATCTCCCGTAACAGGCGCGATTCGTCCTGCTCCAGCACGGGCAAGGTGCGGATGCGCCTGGCCACGTCGGCGATCTCGGCCGCGACTTCACGGCGCTGCTGGTTAATCCCCTGCACGATCGGATGATTTTCCGTAAAGCGCTGCAGCAACTCGGTCTTCTTCTGCTCCAGCTCCAGGCGCCGGGTCTGCGCCGCGGCCGCCTGTTGCAGGTTGATGCGCGCCTCTTCGCGCATGTCGATGCTGCCCTTGCTGTTGCGGAAACCATTGTATTTTTCCTCGGACTCTTCAAGCTGCTGCTTGAGCGTGGGCAACTGCAGGTTGAGGAAAGCCAGCGATTTTTCGGCTTCCTCGGTCTTGCGCGCCAGGTTCTGGCGCATGTACTCGCGCCCGATTTCGCCCAGCAGGCTATTGATGCGCTGCGCGTCCGGTCCCTGCAGGCGCACTTCGATGATGCCCGACTGCTTGCCCTGCTCGGTGATCACCAGCGCCGTCTGGATCCGCTCGATCGCGGCCAGGCGCGAGCTGCGCGTCAGGCGGAACTGCGCTCCCGGCAGCGCGCGCAGGCGGTCCACGCGCAGCTCGAACCCGGCCCCGGCCCCGGCGACGGTTGCGCGCAAGGTGGTGCCGACCACACCTTCGTAGACGGACGGCAAGCCGCCGCCGGACAAGTGGTAGCGCCCCTTGCCTTGCGCGGTGAGCGTGAAAGTGCGGTTGTACCAGGCTTCGGGCACCTCGAACAGCGACACCTCCGCCTTTTCCGGCCCCCACACGTAGCCGCCCCGTCCAAAAATGCCGGGCTCGGTCAGCTCGTTCGACTTGCGGTTGGCAAACCAGAAGCCGACCACCGGAAAATACTTGGGCCGCACATCGACGAACAATTGCAGGTTGTCGACCGCGTGCGAAATGACCAGGCGCGAGCGCAGTAGTTCCATCTCGGCAATCGCAGCCTTCTTGGTTTCGAACAAGGAAGAGACTTCACTGAGAATATTTTTCGACGCGTTCGGGCTTTCTTCCTCGACGTGGATCATCAGGTTCGCCTCGTACACCGGGCTGGCAACGAGCGCGTAGATGATCGCCAGCATGGTCACCACGGCGGTGACGGCGCCGATCAGCCAGCGGCTGTCGTACAGGATATTCACGTAGCCCTGCACATCGATCTCGTGCGCCTCGGGTTCGCGCCCGGGCGGCGGCGCCGGTGGCGGCAGGCTGGGCACCGGCAAGGACTTGGGGGCGGGCATGGGACGCAGGTCGTCGGCATAGTTCATAAGAATGTCCTCAATGCAATTTCAGGGGCGGCTGATCGTGACCACTTGCGTCAGCGCGCCGGGGAACAGCATGCTCACGCTGCGGTACCAGTTGGCCAGCGGCGAGGCTGCCACGTAGATCAGGTCGCGCGGTTCGAGCTCGAACGCCTCGGCCATCGCCAGCGCCCCGGCGCGGCGCGCGTCGAGCTGGTAGATGCGGGTACCCTCGGGCGCGCGGCGCACCACGTACACCTGGCGCGCGTCGCCGCTGAGCGGGCTGATGCCGCCCGACTCGCCCAGCGCCTCGTTCAAGGTCAGGCGCCCGTCGTGCATGGTCAGCGCCTTGGGCGTGACCACTTCGCCCGACACGAACACCTTGCTCTCGTCGCGCGAATGGACCCGCACCACGTCGCCATGGGCCAGCAGGATGCTGCCCGGATTGATGCCGCGCGCCACCAGAGCGCGCAGGCCGACCTGGTAGCGCGCATCGCCCCGCTCGAGCACGATGCGGCTCTGGTCGGCGCTGGGCAGCATGCCGCCGGAACGGTTGAGCGCCTCGACCAGGGTCATCGGAATATCGTTAATCGACTGCAAGCCCGGCAAGCGCACTTCGCCATCGATATACACGCGCTTGCTGCGGTAGGCCTGTACGCGCAGCGTGACCAGCGGCCGGGTGATGTAGTGCGCCAGGCGCTTGGTGAGCAGCGCGCGCGCCTGTTCCTCGGTCAGGCCGGCCAGCATCAGCGTGCCGGCGAACGGAAACTGCACCCGTCCCTCGTGGTCGACCACGAAGCCGGCCGGCGGCGGGGCGCCCGGGCTCTGCGGGTCCACCGCGGTGGACGAGGCGGCCACGCCCTGCCCCGCCAGTTCCGGGTGGTCCCACACCACGATCGACAGAATGTCGCCGGGACCGATCGCGTACGGCGGCGGCTTGCGCACCACCAGGTGCGCCAGGCTCTGGCTGCTGCGCTTGGCGCGCACGGCTTTTTCGGCGTCGATCAATTGCTCTGTGATCAACTCGGTCGGCGGCACCGGGCCGCTGTCCACGCCGGACAGCCTGGCGCCGCCGATGCGGTAGCCGGTGCAGCCGGCCAGCGTAGCCAGCAACAGCAGCACCGGCAAGGTCTTGGAAAGGTAGGTTGGCGTTTTCATCGTGCTTATCAAAATAAACATTGTCCAGACCAGAGTAAGTGAGCCCCACCGGCCCGGTCTTGCTCCACATCAAACCCCGTCTGCACGCATTTTTTTACAGCAGTGGCGACAGGAAAAACCCTTTTCTGGCAAGCTCGTGGTTAAATGCGAGCGACTAACTTTCTGTACAAAAGAACCATGCCCCAAGTCTTTCCGCCGATCCCTGCCAGCACGACCGATACCACCGACCTGGCGGCGATCCGCCACGCCGCCGACGCGCTGCGCGCCAGCGAAGCGCGCTACCGTTCACTGGTGCAGGCGAGCAGCGCCATCCTGTGGCTGGCGTCGGCCGCCGGGCGTCTTGAAGGGGAACAATCGAGCTGGACCGCGTTTACGGGGCAGTCGAAGGAACAGTTGAATGGCTGGGGCTGGCTCGAGGCGATCCATCCCGACGACCGTGAGCGCACCGCCGCCGCCTGGACCGGCGCGCTGGCCACCAGCAGCATGTACCAGATCGAACACCGGCTGCGCCGCGCCGACGGCCAGCACCGCTATATGAATGTGCGCGCGGTGCCGATTTTCGATGGCGCCGGGGCGATTACCGAATGGGTCGGCATCCATATCGACGTCGATGAACGCAAGCGCGTCGAAGAGCGCCTGCGCCTGCTCGACGCCATGAGCCAGGCCACCCGCAACGCCGACGATCCCAAGACCATCATGGACGTCACCACGCGCATGCTGGGCGAGCATCTGGGCGCCACGCGCTGTCCGTACGCCGACGTCGAAAGCGACAACGACCGTTTCACCATCCGCCACGACTGGACCGCACCGGGCGCCACCAGCACGGTCGGCGTTTACTCGCTCGACCTGTTCGGCGCGCGCGCCGCCAGCGACATGCGCGAAGGCCGCACCCTGCGCATCTGCGACGTCGACCGCGAGCTCGACGAAGCCGACGGCGCCGCCATGTTCAACGCCATCGCTTGCCGTGCCATCATCTGCTGCCCGCTGGTCAAGGAAGGCAAACTGGTGGCCATGATGGCGGTGCACCAGGACCGCCCGCGCCAGTGGACCGATCCCGAAGTGGCGCTGGTCGAACAAGCCGTGGAGCGCTCCTGGGCCCACATCGAACGGGTGCGCGCCACCGAAGCGCTGCGCGAGGCGGACCGGCGCAAGACCGAATTCCTGGCCATTCTTGCGCACGAACTGCGCAACCCGCTGGCGCCCATCCGCAATGGCTTGCAGGTAATGCGCATGGCCGAACATGACCAGGCCACGGTGGCGCGCGTGCGCGACATGATGGAACGCCAGGTGACCCAGATGGTCACCTTGGTCAACGACCTGCTCGACATCGCCCGCATCACGCGCGGTAACCTGGAACTCAAGCCGGTGCGGGTCGAACTGCGCGAACTGATCGCCAGCGCGGTCGAAACGAGCATGCCGCTGATCGACGCCAACCGCCACACGCTCTCGCTCGACGTGGCAGCCGAATCGCTGCTGCTCGACGCCGACCCGACCCGCATCGCCCAGGTGATCGGCAATGTGCTCAATAACGCCGCCAAGTACACCCCGGCCGGTGGCCGCATCAACGTGCTGGCGTGGCGCGACGGCGCGCAGGCGGTGCTGTCGATCCGCGACACCGGCATTGGCATTCCACCCGAATCGGCGCTGACGGTGTTCGAGATGTTTTCGCAGGTGGGTGCCTCCATCGACCGCGCCCAGGGCGGGCTTGGCATCGGCTTGTCGCTGGCGCGCCGGCTGGTCGAACTCCATCACGGCAGCATTGACCTGGTGCGCGACGCGACCGTGAGCGGCAGCCGCTTCGACATCCGCCTGCCGCTCGCGGCCGAGGTGGCGGCGCTGGCGCCCGGCGCCGACACGCCAGCCGCCAGCGCGGGCAGCGGCCTGCGCGTGCTGGTGGTGGACGACAATCAGGACGCCGCCGACATGCTGTCGGAACTGATGGACATCATCGGCCACACCAGCCGCGTCGCCAACGACGGGCCGCGCGCACTGGCGCTGGCCGAGCAGTTCCGGCCAGAAGTGGCGTTCCTGGACATCGGCATGCCCGGCATGAACGGGTATGAGGTGGCGCGCACGCTGCGCGGCATGACGCACCTGGAACCGCTGGTGCTGGTGGCGCTGACCGGCTGGGGCGACGACAAGGACCGCGCGCGCAGCAAGGAGGCCGGGTTCGACCATCACCTCATCAAACCGGCCAACCTGGAAGCGGTCGAACGGCTGCTGACAGCACTGGTCGAGCAGCGCAAAGGCTAGCGGATTTCTTCCATCAGCTTGAGATTGTCGCCAAACTGCCATACGCGGCGGATATCGATCACGTCGTAGCGCGAGGCGATATTCGGCGGGAACGGTGCGTAGCGCGCATTGACGCGCACGATGCGCAGCACCGCTTCATCCATATCGGCGCGGCCGCTCGAACGCAGGATCGTCACGTCCTGCACGGTGCCGTCGCTGCGCACCGCCACGTTGACCAGCGCGTGCGTGTGCTCCACATCGGCCCAGCCGCGCGGATAGTTCGCGCTGCCATTGCGTTCGATCTTCTGGCGCCAGCTTTCCACGTACATGCGCAGCGGCAGATCGCGTTCGGCTGCGCCCACGGCCACGCGGCGCTCGTCGCGCATTGGTGGTGGCGGCGTGCCGGAGAGGATATCGAGGCCCTTGACCATCTCGCGCGCACGGTTCGACAGCTCGCTGCCCAGCAGGTTCTTGGGGATGACCGCCTTGCCACCGGCGCCGCTGCCGGCACCGGCTGCGCTGCCGCCGGCGGGCGTGTTGGCGGCCTGGGTGCCGCTGCCTTCGCGCCCGCCTTGCAGCGCCGCCTGGCGGGCGGCGTCGGCGGCTTGCGCGGCCTGTTCGGCCTTCTTCTGGGCGGCTTGCTCGGCCAGTTTTTGCGCGGCCTGTTGTTCGGCCACCTTTTGCGCGGCCTGCTGCTCCGCCAGTTTCTGCGCAGCCTGTTGCTCGGCCAGTTTCTGCGCCGCTTGCTGCTGGGCCGCGAGCTGTTCGGCGCGTTGACGCTCAGCCCTCGCCTGCTCCGCGCGCAGCTGATCGGCCTTCTGTTGATCCGCTTTCTGCTGATCGGCGCGTAACTGCTCGGCCTTCCGCGAGTCGGCCTTCTGCTGGTCCACTCGTTGCTGCTCGACGCGCAGCTGGTCGGCCTTCTGTTGGTCCACTCGTTGCTGCTCGACGCGCAGCTGGTCGGCCTTCTGTTGGTCGGACTTCTGCTGCTCAAGCTTGCGCTGAACCGCCAACTGCTCGGTTTTCTGCTGCTCGGCCCTGAGCACACTGGCGCGCTCGCGTGCGGCGTCGGCCTCCATCTGCGCCTGCTGCGCCACGCGGGCCTGCTTTTCCAATTCCTGCGCCGTCTCGGCGGCCGCGGCCTTTTCCTGCTGCTGGCGTGCCTGCAACTCGGCCAGCTTGCGCGCCTCGTCTTCTTCCTTCTCCAGCTTGCGCTGCGCCGCCAGCCGCTCGGCTTCCTCCTCCAGACGCCGGGTGTCGGCCTGCTGGGCCGCGCGCGCCGCTTCCGCAACCTCGGCGGCGCTGGTCGCTTCGGTGCCATCGTCGGTGCCGTGTTGGGCTTCCTTGAGATCGATGGTTTTCTGTTCGGCCTCTTCCGGGCGCGGCATTGGCACCGCGAAATCGTTCACCACCGAATCCTGGACCATGACGCGCGAATCCATCGCCAGCGCATCCGTGGCCGGCAGCGGCGGGCTGATGCGTTTGGCCTTGCGCGGTTTGTCTTTCTTGACAGCCAGGCGCGGCGTGACGGGGGTGGGAACGGGCGCCGGGGCCGGCACCGGATCGATCAGGCGCATGCCGCCGGTCGGCGCTGCCGGCTTGTCGGGCTCGGGAAGCGATGACGGCGAAGGCAACGGCGGAACGGGGACAGGCGTATCAAGCGGCGGCGTTGGGATTGGCTCATTAACGACATCGGCCAGGCGCACCTCGACCGGCGTGGCCGAGCCGGGCAAACCGAGCGCGGGAATGCCGAACTGAAGCGACAGAATCAAACCGTGCACCAGCAGCGAAACGAGCACGGCGCCAACCAGGCGGCGGTTGCCCTGGGCCTGCGGCGAACGGCGCAGCCCTACCGCGCCAGGACGCATGCGACCATATCGTTACGCCAACCCGCCGCTGATGCCATACCTGCCCCTGCCCGAAATTCGTTAATAGCCCCCGAATTCTAAGCGAAAAGGCCCTTCCGCTGAGGAATAAACTTGCGTCCCGTGCACACCCCACCCCGGTGTCAGGTCTGACATTCGGACACGGCCTGTGCAGCGTTGCGGATGAACTCGTGTCTGAATGTCAGACCTGACACCGGCGGTTGTTGCGGCGCGAAAGCTGAGGCCGTGTCCGAATGTCAGACCTGACACCGGGGGTGGGGGTCAGGCGGCCAGGGCGGCATCGGTCACCAGCGAGGCTTGCGGCTGGTCGAGGAAGAAGCCTTGTGCATACAGCGGCAGGTCGGCGACGACTTCCGGCAAGGCAAGCGCCGGCGCGCTTTCGACGCGCTTGAAAATCAGCCGCACCCCAGCCGTACGGGCCGCGTCCAGCAGCGCTTCGAGCGCGACGCCGCCCGACAGATAGCGCGCGTCGAGCTTGATCGCGTGCGGCCGCTGCTCGGCCACCATCGCCTGCGCCTGCGCCACCGAGGCCGCATTCAGCGCCAGCCGGAAGCCGTTGCGCCGGTAGTTGTCGGCCACGTAGTTGAGCAGCCATCCCTGCTGCGGCGTGGTGGCCGGCAGTTGCAGCACGATGCGTCCCACCGGCAAGTCCAGCGCGTCCAGAATGCGCTTGAACGCATGCCCGTGATTGCTGCTCACCGCACTGAGCAGCCGGTCGTGCACGCTCAGGTACAGATCGCTCTGCCCAGCCTCGTCCTGACGAAAGAAGTTGATCGCGTGCAGCATGCGGCACAGCCGGTCGAGTTCGATCGATTCGTCGTCGCTGGCGGCGTGGTCGAGCAGTTTCCACAGCGACAGGCCGGCATCGCCCGCCGAAGCACTGCGCGCCAGCCCTTCGTAGGCGACGATGCGGCTGCTGCCGAGCGCGCGGATCGGCTGGAAGGCGCTCGTGATGGTGCAGTTGAAATACTTGCCCTGGGCGCGGCCCGCCGAGTCCAGCCACACGCTGCTGGCCGGACGGTCCGGGTCGGACAAATGGGCCAGGTAGGCGTTCAAGGTAGGGAAAGGCATTGCATCTCTCGCTGTAGGTAAAGCGGAAAGTCTAGTCGCGCCGGTGGCGGCGGCGAAGGAATGGTTTCGCCGATGGATATGCGGCCGGCGCATATCGATCCCCCAGTGCTTATGCGCAAAATGCGTCTATCGAAACGCGAAATCATTCGTTTGCAGACGCGCCAGGCGGGGCTACGCTGGGGGCGACAGATGCAACAGAGGATGCGACGCCCATGTGTGAATTACTCGGAATGAACAGCAGCAAGCCAGCGGCGCTGAACTTCAGCTTCGCCGGTTTCAGCGAGCGCGGCGGGCGGACCGGCGTACATCGCGACGGCTGGGGCATCGCCTTTCACGAGCCGTCCGGCTGCCGCCTGATCATCGACCATCGCCCGTCCATCGATTCGCCGCTGGCGCATGCGCTCAAGGACAATCCGGTCAAGGCCAAAAACGTGGTGGCGCATATCCGCAAGGCCACCCAGGGCGAGGTGGCGCCGCAGAACAGCCACCCGTTCACCCGCGTGCTGTGGGGCACGACCTGGTCGTTCGCGCATAACGGCGACCTGAGCACCTTCAAGCCGGCCCCCGATCCGCACTTCGCCCCGGCCGGCGAAACCGACAGCGAGCGCGCCTTTTGCTATCTGCTGGCCGGGCTGCGGCGCCGTTTTCCGGTCCAGCCGCCGTCGCGCGCGGCCTTGTTTACAGCGGTGCGGACCATGGCGGCGCTGATCGCGCGCCACGGCACCTTCAATTTTATCTTGTCGAATGGCGACTTTTTGCTGGCGCATTGCTCGACACAACTGCATTACGTGGTGCGCGCCTATCCGTTCGCCAGCGCCAGCCTGGTCGATTGCGACCTGCAGATCGATTTTCGCCAGCATAACCATCTGGACGACCAGATCGTCGTGATCGCCACCCTGCCCCTGACCACCGGGGAGGAATGGCACCCTTTCGCGCCGGGCGAACTGAAACTGTTCGCCGGCGGCGCGCCGCAAGCGATCCACCCCGGTCCCGGCAGCGACAGCGGCAGTAAACCGCTGCGCCTGTTAATGAGTTACTGAAACACCCCCTCCCCACCCACGTAAAGGAACAGCATGGCTATCTCGGAAATCAATGTACGCAATCAGTTCAGGGGCAAGATCAAGGAAATCATCGCCGGCCCGGTGGTGTCGGAAGTCGATGTCGAAACCGCGCATGGCATCGTCACCTCGGTCATCACCAGCCGCTCGATCCAGGACCTGGACCTGAAGGTCGGCAGCGAGGTGATCGCCCTGGTCAAGTCGACGGAGGTGTCGATCGCCAAGATCCAGTAAGCCGATAGCCCTTGCCGGCGACGGCAAGGTATGATGGCGGCATGAAGATTGGCTTGTTGCTGCTGTCGTCCCTCTGTTCCATTGCACTGGCGCTGCCCGCGGGCGGCGCCGAACTCGTCTTTGGCGTCTCCACCGGCAGCGCCATGCCGATGACCCGTTTCCAGGGCGACGACCTGACCGGCGGCCTGCTCAAGGACGTGGGCGACGCCCTGGCGCGCGAACTGAAGGCGCGCCCGCGCTACCTGACCTTGCCGCGCAAGCGGGTCGAGGCAGCACTGGCGGACGGCACGGTCGACCTGCTGTGCGACCTGCGTCCCGAATGGCTCGACAGCAAGCGCTGGCAATGGTCGGACACGGTCTTTTCCAACAACATGATCATCGTCGGACGCATCGGCACCGCGCCGCTGGGCAACTTGCGCGAGCTGGCCGGCGCCCGCACCGGCACCATCACCGGCTACCGCTACCCTGTGCTCGATCATGAACTCGGCCCGCAATTCGTGCGCGACGATGCCGTCAGCGACGACCTGAACCTGCGCAAGCTGCTGCGCCGCCGCTTCGATTACATGCTCACCAATTCCCTGTATTACGATTACCAGCGGCGCGCCCACGCCGAACGCGCGCGCCTGAGCCGCGCCGTGCTGGCCGTCGAACCGTTCGATACGTACTGCGCGCTGGCGCCCGGGGCCAGGATCACGGTCGCGCAAGTGAACCGCGCGCTGCTTGCGCTGCGTAAAAATGGCAGGATGCAGGCCATCCTGGAGAGCTACCAGCCCGCCCGCTGAGCCGTTCAGGCCGCTTGTGCAGGATCAAAACCGCGCACCCGACCGCATTTAGTATGGGTAAACCTCCACCACGCGCAGGCCAGCCATGCAAGCCCCTCCTCCGTGCGTCCCGTCCGCCGATTTCGACAGCAACTATTTCCGGCAGGCGCTGTCGCAGTTCGCCACCGGCGTGACCATCGTCACCGCCGCCCTGCCCGACGGCCGCCTGGCCGGCGTGACCATCAATTCCTTCAACTCGGTCTCACTCGATCCGCCGCTGGTGCTGTGGAGCCTGGCGCAAACGGCCAGCAGCATGGCCGCCTTCGAGCAAGCCGAGGGCTATGTCATCAACGTGCTGGCCGACAACCAGGCCGCGCTGGCGCAACGCTTCGCGCGTCCGGGCCAGGACCGCTTCGAGCAGGTCGGCTTTACCCGCTCGGCGCAGGGCCAGCCAGTGCTGGACGGCAGCGTGGCCTGCTTCGAATGCCGTCCGCGCAGCCGCTATGTGGAAGGCGACCATGTGATTTTCGTCGGCGCGGTCGAGCGCTGCCAGTTCTATCCGCACCGGTCGCTCGGCTTTCACCGCGGCCGGTTTATCGCCCTCAGCTGACCCGGTGCCGCCATGAACCCCATGTCCCACAACCTGCTCACCTTCGTCAACCACGCCTGCTTCCACATCGCCAACGAGCACACCGTGCTGCTGGCCGATCCCTGGGTCGAAGGCGCGGTTTTCAACAACGGCTGGAGCCTGCTCGACTCCGGCACCTCGAACGCGGCCCTGATCGCCGAACTGGCCGCGCTCAAGCGCAACACCTTCATCTGGTTTTCGCACGAGCATCCCGACCATTTTTCGGTGCCCTTTATCAAGCGGCTCAAGCGCGGCTTTCCCGGCAAGGTCACCATGCTGTTCCAGCAGACCAAGGACAAGCGCGTGGTCAACTTTTTGCGCGGGAATGGCTTCGATGTCATCGAATGCCAGCCCGGCATTCCGGTCGCGCTCGACGGCGAGATGCGCATCACCGTGTTTCCCCATGCCGATGGCGATGCGTATTGCCTGATCAGTTCCGGCGGGTGCCACGTGCTCAACATCAACGACTGCGCCTTGACCAGCGCCGCCCAGTGCGAGCTGGTCAAGGCCAGCATCGCCCTGCTGTGCGAGCGGGTCGACGTATTGATGACCCAGTTCGGTTACGCCAACTGGGTCGGCAATCCGTTCCAGGCAGAACTGCGCTGCGCCGCCGCGGCCGAAAAGCTGCACCGCATCAAGCTGCAGATCGCCGCTTTCGCGCCCAGGATCACGGTGCCGTTCGCCTCGTTCGTGTCCTTTTCGCACATCGACAACTGCTATATGAACGACCACCAGAACACGCCGCAGCGCCTGGCGCAGTGGGCGCGCCTGTCGCGCGCGACCGATTCGCTGCGGTTCATGCAGCCGCGCGACACCATCGCCTTGGGGGTGGACACCGCCGAAAGCCTGGCCTGGGCCAGCGACGCGGCCGTCGAGCACTGGGAACGCTTGCTCAGCGTGCCGTGCGCGCTGCTGCCGTCCGAGCCACCCGCCACCCCGGCGCAGGTGCGCGCCGCCGCCGAGAAATACCGCAAGGCCGCCAATGCCAACCTGCTGGGACTACCTTGCCTGCTCGAACTGGTCGGATTGATCCAGCCGCTGACGATCCGCATTCCCGACATCGCCCTGACCATCCGCGTCTCTTACCTGCGCGGCTGCACCCAGCTGCACGACGACCAACTGGCCGATATCTCGATGACCTCGCCCAGCGAGGTGTTTCTGTTCGCCAACGAATATGGCTTCAACACCACCCACGTCAACGCCCGCTTCCGGGTCGGCGACAGCGGCGCGCTACAGCGTTTCAGCCGCTTTTTCATGCCGCAGAACCTGGGCCGCCAGGGCTACGGCGTGCAGCACCCGCTGGCTACCGTGCGCTATCTGCTGGGCAGCCTGATGGCCCGGCTGGGGCGGCGCCTGGCCGCCATGCAACGGCGGCTGGCCAAATAAGCACCGAAACGGGACACCTTCGCACTATTTTGGCCCGAGCACCTTGCGCGATTGGTCAGACCACTTTAGAATGGCCTGACCAAAAGATGTGCAGGCCGCCATGCTCAAGAAAGTCACACTCGCTCCCGATAACGCCCTCGCGCACGAACCGCGGCTGTACCGCATCGTGGCCGGCCGCATCGAGGAACTGATCCGCGACGAGAGAATCGGCGCCGGCCAGCGCTTGCCGCCCGAACGCGAGATGGCAAGCCGGCTGGCGGTCAGCCGCGCTTCCCTGCGCGAAGCCCTGATCGCCCTCGAACTGCGCGGCGTGGTCGACGTGCGCGGCGGCTCCGGCGTCTACGTCACGCGCGTCCAGCCGCCCCGCTCCGAGCCCGAAGAAGCCGGCCCCGGCCCCTTCGAAGTGCTGGCCGCGCGCCGCCTGGTCGAAGCCGAGGTGTGCGCCAGCGCCGCCCGCATGGCCAGCGACAGCGCCATCGAAGCGATCCGCAGCGCCGTCGTCGAAATGGAACGCCAGCACGACAATTACAGCAGCAACGAACAGCTCGACCGCGACTTCCACCTGTCGCTCGCGCGCGCCACCGGCAACAGCGCCATGGTCGGCGCGGTCGATCATCTGTGGAAACAGCGCGGCCGCCTCTGGCACAAGCTCAAGGAGCATTTCCAGACCGAGGAACTGCGCCAGGCCACCCTGCTCGACCACCGCCGCATCCTCGACGCCATCGTGGCGCGCGATCCGGCCGCCGCCCACGCCGCCATGCGCGCCCATCTCGAACGAGTCACGCGCACGTTTTCGCGAGGATAAGCACCGGACCCACCTATATAGACCAGTGGACAGCAGGCGCAAAGACGCCGCACCGCAAGAGCACCCCATTATTGACCACGTCGACCCCGGCTCACGCCTTCGTCGCCGCGGCACAGGATACGCGAGGTGTCCTGACCAGCTTCCGCGCCGTTGCCGGAAGCTCTTAATGTCAAACAATAATCCGCAGGAGACCGTCGCACATGAACAAGCACACCAGCTCGATCCACTCGAAACTCGTATTGTCGTCCATCACCCTTGCGGTGCTGACGGTGATGAACCAGGCCGCGGCCCAACAGGCCGAAGCCGGCATGCAGCGTATCGAAGTGACCGGGTCGAGCATCAAGCGCCTTGCCACCGAGATGGCCCTGCCGGTCTCGACCATCAAGGCCGAGGAATTCACCAAGCGCGGCATGACCAGCCTGGCCGATGTGATGATGGCGCTGCCGCAATCGAACTCGCTGGCCCCGTCCAACGCCGGTTCCGGCACCAACATCAACCTGCGCGGCCTGGGCGTGAACCGCACCCTGGTGCTGCTCAACGGCCGCCGCCTGGCCAACGAGGCGATCGCCGACGGCTACGCCAACCTCGACGTCATCCCGATGAGCTCCCTGCTGCGCGTCGAAATCCTGCGCGACGGCGCCTCCTCGATCTACGGCTCCGACGCCATCGGCGGCGTGGTCAACTTCATCACCAGGAACAGCGTCGAAGGCGGCTCCATCACCGCCCAGTACGTGCAGCCGGAAAAATCGGGCGGCGGCGACGAGCAGCGCCTCTCGGCCACCTTCGGCAAGGGCAATCTGGCCACCGACGGCTGGAACCTGTACGGCACCATCGACGGCCGCCAGCGCAGCCGCCTGGCCGCGCGCGACCGCGCCGAACTGAGCTCGCCGGAACTGCTGGCGGGCATCGGCCGCGCCCCGACCCTGGGCACCGGCGGCTACGCCAGCCCGGCCAACTTCACCACCGCCACCAACAAGACCGCCGCCAACCCGTACTACAAGTCCGGCTGCGCCGCGCCCTACTCGATCCAGGGCGCCAAGAACACCTGCGTCATCGACAACAACGAGTACGGCACCGCGCTGCACGAAACCGAACAGCTGACCTTTTACGCGCGCGGCACCAGGCAGCTCTCGGACGACCATACCGTCAGCCTGGACTACATGCGCGGCCAGTCGACCATCTATGCCGCCCGCAATCCGACCAATAGCGTCACCGCCAAGGGCGTGACCGCGCGCGTGCCGTCGACCAGCAAATGGTATCCGGGCGGCGCCGGCGGCGTACCGGCGGTGGCCGGCCTGAAAGGCGAGCCGCTGATCGTGACCTGGAGCGTGGCCGACCTCGGCATGGCCAGCAACAAGGATGTGCAACTGAACCAGCGCCTGGCGCTGGTGGACGAAGGCAAGATCGGCGAGTGGGACTACAAAGCCGGGCTGGTGTACGGTCACAGCAACCGCAAGAACTACTACCACACCGGCTACGTCAGCGGTCCGGGCCTGAACGCGGGCCTTGCCAGCGGCGCGCTCAATCCCTTCGGCCTGCAGGACGAAACCGGCAAGAACTACCTGCGCGACATCTCGGTCGACGGCCAGATGAACCGCAATTCGACCAGCACCTTCGCCGGTATCGACGCCACCGCCAGCCGCACCCTGATGCAGCTGCCGGGCGGAGCGCTGGCGATGGCGGTCGGTATCGACATCCACCGCGACACCACCAAAGACGAACGCCTCGGCATCAGCAATGAAGTGAGCTACGCCAACGCCTCGTCCTCGCGCGGCCAGGGCGCGCGCAACGTGTCGGCCCTGTACGCCGAGCTCGATATTCCGATCAGCAAGCAACTGACCGTCAACCTGGCCGCGCGCGACGACTATTTCAGCGACTTCGGCAACACCTTCAATCCGAAGGCCAGCTTCCGCTACGAGCCGTCGAAATCCCTGATGTTCCGCGGTTCGGCCAATACGGGCTTCCGCGCGCCAACCCTGTTCGACCGCTACGGCTACCGTCTGCCTGGCGCCAACGGCAACACCTCCGGCAAATGGGACGATCCGACCCTGTGCCCGGGCGGCAAACCAGGCGTGGCCGGCAGCGGCACCGCCGTCCCCGGCGCCGTCACCTCGGAAGTGTGCAACGTGGCCCTGCCCAAGCAGACCGGCAGCAACGACCAGCTGACCCCGGAAACCTCGCGCGGCTGGACCCTCGGCATGGTGGTCGAGCCGGTCAAGAACCTGACCGTCTCGCTCGACTACTGGAACATCCGCATGAAGGACATGCTGGCCAACCTGCCCGAGCAAGTCTACTTCCAGGATCCGGCCAAGTACAAAGACCTGTTCGTGCGCAATCCCGACGGCACCCTGGCCTACATCAAGAACGTGACGATGAACCTGGGCGGCCAGAAAACGGCCGGCATCGACCTCGCCGCCAGCTACGCGCTGCCGCGCATGGACATCGGCGAGTTCAAGTTCCAGCTCGACGGCACCTACCTGACCCAGTTCGAGAACCAGCTGGAAAAAGACAGCCCCTTCGTCTCCAACGTCGGCCGCTTCGGCCTGGCCAGCAACGGCACCACCAGCAGCTTCCCGATCATCACCTACCGCTGGAAGCACACCCTGTCGACCAGCTGGAAGCGCGGCGATTACAGTGCCCAGCTGACCCAGAACTACAACTCGCACTACGACGACCAGAACCTGGTGGCGGCCGAATTCCATCGCGAAATCAAGCCGTACTCGGTGTGGAACCTGACCGGCACTTACACCGGCTTCAAGAACATCAGCATCGTGGCCGGCGTCACCAATATGTTCGACGAGAATCCGCCAGTCACCAACCACAGCGGCTACACTTTCGGCTACCTGAGCAGCGCGGCCAACCCGATCGGCCGCTCGTACAACCTGCGCATGACGTACAACTTCTGATCCCTTGAGACTAACCATGAACAAGCATCCGATCGACTCCCGGCGCCGCGCCCTCCTGCGCGGCGCCGGGGCCGCCAGCCTGGCCCTGGGCGGCGGCGCCATTTCCCTGCCGGCCGCAGCCGCCGCCGAGGCCGAGGCCAAGGCCGATAACAAATCGTCCGACCCGTGGCGGCAGGCGCAGGCCATTGCCGCGCGCTTCAAGCAGCCGCTGGTATTTCGCAAGCAGGACTTTGTCATCACCGCGCATGGCGCCAAGCCGTGCAAGGTGACCAGGGTCAAAGGGTTTATCGGCCATCACGAGCCGGGCATGGTCAGCACGCCGGCCGCCGGCGCGCACGACTGCTATCCGGCCATTGCGGCCGCGATCGCCGTCTGCGCCAAGGCGGGCGGCGGGCGCGTGGTGATTCCCGCCGGCGCCTGGCTGTGCAAGGGCCCGATCGTGCTGCGCTCGAACGTGCATGTGCACCTGAAATCCGGTGCGCATGTGTTCTTCAGCAACGACCCGGACGATTTCGCCAAATACGGCGAGGTCGACTGCGGCCCGAACGGCAAGCTGACCCTGTCGCGCTGGCAGAGTAACGATTGCCTGAACTATTCGCCGCTGGTGTATGCGCACAAGCAGAACAATATCGCCCTGACCGGCGAGGACTGGACCAGCATCCTGGACGGCCAGGGCGGCGTACCGCTGGGCGGCGGCGATTGCTGGTGGGACTGGAAGGTCAAGCGCACCGGCGCCAGGGAACTGCTGTCGCAGGTGGCGGTCAATCCGGCCAATCCGCCCAGCATCCTGACGGTGGCGCCGAACCTGACCCCAAGCCAGGTCAAGCTGATCGAAGGGGAATCAAGCCGCTGGCGCAACGATGAATCCTACCTGCCCTCGCTGTCGGAAGCCGGCGTGCCGGTCGGCAAGCGCGTGTTCGGGCGCGGCCATTACCTGCGTCCGTGCATGGTGGAATTCATCGGCTGCGACAAGGTGCTGCTCAAGGGCTACCAGGTCAACCAGGCGCCATTCTGGCTGCACCATCCGGTGGCCTGCCGCGACCTGGAAATCCGCAAGGTCCACATGGACAGCATGGGACCGAACAGCGACGGTTTCGACCCCGAAGCGTGCAACTACGTGCTGGTGGAAGACTGCACCTTCAACACCGGCGACGATTGCATCGCGATCAAGGCCGGCAAGAATCTCGACACCCAGTTCGGGCCGACCCAGAACGTGCTGATCCAGAAATGCATCATGAACAGCGGCCACGGCGGCGTGACCCTGGGCAGCGAAATGTCGGGCGGCATCGAGCATGTGTATGCGCAGGATGTCGAGTTCCGCAACGTGAACTGGGCCACCAGTCCGCTGAGCACGGCGATCCGCATGAAGACCAATATGAACCGCGGCGGCTTCCTGAAGCATTTTTACGTGCGCAACGTGACCATTCCGAATGGGGTGCAGACCACGCCGCAGTACTACAACCCGCTGCCGGGTTCGCCAATCGCACCGAAAAGCGTGTCGTCCTCGGCCGGCGCGGTGATTACCATCGATTGCGACTACGCGCCGACCGCCGACAACGTGCGCACGCGCCCGCCGGTGGTGTCCAACGTGCACATCTCGAACGTCAGGGTCGGCAATGTGAAGACCAAGGCGGGCACCTTCTCGTGCTTCCAGGCCATCATGCTGCTTGGCCCTGTCGCTTTCGATTACAACGGCGACGACCCGTCCAGGATCGTGCCGATCACCGATGTCACCATCACCGACTGCGACTTCGGCATCCCGGCCAATGCCGAGACCCCCTGGTTCGCCTACAACGTGAAGTCGGCAAAACTGACAAACGTGACCATCGCCGGCAAGGTTGTCAACACGACCGTGACGGCATGATTCAACAAGTTTTTGATGAGGTACTGACGATGTAGCCTGCTGTTTCACTTAAGGGACGACAAAAAAATGAAAACAAGAAGAATGTTGGAGACACTCGCGGTCGTGGCATTGACCGCGGGACACGCAAGCGCGGCGGTTTTGCCGCTGCAACACACCACCATCAGCGCGACCTATAACGGGTCGGCTGATGGCATGCTGGGGCTGGACCAGCAGTTCGCCCCGGTTCCGGGGTCCAACATCACCGCCATCGACGCCAGCGCTACCGGCGGCGTCGAGTTCCTCAGCGCCGACTTCCTGTTCGGCATCGATTTTGCCGAAGACGGCGTCATGACGGTCTACAACAATGGGCAGGTAGCGGCGGGCGCGTACAGCATGCGCTTCGATTTCGGCGCCAGCCTGGGCGCGCCGCTGACGCGCTTCAGCTTGCTCGACAGCGCCGCCGTGGACGGCCTGCCGATCCTCAACCTGATCGACGGCCACACCATCGGCCTGGACCTGTCCGCGCTCGACTGGGGCAGCGGCTTCACCAGCTTCAGCGCGCGCCTGGAAGCGGCGCCCTCGCCGGTGCCCGAACCGGCCAGCGTCACCTTGATGCTGGCCGGCCTGGCCGCCTTCGCCCTGACGCGCCGCCGCCCGCCCACAGTCTAGTCACCGGAGAATCCAATGAAACAAGCACCTATCAGGGCCGCGCTCGGCGCCGCCCTGCTGACGGCGTTCGCCTGTAGCCAGGCCCACGCCGCCGTCGACCCCGCACGCCAGGCCGCGCCGCTTGACGGCTGGGCCAGCCAGTCTGGCGGCACCGTGGGCGGCGCCAACGCCGTGCCCGAGCAAATCTACAGCGTGGCCGACCGCGCCCAGCTGCTGGCCGCCCTGCGCAACGGCGGCAACACGAGCAAGATCATCAAGCTGACCGCGCTCATCGACATGAGCGGCGGCGTGCCCTACGCCAGCACCGGCGACCAGGCCGCGCGCGGGGCCATCCGCCTCGGCAGCAACACCACCCTGATCGGGGCCGGGGCCAATGCCGGCATCATCAACGGCCACATCTCCGTGCAGAATGTGGAACAGGTCATCATCCGCAACCTGAACATCATGAACCCGTGCGACGTCGGCCCGGTCTGGGACCCGCTCGACGGCGCCAGCGGCAACTGGAACTCGGCCTACGACGGCATCGGCGTGTCGAACTCGCACCACGTCTGGATCGATCACAACAGCTTTACCGACGCGCCAAAAACCGACGACCAGCTCCCCATCGAAAACGGCAAGCAGAAGCAATGCCACGATGGCGCGCTCGACATCACCAGCGCGTCCGATTTCGTGACGGTGTCGTACAACCATTTCGGGCAGCACAACAAGAACAACCTGATCGGCGGCGGCGACGGCGCCACCGGCGACGAAGGCAAGTTGCGCGTCACCTACAGCAACAACGTGTTCGCCGATATTTCGCAACGCGCGCCCCGGGTGCGCTTCGGCCAGGTCCACCTTTTCAACAACTATCACTCCGGCAGCAAGACGGCGCCGGTCTACCACCACCAGTACAGCGTGGGCGTGGGCAAGAACGCCAAGATCCTGTCGAACAACAACGTGTTCGCCATCGCCGGCGCGACCGGCTGCGACGATGTGATCAACGCGCCCGGCGGCGACGGCGGCGCCTACAAGGACCAGGGCTCGCAGCTGAACGGCGGCGCACTGCAAGGCTGTTCGGTCCCGGCCACGGTCAGCTGGAGCGTGCCGTACGCCTTCGCGCCGCGTCCGGTGGCGCTGGTCAAGGCCAACGCGCTGGCGCAAGCCGGTGGCGGCAAACTGAGCACCAGCATCGCGGGCAGCGGCGACACCAGCACCGACACCTTGCCGACCCTGTTCTGTCCGTTGACCGGGCTGTACTTTTGCGACGACTTCCAGGATGGCTCGAGCGCGCGCTGGAGCCTGCTGCCGCTGCCTGGCGCGAACGGCGCTTTCACGGTCCAGGCGGATGCCTCCGGCGGCAGCAACAAGGTGCTGCAATACACGGCGGCCAGCACCGGCGGCATCCTGGCGCTGGTCAAGCCGGATGCGTTCAAGGGCGTGCCGTCGGGCGACTATGTCGTCGAGGCGCGCATCCGGCCGCTGACCAACAGCACCACCGGCAACAAGCAGCTGTACCTGATCACGCGCTACGTCGATCCAGCCAACTGGTACGGCGCCGGCCTGAACGTGCAGAATGCGAGCACCAGCACCCAGGTCGAGATCGCCCGCATGCTCGGCAACAGCTTGAGCAAGATCAAGCAAAGCAAGCGCGCCATCGCCATGGACGCGCAGTTCTACACCGTGCGTTTCGAGATGATCGGCAGCACCTTGACCCTGTATCTCGATGGCGAGAACCTCGGCGCGGTGACCGACAGCAGCTTTGCCGCGCGCGGTCTGATCGGCCTGTACACGACCAACAAGTCGTTCCAGATCGACGATGTGCGGGTCGGCGATCCGGCCCTCAAACCGGTGCAGCTGACCCTCAACCCGCATCCGCTGGCGTACACGGCCGAGGCGGGAGACGCACCGCTGGTCGTCAACGTGGGCGCGAAAAAGGGCGACGGCAGCGCCGACACCTTCACGGTCGAGTCGAGCATGCCGGGCGTGGTGGGCGTGAGCACCGACGGCGCCAGCGTCACCCTGACCCCGCTGGCGGCCGGCAGCGCCAACATCGTGTTTACCAGCGGCGCCGATCCGACCCTGACGCGCAGCATCGGCGCCACCATCGCGCCCGCCTTCGTGCAGCCGAGCCAGACCTACCGCCTCGACGGCGCCAGCTTTCCGCCCGCCGGGGCGGTGGACGAAGCCATCGACAGCCCGCTCAGCCTGACCTTCGACAATCCGCCGACCCTGGGCAACGGCGGCACCATCCGCATCTTCCGCAAGAGCGACGATGCGCTGGTCGACGTGATCCGCCCTGCCGACGACATCGACGCCATCGGCCACGCCGGCCAGGACCGCCTGCGCCGCGTGCGCTACGCGCCGGTGCGCATCAAGGGCAACACGGTGAGCATCAAGCCGCACAACAACCGCCTCGCCTACGGCAGCGCTTACTATGTGGCGATTGCCGATGGCGTGTTCAACGGCGCCACCCTGGGCGGCACGCCGTTTCGCGGGATCGGCAAGGCGGGCGGCTGGGGCTTCACGACCAAGGCTGGCGCACCAGGCAGCGCCAGCCTGAGCGTGGATGACGACGGCCCGGCCGACTTCCGCACCGTGCAGGGCGCGCTCAACCATGCCACGGGCGCCGTCGCCAAAGCCGATCCGGTGACCATCAGCGTGCGCAACGGCAGCTACGAAGAATTGCTGTACCTGCGCGGCAAGGACAACGTGACCATCCGGGGCGAAAGCCGCGACGGCGTGGTGATCCACTATACCAACCACGACACCCTCAACCCAGGCACGGGCGCAAGCGAAGCGCCGGGCGGCAGCGGCGCGCCCTTGGGCGGACGTTCAGTCTTGCTGGTGGAAGCGGCCGACATGGTCACGCTCGACAAGCTGACCCTGAAAAACACCACGCTGCGCTCGCCCGCCATCTCGGCCCAGGCCGAAACGGTGTACTTCAACAGCGACGGCCGCCTGGTCGCCACCAACGCCGCCTTCCACAGCGAACAGGACACCTTGAACCTGAAGGGCTACGCCTGGTTCTACCGCTCGCTGGTGGCCGGCAACGTCGACTTCATCTGGGGCGGTGCGCGCGCCGCCCTGTTCGAAGAAAGCGACATCCGCAGCGTCGGCGACAGCACCAGCGCCAGCGGTGGCGGCTACGTGTTGCAGGCGCGCGTGCCGAATGCGGGCGACAAGGGCTTCGTGTTCCTGGGCAGCAGCCTGACCCACGGCCCCGGCCCGGGTCCCGCACAGGGCGACGTGCCCAACGGCGCCACCTGGCTCGCGCGCAGTCCCGGCGGCAGCGCCAGCTGGGACAACATCGCCTTCATCAACTGCAAGATGGATGCGCACGTCGCTGCGGCCGGCTGGGCCGGACTTGGCGTGAACGGCCAGCCGGCGCCCAATCCGGTGCAGCCGACGGCGCTGTCGGGCTGGCGCGAGTTCGGCACCACCGATTTGCAAGGCGCGCCGTTGAACCTGTCGGCACGGGTCGGCGGCTACCTGCTGAGCGAGGACGAAGTAGCGGCCGGGTTTGCCACACGCGCCAAAGTCTTTTCCGCGTGGAACAACGGCCTCGGCTGGAATCCTTAGAACGCATGGGGAACGCCGCGTCAAGTGGCGTTACCCCAATCCAACAGTAGAGAAATACTAATGGGAATCTTGAACGTAAAGACATGCTAAGCTTGATGGGATGCAATGCATGAGCGAATCCGCTCGCGCTGGCGTGTTCTCCCGGAAGAGTTATCATGAAGATTCGGTCCTTCCTTGCCTTGATGATCGTGGCGGCGCTGGCGCCGGTGATTCTGTTTTCCACCGTGCCGCTGAGCCGCCTGATCCAGGCCGAGCGCGACGCCGCCGTGCTGTCCATGAAACTGGCGGCGCGCGCCACCTCGATCGCCGTCGATGGCCAATGGCACCAGGCGATCGGCCTGATCCGCGGCCTGAGCAGTTCCAACAAACTCGAATCCGGGCAAATCGCCCAATTCGGCATCAAGGCGCGCACCATGGCCGGCGACGACGGCGCCTACATCGAGCTGCTCGACGACAGCGGACAATTGCTGGTCGACACCACCCGCCCGCCCGAGGCCGCCCTGCCCGACACCCGCGCCAGGGAACGCGCCCGCATCGACCGCATGCTCTCGAGCGCGGCGTATGCCATCTCCGACCTTCTGCCCGGCAAACTGCCCGACACCTGGGTGGTCGAAGTCGACTTTCCGGTATTCCTCGACAACGGCGTGCGCTACGTGCTCGGCTATGGCTTCGACGTCGACGACCTGCTGCGCGCCCTGCCCGCGCCGGATGCCGAGGGCACCACCTTCACCGTGTACGACCGCCAGGGCCGCCTGCTGGCTAGCAACGGCAAGCACGCCGCCGTGGGCAGCCTGGCGCCGCCGCCGGTGCTGGTCGCCATCCGCCTGCGCGAGAACGGCCTGGTGAGCACGCCGGACGGACGCTACGCGATGCTGACCGTGTCCACGGTGTCGGGCTGGTGGGTCGCCATGTCGTCCCCGCGCGCGGCCATCGACGGCACGGCGCGGCGCACGGTGCTGTATTCGGTGTCGGGCCTGCTGATCGCCCTGCTGCTGGCCGGCGCCGCCGCGCTGCTGTTCAGCGCCCGCGTGACGCGCGCGATTGCCCGCACCGGCGAGGCGGCGCGCTCGATGGTGCGCGGGCCGACCCGGCTGCCGCTGTATTCGGGCATCACGGAAGTCGACCGGCTCGACCAGAATGTGTACCTCGGCGCCCATCTGCTGGCCAGCGCCTCGGCCGAGCGCGAACGCTTGTTGGCGGAAGCGCAGCAGGCGCGCGAAATCGCCGAGGGCCAGAACCGCTCCAAGGATGAGTTTTTGGCCATGCTCGGGCACGAGCTGCGCAACCCGATGGCGCCGATCAGCACCGCCGCGCACCTGCTCAAGATGCCGAATATCTCGCCCGAGCAGATGCGCCAGGCGGGCGACATCATTTCGCGCCAGGTCGATCACATGAATCACCTGGTCAACGACCTGCTCGATGTGTCGCGGGTGACGCGCGGCCTGATCACGCTGGAGAAAAAACCGGTGTCGATGCGCGCCATCCTGGCCGCCGCCGTCGAACAGACCATGGGCGCCATGCACAAGGGCGCTCACCACTTCGACACCGTTTGCGGCGAGGAAGAATACTGGGTGCGCGGCGACGCCACGCGCCTGATCCAGGTGCTGACCAACCTGCTGGTCAACGCCGCCAAGTATTCGCCGCCGCAGTCGTCGATCCGGGTGACCCTGGCACACGCGGGCGAACGGGTCAGCATCGACGTGAGCGACAACGGCAACGGCATCGAGCCGGAACTGCTGCCGCGCGTGTTCGAGCTGTTTTCGCAGGGACGGCGAACGCCGGACCGGGCCACCGGCGGACTCGGGCTGGGGCTGGCGCTGGTGCGCAAACTGGTGGAGCTGCACGGCGGCAGCGTCATGGCCTACAGCGAGGGCGTGGGCAAAGGAAGCCGGTTTACCATCGAGCTGCCGGCGGCGGATGTGCGTGCGGCCGAGGTGGCGGCGTTCGCTACGGCGGAAGACGCGGGCGTTGCCTGAACCGGCGAGAGAGTCGTTTCCGGATATCCGACTATTCCTTGAAGTAAAGCTTGGTCCCGCGCCAAATCCTTGTTTGAGGAGTTGAGCGCTGCATCGCCGTCGCAGCGTTCCAACGCTTGCACAAAATCAATCGAAAGCGCTCATTCGCGGATGATATTCCCCACGGTAATCCTTTGTTTTTAAAAGGATTTCTTGAATTTCCGGAGTGAGGTGACTATACTTGTATCGTCAGCTCAAGGAGTCGAATTATGAACGTTCAGGAAAAAGTAGTCAGGTCGATCGCTAACAGACGTGGCAACGTGATATTGCGCTCCGACCTGAACAAGTTTGGAAGCGAATCCCAAGTGAGCCGGGTCATTAACTCCATGGTCGGATCGGGGAAACTAATCCGCGCTGGGAAAGGCGTATTTGTAAAAACAAAAGTCAGCTCCATCACGGGCAATATCATTCCCGCTGCAACGCTCGAAACAGTCGCAACAGAAACGTTCAAAAAGCTGAAAGTGAATGTTCTTCCGAGTAAAGCGACTCAGGATTACAACAGCGGCAAGACCACTCAGCTTCCAACCAGCCTCATCATCCGTACGCCAAAGCGGAAGATATCGAGAAAGCTTACCGTTGCGGGAAGAACTTTAGAATATGAAAAGAATTCCAGGTGAGATTGAAAACAAGATAAAGGACGCGCTGCTGGAGGGGATGATTCACTTACCAGCGCAAATTCTTGAAAAGGATGTGCATGTGACTGACGCATTGCATGCTATTTCAAAGGTCGAGTGGCATTCAATTGCCATTCCCACACATCAACCTGGCGTCAATCAACGCGGTAAAGAATTGAAGCTTGCTGGCAAATTGGTATTTGCCGGGGGTACCTGTTTGAGCAAGGCCCATGGTTTGATCGAACGGATGTCCGAAGACATTGATGTCAAGGTTTTTTTGGAACCGGAACCTGAGGGATATCGCCCCTTATCGCTAAACACGCGCTTGGGTGTGCTACATAAAGCGGTGATCAAAGACTTGTCCGCTCTCGGCTTCACGATTGCTGCTGTGGAAGAGCAAGTCAAAGAACTGGCCGATGAGCCAGCGGACACCGCAACGTCGAAACAGGCAGCAAAGAACCCCCACGTGCGTGATGGACGACGTTTTTTTCACCTGACGCTAGATTATGAGAGCGTTTTTGCCGGAACGATTGGTGCGCTACGCCCGAAGATCAAAGTCGAGCTCATTCATCGTCATACCGTGCTGCCCTCCGAGCAAAAAACGTTTGGATATCTTGTTGATAAACTATTAGCGATCCAGCCCGCGCCTCAAGTCCTTATCGATTGTATTTCGATTCAAGAAACGCTTGCAGAAAAAGTTCTGTCAATGCTGCGCCGGACAGCCTGGAAGTGGTATGGCGGTCAAAAAGGTGACTTGGACCCTGCACTGGTCAGGCACATCTATGACGTTGGGCAAATTTTTATGCAGAGACCTGATGTGCTGCCTGGGGCAAGTGACATATTCCCCAGGCTTGTCGCCAAGGATGCGGAAGAATTCGGCCGCCAGTATCCAGAATTCGCCGGGAACGAAAATGAAATCCTGAGCAAGGCGCTGGTCCAATTGAAGACGGACCCAGACATTACTAAAAATTATGATGAAAAGCTTCGGCCGCTTCTGTATAGCAACGCTAGCCCGTCATACGATGACGCCTATGACAGATTCGCGTATGTGGCAGATAAAATGCTGGCGACATTGCCTTAACTGCCAAGGAAACGATGGTCATCAATCGCCGCCAGGGCACGCTGTCCCGCCCCTGCAACCTGATGGACCTTATGCTCGCTGCAAAACTGGGCGACCGGCCGCAGCGCAAGCGCTCGATACGCGGCGATTTGCCCAGCCACTGCCTCGGCATACAAAAAATTCGGATGGACCGCCAGGCGCATGAGCAAGTCCTGGTCGACCGGCGCGAGCGAGTAGATGGCCGATTGAATGACCGATTCCTCGCTCTCGTCGTCGCGGTCGAGCAAGCCATGAATGAACTTGCCAAGGACGGCCGGGTCGCGGTGCAGTGGCGTTGTCGCCGGATGGTGATCGGTCAGCCAGGTGTTGGTCTTCCTGGCTTGTTCGGCGGCGTAAAGGAACTCGCCGAGCGAAGCAAATACCACGTTCCAGAAGTCGCTGTCGTGCGGAAGGAACAAGATCGCGCCAGCGAATGGCCCGCGCGTCAGGTACAGGTGATGGTCGCTGGTGTTGCCATCGTCGAGGACAACGCCGCCATGGACTTTCACCAGGCTCACATCCTGGAGGATGGTTGTCAGCTCGTCGGATTCGGCCCGGTCCAGCAAATTGAGTTCGATGTCGAAGCGGCCGACATAGTCGGGGTTCATCGGCCCGTCGAAATACGCAGCAAGTTCACCGATGAACGGTACGGCCTCGGCGTCGGCCGGATCAGTGATGCCTGTCATGTGGTCTCTCCCGGGGTGAGGTGCTTGTCAAAATTGAGCGTAACGCGCTCGCCATTATCCGAGTTGGCCGATCGCTTTCAACGCGCGTTCGCCAGCCCACTGGACCTGCGGCATCCCATGCTCGCAGCATAGCTGCGCAAGCGGGCGCAGGGCCGCTGCCGGATACGCTGCGATCTGGCCGGCCACCGCCTCGGCAAAGAAGAAATCCGGATGCTTGACCAGGCGCATGAGCAAGTCCATATCGACCGGCGCCAGCGAGCGTATGGCCGAGTAGACCAGGCCCTCGTTCTTTTCCTCGCCGGTGTCGAGCAAGGCGTGCAGGAACCCGGCGAGCGCCGCCTGGTCCCGATGCAAGGGTGTCGGCTTGGGATGATTGTTGGTCAGCCAGGTCCCGGTTTCCCGCGCGATCGCGACGGCCGCAAGAAAATCGTCGAGCGAGCCGAACACCACGCGCGAATTCTCGCCTTCATGGGACAGGAACAGGATGCCGCCGGCGAACGGCCCACGAGTCAGGTAGAAATGATGGTCGCTACCGCCATCGTCGAGCACCACGCCGCCATACACCCGCACCAGCCGCTTGCGCTGGAAGTGCGACATCAGTTGGTCGGACCCGGCCCGGTCGAGCAGGTGCAATTCGATGTCGTGGCGCCCCACGTTGGCAGGATCGCGCGGCGACGCGAAATAGGCATTCAATTCGGCCACGAACGGCGCCACCGCCGCGGAGTCCGGGTTGTCCAAGCCAGTCGGGCCCGCCATGTCATTCCTCCTGAAACAGTGCCTGTTTAGCAAAGCTTACCACGCCCGCTTAGCGCACCAGGCACGGCCGCTTGTTGTCGAAGCGCCAGCCCGGCACCAGGTACTGCATGGCCAGCGCATCGTCGCGCGCGCCCAGCTGCGCCGCCTGGTACAGGGTTTGATGGAATGCCAGGTCGAGCCGGGTGAAGTTCTTCAGGTCGTCGGCATCGAGACAGGCGCGCTGCTGGGCAACCAGCCCCAGTAGCACTTTCGACAACGCCGGATTGGGTGCGAGCGAGAGCATGCGCACCATTTCCAGCTCGACCGACAGGCGCAGGAAATGGGCCTCGCGCGCGGAAGCGATATCGACGCTGCGCACGCGCGTGACGTGCTGCGGAAAGATGTCGACCAGGCCCTCTTCGCCAAGACGGGTCAGCGCATCGCGGATCGGCGTGGCGGACAGCTTGAAGTAGCGCGCCAGCTCATCGCGCGCGAGGATGGCGCCCGGCTCCAGGACCAGCGTCACGATCATCTCGCGCAAATGTTCGAAGACCTGCACGGTCGCGTTCCTGGAACGGTCCAGCTGGAAGCTTCCCTGCAGTTTATCGTTGTTCATACGCTTGTCTGGTGGCGGCAAGCCGGGATACTAGCATATCAATAACTGCTTATGCCGCTGGCGACTGATGCCACGAGTGACCGCACTTCAGGCATTGCCTGGCGCGCGGGGTTCTTAGCAGCTTGCCGCACGACGGGCATGCGTTGGCGAATATCAGCGCCTTGTGCAGTCCGAGGAGCTTGTCGGCACAGGCGAACCTCAGGGCCTGCTGGCCATTGACGAGCAGCGCCAGGACGTGCGCGGGAGCCTCACCGCCGCCGCGCATGACTGCGTATGTGCTGGTCTTGCTCCCGCCGATCCCAAACGTCACGCACTCGACACCAGCGCGCTCATCCTCCGTCAGAAGATGGCTGAAGTTGTTGAGTACGTAGGACACCGTTTCCAGCCGTTCAGCAGTTTCCGTCAATATTCCCGATCATTAAGTTAGCAATCGTTCACGTGCAGCCGGCATTTTAGCGCCTCCAGCCTGCTCATGGCAGCGGCAACGAAGAAGATCCACTGTCGTGTTTACACACGGCAAGCCACAAGCTTGGCCTGGCTCATGCTCGCGTCTGATTCTTCACGGTAACGTCATTGACGGGAATGTTGCGGTCAAACAATCAGCAGGGGAAATGAATGTCCTACTTCAGCCAGGCAATCGCGACGCATAAAAGCGGGGTTACACAGGCGCACGACATGATCCAGCGGATTTTCCACGCCCTGCCCGCGCCGCGCGCGCACGTACCGCAAGCGGCCTTTGCGCCCGACCGGATCGCGTTTCACGCCGCCATGCTGGCCAACGCCCTGCCCTCCCCGCGCGTGGCCGCCCTGTTCAAGTGCGCCGCTTGCGTAATCGATGGCGTGCGCCCGCTGCACAGCGCGGCCGAAGCGCGCCGCTACCTGCGCGACGCGGCGGTCTATCCGCTGCAGTTCGTGCCGGTGTCCGATGATGGGGGTGCGGAGACTTTTTCGGCGATCAGTTATGAGAAAAGCAGCGATGCCGCGGTACTCGGCAACGGCGCGCTGATCGCGCTGGCCGACCTGGTGCAGTTGCTCGATCTGCCGTGCGCGCGCGGCTACCTGCTGCAAGAACTGCCCTCGCCGCACCGCCTTGGCGGCCTGCGCGTGACTGTGGCAACGCGCGCGCGCAGCCCGCACATCGTGCGCGCCAGCTGGAAGCTGGCCGGCGCCGACGCCGACATTCCGCTCCCGCTGTGGAGAGCGACCAGCCGCCTGGTGCTGGCCGGCGCCGCGCTGTTCCCTTCAATAGAGAAGCAGCACTGGGACATCGCCCTGTGCGAACGCGGCCCGCTGGCCATGGGCATGAGCGCAGCCCACGCCCAGCCGCTTTAGAAAGCGGCGCCGATCCAGACGCCGCCCAGCGCGATCACCGCACCCACGCCGCGCAGCCACGCCTGCTGCTGGCGCAGCACCGCGCCAGCGGCCATGCCACCGGCCAGCAGCACGGCGCTCGACGCCAGGATGCCCGAGAAGTACATGCCGGCGCTGCCCACGTGCGGCATTTCCGCGCCATGCGCCAGGCCGTGGACGACCGCGAACGCGCCGACCATCAGCGCGCCCAGCGCCGGCATCAGCTTGACCTTGAAGGCGATGGACAGGCCCAGCACCAGCACCGACGCGATAATCGCGCTTTCCAGCGCGGCGATGCCGACGCCCGCCATGCCCATCATGCCGCCGGCGGCGAGCAAGGCGATGAAGCTCAGTGGCAGCAGCCAGCGGGCGCGCCCGCCCAGCTGCGCGGCCCAGATGCCGACGGCGACGGCGGCCAGCATGTGATCCAGGCCCGAAAACGGATGCGCCAGGCCGGCCAGCAAGCCGCCTTCATGGCCGGGATGGGCCAGCGCCGCGCCGCAATAGAACAGGGGCGCCAGCGCCAGGGTACGGATGAATTTAGATTGCATGTGAAGCTCCAAGATAGAAATGATGAATAGACGAATGAATCAATGGTCCGGGCGTTTATCGCCAACTGGTTCCGGTCAGTTCCGACAGCACCGCCGCCACGCGCGTGCGGCTGGCGTGATAACCGATGATGACCAGTTCGGAGCGGCGCGCCGCCGGCCGCACCGCATCGACGCTGATCATCACGCGCGAGCGCACGCCCTGCACCAGCACCGCCTGATCGGTCTCGCTGGTGCGAATGAACCCTTTGCTGCGCAAGACCGGTTCCAGCCGCACCGCTTCCTGCAAGGCGTGGCGCACCTTGTCGGCGCTTTGCGGCGCATCGCTGCGCAGCACGAACGACAGCCAGCCCGGATCCTGCTCGTGAAAATGCTTGTGCGTTGCCAGCCCGTGCGAATGCGCGGCCAGACCCGAATGCGCATGCCCGTTCAGGCGCCCCTGCTCGGCCAGCACGCCGGCATTCGGACCGGGCATGGTCGCCAGCGGCGTGTAGCTGTGCGTATGCTCGGTGCGGGTCGGCTGGTGCAGGCGCAGGCCGAGCGCGAGGCGGATGTCGAGTTGCGCCTTGTGCGCCAGTTCCAGAAAACGCACGTTGGGCGCGCGCTCGCGCACCCGCGTTTCGGCCAGCAGCAGCGCGTCGTCGTCCAGCTCGTCGATTTTGTTGAGCACCACCACATCGGCAAATTCGAGCTGCTGGCCGAACACCGTGGCCGCCGCATCGCTGCCGCCGCCATGCTCGAACTGGTCCGACAGCAGCAGCGGCGTATCGACCACCGCCAGGGTGGCGTCGAGAACGAAGTCCTCGGCCAGCCCGGGGCTTTGCAGCATCTCCATGATGGCCGTCGGCAGCGCCAGGCCGGACGTTTCGATCAGCACGTGATCCACATTCGCGCGGCGCGCGGCAATCGCCTGCATGGTCGGCAAAAACAGCTCGTCGTCGCCGTACGCGATCAGCCCATACGGAAAATCGTGCACCCGCACCTGGTCGTCCGCGCCAGCTTCGCCGCGCACCAGCGCACCGTCAATCGAAATCTCGCCGAACTCGTTGATCAACAGCGCCAGGCGGCGGCTCTGGCGCTTTTCGATCAGGCTGCGCAACAGGGTCGTTTTACCGGACCCCAGGAAGCCGGTCACGATGGTGACGGGGATCGGCTGTTTCATGCCAGGTCCAGTTTTGCCAGTTGCGCGATCAGATCGTCAGCGCTGTTGCACATGGCCGGGTAGTCGACCTGCGGCCGTTGCACTACCAGCAGGGGGATGCCGAGTGCCTTTGCCGCCTCCACCTTGGCCGCGTAGCCGCCGGCGTCGCCGGAATCCTTGGTCACCACGCAGTCGATCTTCCAGTCGCGCCACAAGGCGATGTTAAAGTCCTTCGAGAACGGCCCCTGCATGGCGCAAATGCGTTCGCGCGGCACACCCAGCGCAACGGCGCGCTCGATGAATTCCGGCTCGGCCGTCAGGCGCGCGAACCACTGCCTGTCTGCGGCGCCATCGGCATGCAAAAACGTGGCCAGGTCTTTCGAGCCGGTGGACAGGAAAATGCGCTGGCCCGTCGCGATGGCGCGTTCGGCGGCGTCTTGCGGCGACGCGCACAGGGTGCCGCCGTCCGCGTTGAAGCTGCTTGGCCGCTCGTAGCGCAGATAAGGGATGCCCAGTTCGCGCGACAGCCCGATCAACTGCTCCGACATGCTGGTCGCGTAAGGATGGGTGGCGTCCACCAGCACCTTCGCGCCGCTGGCCGCCAGTGCCTGGCGCCGCGCCTCTATGCCCTGGCGCCCGGCCCAGACGGTAGCACCGGGGCAGGCCTTGATCGCCACGTCACCGCCATGGTCGGTGGCCGCCGACACCACCACCGGACGATCCTGGCCGGCCGCCAGCCGCGCCGCCAGCGCATTGCCGTCGCTGGTGCCGGAGAACACCCACACGCCGCCATCGGGCAGCTCCTGGCGCTGCGGCAGCGTGCTGTCGGCCTTGGCGTCCCAGTCGTTGTAGCCGCGTGGCGTAAAGATTTGTCCGCGCTTGCGCTGGGTGAAACGGTTACCGACCACGATGGTGGTGAGCATGTCGAACTGCAGCGACGGCAGCTCGTCGAGCCGGTGGATGCTCACTTCCTGGCCCGGGCGGTAGGCGTTCTTGACCACGCCGCACAAGGTATGCGGCGCCTTCGATTCGAGCATCAATTGCAGCACGCGGTACACGCCCTGCTGGCGGCTGGCGCTTTGCACGTTGTACATCACGCACGCCAGGTCGGCCTTGGCGATGTGGCGCGCGCGGTGTTCGATCCACTCCCAGGGGCACAGCAGGTCCGACAAACTCAGTGTGGCAAAGTCGTGCGACAGCGGGGAGCCAAGCAGCGAGGCGCAGGCGTTGGCCGAGGTAATCCCCGGAATCAGGTTGACCTGGTAGGTGTCGTCCTCGCTCATTTCCTCGTACGCCAGCGCGGCCATCGCGTAAATGCCGATGTCGCCGCTCGAAATGAGCGACACGCGCGCGCCGCCACGGGCTTTTTCGATCGCCAGCAAGGCGCGTTCGCGTTCCTGCGTCAGCGGCGGCGTGTGGATTTCCTTGCCCTCGACGTGCGGCATGATCCAGCGCAAATACAGTTCGTACGCCACGATCACATCGCTCTCCTTCAATGCCGCAATCGCGCGCGGTGCGATCAGGTCCTCGTAACCGGGACCGACCGACACCAGATTCAATACACCACTCATCAGATCTCCATCCATTTATCTTCAACTACCGCGACGGCCACGCCGTCCAGGCACGTTTTTGGCACCAGCAGCGCGCCGCGCGGACTGGCGACCAGCGCGCACGGCTCGCACACCCCATCCAATCCCACATTGCTGCGCACCCAGTCCGACGGCACGCTGACCCACGGACGCGCCGCCAGGGTGGCGCGCGCGAACACGCGCAGCGGCAGGTCGTGCCGGCTGCAAAATTCCAGCAGGCCCGGTTCATTCGCCTTCAGGTCCACGGTCGCCATCTCGCGCACTTCTTCAATGCCGCGCTGGCCGAGCGCGTGGCGCACCGCCGCCTCGATCCGCTCCGCCGGCACGCCCTTGCGGCAGCCGATGCCGACCACCAGCGGCTTCAAGGCCTCGGTGGCGGTAGTCACCACCGGGGTTGCGCCAACCATCCGCGCAACCTTGTAGGCCAGCGCATTGGCGCCGCCTTCGTGGCCGGCCAGCAGCGCAATGGCGAAGCGCCCCGCCTCGTCCAGCACCACGACCGCAGGGTCGGTACGTTTATCGGTCGCCAGGCCGTCCAGAAAGCGCACCGCAATCCCGGTTGCGCCAATCACGATCCACTGCGCGTGGCGGCGGTAGATTTGCGCAAACTGCGCCTTGTGGCTGACGCCTTCCTGCAACCACGGGCGATATACCGCGCCTTCCAACCCGGCTTGCAGCACCGCCGCCAATCCCTCGCCATGCGCGCGCACCAGCCAGATGGCCGGCGCTGCATTCACGACGCCGCCTCCGCCTTGTTCTTCTTGACGACCCTGAACAGGTGCGTGAAGTCCTTGGAGTACAGGCTCGATTCGACCGCGACATCCTTGTCGAGCGCCGCGCCGACCAGCATCATCGTGGTCAGGTTCCATTCGCCGCGCTTGGTATCTTCCAGCACCGTGCCGAGCGTGCCCTGGTAGATTTTCTGTTCCGGCCAGGTGGCGCGGTACACCAGGCGCACCGGCGTGTCCTGCGGATAGTGCAGCGACAGGTCGCCGACGATCTTCTTCAGGTGTGGCCCGGACAGGAAGATGCACATGGTGGCGCGGTGTTCGGCCAGGCGCGCAATTGATTCGAGCTCCGGCACGGCCGATGCGCGGCCCGAGACGCGCGTGAGGATCACGCTCTGCGACACTTCCGGCTTGGTCAATTCGGCGCCAATCGCCGCTGCGGCGGCGGTAAACGACGACACGCCCGGCACCACTTCATACGCGATGCCCAGCGCGTCGAGACGGCGCATCTGTTCGGCGGTGGCGCCGTAAATGGCAGGGTCGCCCGAGTGCAGGCGCACCACGTCGATATCCATTTCCTGTGCGCGCACGTAGCACGCCTGCTGCTGCTCCAGATCGAGCTTGGCGGTGTCGATGATTTCGGCACCGGCGCGGCAGTGCGTGAGCATCTCGGTCGGCACCAGCGAACCGGCGTACAACACCATCTCGACGCTACCCAACAGGCGCGCGCCGCGCAGGGTGATCAAATCTGCGGCGCCGGGGCCCGCTCCAACGAAGTACACTTTCATCTTATCTCTCCTGCCGTGGTTGACGGCGCACCAGCAAGGTGGCCAGGTAGCCCATCGCGTCGTTAGCGACAAGGTCGCCGACGCCTGAGGCCAGCAATTCGCCGGGCAGGCCGATACGGCGCGCAAAGGCGCAGTGGTCGGCAATGCCCATCTCGCGCAGCAGGTCGAGCACCCAGCCGAGGCGCGCGCCGACCTTCATCAGCACCACGATATCGTGGGTCAAAATGTCGCTGCGCAGTTCTTCCGCCGTTTCGGGACATGGCAGGATCAACACCCTCTCCTTGCCCTCCCCCAGCGGCCACGCCAGCGCCGAAGCGGCGGCGGCGTAGCTGGTAATGCCCGGGAAGGTGCGCTGCGGCAGATCCGGAATGCGCGCGCGCAGGGCCGCCAGCACGTAGCCGTAGGTCGAATAGGTCAGCGAATCGCCGATGGTCAGGTACGCCACGTCGCGCCCGGCGCGCAGTTCAAGCGCGATGCTGTCGGCCAGTTGCGCGTAATGCTCGCTCAGGACCGAGCGGTCCGGGTCCATGTTGAATTCGATCTCGCGCAGTTTGGCCGGGTCGATGTCGATCCCGGCCAGGCACTGGAGCGCGACCGACAGCTCGGTCCCGCGCGCGCGCGGTGCGTAAATCAGGTCGGCGCGGCGCAGTGCGTCCAGCGCAGCCAGCGGCAGATAGCCGGCCGGACCGGGGCCGACGCCGATGCCCCACAAGGTACCGGTGCGGATGCCGACGCTCATGCGTCCACCCCGAGCGCATTGCCGGCCAAATCGAACAGGCGCACTTCGAGGCGCTTGACCGACGGCACGCGCGCGTGCGCGAGCGCCCCGATGCGATGCTCGATCTCGATCCACACCGCTTTGGCGAAGGACTCACTCTTTAAACGTTCCATTGCTGCTTCCACTGTGTTTGCATTTTCCATATCGTGCACCAATTGCGCGTCGCCGCCCATCTCTGCGACCACGCGCGCGACGCCGGCCATTGCCATGTTGCTCTTGCTCGAATGCGTATCCCAAAACCCGTCCAGCACCTTGGCCAGCTTGCCCGGATGCCCTGCGAGCCACAGCACATCGAGGCTGCGGTCGGCTTCCCGCAGCGCCTTTTCGGTGAAGTCCAGCGCGTCGCCGAGAAAATTCGCGATCTGCACCGAGCGTTCATCCGGCAAGCCCAACACCCCGCTGGCGAACTCGCGTCCGATTTTCCCGGGCAGGTAAGCCACGCTGGCGGTGCTCGCCGCCAGCGCCACCCGCACATACACCTCGACCGACGCGATCCAGGTCGACAGAGACATCGGCTCCACGATCCCCGACGTACCGAGAATCGAAATGCCGCCCACGATGCCGAGGCGCGGATTGAAGGTCTTGCGCGCGATGACATCGCCGTTTTCGCAGCCGATGCTCAGGTCGAAGCCGCTGTCAGGCGATTCCGCCATGGCGTCGTCCAGCATTTCTTCCACCGCGCGCCGCATCATCTGGCGCGGCACCGGGTTAATCGCCGGCTCGCCCACCGCCACGCGCAGGCCGGGGCGCGTCGCCGTGCCCACGCCACGCCCGGCAAAAAAGCGTACCGCGCGCGCATCGTTGCGCCGAACTTCGGCAAAGATGGTGGCGCCGTGCGTGTTGTCCGGATCGTCGCCGCCGTCTTTCAATACCTCTGCCCGCGCTGCGCCTGAATCGGTCCAATCCACCATCTGGATGGGCACTTCCAGAAAATGCACGCCGTCGGGCAGGCTGACCCGGACGGCCTCGCAGCGCGCTCCGTGCAGCAGCAAGCCAAGTGCCGCCTTCACCGCCGCCGTGGCGCAACTGCCTGTCGTACGGCCGCGCCGCAGCCCGTTTAACGCCGGGATGGCGAGGTCGAACCGGACCCGTTCAAGGTGCTTCATACCCTGCAAGCTGATTGAGCGCGTCAATCATCAGGCCATTGACCACGCTCGCCGCCCACGGCGAGCCGCCGCGCGTGCCGCTGTTGGTAATCCGTGGCACTTGCAGGCAACGCCGCAATTCGTCCTTGGTTTCGCGCGTGCCGACAAAGCCGACCGGCAGGCCGATGACCAGCTGCGGGCGCCAGCCATGGTCGCGGATCAGGCGCACCGCTTCAGCAATCGCGGTCGGCGCATCGCCGATCGACAGCACCACGTCGTTGCCGAATTTTTGCCAGCCGCGCCGGATGCCCGCCGCCGAACGCGTAATGCCTTCGGCCGCCGACATCAGGTGGGTTTCGCGGTCATGCACGCCGCACCAGGTGTCGATGCCGAGGGTTTCGAGCAGTTGCCGCTTGAGGCCCGTCTGCACCATGGTCACATCGGTCAGCACGCGCTTGCAGCGCAGCAGCGCCAGGATGCCACTTTCGACCGCGCCCGGCGAAAAATACATGTCATCGACGGCGCCGAAGTCGCCGCTGGTATGCACCAGCCGTTGCAGAATCGTCATGTGCGAGGGCGGGAAGCCCGACCAGTCGCGTCCCGCGGCGATGATCTGGAAGCTCTCCGCTTCGATCGGATGCGGCTCGTACGGCGCATACGTTGGCGCGGCCGCCGCTGCCGCCGTTTCGGGCGCCTGCGCCAGCAAGCCGCGCACGGCCAGGTGGTGCGCCTGCTGCGGCTCGCCCACCTGCTGTTCGAAGCCGACGATCTGCACGCGGTACTTGCACAGCGAGCAGTTCATGGCGGCGCGTCCTGCCACCGCCTCGCGCGCGCGTTCGATCATCACGTCGGCTACGTGCGAGTGCACGCCAAAGTAGCCGGCCTTGAGCACTTCCAGCCCCGGTTCGCGCTCGCGCAAGTCGTCGGCGGCGGCGTAGATGCGCTTGACCAGCACACCGTCGAACAGAAAGAACGGCAGCACGACAAGGCGTTCGAAGCCCATGCGGGCGGCGGCGCGCAGGCCATCGGCCACCAGCGGCGTGGCCGTACCCGAATAGCATACATAGACGCCGCCGAAGCCCATGCCCTCTTCCAGCATGCGCGCCAGCTTGGCCACTTCGCCATTGGCGTCAGGGTCGGTGGTGCCGCGTCCGACCAGCACCAGGCAGCTGTCGGAGCGGCGCACCGTCAGCGGCGAGGTGGCCTCGGCTTCGATCACCCTTTCCTGCGCCAGTTGCAGCAGTTGCGGGTGCAGATTCATCGGCGCGCCGAAATGAAAATCGATGTCCGGATAATCGCGCGCCATGGCCTGCACTTCGGCCGGCATGTCGTTCTTGGCGTGGCGGGCGGCCAGCAGCACGCCGGGCACCACCGCCACCTGGCGCGTACCGGCGGCCAGGTTGGCCTGCACCGCTTCGGCGATGGTGGGACTGGAAAACTCCAGGTAGCCATGCGTGACGACGTCATTCGGCGCGCGCGCGCGCACCAGCTCGACCAGCGCTTCGAATTCGCGCACAGCGTCCGGATCGCGGCTGCCGTGGCCCGCGACGACGATGCCGAGTTTTTCTTGTTGGGTCATGGTGCCGGCGCCGCCTCGATCTGGCTGGCCATCGGCGCGAGCGTACGAATCAGCATGATGCTCATGTCGGAACAGGTATGGCTGGCGCATTCGAGCAGGCTGCCATGCCATTCGGCTTCGCCGCGTGTCAGGTTTTCCCACACTTCGGTCGGATGGTCGGGCGAGATGCCATTTTCCAGCAGGTAGGCCGCAATATGCCAGGGCATGAACGAGCGCGCCGCGTCCCACGGACACGGAATCACGATCGCGTTGCGCTGGTCCTGCAGCACGTGCACCAGATGGCGCTTGAACGGATCGAGGTCGCCACGGCGGTGGAAGGTAATGAAGGTGGTCTCGTCGAAGCACACCTTGGCGCGCGAGGCCAGGATCTGGGCCGACGAAATGCCGGGTAGCGATTCGACCGGGTGGCCGCAGGCGCGTTCGACCCGCTCCAGGTACTGGAAGCCGCTGAAATGGATGTCGCCCATGAAGACGACCACGCAGCGCTTGCCCGCATGGTGCAGGCGCGCCACTTCGTCGAGCTGCGCGACCTGGTCGCGGTAGGCCATGCCGATGACGTGGGCCTCGGCCGGGATCAGGCTCTGGACCACGTTCAGTACCGCGTCGAAACCGGCAACAACGTCGGCCTCGCGAATGAGCTGCGCGCCGCGCTGCGTCAGGTAGCCGACATCGCCGGGTCCCGCGCCTATGCAAATGATCATCTTGAAGTGCTCCTAAATTTTGTCGTGTCAGGTGGGTGCCAGGCGCGCGCGGATGGTCAGCGCCAGATTGTCGGCCGACAGCTGTTCGAGCGTCAGGCATTCGGCGCCCAGGGTTTGCGCCAGTTGCGCGGCACGTCCAAGGCGCAAATAGCCGCTCTCGGTATCGAGCACCAGCGCGGGCACGCCGCGTTCGGCCAGCTTGCCGGCCAGGTCGAGCGACTCGCGCCAGGCGTCGCCATCGGCCGCCAGCGGCACGTTGGCCTTGCCGTCGGTGAGCAGCACCATCAGCGCCGGGGCGCGGTGGGCCGATTTTTCCAGCGTTTCGAGCGCCAGGTGCAGCGCGTGCGGCAGGGGCGTGCGCCCGCCGGTCGGCAGGTCCGACAAGCCCTGCTCCGCGCGGTCCACGCTACCCGTCGGCGCCAGCAGCAGGTGCGCCGACTGGCCCCGGAACGAGATCACGGCCACCGTGTCGCGCCGCTGGTAGGCGTCTGTCAGCAGCGCCAGCACGGCGCCCTTGACCGCTTCCATGCGGCGCTGCGCCGCCATCGAACCGGAGGCGTCGACCACGAACAGGATCAGGTTAGCGCTCTTGCCGACCCGGATTTGCTGGTGCAGGTCGGCCCGCGTGACCTGCACGTGGCCCGGCTCGCGCATGGCGGCGCTCAGTAAAGTCGCGCCGATGGCGATGCTGGTCGGCTGTTCGTCCGGCACGGCCCGCACCACGCGGCCACGCGGCGCGCCCGTCGCTTCGCTGCGGCGGCCCGCGCTGCTGTGGCCCGAGGTCGATTCGACTACGATGCGCGGGGCGGCGGCGCTGGGGGCGGCTGCGAATACCTGTTCCTCGCCCTGTTCGTCGGATGGCGTTTGCTCGCCATCGTCCGATTCGCTGGCGTCGTCCTGCGCCGGTGGCGGCGGGGAGGCATCTCGCATCAGTTCATCCAGGCGGTCGTGATCGAGGCCGGGTTGTTCGAATGGTTTGCGGCGGCGCCGGTGCGGCAGCACCAGTTCGGCGGCGCTGCGCAGGTCGGCCGGTGTGACCTGCAAACGGCCATCCAGCGCGGCCAGCGCACGCGATGCTTTGTGCATGACGATGTCCGCGCGAAGGCTGGCCACCTCAAATTCGCAGCACAGGTGGCTGATCAGGTCCAGCATGGCGTCGTCCAGCACTACCAGCGGCAGCAGGCGCTGGGCTTCCACCAGCTGGCGGTGCAATGCCTGCTGCTGCTCGTCCCACGCTGCGCAGAAGACGGCGGGATCGGCTTCGAAAGCGATCCGGCGGCGCACCACGTCCGAGCGTACCTTCTTGTCGCGCGGGGCCGCCACTTCGACCATGAGCGCGAAGCGGTCCAGCAGTTGCGGGCGCAGGTCGCCCTCTTCCAGGTTCATGGTGCCGACCAGCGTAAAACGCGCCGGGTGGCGGATCGACAGCCCTTCGCGCTGCACCGAATTGACGCCCATCGCGGCCACGTCGAGCAGCACGTCGACCAGATGGTCGGCCAGCAGGTTGACTTCATCTATATAGAGTACGCCACGGTGCGCCGCCGCCAACAGGCCGGGCTGGAACACGCGCTGGCCGCCTTGCAGGGCACGCGCCAGGTCCACGCTGCCGATGACGCGGTCTTCGGTCGCGCCCAGCGGCAGGGTCACGAACGGCACCGGGGCCAGGCGCGGCGTGCCGCTGGCGCAGGCGTCGCAATGCTCGGACACCGCGCCGGCGCCGCAGTTGTAGGCGCAGCCGGCCACGGTGTCGATGTGCGGCAGCACGTCGGCCAGCGCGCGCGCCGCCGTGCTCTTGGCGGTGCCCTTGTCGCCCCGGATCAGCACACCGCCCATGCTCGGATCGACGGCGCACAGCATCAGCGCGCGCTGCAACTGCGGCTGGCCGACAATGGCGGAAAATGGGAAGTTCATGATCTTATCCATTGCGCGCCGTTTCGCCGCGTGCTTCAAGCAGGGTTTCGCTATCGAGATACAGTTCGCGCAGCTTTGCCAGCGTTTCCGGGCGCGGCTCGGCCCACATGCCACGGCTGGCCGCTTCCAGCAGGCGCTCGGCGATCGCGTTCTGCGCCCATGGATTGGCTTCTTCCAGGAAGCGCTGCATGTCTTCGTCGAAGCCGTAGGCCTGGGCCACGTCTTCATACATCCAGTCGTCCATCACCTGCGCCGTGGCGTCGTAGCCGAACAGGTAGTCGACGGTGGCCGTCAGTTCCAGTCCACCCTTGTAGCCGTGACGCTGGATACTGGCCAGCCATTTGGGATTGACTACGCGCGAGCGGAACACGCGCAGGGTTTCTTCCTTCAGGTCGCGCACTTGCGCGCGTGCCGGGTCGCTGCTGTCGCCGAAGTAGTGGCGCGGCTGCTGGCCGGTCAGGGCACGGATGGTGGCGATCATCCCGCCGTGGAACTGCAGGTAGTCGTCGCTGTCGAAAATGTCGTGTTCGCGGTTGTCCTGGTTGTGCAGGGCGACCTGCACGCCCGCCAGGCGCACCTTGAAGGCGTCGCGCTGGTCGGCTCCCTGCTCGCCGCGCGCGTAGGCGTAGCCGCCCCAGTTGACGTAGGCTTCGGCGAAATCGGCGTCGGCTTCCCAGTTCTTGTGCTGGATCAGCGGCAGGATGCCGGCGCCGTAGCTGCCCGGCTTGGCGCCGAACACACGGTACGATGCGCGCCGCGCGCCCTCTTCCGGGCTCAGGCCCTGCTCGATCCAGCCTCCGAGTTCGGCCAGGTAGTGCTTGCGCACGAAGTTGTGCGTGAGCGGTTCGTCGAGGGCGATGACGGTGTTCACGGCGTCGTCGATCAGGTCGATCAGCTGCGGGAACGCGTCGCGGAAAAAGCCGCTGATGCGCGTCGTGACGTCGATGCGCGGTCGTTTCAGTTCGTCGAGCGGGATCACTTCCACCCCGCTTACCTGGCGGCTTTCGGCGCGCCATACCGGACGCACGCCGAGCAGCGCCAGGATCTGGGCCACGTCGTCGCCGTGGGTGCGCATTGCGCTGGTGCCCCAGATGCTGATGGCCACGCTCTCGGGATATTCACCGGTTTCGCGCTCGTGGCGCGTCAGTACCTCGTGCGCCAGTTGCAGGCCGACGCGCCAGGCCGACTGCGACGGCACGCTGCGCGGGTCGACCGAATAGAAATTGCGGCCGGTCGGCAGGATGTGCGCCATGCCGCGCGTGGGCGAGCCGCTCGGGCCGGCCGGCACGTATGCGCCCGACAGGCCGTTAATCAGGTTGTCGATTTCGTCGGTGGCGCGTGCCAGGTTCGGCACCAGCTGGCCGCACGCGAAACCGAGCACCTTGCGCAGCGCGTCGAAGCGATTCAATACCGGTGCGACCGGAGCGATGGGTGAAACAGCAGCGCGCGCGGGCACCGGCCGCGCTTTGCCCATTTGCGACAGCATGCTCGATTTGGCGCGCACGGCCGGTTGCAGCAGCGGCGCGGCGACCGCATCGCCGTCGATGTCGGCGAAAACCAGATTGAGCACGTCATCGATGCCGGCCGGCCGGTAATCACGCGCGGCCAGTTCTGTGAACAAACGCAGGCACAGGGCGTCGATGGCGTCGAGCGCGTCGGAGCGCGTAACCACGGCGCACTGCGCCAGCCTTGCCAGCGCGGGCGCCACGTTGATGCGGCGGCCCTTTTGATCGAGCAGCAGGTCCATGGTCAGGCCGAACAGCTTCGACACCTCGGCTTGCAGGCCCGGAATATCCAGGTTCGGCAGGCGCGTGAGCGATACCAGCATGGCCGGCATCTGTTCGGCGTCAGGTCCACCGCCGAGGATATGCAGGCCATCGCGGATCTGGGCAGAACCCAGTTCGCACAGATAGCCGTCCAGATCTTCGATCAGGTGGGCCACGTCGGAGCCACCCATCGACGCCAGCGCGGCCGGCAGTTCGCCGTCTTCTTCATGGTGATGATCGTGGCCGTGCTCATGATCGTGATCGTGGCCATGATGGTGGTGATGGCCGTGCCCATGATCGTGGTCGTGGTCGTGGTCGTGGTCGTGGTCGTGGTCGTGGTCGTGGTCGTGATTATGGTGCAGCAGGCGCGCCTGCAGGTCGGCATTCAGGTTGGTCTGCTTGACCAGTTCCCAGATCTGCTGCTGCAAGAGCGGAAGCTTGGCCGGGTCCAGCACTTCGACCTGATAGTACTCGTCGACCAGTTGCGTGAGCTGCGCCAGCGCACCGTAGGTATCGGCGGTGGTCATCGGCGGCGTCAGGTGGTCGAGCACGACCGCGTGCGCGCGCCGCTTGGCCTGCGAACCTTCGCCCGGATCGTTGATGATGAACGGGTAAAACAGCGGCAGGTCGCCCAGCAAGGCGTCCGGGAAGCAGTTCTGCGACAGGCCCACGCCTTTACCGGGCAGCCATTCCATCGTGCCGTGCTTGCCGACGTGGACGATGGCGTCGGCGCGCCACACGTCGCGCAGCCAACGGTACAAGGCATAGTAATGGTGGGTCGGCGGCAGGTCGCTCTGGTGATAGATCGCGTCCGGGTCCATGCCGTAGCCGCGCGGCGGTTGCAGCGCGACGAAGGTATTGCCCAATTCGATGCCCGCCAGCGCCAGATGGCCGTCGCACACATAGGCTTCGCCCGGCGCGGCGCCCCACTGGGTGCTCATCTTTTCCTGCATGTCGGGCGTGAGCTCGGCGAACCACTGCGCGTACAGCGCGGCCGGCACGCGGCCGGCGGCGTTGCGCAACTGCTCGGTGGTCACGTAAATCTGGTCGTACGAACAGCGCGCCACCAGATCGTGGATCAGGGTGGTGCCGTCCGCAGGCGGCTGGCCGACGTCGTAGCCGGCGGCGCGCATGGCGTCCAGGATGCGCATCAGCGAGGCCGGGGCGTCCAGCCCGACCGCATTGCCGATCTGCGAAGCCTTGCTGCTCGAATTGGTGAACATGAAGGCAACGCGCTTCTCGGCGTTGGGCACATGCTTGAGGCGTGCAAAGCGCGCGGCGATGCCAGCCACGCGCGCCACCCGGTCCGGCACCGGTTCGTATTCGACGGCGTCGCCCTGCAGGCCGGCGGCGCGCGCCTTGAACGACACCGGCGCGGTGATGATGCGCCCGTCGAACTCGGGCAGCACCACGTTCATGGCCGTATCGAGCGGATTGAGGCCGCGCGCGGACTGCTCCCACTGCGGCAGGGTCATGCCGCTGGTGATCGCTTGCAGCACCGGCACGTTCAGCGTTTCCAGCACGCCGACCGACCAGCCGGCCGGCGTGGGGCCGCCCGGCGTGATCTCACCCATCGCAAACGAGGTCGTGTTGATCAATACGTCGATATGCACGCCGCGCGCGTCGCTGAAGTAGCGCAGCGCATCAGGCAAGGAATCGGACAAAGCGCCCCCGCCCGCGCCGCTGCGCAGGGAGGATGTGAACACCGGCAGCACGTTCATGCCGCGCTTTTCCAGCGCATCGAGCAGCGCGTCGATGAAGCGCGTGTTCCCGCTCATCCAGTGCGCGCGGTAGAACACGATGCCTGCACTCGGCGCGCCGGCTTTGCGCAGCGCCAGCCAGTCGTCGATGCCGGCGCCCTGCGCCAGGTCGGGATGGTAAATGCCGTGTTCCGGCAACGGCAGCGCGCTCTCGTAGCCAAAGCCGGTCAGCAGCAGGTGGTCGGACAAATAGCGCAGCAACTGCGCCAGGTTACCGCTACCGCCGCAATGGAAGTAATTGAGGGTCTGTTGCAGCACATCGGGGGCGACGGTCGATACCGCGGCCAGCTCGGGATCGGGCTCGCCGGTGCCGCTGATCGCGATCAGGTGCTGGCCGGTGCGGCGCGCGTGGCTGACCAGATCCGCAAAACCGGGTACGCTGCCGAGTCGTCCCAACACACGCAGGATGATGATGCGCGCGCCCTGCACCTCGCGCGCGAGCAGGGCCGTGGCGCCGCCGTCGGCGTCGAGTCCTTGCAGGTTCACGCCCGCCACCGCGCCGAACTCCGGCGGGAGCTGGCTGACTGCGTGGTGCAATACCGTCAGGTCGTTCGATGCGTGGGTAAGCAGCGCGATGGGCGCCGGGCCTTGAGGAAAATCAGGTGTCATTGTCCGCCACGAGTGTGTCGCCTTCGCCGATGCGATGGAAAATCAGGTCGGTCACTTCCCTGCCGCCAATCAGGTGTTCGGCGACGATGCGCCCGGCCGCCGCTTCGTCGACGCGCCGGTACCACACGCCTTCCGGGTACACGACCACGATTGGCCCTTCATTGCGGCACGCGACCATGCAATGGGTGCGGGTGCGCTTGACGCACAGCTCCGGGTGCGCGTCGATTTCGCGGCCCATGTGTTCGAAAACGGCCTGCGCCTGCACGCCGTTCTCTGTGCAGCGCGGGCCGACGCACATGAACACGTGCCGGTCGTGGGTGCGCATCGGTCAGCCGAACTTCTTGTAGAAGTAAGCCGCCAGCGCGCCCATGGCCAGCCAGAAGGCGGCATTGGCCAACAAGGTCGCGTACAGGAAGCTGCGTGCCAGCTCGGCCGGCGCAGTGCTCGAATGGGCCGCCGGCTGGGGCGACCCGACCAGGTGCGGCACCAGCAGCATCAAGGCGCCGCCGATCTTGAGCGGCCAGCTCCTGGCGAAGACCAGCAGCGCCAGCCCGCCGGCACTGGCGGCGACGGTGGCGGTCCACCACAGCTGGCGCGCCAGCAGCGGCGCGGCGACGGTGCCGGGCAGCTCGGGCGGCAAACCGATCGAGGGCGCCACAAAAAACGCCGTGTAGCCGGCGGCGCCCCACAGCAGGCCCGCGCGCCAGTTGCTGGTGCGGCCATACAGGCTGATGGCCGCCGCCAGCAGCAGCGCATAACCGACGCCGGCGCTGATATTGGCCAGCGCCGTATAGAAGGTGCGCTCAAGACCGTCGTCCGGCTGCCAGCCGCCGTGTTCATGCGCGCCTTCGTGGGCACCATCGTCCGCATGCTCGTGCGGCGTGGCGTCGGCGTGGCTGTGCGTTGGGGCCACTTCCAGTGCCTTCGGCGCGGCGCTCTCGAACACCTCGGCCTGGAGGATGATGGGCGCCACCTGCACCTGCTGCACGCCGGTCAGCAGCAGGCCGGCGAGGATGCCGGCCGCCGCCGCGCTGGCGATGATGCGGTTAAAGGTGCCCAGGCCCGCTGCGGGCGCGGTGCGAATCAGTGACATGGAAAGCCGGCCGAGTGACGGCTGTCGTGCGCCGCGTTGTGCAGCGTTTCCATGGAGGCGAAGCCGGCGCCGAACAGCAGCACGGCGCCAAGGCTGGCGGCGCACATGGCTTGCACGATGCGTTCCTTGATGGCGGCAAACGGGACTTGTTCGTCAAAGGTGGGGGTGACGCTGTGGATCGACGACATGGCATTCCTTCCTAAAGCACTGCGCATAGAGCCAGGCCAATGCAGACGCGCGCGTCTTGCCATGGCCGGCAACCGGGGGCTTGTACTGGGAGAAGGAACGTGAGATGGGTGCGGTACGCAGCGATCCACCTGGATCGCCCTCCGCGATACAAACGACTTACCGCTTCGGCTGGTTTCCGGGCTGGCGAGTGGCGGGGCAAAAGCCCACTTCCCGGATATGCGCCTTCCCATGCTTTGCACAGTGGCGTGATGCACATCCTTGACTCGCTTACCGTTGCGGGGGCAGCACCGGCTTTGCTCCATGAAGGAGCGCACCGGCTTCCCATTTAATCCGGCAAACGATCGTTTGCCAGAACCAGAAGCTTGACTACCGGCGAAGTATAGAACTGGACTATATAAATTGCAAGGTTGCGCGCGTCGGGCGCGTCAGCGCCGGCGTATTTACCAGTCGCGCCATTGTTCGGTGATGTCTTCGTCGGCTTCCAGGCCGGCGTCCTTGGCAAGCAGGTAGATGATGTCGCACAGTTTTTCGCGCTCCTCGGTCTCGATGATGCCGCCGCAGCGTTCGTCGAACTCATTGAGCGCCACGACGACGCGTTCAACTTCTTTCATGATCGCTGCGCGCTCGGCAGGCTTGGGGAGCTTGTCGATGGCAGCGGTGTACGCGTCGAGAATGCTCGCGCACTGGTCGATTTCGGCCTTGCCGTACGGGGGCTCGTGGTCAGGGTCTTCGGCGCAGCGTTCCATATAGGCAGCCATCTCGTCGAGCAGGTCGGCGCGGATCGAGGCGATGTCGGGGTTCGGTGGCATGGCGTGGCACTCCTTCAAAATTCAGGGGGTGCCAATGTAGCATAAAGCGGCGCGGAGCCACCTTGCATTACTCGCTGAATTCGATATCCATCTGCTTGCCGTCGTAGCAGAACGTCATCTGCTCGCCTTCTTCGTCGCGAATCTCCAGCACACCGCCTGGTTCGACGAAGGGGCCGAGCGTATCGAACAGGCGAATCAGCCAGTTGGTGATGATGTCGATATCGCCGCCGTCGATCAGCAGCGCGCCTTCCTGGCGCTGGCTGGTGAAGCCGATCGATTCAAGGAAGGCCGGGAAGTCGCGTTCGGCGCGTGCGCGTTCGGCGAAAAAGGAATCGCAACCTTCGAACGACGTGCGAATCGCGTTGAACGCCGCCGGTTGCCGGGCGTTCCTGATAACGATGCTGGCATCGTAGATCCATGCTGCAGTACTCACTTGCACTCCAATTCGTCAGAAGACTGGCGCGGTCGGTGCGCAGCCAGGATCGTATTTCCTGACGACAGTTTTACATGCCGTTCAAAAACTGTCAAAGCGCCGATGAAGGGCGTTGTTTTCGGAGCGTGGCGAGACGCGCGGCGGCTTGCTCGTTGCCTTGTGCGGCGGACAACGTTAACCACGCAGTCGCCTGCGCCAAGCGCGAGGGATCATCGCTGCCGTCGGCGAGCAGCAGTTCGGCCAAGCTAAATTGCGCGGCGCTGTCGCCTTTGTCCGCGACGATCCGCAGCCAGTAGCTGGCCTCGGCCACGTCGCGTTCGGCGCCGATACCCGATGCGAGCATGCTACCCAAAAAATATTCAGCCCGCATGAATCCTTGCGCCGCCGCCTTCCGGTACCAGTGGATCGCCTTGCCGGGATCGCGTGGACCGACATCGCCCAGATCGTACGAATCGGCCAGCAGGCACTGCGCCGCCGCATTGCCCGATTCGGCCAGCGGCAGCAAACAGGCGAGCGCCTCCTCCGGCGTCATCGCGATGATGGCGTCTTCCAGCGCGTCGTATTGGTCGTTTTCCATCAGGTCCATGCGAGTGCTCCGGTCAGGGATAAACGAACGACTTCACCAATGTCAGCTCACCCGGCGCGCGCAATGGCACGCGGACGACTTCCTGCCGCTCGTTCGGAGAATTTTCGTTGGTGATGATCGCCACCTGCGCCACCGTCAGGATGCCGGTGTCCTGCCCGGCCCCATAGTAGTTCACGTACACGTGATAGTTCCCCTTCGGTGGCGCGGCGCTCGAAAAGATCTCCGGCCCGTACCCGGTGGTGACGTCGACATCGAGCGCGCCGCCGTTGGGCATGACGCGGCTGCCGTACCACGAGTGACCGCCGTCGGGCGCGACCACGTGCAGGTCGACGTCGGTGCCGTCGCTGTCCCACGACAGCACCACGCGCAGGCGCGAGGCGGTCTTGCCGGCGTACGAATCGAGGAACTGGCTGCGGCTGCGCGCCTTGCCGTCGGGCGAGCGCACTTCGACGCTGTTCGATCCGCGTCCGAAGGCATACGGGCGCGCAAAGCTGCCGTCTTCCTGCACCGCCATCGGCATCGCCACGCCGTTGACCACCAGGGTGGCCGGCTTGCTCTTGCCCTTGCCGGCGATGCGCCCGCGAATTTCGGCCGTCGGACTTTGCCCATCCTGCACGCTGACCGACGCCGCCGGATAGTTCACGTCCTGCGTGTAGGCCTCCTTGGCGCCCTTGGAATTGCGCCAGCCGCTGTTGGGCGAGTCGATCTTCACCTGGGCCAGGGCGGCGGTGGACAGCAGCAGTGCGGGTATCAGCAGTATTTTCATGATCAGGTTTGGTTGGATTATTGATGCGCTTCCAGGCGCGCATCGACCAGGCGCCGCGCCAGTTGTTCGACCAGGATTTCATCCTGCCCGCTCGGGTGATTGCGCAGGCCGAGGTGCAGGAATTCGTGCGCCAGCGTGATGCGGTCCTCGCGGCTGGCCAGGCCGCGAACATAAATCCGGTTGCGCGACTGCTCAGAATACGGCGTGCCGCGCGCCAGGTGGCACACCGCAGGCAGGTCAAGCGGCGTTTCGTAACCCGCCTGCTTGCGCAGCACGCGTTCCCACTGCGGCAGCTCGCGTGCCAGCCACGCCTGCGCGCCGGGCAGACGCACGCACTGCTGCGAGTCGCCGCCCGAGAGCGTGCTCAGGTCTGCGCCCGGATAGGCCGCCGTCAGGATGGCGTCGAAACGCATCCCCCGCCCCGCCTGCACCACGGCCTCGCTCCACGCCATCGTGTCTTTCGAGGCCGTATCGGCGTGATAGCGCACGTTCACGCCCGACAGCACCAGCTGGTCGGTCCAGTTGGCGATGGCGCGCGCCGCCACACTGGCCGGCTGCGGAGCGACGCGCTGCGTGGCGCTGCTGTCGGCGATGCGCTGGCAACCCTCGGCCCACTGCGCATTCTGCTGCAGGTAGGTGCGCGCCGCCACCGCCAGCGCCTTGGCTGCCTCCGGCGCGCTGGTGCCGCCTTCGCGGTCGATCACGCGCGCCACGTATTCGTTGACGCCGAAGCGGCCTGTCAGGCGCGTGCGGCCCTGCGCATCGCGCGCCAGCACCATGTCGTTCTGGCTGAAAAACGCCAGGCTGCGGCCATTCTCGAAGCGCACCTGGTACGGCCCGTTCAACAGTCCCGGCACGGCGGCGCTGCGCCCTGCCGTCACGCTCTTGATCGGGTAGCGCGCGAAGTAATCAACGACAACGCAGCCTGCATCAAACGGTGTCTGCGCCGCAGGCAAGGTGCTGGCAAGGCGCGGCGCCCATTTTTCCAGGATGCGGCTGCTGGTGTCGGCACCGCCGAACCAGAGCGGCGTGCCGTCGGCCAGCCATCCCGCTGCGCCGCCCAGCCGTTCGCTCGTGCGCTGCGGGTGATGCCACGAGTAGGTTTTCACGCGCAGCCGGCTGCCGAACCAGCTGGCGGTGTTCACGCCGCGCGCGCCCAGTACCACGTGCAGCAGCGCCGACTCTGCGTCCTTGCGGCTGTGGGCCGGAATGCTCGCCAGCGCCACCATCAAGCTGCGCAGGCTGACCAGGCGTTCCGGCGCCAGGTTCGACGGGTCGGCCAGCCAGTCGTATTCGCCGCTCGCGGCGCGCCCGAGCCGCTCGCTCCAGTATTGCTGCCACGGGCCGCGTGTGAGCATCAGCCGGGAGGGCGAAAAAAACAGGCCGCACGACTGCGCCAGCGCCAGGTCGCGCCCGACACTTTTACCCGAGGTGCAGCAATACACTTCCTCGTTCTTTTGCCCGCCGCAGGCGTAGTCCGGCGTCGGTACTTTCTTGTCGATCGCGTAGACATACACGAACAGCTTCCACAGGCTGCCCAGCGGCACCTGGCGCGCACCGTCGAACTGGGCGCGGCGGCTGCCGCCCTTGTCGTCCAGCTGCAGCGCGGTGAGCTGGCCGTCGCGCCACCACGCCACATCGAGCGTGGCCGCCGGCGCCAGCGGTGCGTACAGCACCAGCGCCATGGCGCATCCGCGTGACAGCCATGCCGGCATTACTCGACCTTCAGCGTGTGCATGGTCTTGCCCTCGCCTTCCAGCGCCTTGTTTTCGGGCTGGTACATGCGGTAGTAGCGGGCCGGCGGCAGCACGTAACTGCCTTTTTGCGCAAAGCGCAGCAGGTGGCGCAGGCGCACCGGTTCGGCCAGCGGCTCGACCGGCACCACATAGCCTTCGCGGCGCGATTCATGGCGCGCGGCTTCCAGCGCTTCCTTTTTCTCGCCGGCGAGCGTCATGCCCCAGGTGGTCGCCTCGACCGAGGCGCCCGGCGGAAGCGCCACTTCCAGCAAGCCATAGCGGTACTTCGCACCGGCCGCCGGCGTGAGCGTGATTTCATCCATGTACAGCGCGTCGGTGCGCAGCGCCTCGCCGTTCTTGACCGGCACCGGGTTGAAGGTGTTGTCCTTCTGCTCCATGCGCATCAGGCGCCGTTCGATCCTGACCGGCAGCGCGTGCGTTTCCGCTTCCCGGCTGTCGTACTGGATGATGGCGACCGTGTTGGCCGGCGGCGCCTCAAGCAGCTGCAACTGCGTTGGCACGCCCTTGGCCGGCTGCCAGCGGAACAAGGCCTGGCCGAGCGGGCTGGCGGTCTTCTGCCAGGTGCCGGAGAGCGCAACGCCCGCATCTTTCGGCCCCGGCGGGCCGCCCAGCTTCTTCTGCACCCACACCAGGGTCAGCGCGCGGTCCAGGGTCGGCATGTCGGCGCGCACGGCGCCAAGCACGGCGTCCGCCTGGCTGGCGGGCAGCTGCCCGCCCAGCATCAGCAAGGCTTGCGCCAGCGGCGCCGGGTTTGCGCGCAAGGTGGTCCACGCGGCGCCGACCTGCTCTTCCAGTTCGGGAGCGAGCGTCACGCCATCGCTGGCGGCGATCACCGACAGCAGCGCCAAGGTCAGCGCCTGCGAGTTGCCGCTTTCGGCGGTGAGCAGCATGCTGCTGGTCGGCGCCAGCGCGGCCGGCCTGGCGTCGAGTTTTGTCTTGGCCAGTTCGTCGGCCAGGCCGGAGGCCAGCGTCTTGACCGGCAAGCCCATTTCCTGCGCCAGCCACAGGGTCAGTGCGCGATGCAGCACCGGCTCCTTCAGGCCTTCCTTGCCGTACATGGCCAGCAAACCTTGCCAGTGCTCGGGCGGCATCTCGATGCGCAGCGCGCGCGCAGCGTACCAGTCGGCGTAGTAAGCGTAAGCCGTCATCAGCGAATTGCCGGCGGTGGCATTGCCCCACCAGCCGAACTGCGCTTCCGGACCGGCCATCGACACCAGCCGCAGGCGCTGCGCCTGCAAGGTGTTCAGAAGGCGCAGTTGAACCGGGCCGGCTTCGGGGCCGAGATTCTGCAATCCGAGCGCCAGCGGAATCAGGCGGCTCGATGTCTGCTCCACGCAGCCGTACGGATACTCGATCAGGTCGTCGGCGATGCGCGCGAAGTGGCTGGCCGCGCCGCTGGCGAACGAGACGCGGATATTGCGCGCGTCCGCCGGCAAGGTGACCGGCACGGTGGCGCCGGTCAGCGGAACGCTCAGGGTGCGCGGGCTGTTCCAGGCGGCGGGCAATGCCTGCACATCGGTGTCGAGCGCGTCGACCAGTTTGCCGTCCTGTTTGACTTCCAGGCGCATCGGACCACTATAGGCCGGCAGCGGGAACTGCACGTAGTTCACGCCACGGCGGGCGGTGATCTTCTCGGTCTTGACGACGCTGCCGGCGGTGAGCGTGACTTCAATGGCCTGGTCGCTGGCGGTCTGGTTGAATACCGCTACCGACGCCTGCGGAGCGTCGCCCACGCGCATCCAGTCCGGCGCGGTCCACTTGGCGAAGAAGTTCTTGTCCGAGCGCAGATAGCCGCTGCGCTGGCCTACCCGCCCCTGCGCATCCATGGCGCGGCCGGTGATGCGCCAGCGCGTCAGCGCGTCGGGCATGGTGAAGGTGACGCGCGCGCGGCCGTCGGCATCGGTCTTGAGCGCGGGTGCCCACAGGGCCGTATCGACGTTGTCACGGCGCGGACGTTCCAGCACTTTGACGCCACGCTCGTTGTAGTTGTGGCGCGCGGGAGCGCCGGCGCTGCGCCCGGCGGCCATGTCGTAGCTGATGAACGACAGGCTGGCCGTGGTACGGACGTTGTTGCGGCGCGGGTGGTAGAAGAAGTCGCCGATGTCGGGCGCGATCTCCGGCTGCAGCACGTAGATCATTTCGTCGACCACGCCCAGCGTGACCAGGGTCGACACCGGCTTGCCATCCATCTGCGCGGTGACGTCGATGGTGACCTTCTCGCCCGGTTGATAGACTTCCTTGTCGGTCTTGAACTGCAGCGCGATGCGCGGTTCCACGATCTGGATACCGGCGTTCTGGAACACGAAGTCGCCCTTGCGCGTGTACGCCACCGAAAACGTGATGTTCGGGCCGTAGTCGTCCTTGACGGGGATTTTCACGCGCCACTGGTTGGGCGCAACGCGCACCGGCTTGATCCAGTCGGCGCCGGCGGTCAGCAGGCCAACCTGTTCGACCTTGTCGCGCTCGAGCGTCAGCAAGGCCTGGTCGACCGGGTCGGCGAAGGTGATCAGCGCCTCGGCGGTGTCGCCGGCGCGGTAGCGTTCATGGTCAAGCACAATCTCGATGCTGCCCGGCGTGGCCGCCAGGCCCTGGCCGCTGACCCAGTGGCTGGTGCCGCCGACCAGGTTGTTCTGGGCGTCGCGCAGGCTCAGTTGATACGAACCCGATGCCGGGAAGTTCACATCCCAGGTCGGCTTCGATGCGTCGAACACGCCCTCGGTCCTGGTCTGCTTCTCTAACTGGATCATCTCCCAGCGCACCGGTTTGGCGCCTGCCGTGGCCTCGGCCGCGACGTCGAAGCGTACCGTTTCACCGGGCGCGGAAAAGCGCCGCTGCGCCTTGAGCGTGTACTGGCTGGCCGAACGCTCGATCATCAGTTCGCGCGTGCTGCGGACGCGATAGGCCGCGCCGTCCGAGGCCAGCACGGTGAGAATGTAGCGCGACGGGTCCTTGGCCTGCGGCAGGACGAAATCGACGTTGCCCTTGCCGTCGCTGACCAGTTCCTGGGTTTTCAGTTCGACCGGGAATGCGCCGCTGTAGCGCAATTCGCCTTCGACCATGGCATTCTTCTGGGCGCGCAGGGACAGCGACAGGCTGGCTTTGGCGACCGGCGTGCCGTCCGGATAGCGCAGTTCGATGCGGCCCTTGACGTCCTCGCCGGTCTTGAAGTCGGCCTTGGACGGCACCAGGTTGATCTCGAAGTGCGGCTTGACGTAGTCGGCCACGCGGAAAGCGGCGCCGTACTGGGTGTCGCGGTAGGTGAAACGCAGCTCGTAGCCGCCGGCGCCGGCGTTGTCGGGCAGACGGAAGCGCGTGTCGCTGCCGGTGTCGCCCGTCAGTTGCAGCGACTGCGTCAGCAGCGGCGTGCCGTTCGGGTCGAACACCGTGAGCGCCAGCGGCGCCGTTACAGCCGCCTGCGAGGCGCGTGCGCCGGTGAATTCGCGGCCGATGAACTTGACGTTGACTTCATCGCCCGGGCGGTACAGCGGCCGGTCGGTGACGGCGTACACCTTGGTGTTGTAGATTTCGCTGTCGTAGTAAAAATTCTCGGACACGAACACGCCGCCGCTGCGGTCTTCACCCATCACATAGGTATGTTCCGGGCTGCCGCGGTCAAGCGAGACGACGCCGTTGGCGCCGGTGCGACCCGATTGCAGCACGCCGCTGCCGTCGGTCCAGGTGACATCGACGTCCGGCACCGCCGCGCCGTTGTCGCGCCGCGCGGCCCACACCAGCATCTGGTTGGCCGACACCTTGGTAATGGCCATCGTGTCCGACACGAACACCAGGGTGGTGGCGCGGTGTTCGCCGATGATCGCCTCGACCAGGTACAGGCCCGGCTTGCGCTGGCCGATCGGGATCATCACGTTGCCGGCGCTGCTGGTCATGAATTCGCTGCTCGAACCTTCCATCTTGATGCCGGTCGGCGGCGTGATCATCTTCGCCTCCCAGACCGGATAGCGGAAACGGTCGACCAGGTCGTAGCCCTTGAGCGGTTCGTACTGCGGCTGCTGGCGGAACGGCACCGGACGCGTGATCGCCTCGCTGGTGGCCAGCTTGGGCTGGGCGCTGGTGACCGCCTCGCGCGCCTCGCTCGAAAACAGCTTGCGCCAGGCCATGCGCGACTGCTTCCACCAGCGGTCCCACAGCATGGTCAGGGTATTGAGCAAGCCCTCGCCCTTGTAATTGCCGCTGACCTGAACACGGTGCAGATTGCGCTGCTTTTTCAGGAACTCGAGCGGCTCGGGAACCCGGTACACCAGCACGTCGACGCCGCCGTACTGCTCCAGATTCGAGCGCGCAAAATCGCGTCCCGGCACTTCCAGGCGTACCTTGGCCACCTCGCCGCTGCCATAGGCCGCGTCGGACAGCAGGAAAAACGGTTCGCCCTTGAAGCTCGCGTAATTGGTGCCCGACGGCGCGGTGCCCGCTTCGGCCGGCGCGGCTACCGGTGCGTCGGTTTCCTGGGCCGGCGCAAGTGCGGGCAGCAAGCCGCACAGCAGCACCAGCAGCGCCAGGGCGCGCGTGATTGGATTGTTCATGTTAAAAACGCCAGCCGGAACATGCCGGCGAAATTGGGATTGTCGACCGCTGGTTGCCACCGCGTGTCCTTCCAGGTTTTGAGTTGTGGGACATCAACGGTACGCAGTCCGTTGTCGTTCGGGGTGACGGTGCCGGTGTGGTAAGCGATGCGCGCGCCCATCCAGACCATCAGATGGTGTTCGTCGCCCTGGTCGAAAAACAGCAGGTCTCCGGGCTGCGCCTGATTCAGGTCGCGCCCGATGAAGCGGCTGTTGTTCTGTACCAGGCCGATGGCCGAGACGTAGTGGCCAACCGTGCCGCCGGTCTGCACCCAGCGGTTGCGCAGGGCTTTCTGCGCGGGCGTGAGATCGAGTTCGGGCGGCAGTTGCCGGTCGCTGCCGATGCCGTTGGCGCGCATCCATTTGGCGTCGTGCACGGTGAGCGCCTCGTTCACGGCAAAGCGCACCAGGCCCGCGCAGTCGCGGTGCTGCCAGCGCGGCGACGGGCCCTGCTCCATCTGCGCGTTCACGATGCGCAGCATCCACGCCTGGAAGGCGCGGCTTTGCGCCTTGGACAGGTAAGCCGGCATGGCGGCCGCCGGCGCGCCCGTGAGCGCGTTCGCCCACGGCAGCATGGCGCAGCCGGCGGCAAGTCCCAGCAGGTGACGGCGGGTGACAGCCATCATTTATCCAGTGCCTGCCACTCGACCGGCTGCCAGCTCACGCCACTGGCGGGCAGCGACTTGAGCACGAGGCGGTATGGCGGATATTTTTTGAGCGCGTTCAAACGCGGCACCAGGTGCGCGTCGGCGGCGGCGCGCAGCACCGGTTCGCGCGCGGACGGCAGCGCGTCGAAGGCTTCCTTGCGGATCAATTCGGCCAGCGCGGCCGGCGCGATCAGGCCCACTGTGCGCGACGGATCGTTAAGGCGGTCGGCAATCGCCGGGGCCTGCTTGCGGCTCACGGCCAGCGCCTGTTCGACCAGCTTGCGGTCCGGCGAAAACAGCACGGTCAGGCCGCTCAGCGCCAGGGTCGGATGCTGGGCACCGATGCCGGTGGCGACTTCGCGCTGCCAAAGAACAGCGCCATTCGGGCCGGCCGACTTTTGCACCGCGCCGCTTTTCTTGTTGCCGATGGCGGCTGCGAACAGCGCCCCATACAGCTCGTCGTTGCCGCCCGCCTTGCGGGTCGCCACCACCAGCGGCGTGTACAGGCGCGAGGTGCCGTACCAGCAGACGGCGGCAGGGCCGGTCAACTGTTCCGACAGCGGCGTCACATTCGACGACGCGTCGACATCGCCCAGCACCGACGCCATGGCGGCCCAATCGGCCGGCAGCGCGAAGCAGGCGGCCGGGTTATGCGGCAGCACCGGCCACAGGGCGCGGTTGTCGTAACCGCCGGCGGCCAGCTTGCCGGCGTCGACCAGTGCGCGCGTCTGCCACTGGCCTTTGGCAAAATCGAAACGCAAGGCGTCAAGCGCGCCGAAGAACGGCTGATAGCCGAAGGCCAGCACGTCGGCCTTGACCGCCACGCTATGGCCATCGACCGGCTGGGCGTCGAGCTGGAACTGCTGACGGAGCGCCTGCTGTTTTTTGGGATCGGCGGCGAGCAGGTTGGCCACCGTGGTTTCGGCTTTGCCGTCGGCCTTGCCCTTGTCGTCGAACAGCATGCCCGGATCGGACAGGATGACCATGCGCGTGCCGCGCGCACCGATCAGCAAGGTGCGCTTGTGAGCGTAATTGAGCGAGTACATCGCGACCTTGTCGCCATCGACGCGGATGTCGCCGGCCAGTTTCATCTGCGTGTCCTTGAGCGCGACCTTGCCGGCTTGTTCGAGCAAGCGCGTCATGCTGTTGCGCGAGACGGCGATGGCGAAGTGCTTGAGCGAGCCATCTTCCTCGCGCCACAGGGCCACGTCGGCCGGCTCGTCGAGCACCGTGCGGATCAACTGGTCGCCCCAGCCCAGTTCATGTTCGTAGGCGATGCGGCGCAAGGCGCCCTGCAAGCCCAGTTTGTCGCCGTTCTGCTCATAGTAAAACACGAAATCCTCGCGCAGCACGTCGCGCGCCAGCGGAATGGCGAGCAGGTCGCGCGGCAGCGACGACAGGCTTTTGGTGACGATCAGCGCGTCGGGCTGCGACAGATCGAGGTTGAGGCCCTTGCCGTGTTGCGTCTTCTTCCAGCCGAACACGGCATAGCCGGCCACGGCGGCGGCGCACAGGGCGACGCCCGCAGCGATGATTCCCAACTTTTTCTTGTTCATAATGTGTCGATGATGACTGGCGGCGGAGGCAATGATGTTTTTCGCATAATAGCGCAGGGTATCATTTCCGTGTCATAGAAGAAAGTAAACATTCCGACAGGCGATGCGTAAGTGCCTGCCTCGTGAGTTTTCGGCCACAACTTGTGAGCGTATCTTCCTGTCGGCGGCGTCTTTGCCGTTGCGGCAATCATTCGCCGCCGGTATCCACCACCGGTGTCCACCACCGGTGTCAGGTCTGACATTCGGACACGACCTGAGCAATACCGCCGGTGTCAGGTCTGACATTCAGACACGACCTGAGCAATTGGATTGCAACGGTCACACTCCCACGCCGCGCCGCTTCTGATCAATTTCACATCACATTACAGTTCGGCTCGTGTCCGAATGTCAGACCTGACACCGGGGTTGGCGGTTGGGCTCGTGTCCGAATGTCAGACCTGACACCGGGGTTGGCAGTTGGGCTCGCGGCGTGGCGCTCGTCATGGCCGGCGGCTTGCGGGTGCGGCGCCAAGCGGCGCGCAGGCGAGCTTGAAGTCGACATGAAAATGCTCGTCGTGGCGCACCCACGGTTTGCCCTTCATGAACGGGATGTGCGTTCGCAGCCACGGCCCGCGCGCGGTGGCCAGCAGCGCCGGCATGAAGCGCGGGTCGACAATCACCAGCCCCAGCGCGGCGCCGTGCGCCCTGGCGGCCGCGTCGAGCTGGTACAGGTGCTCGGCGTAGGCGGCGAAGTCGATGCGGTAGTCCTGGTAGCGGCCATCGGCGTCGAATTCGATATCGTAGCCGTAGCGGTTTTGCGCGCTGCTGGGCAGCGACGCCGCCACGCCACGCGCATCGCGCACCGGAACGAAGAAGTCGACCGACAGCCCGTTCTGGTGAGTCTTGTGCGGTGCGAACGGCCCGCCGCCGGCCATGCCGGTCTCGCCGTACACGTACCTGGCGGACGGCGCCGACACCTGCGCGCGCATGTACGCATCGGCCAAGATGCGCGCCACCGTTGCATGCACATGGGTGCGGCCGGCGGCAATCGCCTGCGCGCTGTAGGCGGAAAAATTCGCCCCCGACACCGGCAGTCTGACGCCGCCGTCGAGCCGTCCCTTGCTCACGCTGCCGAAGCACTGGCTGGCCGGCGTCGCGTGCGCGCTCATGGCGGCCACGCCAAGCGCCAGCAACGCGATCGCGCGGGCCGGCCGGATAAATACAGCAAGAGATGGACGCAACATGGAGGCCGTGCCGGGAGCGCAGGGTGCCGGCAGTGTCGTTGAAAGAAGACCATTCTTGCGCATCGCGCGCGCTTGCGCAAGGCGACTGTCATGAGCGGGTCATTTTGCGATGCAAGAATGCGCGCTTCCCCACCCCGCCCGGCCACGCGCCGGACTCCTGGAGTCGATGCATGAGAATCACACCTTCCGTTCGCCCGTCCCTTGGCCTGGCCGCCGCCTCGCTCTTGCTGCTGGCAGCTTGCAGCAGCGACGACGACCATGCCGCCGCGCCGGCGCCCGCCCCTGTCGTGCCACCGGCCGTCACGCCCGCGCCGGTCGCGTCGCCCAGCGTCGCCTTCATGACGGACGTGCACTTCGAAGACGTGTACGGCGACTTCAAGAACGCGCAGTTCAGCGGCATTCCCACCAAGGACGGCAAGAACGCCACCATCCGCACCATGTACGCGCAGCTCACCTCGACGCGCCTGTTCAACGAAAACTACTTCGCCTTCCGCGCCGCGCTCGACGACGCTTTCGCCAAGGGCATCCGCCTGGTCGCGCTGCCGGGCGACTATTCGGACGATGCGCAGCCGATCAACATCAACGGCATCAGCGCCATCCTGCACGAGTACCAGGCCAAGGGCATGCGCTTCTTTATCGCACCGGGCAATCACGACCCCAACGAACCGTACGACGATGACGAAGCCGGGAAGAGCGACTTTTTGACCCGTGACGGCAAGGAGCAGAAGGTGTTCGCCACCGGGAACGCGGGCTGCAAGGCCAAGGATCCAACCGTGATCTGCACTAATGAACTGCTGGAGATGGGCTATGAAAAGCTGATTACCCAGCTGTCCGACTTCGGCTACATGCCTAACAAGGCCGACCTGCATTGGGAAACCCCGTTCAGCAAATACCCGGGCGGTAAATACAGCTACGCCGACGCGATGGTCAGCGGCGACGTGCGCAACCGCCAGTTCGAAATGTGCGCCGAAGGCGAAGGCGGCATCTACCGGGCCGACGGCGAAAAAGCCCTCGGCAAGCCTTACACGAAGTGCAGCGACATCATCGATTCGAGCTATCTCGTGGAACCGGTCAAGGGCTTGTGGCTGCTGTCGATCGACGCCAATGTATTTATCCCGAACGCGTCGTTCAATCCGGCCAACCCAAAGGCGTTCAAGGGTTTCGATGGCGCCGGCAACGCGGGCTGGAACAAGGTCCTCACGCACAAGCGGCACCAGATGGAGTGGATCAAGTCGGTCACCGCGCGCGCAAAGGCCGAAGGCAAGCAGCTGATGGCCTTCTCGCATTACCCGACCATGGACTTTTACGCCAACCAGACCGACGCCATGAAAGCCGTGTTCAAGCCGGGCGCGTTCCAGACGGCGCGCGTGCCGGCGGCGGCCACCACGGCGGCACTGGCGGCGGCGGGCCTGCGCCTGCACGTGGGCGGTCACATGCACTTCAACGGCACCAACGACTATCAGGATGCGGCGGGTAACTTCCTGGTCAACGTGCAGTCGCCGTCGCTGGCCGTGTACGGGGCTTCGTACAAGGTCGTCACCTACAAGGACGCCGATACGGTCGATGTGAGCACAGTGGCCCTGGCCAACGTGCCGCGCTTTAACGAGCTGTTTGCGCTGTACGAGAGCGAGTACGCCTACCTGCAAGGCAGCACCGCCGAGACGGATATCAAAAAGCGCTGGAACCACGCCATCCTCGATACCAGGTCGTACGGCGAATTCACGCGCTACTATTTCGGCGAGTTGTCGCGCCTGCGCTTCATGGATGAATACTGGCCGTGCGAGATGAAGGAAGCCGCAACAAGCCTGAACGCGAAGCAGATGCTGATCCTGTCGCAGTTGGAGACCAAGGTCACGCTGGCGCAGTTGAAGGACGCGCCGGGGGTGGTGCCTTTGAGCGCGTCATGCGCGGTCAAGGGAACGGTGGCAGGCACGCCGGCGCCGGCCACGCAGCTGGCCGCCGACTGGGCCGACGCCACCGCTCGCGCCGCCAAGCTGGCGGCAGCGGCGGGCTTGAAACTGGACGACTTTGCCAACGTCAGCGCCTACGACTTCCATGGCGACTTCCATCGTACCGTGTACGCGGGCGAACTGGCCCTGCGCGACATGGGCGCGGAGCGGGTGCGCATGTACAAGGTGCTGATGGCGGCGTTTCCGGCCAAGCCGGCGGCGCCGCTCAGGGTGGGGTCCCAGCCGTCGGACCAGAACCCGGTCCACGTGCTGTTCCAGGACCAGTTCAAGCAGGTGTTTTCGATCTTCAAGGGACTCGGGTCGGCCAAGCCGAGCGACCATTTTACGGTGGACTTGAAGGCGAAGACGGTCACCAACGCCAACCCGGGCGGCTTGAGCTTTAACTAGCGTCCCGGCGTCGCCCGCGCCAGCACTTTCAGCTTGCGCGGGCCGTCGAGCGTGGCGACGGCCATCTCGCCCGAGGCCAGCGACACGCCGGCCAGGGCGTCGATATTGACCGCGTGGGTAACCAGCACCACGTTGTCGCGGCTGCCCGCCCTGACGCGGCCGGCCAGCCAGGCCAGCACCTCGCGCGTCTTGGCCGCCTCGCTCGGGGAGTAGCGGTCGAAAACCGAATCGAGCATCGGCGCCGGTGCGGCGCGGCCGAACGCAAAGCGCGCGGTATCGAGGCAGCGGCACCAGCGGCTCGAGAGCACCTCGGCCAGAGGCACGCCGTGATTGCGCAAGCGCGCTCCGGTACGAACCGCTTCGGTGCGGCCCTGCGCCGACAGATTGCGCTGGGTGCTGCAATCGTCCAGCAGAAAGCCGGGCGGATCGCCGATGCCGGCATCGGTCTGCGCATGGCGCATCAGCACCACTTTCCCGCCCTCTTTCAACAAGGCCCAGAAGGCCTCGTCATCGGCCGCGCGCGCGGAAGGGAGGGCCAGGCAGGCAAGCAGCACGGGTAGCGAGAGGCGTAAGCAAGTTTTCATCGGCTCTTTCGGTGCGATGGCACGCTTGGCAACTATCATAAAGCAGTGTAGCGCCGCACCCCCACGGGTGCTAGCGTGGACCTTGCGCCACCCGGGCGCTCTTTCCAAGGAGCTTCAATGTACATCGTTCAAGCCTTGCGTGCACGCACGCTATTGCCGCTGACCCTACTCTGTGCCTTGACCTTGCCCGCTGGCGCGGCCGCCGACGCGTTCGTTACCAAAGCCGAGGCCGAGGCAATGGTGAACAAGACCGTTGCCTACATCAAGGCCAACGGCAAGGAAAAGAGCTACGCCGAAGTCAACCGCAAGGATGGCCCGTTCACCGACCGCGACCTCTACATCACGGTGTACGGAACCGACGGCGTGGTGCGCGCGCACGGCGCCAATCTGAAGATGGTCAACCGTAACCTCATGGACATCAAGGATGTGGACGGCAAGGAATTCGTGCGCGAACGGCTCGAACTGGCGCGCAGGAAAGCACCGTTCTGGCAGGAATACAAATTCACCAATCCCGTCAGCAAGAAAACCGAACCAAAAGCCATGTATTGCCAGCCGCACGACGATGTGGTCGTCTGTGGCGGTGTCTATATGAAATAGGCAGCCCGACTACTGCGCTTTCGCTCGCCTGAATCAACCGGAATATCTGCGTCCGCACAAAGTTCCCCTGTCCCAGCGGCCTACCCTGAGAGTGCGCATCAACGCCCTGACCGACCGATTGGTCGGCAGAAACGTCTGCGCGAGGTAGCAGCAAGCAGTAATCACAGCAGGACTTTTAAGGGGCATTATCATGAATTTATCACTCAAACAGTACGCCGGCACGCTGGCAGCATGCGCAGCGCTTTTCTGCGCAGCCGGAACGGCCCAGGCCTCATACGGACACCAGCCCTCCGGGCCGCAATTCTCCGGAAAAGTCACGTCGGCGATCGATCCAAAAACCGGCGACGTGAAAATTTGCTTCAAAGAAACTGGACTGAAGAAGGACAAGCAGGTCGATTATCTCGCCAAAGGCACGGCGACGGCCTCGTACGCCTGCCTTAACCCTGGTGGCAATTGCCCGAAAGGCCAATATACGTCGATCAAGGAAAACGTGACCGCCAAGGCCAGCTATTCGCCCGACAAGTACGGTACCGTGTCGGCCTGCATTACGCTCAAAGTGCCAAAAGCAAAGCAGAACCCCTGCCCGGGTCCGATGAAACTGTTGCTGCAAAGCGTGAGCTGGAAGGACCTGAGCATTACCGACACGACCAATAAGGTCGGTCCGGTCGCCGCTTATCCGTCGAAGCAGTCGGTCAACTACGGCGCCTGCCCTGCTCCTGCTCCTACCCCTCGTTATTAAGCAAGGGCTTGCGGCGTCTCACCCGCCGCGGCCCACAGGTCGCGGTAGTGGCGGTACCAGTTACTCTGGAATCGCTGCTGCGGGTCGAGACGCCTTTTCCATTCCAAGAATTCGCCGAAGGCCGGATGGCAGGCCTGCACCTGGTGCAGGCTGGCCGCTGCCGCGTAGGTCAGGTAGTAGCTGCCGCCGCGCGCAATGGCCAGGTCGATCAGACGCCGGAAGGCCTCGTTGGTCGCTTCAATGCCGTGCGCGGTATGCGCCGTGTGCAGGTTGAAGATGACGCAGGCGTAGTTCTGGCGCGCCCATGGCAGGAAGCTTTCGCGGTCCGCTTCGATCAGGCGGATGGTGCCGTAGATCAGGTCCACGCCATGCTGGCGAAAGTCCGCCGCCGCCGCGCGCATGAAGTCGCACAGGCGCTCGCGCGGCACGTACAGTTCACCGATCATCTCCGAACCGCAGTGTCCCAGCTTGTGGTCGATGGCGCGGTGGTAGCCGTCCGGGTAGATGCTTTGCTGGAGCCGGTCGCTCCAGGCCACCTGGCCATCGGTAGACAGGTAGTGCGCGGCGTATTGCGCAAAGGCGTCCGTCTTGTGGGTGTGGGCCAGTTCCAGCAGGCCACGCCAGTCCTGTTCCGACAATTCCTTGCCGCTCGCGTCGATCGGTGCCGCATCGTCCACCGGCAGATAGCACGAGAACACGCCGCGCTGCAGGAAGTCGCTGCTGGCCGGGTCGATGGCGAACTGAAAGTCGCCGTAGACATAGCCGGCATCGATGCGCTCCTGAAAGGCGGCAGGCAAGTCATCGAGCCCGATCACGCTGACGTCGCGCCGCATCTTGCGCAGTGGGGCCAGGCGCAGGGTGACGCTGGCGATCACGCCGAACAGGCCATAGCCGCCGATGGCCAGGTTGAACAACAGCGGATTGCGCTGGCGGCTGCAACTGTGCAGCGTGCCCTGGGCGTCGACCAGTTTGAACGCCTCGACGTCGGCGATGAAGGGCGCCATGCGCAGGCCGCGTCCATGCACGTTGGCCGACAGGCAGCCGCCCAGGGTGAGCGCGTCGGCGCCGGTCTGCTTCTGGCGAATGCTCCAGCGCCGGGCGGTCGAGCGCGGCGCGGCGTGCAGATAGTCGATCAGCGCCGGCCACTGCATGCCGCCCTCGACTTCGATCAGGCCATTGACATCGTCGAAAGCGAGCACGCGGTTCATGTGCCGCATGTCGAGCAGCAGGGCCGCTTCGCCGAACTGCTGGCCGCCCATCGCATGGCGCGCGCCGCAGATGGCGACCGCCAGATTGTGCTCGGCGGCGTGGGCGATCGCCGCGCCGATGCCGGCCACATTGCGCGGAGCGATGATATCGGCCACGCGGGTGGCGTTCAGGCCGGAGTGAACATCGTTCACTAACGGGAAGTCGTTGGAATGGTTCATGGCAGGCTCTCAAGGAAGGCGACCTGACGATTATTGCTGCACCGGGGACGGCGGCCAACCGGTTCCGCTCAGGTGCCGCCTGGCGCTACCAAAGGTCGCGCCGCGCGAGCGTGGCTTACAATGAGCGCACGCATGTTGAACTTTGTGGAGTGACCTATTCAATCGACCAGACTCGCGCGCGAGGCGTTCGCCACCGCCCTCAGGCATGGACGCGGCTCGGTCGTGATGCACCTGCGCGATCACGGCATGGACGATGTCGAGGATCTGGTGCTGGCCGCCTGTCTCGCGGAACAGTGCCTGGACAGCCAGTGCGAGGGCAGCCGCGCCCCCTGGATGTACAGCCTGTTCAAAGGCGCGCCGGCCTACCCTCGCTTCGCGGACGCGATCGTGGCGGCGATCCCCCACAGCCTGCGTGATACTGATGGCGACCACCTGCGCGCACTGGCAGGACTGATGGCCCGCGATGGCGACGCGCAGGCTGCGGACGCACTGCGCAGCTTCGTGTGGTCGCAAGACTTCTCCGGTCTGTACATTATCGGCGCCTCGGAGCTCACAGCAATCGATGGCATGCCTGCCGTGGTCGAGATGGCGCGGCGCCTCGGAACGGTCATCCGGCAAGACGCCGATGCGTGTGTCGAAATGCTGGGATTGCTGATCGACAAAGCCCTCGTCTTCGACACCGTGATGAGCCAACTAAGCGGGCTTGCGGCCGGCGACGAGGCAATCGCGGCCTACGTCGCCGAGCAGGAGCGCGACTATGCGCGATTCGCCCGGTACGACAACGCGCATGCGGCGCGTGCTGCGGGTGCGCAGATACGCGCCCGGAGATTCATGCGCAACAACCCGATTGAGGCCATCCTGGCGGCAGCCTCCTGCAAGTCCAGCCAACAGTACCAGTTTCGGAAGTTCGGGGCCTTGGCGTGCCAGGATGACCTGGACCGTGTGCTCGAACGTCTGCGGGTGGAACGCGACCCGGATGCGTGCGAAAAATTACTGAACGTGTTTTACAGGGCGGAGCTGACGCACCTGGACGACCGTATCTGGGAACTGGCAAGCCACAGCGAGCGCGGGGTCCGCGACGCGGCGGAAGTGGTGATCTCCCGTCTCAGCGATCCGCGTCTGCGCGAACTGGCGCGCCAGCGCGTTTGCGACCCTGCCTTCTCGAGCGAATCTGCAGGGGAACTTGCGCTGTTCGACCGCAATTACGGCCCGGGTGACGAAACCCTGATCCTGGCCGCGCTGGAACGCCAGCCGGTCGACGACGACGCCGAAGCCTACGACCTTGGCTACTCCGCCGTCCAGCTATGCACCGAAGCCAGGTCGCCAGTGCTGGCCGGGGTGGCGCTATGGGTTTACCGTACCTGTCCGTGTACCATTTGCCGTCTCCATGCCGTCGAGATGCTGCTGGAATGGGACTGCCTGCCCGCGCACATTGCGGCCGAATGCCGCTACGACGCCTCGGATCAGCTACGAGCGCTGATGCACAAGATACCCTGACACGCGCGTTACCGACCGCGCAGTGTCGCTTACAATGCACGCTCGCCTGTTGATCATTTTGGAGTCACCCATTCAACCGACCAAACTCTCCCGCGAGGCGTTCGCCGCTGCGCTCAAACATGGACGCGGCGCCGTCGTGATGCACGTGCGCGAGCACGGCATGGACGATGTCGAGGATCTGGTGCTGGCCGCATGTATCGAAGACCGCTGCTTCGACCGCCAGTGCGAGGGCAGCCGCGCCGGCTGGATGTACAGCCTGTTCAAGGGGACGCCCGCCTACCACCGGTTCGTCGGGCCGATCCTGGCGGCGCTGGCCAACAGCACGGATGACCGCGATGCCGATCAGCTGCGCGAACTGGCCAGCCTGATGGGCCGCGACGGCGACCTTGAGGCCGCATCCGCGCTGCGCAGCTTCGTCTGGGCGCAGACTTTTTCAGCCGACAGCGTTCTCGGCGCCGCCGCTCTTTGCGCGCTCGATGGCATTCCAGCCGTGGTCGAGATGGCCCGGCGCCTGGGGAAAGTCGTCCAGCAAGACCCCGATGCCTGGGTCGATACCGTGGATCGCTTGACCGACGACGCACTCCCCTTCGACGACGTGTTCGCCGAACTGAAACGCGTGGCCGCCGGCGATGAGGCAGTCGCCGCCTACGTCGCCAGGGAGGAAGCACGGATCGCGAGGGACGCCGCGCACGACCGGTCGCCCGAAAGCGAGGCTGCGCGCACCAAGCGGCGCGGCGAGGAGTTCATGAGCCAGAACCTGTGCGACACAATCCTCGCTGCCGCCGCACGCAAGTCGACCGGACGTGGGCTTTTTCTGCAGTTTGGCCGCTGGGCAGGCGAGGAGGACTTGACCCGCATCCTCGACCATCTGCGCGTTGAACCCGATCCCAAAGTAGCAGAGAAGCTGCTTTGGATATTCAGACGGGCGACACTGCCGTACCTCGACGAACACGTATGGGAACTAGCCAGCCACAGTGCGATCGACGTGCGCAATGCGGCAGTGAGGGCGCTATCGAACCTGAGCGATGCGCGCGTGCGCGAACTGGGACGTGCACGTCTTGGCGATCCGGGCTTTTCGAGCGAATTTTCCGAGGAAATCGAGCTATTCAAAAACAGCTTCCAGCCAGGCGACGAAACGCTGATCCTGGCCGCCCTGGAACGCCAGCCGGTCGATGGCGACGATGCGCACGCCCTCGCAAGCAGCGCAATCGACGTCTGCACCAGCGTCAGGTCGCCCGCGCTGGCCGGGGTGGCGCAATGGGTCTATCGTACCAACCCATGCAGCATTTGCCGCCGCCAGGCTGTCGAGCTGCTGCTGGAATGGGACTGCCTGCCCGCGCACATCGCAGCCGAGTGCCGCCACGACGCATCGGAAGACCTGCGCGCGCTGTTCGGCGTAACGCCTTGATGCTTACGTCTAAAGGAGGCCACTCTCGGCCAGCTCCCGCTGCGACACGCGCGCCAGCCATGCGCCCGCCGCCGTCAGCGCAAGGCCGCTGATGCCCAGCATGGCCGGACCGTAGTCGAGCAACCAGGTTGCAGCCGATATCAACAGGCCACTAAATCCGGCGATGAAGACCATTTGCAAGCGCCCGCGCACGCGCCCCATGCCGAGCATGATTGCGCCGCTATACATCTGGATGCATGCAATTACAGTGGTCGCCAAAAAGAGGCACGAAACAAGGCTCTTGCTGGCCAGCGTAAAATAGTAGACTGGATTGAGCGCCACAGCCACGAGCAACAGCAGAAAGTGGAGCGCGAAGAGGGCCGCAAGCGCGGTCGACAAGCTGCGCAGGCGCGCACTGACCCGGCCCGGTACAACCGGCTCAGGGGGCGCGTGAAGATTTTCCGAATGTACCATCGTCGCTCGCTAGAATAGTCTTGTCCAACTACCGAGTATGCGGGCAAACAGCGCCGATGTACATACCGGCCGGTCACGCCATACTACTGGCACGCGTGCGGTAGCATGACGATGAACTCTTCTTACTTCAAGGAATGGCACTTCATTGAATAACACCAAACTGCAATTCAAGGCGGCGCTGGCTGCGCGGCTCGGCGAAGCGAGTTCCGACATCGTGCTGCTCAAGCCACTCAAAAACGGTATCAAGTTACTGGACAAGGCCACGAAACAGCATCTCGGCGATCTGACCTTCGACTATCTGCGCAACGCCGGCGGCGTGTATGTGGCGTGCGAGGTCGCCGGCGGCGTCGTGCACGAGGTACTGGCCGGCCTGGCGCTGGCCCACGACAGCAATCTGCTCACTCGCGCCACCATGAGCTTCAATTCTCTGTCGGAAGAACGCAAGGAATTCAGCCCGGATATCGGCGGCGTGGTGCGGGTGCACGACGGCATGGATATCGACCGGACCTGCGGCGAGATCGTCGGTCGCCTGGCCACATGGCATATTCCGAAGATGGAGCGCCTGCTGGCCGTGAGCGAAGGTTTGATCGAGGACGTTGTCGCCTATCCGGATCATTACGCGTACCCGCTGCCGATCATCGCCATCTGCCTGATCCGGAATGGCTGCGAGGATGTCGAAGCCGCCCTGGCGCCGTACGCCCGCAACAAACGGATAGCACGCAACAGGAACCTGGATTTTTTAGCGGCCCTGGAAGAACACCCGCTTCTGGCGCAATGAAAGCTCATGCGGCCTTTTGCATGGCAAGCAGATAACCCACGCCCATGAACCGGTGCAGGCGAAAGCGCTGCGTCAGCGGGTTGTAGCCGAGGCCACGCTGATCGGCCAATGCCAGGCCGGCGCTGCGTGCCATGCCGGCCAGTTCCGCCGGTTTGATCAGGCGGCTGTATTGATGCGTGCCGACCGGCAGGATGCGCAGTACATATTCCACGCCGACGATCGCCAGCAGATAACTGAGCGCGTTGCGGTTGATCGTCGAAAAGAACACCCAGCCGCCCGGCTTGACCATGGCGGCGCAAGCGGCGATCACCGCCGCCGGCTGCGGCACGTGCTCCAGCATCTCCATGCAGGTGACCACATCGTACTGCGCCGCGTGCCCGTCCGCCCATGCTTCGGCGCTGCTGTAGGCGTAGTTCACATCGACCTCCTGGCCCTGTGCGTGCCAGCGTGCGATCTGCAAGGGCTTGTCGGCCAGGTCGATGCCGGTGACGCCGGCGCCGCGGCGCGCCATCGATTCGGCCAGGATGCCGCCGCCGCAGCCGACATCGAGCACCTGCTTGCCCGCCAGGGAGCACAGCGAATCGATCCAGTCCAGCCGGTGCGGGTTGATGCGGTGCAGTGGCTTGAACTCGGACTGCTCGTCCCACCAGCGCGTGGCGAGGCTGTTGAAGCGGGCCAGTTCGGCCGGGTCGGCGTTCGGGTGAAGCTCGGAAGTCGGAGTGTGCATGGTCGTGGTCCGTGAAGTGATGTGTAAAAGGGATTACCAGTTGCCGCGCCAGCGGTTCCACCGATACAGCAGGCGCGCGACAACCTTGTACAGCGGCCCCGCCAGCCAGTGCAGCGAGCGCACCAGGCGCGCCAGCCAACGCTGCCCTGGCGTGAGTGCCCACAGCGCGGCAAAAGCCTGGTCGCCCACCAGCATGCGCCCGCTGGCGTGGCGTACATGCAGGCGTTCGCGCAGCGCTTCGAGAGCGATGCCCAGTTGCGCCGCCAGCTCCGGTTCGGCGTGCACATCGCGCCACTCGATGGCGCAGCCCTGCATGCGTTCGCGCTGGCCGCGCACGCCGGCGTCGCACACGGGGCAGGCGCTGTTGTAGTAGACGACAGCCTCGGGGGCCGCCGGCTCGGGAGTTTGCATGGCGTTCTCGCAATCGCAAAGTGGGTCGGTGCGGCCATTGCGCACCACATTTAGCTAACTAGCTAATTATCTAATTAGGAAAGCATGGTGTATCATGACGCTTTATCGTCCAGCAGGCGCACCGCACATCATGGATCAAATCTTCGCCGCCCTGGCCTCGGCGCCGCGCCGCAAAATCCTGGCGTATCTGTCCGAAACCGAGCTGTCGGCGGGCGACATCGCGGCGCGCTTCGAGATGACCAAGCCGTCGCTGTCGAAGCATCTGCGCATTCTCGAATCGGCAGGCCTGATCGCCAGCGACAAGCGCGGGCAGTTCGTGTTTTACCGCCTTCAGGGCGACAACCTGGCCAATACGCTGGCCTCGTTCATGCAGGCGGTGTGCCCGGTATCGCAAGAGCTCAAGCAGGAAAGCCGCGCACTGGCGCGCAAGAAGGCGCCCAAGGAGTAAACCTTCCGCGATCGCCGCTTTGCGATTGACAGCGTTGCCATTACAATCACAGCACACCGCCGGCTTGGTCCGGTATTTGCCAAGTGGATCTCAATGAGCGACGAACTGGTACGTGCAACGACAAGCCTGTGTTCGACCTGCAAACGCAGCGTCGACGCTACCATCTGGCGCAGCGAGGGCCGCGTGGTCATGCGCAAGCGCTGCCCGCAGCACGGCTCCGAAGAAGTCATCGTCTCGTCCAACGCCGCGTGGTACGACGCCACGATGAACGAGGCCCCGATCCTCACGCCGCCCTCCGGCGCGGCGCCGGCCAGCCAGGGCTGCCCGTTCGACTGCGGCCCCTGCACCAGCCACGAACAACAGGTCCTGCTGCCGATCGTGCCGATCACCTCGGCCTGCAATCTCGATTGCCCGATCTGCTACACGCATAACCGCAACGAAGGCGCGTTCCACATGTCGCAGGACCAGCTGCGCGCCATCCTCGGGCACATGCGGCGGGCCGACCCGAGCAACCGCATGATCAACCTGACCGGCGGCGAGCCGACCCAGCATCCCGATTTCGAGCGGCTGGTGGAGCTGTGCCACGCCGAAGGCATCAACCGCATCACCATCTCGACCCACGGCCTGCGCTTTCTCAAGGATGAATGGCTGCTCGAACGGCTTGCGGCGCTGGACGCGCGCATCGTGCTGTCGTTCGACTCGTTCACGCCGGGGACGAATATCGACATGTTGGGCGGGAATTTCTACCAGGCGAAAATGCGGGTACTGGCCCTGCTCGAAAAGTACAAGGTCGACACCACCCTGCTGCCGGTGCTGGCGCGCGGCAGCAACGACCATGAAGTGGGCGCGTTCGTGAGGCTGGCGCTCGAAAAGGACTTCATCCGCAGCGTCGAACTGCACACGATGACCTTCACCGGCCAGGGCGGCTCGCGCTTCGACCGGCGCGGCCGCTATACCACCTACGACGTGCTGGCCGACCTGGAACAGCAGACCGCCGGCGCGCTGCGCATCAGCGACTTCGTGCCGTCGCCGTCGAGCCATCCGATGTGCTACCTGATCACCTACATGCTGCGCCTGGACGACGGCCGCTGGCTGCCGTTCACCCGCTTCATGGAACGCGCCGACCTGCGCGCCCTGCTGACCGGCACCCTGTACCTGGAGCCAACGCCGCAGGTGGAGCTGCGCCTGCAGGACGTGATCACGCGCCTGTGGGCCGGCGAGATGGAGAGCCCCGACAGCGACATGATCCTGGCCACCCTCAAGGGCCTGCTGGCGCGCATGTTCGCACCCGGCCTGTCGACCGAACAGCGCATGCGCATCGGCGAGCAAAGTTCGAAAGCGATCTACGTGCACTCGCACATGGATGAAGAAACCTTCGACACAGACCGCATACGCCAGTGCTGCGTGGGCATCCGCGAGCCGGACGGACGCAACGTGCCTTCCTGCGCCTACAACATCCTGTACCGCGACCGCGACACGCGCTTTTCGGTGGCGCCGGGCGCACCGGTAGCCACCCTGGGCAGCGGCAGGCTGACCGTCGCATGAACGACCGGCACGACATCCTGCGCGCGCTCGACCTGCCCGAGGAAGCCATTCCGCTGTTCCTCGCACACATCGCACAGTTTTGCCAGGACCACGGCGGCCAGCGCCGGTATGACGAGCTGCTTGCCCTGCTGGCGCGCTACCAGGCGGCAGTCGACCAGTGAGATACAACGGCTTGCAGCTGGTGATCGGCCTGGCCGTGCGCAAGCTCGATGACGCGTGGTTCAACCGCTTCCACGACGCGCTGGTGCTGGGTGCGATCCGCGAAGACGTCAGCTGGCTGCCGCGCCGCAAACAGATCTGGGAGCACTGGTCGCTCAGCCACTTCGCCGGCCGCCAACTCGCTGGCGGCTTCATTCCCTTCCTGACGGCCAGCGCTCCGGCCAGGGCGCAGGAATATGTCGACCGCGCAGTGGCCGCATGGCGCGCCGGCCAGCACGCGCGCGCCTTCGTGCAGCTGGGGATGGCCTCGCACCTGGTGATCGACATGGCCTGCCCGGTCCACGCCAGCCGCGTGGCGCACCTGACCGACGGCTACGAATGGTATGTCGAAGCCAATGGCGCGACGCTCGCGGCCCTGCCCTTCGACGTGCCGCGCCATTATGCCAGCGCGCATGTCGCCGCCGCCGGCCTGGCCGCCTTCACGCAACGCTTCGCGCCGGACCGCACCAACCACCACTGGGGGCGCCTGCTCAAGCGCCTTGGCCTGCGCCGCTCGCTCACGCGCAGCGAATTCGCCGCCCAGGCCGAACAGATCATCCCAACTGCCGCCGGCCACTTGGCAGCTGTCTACCTTACCTTCATCGACGCGACCCGACCCTCTTGAAAAAAATCCTGTTCGCCGTGCTGTTCGCGCTGACCGTCTACCTGACCGCGCGCTTTTTCTCGCATGCCAGCGGCGCCAGCCTGGGCGGCGTGCTGGCTCTGATCGGCACCATTCCACTGCCCCTGTGGCTGGGCCTTGCCGCCCTGTCCTGCCTGTTCTATATGCTGGACTGGATCCGCCTGCGCAGCATGCTCGCGGTGCTCGGCCATCCGCTACGCTTTGCGCAAGGCCTGCGCCTGACTTGCGTCAGCTACTTCGTCACCAGCATCACGCCCAGCGCCGAACTGCACACACCCGCCATGATGTTCGTGCTCGGACGCCAGGGCGTGCCAATGCCGCATGCGCTGGCGGCCTCGGTCAGCAAGAGCATCTACATGACCTTGTGGATTTGCCTGGTGTCGTGCGTCACCCTTACCTTCGGCCACGCGATTGCGCTGCCGGCGCCCTTGCAGGTCGGCCTGCCGCTGCTCACCGCGCCGCTCTTGGGCATTGCGCTGCTGCTTGCGCTGATGGCGTTCTTTCCGGGACCGGTGATGCGCTGGACCGAACGGCGCGCCGGCAGCATGAAGGATGGCGGCCTGTGGCAAAAGGCCCTGCTCGGCGTCGGCCAGAGCGCGCATGCCATATCGGCCATCGGCAAGTCGACCGACGTGCAGCACCTGGTGTGCCACCTGGCGTCGGTGATTTTTTTGCTGACCTACGTGGCGATCGGGTCGCTGCTGGCGACCCACTTCGGCTTTGCGCTGACCTGGCTGCAAGCGCTGACCATCTTCTCGACCAGCCTGATGATCGCCTACCTGGCGCCGGTGCCGGGCGCGATCGGCGTGGCCGAGGTGGCGACCAGCTACATGCTCGATCCCGCGCTCACGCCGCAGGGCATGGCCGTCGCGGTGACCTTGCGCGTCCTGTGCTGGTACTTGGTGGCCGTTCCCGGGGCGGTGGTGCTGGCGCGCGAGTTCCGGCGCGCGGGCGCGTGGAAGCTGCCCAAGGTCTTCAGCTAGCGGTGCTTCGCACGGTGCGATTCCAGAGCCAGCGCGCCGCCTGCAATTGCGCCAGCATCAGCGCCATATTCAGCACCCGTACCGGCCAGCCTGATGGAAGTAAGCCCGCCAGCGGGTCCCACGGGCGAAACGCCAGGTTGACGTTCATACTCTCGGGTGTGAACGCCTGGCTGAGTGCAATGAGCAGCTGGTAGATCGCCAGCGCTACCCATGGAATGGCCGCCGGCATGCGCTTGCCGCGCCAGGCCAGCGCCCCCAGCACCGGCGCCGATGCATGCAGCAGGAACGAGGCGGCCGAGGTATGCCCACCGGCCGCCACATGCAGCACGTAGGCCGGCAAGGCGATGGCGCCCTGGCACAGGAAACCGGTGACAATCAGCGGCGCGGCATTGGCGATCAGTCCCAGTGCCAGCATGGCGCTGGTGACGTGGCACATCCATAAAAGCTCCGGCGCCAGCCCATCCTGCGTCTTTTGCACCGCAAGGATGGCCAGCAACAGCATCATGCAGACGCCGCCGGCACGCTTCATCCCAGCCCGCCCGTAAGCGGGAACTGGGCGCCGTTCAGGTAAGTGTTTTCGAGCGCGAGCCAGCGCAGGCCGCGCGCGGCCTCCAGGCAGGTGCCGGTGCGGCCGAGCGCGGAGTAGCGCCGGTACGATTCGCGCAGCTTCGGGTCGAGCGCTTGCGCAATGCCGCCATCGAGCACGCCCACCACCGCCAGGTTGACCAGGATGCCCTTGGGGCCGAGCTCCTTGGCCAGCGCCATGGTCAGGCCCCACATGGCGGCCTGGCTGGCTGCGTAGTGCGCGGGCGCGGGCACCGGCTGCAAGCCATCGAGGGCGGCGACCAGCACCAGCGCACCGCGCAGGCCGCGCCGCTCCATCTGCTGCGCGCACAGAAGCGCGGCGCGGCCGTGCACCGCATGCACCGCGTCCCACGACGCCGCCGTCAGCGCGCCGACCGAGGCGATCGGCGCCACGCCGGCGCAGTGAATCACCACGTCCGGCAGGCGGTCGTCGCGCGCGAGCGCATCGAACAGCACGTCCACCGCGTCGGCCTGCCCGAAATCGGCCGCGTAGGCCGGGAATCCGAGTTCGTCGCCGAGGGCGGCGGCAAGCTCCGTGCGGCGGCAGTAGGTGAAGGCCACGTCGGCGCCGCTGCGTTTCAGTTCGCGCAGCAGGGCCGAGCCGAGGGCGCCGCTGCCGCCCAGTACAAGTACGCGTTTCATTGAAGGTCCCACAGGAAGTCGAGCGCCTCGCGCAGCGCGTGCGCGCAGGCCAGCAGTTCGTCGTCGGAAATCGTCAACGATGGCTGCACGCGCAGCACCTGCCACGCGTGGCCGCAAATCTGCGAGATGTAGCCGGCCTTGTACAGCCGGTGCACCAGCAGCATGCCGATGGCCGGCTGCGCCGCCAGTTCGGGCACGCCGAGGTAGTCGAACTGGTAGCAGGGATGATCCGGGGCTTCCAGCTCGATGCCCAGCATCAGGCCGTCGCCGCGGATCGCCTTGACCAGTGGCGAGGGCAGGACGAATTCTTCCAGGGCCTCGCGCAGCAGGCGGCCCTTGCGTTCCACATCGGCCAGCATGGCATCATCGAGCAGGTCGAGCGCCGCCAGTCCGGCCACGCAAGCGAGCGCGTTGCCGCTGAAGGTGGACGCATGCGCCTCGGCCAGCGCGAACTTGCCGTACACGCCGTCAAAAATCGGGCGCCGCGTGAGCATCACCGACAGCGGCATCAAGCCGCCGCCCAGCGCTTTGCCGAGGGTGATGACGTCGGGCCGGCGCGGCCAGTCCTCGCTCGACAAAAAGCGTCCGGTGCGTCCGAGGCCGGTCTGGATTTCGTCGGCCACCAGCAGCACGCCCCGCTCACCCGTGCCGTGGCACAGGCGCGCCAGATACGCCGCGTCAGGCAGGCGCACGCCGGCTTCGACCTGGATCGGTTCGAGCACGATGGCGGCGAGCGACGGATCGGCCAGTGCGTTGTCGAGCGCCTCCATGTCGCCGAACGGCAGCGCGTCGACCATCGGCAAGTGCGGACCGAAAATGTCGCGGTACGGGCCGGCCTGCATCATCGCCACGCTGCCGAAGGTGCAGCCGTGGTAGGCGCCCTGGACGCAGGCGATGCGCGGCCTGCCGGTGGCGCCGCGCACCAGCTTGAGCGCCGCCTCCACAGCCTCGGTGCCGCCGCTGGCGAAAAACGCCGCGTCGTAGCCGGTCCGTTGATACAACCGGCTGGCCAGTAAACCAGCGTAGGGGCTGATGCCGGACGGATAGAACGACGGCGCGCGGCTATTGAGGAAGTTCATCAGCGCCGCCTCGATGGCCGCCGGACGATGGCCGAACGCCTGCGTGCCCCAGCCGGCCAGCAGGTCGATGTACGGTTTGCCGTCGCTGTCGATCAGGTGGCCGTGCTCCACCCGCTCGAGCAGATAAGGTTCGCTGCTCAGGCGCGCGCGCATCGACACCAGCGGATTGACGAAAGCGCGAAAACCGTCGTAGCCCTCGTGCAGGAGCGGGTCCATCACAGGCCTCCGTCGAAGGTCAGGCGCGCGCCGCTCATGAAGCTGTTCTCGTCCGATACCAGCCAGGTGACGAAAGCGGCGGTTTCTTCGAGCGTGGCGGTGCGCCCCAGCGGGCAGTGCGTGGTGTAGTCGTCCAGCCGGTACTGGGGCGCCTGCTGGCCCATGCCCGCTTCCAGCAGGCCGGCCGACAGGTCATTGACGGCGATCCCGTAGCGCCCCACCTCCTTGGCCAGCGCGCGGGTGAAGCCCTGCAGGCCGGCCTTGGCCGCCGCGTAATGCACGGGCGCCTCGACGATCCGCTCCCCGGCAATCGAGCCGATATTGAGGATGCTCCCTTTCTTGGCCCGCAGCATGGGCCGCAGGGCGGCGCGCGAAAAGATGTACGCGCCTTTCAGGCAGGTATCGAGCACCAGGTCCCAGTCGTCTTCTTCCAGCAAGGCGATCGGCAGCACCTGCATGACGCCGGCGTTGTTGACGAGGATGTCGAGCCCCTCCCATTCGGCGACGATGGCGTTGACGGTGCTGCGGGCGTGGGCCGCGTCGGTAACCGATCCCTTGAACACCAGCGGCTCGGCGCCCAGCTCGCGCAGCAGGCCGCGGGTGACTTCGACCTGCTCATCGTCCTTGACGTAGGTGAATGCCACGCGCGCGCCGGCGGCGGCGAAGGCCAGGCAGATGGCGCGGCCCAGGTTGCGCGAGCCGCCGGTCACCAGGCAGCGTTTTCCCGCCAGCCGCAATGGCGGCGCGGAGGTGTCGGAGTCAGTCACAGGGTAATCCGTTTCATGGTTCATTGGGAGCGCATGCGCGTGGAGAGGTCCGACAGCGAACGCAGGGTCGAGCCCTGCCCCAGCGCCTGGGTAAAGCCGCGGCACAGGGTCCAGCAGTCCTGGCAGCGCGCCACCGAATCGAGGCCCCGCATGCGGCCGACGATCGGCGCCAGCGCTTCGTCGCGCACGTTGCCGACCACCGAATCGATGCGCTCGATGCAGGGCGAGACGTTACCGAGATGGTCGATATTGAATGACTGCTCGCCCGCATGGCAGGCCGGCATGGGGCCGCGTTCGACAAAGGCGTCCATGCGTTCGAGGTAGTCACGGAAGGTGCGCAAGTGCGGGTAGCGCTGCCACAGGTCGAGCATCCTGGCGCTGAGCGAGACGTCCGGCAGCTCGTCTTCGCCGCTCTTGCCGCGCCTGAAACCGTCGGTCGAGAGCAAGGTGACGCAGTGGCCGACGCCGCGCGCCGCGCTCATTTGCAGCAGTTTTTCGATGTCGTCCTGGTTTTCCTTCATCAGGATCGTCATCACATGCACCTGGGCGCCGCCGTGGGGCGCGTGCGCCAGCAAGGTGTCCACGGAGCGCCAGGCCTGATCGAAGGCGCCGTCAAGCCGGCGTTTCCGGTCGTGGCGCGCCGCATCGGCAAAGTCGATCGACACGCCGACCTGCGCCACCCCGGCCGCGAACAGCCCCTGCGCCTTGGCGTCGTCGACAAACCAGCCGTTGGTATAGAGGACCGGAGCATGGCGCTTGCCGAAGGCGCGCACGATCTCGATGATGTCGGGCCGCAGCAGCGGTTCGCCCCCTTCGACCGACACCAGGAAGGTGCCGATCCGCGCCAGTTCGGCCGCCACGCGCTGGTAGTCGGCCACGGTCAATTCAAGGCGCGGAGCGACGCCGTTGGGCCAGAAGCCGCAGAACGAGCAGCGCATGTTGCAGCGGTTGGTCACCTGCACCAGCACCTGGAACGGATGGCGGCGCAAAATGCCGCCCATGAAGCGCAGGTCGCGGCTGGTGCGGGCGAGCAGGCCCGGGCCTTTCAGAATTGCCATCCACTCCTCCATTGCGCGCCTGCGCGGCGCGTCACATCCGCCACGATGGGCGCGATTGAGCGATAGTCGTCAAGAATCGCGCCGACCGCGTCCACCACCGCATCGATGTCCTCGTCGGCGATGCTCAAAGGCGGTTCGAGCCGCAGCACGTTCCAGCGCGACGACGCGGGTTGCGCCAGGATGCCCGCTTCCAGCAGCCGGACCGCGACCCACTGGCCGAACATGCCTTCCGAAACCTTGTCCACCAGCGACGGCGCCAGCTTGTCGAGCCAGGAACTGCCGGTGGGGCCGAACTCGATCCCGACCAGCAGCCCGCGCCCGCGCACTTCCTTCACCAGTGGGTGCCCGCGCAGGCGTGCGCGCAAGCCGTCCAGCAGGCGCGCGCCTTGCTGCGCACTGCGCGCGACCAGATCTTCTTCGTCGATCAGCTCCAGGGTCCTGAGAGCGGCGGCGCAAGCGAACGCGTTACCCTGGTAGGTGGAGCTGTGCAGATCGAAGCGCCCGGCGCCGCCGTAGGCCTTGTCGAACAGTGCGCGCGAGGTCACCGCCACCGAAATGGCGGCCAAGCCGCCCGACAATGCCTTGGCCAGGCACAGCACATCGGGCACACAGTCTTCCGCCTCGTGCGCGAACAGCGTGCCGGTGCGGCCAAGGCCGGTCTGGATCTCGTCGAGCACGAGCAGCGTGCCGCGCGCGCGGCATAGCTCTTGCGCCGCGCGCAGGTAGCCGGGCGGCGGCAGGATCACGCCGCCTTCCGCCTGCAGCGGCTCGACCAGGAAGGCGGCCGGCTTGTGGGCCTTGAGAGCGCGGTCGAGCGCATCGAGGTCGCCGAACGGAACGCGATGGCAGCCGGCCAGCAGCGGCTCGAAAGGCTGGCGCAGGCGTTCGGCGCCCATCACCGACAAAGTGCCGAGCGTGGTGCCGTGAAAGCCGCCGTCGCACGAAACAAAGTCGCTGCGGCCGGTGGCGGCGCGCGCCAGCTTGAGGCCCGCCTCCACCGCTTCCGCCCCGCTGCTGGCGAACAGGCTGATTTCCAGCGGTGCCGCCAGACGCTTGGCCAGCGCCTCGGCCAGCGCCGCCGCACCGGCGGCCGGCCCGGTGTGGCAAAAGTGCAGTACCTGTTCGTCAAGCAGCTGGTGCAGGCGGGCGATCAGTGCCGGATGGTTGTGGCCCAGGTTGACAGAGCCGAAACCGGCCAGGCAATCGAGGTAGCGCCGCCCCTCGCTGTCCCACAGCCAGACGCCGCTGGCGCGCACGAACACGCGTCCGTAGCCGAGCACCCCAAGCAACTGGATGAAGGAGGGATTGATGTACTTCGCGTAGGTTTGCGAGACTGGATGTTCGCTTTGCTTCATGCGGTTCCCAGTCCGAGTTCGGCGCGCAGGCGCGCATCCGACGATGGCCGCCAGATTTTCTGGTCGAGCCAGAAGTGGTGGCAGAACAGGCCCCAGTACAGCGCCAGGAATACCTGGGCGGATGCCGATCCGGGCGCCGCACCGAATGGCGCCCCGCCGCGCGCCACGTTCAGGGCCACGTACAGCAGCGACGCCGCCAGCATGAGGACATACGCCAGCAGCGGCCCCGCCGCCCGCGCAGGTTTGACGCGGCGGCGCTCGGTGGCGATCACGATGCCGATGTACTGCAAGCCGTGCAGCGTGCCGCCGACAATGGTCGCCGCCATGAACACCTGCTCGGTGGTGAGCGGGTTGGCCAGCAGCGGTTCGCGCATGCCGACCGCGAACAGCGAGAACAGGGTCGTGCCCACCGCGACCACAAGGCCGAACACGCCGGGCTTCACCGCGCTGCCGCGATGCCAGCGCCGCACCAGCAGCGCGGCCCACAACAGCATGGCCGCTGCCAGCAGCGCGCCCACCGCAGCGATGGCATACGCGCCCCATGCTGCGCGCCCCGCCAGGTCCAGGTTGGCGGGATGGGCCAGCGCGAGCAGGCCGAAGGCGACCCACAAGATGCCGTGCAGGAGGCGCGTATCGGCCTTGCGCGCCTGGGCGTCGGCCTCGCCCAGGCGCTGGTACACCGACAAAATGCCGTGATGCTGGCGCACCGCATGGTGAAAGGACCACAGCGCGACAAAGCCCAGGAACAGCAGGAACGGTTCGGGGCGGCCGCTGATCCAGGTCGCACCCAGGAGGATGGGACCGGGCAGCAGCCAGGCAAGGCTGGTCCACAGCAGGCGGCCACGCTCGCGCCGAAAACCGGCGTCGAGGTAGGTGCGCTGCCAGGTGGCGCACAGGTGCGGGCCTTCCACCAGCCAGATCCAGGCGAACCACAGGGGCAGCACGGTCGCTGGTGCGGCCAGCATCAGCAGGCCCGCCGCCAGCGCGACGACGCCGCTTCCGAAAAAGAAGCAGGCGTCGAACACCGGGCCGCCGATCCAGCGTGTCATGGCGTCAGGCGACGTTGCTGGTGCGCTGTGCGAGTTTGCCGACGACCAGGTGCACAAAGGTCTGCACCGTGAACAGGCTGAGAATCTGGCCCGGATGCAGGCCTGGCTTGATCTGGTCGGCTACTTCGGGCATCAGCTCGCGCAGGCGCGCCAGGCCCGCGTCCGAAATCACGCCGCCTGGTGCGAATTCGTCGTCGGACATGTCGCCGCGCGCGGCGCGTTCCAGCTCGCCGCGCGTGACCTGGATGCCATAGGTGCGTTCGAGCTTGAAGACGATATCGAGAAAGTCGAGCGACTCGGCGCCCAGTTCCCCGATCAGGCTGACCGTCGGCGGCACGTCGCTGGCGGGAATGGCCAGCGATTCGGCCACGATGGCGCGCACGGTGTCTTCGATTTCCTGGGGAGTGGTGGTAGTCATTTAGCGTCCTCGTCGGTATGTTCATCTTCAAACCAGCGGGCCACGCGGCCCAGCGGTTTGCGGGTTTTTTGTTCGGGTGCGGGGCCAAGCGGGTAGCCCAGCGCGATTGCGCCGACCATCTGCCACGGCGGGGCGATACCGAGCAGCGCGCAGATGCGGTCGCGCGCAATCATCGGGCCGGCCATCCAGCATCCGCCAAGGCCGCTGGCGTGCGCTTGCAGCAGCAGGTTCATGACGGCGGCGCTGGTGGAACAGAGTTCGGCCTGCATGGCGCCGGCCGTGTGGTACGCCGACGGATCGGCGCCGCCCGAGGCGAGCAGGTTGGCGATCAGGTCGGGAAATTCGCGGTACTGCGGGATAATGATCACGGCGGCGCTCATCAAGGGCTCGTGGAAAAAGTCGCCGTAGCTGCCGAAATCCTCGGCGTGGTGGCCGCGCGCGATCAGCGCCTTCATTTCGTCGGCGCGCTCGCGCACCGCGTCAACGATGGCCGCGCGCAGGCTTCGCGAGCGCACCACGGCGAACTGCCAGGGCTGGCGGTTGCTGGCCGAGGGCGCGCTGGTGGCGGCCAGCAGCAGGCGTTCGATCGTTTCGCGCTCGACCGGGCGATCGGTAAATTCGCGCGTGCTGCGGCGCGAGAGAAACCAGTCCAGGGTGGTCTGTTCGTTCATTCTGCCTTGAATCCTCCATCCACATTCCATACCTGCGCCGTGACGTAGCTGGCGTCGTCGCTGCACAGGAAGGCGACGACGGCGGCGACTTCCTGCGCGCTGCCGACGCGCTTGAGCAGGATGCGCTTGTTCAGTTCTTCTTGAGCCAGCGCGCGGATATCGCGCGTCATGTCGGTCTCGATCACGCCTGGCGCTACCGCGTTGACGCGAATCCCGCGCGGTGCCAGTTCGACCGCAAGCGCCCTGGTGAACGCTTCGACGGCGCCTTTGGAGGCGGCGTAGTTGCTCTGGCCACGGCCCGGACGGGTGGCCGCCACCGACGACATGTTGACGATCACCCCGCGCCGGCGTGACACCATGCGGCGCGAGGCCTGGCGGCAGCAATTGACCACGCCTGAAATGTTCACCGAAAAGACATCGTCGAAATCGGCCGGCTCGCTGGCGCCAAGCAGCGTGTCGCGCAGCACGCCGGCGTTGCAGACAAGGACATCGAGCTGCCCAAAGCGGCTGTCGATGTCGGCAAACAGCGCGCCCACCTGCGCCGGGTCCGACACGTCGGCTCGCGCGAGATGACATTCGCCGCCGAGCGCCGCGACCTGTTCGGCCACCTTGGCGGCGGCGACATCGTCGCTACGGTAATTGAGAATGACGGTAAAGCCCTTGCCCGCCAGTGCGAGCACAATGGCGGCGCCGATGCCGCGCGAGCCGCCGGTAACGAGTGCGGTTTTCATGGCAGCTCCACGCGGACAATCCCGGCAAGGCCCGGCGCGCTGGCGGCGAGGCCGATGGCCGAACGGTGATCGGATGCTTCGGCCCGCAGGATCGGGCGCAAGGGACCGGGCGCGGCGGCGCGCAAGCGCGCCACCGGCGGCAAGTGCTGGCGTTGCAGCAGCTCTGCCAGCGCGATGGCTTGAACAACTGAAGTGGCGGCGCCGATTTGTCCCATGGCGCTCATGATACAACACAGGGGCGCGCGGGCGCCGGTGATCCGGGCCACAACCTCGCGCTCGGCCGCGTCGAATCCCGGCAGCGCCAGGCCGCAGCCATCGACGGCGTCGCCGGGGCGCGCGAGCATGCGCACAAGGCGCGCCAGCAGCGCCGGTTGGGGCTCGCCTTTTTCGCCATCGGCGCCGTCAAGCGCTTCGATGAAAGCATGCGCGGGGCCGCTTCGCTGCAACACCAGGGCGGCGGCGGCTTCGCCGGGTACGAAGCCCTGCGCGGCGATGTCGTACGGCGCCGCCAGCACGGTCGATACGCAAGAGCCGCGCGCGGCCAGTTCGACCAGCGTTTCCGGCTCGACCAGGCTATCGTAGCCCACCACCAGCGCCACATCGACGGCGCCGGCGGCCAGCGCGCGGATGGCACCGGCCAGCGCCTGCGCGCCCGCATTGGCGCCGCCGTAGGTCGCGCCTTCGCCGCGCGCGCCCAGTTCCTGCGCGGCGATCGCGTGCGCATTGTTCGACAGATGCTGCAAGATCCAGAACGGATGCAGCAGCGCCAGGCCCCGCTCCCATGCCGCCGCGCCATCGGCCCGCTGATGCTCGAAAGCGGGCATCAGGTCGTCCCAGTGCGCGCGCAGGCCGCCGTAGCCGAAGAACAGCCCTACCCTGTCGCCACCGGCCACGCCGGCATCAACCATCGCCTCGGCCGCCACTTCCACCGCGTACAAGCCCATACGGCGCAGGAAGCGCGCATGGCGCGATGGCGCCGGCGGCGCACCAATGGTGGCGGCCAGCGTGCAGGCGTAGCTGCGCGCATCGAAGCGCGCGTTGGGCTGCGCCGCGCGTTCGCCGGCCAGCAGGCGCTCGATGACCTCGTCGATGCCTGAACCGAGCGGCGTGCGCCATGCGCGACCTGTCAGTGCCGCCTTCATGCGGGCCTTCCGAGAATCAGGGACACGTTCTGGCCGCCGAAGCCGAACGAATTGCTCAGTACCGCGTCGACCTTCGCCGCACGCGGCGCTTTGATGACGTCAACCTCGCATTGGGGGTCCGGGTCGCGGTGGTTGGCCGTTCCCGGCAGCAGATTGCGTTCGAATACGAGCAGGCAGGCGGCCGCTTCGATCGCTCCCGACGCCGCCATCAAATGTCCGATGGCGCCCTTGATCGAGCTCACAGGCACCGCTGCGGCGCCGAAAACGGCGGCGATGGCGCGCGCTTCGGCCACGTCGTTGAGCGGCGTGCCGGTGCCGTGCGCGTTGATGTAGCCGATGCCGGCGGGCGCCAGCCGCGCGCGCGCCAGCGCCAGTTCCATTGCCCGTTGCGCGGCGGCGCCGTCCGGCCGCGGCGCGGTGACGCGGTAAGCGTCCTGCGTGCTGCCATATCCGAGCACCCGGGCCAGCACGCGGGCGCCACGGCGGGCGGCCCGCTGCTCCGATTCGATCACGAACATGGCGCCGCCCTCGCCGATGACCAGGCCGTCGCGGCGCAGGTCGAACGGGCGGCAGGCGTCGCTGTCGTTGCGCGGCGACGGCGCGCCGAGGCGCGACATGCCGCCAAGGCCGAACGGATTGACCATCGAATCGGCGCCGCCGCACAACAGGATGGATGCGGCCCCTCGCTCGATCAGCGATGCCGCGTGGGCAATCGCCAGGCCACCGGCGGCGCAGGCGGAGGCGTTGACGACAACCTGGCCGTGAAGGCCGAACACGTCGCCGACCAGGCGCGCGCCGAGGTCGACGTCGGAGCGGAAGCGAATGCCGTCATGCCCGCCGGCCGCCCAGTCGATTGCCTGGCCGTTGAACATCGGGCCAAAATCATCGAGGAACGCCTGCTCCAGTCCAAGCGCCATCACCAGTCCCGCTTCCTCCTCAGCCTTACCGCAGCCGGCCATGCGCCACGCTTCGACGGCGGCCAGCAGGGCGAACATGCATTTACGGTCGCGCCATGCGCCGGCGCGTTCGTACTCGTCGAGCACCGATTCGGCAAGGCCAAGGTCGCCGAGATGAGCGCGCAGCCAGTCACGCCCGATGCCACCCCCGGCCACTTCGCAGGCTACGCGGGTATCGAAGGCGGACGCGTCGAAGGAACGGACCGGGGCGATGCAACTGCGTCCGGCGGCCAGGCCGTCGAGCAAGGCGGGCACACCGACCCCGAATGCGCTGACCGCGCCAAAGCCCGTGATCACCGCGCGCGTCATGCCAGGCTCCCGAAATGAGCGACACCCAGGCCGCCGTCGATACCGGCGTTCAAGACGATAACGCGCCGGCAGCGGCACTGGCGTATCAGGTCGAGCGCCACGCACCAGGCCAGCGCGGGCGCCGCCGCCAGGGCATCGCCGAGGCACAGGCTGACGTCGAGCGCTTCGCCATGTCCAAGCCGATTGCGCACCTCGGCGCCCCACGGCGCAATAAGGACAATGGTGTCGTCGCGCGCTTCGGTCAGCGACAAGTCCGGATTGCGCTGCCAGGCGCGCGCGCTGTGGAAGCTGACGGCGTCCAGCGTCGCCAGCGCGCCATCGGCGGATGCGGACAAGGCGAGCAGGCCCGCGCCTTCGGCCGGAACGAAGCCGCGTGCGGGGTAGCCAGCGGCGTCGAGTTGGGTCCAGCTGACCGGATGCAGGGCCGAGTCAGCGCCGCCGGCCAGCGCCGTATCGCATTCGCCCGAGGCGACCAGCCAGTGCGCTTCGCTCAATGCGGCCACCGTGCCCGTGCCGCGCGAGTAAAAGGCGCCATTGGGGCCACCAGTGCCGTTCAGGATCGCACCGTGGCAGAGCGTGAAGTTGTTCATCAGCTGGAATGCGAACAGCGGATTGCACGCTGCCAGACCGGCGCCGCCGAAGCGCTCCAGCGAAAATTCATGATCGACGATGCTGGCCGCCAGCATGCGCGTCAGTTCATCCATGGCGCAGCCGGACGCGCCCACGCCCAGGTACAGGGCGGCTTGCTCGCGCTGCTGCGCCGTCCAGCGCGCGTCGTTCAGCGCCAGGCGCAGGGCGACCGCTGCCAGCCGCGCCGGATGCGCCATCAGTTTGCGGGCGCGCGCATCGACATCGATATCAGCCGCAATTGCAGGCACTTCGGCCGCCAGCACGCTGCCATGGGTCGCCTGAAGCTGGCGGCTGGGGGCAAACCCCTCGAAGCCGGCCAGTCCGCGCCAGTCGAAGCCGGATGCGCTGACGGCCGCCGCGCCGGATATATATACCTGCCTCACGCGCAGCGCCTCGCCACCAGGCTGCAATTGGCGCCGCCGAAGGCAAACGCGTTGACCAGGGCCGCATTGATGTTCGAGCGGATTGCACTGCCCAGCACATGCGGGATTGCGCAGGCCGGATCGGGTTGGGCCAGGTTCGCGGTCGGCAGCACGATGCCCTGCTCCAGCGCCGCATGCGCGCACAGAAAACCCAGCGCGCCCGCCCCGGCGATCCAGTGGCCGAGCGCACCTTTGACCGAACTGACGTGGGCGGCGTCCAGGCTTGCACCCAGCACGCGCCGCAGCGCCAGCGCTTCCACCGCGTCGTTAAGCGGCGTCGAGGTGCCGTGCGCCTGGACGTAATCGACCGCATCGAGTCCTGCGGCGGCAAGCGCGGTGTGCATGGCGCGCATGGCGCCGCCCCCCTGCGGGTCGGGTGCGGTCAGGTGGTGGGCATCGAGGCTGCGGCCTTCGCCGGCCAGTTCGACCGTGGCAGTCCCGCGTTCGCGCGACAGCACCACCATGGCCGCGCCTTCGCCGACCACGAACCCGTCGCGCCGCACGTCGAACGGGCACGACACGCCGCGCGCGCTCAATGCGCCGACGCGGCCAAAGCCGGCCAGCATCATCGGATCGACGTCGGCGCCCACGCCACCGCACAAGGCAACATCGCATACGCCGAGGCGGATCGCCCGCGCCGCTTCGGCAATCGCGCTCGCGCCCGAGGCGCAGGCCAGCGAGATCGTCACCGCCGGGCCGTGGGCGCCGTAGTCGAGCGCGAGCGCCGAGGCGACGGCGGCCGGCGAAATGATGGAAGCGTCGAATTCGGCCACCAGCGCCGCCGCCTTGACGCCGAACTGCGCATGGTCGAAGCGCGCCCCGCCGCCGGCGCCACGGGTCAGTCCATGCAAGGTGGCGAATGGCGCGCGGCCCGATTCCGCGCCGAGGAAGATGCCGAGGCGTTCAGGCGCGACATCGACGCCCGCGCCCTGCCACGCTTCGCGCGCGGCGACCCTGGCCAGCGCCAAGCGGCGGTCGCCGGTGTGGGTAAAGCCGTCGATTTCGGCGCCGGCCGTGGACGGAAAACCGGTGACGTCGAAGCCGGCCACCTGCCCGATGGCGCTGCGCCCGGCGGCCAGCGCCTCCAGCGAGGCGGGCCAGTTGGCACCCAATGCCGTGATGGCGCCGACGCCACGCACGAACACCCTTGGCTGCGTCATGGTTCCTCGGCCGAACCGGTGAGCCAGATATTGAGCACCTCGCGGCGCCGCGCCAGCAGCTTGGGATTGGTCACGCGGGCAAAGGCGAAAGCCAGTTCGGCCTCGGCGACCAGTTTGCCGTCCACCCGCGCCATGGCACGCACCTGGCCGCCATCTTCGTGCACCACGATGCCGTGGCATTCGAGTTCCATCTTGTCGCCGGCGCGCACCTGGTGCCGGAATTTGGCGCGGTCCACCGTGACCAGCAGCGCATGCAGGTCGTGGCGGCCTTGTTCGCGCATGCTCGCTTCGACCAGCACGCCGCCCAGCTGCGCCATCGATTCGATGATCATCGCGCCGGGCATGATGGGATGGCCCGGAAAATGGTCGGCAAAAATATCGTCCGACAGCGACACGCATTTGACTCCCGACGCCAGTTGCGGCGGCACAAGCGCCGTGATTTTATCGAGAAGTATGTATCGCATCCGCACTGCCCTTTACACATATCGATTGCCGCAGGCAGCGCTCAACGGCCACTCAACACATGCAATTCAGGTTAGCATATCCTAAAGTTAACACCCGAGACTAGTAGATCATCGTTGAAAGGTTCACATGGAATGTACCAGCTGCGACACGAGCACCGTGCGCAAGGATCGCGAGCACACCTTCTTCATGCACGAGATGGCCATTTGCGGCGGCTGCACCGCGCCGATCGAAGCGCGCGTGGTACTGCGCGACGATGGCGTGGTGCGCCTGATCCACTGCAACCAGTGCGGACCTTCCGAACAGATGGTGTCCGATGACGCCAAGGGCTGGATGGCGCTCTTCCTGGCGCGCGGCCAGGTCGATCCGGGCAAAGAAGGCGACCACTATTTCAAGCACACGACATCGACCTGTCCGGGATGCCTGGCGCTGCTGCCGGCCGACGTGGTGATCCGCGACGGCAAAGTCTACTTCGTGAAGAACTGCGAGAAGTGCGGGCCGTCCGAGGCGCTGGTGTCGGAAGACGCGGCCTACTACGTGGACGCCTACTCGTACGCGCGCGCCGGCACCGAGCCGCTGGTATTCGCCACCGAAGTGGAAAAAGGCTGTCCGACCGACTGCGGCACCTGCGGCGACCATGAACAGCACACCTGCCTGCCGATCATCGAGATCACCGATTACTGCAATCTCGAATGCCCGGTCTGCATCGTCAACAACACCAACGCGTATCACCTCTCGAACGAGGCGTTCACGCGCATGATCGACACGCTGGTGCGCAACGAGGGCCAGGTCGAGTCGATTGCGCTGTCGGGCGGCGAGCCGACCAGCCACCCGCGCCTGATGGAACTGATCGCGATCGCCACGCGCGAGGAAATCGGCCGCATCGTCATCATCACCAACGGCTTGCGCCTTGGCCGCGACCGCGCCTTTGCCGAGAAAATCAAGGCCAGCGGCGCCTACATCGCATTGCAGTTCGACGGTTTTACGGCCGACACGCACGAAAAAATCCGCGGGCGCGACCTGTGCGACGAGAAAAGCGCGGCGCTCAGGATGCTCAAGGACCTCAACATCCCGACGCAGCTCATTTTCGTGGCCGCGCGCGGCGTCAACGAGCACCAGATTGGCCAGGTGGTGGAGATGTTCCTCTCCGAAGACCACTTCCTGTCGCTGAACTTCCAGCCGGTGGCGTTTACCGGCGCGGGCGGCGGGCAGTTCGCGCACGACCCGATGGACCGGCTGACGATTCCGGGCGTGATCAAGGCGATCGAGGAGCAGACCAACGGCAAGCTCAAAGTGAGCGACTTCGCACCGCTGCCCTGCTCCCATCCGCAGTGCGTCTCGCTCAGCTACCTGCTGCGCATGAACGACGGCAGCCACATTCCGTTCGGCCGCTTTGTCGACTTCCGCACCCACGGCACCTTGCTGCGCTCGTCGGCCACCCTGGGCGCCTCGCCCGAGATTCACGATGCGATGAGCGACGTGGTGCACGATGTGTTCGCGCGCCAGGACGAGATCGAGCGCTCGGCCGATATCCTGGCCGCCCTGCGCCGCACCATCGACGTGATGTTCCCTAACCGTCCGGTCAGCGCCAAGGAAGCGATTCACCTGGGCGAGCAGCAGGCCAAGTCGATCTTCTTGCACCACTACATGGACCGCCACGACTTCGACCTGGAACGGCTGCGCAAGTGCTGCCACCATTATCCGCAGGTGGACGGGCGCATCATGCCGGCCTGCGGCTTCAATATGTTCCACCGGGGCGCGGCCAAGGGGCCGGAAACCGAACTGGCCGCATGGGGCAAGAAGCCCTGGACCACGGACGCGCCGGTGCAGATCGTGCAGTTCCACCGCACCGACACGCGCCAGGCGCTGACCGGGATCGGTGTCGACGAAACCCCGGCGCGCGCGCCGCATTCGATCGGCCTTGGCGGCGGCAAACCAGTGGTGCTCAAATAATGGGGATGCTCGACGGACGGACCGCATTGGTCACCGGCGGCTCGCGCGGCCTGGGGCGCGCCCTGTGCATGGCACTGGCGCGCGAAGGCGCGAACGTCGCTTTCAATTATTCGCGTTCGGTGGCGGAAGCCGAGGCGGTGCTGGCCGCGCTCAAGGAACTGGGCGTGAAGGCGTGGGCGTTCCAGGTGTCGGTGCTGGACAAGGCGGGCCTGCAGGGCATGGTGCGGGCCATCGAGCAGGATGCGGGGGCGATCGATATCCTGATCAATAACGCCGGCATCGGCCAGGTGGTGCCGCTCGCGCTGATGGAGGAAGAAGACTGGGACCGCATGATGAACACCAACGTCAAGGGCGCCTTCCTGACCACGCAGGCGGTGCTGCGCGGGATGATCCACCAGAAGCGCGGACGCATCTTGAATATCAGCTCGCTGGCGGGCGTGAAGATGATGCAGGCGCCGGTGCACTACAGCGCGGCCAAGGCGGCGCTCAAGGGCATGACGGAGGCACTGGCGAAGGAAGTGGGCCGCTACGGCATTACCGTCAACTGCCTGGCGCCGGGCGTGCTCGATGAGGGCGTGAGCGGCAATGTGCCGGCGGCGAAGATGACGGAATACGTGCGCCATTGCGCGCTGGGGCGCCTGGGAACGGTCGACGAGGTGGCGGAAGCGGCGGCGTTTTTCGTGTCGGACAAGAACAGCTACATGAGCGGGGCGACCGTGGTCATCGACGGCGCGGTTTGAAGGCGCTGGCGGTACTGCTTCCAGCAAAGCCCGCATCGCACCAACAGCCCCTGGCCAAATAGTCCACGCGAATCTTGGTCTTGCGGCGATAAGGCGAAATTTGGAGGTATGGGACAAGCCCACGCCAGCCGTATTCGCGGCCGCCGGGGTGGGATTGCAGACACCGTTCACGGATAAGCCGATAGGCCTGCTTCGCTCCGATCTCAGTCTGCTTCTTGATGCTCGCCGACATCTCGCCCGCCAACTACAGCATCACGGCGCTGACGTGCCGACGCATTCGAGCTTCCCAGTGTGCGTCCTGCGGAGGACGCAACTTTGCCACCTTGTTGGCATGCAGATGGTTGCGTTTATCTGTGTCATGCTGCATTAGGTCAACCAATCTATTTGGAGCAGTTCATAAAGCCTTTACGCTGAATCAAGCGGACGCCCCGTCCGGACGGGTTTGCCAGCACGGGGATGTGCTTATCATTTGTTGACACAGAACGCGGCCGTCAACCTGTCGGCCGTGCATGCTGTGTTTCAAGAAAGAGGCATATCATGACCCGTCCCCTTACTTTACTGTCGCCAGTCCTTCCCGGCACGAGTGCCGCCACTGTCGTTGCCAGGCTGGCCGTCCTGCTACCGAAAATCAATGCGGCACTGGAATTGATCGGCACTGTCCACTTTGCCCGCCTCATCTTGCTCGATCGGTCGAAAGCGAATCTGCAGCCAGACCTGCTGTCGATACTGCCATCAAACAACTTGGCAATTGGAATTATCACGTCCTTCGATGGCGACTTCAAGACTTATATCCATGACTTCGTCGCCCAGTTAAGCGACGAGTTCGATGCGCTGCTGTCGCTGGCGGTCGGCGGCGCAGCCTTGACGCCGGTGGTCGATCATGTGGCGGAGTTCGAAGCGTTTATCGAGCGAAACAATGTCTCGGAACATATTCCGAACACCTATTTCTACGCCGCCTATCAGCACACCGTGCAGGACATTCTCGCTGCGATCTGATCTGCCGCGCGCACCAGGTTCCCATCCCGGTGCGCTTTTCAACCGCGTGTGCGACGGGAGAACCCGATGAACGATTCTGCGATTGACCTGGACGACGTGCAGGGCGTCATCGTGCGCGGCTACCGCGTCAAGCTGGTGCGGCATTTCGTGCTCACGATCACGGATGCGGCCGCGGCCAGCAAGCTGATCGAGGCGCTGGTGCGGGGCCGCGCTGGTTTTCCCACGATCACGAGCGCCAGGCTCATCGCGCCGAAACCCGCCTCGTTCGTCAATATCAGTTTCAGTGCCGCCGGCCTGGCGGCGCTCGGGCTCACTGCCGCGCAACTTGCCAGCTTCGACCCGGCATTCCAGCGCGGCGCGGCCGATCCTGTCACGGCCGCCACGGTGGGTGACGTCGGCCCGAGCGCGCCGGAGCGCTGGATTGGCGGCCTGGACAATGCGGCCCGGGTGCATATCGTGCTGAGCTTGTGGGTAGCCAGTTCCGCCGCAGTGATGGAAACGGTGTCGGCGCAGCTGCGCAGCGCTTTTGTGGGCGGCGTGAGCGAGCTGTACGTGCAGGATGGCAGCGAATTCCCGGACAACGCCGTCCATTTCGGCTATCGCCATGGCATCGCGCAGCCCACGATCATCGGCATGCCGCCGCGCAAACGGGATGCGCCCGATGCGCAGCCGCCCGTGCCCGCAGGTGAATTCCTGCTTGGCCACTTGAATGCGGCGGGCGGCACCTATCGCGTCTTGCCGCAGGAACTGTCGAGCAACAGCAGCTACGGTGTGTTTCGTATCCTGGAACAGGATGTGGCCGGGTTCGAGGCGATGCTGGCGCGTTATGCGGCCGAGACGGGTATCGATCCCGAGATGCTTGCGGCGAAGCTCATGGGGCGCTGGCGCAATGGCAATCCGCTGACGCTGGCGCCAACGGCGCAAGGAACGCCTTTGCCTGACGCGGAGCTCAATAAGTTCGACTTCGTTAGCAGCGACGCGGCCAAGGACGATACGCTGGGCCTGAAGTGCCCGGTCGGCGCCCACATCCGGCGCAACAATCCACGCGACGCCGCCGTGATCGGCACCGGCAGCACCCATCACCGCCTGGTGCGACGATCGATGCCGTACGGTCCGCAGTATGATCCCGCAGGCGTTGACACGCAGGCACGCGGGCTGATCGGCTTCTTTATCAATGCCAGCATCCGCAACCAGTTCGAATTCCTGAGCAGCGAATGGAACCGGAGGGATGATTTCGTGAAATCGGCCACCGGCCCCGAGGGCGCGGCCGCCGGCAATGCCGTCTACAACATCAGCGGCGAGGATGTTCTCGGCGGCGTGAACGATCCGGCGACCAGTTCGTTCACCCTGGCCGGCAAGGGTCCGAAAGGCAGCGCCAACCGGACCCTGGGAGGCTTTGCGCGGCTGGTGACCACGCGCGGCGGGGTATACTGCTTTTTCCCGAGCATCAAGGGACTGCTGTATCTGGCGCGATTGACAGCGGCCGCCGGCACGGCGCCTTACCAGCGATAGCTTGCCGTGACGATGATCTTGCGCGCTTCGCCATAGAAGCAGCCGTAGGTGCAACTGCCGATATAGGTCTTGTCCGCCAGGTTGGTGACGTTGAGCGCGAGTTTCCACGGCCCGGTGCTGTAGCTGGCCATGGCATCGATCAGCGTGACGGACGGCACGATCACGGGAGTGCCGTGCGCCGCGCCGCGTGTGCTGCCCACGTAGCGCGCGCCGGTGCCGATCCGCAAACCGGGCAAGCCGGCGGCGCCGAAGCCTTCGTCGCCCCAGATCGAGAACTGGTTGTACGGCACGCTGTCGAGGCGCTGGCCTTCGCGTTCGGGATACAGAGGGCTCGCTTTGCTGGTGCGGGCGTCGGTGTAGGCGTAGGCGGCGATCAGGTTGGCGCTTTTGCCGATCCGGGTGCGCGCTTCGAGTTCCAGGCCGCGCGAACGCACTTCGCCTGCCTGCATGGCAAAGTTGGCATCCTGCGGGTCTTCCACCTGCACGTTCTGGCGGGTCAGCTGGTAGAGCGCGGCGGACAGCAGCATGTCGGCGCCCTTGGGCTGGTAGCGCAGCCCGGCTTCGAACTGTTTGCCCTCGGACGGCTTGAAGCGCGCGCCGGTGCGGTCGATGCCGGTGGTCGGCTCGAACGATTCGCTGTAGCTCACAAACGGCGCCAGGCCGTTGTCGGCCAGGTACACCAGCCCCGCCCTGCCGGTGAAGGCATGGCTTCTCTCATTGTCGGCCCGCACGCCGCCGAAAAATCCGGTTTCGTTGTAGCGCAGCATGTCGTAGCGGCCGCCCAGCGAAGCCACCCATTTGTCGCCCACCTTGACCTGGTCCTGCGCGTAGACGCCGATGCGCTTGCCGTCGGCCTTGTAGGCGAAGGTATTCGGCGCCCGTTCGGCACCGACGACGCTGCCGTAGACCGGTGCGAACAGGTCGAGATTGGCCAGCGAGCGCGTGTAGCGTTCGGTTTCTTCGCGCCCGCGCGAGTAATCCAGGCCCGCCAGGATGGTATGCCTGACGCCGCCCACGCCCACCTGGTATTGCAGCGAGGTGTCGGACACCAGCGACGAGGAACGGTCGGCGCGCTCGGTGGCCCAGCGCAAGGCCGTGACGCGCTCGGTGGCATCGACGCCGCCCCATATCTCGACATAGTCGAAGGCATTGCTCGCGTGCGCATAGCGCAGGCTGTTCTTGAGCTTGAGCCGGTCGCTGAACGCGTGCTCGAACAGGTATCCGGCGGAATACCGTTCCAGCGCGAACCGATCGAAGCCCGGCTCGCCCACGAAGCGCTGGCGCGCAATCGGGCCATTGGCATTGGGCAGCACCGTCCCTTGGGCGGGCAAGCCGTAGACGTTGACTGTGCGGTCTTTTTGATAGTCTCCCAATAGCGTGAGTGACGTGGCCGCGTTCGGTTTCCACGTCAGCGCGGGCGCCACGAAACGGCGGTTGTCGGGTACGTGGTCGATGAAAGTGTCGCTGTCGCGCCAGAGCGCGGTGAGGCGGTACGACCAGACACCGTCGTCCGTCAGCGGGCCACCCAGATCGGCCGATACCTGTTTGCGCTTGAATGACCCTCCTTCGACATTGATTTCGTGCACCGGCTCTGCCGTGGGACGCTTGCTGACCGTATTGATGATGCCGCCGGGACCGCCAGCGCCGAACAGCACCGAGGCGGCACCCTTGACTACTTCGACCCGCTCCAGGCCATACAGTTCCTGGCGGCCGTCGTAGCGGGTGACGCCGTAGCGGGTGCCGTCGCGGTAGTGGTTGCCAAGATCCGAGGTGGCCTGGAAGCCGCGCAGGAAAAACTGGTCGGTGGTGCGGTCGGCCGCTTCGTTGCGGGCCACGCCGGCCACGTAGGCGAGCACGTCTTGCAGGCTTTGCGACTTGAGGGTGTCGATCTCTTCCGCGCCGACCACGCTCAGGGACTGCGGCGTCTCCAGAATGGGCGTGTCGGTTTTGGTGGCCGTGGCGCTGCGCCGCGCCACGTAGCCGCGGATGGGGCCGCTTGCAGTGTCGGGCTCGGCGTTGTCAAGCACGGTGACCATCGGCAGCACGGCGGCGGCGGGACGGGCGTCCCGAAGGGCGTCCCGACGGGCGTCCCCACCGGCGGCCGGGCGCTCGGCCAGGCGGGCCAGGGTGTAGCTACCATTGGCCTGGCGCAGCGCTTGCAGGCCGTGTCCGCGCAGGACTTCGTCAAAGCCGGCCTGCACGGTCGTGGTGGCGTTCAGGCCGGCGCTGGTCTTGCCATTCAGCAGACTTGCATCGGCGGAAAGCTCGATCCCGGCGGCGCTGGCGAAGCTGGTCAGGGTGCGGTCCAGCGGGCCGGGGGCGATGGCGTAGCTGCGCGCCGCGGCGCCCTGCGCCTGGGCCAACGTGGCCGCACCCAGCGCCAGCGAGGCCAGCAAGACCGCGCGCACGGCGGCCGCGCCGCAGCTGAGCGCAAAATCCGGTTGACGCGCCGATGGCGTGAGGGAGGAATAGTGGTGCTGATGAGTCATGGTCTGGTCCTGGAGTTCGGAAGATTGCGGGAGTGCTTACTTGTATCCCGAACGAGAACCGGAAACCCTCAAGCGGATGCGACGATTTCCGCAAAAAACTTACATGGCGTGGTCAGCGGGCGCGCACGGTGACCCAGTAGCGGGTGCGGTACGCCACCGAAACCGGCAGGGCCAGCGCGAGGTTGCGCAGCGCGCGGTCGGTGTCGCGCAGCGAAAACACGCCGGTGACGCGCAGTCCGGCAATGCCGGGATCGCAGCGCAGCAGGCCCGTGCGGTAACGCGCCAGTTCGGCGACAAAGTCGGCCACGCGCATGTCTTCGGCCACCAGCAAGCCGTCGGCCCAGGCGGCGGCGCTGGCCTGGACCGGCCCTGACGGCTCGATTCGTTCCTGCGAGAACGCCGCGCCCTTGCCGGCGCCGATGCGGACGGCATCGTGCAGACGGTTGCGCGCGCGCAGCTCGACAGCGCCCTCCAGCACGCCGACGTGCGTGACATCGTCATGCTGGCGCACCAGAAAGCGGGTTCCGAGGGCCTGGACCATGCCGTCGCGCGTCTGCACCCGGAACGGGCGCTGCGCGGGCATGGGATCGGGCGCGGTGGCGACCAGGATTTCGCCGGCGCGCACGATCACAAGGCGCTCGCGGCTGGTAAAGCGCAGGTCGATTGCCGAGGCGCTTGCCAGAACGACATGGGTTCCGTCGGGCAAGGTGACTGTCCGGGTTTCGCCGGTAGCGCTGCTGTGATCGGACGCGACGGTGTCCCAGGCCTGGGTGGCGCGCATCGACCAGACGGCCCCTGCCGTCACGCTCAGGCTAAGTACTTGCAAGGCGCGCCGGCGCGTGACCCAGGCGGCGGCCGCGGGCTCGCGCAGGGCGTGCTGGGCAATCTCGCGCGGAACGCTCATCAGCTTGTTGTCGAGGGCTTGCAGGCGGCTCCAGGCGCGTTCATGGTCCGGATGGGCGGCGCGCCACGCGCTGCACGCCGCCTGGTCGGCCGCGCTGGCCTCGCCCGACCACAGCCGGGCCATCCAGGCGGCGGCCTGGCCGACGGTGGCGGGATCGAGCGGGGCTGGCATGCGGGCGGACATGCTGGGCGCGCCTTAGGGCGCCGGGGCGTGCAGTGCCCCGGCGCACACCTGCAAGGCCGTGGCGATATACTTTTCCACCGACGAGACCGATACTTCCAGGCGCTCGGCGATGTCGCGGTAACTCATGCCTTCCAGCCGGCACAGCAGAAGCGCCGTGCGGGCCTTGGCCGACACGCAGTGCAGCAGCGCATCGATCTCGACCAGCGCTTCGAGCGTGATGGCCCGCGCTTCTTCGGATGGAACGTGGGCCGGCGGCAACAGCGCAATGGCCTCCAGGTAGGCCAGTTCGATCTGGCGGCGCCGGTACAGGTCGACCACGAGGCCGTTGGCGATCTGGGTCAGGTGGCGGCGCGACTGCTCGGGCGGCGGCACGCGGCCGCTGGTGAGGATGCGCAGATAGGTGTCGTGCGCCAGGTCGGCGGCGTCGCACGCGTTGCCCAGCCGTTTGCGCAGCCAGCCGCGCAACCAGCCGTGATGGTCGGTGTACAGCGTTTCAAGCGCGAGTGGAGATGGGGAACTGGACATGCAAGCGGTCACTTAAGAATGAGAATTATTCTCAATTGTAATGCTTGCTGGGTGAGCGGGCAATTTAATTGCGCTAATGCGACGCGCCAGGCGACGCGCGACCCCGGTCAGTCTTCCACGTAGACCTTGTCGCGGATGAACTTCAGATGGGTTTTGAAGACGGCGTTTTCTTTCAGCAGCAGGGTGGGGTCGAAGCTCATCTCGCCGCCGTAATGCGCATCCATTTTGGCGTTGCGCAAGGTCGTGCCGCGCAGCGCCAGCTTTTGCGCGCCCTGGCGCAGGATCACTTTCAAGGTATTGGCATCGATCCCGCCGCCGCACGACATTTTGTAAGGCACGGTGACTTCGGCGATGCCGTTCTTGTCCAGGTCGGTCACGGTGATGTGCTCGGAGAAAAATTGGGCGCTCGAATCGAGGCCCGGGCAATCCACTTTATCCTGGATGATCCATGCCTGCGGCCAGGACGCGTCCTTGCGCGTGTAGAGCGCGGCAAACAGATCGACGCGCTCGGTGGCGCCCGGCGTCGCCCGGGGAGCGCTTGAGGGCCCGGCAAGCAGCGAGACGACCAGCAGGTGCTCGCCGGCACGGTCGACGATGCGCCGCCCCACGACCAGCGCGCCTTTGACCTCGATCCGCTCGGATACCAGCAAAGCGGCATCGACCCGGCTGGTTTTCGGCGCGTCGGCTGCCGACGCGGCTTCCGCACAGGCAAGCAAAGGCGCAGCACCACCCAGCGCCAGCAGCGCGTACATGGCGGCGTTTGCCGCGAATCGCTCGAATCTCATCTGCCCTGCCCGTCCATTAGTCGGGGCGCGAAAAACGCGCCACCCAGCTTGTCGCGCCGCTGCCGTCGGCCACGCTGTCGATCTGCTGCGTCACTTGCATCACCGAACCGTCGCGGTGGCGCTGCCACACCTCGCCGCGCCAGCTTCCATGCAGGGCGAGCGATCGCATGATCGCCTCGTCCAGCCCGGGCGAGCGGGTCTCGCAGCGCAGCAGGCGCTGATGCTGGCCGACCAGCTGGGCGGGCGCATAGCCGCTCAGCGCGGTCAATGCATTATTCACGTCCGAAATAATGCCATGCTGGTCGCTGAGGAACATCGCCTCCGGCGCCAGGGTGAATACCTGCGCCTGCCGCTGGGCCTGGCGCTGCGTGGCGCTGCGTTCGCTCACGTCGATCACGACCGCGCGGCAGGTTTCGCCATTGTTCGACAGCGTGGTGCGCACGTCGACCGAGCGCCGGGTGCCATCGCGGGCGACCAGCACCACCTCGCAGCGCGCGTCGGACTGGGTCGAAAACAGCGATTTGAGGCAGGCCGCCAGGCGCGCGCGGTCGGGTTCGGCCACAAACACGCCGAAGCGCTTGTCGATCACGCGGGCGCGCTCGGTACCGAGCAGGCGCGCGCCGGCCAGGTTGAGCTCGGCAATGGTCCCGCTGCGGTTGAGCGTGAAGTAAGGCACCGGCGCGAAATCGAACAGTTCGGTGTAGCTGGCCAGAGCCGCCTCGATCCAGGCGCGCGCCGCTTCCAGCTGCTCGTTTTGCATTTCAAGTTCGACCTGGTGCACCTGCAATTCGTGCAGCAAGCGCTGCGGATTGTCGATGTGGCGCGCGCTGGCCGCCAGCGCGCGCCCCTGTTCGCGCAGGCGTTCCTGGGCGCGCAGGCGTAGTTCGGCATCGACTGGCGCCCCACCTGGCAATGTGTGTTGATGGCTCATGTTAGCTTTCCTGATGAGTGCGGCGCACGAGCAAAACCTGCGCCTCTTGCACGATCTGCTGCAAGGCCGCGCCGGGCGCGCTGCCTCGCTTTAATACCGCCAGCGCCTGGCTCAAGGTGTCGGCCAGTTGCCTGCGCTCGGTGACATCTTCCATGACAGAGATGACATAGCCCGGCTCGGGTGAATACAGCGCGCAGCTGATCCATTGCGCACCGTTGTTGCAGGACACATCCAGGCGCTCCGGCTTGCCGGTGATGGCCACGCACGCGCAGGCGGCGAACAGGTCCGCACTGAAGGGATAGATCGACTTCGCCAGCGCCGACTGGCGTTTGCCGACTGCATCTTGCAGCCCTGTCAGTTCGGTGAACTTCGGGTTCACTTCAAGAACCAGAAAATCGCGCGCCACACCGTCGTCCAGGATCAGCTGGTGGCAGGCGACCGCGTTCAGCGAATGTTCCAGCAGTTGCCGGAAACGCGATTCAGCGCGCTTTTGCTCGGTGATTTCCCAGGTGATGCCGGAGACGCCGATAATCGCACCGGCATGGTCGCGCGTCGGCTCGGCAAAAAAGTCGTAGTAATGGGTGGCGCCATGCAGGTGCGCGCTGGTTTCGCTATGCACGCTGACGCCTTGCTCGAGCGCCTGGCGTTTGAGCGCGGTCAGGCGGGCGGCGTCTTCCGGCGGCAACAGATCGGCGTCGGTCTTGCCGATGGCGTCCCCGGAGCGCAGTTGCGGCCGCAAATTGTGGACCCAGGTGTAGCGCAGCTCGCGGTCCTGGCTGAACACCGTCAGCGGCGCGTGTTCGATGGCGATGCGAAAGCGCTCGTCGCTGAGCCGCAAGGCGCGTTCCAGCGTTTTTTTGAGACGCTGATGTCGATGAAGGTGATCACCACGCCATCGATGCGGTTGTCCTGGGTGCGGTAGGGCATGATGCGCACGGTGAACCAGCGTCCGTCGAGCGCGCTGACCTGGACTTCGCGGAACACCAGCGAACGCAGCACTTCACGGGCATCCTCGGCCAGCGAAGGGTAGTCGAGCGTGCTGACCAGGTCGGTGACCGGACGCCCGGCATCGCTGGGAATGAGCTTGATGATGCCGGTGATGCGATTGGTAAAGCGCCGGATGCGCATGTCGTCATCGAGAAACAAGGTGGCGATATCGGTGCTGTTGAGCAGGTTTTTCATGTCGTCGCTGGCCTGCGACAATTCGTCGACCGTGGCCGACAATTCATGATTGACCGTCTGCAACTCCTCATTCATCGACTGCATCTCTTCCTTGGAGGTGGTCAGTTCCTCGTTGGTGCTTTGCAATTCCTCATTGGTGCTTTGCAACTCTTCATTGGTCGACTTCAACTCTTCCTGCGAGGTCTGCATTTCTTCGCGCGCGCGTTGCAGCTCCTCGCGCGACTGGGCGATTTCTTGCGTCATCGCATCCATGCGTTCGGCTTCGGCGCCGGCCAATTGGCCCTTGCGCGGCGTTTTTGCGCGCGCGGCCGGCTGGTCCGAGAACACGATCAGCACCATGCCGCGCAGCGGCGCCGGCTCTTGCAGGCTGTGCACCTCCACATTGACCAGCAGCGCGCCGTCGTTGCTGCCCACGCGCAAGCCCCTGAGCACCTGGCTGCCCTGCTCGCGCACGACGCGGGCGAAGACTTCGTTCAAGGCGCCGGCCAGCCCTTCGCGCGCCATGGCGAAGACGTTCAGGTTGGCCTTGCCGGCAGCCGGCTCCAGGTATTTGCCGGTCTTGCCGCTGATGTAGATGAGGTCGCCCTTGTCGGTGGTCAGCACCGCGGCCGGCGAAAACCGTTGCTGCAGGAGCGAATCGATCAGGGTTTGCACGCTGGAACCGCCCGGCTGGGCCAGGCTGGCGGGCGCGGCCGGCTCGGCCAGGCCTTTGCGGGCGCGGCCGTAAATCGTCGCCGGGAAATCGACCGGCTCGGTGCGCGGACTGCTTTCGCGGCGCTGGTAAATGCGGGTCTTGCCCGGCCAGGCGGTAAACAGGTCGCTGGCCGCGCCCACCGTTTCGGCGCTGCCCAGCACCAGGATGCCGCCCGGGCGCAGGCTGTAGTGAAACAGGGGCAGCAGCTTTTTCTGCAGGTCCGCTTCCAGGTAGATCAGCAGGTTGCGGCAGGTCAGCAGGTCGAGCTTGGTGAACGGCGGGTCCATCACCAGGTTCTGCGGTGCGAAGGTGACCATCTCGCGGATTTCCTTGCAGACGCGGTAGCCGCCATCGCGCTCGACGAAGTAGCGGCGCAGGCGCGCCTGGCTGACGTCGGCGGCGATGCTGTCGGGGAACTCCCCGGCGCGCGCGCGGTCGATCGCATCGCTGTCGAGGTCGGTAGCGAAAATTTGCAGGGTGAAACGCGCTTCCGGCTTGATGCGCTCGATCGTATCGCGGAACGCCATGGCCAGCGAATACGCTTCTTCGCCGGTGGAACAGGCCGGGGTCCAGGCGCGCAGGGTGGCGCCTTGCGGATGGGCGGCGAGCAGCGCGGGAATGGCCTCGCTCTCGATCTGCTCCCACACCGCCGGATCGCGGAAGAAACTGGTCACGCCGATCAGCAACTCCTTGAACAGCAGCTGGGCTTCGTGCGCATTGTAGCGCACATAGCGCACGTAGTCGGCGATGCTGGCCAGCTGGTGCAGGCTCATGCGGCGTTCGATGCGGCGGTAGATGGTGCTTTTCTTGTAGAACGAAAAATCATGCCCGCTCTGGGCGCGCAGGGTCAGCACGATCTTCTCGAGCGCGCTGCCGTCGGGGTCGGAAAAGCTCAGTTCGGGCGGGGCCACCTGCAAGGGCGCGTGGCGGCGGTAGTCGAGGATGCGGGAGGCCAGCTCTTCGGCGGGCGCCACCACGTCGGCCAGGCCGCCGTCGATGGCGCTGCGCGGCATGCCGTCGAACTTGGCCGAGTCCGGGTCCTGGACGAACACCGCGCCCGCGTTTTCCTTGATCGCCCGCAAGCCCAGCGAACCATCCGCGCCCATGCCCGAGAGAATCACGGCGATGCTGTTGGCTTGCTGGTCGGCGGCCAGCGAGCGCAGGAAAAAGTCGATCGGCAAGCGCAGCCCGCGCGGCGCGGCCGGTTCGAGCAGGTGCAGGACACCGTGCAGGATCGACAGGTCGCGGTCGGGGGCGATGATGTAGAGGTGGTCCGGCTCGACCCGCAGGCGGTCGGTCACTTCGACCACGGGCATGGCGGTGCTGCGCTGTAGCAGCTCGACCATGATGCTCTTGTGCACGGGATCGAGGTGCTGCACGACCACATATGCCAGGCCGCTGCCGGCCGGCACGCCGGAGAGGAACAGTTCGAGCGCTTCGAGTCCGCCGGCCGAGGCGCCGATGCCGACGATGGCGCGCGGCGTGCCGCTTGACAGGGCTGCCTGGGTATCGGACAAGGTGGCGGGCGTGCCCGGTGTCGTGCTGGTTTTTCTCATGGCGGGCTGATGGTACATCGTGGGAGTTGAACCGCATCGCAGGCGGCGGCAGGCACCGGGCCACACTATAACATTTCAGGCCTGCGGGCCAGTGCCGTCGCTTGCGGCGGCATGGGCGCGGGCAGGCACATTTTTGTACCTACTTCACAGCAGCCGGCATCGCGCATACGATGGGCGCACTTCGACACCCCTGCATCGGCATCCATGAAAAAACTCATTATCGCGACCCATCCAAACCTGGCTGCATCCACCGTCAACAAGCGCTGGCTGCAAGAAGCGCAGCAAAGGGACAATGAATTCACCGTGCACCAGTTGTATCAGCGCTATGGCGCGGGCGCGGCGCTCGACATCGCCGTGGAACAGGCGCTATTGCTGGAACACGAGGCCGTGATCTTCCAGTTTCCCCTGTACTGGTTCAGCACCCCTCCCCTGTTGAAACAATGGCTCGATGAGGTGCTGCTGCCCGGATTTGCCTACGGGCGCGAAGCGGAACACCGCAAGCTGGAAGGCAAGCGCATCGGATTTGCGATTTCGGCCGGCATACGGCAGGAAGATTATCGGCGCGAGGGGCGTTATCGCCATACGGTGGAGGAATTGATCGCACCGCTGACGGCGACGTTTTCGTATATTCACGCGAGCAGCGTGGCGCCGTTCGTATTCTACGGAGCCGAATACGACCCGACCAATCCGGACATTCCCGATATCAGGCCGGCGCTTGAACACAGCGCGCAGGGCTATCTGGCGTATTTGCGCAGCGTCTGACCGGGACGTGGAGGCAGGTGGCGCGGCACGGGCCGACGCCACCCGAGCACTATGGCTGCGGAGCCGGCATCGGCGGATGCAGGCCACGGGTTGCCAGGTAATCCTGGCCCCAATTGCACATCGCTTCAATAATCGGCGCAAGCGTGGCACCGAGGGGCGTCACCGCATACTCCACCATGGGGACCTTGCCGGGGGTGGATCGTTTCGCGATCAGGCCATCGGCTTCCAGGTCCCTGAGTTGCTCGGTCAGCACTTTCTGCGTGATGCCGAACATCATCCGGCGTAGCTCGCCCGAGCGCGTCGTGCCTTCCATCAGATGGCACAGGATGGCACATTTCCATTTGCCGCCGATGAGCATGACAGTCGCATCAATCGGGAAGTTGATCGTTCGTTTCGCCAGTGTGTTTTTCATAGCCGCGTGACAGGAGCGCACATGCGCGTTGATGGATTATATCGGCGTACCAGGGCGATTGCCTTTGCACCTGCAGTTCAACCCGTGGCACGCGCTGGCCGCCCATCGCCCCATCGGGTCGATCATGCGGGTGCGCAAGGCCGCGTATGCGATGTCGAAACAGTTCCGCGCACAACGCAACGACATGCCGATTGCGGAGCCGCGCGACCTGGCCATGCTGGCGCCGCTCGTGGCCCTGTAGCGACTCCGGCGGGCGCGGTCTTCAGTCCAAAGTGCGCGATTGAACAGACCGAAGAGCGCGCCGCAGTCACACTCGACGCTCCATTGCAAGGGGCGGCCATGAGCGACAAAATTGAAATCAAGCACGACAATGCGCCTGCGGGCGGCTGGGGATCGCTCAAGGAAGTGGCGCAGATCCTCAGGCAGGAAGAAGCGATTGCCGCGGCCGGCAAGGTCCTGTTGCATCAGAACAAAACGGATGGCTTTGCCTGCGTTGGCTGTGCCTGGGCCAAGCCAGCCAATCCGCATCCCTTCGAATTTTGCGAAAGCGGCGCCAAGGCAACGGCGTGGGAACTGACCAGCAAGACCGCGACGCGGGATTTTTTCGCCACGCACACGGTCAGCGAACTGGAAAGCTGGAGCGATCATGCGCTTGAGGAAGCCGGGCGCCTGACCGAACCGCTGCGCTGGGACGCCGCCACCGACAGATACGTACCGGTCGGCTGGAGCGAGGCGTTTGCCGGCATTGGCGCGCAGTTGCGCGGCATGGATGCCAGGAGCGTGGTGTTTTACAGCTCCGGCCGCGCCTCGCTGGAAGCGTCGTATATGTATCAGTTGCTGGCACGCCTGTACGGCTGCAACAACCTGCCCGACAGTTCCAATATGTGCCACGAAAGCACCTCGGTGGCCTTGCCGAAGACGATTGGCGTTCCGTGCGGCACGGTGGTACTGGACGATTTCGAGAAGACCGACTGCATCTTTTTCTTCGGTCAGAATGTCGGCGTCAACAGCCCGCGCATGCTGCACCAGTTGCAGGAAGCCCGCAAGCGCGGCGTGCCGATCATCACCTTCAATCCCCTGCGCGAGCGCGGGCTGGTCAGTTTCACGAATCCGCAGTCGCCGGTCGAGATGCTGAGCGGCGCCGAAACCTGCATCAGCACCCAGTATTACCAGCTCAAGGCCGGCGGCGATACGGCGGCCATCATGGGCTTGTGCAAGGCCTTGCTGGCGGCCGACGACGCGGCGCTCGCCAGCGGCCTGGCGAGCGTGCTCGACCACGCCTTCCTGGCGCAGCACTGCGCCGGCTTCGACACCTTTGCCGACGCCGTGCGCGCTTGCGGGTGGCCCGAGATCGAACGCGAGTGCGGACTGACGCGGGCCGAGATCGAAACTGCGGCGGCGGTGTATGCCGGGGCCAAGGCGGTCATCGGCGTGTATGGCATGGGCTTGACCCAGCACCGTAACGGCGTGCAGAACGTCGAGATGGTCAGCAATCTGTTGCTCCTGCGCGGCAATATCGGCAAGCCTGGCGCGGGCATCTGTCCGGTCCGGGGCCATTCCAACGTGCAGGGCCAGCGCACCGTCGGCATCACCGAAAAGCCGGAACTGGCGCCGCTCGACAAACTTGCCGCGCAATACGACTTTGCACCGCCGCGCGAGAAAGGCATGAATACGGTCGAGGCTTGCCAAGGCATGCTGGCCGGCACGGTCAGCGCCTTTATCGGACTGGGTGGCAATTTCCTGCGCGCGGTGCCGGAAACCGGGCTGATGGAACCGGCCTGGCGGCGGGTGCCGCTCAGCGTGCAGATCGCGACCAAGCTCAATCGCAGCCACCTGGTGCATGGCAAGGCCGCGTACTTGCTCCCCTGCCTTGGGCGGATTGAAATCGACCGCCAGGGTGGCGTCGAGCAAGCCGTCTCGGTGGAAGACAGCACCGGCTGCATGCACGGCTCCCGTGGGCGGGCCGAGCCGGCCTCAAGCAGCCTGTTGTCCGAACCGGCCATCATCGCGGGCATCGCCAAGGCGCTGTTGCCGGCCTCGCCCAAGCTCGACTGGGACGCCTGGGTGGCCGACTATGCGCTCATCCGCGATGCGATCGAAGCGACCTATCCGGATATCTTTGGGCAATTCAACGCGCGCCTGTGGACGCCCGGCGGCTTTCGCAAACCAGTGCCGGCCTCCGAGCGGGTTTGGGCAACGCCGAACGGCAAGGCGAATTTCATCGCGCCCGAGGGCCTGGATGCGAACCCGGATCTGACGCTCTCGGGCGAGCATACCTTGCGGTTGTTCACGGTTCGCTCGGACGGCCAGTTCAACACCACGATTTACAGTAACGACGACCGCTTCCGTGGGGTGTACGGTACTCGCATGGTGCTGTTCATGTGCCGCAGCGACATGGACCGACTCGGCTTCGGCGAGGGCGACCTGGTGACCGCGCGCACGCCTTCCGACGATGGTGTGGTGCGTCGCGTCAGCGGTTTGCGCATCACCGAGTATTCGGTGCCGGCCGGCTGCATCGCGGGCTACTTCCCGGAATGCAATCCGTTGATACCGCTCTGGCACCATGCGAAGGAAAGCATGGTGCCCGCCGCCAAGGCGATCGATGTATGCCTGGTGCGCGATGTTGCCGCAGCGACGGTGGCGGCATGAACGCCTGCACCATGCTGGAGCTGGGGCAAGCCGATTGCGGGGAGGATATGTTGCCGGACACTGCGCTGGCCTTGCCGGTCTTCGACAGCCGCAGCGCCGCCACCGCCGACCAGTGGGTACTGGAGGAAACCCCGGTTGCGCTCGTCTACAACGGCATCACGCACGCGGTGATGCTGGCGACGCCACAGGATCTGGAGGATTTTGCGCTGGGCTTCAGCCTCAGTGAGGACATTGTGCGGCAGGGGCGCGAGGTGTTCGATATCGACGTGGCGACCCGCGCGGACGGTGTGGAAGTGGCCATGCGCATCACCGGAAGCGCTCTGGATCGCCTCAAGCAGGCTCGGCAAATGCGCACAGGGCGTACCGGATGCGGCCTGTGCGGGGTGGAGAGCCTGGCGCAGTTTTCCACGCCCAGCCCTGTGCTTGGTCATCGCACGCGCGTGACGGCTGCGGCTTTGCATCGGGCAATGGCATCGCTGCCGGATCATCAGCACTTGCATCGGCTGACCGGCGCCGCGCATGCGGCCGGCTGGGCCGACGCGGACGGCAAGCTCCTGCTGGTCCGCGAAGACATCGGCCGCCACAACGCGCTGGACAAACTGATTGGCGCGATGGTACGAAGCGGGCTGTCGCCAGCGCAAGGGTTTTGCGTACTCACCAGCCGCGCCAGTTACGAGATGGTGCAGAAGGCGGCGCGGACTGGAATCGGGCTGCTGGCCGCCGTGTCAGCCCCCAGCGCGCTGGCCGTGCGGGTGGCGCAGCAGGCTGGCTTGACCCTGGCGGGGTTTGTGCGACATGGACAACATGCTGTCTATAGTCACGCGGAACGGGTGCAGTAAAGAAACTGATGCGGCGTGACGTGGTCCTGGCAAACATAGACGCCCTGGCGGCCTTTTTCACCAAGAGCTATGCTTGTTCGATAACTGCATGAAGAAAGGTTCACTCTTCGGTCGATCATACGCCTCATCGTAAATCAAGCATAACAGGCGAGCCAGGTAGAAGCCGGTCAACTTCCGCCGATGAGTGCAGTCTGGGTCAGGGCCTCAACGTTCGATGTAGACCTTGTCGCGGATGTATTTCAGGTGCGCTTTGAAGACAGCGTTGTCTTTCAACGACAGCGACGGATCGAACACCAGTTCGCCACCGAAGTCAGAATCGCCGTGAACAACACGCGTCTGTCCGCGCACGGCGAATTTTTGCGCGCCCTGGCGCATGATTACTTTCAAGGTACTGGAATCGACGCCGCCGTTGCAAAAATACTTGTAGGGAACGGTGACTTCGGCGATGCCGTTTTGGTCGAGGTCGGTGATGGTGATGTATTTCGGGAAAAAGTTAGCTGAGGAATCGATTATCGGACAATCGTTCACATCCTCGATCAGCCATTCGCGCGCCCAGCGGTTTGCCTTACGCGTGTACAGCGAGGCGAACAATTCATAGCGCTCCTCGTCGTCGCCGGGCGTGGCGTTCTCCGCGCCCGATGGACCGGTATGCATGCTGACCACCAGGATATGCTCGCCGCCGGCGTCCAGGATGCGCGCCGCCTTGACCAGCTTGCCCGGCACCGCGATGCGCTCGGTTTTCAGGAATGCGGCCGTGACCGGCGCGTGCTCGACGGCAGCGCGCGCAGGCAGCGGCGCTGCGGAGAACAGCAGCAGGCACAGGGCCACGAGGGAAGCGGCGGATTTAATTGGCATAGTCCATTATAGTTGGTCGCACATCAATGGAGATCACAATGCTATTCTTCCGCGCGGCCAGTGGCGGGCTGATTCAATGGCAGGTTTTCTTGCCAAGCGGCATAGTTCACCGATGTGCCTTTCAATCGCCAGCTGTGTCGACCATTATCTGTGCGCGCCAATACGGTTGCAGAGGCAGCACTGGGACTTTTAAAATTCTCGTCCTTGGTAAACACCAGACTATTGCCGTCGTCAGCGATCTTGAGCGTACCGGCGCTGAGCAAACTTTCGCGCAGTTGTTGGTATGAATGCGGCTGGCCCATCCATTCGAGCTTCGCGCGCGAGCCTGCCAGCACGGTAAAGGTCTTGCCACTCTCCCGGGCCGTAGCGCTAATGCCATGCTTGGCACTTTCCAGCTCAAAAACTGCCTCATTGCCTGCGGCGGCCAGTTCCGCCAGCAGCGCCTCGCCCAAGTCAGCCCTACTCTTGCGGTCGTGGAGACGCCAATGCAATTCCAAGGTCTTGAGCATCGCTTCCTGTCGTCCTTGCATGACAGACTCTGTCCACTTGGATTGTTGCAACAGTTGGGTCGTGAGAGCGAAGGAAGACACGCCTCCCTTGGTGAAATAGGCGGTCTTCTTTTTTTCGAATTCAAAGTTGCTTGCCGCACTGTTCTTGCTTCGGCTAAGAAGCGTCAGATTGCCCAAGCGATGCACCCATCGTTGATGTACTGCAGCTTCACTCACCCAGTTCAACCACTGACTGTTAGGCGCTGGTTGTTGTGGCATGACATGTTCGACCGAGACGACGTTGTGCTGGTAGGTCGCAGTTTTATCGGACATCAGACGGTCCAGGCGAAGAAGCAGAATCGCCAGAGCTCGCGGTGAATGTGTCTCGTACAGCGAACCATCGAGCGCCGTATAGGTATCGTGCTGCTCCTGCTGGGTAAGTTGCAGAGGCGAACCTGTCCCACTCAGATCTTGCGCTTTTTCGACAGCGCCTGTCAAAGCCGAGAAGCGCTCAACGCGTTCGTTGACGCCGCTCTTGCGTACCATCATTGAATAGCCGAGACGCTCCAGGTCACGGAAGAAACTTAGCACGACTTCAGGTTCGTTACGGTGTCGAACAAAGAACGACAAGGCAGGCGGTAACCAATCCTTGAACTCGAGCCGATTAAGCCAGCTTAAGTGTTCGTTCACCTGCTCCGCGTGCTTGTGGCTGGAATAATCAGCGCTGCGGAGCTCACTGAAAGCCTGTGCCATCGGAAGAAGCACGTCGTCGACAAACGCACGTGGCATCTGAGCAGGCGTCACATGTTCCTTGAACTCTTTCAGCAAGGTTCCGTGTGGTTTTGCCTTGCGGTAGACCATGCGAATATGTCCGAACAAGTCACCAAACTCGTCGCGCCCCAAGTCCTCTTCCTCATCTTCCCATTTCTTCGTGTAAAGATCGCGCAGTTCGGGTGCAATGCCGCCAATGATTTCAGCCTTGAGAATATCCGTCGCACTCAGGTCCAAGCCCCGGCTGTTCAATACCCCGAATATGCGATAGGCCGAATCAAGGTCTGGCGTAGCGACGGTCACAAGATAGCAGCGGGTGATGATGAACTGTACCAGCCGCACAAGTTCCGACTGGCTCAGCTTGGACAGAGCAGTCATGAATACAATCGCGTTGGCACGCAGCCGGACTTGCGCATCCGGGAGCTTGGTGTTGAGCAAAGCGAGCGATTGCATTCCACCTTCGTGCTGGACGTATTGGCGGAAAAACTCGCGGTCCCGGTCGCGCAACAGCAATCGATAGCGCGCCTGTGTAGCCGAGACCACGTCCCCGTGCTCGTATATGCGCTTGGTAATGCCAGCCTGCACAGCAGCGTCCTCGACCGTAGCGCGGACAGCCGACAGTAGCAAAGTCAGCGTAGTAAGGCGCTGTTGGCCATCGACCACCGTAGCCTCGGGCTGTACATCGCTTTTGATAAGAACGATGCTCCCCAAAAAATAGGGTGCGCCCTCGTTAAGTTGTTCGGGGGCGGCTCGCAGCGCCCCCAGCAAGTCGTCCAGCAATTCCTGCGCTTGCTCAATACCCCAAGCGTAGGGGCGTTGGTAGCCGGGGATGGTGAATACGTAGTCGTCACTGAAGATCTTGGCTAGCGACTGTTCTTTGGCGGTGAGGGTATGGGTCAATGGAATCTCCTGGCGATGTCAAGCATGTCAGTACAGTCGAACGTCGCGAAACTGACTCCGCCCGCCTGACGGTCGCGCCATACCATGGCAGCGGAACAGAAAAGAGCGAGAGGATTCGATTGCTTGCAAGCTTTGAAAATTGTATTTCGGAAAGTTGCAAGGCTAACATTCTTTCTTGCTTCCTCCAAGGGAACTCTTAAAGTTTCGCTCAGTAGGTCCGAAATCTATCCCTACAGAGAGAGCCTGAACATACAGAGGGGATGAAAACGCCAATCCGTTATCGCAGGCCGGCTGCACAAGCATGCGTCGATGCGACGTGTAAACGCGCCGCTGTGGCACGATGCAACTCGCCGTGCAATCCAATTGCGTAGTCGACAGGAAGCGGGCGTGCAGCCGCTTGCGTACCAGTGGAAAACCGGGAAGAGAAGGAAGATGGTCCGCCTGGAGGGAATCGAACCCCCATGATCGCTTTAGAAGAGCGAGGTCCTATCCGTTGAACGACAGGCGGTGTTGATGATGTCGATATGTTACCCGAGCTGAGGGCAATTTGCCGCAAGTAAGAACCCTCGCGGAAATGAAAACGGGCCGTCAAATGAATGACAGCCCGTCTTTAACTTGGTCGGAGTACAAGGATTCGAACCTTGGACCCCCTGGTCCCAAACCAGGTGCGCTACCGGACTGCGCCACACTCCGAAGACGTTATTATACGTCGGGGGAATTGCAAACGTCAACGGCACATCGTGAAGTTTTCTGTGAAATGTTGAAACCAGGAAAACTGAGCTGAAGTACCACGAAACCTTTTACCGGCGCGCCCATGCAAAGACGCGCCCTCCCCCGCCGCTACTGTCCGCTTACGCCGGCACCTTGCTGGCGATCCGGCGCGCGGTCGATTCGGCGACCTGCGCATTCTTTGCTTCCACCATCACGCGGATCAGCGGCTCGGTGCCCGATGCGCGGATCAGCACACGACCCGTATCGCCCAGCTCCGCTTCCACGGCTTCCTTCTCGGCCACCATGTCGGGATGCTTGGTCCAGTCGAAGCCGGACGGCACTTTGACGTTGATCAAGGTCTGCGGATACAGGACCAGCTCCTTGCAGCACTTGTCCAGGCCCTTGCCGCTGCGCTTGAGCGCGGACAGCACCTGCAGCGCGGATACGATACCGTCACCGGTGGTGTGCTTGTCGAGCGCCAGCAAGTGGCCGGAGCCTTCGCCGCCAAACAGCCAGCCGTTCTCTTTCATCACTTCCAGCACGTAGCGGTCGCCCACCTTGGCGCGCGCGAAGCCGACGCCGAGTTCCTTGAACGCCACTTCCAGCGCCATATTGGTCATCAGGGTGCCGACGGCGCCGGCCACCGGGCCGGTCGTCATGCGGTCGCGCACCATGACGTACAGCAGCTCGTCGCCGTTGTAGATGCGGCCGGCGCTGTCGCACATGACCAGGCGGTCGGCATCCCCGTCGAGCGCAATGCCCAGATCGGCGCGGTGTTCGAGCACGGCTTGCGCCATGGCTTTCGGCGCGGTCGCGCCGAAGCCGTCGTTGATGTTAAAGCCGTTCGGCTTGTTGCCGATGGCAATGACTTCCGCGCCCAGCTCGTGGAACACGTGCGGTGCGATGTGGTACGCGGCGCCGTGCGCGCAGTCGAGCACGATGCGCAGGCCGCGCAGGTCGAGCTCGTTCGGGAAGGTGCTTTTGCAAAATTCGATGTAGCGGCCCTTGGCATCTTCCAGGCGCTTGGCGCGGCCCAGCTTTTCGGCCGGCACGCATTCCATCGGCAGGTCGATCATGGCTTCGATTTCTTGTTCGACCGCGTCCGGCAGCTTGGTGCCGTGCTCGGAGAAGAACTTGATGCCGTTATCCTGGAATGGGTTGTGCGACGCGGAAATCACGACACCGGCGGACAGGCGCAGCGCGCGCGTCAGGTAGGCCACGGCCGGGGTCGGCATCGGGCCGGCCAGCATCACGTCCACGCCGGCGGCGTTGAAGCCCGCTTCCAGCGCGGATTCGAGCATGTATCCCGAGATACGCGTGTCCTTGCCGATCAGGACCGTCGGACGGCCGGAGGCGGCGTTGGTTTTGGCCAGGACTTTACCGGCGGCGTAGCCGAGGCGCATCACGAAATCAGGGGTGATTGGCGCCACGCCCACCAGCCCACGCACACCGTCCGTACCGAAATATTTACGTGCCATGTTTTCTCTTTTACTCAGTGAATGAATTAATGAATGAATGCGTCGTGGCAGCTTGCCACACCGTGAGTGCATCGACCGTTTCAACAACATCATGCACGCGCACGACGCGCGCGCCCTGCGCCACCGCAGCCAGTGCGCCGGCCAAGCTGCCGGCCAGGCGCTGCTCGACCGGCTTGCCGGTCACGGCCCCGATCATCGACTTGCGCGACACACCGGCCAGCACCGGCAACCCAAGTTCGCGCTGCAGGTTCCCGATATTGCGCAACAAGGCGTAGTTGTGTTCCACCGTCTTGCCAAATCCAAAGCCGGGGTCGATGCAGATGCGCTGGCGCTCGATGCCGATGGCCAGCATGGCTTCGATGCGCTCGCGCAAAAAATCCCTCACCTCGCGCACCACGTCATCGTAGCTTGGGGCCTGCTGCATGGTCTGCGGCGCGCTCTGCATGTGCATCACGCACAGCGCGCAGTCGCTGCCCGCCACCGCGTCCAGGGCGCCGGGCGCCCGAAACGCGTTGATGTCGTTGATCATGTCGACCCCGGCCAGGATTGCTTCGCGCATCACTTCCGGCTTGTAGGTGTCGATCGACAAGGGCTTGCCGAGCTCGCGCAGCGCATACAGCACCGGCATCACGCGCCGCAGTTCCTCGTCCAGCGCCAGTGGCGGCGCACCCGGACGGCTCGATTCGCCGCCGATGTCGATCAGATCGACGCCCTCGCTCACCATTTCCTCGGCGCGCGAGAGCGCGAATTCGAGCGAACCGAAGCGCCCGCCGTCCGAAAACGAATCGGGCGTGACGTTCAGGATGCCCATGACCAGCGGCTTGGCCGCCAGATCGAAGCCGAAACGGCCGCATTGAAAATATTGTCGCATTGCGTCTACATCATGATGTTAATCGATCGACCATAAAAAATGCCGTTCAGTCTTGTCTGAACGGCATTATATACAACCTTGCAAGAATCGGAGAGATTTACGCCGGTGCTGTCGCGTTCGGTGAAACTCCGCCCGGACCGCTGTCGCCCGGAGGCGGCGTGCGCTTGGTCAGGACGCCCGACTTCGGCTCGCGTGGCTCGTTGCCGGCCATGATGTCGTTGATCTGGTCGGCGTCGATGGTTTCCCAGTCGAGCAGCGCCTGGGTCATTTTTTCGACCTTGTCGCGGTTCTCTTCCAGCAGGCGGCGCGAGAGCGCGTACTGCGTGTCGAGGATCGAACGGATCTCGGCATCGACCTTTTGCTGGGTCGCCTCGGAAATGGTCTTGGTGGCGCCGCCGAAGAAACCTTCGTTTTCGCTGTCTTCGTAGACCATCACGCCCATGCTGTCGCTCATGCCGAAACGCGTCACCATCGAGCGCGCCAGCTTGGTGGCACGCGAGAAGTCGTTGGACGCACCGGTCGACATCTGACCGACGAACAGTTCTTCGGCGATACGGCCACCGAACAGGATCGAGATTTCTTCCAGCATCTTGTCCTTGTAGCCGGACAGCACATCGTGTTCAGGCAGCTGCCAGGTCAGGCCCAGGGCATAACCACGCGGCATGATGGTGACCTTGTGAACCGGGTCGGCCTTCGGCAGCAGCTTGGCGATGACGGCGTGGCCGGACTCGTGGTACGCGGTGTTGCGGCGCTCTTCTTCACGCATGACCATCGATTTACGCTCGGGACCCATGTAGATCTTGTCTTTCGCGTCTTCGAAGTCGCTCATTTCCACCAGGCGCTTGCTGCGGCGCGCGGCGAACAGGGCTGCTTCATTGACCAGGTTGGCCAGGTCGGCGCCCGAGAAGCCAGGCGTACCGCGTGCCAGGATGTCGGCCTTGACGTCGGCGCCGATAGGCACCTTGCGCATGTGCACATTGAGAATCTGTTCGCGGCCGCGGATGTCCGGCAAGCCCACCATGACCTGGCGGTCGAAACGGCCCGGACGCAGCAGCGCCTTGTCGAGTACGTCGGCGCGGTTGGTTGCGGCAACCACGATCACGCCGGAGCTTGCTTCAAAACCGTCCATCTCGACCAGCAGTTGATTCAGCGTTTGTTCGCGCTCGTCGTTACCGCCGCCCATGCCGGCGCCACGGTGACGGCCGACCGCGTCGATCTCGTCGATGAAAATGATGCAAGGCGAGTGTTTTTTCGCGTTCTCGAACATGTCGCGCACGCGGCTCGCACCGACGCCGACGAACATTTCAACGAAGTCCGAACCGGAAATCGAGAAGAACGGCACTTTGGCTTCGCCGGCAATGGCACGTGCCAGCAGGGTTTTACCCGTGCCCGGAGGGCCGACCATCAGCACGCCGCGCGGGATACGGCCGCCCAGCTTCTGGAATTTGGTCGGGTCCTTGAGAAAGTCGACGATTTCGTTGACTTCTTCTTTCGCTTCGTCGCAACCGGCGACGTCGGCGAAGGTGACGGTGTTGTTGGTTTCATCCATCATGCGGGCCTTCGACTTGCCGAAGGAAAACGCGCCGCCCTTGCCGCCGCCCTGCATCTGGCGCATGAAGAAAATCCAGACGCCGATCAGCAACAGGAACGGGAACCAGGAAATGATCACGGTCTGCAGGAACGAGGTTTCTTCCGGCGGTTTGATGTCGAAACGAATGCCTGCGTCGCGCAGGTCGCCCACCAGGCCGCGGTCGAGCAAGGTGGCGGTGGAGCGCACCTTGGTATCGTCCGTGCGGGTGGCGGTGATGTTCTGCCCTTCGATCACCACATCCTTGATGCGCCGGGCCTTGACGTCATCGAGCAGTTCGGAATAAGCGATGGACTTGCTGCCGCCGGCAACGTTGTGGTTGTCGAACTGCCGGAACAGCATGAACAACAACAGGGCAACGACTACCCAGATAGCGGATTTTGAAAACATATTATTCACGAAAACTCCTTCGATGCAGGCGCATCTTTTTACCGATTTTAGAACGCCGATTTTACTCGCAATAAGCAGGCGGTGCCACGCACGCCCCGCTGCCGGGCCGAAAAACTACTGAAAAGCCATGAAAATCAGGCAACTCTTACCCAATTTCCATGCCTTTTGCGGCTTTCCTTGGCTGATGTGCGGCTAAACCCATCAAATATCAAGGGGAGATTCTTCTTCCAGCGCGGTATTCTTGTCGGTAGGATTTTTCAGTCCCTTACCGACAAGGAAAATTTCGGACGATTTATCGCGGCTGGCCTTCGGCTTGATCTGTTTGACAACCTTGAACTCGGCGCGGAACTTTTCCACAATCTGGCTGAAGCCCATGTCCTTGAAACATTTGACCACCAAAGCACCGCTCGGTTTCATGTGGAATTGCGAAAACTCGATCGCCAGGTCGATCAGGTGCTCCATGCGGGCCGAATCGGCCGTGGGGATGCCCGACAGATTGGGCGCCATGTCCGACAGCACCAGGTCGCACTTGCGGCCGGCCAGGATGGTGTCGAGCTGGCGCAGGATGCGCGCCTCGCGGAAGTCGCCCAGGATAAAATGCATGTCGGCGATCGGCTCCATCGGCAGCATGTCGAGGCCGATGATGGTGCCGTTGATGCCGCCGCCATCCTTGCCGGCGAGTTTGCGCCGCACATACTGGCCCCAGCTGCCCGGGGTGCAGCCGAGGTCGACGATGACCTGGCCGGATTTGATCAGCTTTTCGCTCTCGTCGATTTCCTTGAGCTTGTAGGCGGCGCGTGCACGGTAACCCTCTTTCTGCGCTAACTTCACGTAGGGGTCGTTTATGTGGTCGTGCAACCAGTTTTTGTTTAATTTGTTCTTTGCCATTCGCGTAGAATACTGCTTTTAAAGGATTATCTAAAAATATTATGCAAAAACTTACCCCCGTCGAGCGCAGCGCACTGCGCGCTGAAGCGCATGCGCTCAAGCCAGTCGTCATCATCGGCGAAGCGGGTCTGACGCCTGCCGTGATCAAAGAGATCTCGGCCAGCCTCGACTCGCACGGCCTGATCAAGGTCCGCGTGTTCGGCGACGACCGCGCCATGCGCGCTGAAATCTACGAGAACATTTGTACCGAGCTCGATGCGGCTCCGGTGCAACACATCGGCAAACTGCTGGTTATTTACCGTCCCAAAGTGGAAGTGGTCAAAGAACGCAGCGGCAAGTCGGGTAAAGGAATGCGCGAAGTTACCATTGTTAAAGCGAGCGCAAGCGGTACCAAGCGCCCGTCCGTGACCAAGGTCATGATCAAGGGCAATGAGCGTGTGACGGAAGGCGGCACCATCAAGCGCGCCAAGCCGCGCCAGACCAGCCCGAAGAAAGGCGCGCTGGGGAAATAATCCCCGCGTTGCTCTACCGTCATTCCCGGCATCCACCGTCGTTCCCGCCTGCGCGGGAACGACGGGGCAGTGGTGAGAACGACGACAATGGCAGATACGACAGTGGCGCCCAGCGCTACGGTCTCGGGTTCTTGAACACCAGCACCGCCGCCAGCACGCTCTGCATCAAATACAACACCATCGACACCCCGTGCAGCATGCCGAATTGCTTGCGCGCGGCCGCTTCCAGCACGCCGCCGGGCGCCGCCTCTTTGAGCGCCGCCATCATCGGTCCCAGCCCCAGGCTGCCGACCGCCTGCAACGCGAGCATCCCCGCCACCACCAGCATCAGCAAGCGGCGCCGTTTGGCGTCGACACCCTTGTCGAGCGCCAGCAAGGCCAGCAAACCCACGCCGCACACCAGCGACACGATCGCTTCGGCCCTGAACATGCTGCCCGCAATGGTCCCGGCCAGCACGCTGTCGGACAGGGTGCGGAACAGGGTCGGGGCCACCAGATAGCCCACCGTCCACAAACTGCCCGCCCATGCGGTCACCAGCAGCAGACGCGCTGATCCAAGCGCCCGCACAAGCAGCATCAGATGTACTTGACTTCGAGGATTTCGTATTCGCGCGGGCCGGATGGCGCCTGCACTTCGACCACGTCGCCGGCATACTTGCCGATCAAGGCGCGCGCGATCGGCGAGGTGACCGAGACTTTATTGAGTTTCAGGTCCGCTTCGTCCAGGCCGACGATCTGGTAGGTCACCTTGGCGCCATTGTCCAGGTCTTCCAGGTCGACGGTGGAGGCGAACACCACGCGCCCTTCGGCGTCCAGGGTGGTCGGATCGATGATCTGCGCGGCGCCCAATTTGCCTTCCAGCTCCGCGATGCGGCCTTCGACGAATGCCTGGCGCTCCTTGGCGGCGTCGTATTCGGCGTTCTCGGACAAATCGCCATGCGAGCGCGCCTCGGCGATCGCGTCGATCACACTGCGGCGCTCCTTGGTCTTGAGCTGATGCAGCTCTTCCTTGAGCAGTTCGGCGCCGTATTTGGTAAGTGGAACAGATGTGTTCATGTCGTATTCGCGTTTCTACTGAAAAGTGAAAACCACAGGGCGCGCGATGGAGGATGTCCTTCGCGCGCCCTGTGGTCAGGGGTACTGCGTGCCGCTTAAGGGGGCCTCGAAAGACCGTAGCGAGCGGCGTCAGTTTCGTCCGAGAAGCGCAGCCGTACGAAGGTACGGTGAGCATCGCAGGGCGAAAATGACGCCGCGCAGTAGGTTTTTCGAAGTTCCCTTAGTTTAAGGTTTTATGAAGGCCTTGTAAATCGTAGACCCGCAACTCGTCGAGATGACGCATGCCTTCGACCGCAGCCTCCGCACCCGCTATTGTAGTGTATGTCGTCACGCGCGCGGCCAAAGCTGAAATCCGGATCTGGCGCGAGTCGACGATCGCACTGCGTTTTTCTTCAACCGTGTTGATCACCAGCGCGATCTCGTGGTTCTTGATCATGTCGACCACGTGCGGACGGCCTTCGATCATCTTGTTCACGGCCTGGCACGGAATGCCCGCCGCGGTGATCACCGCCGCCGTGCCCTTGGTCGCCACGACCTGGAAGCCCATCGACTGCAAGTCGCGCGCCACCTTGACCGCGCGCGGCTTGTCCGAACCCTTCACCGACAGGAACACCTTGCCCGATTCGGGCAGCTTGACGCCGGCGCCCATCTGCGACTTGACGAACGCTTCGCCGAAGGTCATGCCAACGCCCATGACTTCACCGGTGGACTTCATCTCGGGTCCGAGAATGGTGTCCACGCCAGGGAATTTCACGAACGGGAACACGGCTTCCTTCACGCTGTAGAACGGCGGCACGACTTCGGTCGTGATGCCCTGCGATTCGAGGGTCTGGCCGACCATGCAGCGCGCCGCGATCTTGGCCAGCTGCAGGCCGGTCGCTTTGGAGACGAACGGCACCGTGCGCGAGGCGCGCGGATTCACTTCCAGTACGAATACCGTGTCGGTCATGGCGCCATCGACTTCGGTCTTCTGGATCGCGAACTGCACGTTCATCAGGCCGATCACGTTCAGGCCCTTGGCCATCAGCGAGGTCTGGCGCTTGAGTTCATCGATGGTCTCTTGCGAGAGCGAGTACGGCGGCAGCGAACAGGCCGAGTCGCCCGAGTGTACGCCAGCCTGCTCGATGTGCTCCATCACGCCGCCGATGAAGGTGGTTTCGCCGTCGGAGATGCAGTCGACATCGACTTCGATGGCGTCGTTCAGGAAGCGGTCCAGCAGCACCGGCGAATCGTGCGATACCTTGACCGCTTCGCGCATGTAGCGTTCCAGGTCGCGCTGTTCGTGGACGATTTCCATCGCCCGCCCGCCCAGCACATACGATGGACGCACCACCAGCGGATAACCGATTTCCTGCGCCAGCGCCAGTGCTTCAGGCTCGGTGCGCGCGGTGCGGTTAGGCGGCTGGCGCAGGCCCATTTTTTGCAGCATTTGCTGGAAGCGTTCGCGGTCTTCGGCCGCGTCGATCATGTCGGGCGAGGTGCCGATGATCGGCACGCCGTTCGCTTCCAGGTCGAGCGCAAGCTTCAAGGGCGTCTGGCCGCCGTACTGCACGATCACGCCGACCGGCTTTTCGATGGCGACGATCTCCAGCACGTCTTCCAGCGTCAGCGACTCGAAATACAGGCGGTCCGAGGTATCGTAGTCGGTCGACACGGTCTCGGGGTTGCAGTTGACCATGATGGTCTCATAGCCGTCTTCGCGCATCGCCAGCGCCGCGTGCACGCAGCAGTAATCGAATTCGATACCCTGGCCGATGCGGTTCGGGCCACCGCCCAGCACCATGATCTTTTTCTTGTCGCTCGGGTTGGACTCGCACTCTTCGTCATAGGTCGAGTACATGTACGCGGTATCGGTCGAAAATTCGGCCGCGCAGGTATCGACCCGCTTGTACACCGGACGGATGCCCATCGCATGGCGCGTCTCGCGCACGACTTTGTCGCTGGTGTGCAGCAGGAAGGCCAGGCGGCGGTCCGAAAAGCCTTTTTGCTTCAACTTGTACAGGGTCGGCTTGTCGAGCGCTTCGAGCGTCTGGTTGTCGAGCCAGAGTTCGATGTCGACGATTTCCTTGATCTGCACCAGGAACCACGGATCGATGTGGGTCAGCTGATGCACTTCTTCCAGGGTGAAGCCCTGGGCGAAGGCGTCGCCCACGTACCAGATGCGGTCAGGGCCCGGTTCGCCCAGTTCTTCTTCGATCTTTTCGCGGTCGCGTGTTTTCTCGTTCAGGCCATCGACGCCCACTTCGAGGCCGCGCAGGGCCTTCTGGAACGATTCCTGGAAGGTGCGGCCAATCGCCATGACTTCACCGACGGACTTCATCTGGGTGGTCAGGTGATGGTCGGCGGCCGGAAATTTTTCGAACGTGAAGCGCGGGATCTTGACCACGACGTAGTCGATCGACGGTTCGAACGAGGCCGGGGTTGCGCCGCCGGTGATTTCGTTGCGCAGTTCGTCGAGCGTGAAGCCCACCGCCAGCTTGGCGGCGATCTTGGCGATCGGGAAACCGGTCGCTTTCGAGGCCAGCGCGGACGAACGCGAGACGCGCGGATTCATTTCGATGACGATCATGCGGCCGTCAAGCGGGTTGATCGCGAACTGCACGTTCGAGCCGCCCGTGTCGACGCCGATCTCGCGCAGCACCGCCAGGGAGGCGTTACGCATGATCTGGTATTCCTTGTCGGTCAGGGTCTGGGCCGGCGCCACGGTGATCGAGTCGCCGGTGTGCACGCCCATGGCGTCCAGGTTTTCGATCGAGCAGATGATGATGCAGTTGTCCGCCTTGTCGCGCACCACTTCCATCTCGTACTCTTTCCAGCCGATCAGGGACTCTTCGATCAGCAGTTCCTTGGTCGGCGACGCTTCCAGGCCGCGCTTGCAGATGGTCTCGAATTCTTCTTCGTTGTAGGCGATGCCGCCGCCGGTGCCGCCCATGGTGAACGATGGACGGATGATGGTCGGGAAACCCATCTCGCGCTGCACGGCCCACGATTCTTCCATCGAGTGGGCCACGCCGGAACGCGCCGAACCGAGACCGATCTTGGTCATCGCTTCCTTGAACTTGGAGCGGTCTTCGGCCTTGTCGATGGCTTCGGGCGAGGCGCCGATCAGCTCCACGTTGTACTGTTTGAGCACGCCGTTGTTGTGCAGGTCGAGCGCGCAGTTGAGCGCAGTCTGGCCGCCCATGGTCGGCAGGATCGCGTCCGGACGTTCTTTGGCGATGATGCGCTCGACGACCTTCCAGGTGATCGGCTCGATGTAGGTCACGTCCGCCATTTCCGGGTCGGTCATGATGGTCGCCGGGTTGCTGTTGACGAGGATGACCTTATAGCCCTCCTCGCGCAGCGCCTTGCACGCCTGGGCGCCGGAATAATCGAACTCGCAAGCCTGGCCGATGATGATCGGGCCTGCGCCAATAATCAGAATACTTTTAATGTCACTACGCTTTGGCATATTATTTAATCTCCGCGGCTTGCATCAGGCTGATGAAGCGGTCAAACAGGTAAGCTACATCGTTCGGGCCCGGCGACGCTTCAGGGTGGCCCTGGAAGCAGAAAGCCGGCTTGTCGGTGCGGGCGAAGCCCTGCAGCGAGCCGTCGAACAGCGATACGTGGGTCACGCGGCAGTTGGCCGGCAGGGTTTGCGCGTCGACCGCGAAACCATGGTTCTGCGAGGTGATCATCACCTTGCGCGAATCGAGATCCTGCACCGGGTGGTTGGCGCCGTGGTGGCCGAACTTCATCTTGAGCGTGCGCGCGCCGGAAGCGAGCGCCATGATCTGGTGACCGAGGCAGATGCCGAAGGTCGGGATGCCGCGCTCGATCAGCTCGCGGCTGGCCGCGATCGCGTAGTCGCACGGTTCCGGGTCGCCCGGGCCGTTGGCGAGAAAAATCCCGTCCGGGTTCAGCGCCAGTGCGTCGGCGGCGCTGGACTGGGCCGGCAGCACGGTCACTTTGCAGCCACGTTCGGTCAGCATGCGCAGGATGTTGCGCTTGACGCCGTAGTCGAAGGCGACAACGTGGAACTTCGGATCGGTCAGCTTGCCGTAGCCAGCGCCGAGCTTCCATTCGGTCTCAAGGAACTCGTAGGCGGCGGTGGTCGAGACCACCTTGGCCAGGTCCATGCCGGCCAGGCCCGGGAACGAACGCGCCAGTTCCAGCGCCTGCACCTGCGAAGGCTCGTTACCCTGCGTGCCGACCAGGATGGCGCCGCCCTGCGCGCCCTTTTCGCGCAACAGGCGGGTCAGCTTGCGGGTATCGATGCCGGAGATGGCGACGATGTTTTCGGCCTTGAGGTAATCGGACAGCGACTGGGTCGAACGGAAGTTCGATGCCAGCAGCGGCAGGTCACGGATGATCAGCCCTGCGGCGTGGACCTTGCTTGCCTCGACGTCTTCCGGATTGACGCCCGTATTGCCGATATGCGGATAGGTCAGCGTGACCAGTTGGCGCGAATAGCTTGGATCGGTCAGGATTTCCTGGTAACCGGTCATGGCCGTGTTGAACACGACTTCCCCGGTGGTATGGCCGGCGGCGCCAATGGAAAAACCTTTAAATATCGTTCCATCGGCGAGAGCCAGAATGGCTGGAACGGCGGGGCCAGAAAAAAATGGCGGCAAGGGCAACTCCTGATAAAGTTACCGTAGCTGCGCCACGTCAGACCGACGACCATGGTTTCCCGGCGCGCTTAGCGCTGGGGGATGGTGTCATTTTGAATGAGGGATAGTGGGTAGTCGCTACGGTAGGTGTATGAATGGCTAAACCTCCAAATTATAGCGCAACGCGCGCTTTCCGGCAATCGCCGGCGGGCGCATTTGCATCGCTTTTCGCGCTTTTACTGGACATCGCCAACCGTCCTCTATACATTTAAGACAGCATCCTCGGGCAAACCCTTTACCAGGAAATGTGATTATGTCTACGTTTGGAAGAGATACGCCGATGGAGCGCCCCAACCCGGGCGGGCGGGCAGCGGTCTTTGTGCCCAAGATTAACGCGGAAGACGCCGTCAAGGACATGCTCAAGAACGGCTCGGGCATGGTCGGCTTCGGCAACAGCGACGGCTCGGTCACCGTTTACTTCGAAAACAACCGTTTCAACGATTCAAGCCTGCACAAATGGGAAAGCAAGGTGTGGAAGGCGTACGGCAGAATGGTCGAACTCTCGCCCACTGTAAACAAGCTGGTGTGCGATGCCAGCAACCTGGCGCAGGTGGGATTCGTACAGGGACCAGAAATCGAGGTGCGCGACATGAACCTGCTGATGGCGTGGCTGGAACGCACCAACGCGGTCGATTCGGCGCCCCAGGGGCCGCTGATTCACGCCTGAGGACTGCCCTCGGGCAGGAATGACGGGTGGGCGGCACTGCGCCCGCCCTCACTTCGCTCGGCCCGAGCTCATGTAGAACACCGCATCGCGCACCTGGTCGCCCGACAGGGCCGGCATGCCCCCTTTGGGCGGATGCGAGCGGAAGCCGTCGATCGCGTGCCGTACCAGCACATCGAAACCTTGCTTGTTGCGCGCGTCCCACGCCGGCCGGTCGCTTGGACGCGGTGCGTTGGCCACACCGGTCGCATGGCAGACCATGCACGATTCGTCGTACACCTGGCGTCCCCGCACCAGCGCGCCGGCCTGGTCGGCGGCCCCGAGCTTGCTCACGCGGGTCGGCGCCACCCGGTCGAGGCCGGCGCTTCCGGTGGCCGCGCCGCTGGCACTGCCGAGAATGCAACACATGGCAAACGAGGCCAGCGACGCCTTGGACATCGTGCTCATCGCGCTCCTTGGAATAGTCAGGCCGGGGTGGGGCCTGAGGCGGGACCTGCTTACAAACCCAGCTCGCTCAGCCCCGGATGGTCGTCCGGGCGGCGCCCGAGGGGCCAATGGAACTTGCGCTCCTGCTCCCGGATCGGCAGGTCGTTGATGCTGGCGTGGCGCAGCGCCATCAGCCCATGCTCGTCGAACTCCCAGTTCTCGTTGCCGTAGGAACGGAACCAGTTGCCGGCGTCGTCGCGCCACTCGTAGGCGAAGCGCACAGCGATCCGGTTGCCGCCGAAGGCCCACAACTCCTTGATCAGCCGATAATCGAGTTCGCGCACCCATTTACGCGTCAGCAGGCCGGCGATGGCCTCGCGCCCGGTGACGAATTCGGCGCGGTTGCGCCAGCGGCTGGCGGCGGTGTAGGCCAGCGCCACGCGGGCCGGGTCGCGCGAATTCCAGCCATCTTCGGCCAGGCGCACCTTGAGCGTGGCGGAATCGTGGGTAAAGGGAGGCAAAAGCGGACGGTTCTCTGATTCGGTCATGTTGGCTCTCCAGAATGGGGAATGACAGCGTACGCGAATGCGGCCGCCTCTGTTGCAAGCAGAGCGGCCGCGAAAACCGGATCAGATCGGCTAAAGCCTCGTTTTACTGCGCCAGCGCGGCGATGCCGGCCTTGGCGATCTGCGCATCCTGGTCCGATTTCACGCCCGACACGCCGACGGCGCCGATCACGTGACCGTCCACGATCACCGGCACGCCGCCTTCGAGCATGCCCTCGACGAAGGGCACCGTCAGGAAGGCGGTGCGGCCGTTGTTGATGATGTCTTCATAGACCTTGCTCTCGCGCCGGCCCAGGGCCGCCGTCTTGGCTTTCGATGGCGCGATGTGCGACGACAATGGCGCGGCGCCGTCGAGACGCTGCAGCGACAGCAAATGGCCGCCATCGTCGCAGATGGCAATGGTCACCGCCCAGTTGTTGGCAACGGCTTCGGCGTGTGCGGCGGCGGCGATTTTCTGGACGTCGGCAAAGTTCAGGTACGGTTTCGATGGCATGTTGATATCCCAAGTGATAAATACGGGCAATTTTACGGCAAGCGCGCAGCCTGCCGATATCGGAATGGCTATAGCCTTTATGACTGCTGGCGCGCCTTGAGCTTGGCTTTGATCTGCGGCATCACCGCCGCCGCCGCCTGCTCGCCGGCCAGGATGGCGCGGTTGCGGCTGGCAAAATCGTTGCTGCCCATCTTGGGCAGGGATGGCGAGATGACGATGTCGGCATCCTTGAGCTCGTAATGATTGAGGCGCTGGCCCATGATGGCGAAGGTCTGCATCAGTACTTCCAGCGAGCTGACGGCCGCTTGCGCGTCGGTCTGGCTCGAAATATTGACGGCGATAATGAAATCGGCCCCCATTTCACGCGCGAAGCGCACCGGCACCGGCGCCACCAGGCCGCCATCGACATACGAGCGCTCGCCGATACGCACCGGCTGGAACACGCTCGGCACCGACGAGGACGCGCGCACCGCCTGCCCCGTATTGCCGCGCCTGAACAGGATCGGCTGACCATTGTTGAGGTCGGTCGCGACGGCGCCGAACGGAATCTTGAGTTTTTCGATCGGCAAGTTCTTGACGGCCTTGTTCACGTAGTTCTGCAAGGCGTCACCCTTGAGCACGCCCGAGGACTTGCCGAACAGCGGCATGGCCCAGTCGGAGATTTCGGCCTCATCCATTTCCATGGCGGTCTTTTGCAGGGCAAAGCCATCGTTGCCGGCTGCATACATGGCACCGACCACGCTGCCGGCGCTGGTGCCGACCACGACATCGGCGTAAATGCCCTGCGCTTCGAGCGCCTTGATCACGCCGATGTGGGCGAAGCCACGCGCGGCGCCGCCGCCAAGGGCCAGGCCGATGCGAATCTTCTTCGGTACGGCAACGGCCGCCGGTTGCGGCACGGCGGCCGGTTTGGTGGCGGGAGGCGTGGTCGTGCCGCAGCCGGCGAGCAACACGGCGAGGGCGATCAGGGAACGGCGTTTGGTGAACATAGTGGTGGTCAAAGAAGCGAAGACCACGATTGTACCTGCTCCCGGGAACCTGGAGCCGCCGGGAGGCAAGCTTGTTTCAGCACATTGTTCACGCCCCCGGCAGCGACGCGATAAAACTGCTGCCCTTGCCCGCTTCCGACTTGATGGTCAGATTGCCGCCGTGGCGCAGCAGCACGTGCTTGACGATCGCCAGGCCGAGGCCAGTGCCCTGGGTCTCGCGCGAGCGGCTCTTGTCGACCCGGTAGAAACGTTCGGTCAGGCGCGCGATGTGCTTCTGGTCGATCCCGATACCGGTATCGGTGGCCACGAATTGCGGTCCGTTCGGACCCATCTGCCAGGCCAGGTGCACGGTCCCGCCCGGCGGCGTGTAGCGCACCGCGTTCGAGGCCAGGTTGCCGAAGGCGCTGCGCAACTCTTCCGAGTTACCCATGATGTTGGGGCCATTCACGCTCGACGTGATCTGATGCTTGCCGCCCGACAGCGCCCTCGCCTCCTGCACCACCTGCTCCATCAGCGCGGCAATATCGACCGATTCGCTGCGCAGCGGGTAATCCATCGATTCCAGGCGCGACAGGGTCAGCATGTCTTCGATCAGGCGCTGCATGCGGTGGCCCTGCTCGGTCATCAGCTTCAGGTGCGACATGCGCGTGTCGGGGTCGAGGTTCATTTCGCTCGACGCGATCTCGAGGAAGCCGACGATCACCGTCAGCGGCGTGCGCAGCTCGTGCGAGGCGTTGGCGATGAAGTCGCGCCGCATTTCCTCGATGCGCTGGGTTTCGGTGGCGTCGTGCGTGACCAGGATCTGGCGCCGGTTTTCGAACGGGATGATCTGGCAGATCAGCTTGCGGTCGCGGAAACTCAGGGTCAGCGGGTTTTCGTAGCGCCCGAGGATGATGTAATCGATGAAATCCGGATGGCGGATCAGGTTGGTGACGCGCATGCCCTTGTCGCGCTCCAGGGTCAGGCCCAGGTGGCGTTCGGCGGCCGGGTTGCACCATTCGAGAAACAGCACGTCGTCCATGATGGCCACGCCGTCGGGCAGCAGGTGCATGGCCTGGCGGAAGCGGGCCAGCCATTCGGTCAGTTCGGCCTGGTTGCGCTCGTCGTCGCGGCGCAGGCGGTACAGGCGCGAGAAGATATTGGTCCAGGAACCCCAGCCGTCGGGCAGCTTGCCGGAGTGCGGGTCGTCCAGCCAGTCGCCGAGCTGGTGCAGGTAGGACAGCTGGATGAACAGCAGGATGAAGACGGACAAAAAGGCGACGGCCAGGCCGTAGACCAGCCCGAACAGCCACCAGAACACGCCCGCGCCAAGCAGGATGAAGCTCATGCGCAGCAGCGCGGGGATCCAGAACAGCAGTTTGGGGTTCATGTTGCGGGAGGTGTCCTTGTAAATCCAGGGTACAGCCCGTCGTTCCCGGCCTGGGCGGCCCCCTTGGCGGGAAAGACGGTTTTAAGGTTAGCAGTGGCGATTCCGATACGGTCACGCCACTGCTAAAATCAACAACTTCACTTCTCCGACAGCATATACCCCACGCTGCGCACGGTCTTGATCAGCTTTTCCGATTCCTTGAGCGCCTTGCGCAGCCTGAGCACATGCACGTCGACCGTGCGTTCCTCGATCACCACATGGTCGCCCCACACCTTGTCGAGCAACTGACTGCGCGAAAACACCCGTTCCGGATGCGCCAGCAAGAACTTCAGCAGCTTGAACTCGGCATGCCCCATGTCGATCTTCTGGCTGTCGATCGACACCGTGCAGCTGACCGGGTCCAGGGTCACCGGTCCGGCACTCATGACCGCCTGGTCATGCTCCGGGCTCTTGCGGCGCAACAGCGCCTTGGCGCGCGCCAGCAATTCGCGCGGCGAAAACGGCTTGGTCACGTAATCGTCGGCGCCATTGTTGAGCCCCGCGATCTTGTCCTCTTCCATGCTCTTGGCGGTCAGCATGATCACCGGAATGTCCTGGAAATTGCGGTCCGAACGCATGCGCGACAGCAGGCGCAAACCCGTCTGATCGGGCAACATCCAGTCCAGCAACATCAGATGCGGCGTGCGTTGCTGCATGAATTCCCAGGCGTCGGCCACATTCTGCACCGAACACACATTCCAGCCGGCTTCGCGGAGGGAAAAAGTCACCAGTTCAACAATGGCCGGTTCGTCTTCTACGATTAATACAGTGGTTTTGTCAGCTGCCATTGCTCTTACGGTACCGGTTGATCGGGAATCAAAAGGGCCGGCTTGCTATGCCGGATATCCTTGCCTTCGACGACGTAGATGACATATTCCGCGATGTTCTTGGCATGATCGCCGATGCGTTCGATTGCCTTGGCGACCCACAGCGTGTCCAGCGCCGACGAAATCGTGCGCGGGTCTTCCATCATGAAGGTAATCAGGTTACGCATGATCGAGCGGAACTCATGGTCGATCACGGCATCCTGGGCGATCAGCTGCAAAGCCTGCTTGCCGTCCAGGCGCGCGAAGGCGTCGAGCGCATCGTGCAGCATGTCGGAGGTGGCGGTGGCAATCGTGCGCACCATTTCGTAATGGTTCACGCCGACCGCGCCGCGGCCGTGCAAGTTCTTCGATGTACGCGCGATCTTGGCCGCTTCGTCGCCAATGCGCTCGAGATCGGTAATCACCTTGATCGTCGCCATGACCGTGCGCAGGTCGTTGGCGGTCGGCTGGCGCCGCACGATCAGGTGGCTGCAGGCGTCGTCGAGCGCCACTTCCAGCTGGTTGACTTCGTCGTCTTCCGCGATCACGCGGTCGGCGCGTTCGAGGTTACCGATCCGAAAACAGGTCATGGCGTCGAGGAATTGGGTCTCGACGATGCCGCCCATCAACAACACCTTGGAGCGGATGGTTTCCAGTTCGTGATCGTACTGCTTGGATGAATGCTCGCCTATCATTGCTGCTCTCCGTAATTAGTATTGTCGTGGCTCAGCCAAAGCGTCCGGTGATGTAATCCTGCGTCTCTTTGCGCGCGGGATTCATGAAAATCTGGTCGGTTTCGCCGAACTCGACCAGTTCGCCCAGGTACATATAGGCGGTGTAGTCAGAGCAACGCGCGGCTTGCTGCATGTTGTGGGTCACGATGGTGATCGTGTAGTCTTGTTTCAGTTCGCTGATCAGTTCTTCCACTTTCGCGGTCGAAATCGGGTCCAGCGCCGAGGTCGGCTCATCTAACAGCAAGACGTCCGGTTTCACCGCCACGCCGCGCGCGATGCACAGGCGCTGCTGCTGGCCGCCGGAGAGCGACAGGCCGCTCTTGGTCAGCTTGTCCTTGACCTCGCCCCACAGCGCCGCTTTTTTCAGCGCCCATTCGACGCGCTCGTCCATCTCGCCCTTGGACAGGTCTTCGTACAGGCGCACGCCGAAGGCGATGTTGTCGTAGATCGACATCGGAAACGGCGTCGGTTTCTGGAACACCATGCCGACCTTGGCGCGCAGCATGTTCACGTCCTGGTCCGGATCGAGAATGTTCTTGCCGCGGTAAATGACCTGCCCTTCGGCGCGCTGGCCCGGATACAGGTCGTACATGCGGTTCAGGGTGCGCAGCAGGGTCGACTTGCCGCAGCCGGACGGGCCGATGAAGGCCGTGACTTGCTTTTCGTAAATGTTGAGGTTGACGTTGGTCAAACTCTGCGTCTTGCCATAAAAGAAGTTCAGGCCGGAAATCTCGATCGTCTTGTTCTTCGGCGTTACAGTAGGCATCGGTGTAGGCATAGGGCTCATGAGAGAATTCGGTCGATTATTTCGTGGTTTTCTGGCTGAACATGGTACGCGACAGGATGTTCAACAACAACACGCTGAAGGTCAGCAGCAAGGACGCGGCCCAGGCCAGGTTGACCCAGTTGTCCGCCGTGCTCTGCGCAAAGGTATTAATGACGACCGGCAAGTTGGCAATCGGTGCATTCATGTTGGAGCTGAAGAACTGGTTGTTCAGCGCCGTGTACAGCAGCGGCGCGGTTTCGCCGGTGATGCGCGCTACCGCCAGCAGCACGCCGGTGACCACGCCCGATTTCACGGCACGCAGGCGCACGGTGGTCGCTACTTTCCAGCGCGGGGCGCCGAGGGCGAACGCCGCTTCGAGCAGGTTCTGCGGCACCAGGCGCAGCATATTGTCGGTGGTGCGCACCACGACCGGGATGGCGATCAGCGACAGCGCAATCGAGCCGGCGTAGCCGGAGTAGTGCCCGGCCACGTTCACATACAGTGTCCACACAAAAATGCCGAGCACGATCGACGGTGCCGACAGCATGATGTCGGTGACAAAGCGGGTGATCTGGGCGAAGCGGTTTTCTTCGCCGTATTCGGCCAGGTAGACGCCCGCCAGGATGCCCACCGGGGTACTGATGAAGGTCGCCAGGCCCACGATCATGAGACTGCCGAGGATGGCGTTGCGCAAACCGCCGCCTTCGCTATCGGGACCGGGCGTGTCGTTCAGGAACAGGTCGAGCGAGACGCCGGCGAAGCCCTTGATCAGCAGGGTCGACAGGATCCACATCAGGAAGATCAGGCCGACCGACATGGCCAGCACCGACAGCGCGATGCCGATCCTGTGCTTCCAGAGGCGCTTGCGGTAGACCGGGTTAACAATCGTCTGGCTCATTTAACGCCTTCCTTGCGCGACATTCCGGCCAGCATCAGCTTGGCTGCGGACAATACGATAAAAGTAATGATAAACAAGATCAGCGCCAGCGCCAGCAGGGACGAGGTGTGCAGCGGCTGCTCGGCTTCGGCGAACTGGTTGGCCAGGATCGAGGCGATACTGTTACCAGCCGAGAAGATCGACCAGGACAGGTTGTTGGCGTTACCGATCACAAAGGTCACCGCCATGGTCTCGCCGAGGGCGCGGCCGAGGCCCAGCATGACGCCGCCGACCACGCCGGTCTTGGTGTAAGGCAGCACGATCTTGCGCACGACTTCCCATTTGGTGCAGCCGAGGCCGTAAGCCGACTCTTTCAGCACGGCCGGGACGATTTCAAAGACGTCGCGGATGACCGAGGCGATGAACGGGATGATCATGATTGCCAGCACCAGGCCGGCGGCCAGGATCGAAAAGCCCATCATCGGGCCGCTGAACAGCTTGCCGATGATCGGCAGCTGGCCGAGCGTGGCTTTCAGGAAAGGTTGGACATACTCCGAAAACAGCGGCACCAGCACGAACGCGCCCCACATGCCGTAAATGATCGAAGGAATGCCAGCCAGCAGTTCGACGGCGGTGCCCAGTGGGCGGCGCAGCCAGACCGGGCAAATTTCGGTAAGGAACAGTGCAATGCCGAAGCTGACCGGAAACGCGATCAGCAAGGCGATAATCGAGGTGGCCAGGGTGCCCACGATGGGGATCAGCGCGCCGAATTTCTGGTTGCCCGGATCCCACTCGGCGCTGGCGACGAAGCCGAGCCCGAATTCCTTGAATGCCGGCGCCGCGCCGATGATCAGCGACACGATGATGCCGACCAGGACCAGCAGGACCGATGCCGCGAACAGCAAGGTCACTTTGTGAAAGAAAAAATCCTGCATGCGCTGCTTGCGCATCGTGGAAAGCAGTGCGGCATGCTCGAGGTCAAGCGCTGCGCTCTTGCGTCCGGCCATTGCGATAGTTGGGTTTGCGCTCATTGATTGACTTCGCCAGGTGTCCACATGATGTTCATAGCTGCAAAAAAGCAGGCGGGCCGCACACGCGGCCCTGCCCGCCCGTTGTTATTACCAGATGCCCTTGCCGGCAGCATCTTTCAGATTGGCTTTCCAGGAATCGCTGACCAGCTTGGTGACGCTGTCCGGCAGCGGCACGTAGTCCAGTTCGACAGCGGCGGCGTCGCCATTCTTGAACGACCAGTCGAAGAACTTGATGACTTCCTTGCCCTTGGCGGCATCCGCCTGGCTCTTGTGCATCAGGATGTACGACACGCCGGTGATCGGCCAGCTGTTCTTGCCTGGCTGGTCGGTCAGGACCACGCCGAAACCTGGCGCCTTGACCCAGTCGGCCGAGGCGGCGGCTGCCTTGAAGTTGTCGTCGTCAGGCTGCAGGAACACGCCGTCCTTGTTCTTGAGCTGGGTGTGTGCGATCTTGTTTTTCTTGGCGAACGCCCACTCGACGTAGCCAACCGCACCTTTGACGCGCTGCACGGTCGAGGCGACGCCGTCGTTGCCCTTGCCGCCCACGCCAACCGCCCATTTCACCGATGCATCGGCACCGACTTTGGTCTTGAATTCAGGCGAGACTTTCGACAGGTAGTCGGTGAACAGGAAGGTGGTACCCGAGCCGTCGGCGCGGTGCACGACGGTGATGTCGTCGGCCGGCAGCTTGACGCCCGGGTTCAGGGCGGCGATTTCAGGTGCATTCCACTTGGTGATCTTGCCCAGGTAGATGTCGGCGATGACCGGACCGGTCAGTTTCATCGCGCCGGGAGCGATACCGTCCAGGTTGACGATGGTGACCACGCCGCCCATGATGGCCGGGAACTGCATCAGGCCTGCCGCGTCGAGTTCTTCGACTGGCAGCGGTTTGTCGGACGCGCCGAAGTCGACGGTTTTTGCTTTGATCTGTTTGATGCCGGCACCGGAGCCGACCGATTGATAGTTCATGCCATTGCCGGTTGCCTTCTTGTACGACTCCGCCCATTTAGCATACACAGGGTAAGGAAAGGTCGCACCCGCGCCGGTCATGTCCGCAGCCATGGAGTTTGCCGCCGCCAGGGCGCCAACGCCAACAATGATGGAAGCCAACAACTGTTTCATTCGCATATCAAGTCCTTGTGGGTTATACAACGTGGAATGCTGCGCAGTCTACCGCGCGAATATGACACGTTTATGACATGACGGAAATCCTTGTAAGAATCCGTTTTCTCCCTGCATGATACGCTTGTATTTCGCCTGCATGGCGGCAGTCCGTGTCACACAACGACAGCGTGTGTCACCGACTTGTCATATTTATTTATTACACTGGCGGCGTTTAATATTATCTATCTGACTAGTTAAAGCCCTAATGAAAACTGCATCGAGCACGGATCCGACGCGCGCCAACATCTTCCTGGACCGGGAGTTGTCGCAATTGACGTTTAACCGCCGTGTGCTGGCCCAGGCGGAAGATACTTCCCTGCCCCTGCTGGAACGGCTGCGCTACCTGTGTATTGTCAGTAACAACCTGGACGAATTCTTCGAAGTGCGCGTGGCCAGCCTGCTGGCCCAGGGCAACCTGGCGGAAAATCCCGCGCTGGCGGCCAATCTGGCCCGCATCAGTAATGAATGTCACAATCTGGTGAAGGACCAGTACGCGGTACTCAATACCGAAGTGCTGCCGGAACTGAAAAAGAAAGGCGTGCACCTGGTGCGCCACACCGACCGCAACGAGGCGCAGCGCGCCTGGGTCAAGGAGTATTTCGAGCGCGAAGTGCGCCCCCTGCTCACCCCGATCGGGCTCGATCCGGCCCATCCGTTTCCGCAGGTCGTCAACAAGAGTCTCAATTTCATCATCTCGCTGACCGGCAAGGACGCCTTCGGGCGCGGCACCGGCATCGCCATCGTCAAGGCGCCGCGCGTGCTGCCGCGCGTGATCCGCCTGCCCGACGAACTGTCGACCAACGGCGGCATTTCCTTCTGCCTGCTGTCTTCGATCATCCACTCGCATATAGAAGACTTGTTCACCGGGCGCGAAGTGATTGCCTATTCCCAGTTCCGGGTGACCCGCGACAGCGACCTGTGGGTCGACGAGGAAGAAGTCAAGAACCTGCGCCAGGCGCTCAAGGGCGAGTTGCAGGGCCGCCAGTTCGGCACCTCGGTGCGGCTGGAAGTGGCCAAGAATTGCGCGCCGGAATTATCCGAATTCCTGCTCGAACAGTTCGGGCTCGACAAGAGCCGCCTGTACGCGGTCGACGGCCCCGTCAACCTGGTGCGCCTGGCCGAGCTGATCGACCACGTCAAGCAGCCCAGCCTGCGCTTCGAGCCGTTTGTGCCGGGCATGCCGCAAAAGACCGCGCACCACGATATTTTCGAGCAGCTGAAAAAGCACGACATTTTGCTGCACCACCCGTTCCAGTCGTTCCAGACCGTGGTCGACTTCATCCAGGTGGCCGCGCACGATCCGTCGGTGGTGGCGATCAAGCAGACCATCTACCGCACCGGCATGCACTCGGACCTGATGGAAGCGCTGATGGCCGCCGCCCGGGCCGGCAAGGAAGTCACCGTCATCCTGGAGCTGATGGCGCGCTTCGACGAGGAAGCCAACATCAACTGGGCCGACAAGCTCGAACAAGCCGGCGCCCAGGTGGTGTACGGCGTGGTCGGCCTGAAAACCCACGCCAAGGTGGCGCTGGTGATCCGGCGCGAGGATGCGGACGCCGAGGGCAACCCGGGCGGCCTGCGTTTCTACGCCCACCTCGGCACCGGCAACTACCACCTCACCACCACCCGCCTGTACACCGACTTCGGCCTCTTGACCGCGCACCCCGAGATGGCGCAGGAAGTGAACGAAGTGTTCATCCACCTGACCAGCCTGACCAAGCCGCACAAGCTGACCCATTTGTGGCTGGCGCCGTTCGCGCTGCAGAGCGAAATCATCAAGGCGATCCGCAACGAAGCGAAGATCGCCCGTGCCGGCCGGCCGGGACGGATCATCGTCAAGATCAACGCGCTGGTGGACGAATCGGTGATCCGCGCGCTGTACGCGGCCTCGCACGACGGCGTGAAGATCGACCTGATCGTGCGCGGCGCCTGCACCCTGAAACCTGGCGTGCCGGGGCTGTCGGAAAATATCAAGGTGCGTTCGATCATCGGGCGCTTCCTGGAACACAGCCGGATTTACTATTTCCGCAACGACCTGGCGCACGATGTGTACCTGGCCAGCGCCGACTGGATGAGCCGCAACCTGTTCCGCCGCATCGAAGTGGCCTTCCCGATCCTGGACAAGGCGCTGAAACGGCGCGTGATCACGGAAGGATTGAACCCCTACCTGAAAGATAACTCGAACGCATGGGAGCTCGACCCGAGCGGGCATTACCAGCGCCGCAAGGTGCGCGGCAAGCAGCTGGAGTTTTCGGCGCAGCGTCATTTGATGGAGTTATTAGGCACGCACCCGGTCGATACTGGAGAGTGACAGGAGAACAGCATGGATCTGATTTTATGGCGGCACGCCGAGGCGCACGACGCCGACCCGGGCCAGGACGACATGGAGCGCGCGCTCACGCCCAAAGGCCAGAAGCAGGCGCGCCGCATGGCCGACTGGCTCACTTCGCAGCTGCCCGACAGCACCCGCGTCCTGGTCAGCCCGGCGCTGCGCACTTTGCAGACGGTGGAACCGCTCAAGCGCAAGTTCAAGATCGTGCACGAACTGGCGCCGGGCGCCGATCCGGAAGATATCCTGATGGCGGCCAACTGGCCGAACGGACGCGAGCCAGTGCTGGTGGTCGGGCACCAGCCGACCCTGGGCCAGGTGGCGGCGCTGCTGCTGTCGGGGCATCCGCAGGACTGGCAGATCAAGAAGGCCAACGCCTGGTGGCTGGTGCAGCGCGAGGCGCTCGATCCTTACAGCCTGTATTTGAAAGGCGTGATGGCGCCCGATCTGATTGTTAAATAAGTCGCTCGCCGGCCTTGAATTGTTGCATCCACCTGCTAAAGTTTAGGTGTATCAACTAAGGGAGGCATCGCTCAACGGCGGTTCATGATCATGTTCAGCATGCTCGTCATTGCCATGTTTGGAGGCATGGTTGGGTTGGTGCTGTATGAACTGGTGGAAGAGGTTCACGGCAGCAAGCTCGACCTGCAAGATCGCTATCACGAATAGCACCGGGCCTGATACAGGCCGATAAAAAGCGGCAAGGCCCAATGGGCGCTTGCCGCTTTTGTGTTTTTCGTTCGCCTTGCCCCTCGGCGCTCGCCTTCCAACCGTCTCCCCCGCGCCAAGGCGGCCCTCGGCGGGGGAGACGGTGGTAGTGTGGGTATTACCGTCCGGTCTTGAACTTGGTGAAGGTGCGCGTCATCACCCGGCGAATATCCTGCGGCACCGCTTCCGGCGGGATCATCTTCTTCAAATCCTCTTCCGGCAGGAACACGCTCTTGTTCTCCGCCACATCCTTGCGCACGAACTTCATGCCGGCCTTGTTCGGATTGGCAAAGAACACCTTGTTGGTCAGGCTGGCCTGCACTTCCGGACGCAAAATATAGTTAATCCACAAATGCGCATTGTTCGGATGCGGCGCGTCGGCCGGAATGGCCATGGTATCGAATACCAGCGGCGCGCCGTTTTTCGGCACCAGGGCCTCGATCTTGACGCCCTTCTTGGCATCGATCGCGCGCTGGCGCGCGATATTGATATCCCCGGCCCAGCCGAACACCACGCAAATGGCGCCATTGGCCATGTCGTTGATATACCCGGAAGAACTGAACAGGGTCACGCTCGGGCGCACCGCCTGCAGCATCTTGCCCGCCTCGGCGTAATCGGCCGCGTTCTTCGAATACGCCGGCTTGCCCATGTAATGCAGCGCCGCCGGGAACACCTCGGACGGCGAATCGAGGAACGACACGCCGCACGACTTGAGCTTGGACGTGTACACGGGATTGAAAATCAGTTCCCACACATTGGCCGGCAGGGGCGTCGCGCCCAGCGCGGCCTTGACCTTGTCGACATTGATGCCGACCGTGGTGTAACCCCACATCCAGTCCACCAGATGGTCGTTGTTCGGGTCCAGCGTGGCCAGCTTGGCCTGGATGGCCGGATCGAGGTTGGCCAGGTTGGGCAGCTTGGATTTATCGAGTTTGCGCAGCAGTTTGGCGTCGATCTGCTGGCGTGCCCACGGCGCGGTCGGCACCACGATGTCGTAGCCCGATTTACCGGCCACCAGCTTGGCGTTCAGGACTTCGTTACTGTCGAAGACATCGTAACGCACCGTGATGCCGGTCTCTTTGGTGAAGTTCTTGATCGTGTCGTCGGCGATGTAGTCGGACCAGTTATAGATGTTGAGGATTTTTTCCTCGGGCTGCTGGGCCTGGGCCGGAACGCCCGACCAGAGAACCGCCGCCAGCGCGGCCAGGCCCAGGCCGAGCCGCCGTTTCGCGTGCATGTGCCGATTGACTGCCACCATTGATGCCTCCGAATATAGATATATACAAGATTAAGCCCCGCGCGGGGGGCGTCCCGGAATGATCCGGCATTGCGGCCCGGTTGGCAAGCGCCGCCGCGCTGCCGCCTTGCACGGGAGCGCATAGCTATCTACAATTGGTCCTCTTGCGGTATCCTTTCCACTTTACCCCTTCCTTGACGGCTCCAGACGATGAAAACAACCCCCGCGGCGCCAGACGCGAGCACGCCGGAACCACGCATGTACCGGGTCGTGGCCGACAGCATCGTGCAATTGATCGCCACTGAGCGCATGCAGCCCGGCCAGCGCCTGCCGGCCGAGCGCGAGCTGTCGGCGCGCTTGGGCGTGAGCCGCGCCTCGCTGCGCGAAGCGCTGATCGCCTTGGAACTGGGCGGCGTGGTCGAGGTGCGCAGCGGCTCGGGCGTGTACGTCAGCGCGCAGGCGCCCGGCGCCAGCCCGGCCCCCGAAGTCGGCCCCGGTCCGTTCGAGGTGCTGGCCGCGCGCCGCATGATCGAAACCGAGGTGGCCGGCCTGGCCGCCAGGAATGCCACCGATTCGGCCATCGACGCCATCCTCACCGCCGTGCTGGAAATGGAGCGCGACCACGAAGACCGCGCCAGCAACGAGCAGGCCGACCGCAATTTCCATCTGGCGCTGGCGCGCGCGACCGGCAACACGGCGCTGGTCGGCGCCATCGACTACCTGTGGAACCAGCGCGGCACCTTGTGGCACAAACTCAAGGAGCACTTCCAGACCGAGGAACTGCGCAAGCAGACCTTGATCGATCACCGCAATATCCTGGCGGCGATCGCCGCGCACGACGTGGCCGGCGCGCGCCAGGCCATGCGCGCGCATCTCGAACGCGTGACGCGCACCTTCTCGCGTGCGTAAGCAAGCCATGGCGCCGCGCGCGGGCGGCTTCACCTACGTCGGGCTGATGGCGATGATCGCCGTGATCGGGGTGGCGACGGCGGCCACCGTCTCGGTGGGCGATCTGGCGCGCCGGCGCGACGCCGAAACCGAGCTTCTGTTCGTCGGCAAGCAGTACATCCGCGCGTTTCTCGAATACGAACTCAATACGCCGGAAGGCCATGCCAGCCATGCCCCGGCGCGCCTGGAAGACCTGCTGCGGGACCCGCGCCAGCCGGGCATGAAGCGTTACCTGCGCCAGCTTTATCCCGACCCGATCACCGGCAAGGCCGACTGGCAGCTGGTGCGCGCGCCGGGCGGCGGCGTGATGGGCGTGCGCAGCGCCTCGTGCGCGCAGACCATCCGGCGCAGCTTCACCGACGGCGATTTCATGTATCTGGATGGGCAAAAGCGCTACTGCGACTGGCAGTTCGCGTATGTGATGGCGTGCGGGGGCAACTGCAAGGACACCTTGCGCCCCGAGGACTGACCCTTCGAACGAAAAAAAACCACGCGACAAGGGATCACCTGTTCGCGTGGTCAAACCGGCTACATAGGCCGTCTTCTCACCTGAAACCTGTTTAGCGCATTATTTGAAAACGCAGGCACGCGCGATGTTGCCGGCGTTGGTGTCCTTGTTAGGCTCATTGCCTTTCGAGGTACCGATAAAGGTGGCGCAGCGCGCCGACGCCTTGTTCGACACGAAGTCGCTCATGGTCGCCACGTCGTAGGCCTTGGCCAGCGCCGGCAGTTTCGAGCCATCGAAGCTGCTGTTCACGCCCACGCCGGCACTGACGTTATAGATCGTCACGCCGCTGATGGTGACGGTGCGTGCCGACTGGCTCGAGCAATTGCCGCACGAGCGATACAGCTTGCCGCCTTCTTCCGCGTAGAAGTTGGTGATGACGATTTTGCTGTTTGCGCCGTTATTCTGGAACATTTTGTCGGCCGCTTTGTACGCTGCGCCTCCGCTGACGGTCATGGTGCCGGCGCCTTTGAGGGTGGCGGCATCTTCGCCCACATCGCCCCAGTACACGTTCTCGATCTTGCAGTTGCCGGCGCAATGCACGCCATCGGCGCCGCCGGCTGCCAGGTTGCGGCCGGTGCCCTTGGCCGGATCGCCCAGCACCACGTTCTTGAGGGTGGCGCCCACGCCCAGGTTGAAGTGCGGGATCTGGCTCTCGGACTGGCTGCCGTCCATCTTCTTGTTGTTACCGACCAGGCAAACCATCTTGCCGTATTTGACCAGGCCATCGAAGGTGGTGTTGGCCGGTACATCGGTCGTTGCCGTGACCAGCACCTTGGTGCACGACGGGACCGCGCGCTTGCCTGGGGCGGCAGATGCGCTGGTGGCGATACACAGTCCGATGACTGCGAAAAGAAGGGCATTGAAGCGTTTCATGGAGACTCCTGATGGGTGAATTGAGTGACCATCCCCTCTTGGGGATGGCGGGAACGACAGCGAAATGCGAACGAATTACTGGGCCAGGTTGGTGCGCGCGCCGGCCGTGGCGATGGCTTTCGCCTTCACGCCGGCAGCCGCGCTGGCGGTATAGGCGTAGCCGGTCGGGCCGTAGGCCTTGCTGGTCTTCCAGTCGGTGGCGTTGGCGTAGGTGCCGCTGTCCGGGGCGCCCCAGGTAATGCCGCTGCCGACGAAGTTGTTGCGCAGGTCCCAGTAACCGAGCTTGGTGCTGTCGCGCGAGGTCACCGGATTCCTGACGTTCTCGAAGTAGTTCGATTCGACCAGCGCCATCGCGCCCATGCGCACGTTGATGCCCGAGGTATCGACGTTGCCGAAGTAGTTGTTGAAGAGGTGGGCTTTACCGTAACGCAGCAGCGGCAGGCGCGACTTCACGTTCTCGAAGCGGTTGTTGTGGTAGGTGGTCAGCGAGCCGGCGTTGAGCGTGTCCTTGTCGGAAAATCCGTTCAATGCCACCTTCTGGTAGTTGTACACGTAGTTGTACGACACCGTGATGTGGTTGGCGCCCTTCTTCATGTCGATGCCGCCATCGAACGAGGCGTCACCCGCGCCGGGGCACGATTTGATCGAGGCGAAGATGGTGTTGTGGTCGACCCAGATCTTGCTTGGCTTGCCGCTCGACGTGCCTTCGATCGAAATCGAATCGGCGTCTTCCCCGCCCTGGAGCAGGCCGATGGTCATGTTCTGCACGATCACGTTGCTCGAGTCGCCCACGATTCGGATGCCGAAGTTGGCCGACGAATCGGCCGAGCCGCGAATCGTGATGTCGCTCTTGTTCTTGATTTCCAGGGTTTGCGCCGGTTTTTTCCACTGCGCGCACACGTCCTTGACGCTGGCGAAGTCGAACCTGCCGGTGTAGTTCAGTACCAGGCCGCCGCTGCCCGAATACGCCTTGATCTTCGCCGCCATGTCGGCCAGCGTGCTCACGTTCACAGCGGCCTTGGTGCCGCCGCCGGTGGTGGCGGCGCCGTAGCCGACCGGTCCGGCCATGGCCTGGGTGCTCGCCAGAACGGCTGCGGCAGCCAGTGTCAGTTTCAAAATCGATACTTTCATGCGGGTTACTCCGTAAATATTGGTATTTTTTCGAGCCGCCAGCTTTTGCGGGGGAAATCCCTCGCTGGCGATGTGGACCAAACGGAGCGCCGCACTGTTTGCCGTATTGCATACGCAGAATCCATGGATCATTGCGCTCCGCGAGTCGGCCATCATGCAAATAGATCAACGTTCGCCAGGTCTGCTGCGAGGATGCACGCTCTCATATTGTCGTGTCAACATCATGTTAAATGACCAAAAGCATTGCTAAGATACCAATTTTCATTCGACAGGAATGCGACCACGGTGTGCGGTGTGAGATTGGCACAGCCACGATCATTATTTTTCATCTAACGTCTTAGTATATGCATCTAATTCATATCAACGTCGCTTTGACATCGTTTTCCATGCAATCCGGGCAAGAACGTGGATATTTCAAGACCGATAAGACCTCATGCCAATTAAAAATGTAAAATGCAAGCTCAAAAAACAACATTTGGACTGACCGAAGTCTAGTATTGGTCAAGTCAAAAACTAATGTGGTCAGTCCAAAAAAGAATAGATGGCAAAATCGCGTGTATGGATGCCCAATTTGGCCGGACCGCGAACGGGGGAGGGATAGCGAAAGTGGATCAGAGCCGGCTGAAGGGCATGCCGGCGCGCGTGTTGCCGGCGGCACCACTGTAGAGGTTGTAAACACCAGCACCGTTGTCCGGTGCGACCAGAATCCAGGTAGAAGTACTTTCGGTTATCGGATCAAGCGGCAGGGAGCGCAGGTATTTGCGTTCGACCAGTTCGCCCAGCGTCTGCGGATAGCGCCCGTTGTCGCCATAGAATTTGTCGATCACACTGCGCGTGATGTGCAGGTTCTCCTTGAGGACCGTCTCCTTCGACTGCTCGACACTGCGGAAGAAACGCGGTGCGGCGATCGTCAGCAGCAGCGCCAGGATCGCCAGCACCACCAGCAGTTCGATCAGCGTGAAGCCGCGCTTACCAGCGCCGGTACGCAATGCCATTGAGGCCCACCTGTTCAGAATTGGAGTGCACGTCGTAGACATCCTCGCCCGGTTTCGGGTCGGCCGGGTCGCTCTGGTAGGAACGCAGCTGCCAGGTCTGCTCGGGCGGCAGGTCCGGATCGGTGTTGAACGGATCGCGCGGGACTGCGCGCAGGAAGAATACCTTGCGCGCCTTGGCGCTGCGCTGGTCCGGCACGCCGTTCACCAGCGCCAGCAGCTTGGGCGGATAGCCGCTGCCATCGAGCAGGCTGGCGATGCGGCCCTCGCCCGCCGCGCGCTTGTATTCGTCGAGCGCGCTGCGAATGTCGCGCAGGGCCACGCGCAGCTCCTGCTCCTTCTGGCGCTGCACCGCCACCTGCGCCAGCGGCAAGGCGATGGTCGACAGCAGCGCCACGATCGCCAGGGTCACCATCAGCTCGATGAGCGTGAATCCGCGCAGGCGCCGCACGTCAGCCCCCGCTCCGCTCGATCAGCGGCGCGCTGGCCGGCTGCGGCGCGGGTACCGGCGCCGGCGGTTCCTGTGGCGCGGCATGCTGCGGCTGGCCGGCCTGGCCACGCAGGCTCGCATCGGTCCCCGCGTCGAACTCCACCTCGCCGCCGGCGCCGCGCGCCTGGTTGCGCAGCACGCGCGGCGTGATCGACAGCACAATCTCGGTCTTGGTGCGCTCGCTACCCTTGCTGCCGAACAGGCGGTCGAGCATCGGCAGTTCGCCCAGGCCCGGAATGGCGTTCGAGGAACGCTTGTCGTTTTCGCTGATCAGCCCCGCCAGCACCTGGTTCTCGCCATCGCGCAGGCGCAGCACGGTGCTGGCGTTGCGGGTGCCGATGCGGTAGCCGTACGGCTGGTCGTTGGCGTCGAAGATGGTGCCGAGGATGCTGCTCACTTCCAGACTGAGTTTGATCGACACTTCATCGTCCATGTACACCACCGGCTCGGCTTCGAGCTTGAGGCCGACATCGAGGTAATTGACCGATTGCGAGGTCACCCCGGTCGAGGTGACATTGGCCGACACGCTCGGCACCCGCTCGCCGACCCGGATCAGGGCCTTTTCGCGGCTCTTGATGCGGATGCGCGGATTGGCCAGCACGCTGACATTATCGCGGTTGACCGACGCCGACAGGCGCATCGGGTCGACGCTGGCCAGCAGGCCCCTGGAATTGAGGTTCTTCAGGTCATTGAGCGTAAACGGGCTGGTCGCCAGGGTGCCGTCGTACAGCACGGTGGACGCGCCGAGCGGCGTCAGGCTGACGTTGCCCGGCCACTTCACGCCCAGCGATTCGAGGTCGCTGCGCTGCACTTCCAGGATCTCCACTTCCAGCATCACCTCCGGTTCGGCCACGTCGTGCAGCGCCACCAGCTTGGCCGCCATGAGAATGGTTTCGGGCGTATCGCGCAGCACCAGCATGTTGAGTTTTTCGTCGACGACGAGGTCGCGCGTCTTGAGCAGGGTGCGCAGGCTGCTGGCCACGGTCTTCGCTTCGGCGTTGGCGATGCGGAAGCTGCGGATCGTCAGCTTCTGGTAGTCGCGCTGCTTGGCGGCGTCGTTCGGATACAGCAGCACGGTGCGCTCGTCGACGATGCGCTGTTCCATCTGCACGCTCATGAGCAGATTGCGCAGCGCCTGTTCGATGGTCGTGTCCTGCAGGTTGAGCGTGACGCGCAGGTCGGCCGGCACATCCTTGTCGAGCGTGAAGCTGATGCCCGAGGTGCGCGACATCGATTCGAGCACGGCGCGCAGCGGCGCGTCCTGGAAGCGCAGGCTCAATCGCTTCTGGAACGCCTTGCCCAGTGCCGTGCCGCTTGGCGCGTCGGCGCTGTGATCTTCCAGGGCTTGCAGCATTTTCGCCGCGCGCCCGTTCTTGGGGTGCTTCGCCAGCAGCGCGCGCAAGGTCTCGCGCGCTTCAACGCGCTTGCCGGCGTTGAGCAACTGCTCGACGCCGGCAAGCGCGTGCGACTGCGACTGCGCCGCGGCCAGGTTGCGCATGCCGATCATGGCCTGGTCGACGGCGCCGAGCGCGGCGGCGCGGCGATACCCCTCCTGCGCCGCATCCCACGCGCCGCGCGCCACGTCCTGCGCGGCCTGCGCCAGCACCTGGTTGATCAGTGCGATGCGCGTGTTGGCCAGCAGGACGCGCGCTTCGATATGGCCCGGCGTCGCGGCCAGCACTTGCCCCAGGCGCGCCATGCCCTCTTCCAGCTTGCCCGCGTCGAGCAAGACACGGATGTCGGGCGGGGTGGGCTGCGGTCCGGCAGCGCATGCGGCCAGCACGGCCAGGCTGCATGCCAGTGCCAGGTTGCCTGCTATTTTTCTCATTCTTCTGTCCCGAAACTGATCCGGTGTTCCTCGCCGGTTTGTTGATCCTGAATGCGCACCGATTCCTGGCGCAGGGCCAGCACGCGATAACGCTTTTCGAACACGCTGCCGGCGCGCGCCAGCAGCACGGCGTCGTTGCGCAGCAAATAGGCTTCGCGCACGCCGTCTTCCACCTTGAACCCGAGCAGCACGAACGGCGTTTGCGGCTTGTCGCCGGCGTCCGGACCGCCGCTCGTTACCGCCGCATCCTGCCGCACCGCTTGCGCCGGGCCGCCGGCGAACAGGTCGGGCACCGGGGCGTCCGGATCGACCGCCACCGACGGCGCGCGCAGCGGCGCCGCAGGCGCTTGCACCGCTTGCGGGCGGCGCGGACGTTCGCCCACGCCGACCACCTCCGGTTCCGGCGGACTGTCGAACAGCATCAGCAGGCCGACGCCCAGCAGCACCGCCAGCATGATTTTCAGACGGGTCGGCATCAGGGCGCGTCCGGTGTAAACCAGACCGAAAACAGCAGCCGGGCTTCCACGCCGGCGCCGACCGCCGCCCGGTGCATGCCAACTTCGTCGAGCGACAGGCCGGGGATGGCCTGCGCCGCGCGCAGGAAGCGGCGCACCTGCGGATAAGTGCCGGTGGCCGGCATCTGCACTTGCCAGCGGCCGACGCGCCCCGTTTCCTGGCGCCGGTAGTCGGCCTGCGCGATTGTCAGCCCGTGCTCCGCCGCCAGCGCGAACAGGCGCTGCACGGCCGCATCGGCGCGCGCCGCCGGCGGCAGTGCGCTGCCCGACGCGCTCTGCGACGCGCTCACCGGCATGCCGGCACCCGGTGCTTCGCTCACCTGCATGGCAAGGGCGTCGCGCAAGGCGGCTTCCTGCGATGGCAACCACCAGCCCCATGCCAGCAGTGCGCACAGCAGCAAGGCCGCGCCGGGCAGCATCCACAAGCCGTGGCGCACGGCCAGCACTTCAAGGCGCCAGCGCAGCGCGTTCCATTGCATCATGGCGCGCTCCGGGTGTCGCTGTCGGGCAGGCGGTACGGGGCCGCGAGCTGCGCTTCGTAATGGAAGTTGATGCCGCCTTCGGCCGCGGCTTCGTGGCGCATCAGGCTCAGACGCGCGAACACAGGGCTGCCTTTCAAGGACCGCAGGTACTCCTGCAGCGCAGCCACGTCGTCCATGTTGGCCTGGACCTTGACCACCCCGCGCGCCAGATCGGGTTCGAACGATTGCAGGCGCGCCTGCGGCACGCGCTCGAAAGCGCCGAAAATCTCTTCCCAGGGCTGCGCGCGCTGCAGCATGGCCTGGCGCAGCAGTTGCGCCTCTTCGGCCAGCGGTTGCGCGCGGCTACGCTCGGCGCGCTCGCGCTGCTCGCCCGCGGCCGCGCGCGCGGCCTGCGCCGCCCTCGCCTCTTGCAGCTCATGCTGCACGCGCAAGCCGCGCCCGAAAGCCAGGCCGCCCAGCATCATGGCGAGCAAGGTGAACGCCACGCCCAGCTGCGTGCCGCGCATGCGCCAGTCCCAGCGCCATACGCTGCGCTGGTCGGCGAAATCGATCATCATCGGCTTCATGCGGCCGTCTCCAGGTGTGTCCAGCCAGCCGGTGCGGCGGGGCCGGACCAGTAGCGCGCCGCCGGCAGGGCCACACCCAGACGCGCCAGTTCCAGCGCCAGCAAACCGTCGACGTCGGTGCCGGGCTGCTGGCGCACCAGTTGCAGGCGCGCCTGGTGCCAGACCAGCAGGTTGATCACGCCGTTGGCCGCCGCGCACCAGACGCCATCGGGCGGCAACGCGGCGCAGTGGCGGTTCCAGTCGTGCAGCAGTGCCGGCAGCAGGCGCGCCAGCGACACGCCGGCCAGCGCCTGGCGCAGGCTGCGCGGAATCGCGCAAGCGAGCATCGGCGCGCCGGCCTGCCAGTCCGCTTGCAGCAGCCAGTCGGCCGGCGCCTGTCCGTACAGGGTCTCGAAGCGGGCGTCGAGCAGCAGGCGGCAGTCGCGCAGGCCGCCAATCCCGGCCGGCGGTTCCAGCAAAAAGGTGCGGCTCCAGCAATCGGCCACGCGCACCGACAGGCGCGCACGCGCCGGCAAGGCCTGCGCCAGTTCGCTGCCCAGCGCGGCCCAGTCGCCGCCCGCCGTCTTGAGCGTGGTGCGCTGCGCGCCGCGCCGCAGCACGATGGTGTGGGCGCCGATGTCGACGCCAATGTTTTCAGCCTGCCAGCGTGACACGTTTGACCTCCTCCAGCGTGGTTTCTCCGGTGGCCACCAGCGCCAGCGCATCGTCGAACAGGCTGCGCATGCCGGCGGCCCGGGCCAGCTCCTTGATCTGGCGCAGCGGACGGCGTTCGATCACCAGTTCGGCCAGCGCGTCGTCGAGAATCAGGATTTCGGCCACGGCGCGCCGCCCCTTGTAGCCGGTGCCGCGGCACTCGCCGCAGCCCACGCCGCGCCGGAAGTTGTAGTGCGAAACGGCGGCGCGCGCCAGGCCGCTGCGCACCAGTTCCTCGTTGTCCGGCGTGTAGGGGGCACTGCACTGGCGGCACGACAGGCGCACCAGGCGCTGCGCGATCACGCCGTTCAGGGCCGACACGAACGAGTACGGGTCGATGCCCATGTGGGCAAAGCGCCCGAACACGTCGAACACATTGTTGGCGTGGACGGTGGAGAGCACCAGGTGGCCGGTGAGCGCCGACTGCACCGCGATTTCACCGGTTTCCTTGTCACGGATCTCGCCGACCATGATGATGTCCGGGTCGTGCCGCAGGATCGAGCGCAGGCCGCGCGCGAACGACAGGCCTTTCTTGTCGTTCACCGGAATTTGCAGGATGCCGGGCAGCTGGTATTCGACCGGATCTTCGATGGTGATAATTTTTTCGTGGCCGCTGTTGATTTCGGTGATCGCGCCGTACAGGGTGGTGGTCTTGCCCGAACCGGTCGGCCCGGTCACCAGCACCATGCCGTACGGTTCCGACACCAGGCGCCGCATGGTGGCCAGGTGGTCGGACGCGAAGCCGGACGAATCGAGCGTGAGCGTGCCGTGCGCGCTGATCATCGACTGCTTGTCGAGAATGCGGATGACGGCGTCTTCGCCGTGCACGCTCGGCATGATCGACACGCGCAGGTCGATTTCGCGACCCTGCGCCTCGACCCGGAAGCTGCCGTCCTGCGGCACGCGGCGCTCGGCGATATCGAGTTCGGCCAGCACCTTGATGCGCGAGATGGCCTGCTCCGCCAGCGCGCCGCCGGCCACCTGCGCGGCCTGATCGAGCACGCCGTCGATGCGGTATTTGGTGAGCATGCCGCCGGGCGTGCTTTCGAAGTGGATGTCCGAGACGCCGGATTTGAGTGCGTCGTACAAGGTGGAGTTGACCAGCTTGACGGCCGGACTGCCGGCGTCGCCCAGCGAGGCGTACGAAAGGCTTTCCATCAGGCGCGCAGAATCGCCCTCGTCCGCCTCGCCGGTAACGAGCGAATCGACCGAGCGCACCGATTCCTCCTGCTTGGACAAATAGGCATGCAGGTCGGCCGGCAGCGCCAGGCGCCAGCGCACCGGGGCGCCGGCCAGGGTTTCGACCCACACTTGCAGGTCTTGCGCGTAGGGGTCGCACAGCACCGCCCACAAGCCGTCGGGGGCGCGCAGCAGCACGCACTGGCGCTGCTGGGCGCGCGCCAGCGGCAAGCGCTCGAAGGCCGGGGTGCAGGCCAGCATGGCCGCCATGTCAATGGCGGGCAGGCGGAACACATCGGCCGCCTGCGCCAGCAGCAGGCGCGGTTCGGACTGGGTCAGCGCTTCGAGTTCGGCAAAAAAGGCGCGCCCCGACTGGCGCGCGTTGCGCTGCGCCGCGCGCAGGGATTCCATCATGGGCGCCATCTCCATCGGGTTCATTGCAGGGTCCCGGCAAGGTCGAAGATCGGCATGTACAGCAGCACCACGATGGCGCCGATGACGACGCCGATGGCCGCCATCAGCACCGGCTCGAAGGTTTTGCTGAATTTTTCGATCCACAGCGTGGTTTCGGCGTCGTAGAACAGCGCGGCGCGGGTGAGCATCAGCCCAAGCTGGCCGGAGCGCTCGCCCACGCGCAGCATGCGCAGCGCGATCGGCGTGGTCAAGCCGTTCCGTTCGAGCGACTCGGAAAAGCTGCCGCCCTGCGCGATGGCGTGGCGCGCCGCCGCCAATGCGCCGCGCCGCGCCGGCGAAATGGCGCCGCTGACCATGTCGAGCGCCGACACCACGGCGATGCCGCCTTCGAGCAGCATGCCGAGGGTGAGGTACAGGCGCGCCAGTTCCAGGATGTGCATGCGTTCGCGCACGCCCGGCAGACGCGTAAACAGCTGCATCAGCTGGCCCGAGCGGTGCATGCGGCGCAGCCAGAAGAACAGCGCCGTACCGATGGCGGCGAGCGTGAGCATGATCGCCATGCCATGGCCGGCGACCGCGCCGCCCCATTTGATCAGCCATTGCGACAGCATCGGCAGTTCGCGTCCGCTGCCCTGGTAGACAGCCGAGAATTTGGGCACCACGTACCCGAGCAGGAACATGCTGACCGCGCTGCCGACCGTGAGCAGGATCACCGGGTAGATGGACGCGCTGACCAGGCGATTGCGCACGCCATCGACGCGCACCTGGTATTCGATGTAGCGCGTGAGCGCCTGCGGCAGGTCGCTGGTGCGCTCGGCGGCCTTGACGATGCCGCCGAACAGGGGCGGAAACGATTCCGGCTCAGCCGCAATCGCCACCGAAAAGCGCAAGCCGTCGCGCATGCGCGCCAGCAGGCGGGCCAGCAGCGCGCCGGTGTCGGTGTGGGATTCTTTTTCGCTGAGCGCCTCCAGGCTTTCGACCAGGCCAAGGCCCGCTTCGAGCAGGGCCAGCAGCTCCTGGGTGAACAGCACGAGGGAAAAGGTTTTGCCGCGGCGCTGGGCGGTTACCGCGACCGGCCGCACCTCCAGCACGGTCAGGCGGCGTTCGACAGCGGCGCGCGATGCGGCGGTGGCATCGCTGGCGTCCAGTTCCAGCATCTGGACCCGATTGTCGGGCCCCACAGCACGAATCGCGAAGCGCACGGGCGGATCAGCGGGCGACGCCGGCGACAAGGCCGCGCAACTGCCGGCGTGGAAATGGATTCATGCTGCCCCTGCTTTCATAAACATCCTGGTCGAACGCATCGTGGTTTGCCACTATAGAAAAGTGCACGCCCACCTCAACATCATCGGTCCGACCACTTAAGCATCGGCCTGACCAATTCGCATTCTACTACTGTTGATGTCATTTGGATATGTGACTTTAAAGACACGGCTTTCACAACTATTCATTGCAAAAAAGTTCATGACGGCGGCGTATTCCCAAGTCATTTCTTATTTGCATAACTCGGCGGAATGATTTCGGCAATGTCGCGCTTGCCTGCCGTGACAAGCCTGCGGCGATGTCCGCGCGAGGATGCGACCTTGAAGCGCCAGTTTCGTGCCCCGCGCACGCCTGAGCCAGCGCAACGGACAGCCACTGCCGCTCGCTACAATGCGCCATGACCGCCCACCACGACCTCGGATACCGTTCGCTGTTCGCCCACCCGGAACTGGTGCGCGAACTGATCGCCGACTTTACCCCCTTCAAGCTGCTCGATAGCATCGCGCTGTCGTCCTTCAAGCGGGTCAATGCGACCTATGTGAGCGAACGCGCATCGGCGCGCGAGGCCGACATGGTGTGGCGCGTACAGGTCGGTGATCGTTGCCTGTACGTCTACCTGCTTCTCGAATTCCAGTCCAGCGTGGACCGCTGGATGGCCCTGCGCATGCAGACCTACATCGGCTTGCTGCACCAGGACCTGGTCAAGCGCCACGAATTGCCGCGCGGCGCGCTGTTGCCCCCGGTGCTGCCGCTGGTCTTTTACAACGGCAAGCGGCGCTGGAGCGCCAGCACGGAGCTGGCCGAGCTCCTGATGGAAGTGCCCGCCGAGCTGGCGCCGTTCCAGCCATCCCAACGGTATGTGTTGATCGACCAGAAACGTCTTGACCAGACAGCCCTGAAAGCGAATGCCAATGTGTTGTCACTGCTGTTCCGGCTCGAACTTTCATCCGCTCCCGAGGTCTTACAGGAGATAGCGCCGGCGCTGGTCACTTGGCTATGCGCAACGCCGCCGCGCGGCCTGCGCCGATCGGTTGCGGCTTGGGCGAACCGCGTGGCGGAGCGCAGGTCCGGAAGACCGGGACCGTTTTCATTGGAGAATATGGAGGAGTCTACTGACATGGGACGCAAATTTGCAACCTGGGCCGAAGAATTCGAGTATATCGGTTTCAAGAAGGGACGCGCGGAAGGCAAGGCTGAAGGAAGGGCCGAAGGAAAGGCCGAAGGCAAACTGATCGCCCTGCGTGCAATGCTGCAAAGCCTGTTGCGCCGCCGCTTCGGCGACCTGCCTGCGCCGGCTGTTCAGCGTATCGGCGAGGCCACCCAGCCTGAGCTTGAACAGTGGTTCGAACGCGCCCTCGCCGCGTGGAGCCTGGAGGGCGTGTTTGGCGATGATGACATGCCCGTCCGGGACATGCCCGTCCGGGACGTGCCTGACTGAGGCCGGCTCAATCTGTCATGCCCGTTGCGACTATCAGGACAACAAGGCGTCGAAGGGAACCAGCACCTCCCTACACGTGCAGCAACAAATGCTCGCGCTCCCAGGGGCTGATGACGGTCATGAATTCCAGATGCTCCTGGTCCTTGATGGCGGCATACACGTCGACGAAGCGCTCGCCCAGCACGTCGCGCAGCTTGTCCTCGGCGCGCAGCAGGCCCAGCGCTTGCGGCAAGCCCCGCGGCAGCTCGAAGTCGAGCGCGTGCGCGCTGCCGACCGTCATCGCACTCGGCGCAATCTCTTCGGTCATGCCCAGATAACCGCACGCCAAGGTGACCGCGAATGCCAGGTAGGGATTGGCGTCGGCGCCGATGACGCGGTTTTCCACCTTGCGCTCCTGCGCTGTCGACTCCGGCACCCGGAAGCCGACCGTGCGGTTATCCAGCCCCCACTGCACATTGATGGGCGCCGTGGTGTGGCGCACGATGCGCCGATAGGAATTGACATACGGCGCGGCCAGCGCCATCGCGGCCGGCATGTAGCGCTGCAAGCCACCGATGTAGTGGTAAAACGCGGGCGACGGCGCCCCTTGCGGCGTACTGAACAGGTTCAGGCCGGTGCCGCTGTCGGTGACGCCTTGGTGCACGTGCATCGCCGAGCCCGGCTCGTTGGCGAGCGGCTTGGCCATGAAGGTGGCGTACATATTGTGCTTGAGCGCCGCTTCGCGCAAGGTACGCTTGAAGAAGAACACATTGTCGGCCATGGCCAGGGGCTCGCACGAGAGCAGGTCGATGCCGAACTGGCCGGCGCCGATTTCGTGGATCAGGGTGTCGACGTCGAGTTGCATGAGCTCGCAAAAATCGTAGATATCCTCGAACAGGGGATCGAATTCGTTGACGGCGTCGATGCTGTAGATCTGGCGGCTGGTTTCGGCGCGGCCGCTACGGCCGATGGGCGAACGCAGCGGCAGGTCGGGGTCGTTGTTGCGCGCGGTCAGGTAAAACTCCAGTTCCGGGCCCACGCTCGGTGCCCAGCCCTTGTCCGCATACAGCTTGAGCACGCGCCGCAGCACGCTGCGCGGGGCAAAATCGACCAGGCTGCCGTCGGAAAAATAGCAATCGTGGATGACCTGCGCGGTCGGGTCGAGCGCCCACGGCACCATGGTGATGGTGGACGGATCGGGCCGCAGCACCATGTCGCGGTCGGTCTGGGAAATGGCGCGGAAGTAGGCGACGTCGTTGGCCGGATAATTGCCGGTCACGGTCATGCCGAGCACGGCTTCCGGCATGCGCATGCCGCGTTCGTTGGTGAACTTGGTGCGCGGCAGGATTTTGCCGCGCGCGACGCCGGTCAGGTCCGGTACCAGGCACTCAATTTCGGTGACCTGGCGCTGGTTGAGCCACAGGTCCATATCGCTGAAAGTAAAGTTCTTGCGAACCGCCATTCCACATCTCCTCAAGCCATGAAATCGAACAGCGAGCGGGCCCCTCCTCCGGGCAGGCCGGGCAAGGCACTGTTGGCGCCGCCGCCCTGGCTGATCTCGGTGTAGCGCGCGACCAGGTTGCTCGCCTGGGCGTTGAGCGCGTTGGTGAGCGCGCTCTTCTGCCCGGCCAGGGTGGTCACGCTGCGCTCGGCAGTCGCTTTTTCCTTGCCGATGCTGCTGCCGGCGCCGAGCAGCTGGCCCAGCTGCATGTCCAGTTTGTCGGCAATGCCTTTGCCGCCATCGGTGAACAACTTGCCGACCGCGCCAGGATCGGCCTGCACCGCCGAGGCCAGGACCTTGGCGTCGATCTTGAGCGTGCCGTTCTTGTCGAGCGTGACGCCGGCTTTTTCCAGTGCTTCGCTGTTGCTCCGGACCATATTCGTCAACTGATCCTGCGCCTGGCGCAGCGCCGGATCGGATTTCAGCCCGCCCTGCTGCAAGCCTTGCAAGGTGGACGAGAGCTTGTTGAAGCCATCGACAAAATTGCCGATATTCTTGGCGATCGCGCCGGTTTCCTGCGCGACGACGACTTTGCTGGCCCCTTTGCCCGTCAGCGCCAGCGCCGTGCCGCCGATCTGGCCGGTGATGACATTGCTGGAACTGGTGACCCGCTTGCCGTCGATATTGAGCATCGCGTCCTGGGCGGCGCTGCCCGCCGTCAGGTTCTTGAGGCCGGCCGGATTGTAAGCCAGCAGTTTCTCGACCGCCGCATCACCGCCGGCGCTGATGCGCATGCTGCCGGCCGCGCCTTCCGGCCCCTTGATTTGCAATGCGAAGCCGGCGCTGCTCTTGACGATGGAGGCGTCGATGCCGGCCGCCTTGAAGGCATCAGCCATGCCCTGCAGGGTATTGTTGCCGCTGTCGATGCTGATTGAACGCACGCTGCCGTTAGGCGTGAAGCCGCTGCCCGACTCGGTGCCGAATTCGACCTTGATAGCAGTCGGCAAACCGCTGCCGATGGGCGTGTCCTTGTCTTTTTGCGGGCGCGCCAGCAGGATTTGCGACTGCGCGAGTTGCTGCACGTCGATGGCATAGGTGCCCGACTTGGCGCCGGTCATGGTCACGGCGGTCAGCACGTTGGGGCTCGACGAGGTGGCGCCGGTTTGCAGGCCGGCGCCGGACAACGACTGGGTCAGGGACTGGAAGTTGGCCAGCGCGCTTTGCAACTGACCGAGGCCGGACAGGCGGGTCTGGTCGCGGGTCAGCTGGGCGCTGAGTTTCTGGACCCCGGCGTTTTGCGCAAACAGGCTCTTGTTGACCCGGCCGTACATCTCGGCGGAGGCGGCGTTGCCCGACTTGAGGCCACCCAGGACACTGTTGGAATTGATCGGCACGGCCATGATGTTTTACCTTTGATTCACGTTTAACGTAAAGGTAACACATTCGCCGGCCCTGCCACGTTCAACTTCCCGCTCCAGATCTGAGGCAGATCAAGGGCGGCGGGGAACCAGCTTGCGCCAGTCGCGGGCGGCGGCATGCATCGCTGACGCGCCGTGCTTGCGTCTTACTTGAGGAACTTGGCCAGTTGCGTCATGCCCGACAAGTTCAGATTGAGGAAGCTGAAGCCAATCTTGAAGGCGCCATGGCTCAAAATGCAATACGAGGCCTTGCTGCGTACATCGATCGTGGTCATGCCGCCGTCGACGAACAGGTCGAAGCGCAACTGCGCATTGGCCCCCACCTGGATCGGGTCGGGCGACAAGATGCACATACCGTTCGCACCCACGTCAACCGTCTTGACCGTCACCGGCGAAAAGCCGTCCACCACCACGACAGCTTTTACTTTTAACAATTTTCGCTGCGTTTGTCTTTGTTCGTTAAACACTTTTCGCCCGTTGGTATTGCAGAGATGTACATTATAGTTCTAATTTGCAATATGCGTTGGCTAATCAAGTTCGCGCAGTTTGTTAAATGCCTCGTCGATCCGTTCGACCGCCACGATCGTCATGCCCTCGATTTTCTGCTTCGGCACGTTGGCTTTGGGAATCATCGCAATCGAGAAACCCAGCTTGGCCGCTTCGCGCAGGCGTTCCTGTCCGCGCGGCGCCGGCCGGATTTCGCCCGCCAGCCCCACTTCGCCGAACACCACCAGTCCGCGCGGCAGCGGTTTGCTGCGCATCGAGGAGTTAATCGCCAGCAGCACCGCCAGATCGGCCGCCGGCTCGGTGATCTTGACCCCGCCGACCGCATTGATGAACACATCCTGGTCGAACGCGGCGATGCCGGCGTGCCGGTGCAGCACCGCCAGCAGCATCGCCAGCCGGTTTTGCTCCAGCCCCACCGACAGGCGGCGCGCGTTGGGCAGGTGGCTGGTATCGACCAGCGCCTGGATTTCGACCAGCAAGGGACGCGTGCCTTCCTGCGTCACCATCACGCACGAGCCCGGCACCTGGTTGTCGTGTTGCGAAAGAAACAGCGCCGATGGGTTGGACACCCCTTTCAACCCTTTTTCGGTCATCGCGAACACGCCCAGCTCGTTGACCGCGCCGAAACGGTTCTTGATCGCCCGCACCAGCCGGAAACTGGACTGGGTGTCGCCCTCGAAATACAGTACCGTGTCGACGATGTGTTCCAGCACGCGCGGCCCGGCCAGCGCCCCTTCTTTGGTCACGTGGCCGACCAGGATAATGGTCACGCCGGTCTGCTTGGCCACCCGGGTCAGTTGCGCGGCGCACTCGCGCACCTGCGCCACCGAACCGGGCGCCGACGTGAGCGCGTCGGAATACACAGTCTGGATCGAGTCGATCACCGCCACTTCGGGCTTGAGGTCGGCCAGGGTGCCCAAGATCTTCTCGAGTTGGATCTCGGCCTGCAGTTTAAGTTCCTTGCCATCGACGCCGAGCCGGCGTGCGCGCAGGGCGATCTGGGCGCCCGATTCCTCGCCGCTCACATATAAAGTACTCTTGATATGCGAAATATTGGCCAGCGCCTGCAGCAGCAGGGTCGACTTGCCGATCCCGGGGTCGCCGCCGATCAGCACCACCCCGCCCGACACCAGCCCGCCGCCCAGCACGCGGTCGAATTCTTCGATCCCGGTGCCGAAGCGCGGCACGTCGACCGCCTCGATGTCGGCCAGCGACAGCACCGGCGCGGTCTGCGCCAGGCTCTTGTGCTGGGTCTGCGACAGGCGGTTGACGCCGGGCGTGTCGACCACGGTCTCGACCATGGTATTCCACTGATGGCAGGCCGCGCACTGCCCGGTCCATTTGTTGCTGATCCCGCCGCAGTCGCTGCAGGTGTATTGCGTTTTAGCTTTAGCCATTGAGATCCAGATTGCCTTCCACGACGCGCACGCGGGGAGCCAGCGCGCACATTAATTCGTAACCGATGGTGCCGGCGGCGTTGGCCACGGTGTCGATCGGCAAGCCGGCGCCCCACAGGATCACCTTGCTGCCGACCCCGGCGCGCGCCACATGGGTCAGGTCGACCGCCATCATGTCCATCGAGACCCGTCCCACCAGCTTGGTCAGGATGCCGTCGACCAGAACCGGTGTGCCGTGCGGGGCGTGGCGCGGATAGCCGTCGGCGTAGCCGCAGGCGACCACACCGACCGTCATCGGCCACTCGGCCTGGAAGCCGCTGCCGTAGCCGACCGAGTCGCCGGCCACCAGGTCTTGCACGCCGATGATTTCGCTGGCCAGGGTCATGGTCGGACGCAGGTCGAATTCGGCCGCGCTGCGCCCGCCCGGAGTGCCGCCGTACAACATGATGCCGGGACGCACCCAGTCGTTCGAGAGTTCGTCCGACAGCGCCGCCTGGTGCAGCACACCGCCCGAGTTCGACAGGCTGCGCTGGCCCGCCAAGCCGTCCGCCCCCAGGCAGAAGCGGCGCACCTGTTCGAGCACGGTCAGGCGCGGGTGTTCCAGCTCGTCGGCGTTGGCGAAGTGGGTCATCAGGGTGATCTCGCGCACCGCCGGGATGGCGCGCAGGCGCGCATGCGCGGCCGCGAACGCTTCCGGGCGGAAGCCGAGCCGGTTCATGCCGGTATTCATCTTCAGGTGCACGTCGATCGGGCCGGCCAGCGTGGCCTGCTCCAGCAGCACGATCTGCTCGGTCGTATGCACAGTGCTGTTGAGCTCATGGCGCACCAGCAAATCGACATCGGCGGCGTCGAAAATCCCTTCCAGCAGCAGGATCGGGCGCGTCCAGCCCAGCTCGCGCAGGCGGAGCGCGTTCTCGGTTTCGATCAGGGCCAGCCCATCGGCGTCGGCAAAGCCGCGCATGCCGCGTTCCAGCCCATGGCCGTAGGCGTTGGCCTTGACCACCCCCCACACCTTCGCGTGCGGTGCGCAGTCCCGCACCCGCATCAGGTTATGCTTCATGGAATCAAGATGAATCGTGGCGATCAGCGGACGCGGCATAGTGCGAAATGAGGAAATTGGCAAGCCTGTATTTTACCGGACGCAGCCCGTTCCGGCGTGCCGATTTCTTTGGCTTCCCAGCCATTCATGGTATAAAGCAACCCACACTAGCTTTTAGACTTCTCGAATGAATCGTGGTTTTTACACCATCATGGCGGCGCAGTTTTTTTCGTCGCTGGCAGACAACGCCTTGCTGTTCGTGGCGATCGACCTGCTGATCTCCATGCATGCGCCGGCGTCGCTGACGCCTTTGCTGAAGCTTTCCTTTGTCCTCTTCTACGTGCTCCTTGCGCCCTTTGTCGGCGCTTTCGCCGATTCCATGCCCAAGGGCAAAGTGATGTTCATCGCCAACCTGGTCAAGGTCTTCGGTTGCGCGCTCATCTTCTTCCAGGTGCACCCGCTGCTTGCGTACGCGGTGGTCGGTTTCGGCGCGGCGGTGTATTCGCCGGCCAAGTACGGCATCCTCACTGAATTGTTACCACCAGAGAAACTGGTCGCCGCCAACGGCTGGATCGAGGGCCTGACCGTGATGTCGATCATTCTCGGCACCGTGATGGGCGGCGCGCTGGTCAGCGCCAAGGCCTCGGCCTTCATGCTCGGCTTCGACGTGCCTTTCATCGACACCGGCATCAACACCACCACCGAAGCGGCCCTGTGCGTGGTGGTGGCCGTGTATATCCTGGCGACCCTGTTCAACCTGCGCATTCCCGATACCCTGGCCAAATATGCCCACCAGGAACGCAATCCGGCCAAGCTGATCGCCGACTTCGCCAATTGCTCCTCGCTGCTGTGGAAAGACAAACTGGGCCAGATTTCGCTGGCCGTGACCACCCTGTTCTGGGGCGCCGGCGCGACCTTGCAGTTCATCGTGCTCAAGTGGGCCGAGAAATCGCTGCACATGCCGCTCGACAAAGCCACCACCCTGATCGGCATCGTCGCGCTCGGCGTGGCCGTGGGCGCCGCCACCTCGGCCAAGATGATTCCTCTCAAGAAATCGCTGACCGTGATTCCGCTTGGCATTGCCATGGGCGTGGTCGTGGTCTGCATGACCATGGTCCATTCGGTCCTGATCGCCTATCCGCTGCTGCTGCTGATCGGCGTGCTGTCGGGCTTCTTCGTGGTGCCGATGAATGCGCTGCTGCAGCACCGCGGCCACGTCCTGATGAGCGCCGGCCACTCGATCGCCGTGCAGAATTTCAATGAGAACCTGTCGATCCTGACCATGCTGGCCATCTACGCCATCCTGATCACCTTGAAAGTGGACTTGAACATCGTGATCATCGGCTTCGGCATGTCGGTGGCCGGCATCATGTTCCTGATCATGCGCAAGCACAAGATGAACCAGGCCGAGCACGATTCGCTCGCCCTGATCGGCGAGCACAAGCACTGATCAGGCGGGCTGGCCGCCTGTTTCCGAGCCGATCATTTTCTGGCGGAAGGCGGCGCGCACGCGCCAGTCGTTGGGCACGATGAAACCGCGCTGGGTTTCAAGCAGGCCGCCTTGCTCCACGCGCACGGCGGCCACCAGCACCGGCATCGGCACCGTGCCGAATTTCTCCGCCAGGGTGGCCTGCAACTGTTCCCGAGTGAGCAATCCGGCCTGGTCCGGCGCGCGGAACGGCGCCAGCCATTGCAGGCGCGGCAAGATCACCCAGGCATCCGGCGCCAGTGCCGCCACCTCGTCGAGGGCGCACCAGAAGCCGCGGCAGTGCTGGCCGGAGATGCCGTCCATCGCCTGCCCCGCCCCACCCGGATAGAACAGCCAGCCCTTGACCAGCGCCCGCGCCCGCGTGACGGGGCGCGGCAGCACAGCCTGGGCAGCCGGATGCGCGCCCAGCGCCAGTTGCCGGTCGAAGATCTTGCGCATCTTGGCGCCCAGGCTGTCGGCCAGGTTGGGGCCGACAAAGGTGTCGAAGCGCGATGCGGCCGCGCCTTCCAGCAGATAAAACTTGGTGGCGAACTCGATGTGCTCCAAACCGCCGTCGCCGTGATCGAGCAGGAAATCGAACTCGCCGACCGTATCGTTGCGGCTGGCGCGCACCTGCAAACCGTGCGCCACCAGCTGGCCGTGTTCCTGGAAATAGAAAGCCATCAGCTTTTCGGCGTACAGGCCCAGGCGCGTATAGTTGCGCGTGCCGAGTACATCGAGCAGGGGCGCGGGATCGGCGTCGAGGCGCATCAGCCAGTCGCCCACCGCCGCCGGCAGCACGCCCAGGCTGGCGATGCGGCCTTCCCAGTGCGGGTCGGCCGGATCGAGCAGGTCGGGCGCGTGCAGCAGCCAGGCCAGCGCGCGCACGTGCGGCTGCGCCAGCTGTCCCCAGCGGCGCGCGAAGGCGGCCTGGTAGTTGTCAGGCGCGCCGGTCATCGTGCTCGCGCGCAAGGCACAGGTCGGCCCAGGCCAGCGCCTTGTCGGCGCCGCGCCGCAGCAGCTCGCCCGGATGCAGGGTGGCCACCAGCTTGACCCCGGCGATCTCGTGCACCTGGCCGCGCGAACCGGCCAGCGCTTCCTGCAAGGGCTTGCCCTGCAGGGCATTGGCGGCGATCTGGCCGAGCGTGAGCACCATCGACGCGCCGGAGAGCGCCAGTTCGCGGTCGAGGTAGGGCCGGCAGGCCAGCGCTTCCTCGGCGCTCGGGGCGCGGTCGCCGCCGTTGGCACTGGTGGGGCGGCATTTGATCAGGTTGGTGACGTAGACATTGCTCTCGCGCGCGAGATCGACCGCTGCCAGCATGTTGACCAGCAGCTTGCCCGGTTCGCCCGACAGCGGCTGGCGCTCTTTTTCGTCGGACGCGGTGGAGGCCCCGGCCGCCACGAACCAGATTGCCTGCTGCGCGCCGTTGCCGTAGACCGGCTTGCGTCCGCCCTTGCACAGGCCACAGCGGGTGCAACTGCCGATGGCGCTCCTGAGCTGGACCCAGTCCATGGCGGCGATGTCATCGTCGGTGGGCGGCGGCGCGGGCGGCTCCTCGCCCCAGGCCGAATCGGCGGCGGGGCCGGGAGCTGGGCTGACAGCCGGCGGCGCGGCCCTGGCCACCACTGCCGGCGACGCCGGCATGACGACCGGCGCGGCGACAGGCGCAGGCGCGGGTGCGGGCGCGGACATGGCGGCAGGCGCAGGCGCGGCTTCCTGGGCGCTCTGCGCAAGCTCGCCGGGATCGGCCTCGTCGGCCGCGCCAGCGGCGGCATCGCGCAAGGTCCACAGCGGACCGATGCCCATCTCCTGCAAAAAGGCGCTGTCGCGCGCGCTAATACTCATAAGACGAACCTCATCACGATGGCATCCTCGCGCTTGCCGTCATGGGCGGGATAGTAGCCGCGGCGGCGGCCGATTTCGGTATAGCCGTACTGCTGGTAGACGGCCAGCGCGCGCACGTTGGACGGGCGCACTTCGAGCAGGATCGAGTCCATCGACAGCCCGCGCGCGCAGGCGGCGACCTTGTCGAGCAGGTAGCGGCCCAGACCCTCTCCCTGGCGTTCGGCGGCCACGGCCACATTGAGCAGGTGCGCTTCGTCGACGATCGGCATCAGCAAAAAATAGCCGAGCAGCGCCCCGCCGCGCTCGCGCAGCACCCAGGCGTTGTAGCCGCTGCCGAGCGAATCGGTGAAGTTGCCGCGAGTCCAGGGATGCGGGTAGACCTGCTGTTCCAGCGCGAACACGTCGTCGACATCGGCCGCCACCATCGGTGCATACACCAGGTGGTCATCGTCGCGCAGCGCGCTCATGCGGCAGCCTTGGCGGCGTTGATGACGCTGCGTTCCGCGCTGGTGTAGGCGATCTTGTTGCGCAGGTACAGCGGCTGGGCGGCCGCCGCGCCGACCGCCTTGCCCGCCGCCAGCGCCGCGCGCCCGAGCGGCGCCAGCTGGGCGGCGTGCGGCATGATTTCCGGATAGGTGGCCGCGAACGCCTGCCCAGGGAAAGCGTCGGGATAGGCGGCCAGGCCGTTGCCGCAGGCGGCCAGAGGGCCATCCACCGGCACGGGCGCCACGGCGCCGGGCGCGCACAGGACCGGCGCAAGCAGTTCGCGCCACAGGCCGGCGGCGCTGTCGTAGCGGTACTGGGCCCAGTAGACCTCGCCCATGCGCGCGTCGAGCACGGCCACCACATTGGTGGCGCCATGCTGCTGGCGGCAGGCCACGGCCATTGCTTCGAGCGTGATCAGGGGCAGCACCGGCAAGCCGGCGCCGTAGGCCAGGCCCTGGGCGATGCCGCAGGCGGTGCGCACGCCGGTAAACGATCCGGGACCGGCGCCGAAGGCGATGGCGCCGCACTCCTTCAGGGCGATGCCGGCCTCGGCCAGCAGTTCCTGCACCATCGGCAGGATCGATTGCGAGTGGGTGCGGACCCCGGACGATTCACGGGCGAAGACGGTGTCGCCGCGCAGCAAGGCGCAGGACGCCATCTCGGACGAGGTTTCAATAGCGAGAATAATAGACATCCCGTATTTTAACCCGGCCAAGCGTCGCCTTGGCGCTTTGGCAAGCAGGGCTTCGTCGCCCGATGTAGAATGCCGCTCATGCACAGCCACACACTCGACTCCGACAACCGCGACAGCATTGCGCAAGCGCTGGGCGACGACCGCTGGATCGTCGCTTGCCTGTGCGCGGCCTGGTGCGGCACCTGCGCCTCCTACCGCGCCGCCTTCGACGGCCTGGCCGCGCGCCATCCCGACAAGCACTTCATCTGGATCGATATCGAAGACCAGGCCGAGGTGGTGGGCGACCTCGATGTCGACAATTTTCCCACCCTGCTGATCCAGCGCCATGAGATGGTGACCTTCTTCGGCACCATGCTGCCCGACCCGGCGCTGGCCGAACGGTTGATCCAGGCCCAGGTCGCGCAATCGGACCAGGAACTGGCGCTCCAGGCACGCAGCAGCGAGGAGCGCCGCCTGTGGCAGGAGCAATGCAACCTGCGCACGCTGCTGCGGCGCGCCTGACACTGGCCGACCATGAATGCGTTTGAGCCAAGTCAACAGCACCCGAAAACGGATAGCCGACGATGGGATATCGTGGTTGAACACTTTTGGGGAAGCGCAGATAATGGATATCATGGAAGCCCGCATCGTTAAACTTGAGATGGTGATAGAAAAGATTCTCGAACGTCTGACGTCCCTGGAACGTGACGTCGCCGTCATCCGCTCCAACTACGCCACCAAAGCGGACCTGCTGGGACTGCAAGCGAAGCTGGAAGCGAAGCTTGAAGCGAAACTGGAAGCGGCAAGCGCCAACGCCGCCAGCAAAGCGGATCTACTGGCGCTGGAAGCGAAGCTGGAAGCGGCAAGCGCCAACGCCGCCAGCAAAACGGACCTGCTGGCGCTGGAAGCGAAGCTGGAAGCGGCAAGTGCCAACGCCGCCAGCAAAACGGACCTGCTGGCGCTGCAAGCGAAGCTGGAAGCGGCAAGCGCCAACTACGCCACCAAAGCCGACCTGTTGGCGCTGCAAGCCTCGCTTGCCACATTCGAGACCACCATCATCAAGTGGTTTATCGGCACTGCCGTCACGCTGTCCGGACTGTCCTTCGCCGCCGCGAAATTGATCGCCTAGGCAGTTGCCGCCGCACCAGCCTGAGCGATCCCCGCCAGCCGGGGATTTCTTACGCCCGAACGCCTGATCCTGCCCCTTGCAGCACCCGCCGCAACCTTGCACTTGCACGAAGATTGTCCTTAGAGCACCATTTACTGGTATTCTGTCGACCCTCCGTGTAATTATTGAAACTCTTCTAAAACGACATCGGGAGCGACGCCGGCAACAGCCTGCTGGCGCGCACAACCGCTGCCGGATTGGATCACTTCCGCGCCCGAATGAACGCTAACCGACTCTTGAGCCTGATCCTGACCGCCACCCTGACCGGCCCCGTGCTGGCCGCTGGCGACGACAAATTCGACGACTATTTCGACACCCAGATGAAGGCGGCCCAGAAGGCCATGAGCGAGAAGCGCTACGCCAGCGTCAAGGAAAAGGTGCTGGAGCTGGAAAAGGCGCTGACCCGCGCCGACCCCGACTACGGCGAAAAATCGCAATGGGCCTACGTGCTCGACTTCAAGCGCTTCTCCCTGTACGAAATGGGCGAGCAGGAAGCGGCCGTCGAGAGTTGCCGCCGCACCGTCAAGGTGCTCGCCTCCAACGACTGGCCTTACCTGGCCGAATTCAACGTGGTGCGCGCCGCGCGCCGCGCCTGCCACAACATGCTGGCCTACGAACAGAGCGCGGTCGCCACCACCGTGCCCCAGCACGAAGAAGCCATCTCCCAGATCGAGCAGTGCTTCGACACCGTCTCGCCGATCGAAGACGACTCGGTGCTCGACAATTTCTACGAAACGCGCGCCACGGTCTACCTGAAGGCCAACGCCGCCACCAAAAACAAATACCAGCCGCAATTGTTCGACACCCTGGCCCGCGCCGACCTGCGCAAACTGGCGCTGGACGAGGATCCCGAGTTTGCCAAGATCATGAAAACGCCGGCTTACCTGAGTTTCAGGAAAGACTTCAAGCTTCCCAAGAAAAACACCAGGCCAGGCATCAACCTGTCTTTCCACTCATCCGACGCCCGCTGACACCATGCATCTTTCCGCCCGCACCGCCCTGTTGAAAACCTCGATCGCCGCCGCCTGCCTGGCCTTGTCGCTCGGCGCCCACGGCGCCGAGCCCAAGCCGCCCGCAGACGGGACCGTACGCGCCCAGATCGACAGCCTGGGCGACAGCACCATCGCCGCCCTCGTGGTCGAGCAGCGCTGGACCGACGTACTGCCGCTGGCACGCGCCTGGACGCGCAGCAATCCCGGCTCGGCGCGCGCCTGGTATTACCTCGGCAAGGCCCAGCACCACCTCGACAAAACGGCCGAGGCCGAAGTCTCGCTCAAGCGTTCGCTGGGCCTGGCGCCGGACGATGCCCAGACCTTGAATGAGCTGGGCAACATCGCCAGCAGCCGCGACAAGCGCGAGGCCGCCATCGGCTACTACGAGCGCGCCTACAAGGCCGACCCGAGCCTGCCGGCCGTGTCCGAAAACCTCGGCGCGGTGCTGGCCGCGTCCGGCAAGTACCAGCCGGCCCGCAGCGCCCTGCTGAACGCCATCGAACTCGATCCGTCCAGCAGCTTCGCCTGGCACACCCTGGGCACGGTGCACGAAAAACTGGGACAGATGAGCGAAGCGGAACAAGATTACCGCAAGGCGCTGGAACTGGCCCCGGCCCGCGAAAACACCGCCGTCGCACTGGCCACCCTGCTCCACGCGCAAGGCAAGTACGCCTACGCGCTGCAGGTCTACCGCAACGCCGTGCGGCAGCGCGCCGACGATCCGGCCGTCTGGCACGGCATGAGCAATTCGATGGCCTCGATCGGGCGCATCGACGACGCCGTCAACGCCAGCCGGCGCGCGATCCGGCTCGATCCGGCCTACGCCGCCGCCTGGCACGGACTGGGCGTGCGCTACCTGCAAAAGCGCAATTTCGCCAAGGCGCTGATCGCCCTGAACAAGGCCGTCGCGCTCGATCCCAAGTCGGCCAACGCCTGGACCAGCCTGGTCGTGCTGCACAGCCTGCGCCAGGACCAGCCGGCGCGGCGCAAGGCCCTGCTCCGCCTGCGCAAGCTCGACCGCGTCGCCGCCGATAGCCTCAGCAAATAAATCATTTACCCTTACAGCCAAGCATCCATCCCATGACCATCGCCCTCCGCCCCCTTTTCGCCAGCGTGGCTGCCGCCCTCATCCTGTCCGGCTGCGGCGCCCTGCCGGCCACGGATCCCGCCGCCAAGGCATCGGCCCAGCACGGCATCCTGGTATCGAACGGCAAGCTGACCGAAGAAGGCGAACTGCGGCGCGACCTCGGACTCGAGCATTCGACCGCCGGGCGCCATGCCGCCGCCTACACCCAGTGGCTGCCGCTGGCCGAGCAAGGCCACGCCGAATCGCAATTCAACATCGGCCTGATGCTGCGCGACGGCCTCGGCGTCACGGCCGACGCCGCCAGATCGCTCGACTGGACGCGCAAGGCGGCCGCCGCCAGTTATCCCGACGCCTACCTGGCGCTGGGCGTGCGCTACGCCAATGGCAGCGGCGTGGCCAAAGACCCGCTTGAGGCGCTGCGCCTGTGGCGCCACGGCGCCGGCCTGGGCGACGCCGACAGCGCCTTCTATGCCGGCCAGGCCCTGTTCTTCGGGCTGGACGTGCCGCGCGACGGCCCCGGCGGCCTGAAACTGCTGCTCCAGGCGGCCCAGGCCGATACGCCGAGCGTGCGCGCCCAGTCGATCCTCGGCATGATTTACCTGACCGGCGAAGATGGCGTGGCGCGCGACTACGCCAAGGCGCGCCAGTGGCTGGCGCTGGCCGCGGCCGGCGAAGACAGCCAGGCCCAGCACCACCTGGGCGTGATGCATCAGTTCGGCCGCGGCGGCCCGGCCGACATGCGGCGCGCCGTCGCGTGGTACGAACGCGCCGCGCGCCAGGGCAATCCGGCCTCGCTCAACAACCTGGCCACCTTCTACAAGAACGGCAAGAACCTGCCGAAAGACGTCAAGAAGGCGCGCGAGTATTTCGAACGCGCCCATGCTGCCGGCAACTTCGACGCCACCGTGAACCTGGGCGACATGCTGTTCATGACACGCGCCGCCCCGGCCGAGCGCGAAAAGGCGGTGGCGCTCTACAAGCAGGCGGCCGAGGCGGCGCACGCCCCCGGCCAGTGCCGCTACGCCCGGGTGCTGCGCCACGGCGAAGGCGTCAGCGCCAATGCCGACGAGTCGGCCGCGTGGCTGGACAAGGCCAAGGCGGCCAAGCTGGCCTGCGACACCAGGCTGCCGCTGGCGACGTTCCTGAAGTAATCCGGGCGACCGGCCCGACGTCGCCCGGCATCCCGGGCATGCGGGCCACCGGCGTCGACGCCGCTCAACCACCACTCTTGAAAAGAAACCCATGACGCCACAGTCCTCCCCAGACGCCCACTCTTCCGGCGGCTTCGTCCAGAGCGCCGCCGCGTACGGCGTCGCCGCGCCGCGCCCCGGCCTGCTGCTGGTCGTGCTGCTGCTCATCGCCGCCTGCATCGTGGTGCTGACCGCAATCGACCTGGCGACCATGTCGGCGCGGATTGCCTCCCTGACCAGTTCGCTGGATGGCACGAAGCTCCCGGTCGACGCCCTGCGCAGCAGCCAGCTCAACAGCTCGCTGTTCATCGCGGCCTTCATGGCCGGCGTGCTGGCCCTGATCGCCTTCGGGCACAATTGGGCGCGCTGGGTCTGGCTGAGCCTGTGCATGCTGGTCGGTTTGCTGGTCGCGCTCGGCACGGTCGTGCTGATGTTCGGCTACGCACCGGAAGCGGCCATGTTCAAGTGCGCCGTGTACCTGGTCCTGTTCGTGCTCTCGTGCATGCTATTCTCGCCGTCGAGCAATGCGTGGTTCCGCCAGATCAAGGAGATCCGCAACAACCCGCGCCTGCGTCCGGCGGCGGGCGGCGCCAGCCCGGCTCCCGGCCAGCTTGCCACCCCGGCCGACGGCCAACCCTACCATCCCTACGCGCCGCCGGGCGGCATGCCGGCCGGCCCCGCAGCGCCGGTGGCGATCCCGCCGCGCCCGCGCACCATCTCGCTGGCCCTTGCGCTGTTCGTGCTCAACGCGCTGCTCGGCATGGTCCTGACCGTGCTGTACCTGCCCGACGTGTTCGCCACCCAGAACGCCGTGCTGGGCGAAGGGATGATGAAAAACCTGGCCTACGGCGGCATTGCATTCGGCATCATCCTGATGGTGATCATGCTCTACTACATCGCGCGCGGCTCGAATGTGGCGCGCTGGATCTGGACCGCGATGGCCGTGCTCGGCTTTCTGAACGCCTACGCGGCCCTGAAAATGGCGTTTGTCATCTCGCCCACCTACGGCGCGCTGCTCTCGCTCAGCCAGCTGCTCTCGCTGGCCGGGACGATCCTGCTGTTCGTGCCCGCGTCCAGCGCGTGGATACGCGCGGTAACGCTGGCGCGCAACAAGTAATCAGCTCCCGACCGTGCAACGGAACCAGGCCATGCAAACCCGTTCAGCCTTCCTGTGGCGCCTGCTGGCCCAGGCCAGCCTCGCACTCCTGGCGCTGACCCAGGCCGCGCAGGCGGCCCCGGCCACCAAGGCCAGCCTGCGCGCGTACTTCGAGGCCACCGGCATGGCGCGCCAGATGAGCACCTCCATGCAAGCGATCGCACAAGCCCAGCAAGACGAATGGCAGGCCGAAAGCGACCCCGTGAGAAAGGCCGCGCAAAAAGGCGTGCTGGACGACTTCAATGCGCGCATGCGCACCCGCATGGTCTGGAGCAAGGTCGAGCCGCTCGCGCTGGCCAGCTACCAGGCGCATCTGAGCGAAAGCGATGTCAAGGCCCTGCTCGCGCATGCCCGTACGCCTGCCGGACAATTGCGTTACCACAAACTAAACCCGGCCATGCTCAAGCAGTTGCCGGCCGTCCAGAAATACTTGCTGAGCGTGCTTTCCCAGGTCGCCGCCAAGCCAGCGCCGGCGGCGCCCGCAGCCGCGCTGGCGCCGGCGGGACCGGACCAGGCCCTGTTGCTCACCTATCTGCGCACCATTCCGGGCGAGAAAGAAGATTTCGAGGAAAACATGGCGGCGATGGAAGACCTGATGGGCTTGTCGATCGACGCCGGCGGCGACGCCGCCGGCGAGACACTGCTCGCGCGCACCCTGGCCGAGCTGAAAGCGCAGCTCTCGTTCGACCAGGTCACCCTGCTCAAGGCGCGCCTGCTGAGCGGCGTCCTGAGCGACGCTGAACTGGCCCTGCTGATCGACGACAACCGGCGCCCGCAGCGCCGCGAGCAACTGCGCAAGCTGCGCAAAGCCGAGCAGCAATTCCAGCGGCGCATGATCAACACCATGTAAGCGCAGCGCCGCCAGCGCACTGATTTTTTACCACCCTGCCGAAAGCCACCATGCACGCATCCCTCATCAGCGCCGGGCGCTACGCCGCCACCGCATTCGTCTTCACCCTGGCCATGGCGCAAGCCCACGCCGCCCCTGCTACCAAGGAAACCCTGCACCGCTATTTCGAGGTTTCCAAGATCTCCAGCCTGACCGACAATGTCGTCGACACCATGTCGGCGGTCAAGGCCAAGGAATGGAAGGAAGAAACCAAGCCGAAGGAAAAGGCCAAAAAGAAGGCCATGTACGACCAGACCAACAAGATTATCCGCAAATACGTCAAATGGTCCGCGCTCGAACCGATCGCCATCGAGACTTACCAGAAGGAGCTGGAAGAAGCCGATGTGCAGGAGATGATCGTCCATGCGCAAAGCCCGGTCGGCCAGATCATCACCAACAAGATGACGCCTGCCATCATCAAGCAGTTGCCGGAGGTGGGCAAGTATCTGGAGGAACGCGTCGAGGCGCTCAGTGCGCAAAAGCCCGGCGCCCCGGCACCGGCGCCGCTGCCGCCCGCGCCGCCAGCGAACCGGAAGGAAGCGCTGGCGCGCACCCTGATGCTCGAGATGCCCGGCGCGCGCGAAGAATTCACGGCGATGATGGCGACGATGAGCGAGCGCATGATGGAAAGCGTGGCCGTCCTCGTCGGTGAGGACAGCGCCACGGGCATGGAAGCCGAGACCAGGCGCCTCGCCACCCTGTTCAAGGAACAGGTGACGTTCGAAGAAATCGTCGCCCTGAAAGCGCGCGCGATCGGCAACGACCTGAGCGAAGCCGACCTCAGCGCCGTTATCGAAGACAACAAGAAGCCGGCCCGCCGCGCCCAGCTGATCAAGGCCAAAAAGGCCGAGGCCGCGATGCAGGAGCGTATGAACACCTATCTGCAGGAGACCGTCTTCCCGGTGATGGTGCCGGAACTGATGAAAGCGATGGACAAAAAATAGGCCGTCAGGCCAGGCGCAGCGGCAAGCTGCGCAAGCGCTGCCCGGTCAGTTTGAACAGCGCGTTGGCCAGCGCCGGCGCGATCGGCGGCGTGCCGGGCTCCCCGACTCCCTCGGGCGGCTCGGCGCTCTTGATGATCACCGTCTCGACCTCGGGCGCGCTGTCGATCCGCAGCACCGGGTAATCGCCAAAATTGCCCTGCTCGATGCGCCCGTTTTTCACGGTGATCTCGCCTCCCAGCGCGGCCGACAGGCCGAACACCACCGCCGACTCCATCTGCTGCGCGATGATGTTCGGGTTGACCGCCAGCCCGCAATCGATGGCGCACACCACGCGGTGCACGCGGATTTGCTTGCCCGTCACCGACACCTCGGCCACTTGCGCCACGATGCTGCCGAACGACTGGTGCAGGGCCACGCCATGCGCGCGTCCGGCCGGCGCCGTGCCGGCTTTGGCCAGCGCCGCGTCGAGCACCGCCAGGTGGCGCGGATGGCGCGCCAGCAGCGCGCGCCGGAACGGCGCCCCATCCTGCCCGGCCGCATGCGCCAGTTCGTCGATGAAGCTTTCCTTGAAAAAGGCATTGTGCGAGTGCCCGACCGAGCGCCAGTAACCGAGCGGCACGGCGCTGTCGACGATCACGTGCACCACGCGCTGGTTGTCGATCTCGTACTGCATGTCGTATTCGCCTTCGGCCGTGGTCTTGTCCGGGCCGACGCCGGGCAGGCCCAGGTTGCGCGGAAAATACTGGTGCCCGATCGAGCCGCTGGCCGACTTGTTGTCGTAGGCGACGATACGGCCCTGCGCGTCCACGCTGCCGCTAAAGCGCGCCAGCGCGGCCGGCCGGTACACATCGTGCGTCATATCGTCCTCGCGCGACCAGACCAGCTGCACCGGCTTGCCGCCGGCCGCCATGGCCAGCGCCACCGCCTGCCCCACCATGTCCACTTCCAGCCGGCGCCCGAAGCCGCCGCCGAGCAGCATCACCTCGACCGACACGTCGGCGCGCGCCACGCCCGCCACCTTGGCCGCCATGTCGACGCACATGCTCGGCACCTGGGTCGAGGCCCACAGCCTGACCTTGCCGTGCGCGACCTGCGCGGTGCAGTTGACCGGCTCCATGGTGGCATGCGCGAGGAACGGCGCGCGGTATTCGGCGCGGATGGTCTTGCCCCCTGCCTTCACCGCCCCGGTGGCCGCGGCCACGTCGCCCGTCTCGTAGTAGGTGAAGCCCGATTCGTTATCGAGCGCGCTGGCGAACTGCTTGAAAATAGCGGCGCTCGACAGGCCGGCGTTGGCGCCCTCGTCCCACTTGACGGCCAGCGCGCCGAGCGCCTGGCGCGCGCGCCAGTAAGAATCGGCAATCACCGCCACCCCGGCGCCGGCGCCGGTCCGGTGGCTCGCCGGAGGCGCCAGCCCGACCACCGCCACCACGCCCGGCATGGCTTTGGCGGCGGCGGCGTCGAACGACGCGACTTTGCCGCCCACCACCGGCGACATCGTCAGCGCCGCATACAGCATGCCGGGCGGGCGCGCGTCGATCCCGAACAGGGCGCTGCCATTGACCTTGGCCGGCGAATCGCGGCGCGCCTGCGGGGTGCCGATCAGGGTGAACTCGGCCGGCTCCTTGAGGCGCACGTCGCCAGGTCCGATGTCGAGCCCCGCCGCCGCCGCTTTCGCCGCCAGGCTGCCGTACGAGGCGCGCTTGCCGCCCGGGTGCACCACGAAGCCGGCGCTGCCCTTGCACTGCGCGGCCGGCACGCCCCACTCCTGCGCGGCGGCGGCAATGAGCATGGCGCGCGCCACGGCGCCGGCTTCGCGCATCGGCAGCCAGGCATCCTTGACGCTGCTCGATCCGCCCGTCATCATGATGCCCATCTCGCGCGCCACTTTGGCGAGCATCCACTGCGCGCCTTCCTTGACGCTGCCGCGGTCGTCGGGATGGAAGGGCAGCGTCTCGCGCAGCACTTCCAGGTTGCTGAAGATCTTGTCGATCGGCGCCTGGCTGATGCGCACCTGCGCCAGCGGCACGTCGAGCTCCTCGGCCAGCAGCATCGGCAGCGCGGTGTTGACGCCCTGCCCCATCTCACAGCGCGGCACCACCACCGACACGGTGCCGTCGGGCGCGATCGCCACCCAGCCGTTCAGGGCCACCGCGCCGCCGCCCAGCACCAGCGGCTGCGCGCTGTGCAGGCGCTGGCGCGGCGGCTGCACGCCCCAGCCCACCACCAGCGCGCCGCCGGCGGCCAGGCCGCCCAGCAGGAAACGGCGGCGGGTCTTGTTCTTCGGTGCGTTCTGGCTCATTGCAGTCTCATGGCGTGCGTGGGGAGTGGCACTGTAGCATGCGCGCCGCGCGGCGACAGTACGACCTAAGGGGGGGGCGCGAGTTACAGGGGCGCGAGTTACAGGGGCGCGAGCCGGTTCCAGCGCGCCAGGATCGCGTCCGGCAGCTCCGGGCGGCTGTACAGGTAGCCCTGCGCCTGGTTGCAGCCGTGGCGCAGCAAGAAGGCGGCCTGCTCGTCGGTCTCGACCCCTTCCGCGATGACCGACAGGTTCATGCTCTTGCCAAGCTGGATGATGGCGATCGCGATCGCCTCGTCGTTGACGTCGGTCGAGATATCCTTGATGAAGCTGCGGTCGATTTTCAAGGTCTGCACCGGCAGTTGCTTGAGGTAGGCCAGCGACGAGTAGCCGGTGCCGAAATCGTCGATCGCCAGGCCCACGCCGATCGAATGCAGGTCGTTGATGAAGACCAGCGCGTCGCCGGTATTCATGATCACCGACTCGGTCACTTCCAGCTGCAGGCGCTGCGGCGCCAGGCCGGTTTCCTGGAGGATGTCGGCCACCATGTTGACGATGCTGCCGCGTTCGAACTGCTTGACCGACAGGTTGACCGCGATCTTCGGCACATGCAGGCCGGCCGCTTCCCAGCGGATCATCTGGCGGCAGGCCTCTTCCAGCACCCACTTGCCGAGCTGGTTGATGAAGCCCGTATCTTCGGCCAGCGGGATGAAGCGCACCGGCGTCACATTGCCCAGCTCCGGATTGTGCCAGCGCACCAGCGCCTCGACCCCGATCAGGCGGCCCGTGTCGATTTCGACCTGCGGCTGGTAGTTCAGGAAAATCTCGTTCTTGTCGATCGAGCGGCGCAGCATCGCTTCCAGGCGCAGGCGCTCGACGCCTTCGCCGGTCATCGACGGCGCATAGAACCGATAGCCGTTGCGCCCGCGCGCCTTGGCCTGGTACATGGCCACGTCGGCATTGCGGATCAGCATGGTCAGGTCGGCCGCATCGTCCGGGAACACGCTGATGCCGACACTGCCGGTGACGAACAGCTCGTAATCGGAAATGATGAAAGGCTGTTCGAACATGGCCATCAGTTTTTCGGCCACCAGGCCGGCGCCGACCTGGCCGCCCACATTTTCGAGCAGGACGATGAATTCGTCGCCGCCCAGGCGCGCCAGCGTGTCGCCTTCGCGCAGCTTGCCCTGCAGGGCCGCCGCTACCTGTTTGAGCAATTCGTCGCCCACATGGTGGCCGAGCGTGTCGTTGACGTTCTTGAAGCGATCGAGGTCGATGAACATCACCGCCAGCTGCTGGCCGTCGCGCGAGGCGCGCGCCAGCGCGTGTTGCAGGCGGTCGTGGAACAGCAGGCGGTTGGGCAGCGCGGTGAGCGAATCGTGGTGCGCCATGTGGTCGAGCTGCTCCTGCGATTCCTTGACCTTGGTGATATCGCTGAACACCGCCACATAGTGCGTGGTCGCGCCGTGGTCGTCGCGCACCGCGGAGACGGTCAGCCACTGCAGATAGGTTTCGCCGTTCTTGCGCGTGTCCCAGCGCTCGCCGCGCCAGAAGCCGTTTTCTTCCAGTTCGGCCCACATCTGCTGGTACATGGCCGGACTTTCGGTGGAAGAACGGGTCAGGCGCACATCCTTGCCGACCGCTTCGATGTCGGTGAAGCCGGTGATCTGGGTGAACGCCGGGTTGACCGCCACGATCACGAGATCGACGTCGATCACCATCACGGCATCGGCGATATGTTCGAGCACCGTGGCCGACAGGCGCAGCTTTTCCTCGGCCTCGCGCCGCTCGGTGACGTCGGCATAGACCCAGATGCTGCCGCCGTTGGGGCGTTCCGGGTCGAGCGCGCAGCCGCTCACGCGGCACCAGAACACGGTGCCGTCTTCCTTCATGTACTGGCGCTCCTCGTTGTAGTCCTTGCCGTCGGCCAGGGCCGCGTACTGGCGCTCGCCCGCGCGCAGGAATTCGTCGTGGCTCGGATACATGATGTCGGCCAGCTTGCCGGTCATCTCGCCGCTGGCGTAGCCGAACAGGTCTTCGCAGCGCCGGTTGACCGACACGATGCGCCGTTCGCGCACGAACATCACGCCGAACATGACATTGTCGAGAATCGCGCTTTGCTCGGTCAGCAGCGCCTCGATGCGCATTTCGTTGTGTTTGCGTTCGCTGATGTCGGCGATGATCCCGTCGACCCACGAATTCTCAAGCTTGTCGGCGGCCTGCGGCTGGCCGTTCTCGGAGACCCAGCGCTCGGTGCCGGTCGAATCGATGATGCGGTACTCGATCTGGTACGGACGCCCGCTGCTCATCGCCTCGCGCACGGTGCGGCTTTGCATGCGCCGGTCTTCGGGGCAGATCAGGTCCGACCAGGCGTCGGTGGTGCTGCGCATGAACAGCGCGGCGGCGTAGCCGGAAATGTCTTCGATGGCGTCGCTGACAAAATCGATGGAGCCGCCCGGACGCACGCGGAACACCGCGCCCGGCACCTGGGTGACGATGGTGCGGAAGCGCTCCTCGCGCCGGCCGATGTCTTCGAACAGGTGCTTGATGGCGACCCGCATCTGCTCCATCTGCTTGGCCAGGCGGCCCAGTTCATCGCTGCCTTCGAGTTCGAGGCGCGTTTCGAAGTCGCCGTGCGAGAGGCGGTCGGAAAACTTCATCAGCTGGCGCAGCGGCACCAGCAAGCGCTTGTTCAGGAACAGCACGATCAGCACCAGCGACACGGTCAGCTGGAACGCCAGCACGAAGGCGTAGTTGGACTGCTTGCCGCGCAATTCCTGCTGGCTGCGGGCGTCGTCCATCTCGACCACGACCACGCCGATGCGCTCGCCGCGCACCAGGATGTCGCGTTCGGCGCGGTAGATTCTCCCGACCGGGCGCTGGGCCGAATGGATGTTGATGAACTGGGCGTCGGCCTGGCCGATCACCTGGATATGCAGCACCGACGGATCGCGCATCACCGATTCGACCAGCGACTGGGCCGATTCGGCGTTCATGTTCCAGAGCGACTCCTGCATGCCGAGGGCGAGGATGTCGACGTTGCGGCGCAGCGACTCGCCCAGCACCGCCTTGGCCGCCGTCTGCTCCTGCACGCCGATCAGCACATAGCTGCCGATCATGGCGGGAATGACCAGTCCGCCGAAGACGACCAGCATCAGCGCGCCGTAGATCGACAGCCCGTACAGCTTGCCCAGCTTGGTACGGAAACGTTGGTAGGCCGTGCTAAGCATGCAGCGAGTCGGAAAGCATACGCGAGGATGTCGGAATGATAATTTGGACAATAAAAGTTTTCTATGCGGAATTATGCACGGAAGCACCCGCCAAGTCATCAACAGCACGGAAGGATGAGGCGTTTTACTGACGGAGGGGAAAACAGTTGACGTATTGCTTGCACCGGGGTGCGCTATCCAGGTCACAATCCCACCGTGGATGAGAATCATTCTTTTCGAGGCTTGCAGCGGCAACAATCGATGGTAGATTGATCCACTCCGTTCAAAATCCAGCATCCAGCCATGCCTGACGACGAAACCAGAGGTCCTCCATGAAAATCGATCCCGCTACCACCCCGCTGTTTTCAGCCCGGACAACAGCCCCGGCGCCGTTCCAGGCCGCACGATCGACGGCGGCGTCCGGCAACGCCACGCGGGAAGCCGCCGGCGTCAGGCAAGCCGACTTTACCAGCATGACGCGCCAGGACATGCGCGACTGGGCCAACGGCCAGATCCGCAGCGGGCAAATGTCGCTCGACGACGGCCGCCCGTTCATGGCCATGACCATGAAGATCCCGGCCGGCGGGGGCGCGGAGGTGCCCGCCGAGGGCGATGGCGAACGCATCGACTCTAGCCAGAAGTTGCGCAGCGGCATAGACGGCGCCATCGCGCGCAACGATCAGCTAACGCGCAAGATGCTCGAATCGGCCATGGACATCCTGCGGCAAAACCAGGGCAGGACGATCGGGATCGATACCAGCGCCTGAGGACCTCAGGGTGGTTCGCGCAGCAAGCACAGGGAGATGGCGCCCCTGAACCCGGCGATGGGTGGCGACGAGTGGCAAACGGCAGGCGCCTCAGCGCGAATCGCGCCGACTTGCTATCATCGCAGCACTTTTCTAACAGGGACTCCCCATGACTTTTTCCATGTACGACGCTTCGGTGCCCGTTTTCAAGCAAATCCTGACCAGCCTGTCGGCCGTCATCGACAAGGCCGAAGCCCACGCCACCGACAAGAAGATCGAACCGGCGGCCCTGCTGCAGGCGCGTCTGTATCCGGACATGTTCCCTTTCCTGCGCCAGGTCCAGGTAGCGGCCGACTTCGCCAAGGGCTGCTGCGCCCGCCTGGCTGGCGTGGACGTGCCGCGCTATGACGATACCGAGCAGACTTTCGCCGAACTGAAAGACCGCATCGCCAAGACGCTCGATTTCATCAACGGCTTGCCGCAGGATGGCATCGAAGCGAGTGCCCAGCGCGACATCAGCACCAGCAGCGGCGCCAACGCCAAGCAGTTCAAGGGCCAGGTGTATCTGGCGCATTACGCGCTGCCGCACTTCTATTTCCACGCCACCACCGCGTACGCGATCCTGCGCCATAACGGCGTTGAAGTGGGCAAGAAAGACTTCATCGGCTCGTTTTAAGCGGCCCACACACACTATATAGTGAGGGGAGCTGCCCGGCTCCCCTGCCCGCCCCGATCGCGCATCGGGGCGCGGCGGCTCATTTACGCATCGCATGGCGCGACCGGCATACCGAGCACCATGGAAACAAGCTCCCATACTTCGCTGAACGCGCGCTGCGCCGCCGCATCCGACGGCGACAAAAGCAACTCGTCCGCATACCCCATTGTCAACGCAAAGATCTGCCGTCCCGCGCGCTCGGTCGAGCGACAGCGAAAATCACCACCGGCAAGCCCGCGTTCGATGAGCCGCCCCAGCGCTTCATGCCAATTGGTATTGATCTCCCGATAGGTGGCGGCCAGGGCGGCGTCGTGCATCGCCTCGTCCCACACGTCGAACCACAGCCTCCAGACCGGATCGGCGGTCGCCGGCAGGCACTCGCGCAGGAAGCTGCGCAGCGCGTCAGCGGGACTTCCCGAGCGCGTCAGCGCGATAATCTGCTCAAGCTGTAAATTGGCAAAGCGCAGGAAAGCCTCGCGGCGCAGGCATTCCCAGTCCCCGAAATAGTGATAAAGATGACTGTTCGACAAGCCGGCATGCCGGGTTACATCGCGCGTTGAGACATTCGCGAAGCCTTTTTGAAGAAACATTTCCAGCGCGCTGGCGAGGATCTGGCTTTTACGGTCGATGGCGGGCATGGGGGGATTCCAGTGAACGGTTGCGTTTGAGCGAGTGCTCAAGTAGACTTGAGCACTCGCTCAATTCTAGCGCTATCTCAGGTTTCACGCCAGTCATGACACGCCCCACTTCCCTCCCGGCCGCTACCGCGCCAGCCCAGCCATCGGCCAACGCCACCCTCAGGGTGCTGGCGCGCACCTATGCTGGCAAACTCTCCCTGACCATGCTGCTGGTGGCCCTGGAAAACGCCTTGCTGCTGGCATATCCTTTGTTCGCCGGGTTTGCCGTCGACGCCATCTTGCGCAAAGACGCCGCCAGTGCCATGTTGTACGCGGCCGTGGTGCTGGCGTTCTGGCTGATCGGCGCCGCGCGCCGTGCGCCGTGCGCTCGACACGCGCATTTTCACCCGGATTTATGCCGACCTGGCTGTCCCGGTCATCCTGAACCAGCGCTTGCACAAGCAAAGCACCTCCACGGCGGCCGCACGCGTGGTGCTGGCGCGCGAGTTTGTCGATTTCTTCGAGAAGCATGTGCCGGCCATCGCGACCGCGCTGGTGTCGATCGTCGGCGCGTCGGTGATGCTGGTGCTGATCGAGCGCTGGATTGGCCTCGCCTGCCTGACGGCGCTGCTGCTGTGCGCGGGCCTGATGCCGCGTTTCGCCCGGCGCAACCAGATGCTGCACCAGCGCCTGAACGACCAGCTGGAAAAGGAAATCGGGCTGGTACAAGACGTGGGAGCGCACACGCTCACGCGTCACTACCGCTTCCTCTCAAGGCTGCGCATCGGTTTGTCCGATCGGGAGGCGATCGCTTTTCTGTGCATCGGCATGCTGGCGGCAACCCTGTTTGCGCTTGCCATCATCCGCCTGGCGATGCGCGATGCGGCCTCGGCCGGCCATATTTATGCCGTCATGACCTACCTGTGGACCTTCGTGTGCAGCCTCGACGAGGCGCCCGCCATGCTCGACCAGCTGGCGCGGCTCACGGACATCGGGCAGCGGGTCCATCCCGGCTCGCCCCGCGAGGTGGAGACGCAGTGAAGACCGAACGAGCCCGGTGCGCCTCCCGAGCAAGCATTCAGGTATTGCGGCGCGGGTAGCCTTGCGCGAGGATGCGCACCCAGACCACTTCCTTTTCGGCCTCGCTCATCGAGACCCAGTGCGCCACTTCCACCACGCTGCGCCCGCAGCCGCGGCAGATTTCGTCGAACGTGGTCGAGCAGACTGCGACACAGGGCGTGTCCGGCCGCTCAGGCGGCTTCACGCCGCCCTCACTTGGCGGGGCCGACATCGAGCGCGTCCCAGCCGTCATGGCCGAGCTTTTCCATCGTTTCAATATTCTTGTCGAAAATCTCGGACGCTTCCGGGAAGGCCTCGACCGCGCGTTCGATGCTGTCTTCGCGCAGCAGGTGCAGGATCGGGTACGGGGCGCGGTTGGTGAAGTTGCTGATATCGTTGATAGCGGTGTCCGCGAACTGGTATTGCGGGTGGAAACTGGCCACCTGCAGTTCGCCGTCGAGCTGCATGTCTTCCAGCGCCGCATCGGCCACGTCGAGGAATTCGTTGTAGTCCAGGAAGTCGGTCAGGACGAAGGGATGGATCAGCAAGGTGGTGTCGATCTTTTCCGGATCGGTATCGGACAGCAGTTGCAGCTCATTCATCAGGGTTTCGAGCAAGACTTCCGGCGTGGTGGCGCTGGACACGACGTACCGCACCTGCTTTTTCACATGAACGGCTTTGGCGAACGGACACAAATTGAGTCCGATGACGGCTTTTTCCAGCCATTGTTGGGTAGCGGCAATGATCTGCTCATCGTCGGCGTTCAGATTGGGGGTGCTCATGGTGATGCTTTCACTGATATAAGAAGAAGTACGCGCGGCGCAAGCGCACGCCGCAAGCGGGCGCCGCAAGCGGAGGCCGCAAACCCAAATTGTACGCACTCTTTGCGCCACCTCATAGGCACCCCCGCGTTTCGGGGTACTTTAGGACCCGTCGACCGATCCGCCCCACCCCGGCGGCGCGGCGGTTTTGGTATTATTCCCCGGCGTACCGTGCCCGGCCCCGACAGCCCCGCGCAGCGCTCTCCGGCTCATCTTTGCCATAGGAGAAAATCATGCATACCCCCCGGGAGTATCTGAAGCGTTCCCGTCCATACACTGATGGCATCCTGGCATTTTTAAGGCATACTCCCGGCAATTGGTCTTTTCCGATGCAACAATATTGGTCGGAAGTGTTGTCAAAATATTTGCTTCGCACACACTTATTTGACTTGACTCAAAGCGGAAGTGGTACGTACACTCCGAGCTTATCTATTCGTCTGTCCGGCAGTTTTCGGACCCAACAATGGAACGCTATGCAAAAAACGACACGCAATACCACTTCACTTGCAGTCCTCGTTCTGATGCTCGCGCCAGCGCTCAGCCACGCGGTCGACTCCGTCTCGACCAACGTCGCGCCGCTCGCCCCGACTGTCAAGCCAGCACCAGCCCCGCTCCAGGCCTTCCCCGCCGTCAAGGCCGATGAATACAAGGAAGCCGATGTCTGGGGCCGTATCCGCACCGGTTACGCGATTCCCGATATCGAGAACGAGCTTGTTGCCAAGCACGTCAAGTGGTACAGCACCCGTCCCGACTATATTGCCCGCACCTCGGCGCGGGCCTCGCGTTACCTGTTCCACGTGGTCCAGGAACTCGAAAAGCGCAACATGCCGACCGAGCTGGCTTTGCTGCCGATTATCGAATCGGCCTTCAATCCGCAAGCCTATTCCAAGGCCAACGCCGCCGGCATGTGGCAGTTCGTGCCCGGCACCGGCAAGGATTTCAATCTCAAGCAAAACATGTTCAAGGACGAGCGCCGCGGCGTGCTGGCCTCGACCGATGCCGCGCTGACCTACCTGCAGCGCCTGTACGGCATGTTCGGCGACTGGCCGCTGGCCCTGGCCGCCTACAACTGGGGCGAAGGCAATGTCCAGCGCGCCATCAAGAAGAACCAGGCGCTCGGCAAGCCGACCGACTACGAAAGCCTGTACGAGCACATGCCGGCCGAAACGCGCGAGTACGTGCCGAAGCTGCAAGCGGTCAAGAACATCATCGCCAACCCGGCCCAGTACCACGTCTCGCTGCCGGTGATCGACAATTCGCCGTATTTCACCGCGATCGACAAGACCAGCGACATCGACCTGACCATCGCGGCCCAGCTGGCCGAATTATCGGTCGAAGAGTTCAAGGCGCTCAATCCGCAGTTCAACCGCCCGGTCATCACCGGCGGCGAACAGACCAAGATTTTGCTGCCCCAGGAAAATGCCGAAAAGTTCCACCTGAACCTGGCGCAATGGGGCCGTTCCCTGTCGACCTGGACCACGCACAAGATTACCGGCGCGAAAGACAGCATTGCGTCGCTGGCGTCGCGCTTCGGCACCACCCCGGAAGTGATTCGCCAGGCTAACAATATTCCGGCAGCAACGCGCCTGAAGGCCGGCTCCACCATCCTGGTGCCGAAAATCTCCAGTTCGGTCCATTCCGATATCGCCGAGCACGTCGTCGACAACGCGGTGATGGCCTTCGAAGCCGAACGCGCCGGCCGTCGCGGCGGCCGGGCCGAAAAGCAGACCAATGCCGAACGCATCAAAGGCAAGGTCGCCGCGCTCAAAACCCGCGTGTCCGCACGCGGCGCCAAGACGGCAGCCAGCGAGTCCCCGCGCTACAAGCGGCGCGGCGGCTGATGCCCGGTGGCGGGTGCGTCGGCCGCACCCGTCGCATCCCCGTTTATCTACCAAGACTTCTTCAGTAAATCCAGTCCTTGCATACACACTATTCGGATTTACCTGTACAAGTACAGTGAAACTACTGTATAGTGTTGTTTGTGCGCTGCAATACGTTTCTCGCAATCAGACTGAAGCGATGGCCCTTAGCAGTAACAAAGAAGTAAAACTAGCAGCTTCGCAAGCCTAGGCGTATCCCACGGATACCCTCAATAAAGCCCTCCCGCCTTGTGTGTCGCACCTGACACCGTCCCGGCGCAAAGCTTTTGTGCCGAAATTTCTTTCATCCTGAGTCATTTCGTTGTGTTGGTTGGCGTTGCTATTTTGCGCTCGGAGCATGTGCTCGGGCGCTGATCTATACCGAAAGAAAAAAACATAATGAGTTTTGAAGCATTAGGCCTCCACGCGTCTATCGTAAAAGCAGTAACCGATGCCGGTTACACCGTGCCGACCCCAGTCCAGGAGCAAGCTGTTCCTGCCGCCATCAGCGGCCGCGACCTGCTGGTATCGTCGCAGACCGGTTCCGGCAAGACCGCAGCATTCATGCTGCCAGCACTCCACAAATTCGCCGTTGCCGAGCAATCGCAGGCGTCCAAGAACGCAGCCCAGGAAGCGCAAAATGCGCGTGCCCGCGGCGAGCGTCCACGTTTCAAAGCTGCACAGCCTAAAATGCTGGTGCTGACCCCGACCCGCGAACTGGCCCTGCAAGTGACCAGCGCCACCGAAAAATACGGCACCCAGATCCGCCGTATCAAGGCCGTGTCGATCCTGGGCGGCATGCCTTATCCTAAACAGATGCAACTGCTGGCGCGCAACCCGGAAATCCTGGTCGCCACCCCTGGCCGTCTGATCGACCATATGGAATCGGGCAAGATCGATTTCTCGGAACTCGAAATCCTGGTGCTGGACGAAGCTGACCGCATGCTCGACATGGGCTTCATCGACGACATCGAAAAAATCATCGCCGCGACGCCTGCCAACCGCCAGACGATGCTGTTCTCGGCAACGCTCGACGGCATGGTTGGCAACATGGCGCGCCGCATCACGACCGACCCGATGACCATCCAGATCACCGGTTCGGCATCGAAGCACGAAAACATCGTGCAGCGCGTTCACTTCGTCGACGACCTGTCGCACAAGAACCGCCTGCTCGACCATCTGCTGCGCGACGAAACGCTGGACCAGGCCGTGGTCTTCACCGCCACCAAGCGTGACGCCGACACCATCGCCGACCGCCTGAACATCGCCGGTTTCTCGGCTGCCGCACTGCATGGCGACATGCACCAGGGCGCGCGTAACCGTACGCTCGACGGCCTGCGCCGCGGCCAGGTTCGCGTGCTGGTGGCGACCGACGTTGCAGCCCGTGGTATCGATGTCCCGAACATCACCCACGTGTTCAACTATGACCTGCCGAAGTTCCCTGAAGACTATGTGCACCGTATCGGCCGTACCGGCCGTGCCGGCCGCAATGGCCTGGCGATCTCGCTGGTGAACCATGCCGAAGGCATGAACGTCAAGCGCATCGAGCGCTTCACCAAGCAGCTCATTCCGGTCAACGTGATCGAAGGCTTCGAGCCGAAGAAAACCGCGTCGGCGCCACGCTCGGCTGCCCGTCCAGGCACCTGGAAACCAGGCGACAACCGCGGCGGCGCCAAGCCAGGCCAGCGTACGTTCAGCAAACCGGGCGCTCCGCGCAAGGAAGGCGCGGCGGGCGGCGGCTACAAGGGTTCGAACCCGCGTCCGGCCTCCGAGCGCACCCGTACCTCGTACGGCGACCGTTAATCGTTCGCTGTAACGACCGACTAAAGAACGGCTGCTTCGGCGGCCGTTTTTTTCGCCTGGCGCGTTTTCACGCATCGAAAATACGCGGCGATGGCATCCGCGGGCGCTACGCGCATAGCATCGGCGAAGCGCATGTTTTTGATGCAGGTCAAGGGAAATGTCGGGGGCAATCGGTAGCCTCTGCTTTACCGCCAAACTGCGCTCTCCAGGAAATCCGATGAAACATCTTTTGCTGCCGTTCGACGGCTCCCCCAGCGCCACCCGCGCCGCCCGCCACGCCGCCGAGCTGGCGGCCCTGATCCCCGGCCTGCGCGTCAGCCTGCTGCACGTGTTCGATCCGGTCACCCTGGCCCCGCACGGCGCCCTGGTGCGGCACGAGGTCGAAAGCCGCTACGGCGCCGCAGCCGCCGCCTTGATGGCGCCCGCCGTCCAGGTATTCGAGAGCGCCGGCGTGAGCGTCGAACTGCACTGCCGCGCCGGCGCCTCCGCCTCCGAGATCGCGCAGTATATCCACGAAGCCGGATGCGATGCGGTCGTCATGGGCACGCGCGGCATGGGGCCACTTGCCGCCATCCTGATCGGCTCGGTCGCCACGCGCGTGCTGCAAACTGTCGATGTGCCGGTAACGCTGGTCAAATGAGGGCGCGCGCCGACGCCGGCCGGCCCGCATGAGCGGCATCGCCGGCATCGCGCTGGCCCTGGTGCTGCTGGTGTGGCTCGCTTACCGCGGCGTCAGCGTGCTGCTGCTGGCGCCGCTGCTGGCCATGCTGGCCGCGCTGTTGAGCGCCGACGCCCCGCTGCTGGCCAGCTATACGCAGGTTTTCATGAAGGCCCTGGGCGGCTTCATCGCCCTGTATTTTCCGTTATTCCTGCTGGGCGCCATCTTCGGCAAGCTGATGCAGGCCTGCGGCGCCGCCGCCGCCGTGGCCGACTGGATCGGCGCGTGCCTCGGTGCGCAGCGCGCCATCTTGTCCATTGTGCTTGCCTGCGCCATTCTCACCTATGGCGGCGTGTCGCTGTTCGTGGTCGCATTCGCGGTGCATCCGATCGCCGCCGCCCTGTTCGAGCGCGCGCGCCTGCCGGCACGCCTGATACCGGCGACCATCGCGCTGGGCGCCTTCACCTTCACCATGACCGCGCTGCCCGGCACGCCGGCGATCCAGAATGCGATCCCGATGCCCTACTTCCAGACCACCCCGTTCGCCGCCCCCGGCCTGGGCATCCTGGCCGGCCTTGTCATGCTGGGACTGGGCATGGCCTGGCTGAACTGGCGCGCGCGCCGCCTGCGCGGCCGGGCCGATCCCTGTGCGCACGCCGCCGCTGGCCCGGTCCAGGCTCCGGCACCGCGCCCGCCGGGCCAGGGCGATGGCGGCCCGTGCGGCGCCAGCGCCGCCGGCACACCCCCAGCCTGGGCGGCGCTGCTGCCGATCGTGCTGGTGGTGGCGCTCAACTATGTGTTCTCCGCCCATGTCTTCGTTGCGCTCGATACGTCTTACCTTGCCCTGGCGCCCTACGCGCCGGCCACCCTGGCGCAGGTGATCGGCATCTGGTCCATCCTGTGCGCGCTGGCGCTCTCGATCCTGGCGCTGGTGGCGTTCAACTACCGGCGCCTCGATGGCCTGCGCCGGATCCTCGACGAGGGCGCCAATGCCGCCCTGCTGCCGATCTTTAATACGGCGTCGCTGGTCGGTTTTGGGGCGGTCATCGCGTCGCTCGCCGCCTTTGCCATGCTGCGCGACGCGGTGCTCGGCATCGCTCCCGGGCAGCCGCTCATTTCACTGGCCATTGCCGTCAACCTGCTGGCCGGGATCACCGGTTCGGCCTCGGGCGGGATGAGTATCGCCCTCGAGACGCTCGGCCCGGACTATCTGGCGCTGGCACGCAGCGCCGGCATCGCGCCCGAGCTGCTGCACCGGGTCACCACCATCGCCACGGGCGGGCTCGATTCGCTCCCCCACAATGGCGCCGTCATCACCTTGCTGTCGATCTGCAAGCTCGATCACCGCCGCGCCTACGGCGACATTTTCATGGTGGCCGTCGCCGGCCCCCTCGCCGCACTGGCCGTCGTGGTCACGCTCGGCACCCTGGCGGGATCGTTCTGATCAGAGTGCGCAGGTGCGGAAGCCGCAAAAGATATCGTCGCGCTCCGGCTTGAAAAAATTGCGGAAGCGCGCCGACGCAAAGCGCGAGGGCGTGGCGAAGGACGCTCCCCGCAGCACCTGGTGCGTCATGAACCATGGCGCCGAATACTCGCGGTAGCGGTCCGCCACGAAGCCCGGATACGGTTCGAACGCGCTGCTGGTCCACTCCCACAGCTGGCCCCAGCGGAACCCGGCCTGCCCCGACATCGCCGCATACTCCCACTCCGCCTCACCCGGCAAACGGCGCCCTGCCCACGCGCAATACGCCTGCGCCTCGAACAGGCACACATGGCGCACCGGCTCGGCCGGCGCCAGGGTTGACATGCGCCCGAAGCGCATGCTGCGCCACTGGTCGCCGTCGCGCTGCCAGTAGCGCGGCGAGGAACGCTCCTGTCCCATCAGCCACGCGCTGCCGGCCGCGCTCCAGTACTGGCGGTTCTGGTAGCCGCCATCGGCGACAAAATCGGCGAACTGGGCATTCGTCACCAGGCCCGCATCGATGCGAAACGGCGCCACGTACACCGGGTGCGCCTGGCGCTCGTTATCGAACGCGAAGCCACCCTCCTGCACGCCGCCCAGCAGCAAGGTCCCGCCCGGATAGGCGATCTCGGACGAGGGCGCGGCCAGCAAGGACGCGCGCAGCAGCTGGTCCGGCACCTGCACGCCCAGGGTCTGCAAGGTGTACAGATAGGCCTCGCCGTGCATGTCTTCGTGCGCCAGCGCCAGCCGGTACGGATACAATGCCTGATCGACGCCGGCCTCGCGCGAGAGCTTGTCGAGCGTGCGGTCGAGCACTTCATGGCAGTAGGTCTTGAGCGCGCCGGGGCTGGGCAGGTCGAGCGTCCAGCGCGAGCGGTGCGGCACGGTGTTCGAATCGAACCAGTCGTCGCCGCGCGTGAGCAGCGAATGGCGCTGGGCGTCGGCCGGGTGGCTCGATGCCGCCTCGCGCAGGATGAACCACTCGGCAAACCACGCCGTGTGCCCCAGTTCCCACAGCGGCGGATTGATGGTGGCGATGTGCGGCACGCGCGCCAGGCTGTCGTAGCCGGTGGCGGCGAAGCAGTCGAACAGGCCAAGCGTATAATTTCGGGCACCCTGGAGCGCCTCGGCCAGTTGCTGCCCCCTGGCGTGCCGGAAGGATGCCGGGATCGATGCGGTGGTTGAGTTCATGGCGTCGATTGTAACGACTTTTTCAAAGGCAGCGCTGCGTGAAGAAACAGCTACTCATTGTCAGTCCCGCCTCGGCGAAGGAAAACAACGGCAACTGGCAGACCGCCCGCCGCTGGGCGCACTTCCTGCGCGCGCGCTACCGGGTCGCCATCGCCCCCGGATGGCAGCCGTCGGACGGCGCGCCCGACCTGCTCATCGCCCTGCACGCGCGCCGCTCGGCCGGGGCGCTGGCCGCGTATGCGCTGGCCTGCCCGCAGCGGCCCTCGGTGCTGGTGCTGACCGGGACCGACCTGTATCGCGACATTGCCACCTGCGCCGAGGCCCGGGCTTCGCTGCAGCACGCCAGCGCCCTGGTGCTGCTGCAAAGCGCCGGCCTGGCCCTGCTGCCGCCCGCCCTGCATGCGAAGACGCGCGTGATTTACCAGTCGGCGCCGGCGCTGGCGCCGCACCGCCACGCGCCCGCACGGCGCCATGCCGACATCTGCATGATCGGCCACCTGCGCGCCGAAAAAGATCCGCTGACCTTCATGCGCGCCAGCGCCCTGGTCACCAGCCCGCGCGCGCGCCTGCTGCACATCGGCGGCGCGCTCGATGCCGCGCTGGGCGAGGCGGCGCGCGCCACGGCGGCGGCCAATCCGCGCTACCGGTGGCTCGGCAACCTGGCGCACGCCGAGGCGCGCCAGCGCCTCAAGCGCTGCCACGCGATGGTGATCGCCTCGCACATGGAAGGCGGCGCCAACGTCATCATCGAAGCCGTCACCAGCGCGGTGCCGGTGCTGGCCAGCGATATCAGCGGCAACCGCGGCATGCTGGGCGAGGACTACGCGGGCTATTTCGCGCCGGGCGACGCCCCCGCGCTGGCGCGCCTGATCGAGCGCTGCATCGGCGACGACGCCTTCCACGCACTGCTGCGGCGCCAGTGCGACGCGCGCGCCGCCTTGTTCGCCCCAAGCCATGAGCGCGCCAGTGTGCTCGACTTGGTGGATAATCTGGTCTGACCCGCCTTTTACCGAAATGGACACCGATCATGAGCACTGCCCCAGACACCCCCATCAAACTCACCGCGTTTTCGCATGGCGGCGGCTGCGGCTGCAAAATCGCGCCCGGCGTGCTGTCCGAAATCCTGAAAAACTCGGGCGGCTTCCCGCTGCCGAAAGAACTGATGGTCGGTATCGAGACGGCCGACGACGCCGCCGTCTACAAGCTCAATGACGAACAGGCGCTGATCGCCACCACCGATTTCTTCATGCCGATCGTCGACGACCCGTTCGATTTCGGCCGCATCGCCGCCACCAACGCCATCTCCGACGTGTACGCGATGGGCGGGACGCCGATCATGGCGCTGGCGCTGGTCGGCATGCCGATCAATAAACTGCCGCTCGAGACCATCGGCGAGATCATTCGCGGCGGCCAGGTCATGTGCGCCGAAGCGGGCATTCCGATCGCCGGCGGCCACACCATCGACTCGGTCGAACCGATCTACGGCCTGGTGGTGCTGGGCCTGGTGCATCCGTCCAAGGTCAAGCGCAACGCCGACGCGCGCGCCGGCGACGTGCTCATTCTCGGCAAACCGCTGGGCGTGGGCGTGCTCTCGGCGGCGCTCAAGAAAGACGTGCTGGGACCGGAAGGCTACGCCGCCATGATCGCCAATACCACCAAGCTCAATAAACCGGGCAAGGCGCTCTCGGAGATGGAAGGGGTGCATGCGCTGACCGACGTCACCGGCTTTGGCCTCTTGGGCCACCTGCTGGAACTGGCGCGCGGGGCGCAACTGACGGCGCAACTGAGCATGTCGCAGATTCCGCTACTGCCGGGCGTGGAGCAACTGGCGCACGATGGCTACTTTACCGGCGCGTCGGGGCGCAACTGGGAGGCCTACGGCAAGGACGTGACGCTCTCGCCGAGCATCAGCGCGGCGCAGCATAACCTGCTGACCGACCCGCAAACCTCGGGCGGACTGCTGGTGTCGTGCGATCCTGGCAGCGTCGACGAGGTACTGGCGCTGTTCGCGCGCGAAGGCTTCGAGAGCGCCGCCGTGATCGGCGAGATGACGCAGGGCGCGCCGCGCGTCCAGGTCGCGGCGTAAGGCTGCCCGGGCGCGGCCCGGGCAGCGGCGGGGCGCGTCAGACGGACTGGCGACGCTTGCGCGCTGCGAAGCCCAGCATGGCCAGGCCGGCGCCGAGCATGGCCCAGCTGCTTGGCTCGGGCACGGCCGTGACCGAGAACGACAGGTTGTCGGCGTAGCCATCGTTGTAGCTGCCCTCGGCCCGGTTCATGTCGAGCACGATGTCGACCAGCGCGCTGCCGACGGGAATGAAGCCATGGCTCTCGCGATATACCAGGTTGTTCAGTCCGCCACGATCGCTGACGCTGACCGGCGCCAGGCTCTTGCTGAACAAGGTATTGCCGCTCTTGTCGCGGAACACGGCGGTCAGGGTGGCGCTATCGCTTTGCGTAGCGTAGCCGCCCAGCCAGCCGGACAGGTCGAACTGCGACTGTCCGCCCTTGATGGCGTCGCTGTAGCCGCCCAGGTCGATCACCTGGACCGCACGCGATGCCGGCGTGTTGACGCCGCCAGCGAAAAAGTTCTTGCCGCGGTTTTGCGGACCGGCGTCGGCAGGCCCCGGGAAACCGCCGCTTGCGCCGTAGTTGACCGACGTCAGGCCACCGCTGACAGTCCAGCCCGGCACCGTGACCGTGCCGCCATCGTTCGACCCTGCGCCGGCTTCGGCATTGCCGTTGACGATCAGGTTTTGACCGGACACGGCCGGGGCGGCATTCGCCGCTGCGGCGCAGGCGAACATGCCCGCCATCGATAAGGCCATTGCTGCTTTTACAAAACGCATGAAAATCCCTTGAATTGGTTGAAGCGCCGCCGTGCCAGCCCTCGCCCCCCCTGCGGCACATGGAGGGACGCCGGTAAATATAGTGCAATATTACAATATTTCCACACGAATTTATTCAATCGACAAGCTATTTACTGCACCGCTAGCAACAAAAAGGCAATGCAATTCGCCAGGCGCGCGCTATGGAGGGCGAAATGCAACATTGGCAATTTAATTTGGGTATGGTGCGCAGCCGTGGATGCGGGACGGGTATGATCGTTTGTACGTACCCACCTTGTGCAGCGACAGGAGAACATGATGGCTTATGTCGATGGTTTCGTCCTTCCCCTCCCCACCAGCAATCTCGAAAGCTACCGCGCCATGGCGACCACCTGCGGCGCGATCTGGCGCGAACACGGCGCGCTGCAGTACCGCGAATGCATCGCCGATGACGTCAAGCCCGGCAAACTGACCTCCTTTCCCCAAAGCGTCAACCTGCAGCCGGGCGAAACCGTGGTGTTTTCCTGGATCGTGTACGCATCGCGCGCCCACCGCGACGAAGTCAACGACAAGGTCATGAAAGACCCGCGCATGGCCGACTTCATGAAAGGCACCGACATGCCCTTCGACGGCAAGCGCATGATCTACGGCGGCTTCGACATGTTTCTCGACCTGTAGCATCGGCGGCCTGGCGGCGGCGGTTTGCACGCGTTGCACATCAGCGCTTGACAAGCCGGCGCGGCCTGACGTACAGTGAACTTATGTCTTCCTCCCTGCATCTGTCGTCTTTCCCCCTGCTCGCTGGCGCGCTATCGCTAGCGACGCTACTAGCTGCACGCGCGTAATTACTCCGCAGTGCGCCGCCCGGCTCCCCGCCGGCGATGTTGTAAAACCCCAGGAAAGCTCGACCCATGTTCGCATCCGTCTCCATCACGCAGTTCCTACTGCTAAAGCTACCGATCGGTTGCCTGGCCTAGCGAATCCGTGGCCGCCCGGCAGCCTGTCGCCACACCGCCGCCCGGCCCTTATCCGCTTTCGCCAAACAGGAGTACCCCATGATGTTGCAGAATCCGTCGTCCAAATACCGCGCCTTCCCTCCAGTCAATTTGTCCGCCCGCCAGTGGCCGGATAAGGCCATCACCCGTCCGCCGATCTGGATGAGCACCGACCTGCGCGACGGCAACCAGGCTCTGATCGAGCCGATGAGCCCGGAGAAAAAACTGCGTTTCTTCGAGATGCTGGTCAAGATCGGCCTCAAGGAAATCGAAGTCGGTTTTCCGTCCGCCTCCCAGACCGACTTCGATTTCGTGCGCAAGCTGATCGATGAAGACCGCATTCCCGAGGACGTGACCATCATCGTGCTGACCCAGTCGCGCGAAGAACTGATCCGCCGCACGGTCGACTCCGCCGTGGGCGCGCGCCGTGCCATCGTGCACTTGTATAACTCGGTGGCGCCGGTGTTCCGCAAGGTCGTGTTCGGCATGACGCGCGAGCAGATCACCGGGATCGCCGTCAGCGGCACCAAGCTGGTCAAGGAACTGGTCAAGCAGCATCCGCAGACCGACTGGGGCTTCGAATACACGCCGGAATCGTTTTCGACCACGGAACTCGATTTCTCCAAGCACATCTGCGACGCCGTCAGCGATATCTGGCAGCCGACTCCGCACAACAAGATGATCGTCAACCTGCCTTCCACCGTGGAATGCAGCACGCCGAACGTGTACGCGGACCAGATCGAGTGGATGTCGCGCAAGCTGGCGCGGCGCGATTCGCTGATCATCAGCGTCCATCCGCACAACGACCGCGGCACGGCGGTGGCATCGGCCGAGCTGGCCATCATGGCGGGCGCCGACCGGGTCGAAGGCTGCCTGTTCGGCAACGGCGAGCGCACCGGCAATGTCGACCTGGTCACCCTGGCGATGAATCTGTACACCCAGGGCGTGCATCCGGGACTCGATTTCTCCGATATCGATGCCGTGCGCCAGGTGGTGGAAGAATGCAACCAGTTGCCGGTGCATCCGCGTCATCCGTATGCGGGCGATCTGGTGTTCACCGCATTCTCCGGTTCGCATCAGGATGCGATCAAGAAAGGCTTTGCCCAGCAAAAGCCGAATACCTTGTGGGAAGTGCCATATTTGCCGATCGATCCGGCCGATATGGGGCGCAATTACGACGCGGTGATTCGCGTCAACAGCCAGTCCGGCAAGGGCGGGATGGCGTATCTGCTGGAACAGGAATTCGGCTTGAGCCTGCCGCGCCGCTTGCAGATCGAGTTCAGCCGGGCGGTACAGGCGGTGGCCGACGCCAGCGGACGCGAGATTGCGGCCAAGGAAATTCATGCCATCTTCTGCAGCGAGTATTTTGACCAGGCCAGCCCGTACGCCTACAGCGCGCACAAGATGGTGGAAGACAGCAGCAGCGACGAGCCGGTGCAGATCGATATCACCCTGGCGCACCGCCAGGCCAGCCTGAGTTTGCAGGGTGGCGGCAACGGGCCGATCGACGCCTTCGTCAACGCGCTGGGGCTCGATATCAAGCTGATGGATTACCACGAGCACGCGATCGGCTCGGGTGCGAATGCCAAGGCGGCGTGTTATGTGGAATTGCGCCTGGAGAATGGTCCGACCATGTTCGGCGCGGGGATCGACAGCAATATCGTGACGGCCTCGTTCAAGGCGGTGCTCAGTGCGGTGAACCGCCAGTTGCTGCGGGCGGAGAAAGAGCTGGCGGTAGCGGGCTAAACCGGTCGCCGTCCCCGCCCATCGGCGCGGGGACGGCGCAAGATCAAATGAACTTGGTCTTCTTCAAGTACTTTTCCACATCGCGATAACTGTCATCGCTGCCCGCGTAGCGCACCAGATTGCGCGCCGTTTTCAGCCACTCCACGGTGGACGGCTGCATTGCATCGAGCGCGTACGCAATATCGCCCGGCCCGATCGGCCGCTCCGGATTGCCCGCCAAAATATCGTGAATCGCGCTCTCCTTGGCCAGGTCGATCACGCCATCGATATCCGCGCCTGAAAAATGCGGTGTCGCCGCCACCAGCGCATCGACATCCACGCCTTCCACCGGCACTTCGCGCAGCTTGATGTTGATGATGTGCTTGCGCGCTTCGGCGTCCGGCGGCGGCACGAACAGCTGGCGCGCAAAGCGCCCGGTGCGTTTCATCGCCTGGTCCACATCCCACGGCATATTGGTCGCCGCCAGGAACAGCACGTCGCGGTTGTCGCGCTCGAAACCGTCGAGCTGCGACAGGAACTCATTCACGATAGTGCGGCTGTGCTCGCTCTGCGCCTTGGAACGCGAAAACGCCAGCGCATCGAGCTCGTCGAAAAACAGCACGCACGGCTTTTGCGCGCGCGCCTTTTCGAACAGTTGCGCCAGGTTGCGCTCGCTCTCGCCCATCCACATATTCAACACTTCGCTGATGCCGACCGACACGAACGAGGCATTGCACTCGTTCGCAATGGCGCGCGCGATCATGGTCTTGCCGCAGCCCGGCGGGCCGTACAGCAAAATCCCGCCGCCGCCCTGCTTCTTGAACTTGGCAAACAGCGAGGGACGCAAAAACGGCTCGATGATGTGCAGGCGCAGCATCTTCTTCAAGTCTTCCATCCCGCCCACGTCGGCAAAGCGCACCGCGTCCGGCGCTTGCGGCTTGAGCGGCACCACATTGGCGGCCTGCCCCACCAGCGACAGCGCCGGACCCGAGGCCGGACGCGCACTCTGCTGCAACTGTTCCAGCGCCGGCACCGGCACGAAGCCATCCTGCTGGCGCGCGCGGCCGTAGGCGGCCAGCGCATCGCTGTTGCTGCCAAGCGCCAGCAGCGCCTGCGCCTTGCCGCTCGAGGCGGCCGCCCCCGGCGACTGCCGTTCGGCCAGCTCGAACTGCACCAGCGCGGCGCCGGCATCGTGTTCGTCGAGCAGCAGGCGGGCGTAGGCGAGCCGGTTGGCAGTGTTGAACGGATCGCTTACCAGCGACGCTTCATATTGTTCACGCGACATAGTCATGGTCATCAAATTCCTGCGCGGCGTTTCAGCCAGCGCTTGAGCAAAGAGGGGAAAATCCAGGAGTACGCACAATACCCGATCAGGAAGATATTGAGCGGCCCGAGGATGTGCGGGGCAATCTTGCCGGCGCCACTGAACACGGCCACCATCGTCACCCACAGGACCACCGATGCCGCCCAGCCCCAGCGGTTGAATGGCCACAGCGGCAGCATGCTCCAGTGGCTCAGGGCATCGAGTTCGACCACCAGCCCGAGGATCTCGCGCGAGCCCGGATTGAGTTTCAGCAGTTCGATGGCAATCCGCTTGGCTGCCCGGTATTTGCCACGATGCACCAGATGGGTGATCAGCATGTGCGCCGTGCCGGCGCTTTCGGGATGGCGGCTCATCAAGGCCGCCAGGCGTTCCTGCTCGGCGCCTTTGCGGCCGTCGATCAGGTCGCCCATCATGCAGGCGATCAGGGCCAGTTCATCGTCCGGATCGAGGCGCAGCGCTTCGTGCGCCAGCGCCTTGGCCTTGTCGAGATGCCTGGTGCGGTACATCAGCATGGCGTAGCGCGCGTAATGATGGCCGGACTCGGGATAGTCCCTGAGCAAGTCGATCAGCACCGTTTCGGCGGCCGGCAGTTCGCCGCTTTCCTGGTACAGGGTGGCGAGCAGCGAGCGGCCCGCGTAGTGGTCGGGCTCGCGGCTGAGCACGCGCAGCAAGGCGCTGCGCGCGGCGTCCGGCTGGCCGGTCAGGTAATCGAGCAGCGCCGCGTGGTACAGCAGGTCGCTGTCGTCGGGATACTGGCCCAGCGCCTCGGCCAGCTCGTCGCGGGCTTGCACATGGCGGTTGCGCTCGATCAGGCCGCGCACGCGCCGGCTGTAGTCGTGCGCCGAAAACACACCATGATCGTTCATGAGAGGCCTGCCAGGATGTAAAACTCCAGCGCCTTCTTCATGCCGTACGCCAGCAGTGCGCAGGCGATCGCCGGAATCCAGGGCGACGGCGTGGTGCTGGCGAACAAGGCGGCGGAACGGTGTTGCTTGCGGTGCATGAGATATACGATTCCCATCAGCGCCAGCGCCAGTGCGCGCCACAAGGCGTCCGCCGCGCTCCCGCCGATGAGATCGATCAGCCGCGCCAGCGGCGCATAGCCGGTCATGAAGGCGACCAGGTAGGACACAGCCAGCGCCAGCCCGGCCACATACAGCAGCGCGTCGAGCGGCCGCCGGAGTTTCCAGGAATTGAGCGCCGAATACAGGATGATCGCAAACGGCCCGCCGAAAAACGCGAGCACAAAGGACGATTGCACCGAATACAGGTTGGCGGCGGGCGCCGCGGAGGGCGAGAGCGACGGAGTAAGCAGGCTTTCGCGCATGGCGTGTTGTATGAAGTAAATAAAAAATGATGACGCGACATGGTGGCGCGAAACCGAATCCGCATCATACGCAAGTTTCGCGCCGCCTTCCAGTTAGTTGGCCGATGCGGGCGTCAGCGCAGGGCGAGCAACCAGTCGGCCATGGCGGCCAGTTCGGGCACGACGATGGCGGGCGTGGCGCCGAGCTCTTCGAGCGGGCCGCCATCGCGATTGACCCAGCATACCGGAAAGCCGAACAAACTGGCCGCACTCGCATCCCAGCCATTGGCGGAGACATACAGGATGTTCTCGCGCGGATAGCCGGCGCGCTGCTCGGCCAGCAGGTAAATCTTGCGGTGCGGCTTGAATACCTCGGCCTCGTCGACGCTGACGAACTGGTCGAAGGCCCATTTCATGCCCGAGTTCGCCACCACCTGGCTGATGGTGTTGCGCGAACCGTTCGAGGCGATCAGCATCGGCACGCCGGCGTCGCGCAGGCGGCGCAGGGTCGAGGGCATGTCGGAATGGGGATCGAGGCGCAGGTACTGGTCGCTGAGCTGGCGCACGGTGCCCTCCAGTAGCGGCAGGCCCAGCTTGGCGCAGGTAAAGCGCAGCGCGTCTTCGGTGACGGTCTCGAAGTCGGCGTAGCGCTCCATCAGGCTGCGCAGCCAGGTGTACTCCATCTGGGTCTGGCGCCACAGGCGGGCGATGGCCTCGCCGTGGCCGGGGTAGGCTTGCTCGCAGGCTTGGGACACCGAGTGCACATCGTACAGGGTGCCGTACAGGTCGAAGATAATCGCGTGGATTTTTTGCATGGGCGCCCTCCTCTGTCGTTACAGCCAATGTACCATTTTCGAGGAGAACTTCCTGTCTGCGGGGCGCGCGCTGTTGTATTGGCGGGCCTGGGCGCGAGCGGATTTGGAGGCTATGGCAGTTCCGGCATCTGGCGCCGGTCGAACAGATTGCTCATGCCGTCCTGTACATCGGTCCCGATGAGGCACAAAAAATCGTCGTAGCCGCCCAGCATGCGGCCCGATTCGGACAACATCAGCGTCATGTAGCGGTTGTACGCCATGCCGATAACGATCAGTTTTTCGTGCACGCGCGCTTTCATAGTCGATGACCGTCGCGCGGCTGGTGTAGTAGATCGCCTGCGCCGGATCGAAGTCGATGCGGTCGCACACGCCCGCGACCCGATACGCCGGCATGTCGCCGCCAAGTCCGCCGAAACGCTGGGAAAATCGCTTTGTCTGCGGGAACAGTGTGTAGCCGTCCGCGACAAGACAGGCGAGGAAAGGCGCCGGATCGACCGCGCGATGGTCGGTCCATCGCATTTTTCTCAGAAAATCGTACGTGGTTTTTTCGAATTTCATCTGCATATTGTTGCTTGCCTCCCCTTTCACGCCAGCGTCATCGCGCTCATCGCCGGGCTTTCACCGGCCTTTTCCAGCAATCCCTTGAGCCACTCGCATTCTTGTTTTGTTCCGGTGAAAACAATCCCCGCTTCATGCTTGAGCAAGGCATAGGCGGCGATCAGCTCAAGGTCGAGGGCGCTGCGCAGGACCTTGACGGCATTGAATGCCGATTGCGCACGGCCCATCCGGACCGTCCACGTGCCGAATGCCGCCAGCATGCGGGCGCGCGGTTCCGGCTGAAGAAATCCGGTGTCGTCCGACTCCCGGATCAAACCGCAATGGAGGCAACGGAACGCTTCATCACTGCGCAAGATGCCAGTGCGCCCCCCATAGCCAAGCCGTAGCGAGGCCGTTCGGGAGCATCGGCGGCATGCGACCTCCCGCACCAGATCGTTATCGGCGCAGGGTTCTGTCGTCATGGGTACACCGGCTATCCCGTTCATTGGCGTTCTTGCGGAGACAAAAAACCAACATCATGGGCTACCCCGCTTCAATTGACAACGCCCTTTGCCAAGCCGCATATTTACACTGACATGTAAATGGTTGCGTGTAAAACGCTGTTTTTGACACAGTCGCCGCGCCGTATTGACCCTCTTCGCCCCGGATAATCACCCAATCCTGGCGCGGCGGCCCTGGCACGAAACTTGATATGGATCATCTACCTGCATGCGTTTGACTCTGGTGACGTTGCGTTCGGCATTCGCCGATCGGCGCCGTCCCGATCGCCCTGACGACAGCAGTAACCGAGCAAGATAACGTCGATACGGAGGAAGTAATGCCAGACTATTCCAGCAAGTCCGAACTGCAAGCCGCAGTCACCCGCGCACTGGGCCGGCGCAGCGGCAGCGAGACCCTCAAAGCCATCGCTTACTGGAAAGAAACCGGCACCTTCTGGGCACTCAAGCAAGACGGTTTCCTGAGCGAACAGGAGATGGCGTCGCTGCGCAAGGAACTGGGAACGGCGCAGGTGTATCACGCCTGGCTGAGCACCTGCGACATCGACTGGACCGCCGCCACCGGGCTGCGTGCCCGCATGGTCGGCGTATCGGCGCATCTGAACAAGATGACGCCGCCGGCCGACTGGAGCGGCCTGACGGCGGCCGCCAATTGCGACTGCAGTATCGACTGCGCGTTTGAAATGGAGCGCGTGCCCGTTGACGATCCCGTCAGCGACACCCGGGCGGTGCAGGCGGCCTGGTGGACCTTCATGAGCGACATTCCGTTCGAACAGTTCGACCTGCCGATCCAGAATGCCAACCCGCTGTTCGGCTTGACGCAGGGACGGGCGACCTACTCCGCCTGAACCCGGGAAAAGCCGGGGCACGCGGGGAAGCGCTCCTGGTCGAGCACGTGTCCTCAGCCTGGAGCACCCGGCTTGCTCCGCTATGCCAGCACCAACGATCAATTTCACAGATCGCCCGCATAGCGCATCGAGGCACAGTGACGGTTGCCGCGATCCCTGAAGAAGAACCGAAAACCCGGACGAAAAAAAAGCCCGCCGAAGCGAGCTCTAATCCAATGTATTACCAATGCTTTAATCGTGTCCCAGGCGCCCATGCTATCTGCGTGGTGCCCTGACGTGTAAATCGACTACCGTATTCGGAATTACAAATCCAGGCGGTTGCGACCTTCTACCTTTGCGACATTACACATATTGCGCGGCGGTGCAGGCTCCGGATAGGGTTTCGGTTCGTTTGAACCTCACCACTGAACGCAGTGTAGCACAGGATTGTGCGATGCAGCAAACTCTATCGCATCATTTCGCATCATTTCGCATCATTTCGCATCATTTCGCCGGCCGGGTCGTCATCGGTATCGGTTCCTTGTGCTGCTCGTTGCGCCCCGCCCGCTCGTATTCCGAAATCACCTGCGCGCCGAACAGCAGTAAAGTTGCCCCGATCTCCAGGCTGAACATGACCACGATCGCGGTCGTCATCGACCCATACACCATGTTCACCTGCGACAAGGTCGAAAAGTACCAGACCAGCACATGGCGCGCGATTTCCCACAGCAGCGCCGCCGTCACCCCGCCAATGAGCGCGTGCGACAGCGACAACCGCCCGACCGGCATCACCAGGTAGATGGAACTGAGCACCAGGATTTCCCCGCTCAGCCCCAGGCAGTACAGCAGCACGCCCGACACGCCGCCGAGCGACCATTCGTAGCCGAGGAAGTGCACGCTCTCCTCGCCCATCACCTGCAAGGTGCCCGCCACCAGGGTGACGATCATGATGCCGGCGCCAAGCGCCAGGATATAACAGTAAGGCAGGATCGCCGAGATCAGGAAGCGCCTGCGCCGGATCGCCACCCGGTGATGGAAGATCACGCTCATCGCGTTTTCCAGCGCGGTGAACGCCAGCGAGCTGAAAAACAGCATGCTGGCAAACAGCACCCAGGTCACCAGGTCGCGGTCTTCCATGAAATGCGCCAGTTCGCCCACGATGGCTTTCGACTGCCCCGGCACCAGCCACTCCAGATAACGCCCCAGGGTGGACAGCAACTCGGCCTGGTCGATGAAGTGCGACAGCGCCACCACCACCAGCATCAGGAACGGCACGATCGACAGCAGCGCGTAATAGGCCACCGCGCCGGCCAGCAGCAAGCCCTGGTTGGCCTTGAAGCCCTTGAGCGTCTGCCACGTGAATTCGAGCGGATGGGCCAGCACGTAGGCGTTCGCGCGGCGGTTCAGAATACGCAGGCGCAGCCCTTTCGACACCTTCATCGGGCCAGCCTGACGCCGGTGAACTGCCAGCGCGCCCCGGCCGGGAAGAAATTGCGGTAGCTGGCGCGCGCGTGGCCCGGCGGCGTGGCGCACGAGGAGCCGCGCAGCACATACTGGTTGAGCATGAATTTGCCGTTGTATTCGCCCAGCGCGCCGGGCGCGCAGGCGTAGCCCGGATACGGCGCGTAGCTGCTGCTGGTCCACTGCCAGCACTCGCCGAACATCTGCTGCAAGCCCTCGCCCTGCGGCGCGCAAGCCGGATGCAGGCCGCCCGTGGCCGTGCCGCTGCCGGCGCAAGCGACTTCCCACTCCGCCTCGGTCGGCAGGCGCGCGTCCATCCAGTGCGCAAAGGCGTCGGCTTCATACAGCGACAAGTGCGTGGCCGGCCGCGCCGCATCGAGCGGCTGCAAGCCATGCAGGGTAAATTCGTGCCACTGCCCGTGCGCGTCGCGCTGCCAGTACAGCGGGTGCGCCAGTTTCAGCTCGCACACACGGTCCCAGCCCTCGGACAACCACAGCGCCGGCTCGCGGTAGCCGCCGGCCTCGATGAAGGCCAGGTACTCGCCATTGGTGACCAGGCGCGACGCCAGCGCGAACGGCGCCACATACTGGCGGTGGCGCGGAAGTTCGTTATCGAAGCAAAAGCCGGTAGCCGCATGCCCGATATCGGCCAGGCCGCCGTCAAAAGCGATCCACGCCAGCGGCGCGGCCGACGGCGCCCTTGGCAGCGCGCTATCCATGTAGGCCGGCCACATGGCGTTCTGCGCCAGCATGTGCTTCACATCGGTGAGGATCAGTTCCTGGTGCTGCTGCTCGTGCTGCAAACCGAGTGCCAGGAGGTGCAGCAGGTCGTCGCCCGGCTGCGCCGCCAGCAAGCGCGCCACGCGCGCATCCACATTGGCGCGGTAGGCGCGCACCTCGCGCATGGCGGGGCGCGTCAGCAAGGAGCGCTGGGCGCGCGGATGGCGTTCGCCGATGCCGTTGTAATAGGAGTTGAACAGCACCCGGAAGGCCGGATGAAACGGCGCGAAGCCTTCTTCGAAGCGCTCCAGTACAAACGTCTCGAAAAACCAGGTGGTATGCGCCAGGTGCCATTTGACCGGGCTGGCGTCCGGCATCGACTGCGCGCCGCAGTCTTCGTCCGAGAGCGGCTCGGCCAGCATCAGCGAGCGTTTGCGCACGCCGTCGTAAAGGTCGCGCATGCTCATCGCGGTATGGCACGCGCGTAAATGACGGCGAACCACTGATCGGGATCGGTCCACACATGCACGCTGCGAAATCCACCCTGCTCGAGCAAGCCGACCGCCGCGCTCTGACGGTACTTGTAGCTGTTCTCGGTATGAATCCGCTCGCCCGCCGCAAACAAGCGCTCGCCGCCCGGCCAGCGCACGGTGAGCGCTTCGCGCGCTTCCAGGTGCATCTCGACCCGGCTCTCGTCGCGATTGAAAAAGCCGCGGTGGCGCCACTGCGCCACGTTGAAATCGGCGCCCATCAGCTGGTTCACATGGCGCAGGATGTTCAGGTTGAAGGCCGCCGTGACGCCGATGGCGTCGTCGTAGGCGGCGTCCAGCGTGGCGGAGTCCTTCACCAGGTCGATCCCGATCAGCAGCGCGCCGTCGTCGTCGCACTGGCCGCGCAGACGGCCCAGGAAAGCGCGCGCCTGCTCCGGCGTGTAGTTGCCGATCGACGAACCGGGATACAGGAACAGCCGCTTTTCGGTGCGCACCACCCCCGGCAATTCGAGCCGCTCCGAAAAATCGAGCCCCAGCCCGGTCATCTCGATATGCGGAAAACGCTGCTGCAGCCGTTCGATCGACTCGCGCAGGAAATCGTACGAGATGTCGATAGCCACATACTGGGCCGGATGCAGCAGCGGGAACAGGCGCGCCGCCTTCACGCAACTGCCCGCTCCCAGGTCGATCAGGGTGGCGCCGGGACCGGCCGCGCGCGCGATTTCGGCACCGTGGCGCACCGCGATGGCCGCTTCGGTGCGGGTCGGATAGTATTCGGGCAGCTCGCAAATGGCCTCGAACAGGCGCGAGCCGAGCGCGTCGTAGAGGAATTTGGGCGAAATCGCCGCCTCGCGGCCGAGCAGGCCGGCACGCAGTTCGGAAGCGATGGCGGCGCTGGGGCGCTCGTCGCGCGCGTCGGGCTGGCTGGAGGTCGGCATAGTTTTATTGGTCAATCGAAATCGCTGCATGGGTGTTTTTGTTATCATAGCTGAATATCCCGTATTTCACGGTCTGCCCGGCGTTCAAGCGTGCTCGCTTGCCGGCTCCCCCATCGACCTTCCCAGGACAGGCAACCATGACCATTTTCTCCACCCGGCGCACCCTCAACACCATGCTGGCTGCATCAATCGGCGCCACCCTGCTGCTGGCCGGCGCCAGCGCGATCGCCCAGGTCACCCCGGGCGTGCTGCGCGTGTCGGCCATTCCCGACGAAGCGCCGACCGAATTGCAGCGCAAGTTCAAGCCGCTGGGCGACTACCTGGCCAAGGCCACCGGCCTGAAAGTCGAATTCACCCCGGTTACCGATTATCCGGCCGCCGTCGAAGGCCTGGTCAACAAGCGCCTCGACCTGGTCTGGTTCGGCGGCTTTACCTTCGTGCAGGCCAATGTGCGCAGCAAGGGCCAGGTCACGCCGCTGGTGCAGCGCCAGGAAGATACCGCCTTCCGCTCGGTGTTCGTCACCACCAAGGCCGACATCAACAAGCTCGAAGACCTCAAGGGCAAGACCTTGAGCTTCGGTTCCGAGTCGTCCACCTCGGGCCACCTGATGCCGCGTTCTTACCTGCTGGCCGCCAGGATCGATCCGGACGCCGACCTCAAACGCGTGGCCTACTCCGGCGCGCACGACGCCACCGTGGCCGCTGTCGCCGGCGGCAAGGTCGATGCGGGCGCACTCAATATCTCGGTCTGGGAAAAACTGGTCGCCGAGAAGAAGGTCGATGCGGCCGCCGTGCGCGTGTTCTACACCACCCCGGGCTACTTCGACTACAACTGGACCGTGCGTTCCGACATGCCGGCCGCGATGAAGAAGAAGCTGACCGACGCCTTCCTCGCGCTCGACAAGTCCACCCCGGAAGGCAAGGAAATCCTGGAACTGCAAAAAGCGACCAAGTTCGTGCCGACCACGCCCGACAATTACAAGTCGATCGAAGCGGCCGCGCGCAGCGCCAAGCTGCTCAAGTAAGCGACCTGGCAAGCGAAAGCGGCGCGCGCATGACCACCTACCGGCTCGAACAACTCACCGTGCATCACCAGGCCGGCGCGCGCGCGCCGGCCCTGCGCGAGATCGACCTGGTGGTGGCGCAGGGCGAGCAGCTGGCCGTGATCGGCCCTTCGGGTGCCGGCAAGACCACCTTGCTGCACACCCTGGCCTGCGCCCACGCGCCGGCCGGCGGTTTGTTCCAGGCCTTCGGCCGGGAGCCGTGGGCCTTGAGCGGCAAGGCGCGCCACGCCTTGCGCGCCAAGCTGTTCCTGGCGCCGCAAACGCCGCCCCTGCCGCCGCGCCAGCGCGTGGTCAGCGCGGTGCTGGCGGCGCGCCTGCCGCACTGGAGCCTGTCCCAGGCCCTGTCCTCCCTGTTCAAGCCAGTCGATCCGGATGCCGCCTACGATGCGCTGGCCCGCTTCGGCCTTGGCGACAAACTGTATGCGCGGGTCGACCGCCTGTCGGGCGGCGAGCGCCAGCGCTGCGGCCTGGCGCGCCTGCTGCTGTCGTCGGCCAAGGTGTTCCTGGTCGACGAGCCGCTCTCCGCGCTAGACCCGGCCCTGTCGCAACTGACCCTGTCGGCCCTGCAGCGGGAAGCGGCCAGCCGCAACGCCACCCTGATCTGCAGCCTGCACCAGGTGGAGATGGCGCGCGCCAATTTTGACCGCATCGTCGGCCTGCGCGACGGCCGCATCGTCTTCGATTGCGCGCGCGACGACGTCAGCGACGCCATGATCGCCGCCCTGTACCAGAACGAAGCGGTCGCGCCGCATCCGGCGCAAGCGCACGAGACACCGGAGCGCCTGGCCATCGGCGCCTGCTTCTAAGCGCATGCCCGTGTCCCTCCAACGGCATCCGGACCCGGCATGGCGCGCGCGCGTGGCCATGCTCGCCATCGGCGCCGCGCTGCTGTGGCCCGCCATGGTGTTCAGCGAATTCAAGCCCTGGATCCTGTTCGACCTGCAAAGCCTGAAGGCAGCCGGCGAGTTCCTGGTTGGCTTCCTCACGCCGGCGCATTCGCCTGAGTTCTTGTGGATGGTGCTGCGCGAAACCTGGCAAACGGTGGCCATCGCCACCGCCGGCCTGACCCTGGCGCTGCTCGGCGCCATCCCCGCCACCCTGATCGTCACCGAGCGCCTGTCGGTATCGCGCCTGGGCAGCGGGCGCATGCACTGGGCCGCCGGCCTGCTGCGCCAGGTAGTGCGCTGGGTGCTGGTGCTGCTGCGCAGCGTGCCCGAACTGGTCTGGGCGATCCTGTTCGTGCGCGTGGTGGGCCTGGGCCCGACCGCCGGCGTGCTGGCAATCGCCCTGACCTATTGCGGCATGCTGGGCAAGGTGTACGCCGAAATCCTCGAATCGTCCGACGCCCACGCCACCGAAACGCTGCTGGCCAACGGCGCCTCGCGCCTGTCCGCGCTGCTGTACGGCGCGCTGCCCGATTCCAGCGCCGAACTGGTCTCGTACACGGTCTACCGCTGGGAGTGCGCCATCCGCGGTTCGGCGGTGATCGGTTTTGTGGGCGCCGGCGGACTCGGTCAGCGCATGGATGAATCGACCCGCATGATGGCCGGCGGCGAAGTGTGCACCATGCTGATCATGTTCGTGCTGCTGGTGGCGGTGGCCGATGCGGTCTCCAGGATGCTGCGCCGGAGGCTCGGATGACGCGCCGCCTGCCCGCCGCGCCGCCGCGCCAGTTCTCGACCTGGCTGCTGGGCGCGGGCCTGGTGGCGCTGGTGGTGGCCAGCTTCGCCTCGCTGCCGCTGCAATGGTCGGCCTTTTTCTCGCCCGACGCGGCCACGGTGACGATGGAATTCCTGGCCGGCTTCGCCCCGCCCGAGACCGCGCCGGCCTTTTTGCGCAAGACTGCGCTGGCCGCGCTGGAGACGCTGTCGATGTCGGCCATCGGCACCCTGCTGGCGGTGGGCGGCGGCCTGGCGCTGTCGCTGCCGGCCTCCGGGCGCGTCAAGCGCGTGCAGCGCATCGTTGCGCGCGCCGTGCTTAACGTGCTGCGCTCGATCCCGGAACTGGTGTGGGCCTCGCTGCTGCTGGTGGCCGCCGGCCTGGGTCCGTTCGCCGGCACCCTGGCGCTGGCCGCGCATACCAGCGGCGTGCTCGGACGCCTGTTCGCCGACGCGCTCGAAAACACCGACCCGCACCCGCAACGCTCGCTGGTCGCCAACGGCGCCTCGCCGGGCGCCGCGTTCTGCTACGCCACCCTGCCGCAAACGCTGCCCCAGATGCTGTCGTATACCTTGTACCGCTGGGAGAACAATATCCGCGCCGCCGCCGTGCTGGGCGTGGTCGGCGCCGGCGGCCTTGGCCAGATGCTCAAATTTCACCTGTCGCTGTTCCAGATGCAAAGCGCGGCCACCGTCATCATCGCCATGCTGCTGCTGGTGGCGCTGGTCGACGCGGCCAGCTTCGCACTGCGCCGCGCCATAACCCGCTAACCGCTCACCGCATCCACCAGGCTACCCACCCATGCTCGAACTGCGCGATCTCGCCAAGACCTACAACGGCCGCCCTGTCCTGAACCGCCTCTCGCATCACTTCAAGGCCGGCGAATTCGTCGCCATCATGGGCGAGTCCGGGGTCGGCAAGTCGACCCTGCTGAACCTCATCGCCGGGCTCGACGCGCCCGACAGCGGCGACATCGTGATCGACGGCCAGTCCATGTCGGCCCTCGACGACAATGCCGCGACAAGCTTGCGCCGCACCCGCATGGGTTTCATCTTCCAGGCCTTCCACGTGCTGCCGCACCTGACCCTGGAACAGAATGTGGCCCTGCCGCTGCTGCTCAACGGCCAAAGCCAGGAACGCGCCGCCGCCATGCTGGCCGCGGTCGGGTTGAAAGGACGCGGCGGCGATTTTCCGCGCCAGCTGTCGGGCGGCGAAATGCAGCGCGTGGCCATCGCGCGCGCGCTGGTGCACCGGCCCGCTTTGGTGCTGGCCGACGAACCAACCGGAAACCTCGATCCCGAGACCGCCGACAGCATTCTGGCGCTGCTTCGCGACGAAGTCAAAGCCAGCGGCGCTTCCGCCATCATGGTCACACATTCTCACGCCGCCGCCGCGCAAGCCGACAAAACCCTCATTTTGACCCGCTCAGGATTGCAAATTGTGCAAGATGTGCGTTAAAAGCCGCATTTCCATCGTTTAATTTATCAACTTTGCTGCGAGTATATTCTTTCGGTAGTATTATCGAACCAAACCCGCGATGCATGAAATATATCCGAATGTAACAAACGGGTTGAAGTTGACCAACAGTCGATCAGTCCCCCATCAATGAAAAAATAATCTTTGGAGGAGTACGATGAACGTACGGCAAAAGAAACTGGAAATGATCGAGGCGATGAACCGCGCTCGAGCGCTCGAACCATCGAGCTTTGTGCCGAACAAGCTGCTCGACACCTTGATCGAAAAGATGAACCTCAAGAACGATGCGGAGTTGTGCCGCGTGCTGGAAGTGCAGCCGCCAATCATCAGCAAGATCCGTCACCGAAAACTGGCCGTGGGTGCGACGATTTTACTGCGCATGCACGAAAAGTCGGATATGAGCATCCGCGACTTGAAGGACTTGTCCAACGCGTCAATGCACTAGGCGGCAAAGCATGCTGCCTGGCGCCGGCAGCGCATTGTCCGGCGCCCGTTGTAGCGGCACATAGCAAGGCTTCATCTCTTCGCAGTCCCTGCTGCATCCACACCGAACCCCCGTGCGGACGCCAGCTACTCCACTCCGTAATGCCTCGCGTAGCGGCTGTCCAGGTTCGCCAGCGGCAGCAGCAAGAACACATCCGCACTCTCGAAATCAGGATCCCAGGCCGGCTCGCCGCACAGCCACGCGCCCGATCGCACATAGCCCTTGATCAGCGCCGGCACCTGCGCCCGGGCTGCGGCTTCCAGCGCGCGGATCGGAAACGGCAAGTGCGGCGTGACCCGGTATTCGGCCGGCGCGGCGTGCTTGTAGATCAGCGACTGGTATACCGCCACCGCATTGTGGCCGCCGTCTGCCACGCTCATGCTGGCGCAACCGGCCAGGAAATCGCAGCGCTCGCGCCGCATGTAGTCGGCCAGGCCCGCCCACAGCAGCATGATCACGCTGCCGCCCCGGTATTTGGGATGGATGCAGGCGCGTCCCGCTTCGATGATGCGGTTGCGCAGGTGGTTCAGGCGCCCGAGGTCGAATTCGTTTTCGGCGTACAGGCGGCCGACCAGGCGTGCCTTGGCGGGACTGAGCACGCGGTAGGTGCCCACCACCTTCAGGGTGGAGGCGTCGCGCACGATCAGGTGGTCGCAGTGCTCGTCGAATTCATCGCGGTCGAGCCGCTCGGGGTTGACCAGCGCGGCCAGCCCCATCGTCTCGATGAAAACCTTGTAGCGCAGGCGCTGTACCTCGCGCACTTCGGCGGGCGTCGATGCCAGGCTCAGGATCAGCCGTGGGGCGTGCGACTTTGTCTCTGGGGCGGGATGGAGGTTTTGCATGCTTCGTCCTTTTGAGTAGCAACGAAGCACAGACTAACCGGCTAATTTGTCATGACAGTGACAGCCGCGTGTCACCTTGATGACACGCGGCGCAGCGCAGGCTTACTCGCTTTTCGGGCGGCCGGTCTTGAGCTGCGGAAGGCTCGACAGCACTTTTTGCAGGGTCGCGATATCGAGGTCGCTGATCAGGGCCACGCCGATGCGCAGCAGTTCGCTCTTTTTGATCTCGAAGCCGGCCTTCAGGCAGGCTTTCTTGACCTGGCCGAGCACCGCGTACTCCTGCTCCGGCATGGTGAAGCTGTCGCGTACCAGCTTGGCCTTGCGCGCCTTGTCGCGCGCGCCGACGTCGCCCTCGGCCGCCGGTGCGGCCTGCTTTGGCGCAGCCTTCGCCGGCGTGGCCGCGCTGCGTTTCGGGGCTGGCTTGGCCGCCTCGGACTTGACTGCCGCCGGCTTGCTTGCCGGCTTGGCCGCTGCCGGCTTGACTGGCGCCGTCCTGGCTGCAACCGGCTTGGCTGCAATAGACTTCGCTGCGATCGGCTTGGCCGCTGCCGGCTTGGCCGCCATCTTCTTGTCCGCCGCCGGCTTGACCTGGGCCGCTTTGGCGAGCGGCGTCTTTACGTCAGCTTTGAGCGCTGCTTTGGTGCTGGCCCTGGCCGGCGCCTTGGCCGCGGCTTTCGCGGCCGGCTTGGCCACCGCTTTCGAGGCAGCTGGCGTGGCGCCGGCTTTTTTCGGCGTGGTCCTGGCGGCGCGTGCCGCCGGTGCGACCTCTTTCAGGTCGGGGATGGTGTGTCCATTGGTCTTGGCGCTTGCTGTCTTGGTCATTGAGCGACTCCGTTCGATATCGATTTAAACAGTATATATCATTTACTCAATTGCCGACGCGCAGCACTTTTTTTGAGTTCATGCAACATTACGGCAACTCGCCGCAAAATGCCGCACGGTGCAACCCTCGCTGCCCCGAATATTGACCTGGATCACATTCCACAAAGAAATATTTGCAGGATTGCGTCACTGCTTGTGCGATTCCGCCAACTCCGGATAGCGGCGCAGCAAATCGCTCGCCTTGGCCAGCGCACCCCAGGCACCCCAGGCCCGCAGCGCGCGCCGGCCGTACCCGATGGCGCCGTCATCGTCGCCGCGTTCGCGGCAGCAGGCCGCCGCCAGCTCGCAGGCCAGCGCCGCGTTCTGCACGAAGCCGCCCGCCGTGGCCGATGCGATCGCCGCCTCGTAGCCTTCCATCGCGGCGGCCGGATTGCCGTCGATGCGCGCCAGTTCGGCGCCCACCAGCAGATAGCGGTTGGCGAAATTGACGGGGCACGAAGCCGCCCACCCGGCCAGCAGCGCGTGCTTGTCGCACACCGCGTCAAACAGGCGGCGCCGGCGCGCAGGCGAAGCCGCCCGGTACAGCGCCGTCATCGCCAGTGCATGATAAAAGTGATGGGTGGTTTCGTTGAGCGAGGCCAGGAAGAAATGCAGGTTGGCCGCCGCCGCTTCGGCCGCCGCCAGCGCTTCCTCGTAGCGGCCGAAGGCATAGGCCACCACCTGCTGCATCAGCAGGTAGCGCGCGCGCGCCGCGCCGAAACTGCCCTGGCCGAAGTCGGCGATGGCACCGCCGGCATCGACGGCGCCGTCCTCGCCGATGAAGGTCGCGGCCAGCTGTTCGTAGCCGCGCAAAAGGCGCAGCAGCGCGTGGTTGCCGTGGCGCCGCGCAAAGCCCTGATAATGCGCCGCCATCTGGCGCACGGCCGCCAGCGGCAGGCCGGCCTCGAACGCATTCCAGGTCGCCACGTGGGCCGCGTAGCCGGCGTGCGGCAGGTCGCCCGCGCGCTCGCAGCTGGCAAAGGCATCGCGCAGCGGCTCGACGCTGGTGGCGATCGGGTCGCGCCAGGAGTGGATGTAGGCCGCATGCACGAAGCGCAGGCGCCCGCTGCGCTTGGACGGCGGCGCGTTGAACTGCACCTGTTCGATGGCCAGCGCCGAAAACGCGAAGGCCTCCTCGATCGCGCCCAGCGACACCAGCAGGATCGCGTAGCGCGAATAGATCATGCAGGACGATTCGGTGCGCCCGTGCGTGAGCGTGTAGTTGAGCGCCTTGGCCGCCAGCAGGAAGTACAGCTCCGGACGCGCCGAAAACACGGGCGAGCCGACATCGGACAACAGCTCGGCCACGATCGCCACTTCCGGATCGGTGCTGGCCGGCAGCGCGCCCAGGCTGGCGATGCCGCGCCCGTCCATGCGCTGCGCAATCGCGGCGCGTTCTTCGCGCAGGGCCCAGTCGATTTCGGCGCGCGCCGACGGAAAGCGCACGCCGAACAGCGCCAGCGCGTCGAGCGCCACCGCTACCGCCTGGTCGAAGCGCCCGCGCAACTGGTACACGGCCAGGCGCAGCAGCGCCACCCGGGCCAGGTCGATGCGCGAGCGCGCCTGCTCCACCAGCAGCTCGAACAGGCGCCCGGCGCGCTCCAGGTGGCCGCACAGGTATTCGCATTCGGCCAGCGCGGCGTACATGGCATAGGTGCCGTCCAGGTCATCTTTCCAGGCGCGCGAGGGCGTCAGGCCGGCCGCCAGGCTGAAGTAATTGCGCGCCGAATCGTAGGCGATGGCGTTGCGTGCCTTGGCTCCGGCCAGCGCGTTCAGGTGCGCCAGTTCGCGCAGCTCGCGCGGCGCGCTCATTGCGGCGCGCGCCCGGTTCAGGTGATGCACGATGTCGAACACGTGCTGATCGAGTGCGTCAAGCGCCACGTTCTCGCGCAGCAGGCGCCCGATATGCAAGTGCCGCTCGGGCAGCGACGACGGCGCGATCATCGAGTACGCTCCCTCCCGCACGCGGTCGTGGGCGAAGCGGTAATTGCCCGGCTCGCGCACGATCAATCCCAGGCGCGCCGCCGGCCACAGGGTTTCGTCGGTCTCGAGCAGCGACATGCCCGACACCAGCGCGATGGTGTCGAGGCCCGCGTCGGGGCCGAGGCAGGCCAGCAGCTTGACCAGGTCGAGCGTGCAGGCGGGCAGCTGGCCCAGGCGCGCCACCATCAGGTCGATCACGTTGTCGGAGAAGGAGCGCGCGGCAATCGCCTGCGCATCCCACTCCCAGCGCTCGTCCTCGTCGTTAAACCGCAGCAGGCGGTTTTCGCCCAGGCGGGTCAGGAACTGCAGGGTGAAGAACGGATTGCCGGCCGTCTTGGGGAACACCAGCGCCGCCAGCGGAGCGGCCTCCGCGACATCGCAATCGAGCGCCGCGGCCACCAGTTCGCAGGCCTGCGCGCGGTCCAGCGCTTCGAGCACGATCTCGTTGACGTCGGCGCGCACCCCGGCGCCCGCGGCCAGCATGGCGTCGTGCGCCAGCGCCATCGGGTGCCCGCCACCCTCCTCGCGCGTGCGCCAGGCGCAGATGACCAGCACATGGTCCATGCCGGGATGGGTGAGCAGGTGCGAGAGCAGCTTCAGGCTGGCCTGATCGATCCACTGCACGTCGTCGAGGCACAGCAGCAGTGCCGTGCCGGGGCGCCGGCAGGCTTGCAGGAAGCGCCGGAACACGCTGTCGAAGCGGCTCTGCGCTTCCGGCGGCGCCAGCGGCGGCGGGCCCGGATGGGTGCCGATCACCAGCGCCAGCTCGGGAATCAGGTCGAGCATCAGGCGCGCGTTGGGGCCGAGCGCCGCCGCCAGCGCGCTGCGCCACGGCGCCAGCGCGGCCTCGCCCTCGTCCAGGCGCTTGCGCACCAGCGACTGGAAGGCCTGGGCCAGGGTGGCGTACGGAATGTCGCGCTGGCGCTGGTCGAATTTGCCGGCAATGACGGTGGCCTCGAGCGCCGCATCGGAATGGCGCAGGGCCGCCACCAGCGCCGACTTGCCGGTGCCGGCGCGGCCCGATACCAGCACCAGTTGCGGCGCGGCCCCGGCCGCCGCGCGCCGGTGCGCCTCGTCCAGCAGCGCCAGTTGTTGGGCGCGCCCGACCAGCACCGCCGGAATGCGCACGCGCAGCGCGCCGTCGTGGCAGCCCAGCACGAACGGTTCGACCCGGCCCTGCGCTTCGAGCATCGAGCGGCAGTGCTGCAGGTCGGCGTACAGCCCGGCCGCGCTCTGGTAGCGCTGTCCGGGATCGGGAGCGAGCAGGCGCGCCACGATCGAGGAACAGATGCGGTCGACGCCCGGACGGCGCCGGGGCTGCTCCTGCTCCCGCGCGCCCGCCTCGGCCTCGCCGGCGCCGGCGGCGGGTGCCGGCTCGCCGCTCAGCAAGTGATACAGCACCTGGCCGAGCCGCACCAGGTCGGCCTGCGGATCGCCCGGGCCGTCGAGCTGCGTGGCGCGGCCGAAGCCGGTCAGGCGCACGCTCGCCGTGGCCGGATCGAACAGGATGCGGGAGGCGTCCAGGTCGTGGTGGACCAGGCGGCTGTGGTGCGCATGCGACACCGCCAGCGTGATGGCGGCCGCCAGCGCCAGGAAATCGGGCAGGTCGAGCGGACTGGAAGGCAGAGCGAGCGGCGCGCCGCCGCTGTCGGCCAGCACCAGGGTGACGCTGGCGCCATCGGCCCGGTGCAGCAGCGCCAGCGGGGTTGCGGCCCAGGCGCTGTCGAGCACTTCGCGCAGGGCGTATTCGTGTTCCATGCAGGGTGCATCAGGGTGCGCTGCGGCGCGCACCGCCAGCAGTACCGGCAGGCGGTCGGCGTCGCGCAGCGCGCGCAGCAGGACCGATTGCGGATCCGCGCGCAAGGTGTCGATCACGGTGTATCCGTGCGGGGCCTGGGTCAAGGTCACCTCTTGTTTTTGTCGTACAAACGCCGTTCTCCGATCAGGCGTTGACGATTATGCCACCACCGATGGGCGTTTCATACAAAAATCCCGGCTAGCTAGTGCCTTCGTGGGGACTACGCCACGCTGCGCACGCTGAAATCGACCCCGACTTCATCCCACCATTCCTGCTCTTTTTCGATCCAGTACGACACGGTCGGATGGCTGCCCACCCACTCGCGCCGGATCTCGAGGTCGATCCGGTTCTTCATGCGCAGCTTGAGTTCCCCGGCGTCGGCGTCGATGCGCGCGTGCATCAGCAGGATCGCCACGCGCAGCGCCAGCACCGCCTTGGCGAAGTCGGTATCGGCCAGCGCCTCGGCCACCTTGCGCAGGTTGCCCTTCTGCGCCAGGATCAACTTGCTCATGATGCGCTGCTCGCGCGTGGTGAAGCCGGGCATGTCGGCGTTCTCGATCATGTAGGCCGCATGTTTATGGTAGCCGGTCTGCGACACCACCATGCCCATCTCGTGCAGCAGCGCGCTCCAGCGCAGCAGCTTGGCGCAGCCGTCGCCGGCCGGTTTCAGCTGCGCGTACATCTCGCCGGCCAGCTGCGCCACGCGGGCCGCGCGTTCGCCGTCGACGTGGAATTTGAGCGCCAGCGCCGCCACCGACTCCTCGCGCCGGTCGCGCTGCATCGAGCGCAGGTACAGGTCCCACATCACGCCCAGGCGCAGGCCCGCTTCGACCGGCTGCATGACCTCGATATCGAGCTCGCGCACCAGCGCGATCAGGATCGCCAGCCCGCCGATGATGGTGCCGGCCCGGTCCGGGCGCAGGCCCGGCATGTCGATCAGCGCCACCTGGCCGAAGTCGATGAAGCGCAGCTTGAGCGCATCGAGTCCGGCCGCACTGAGCTTGCCGTCGCCCAGGTTGTTCTTGGCGATGATGTCGGCGATCGCCCGGATCGTGCCCGAGGAACCGTAGGCCTGCTTCCAGAACTGCGGATGGTAGGGCGGCGCGGCATCTTCGAAATGGCTGCGCGCCGACAGGATGGCCGCCTCGAACGAGACCGCGTCGACCCGTCCGCCGACAAAAAACGACAGGCTTTGCTTGACCGTGCCGATGCTGAACGACTCGACCCGCTCGATGTCGGCGCCGCGCCCGAGAATGATTTCGGTGGAGCCGCCGCCGATGTCGATCACCAGGCGCCGCTCGGACGGCTCGGCCAGCGCGCTGGCCACGCCCATGTAGATCAGGCGCCCTTCTTCCTCGCCCGAGATGATCTCGATCGGATGGCCGATGGCCTGTTCGGCGGCCGGCAGGAAGGCCGCGCCGTTGCGCGCCACGCGCAGGGTGGAGGTGGCCACCACGCGCACGGCGTCGAGCCGGTAGCTTGACAGCACCGCCTGGAAATTGCGCAGGCAGGCCAGCGCCGACTGCATGGCCGCCTCGGTCAGGTTGCCCTTGGCATCGAGGCCGGCGGCCAGCCGGATCGGCTCGCGCACGCTTTTCAATACCCGGATCGCATCGCCGTCGTGCTTGCCGATATGCAGGCGAAAACTGTTGGAACCTAAATCTACGGCAGCGTACATCGAAGCCTCTTTCTGTATTGTTGTCATCAAGGCTCTCCTGCTGCAAAACCAATCACAGTAGCAAAGTAATATGACGCCGTCATGACCGGCGCCCTGGCAGTTGTGCGAGTTACAGCGGCGGCGCGGTGCCGCCCGGCGCCGCCACCACCTTGTTGCGCCCGCCCTGCTTGGCCGCGCGCAGGGCTTCGTCGGCGCGCTTGAACAGGCTCACCGTGCTGTCGTCCGGGCGGATCACGGTCACGCCGAAACTGGCCGTCATCGAAATCATGGCGCGCTCGGTCTTGACCGGGCTGGCCTCGACCGCGGCCCGGATCCGCTCGGCCACCAGCATGGCTTCATCGATGCCGGTGCGCGGCAGCAGCAGCGCGAACTCCACGCCCACCAGGCGCCCCAGCTGGTCGCTGTCGCGCAACTGGCGCTTGCACACCTCAGCCACGCAGCGCAAGACCGTGTCGCCGGCCGGATGGCCGTAACTGTCGTTGACGCGCTTGAACTGGTCGAAGTCGAGCATCACCAGTGAACTGGGCTGGCCGGGCCGGCGCGCCAGCGCCATCCAGGGCGCCAGCGCCGCGAAAAAGCTGCGCCGGTTGGGCAGGTCGGTCAGCGGATCGACCAGCGCCAGGCGATCGAGTTCCACGCGCTGGTGTTCGCGCGCCAGCAGCAGGTAGCCGAAGCCGTTGAGCAGCATCAGCAGGTACAGCGCGGCCGAGGCCAGGACCTGCAGCAAGCCCTTGCTCAGCCACCCCCAGCCTTCGGGCATGGTCAGCACCAGGATGCCGCGCGCGGCCACCAGCAGGGCCAGCAGGGTGATCGAGATGACCAGGAAGCGGTGCAGCATGCTGCCGCCGCGCCAGCCGCGCGCCAGGGCCGCCGCGCTGGCCAGGTGCAGGCCGCCGAGAATGAGCGCGCCGGCCACCACCCGCATGCCGGCTTCGTCGATCGCGTAGCAGGCCAGGAACAGCGCCACCGACACGCCCATGACCGGATAGGCGATGCGGCGCCAGGCCAGGCGTCCGACCGACTCCCACAGCGCGCCCGCCTCCAGGCCCACGCCGACGAACAGCACGGCATAGCCAAGCGGGATCGAGACCGCGTCGGGCACCACGCCGCTGCCGTTAAAATACAACAGCAGCCAGGCCACCGCCTGGCATTGCTTGGCGATGGCCCAGGTCGACCAGCTCAGCGACTTGCCGCGCTCGTACTCATAAAAGAACAGCGCCGCGGCCAGGCTCAGGTTGCCCAGCGCGAGCGCGAACAACATCGTCGTGATGTCCATGGCCGCGCTATGGGAGCTCAGACTTCGTGTTCGACGTTGCTGCTGCCGTCACCGATCTTGCTGGCCCAGGCTTGCGCGAAGAACTGCTTTTCCAGCTCGCTGGGGGCGTCGTTCCAGAACACGATCAGGGTGCCCTTGTGGTCGTGGATCTGGGTGAACTTTTCGATGAAGCCCTCGACGCCGGCAAGGTCGGCCAGCGCCACCACATAACCATAGACCCGGGTCAGGCGCTCGATCCGATCGGGCTCGGTGAAACTGTTGGTGGCGGTGATGGTGGGGTGGTCTAAAAACATATTCTCTCCGGGTTGGCCGCGCCGCTGGCGCACCGCTTGAAGCCGGCCACACACAGCCGGGGCAACGATCAGCTTATCAGAAACCGCAGGGGCGCAACAGGGGCGCGTGGGGCGCCAGCCGTTATACTGGCGCCTACCTCGCCCGTCACCGTCCACCACCGCCATGCCGCCACCGACCGAGCCTTCGCGCCCGCCCACGCCCTCCCCCGCCGCGCCGCTGGTGCAGACCCGGGGCGACCGCCGCACGCTCGAATTCATGCCCGGCGACGTGCAGTCCGAAATGCGCCTCTCGCGCCCGCAAGCGCTGGTGCTGGCCTACTGCCGCGCCATCATGTGCTTCGCCCTGTTCGTGCCGCGCCCGCGCGCCATCGTCATGGTGGGGCTGGGCGGCGGCTCGCTGGCCAAATTCTGCTACCGCCATTTTCCGCAGGCGCGCATCACCGTGATCGAACTGCGCGCCGACGTGATCGCCCTGCGCGAGCAGTTCTGCGTGCCGCCCGACGACGAGCGCTTTACGGTGGTCCATGCCGACGCGGCCGACTGGCTGGCCGGGGCCCCGGCCTGCGCCGACGTGCTCGTGGTCGACGGCTTCGACAGCGCCGGCCTGCCGCCGGCGCTGGGCACGGCGCGCTTCTACGGCGACTGCCGCGCCGCCCTGCGCGACGGCGGGGTGCTGGTGGCGAACATCTTCAGCTACGACCCGCGCTATGCCGGCATGCTGGCGCGCCTGCGCCTGATGTTCAACGACCGCGTGTGCTGGTTCGAGCGCATGGCCGGCAACAACCACATCCTGTTCGCGGTCAAGGCCCCGGCCCGGCTCGATCCGGCGCGGCCGCTGGCGCGCGCCTTGCGGGTGCAGCGCTGGGTGGCGCGACGGCGCGGCCTGGGCAGCATCGCGCTCAACCGCCTGCTGGCGCGCGCCGTCGTGGCCTGGCTGCAACACCGCTTCAAACGTTCCAAATGACAACGCCTGCGTGGTTTTTTAGTTGCTGCACATCAATCATTTTACCAATATTCATCATTTTGTGACAAACTTACGACGCATCGGGCGCTGCGCACAGGCGCGCCGCCCTGTTGTCGCCCACTTTTCGCCCTCATATTTCTCGCGCTCTACTCTAGGAATCAGGAAATGTTGCGTCGTCGCTTGCCGTTCTCGCTCACCGTCGCGGCGGCGCTCACTCTCGGGGCTGGCCTGGCCGCCACCGTCCTGCTCGCCGTAGCTGTGGCCCGGCTCGAAGACGACAAACTCGCGCTCGCCTTCCAGCAGCGCGCCACCGTGCGCGTGGCCGCCATCCGCCAGGGGCTCGAAGAAGCGGTCGAAGTACTGACCGTCACCAACCAGCTGTTCGCCACCGTGCACCCGGTCACGCGCCGCCAGTTCCATGACTTCACCCAACCGCTGCTGCGGCGCTACCCCTTCATCCAGGCCTTCAACTACCACCGGGTGGTCGGCGGCGACGAGCGCGCGGCGATGGAAGCCGAACTGCAGCAAGTCGTGCCGGGCACGCGCATCACCGAAATGGGCCCGCAGGGCCGCCACCTGGCGCCGCCGCGCGCGCAGTACAGCGTGGTCGACTACCTCGAACCGATGAAGGGCAACGAAGCCGCCTTCGGCCTGAGCGTCGGCATCAACACCCAGGTCATGAACGCGCTCGAACAGGCCACCGTGAGCGGGCGCGCCGCCGCCACCGGCTTACTCAGCCTGGCGCAGGACCAGCGTCCGCAAGGCGGCTTCGAAGTCATCATGCCGGTGTACCGCCCCGGCGCCGCGCTGGGTAGCGCCGAGCAGCGGCGCGCCGCCCTGATCGGCGACACCGCCGCCATCATCCGCGCGCGCGAACTGGTCGAAAAAATCCTGCGCGGCTCCGACCTGCACCTCGACCACGGCGTGCTGCTGGCGGTGTACGCCAGCGCCAGCGCGGAGCCGGCGCAACTGGTCTACGCCAGCGCCGGGCTGGAAGCGGCCGCCCGCCAGCGCGCGGCGCTCGGCCCGCTGCGCCAATGGACCACGTCGGGCCACCGCGAACGCCTCGGCGCCGCGCTCGATGTGGCCGGGCAACGCTGGCAAGTGGTGGTCAGCAGCGCGCCGCGCCCGTTCCTGCACAACCATCCCGGCTCGGTCTCGACCCTGGCCGGTGGCTTTCTGTTTACGCTCCTGATCACCGCCTTCGTGCAAACCCTGGTGCAGCGCTCGCGCCGGGTGCAGTTGCTGGTCAACGAGCGCACGGCCGACCTGAAACTGTCCAACCAGCGCCTGCTCGACGACGTGCTGGCGCGGCGCCGCACCGAAGCGGCCCTGCAGGAAAGCGAGCAGCGCTTCCGCCAACTGGTGACCATGTCGTCCGACTGGTACTGGGAACAGGACGCCGACCTGCGCTTTGTCGACATCACCGGCGGCGTGGGAGAAAAAGGCGGGGCGGCGGCGGGGCGCCTGATCGGGCGCACGCGCTGGGAAACCGTGGCCGGCATGCAGGAGACCGACTGGGGCAAGGCCCACATGGCGCAACTGGCCGCGCGCGCGCCGTTCGCCGACCTCGAATACGAAACCGTGGACGATCAGGGCGAGGCGCGCTGGTTCAGCGTCAACGGCGAACCGGTGTTCGACGCCGACGGCGTCTTCCGCGGCTACCGCGGCACCGGCACCGACATCACCGCCCGCAAACACACCGAGCAGCGCATCCACCACATCGCCCAGCACGACGTGCTCACCGGCCTGCCCAACCGCAGCCTGCTGCAGGACCGCCTGGGCCAGGCCGTGGCCTACTCGCAGCGCTGCGCGCGGCCGGTGTGGGTGCTGCTGATCGACCTCGATCGCTTCAAGTTCGTCAACGACAGCATGGGCCACAAGGCCGGCGACGTGGTGCTGATGACGGTGGCGGCGCGCCTGCGCGCGGCCCTGCGCGAAACTGACACCGTGGCACGCCTGTCGGGCGACGAATTCGTCGTCATCCTCACCGAGCACGCCGAAGAACGGCTGCAGGCCGACGTGGTGCAGCGCCTGATGGACGCGGTGGCGCAGCCGGTGCCGCTCGGAACCAAAGAATTCTTCGTCACTTGCAGCATCGGCGTGGCCGTCTACCCGACCGACAACACCCCGGCCGACAGCCTGATCGAGCATGCCGACATCGCCATGTACCGCGCCAAGAAACTGGGCCGCAACAACTTCCAGTTCTACACGCCGGCCATGAACGACGAAGCGCAGGAACGGGTGCGCATCGAAAGCGCCCTGCGCAGCGCGCTCGAACGCGACGAATTCGTGCTGCACTACCAGCCGCAGGTCAATCTGGCGAGCGGCCAGGTGGTCGGCATGGAAGCGCTGATCCGCTGGCAGCATCCCGAACTGGGCGTGGTCGCGCCCGACCGCTTCATTTCGGTGGCCGAAGAGACCGGCCTGATCGTCCCGATCGGCGCCTGGGTCATGCGTACCGCCTGCGCCCAGAACAAAGCCTGGCAGGACGCCGGGCTGGGCATGCTGCGGGTGGCGGTGAACCTGTCGGCGCGCCAGTTCGGCGCCACCAACCTGCTGGCCGACATCAGCGACGTGCTGGCCCAGACCGGGCTGGCGCCCTCGCTGCTCGAGATCGAACTGACCGAAAGCCTGTTCATGAGCGACGTCACCCTGGCGGTTGAACTGCTGCACAGCATGAAGTCGCTCGGCGTGAATCTGTCGATCGACGACTTCGGCACCGGCTATTCGAGCCTGTCGTACCTGTCGCGCTTTCCGATCGACGTGCTCAAGATCGACCGCTCGTTCGTCTCCGACATCACGCGCGACGCAAACGACGCCGCGATCGTCGCCTCGATCATCGCACTGGCGCACAACCTGAAGCTGTCGGTGATTGCCGAAGGGGTAGAGACGGCCGAGCAGCTCGACTACCTGCGCCGCCACGGCTGCGACGAAATGCAGGGCTACTACTTCAGCCGGCCGCTGGCCGCGCCCGCCTTCGAAGAACTGCTACGCCAGCGCAAAAGCCTGCCGCTGTCGGTGACGGCGGCGCACGCGGAGCGGGTGGAAGCGTAAAGTGGTGTGGTTTAGTAGTCAGATCGACATCTTTGTTCAAAAATAGACTATCATCGTCGACTGACAGCCATTTTTAGCCAAGCGACACCCATGAGTGAAGACTTTCAGCGCCAGCGGACCGATCCGCAAGGCAGCGAAGCGCCCAGCCCGCGCACCGATTTCCGCACGCGCGACGTGGTCAACCAGGCGATCGCCGCGATCCCGAGCGTGGGTGTGCAGCAAGCGGCGGAATTCCTGGCCGCCATGAACGTCCCCTCCGAAATCGCGATCCGCACCCTGATCTACAAAGGCACGCGCCGCGACGAACTGTAGCGCCTGTTTCCCCGCCCCCCTCCCCGGCTAGCTTTCCGGTAAAACCTCCTACAACCGGGGTCAAAGCTCTTACAACCGGGGTCAGAGCTCTGACTCGAAACATTGTTAATTCCCCCATCGATTAAATTGCAAACTAAGCAATTTTTTCTTAACCGAGGTCAGACCCTAATGCCGTTAAGTTAAGCGCTTGACTTCAATCTGGTTACCGGATATCTCTGCGCTTTCGCTTTTACGACCCGGTCGAACGTCCGATCAGGTCGGTAAGTCTTCAGATCGAGTACCAGCCTTTCCCGTAGTCGGCTTAAGGTGGCTGGGAGTTTTCCTTGGGCCTGAGTTGCTGCCGCGATGAACAACTCATATTGGATCGTGCGCAGTGCCAGCACAAAGCTGATGTCGGTAGGCTGGCACTTCGCTTCGAGAGCGGCCTTGGCGATTTCAA
>NZ_WHJH01000200.1 GCF_011682145.1 Massilia mucilaginosa
TGCACAAAACGAGGCTCAGCGCTCATAAAACGGGCGGGAAGCGGCTCGGTCTGACATCAAAAAACGCAACTGCCGGCATCGCGACCGGCGATTACGCGGGATTTACCGGTAATTCGAGGTGCCCTATTGACCTGGCGCTTAGTCAGCATCAGTGATTTTAGCAGCTCATTCCACGAATGTAGTTCGTAGCAGCCCTCCTAGTCACATACGAAATTGAACGCACGGAGCCGTGCTTGCGCCTCTTAATTTCGCCATGAAATTTATTAAATAGAATTATGTCGATAATTATGGCTAGCTCAAGTGCAACAACACAAAAAACTTTAACTTTTGACGCTATTTGTCCTCAGCCCTATAGGACAGGCATGCATTTAACGTAGCCGTTCACTTCCCCTGATAAAAAAGCCAAATGAGTGCACTATGGAAGCGGTTTTTATTGCATAATACTCAATAATGTCAATAAAGCTAATTCCACTTACCGATCACGATCTTCGTCAAATGA
>NZ_WHJH01000201.1 GCF_011682145.1 Massilia mucilaginosa
CGCTTTAGTGGAATTGCCTACGATAACGAAGCAGAAGCCACCCTCGATGCAACAGCAGCCGGCCCCAGTAGTGCGACAGGAGCATCAGGAGCCAACTGCAGCACCGGAATCGCACGAGCCAGCTGCGCCGCCGGAAGAGCCGGCACCAGTTCAGCCGCAGCCGCAGCCAGAACCGGCCGTAGCGCCCGAGCCGCAGCTTTTAGCCGCGCTGCAAGAGCAGCCGGCGGCAGCTGCCTCACAGGAAAAGCCGAGCCCGGCGGCGCCCCAAGAGACAGAAATGTCCGATGGTCCTATATACGTTGATCTTAGTTTAAAAAAAGATCTACAGGAGATTTCGATAGAAAATCGGAAGGGCAACCCCCCAACCCTGCCACCAGCCGTCGCCATGATTCCCGCTGAAACGGGCATTTCGCCAACCGGCATCTGCAAGCTGCTCGGCATTGCGAAGCAAGCAGGCCACCAGCTGGAGCACGTCTATGCGATCGCCAAGCCTTACCTT
>NZ_WHJH01000202.1 GCF_011682145.1 Massilia mucilaginosa
CGCTTTAACATAACGCGGCATTCTGTCGCAAATCGCCCCAGTCGCTACGCTGCGCTTCGCTTGGTGGGGCGATCGCTGCGCGCCCTTCGGGTTGACAGAATAGGCGTTATGTCTGGCGCCCCTGCGCGCCTGCCAGGCCAGCATGTGCGCCTTGCGGGCGCAGGGTGTGGTCAGGGTCACGTCGCGCGCTCCTGCGTCGCTTGCGGCCGCGCTCTGCCAGTCAGTCAGGTGAGAACCACATAGCCGCAACTTCAACTTCCACGTCAACAGCAACCCCAACCCCAACCCCAACCCCAACCCCAACCCCAACCCCAACCCCAGCGGGCGGCAAGCCGCCCGCCAGCGTCCGCAAATTCAAAAACCGCACGTCGGCGCCAAAAAGTTAAAATGTGCGACGGCCGAGCTGGAGGACCGGCCGAAACCCGCATGAACAGGGCGTTTGCGCGCGTTGGACTACGATTGCACGTCGGACCAAGTGCGTTCGGCAATGCGCT
>NZ_WHJH01000203.1 GCF_011682145.1 Massilia mucilaginosa
CGCGGCAACGTGCTTCTCCCAAAAAACGGTCGTGTTTTCCATGCTTGCTCCGGTATCAAATCGAAGTAGCAAGAATGCGGAAATTCGGATTAGCCAGCAAGTCTGGGGTTTATGGAGCGCTTACAAGATGTTGGGCGCATTAGTGTTGGAAGACTTATTGCGGTGCAAATGTCTCTGCATATTGTTGGCTGAGAGAAGTTTATCTAAGGCAAGTAGCGCCGATATTAAAAATGCCGGAGGAAGTTGTCACTTCACTGAAATTTCGTGACTGTTCAGCGACTAAGCAATTAGTGGGATAGGGTTGCCGGCAAAGGCGCGTTGTAGTACAGCGAGCATGCTGTGGCCTTGTTTGCGCAGTGTGCCGAGACAGGAGCGGATGACGCAGAAGTGCTCGGCACCGGCGAGTGTGCGGAAGCAGCCCGATATTTTCTGTTTGACCTTGGGCATGCGCACGGCGCGTTCGCCAACGTTGTTGGTGAATGGCACGGT
>NZ_WHJH01000204.1 GCF_011682145.1 Massilia mucilaginosa
GCGAATTATGGCAGCCGGCGCCGACGACCATTACGAGTTCCTTTCCGGACTGAAGCGGCAGGGAAATTCGGGTCAAGGAATTACGCACCGCGTCGTATGCGAACACGCTTCGGCCCTTAAAACTCGGGCCGAGCGGATCGACTACCTGAGGAATGGGCAAATCCGCGATGTGTGGCCGGATGGAGACAAAGGCGCCTGCCTGCTCGAATCGGCGTGCTGCTAACATGGCGTAAAGCATGCTGTCATCAAGCGTTCGGCGGGTATCGATACCACGTGCAGTGAATTCACGGTGCACCCGCAGCATGTCGTCGAGCGCTGGTGACGCCGGGTTGCCGGTGGCTGCTAGGCTTGCGGCGTCGAATAGGGGCAAGAGATCGCCAAGAGGTTGAATTGTCAGCGTTGCGGGGTTCAAGCGCGCTCCGAACAATTCCTGGTAACGCCGCAGGACTGCCGGCGCGCCTGTCTCGGTTGCCGGCGCCGTGACTTCG
>NZ_WHJH01000205.1 GCF_011682145.1 Massilia mucilaginosa
AACGGGTGTGTACGACTCGAAAACAAGCGGATCGCTGTTTGCCATGATGAAGTGCATGTCCCGGCCTTCTTTCTTCTCCACAAACTTGATCGTATATTTGTCGTCGCCGTCGATTTTCAGCTGAAAAACCGAGTCGCTTAGCGGGATCGCGGCGCGTCCGTCCGAGCCTTCCGTCCTGCTGTAATGTAAGACACCGTCTTTGACGTGAACTTTTGCGGAAATGGCGCGCAGGCGGTTCCAATAGTTTCCCGCGTATTTCCGCAGCAGTTCGGGACGCACCTTGGCACCTGCGATGCCCGCATAGTCGATTGTCTCCGGTTCGGTGAAATGGTTTTTCAGCACAACGGAGGCGATCCGCATTGCATAATTTCCGTTATAGGCCAGGCCGGAACTGAGCGCAATCGCCGTGACATTCTGCTCGGGAAAATGAAAGATCGAACTGGCGTACCCGCCAGAATTTCCCGTTCGATAGAACTTG
>NZ_WHJH01000206.1 GCF_011682145.1 Massilia mucilaginosa
GGCCTTGCCATCCAAATACTCATCTTCATGAATGATTGCACGGACGTTTGTTCCCTTCTTTTGCTCCGCATCCGGGGCGACATACGCTTCCTGGCTTGCGCATAGCATGCCAAACTGCACTGCTCCAACAAGTTCGTCTGCAAGCGGCAGGGGATACACGATAGCCATGAAAACAATGACGGTCATGCGCTTATCCCGGCTATACAGCATCCATGTGACGCCTTTGGCCACAATCCGGAGCACGAAGAACCAGATGAGTAGCAGTGCCAGATAATAAAGTCACATCAAATTCCTCTAAAAGAGCCCCGTTTTATTTGCCTAAGAAAACGCGCCACAGAACGCCATAGCCGCGAACGCATAGTAAATCATCGGGTTGAAAACGAGTGTACACGTCCGCATATGGAGGATACACATCAACTTCCGGTGCCAATATGAACACGCGTCTCCCAAGCTATTTCGTCTCGCACGGGGGCG
>NZ_WHJH01000207.1 GCF_011682145.1 Massilia mucilaginosa
CGCCGATGCGCATCTTGTCGCTCGGGTGGAAGTAGCCCAGCACTTCGATCGGGAAACGCTTGAAGGTCACGTCGCCGTTCTTGGCGCTGGCCTGGTCGACGTGGAAGCCGACCGTGCCCTGGAACGAGAACTGTTGATTGACGCGGTAGTCAACGCCAGCGAGGAACGCAATCATGCCGCCGGCGCGCACGTCGATCGAGCCGCCGTTCGCATATTCAGCGGTGGCCAGCTTGTCGCCACCGGCGGTCAGGCCGGCGCCAACGACGAAGCGCAACGGGTTGGCGGCAGGCGCCTGGGTTTGTGCCTGGGCCGAGCCCAGGGAAGCGATCGCCACAGCGATTACGAATGCAAGTTTTTTCATGGTGTTTTTGTAAGTAGGTTCATGGTACCGCGCGGAATGCTGCGTATTTACCAGGCAACATGATACGACCCACAATTGCAAACATGCAAGAGAGATGACTGTTCGT
>NZ_WHJH01000208.1 GCF_011682145.1 Massilia mucilaginosa
ACGGGCACAAGCACGCGCGGCCGGAAAGCCCCGCATTGCTCGCTGGCCGCGACCTGACCCGGTTGCCCATGCCGTGCGAGGTGGTCATCAACGACAAGCCGTACCCGTGCGGAGAAGGGCGCGCGACGCTGAACTTCAATTTGCCGGGCCTGTACCGCGTCCGGATTGTAGCGTTTCCTTTCCTTGATGCACTTTTCGAGATCCAGGTATGATCATTTACCACAACGAAGACGTCGATCAGCTTCGCCGAGCGGCTTATCCGCCACTAGTCGACCTGGCCGATGCGATGTACTGGCAGAGCCAGGGGCAGGAGGCAAAAATGATGGAGTACAACGCTGCGGTCGGCGATGTCAAGCGGCGATACCCGAAACCAGTAAAGCCATAGCTGTACCAATTTGCGTAAAATTGCCGCCGTGCTTGCTATGGATGGCTCGGCCTTGCATTCCATATGCGTTGAAAGGCGAAG
>NZ_WHJH01000209.1 GCF_011682145.1 Massilia mucilaginosa
CCGAAAGCGACCTGGAGCGGATCTATCACTTTGTCGGCGATCCCCAGCGTTTTTCGCTGCCCACCGTCGTGGTGATCGATTACGCGATGCCGGACATGGATGGGCTGGAGTTTTGCGAGGCGGCCGCCGATCTGCCCTGTAAGAAAATCATGTTCACTGCGCGCGCCGACGCGAGCTTTGCCGTGGCGGCCTTTAATCGTGGCCTCATTCATCGGTTTATCCGGAAGCAGGAGCCCGACGCCCTCGACCAGCTGGAGGCGGCCATCGACGCTCTGCAGAACACCTACTTCCTCGATCAATCACGCAGCCAGGCTGGTCAGCTGGGCGCCCACGAGTTTGGATTTTTGCGCGACCCGGCTGCGGCCGCCATGGTCCAGGGCCTGTGCGATCGCTACGGATTCGTTGAATACTATCTTTTTACCAATCCCCACGGCTTTGTGTTCTTTGACGCCGAAGGAGCGCC
>NZ_WHJH01000020.1 GCF_011682145.1 Massilia mucilaginosa
GGGTCAGAAGATCGTGATGGGAATGAGTGACGTAGCTCTGATGGCGACGGTCCGGCAAAGCCGCCGCGAGGCGCTTGGTCAGACCGATCTGCAGGTCGACACCGCGCAGCAGAACCGGACCGAGATCGGACGACAAACCGCCACCGGCGAAATCGGCGCGGACGCTGTGGGCTGGAATCGATGCAAAACGTAGCTGCTCTGAGGTAGAATTCATGCCGGGCAAGGTGCGTTCGTGTTGAAATTGTGTTTTAGGGATAACTCACATTTTATCAATCACTTACGGCATTCTTGCTCTTTTTTATGCAAAATTCAGGTTAGGGCGCCGAGGGATTTTTTTTGCAATCCATCCGAGCGCGTCGCCATCGGCATTGTGTATGTACAGACGTCCCGCGCTGACGGTGGCGCCGGTGGTCAGCGGCGAAGTGCCGCCCGGGTCTTGTAGGTCGTCCAGTACCTTGCCGTCTTCGCCGAACGCCATCACGTGCCCGTACGGCTTGGGCGCGGCCCACAAAAAGCGCGGGATGCGCAGCACCATGCTGCGCAGGAAGGGTCTGCGCGCCATCTTGTCAAGGTCGTTCCGCTGGCCGCCGAAACCCAGCCACAGCGTGCCATCGGGCGCGCGGGTCAGATTGTCCGGATAGCCGGGCAGGTTGTCGAACAGCACCTGGGCCTGCGGCGACTGCTTGCCGACATCGAGCCGGTCGGCATCGAGCGCAATCTTCCACACCCGGTAACGCCCGCTCTCGCTGACGAACAGGCTCGCTTGATCGTTACTGAGGGCGATGCCGTTGGCCAGCGAGAAGCCGGTTGCCACCGCCCGCAGCGCTTTCGTCGCCGGATCGTATTCCAGTACCCGTCCCGTGGCCGACTGCTCCATCACATCGAGCGTGGCCGCTTCCACGGTGCCGCCGTGGCGGGCAGGGGTGAAGCGGGTGGACGATTCGCTCACGTAGATCTTGCCGCTGGCGGCGATCGCCACCGCGTTGAGGAAGCGCGCCTGGCCATCGCCCAGCGCCGACACCTGGCCGTTGGGCGCGACCGACAGCAAGCCCTTGATGCCGTCCGCCACCACCAGGCTGCCGTCGGCGGCGAAGGCCATGCCGAGCGGACGTCCACCGGTTGAGGCGAACACTTCCTGGGCGCTGCCGTCGGGCTGCATGCGCACGATGTTGCCGCTCCTGACGCCCGTGTACAGCCTGCCGTCCGGTCCGGCGACGACGTGTTCCGGGCCGACTTCACCGTGCAGGTCGATGCGCTGCACGCCGGCCAGCTTGCTGTTGGCGGCGTGTGCGCCGACGTAGCCGGGCGCGGCGGGCGCGTCCCAGCTGACCGGTGCGATCGGCACCGGCCACAGGCCGAGGTACGACGCCAGTATCACCGTGCCGGCCACAGGCACCCACAACATCCGCACTTACTTAGCGGAAGGCGTAATTCACGCTGCCATAAAAGCGCCGTCCGCGCGGGTCGGTGTAGGTCGGGTCGTAGCCGGAAATGAAGAAATTGGCCTGGTTCGAGTACGGCGGCGCCTTGTCGAACAGGTTTTGCACGCCGGCGCGCAGTTTCAGGTTCTGGCCCCATTCATACGCCAGCGACATGTCCCACAGCGAGTAGGCCTTGACGCGGTTGGGCGCGACCACGGTGCCGTTGTCGACGTTGATGGCCGAGTTCTGGTCGTCGTAGCTGGCCGAAAAACTGTTCGACACGGTGGCCGAGAGCGGGCCTTGTTCCCAGTCCAGGCTGACCGTATGGCGCCAGCGCTGCACTACGCTGTCGGTGACGAACTTGTTCAGGTTGCTGATGTACGGGTCGCCCGGGCTGGTCTGGATCTTCGAATCGAGCACGTAGGTGCCGTTCAGGCGCGCGCCGAAGCGGCCCAGGCTGGTATTCGCGCTGCGCAGGTTCACCACCAGGTCCAGCCCGCTGGCGAGTTGGGCGCCACGGTTTTCCTTGTGCAGTTCGATGTACTCGATCATGCCGTCTTCGTCGCGGTGCACCAGGCTGCCGTACTTGTCCAGGTTGCCGAGGATGATGTCGTCGCCGATCTCGCTGATCATGTCGGTGCGCTTGATCTTCCAGTAGTCCAGGCTGGCGTTCCAGCGCTTGTTCGGCTCGATGACGATGCCGGCCGAGACCTGGCGGCTGCTTTCCGGTTTCAGGTTCACGTTGCTGTAGCGGCGCGTATCCCACAGGTCGGCGCAGTCGGCGTAGTTGTTTTCGACGGTGGCGCAGTAGACCGGGTCGGGCAGGGTGGCGGTGCTGCTGTAGACGGTCGGGCGGTACAGGTCGGACATGGTCGGGGCGCGGAAGCCCTTGCCAGCCGAGGCGCGCACGGTGAGCGCCTTGCTCGGGGTGTAGGCCAGGCCGATTTTCGGGCTCAGGGCGCCGCCGACCTGCTGGTAGCGGTCGTAGCGCGCCGAGAACTGGCCCTGCCATTCCTTGGTGAAGGGCGCCAGCACTTCGCCGAACACGGCGACCACCTTGCGCTGGTCGCTGGTGGCCTTGCCGCCTTCGGGCGCGGGATCGTTGTTGATGTTGTCGCTCATGAGCAGGGCCGACGGATTGAAATCGGTGCGCTCGCGGCGCGCTTCGGCGCCCACCGCCATGGCCAGGTCGCCGCCGGCCAGCTTCATCAGCGAGCGCGAGGCCTTGAAGTCGAACGAATCCATGGTGCCGCGCGCGCGCCGCACCACGTCGTTGACCTGGATGCTGTCGAGCAGCGCCGTGCCGGCCGCGCTCGACGGGCCGAACGGGTTGATGCGGCCGTCGGCGATGCCTGCGAGCAGCTGGTCGTACAGCACATAGCCGTGGGTATCCTTGTCCTTGACGGTGTTGACGCTGTGGTTGAAGCCGACGTCGTAATCCCAGCCGGCCGCGATGCCGGAGACGCCGACCACGAAGCGCTGGCTTTCGCTGGTCAGTTCGCTGGCGCGCATGCCGGCCTCGTTCAGGCGCATGCGCAGTTCGATTTCGCCGGGGATGTCGTCATCGAGCTGGTCCAGGCCGGTGTTGGCCAGGGCCGGGATCTTGCGGTAATCGATGTAGCCGATCACGCGCGCCGACGAGCCGACGTAGTTGGTGCGCGAGCGGCTCAGGGCCACTTCGGCATAGGCCTGGGCATCGGCGCCGAGCTTGATCACGCCGCGGCTGAGCAGGTTCTGCTTGTTCGACTTGGGATACAGCTCGGTGTCGCCCATGTAGTCGTAGGTGCAGGCGTCGACGCCGCCGGTGCCGGCGGGCAGGTACAGATTGGCCGGCGGCGCGCAGTTCGGGATCGACAGGTTGATCTGGCGGTTGGTGATCAAGCGACCGTTGAGCAGGAAACCGGTGTCCTGCAAATGGTCGCGCTGGGTCGACGAGAGTCGGATATTCGCCGGGCTGGTAAAGCTCGACAGCAAATGGCCGAGGCGCTGCGGAATCTGCAGTTCGCCCACAAACTTGCGCTGCGAGGTGTTCAGGCGCTCGGTGCCTTGCACGTCGAGCACGGCGAACACGTTGTAGCCGTCTTTTTCCAGCTCGCCGGTACCGAGGCTGAGGGTGGCGGCGCGCTTGCCGGCGCCGCCTTCTTTCGTGCCGAGGGCGTAAGCGTTCACTTCGACACCGCTGAAATCCTTGCGCGTGATGAAGTTGATCACGCCGCCGACCGCGTCGGTGCCGTACAGGGCCGAGGCGCCGTCGAGCAGCACTTCGACGCGCGCGATCGCCGCCGCCGGAATATTGTTCAGGTCGACGCCGCTGTCGTCGCCGGGCGAAGCGAAGTTGGCCATGCGCCGGCCGTTGAGCAGGACCAGGGTCGACGAGGTGCCGATGCCGCGCAGGTTGGCGCTGTTGAAGCCGCGCTGGTCGCCGCCCACGTTGATGCTGGCGCCGTCGGTCAGCCCGCCCACGTTGGACGAGATGCGCGCCATCAGTTCGGCGGCGGTGGTCACGCCGGTCTTTTCGATTTCTTCACGCGTGACGATCTGCACCGGCAGCGGGGTTTCGGTGACGATGCGCTTGATGGCCGAACCGGTGATCTCCACCTTCGGCAGCGGCGCCTCGCTGGTCTGAGCCGAAGCGGCGCCATGGGCCAGCAGGCCGGCGCAGGCACTCGCGTGCAGCGCCCCGCGGACGGCGCGGGTCAGGCGCGAAACAGGGAGGAATTGGGGATTGGGGCGGTCTTGCTTGCGCATGCTGGAGGCTCCGTGAGGATGAGGGAAGTGCGGTGACGCCACTGGCGTTGAGGGCAGCCATGTCGGCCACGATATTCCGAAACCGTCTCTGCTGCCGGCGGCAGGAAGTGGTGCTTGCGGAGCAGAAAAAGAGGGTTTGTTGGTCAAGGTGATGGCTGTCTGACACGCATGTGAGTATTTAACAAGTTTTCCACTGTACGCAGTTCGTGGCGAAAGCTCAATAGTTTCATGTGGCAGCGACGCGGCCGGCGGGCAGGTCGTGCGGCATGGGAGGGAAGCCTTCGGGCGGCTCGCGCATCGCGGCGCGCCCGCAACAGCGGGTGCATGCGCCATGCATGCCGCCGCCCGCGCGGCGCGCGGCGGGCGCATCGCCAGCCCGTCGACGCTGTTGCGTTTTCGCCCGGACTGCATGCGCAGTCACCCTGTGAAAGGCGCGGAAAAGCTATCTGATTAGCAGGATTGCAACTATAATTGACTTCCATTTAAAGTAGCAAGGAACGTAACTCATGTTAATGACGAATATCGAAACCATTCCGGGCAAAAACATCATGACCTGCCACGGCGTCGTATCGGGCAGCACCGTGCGTGCCAAGCACGTGGGGCGCGATATCATGGCCGGCCTGAAAAACATCGTGGGCGGCGAGCTCAAGGGTTACACCGAGCTGCTCAATGAATCGCGCGACAGTGCGATCGAACGCATGCAGGCCCAGGCCAGGCAGATGGGCGCCAACGCCATCGTCAACGTGCGCTTTTCGACGTCCTCGGTGGCCGCCGGCGCCGCCGAAATCTACGTGTACGGCACCGCCGTCACCGTGGGCTGAGACGATGGCTGAGTTAGCCATCCTCGGATTCTGGCTGTGTTTGGTCGTGGTCGGCTATTTTTTCGGCCGCGCCGCCGAGGCCAAGCACTACGAATCGATCCACAGCCGCGAAAAAACCTGGCTGCATCTGCCGTCGACCTCGCTCAAGACCTTGCTCGATCCGGCCCGTCCGGTCGAACGCAGTGAGCTGGTGTACGGCAACGTGGTCGTCTCGATCGATTACTTCAAGCAGGCTGTGCTGGGCTTGCGCTCGTTCATCGGCGGCGCCGTCACCTCGCACGAAACGCTGATCGACCGCGCCCGCCGCGAAGCCGTGCTGCGCCTGAAGGAAAGCTGCCCCGACGCGCACGAGATCGTCAACCTCCGCCTGGAAGCGATGTCGATTTCCGGCAAGCGGCCCGGCAGCGTGACCTCGGTGGAAGTGCTGGCCTACGGCACCGCCATCTACTTCGCCAAGTAAAACGTCATGAAATACCAGCCGTCGCTGCCCGCACATAACGACAATATCTCCGACCAGCATCCGCTCAAGGATTTTTTCGTGATCGGGCTGTGGCTGCTGGCGGGCGCGGCCCTGCTGTTCTGGGCGCTGGCGCTGGCGGTCGACACGGCGGTCGAGCACCTCGACCATGAGAGCGAGGCGCGCCTGTACGCGCTGTTGCCGTCCAAGCCGATCCCCACCGAAGCGGCCGAGCGCGCCCGCCAGGCGCAGGTGCAGGCGCTGGTCGAGAGCATGCGCGCCTGCGCCGGCCTGCGCTTGCCGGCCAATGTGAGCCTGCACAAGTCGGACACGCCCAACGCGGCGGTTCTGCCGGGCGGCAATATCGTCGTGTTCACCGGCCTGCTCGACGAGGTGAAGTCCGAAAACGGCCTGGCCTTCGTGCTGGCGCATGAGTTGTCGCACATCACCGAGCGCGACCATTTGCGGGCGCTGGGGCGCGGCATCGTGCTGTTCGGCATGTCGGCACTGCTGACCGGCAGCGATTCGGGCCTGAGCGACTTGCTCGCGCCAGTCGGGAAACTGGGCGACGCCACCTATTCGCGCACGCGCGAGGCGGCCGCCGATGCGGCGGCCCTGCGCATCCTGAACTGCCGCTACGGCCATGCGGGCGGGGCCACCGAGTTGTTCGCCTCGCTGAAAGAAGGCGACGCCGACCCGACCGGATTGTCCCATTACGTCGCCTCGCATCCGGCCATGCAGCAGCGCATCGATGCGCTCGACGCTGCGATCCGCGCGGGCGGCATGAAAGTCGGGCCGGTCACGCCGCTGGCGCCGCTTCCCTGAATCCCTGCCCGAAAAGCACGCAGGTACACTTTTATGTTTAGAAGCAAGGACTTAGCGTGCGGGCGGCGCGCTTGTTAACAAACTTATCCACAGATTCTGTTTGCAACTTCAATCTGGACGGCAACTGTCCACAGTGCCCTAAAATCGGGCAGTGCCATTTTTTCCTTTAAAACCAAGCACTTGCCAGCCTCTCGCATGGCTTGTTAACATACTTATCCACAGAATTTGTTTGCAACTGTGGACAGCACGGCCGGGCATTGGCCCTGGGCCCCCAAAACATCTTTACAAATCCGCCCAGTTCGCTAGACTTCGAGTCCTGATGTTAGCGCTAACTTTTGGGGGCAAGATGGTCGATCAGGGTGACGGGATGCGCTGGGTGGTGATGGGGGTGTCCGGCTGCGGCAAGAGTACGGTAGGGCAAGCCCTGGCGCGGGAGCTCGATGTGCCGTTCGTGGAAGGCGACCAGTTTCACCCGGCCGCCAACGTGGCCAAGATGTCGGCCGGGGTGCCGCTCGACGATGACGACCGGGCCGGCTGGCTGCACGCCCTGCAAGCGCAGATACGCGAGGCGCGCGAACGCGGGGCTGGCCTGGTGCTGTCGTGCTCGGCGCTCAAGCGGCGCTACCGCGACCTGCTGCGCCAGGGCGATCCGGCACTGCGTTTCGCCCACCTCGATGGCCCGCGCGAACTGATCGCGGCGCGCATGCAGGCGCGCGCCGGTCACTACATGCCGCCCTCGCTGCTCGACAGCCAGCTGCGCGACCTCGAACCGCTCCAGCCCGACGAAGCCGGCGTGCTGCTCGACATCGGCAGCGCGCCCGGCCAGCAGGTGGCGCGCATCCTCGGCGGCCGCTGACGGCTGGCCGGTTTCAGCCTTCGCCGGCGCCGTAGAGGCAGGCGATGTAGGCCGAGCCATCGCCTGGCGCGCCCACTTCGATCATCCCGCCGCCCTTGACGTTGCGCTTGTAGTTCGGTCCCTTCACCTTGGCTGCCTTCGCGGCATCTTTCTGCGACAGGCCCGGGAATTTGGCGTTGTAGCCGCCGCCGCCGTTCTGGTCGTCCTCGGTCACGGTGATCGCCGTGGTCTTGAGGCCGAACACGGTCAGCGGCGCCGGCAGGACAACGTCGTCGAAGCTGTTGGGGTCTTTGACAAAGGTCTTGACCGCATCCGTATAAACCAGTTTTTTCTTGCATTCGAGCGCGGCGAGCAGGTGCGGTGCGGCTTTGGCGAAATCGGCCAGCGTCTGCGGGCTGGCAGCGGGCGCTTGCGCCCGGGCGCTGAACGAGATTGTCAATGCGGCGGCGAGCAGGGTGCGGGTCAGCAGAGGGTTCATGCGGAAGGTGCTTTCATGGCGAGGGGAGTCAATTGGCGAAATTGCAATTCTACGTGGATTATCGCGCCACGGCGATGCTTGCCCGTCAGCGTCCGGCTCGTGTATCATTTTCCGACTTCACGGGGACACGATGAACAAACTGACGCTACTACCAATCATCCTGGCCCTGGCGGCCTGCAGCAAACCTGCCGTACCGGACACGCCGCTCGAGGCCATGGCGCGGCGCACCTGCATGAATACCATCGAAGCGCGCGCCACCAATCCCAAGTCGATTGCCTATCTCTCCGGCACGCCCAGCCTTGTCACGCGCGGCCCCGATGGCCAGATGGATATCTCGATCAAACTGTCCGCCAAGAATGAATCGGGCACCGCCGTGACCATGCTGGCCACTTGCAAGTTGAGTGCCGACGGTAAGACACTGGTCGACATCGCGGTCAAGGATACTCGCTAGCTCGCCAAAAATGAAAGCGTGCATGCAATGCGCATCGTAAACCGGCTGGCCACCTTGATCGCCGCCGGCCTGCTGTCCTGCGGGCCGGCGTTTGCGCGGCCACTCGACGTCGACAAGGTCCGGCCGACCGGCTTGACTGTCAATCAAGCCAAGCGGCTCCTGATGGTGGTGCTGAAACACGAGCGCGTCGACATGAGCGACAGCGCCTGGTGGATCGACGAGCCATTCCGTGGCCGCGATGGCCTGTATCCGGGCTATCGCAGCTTTGCCCTTGTGTACAGCCACCCCAAGAATGCGATGTCGTTCACGCACGGCCATTGCGCGGTCAATGTGCTGACCGGCGATGTCTGGGTGGCGAACAGCTGCAAACGCATCAGCTTCCCGGCCTTGACCAAACTTCAGCACGGCATTTCCTTGCGGACTGGCAAAAAACGCCCCAGCGCCAGGGTGGCACGCGACGACTTCGGCTGCTGATGCCGGCGCTGCCCGCCCAGCTGCTCGCCGAGCGCCAGCGCGCCGGCAAACTCGTCGGCCGACAAGTCCTCGCCGGAACGGATGGTGGTCGATGCGGACGCAAACTTGGGCGCGCTGACCACGGTGCCTGTGATGTAGGCCCCTTTGTTCGCGGTGCAGGTCGATTGTTCCGAAGCGATTGCATACAGCGAGTGGGACAACAAAAGCAGAGCAAAGATTGATTTAGTCGATTTACTTCTCCTGTTTCAGGCATTGTGGGGAAGGCGCCGGGCCAGCCGGTACCCATGTGCGCGCCGGTCGATCGGAGAGGCTGGTTTGACGGGGAATCGCTTCCGATCTTTACCGCAGGGCAGCAAATAGCATGCATGACGATAGTTTCGGTTCTGTGACAAATGTTGATCGCGAGGCCAAATTTGCAACACAGGGCCGCTGGCGCGCCTGGCGTGATATCGTCTTCGGCTGGGCGTTTTTTGCCGCGCCGCGCGGCGCCGTCAGCGCCCCGCGATGGCGTCGAGTGCCGGGGTGCGCAGCCACAGTGGAATCGACGACAGCGGCGCGCCGGCGCGCACCGCGCGCTCGCAGGCGGCGGCGTCGAGCAGGGCGCCCCAATACCCGGCCAGGCTGTGCGCGTCCCAGCGCTCGGGCGGCGTGGAGCGCTGGGCGTCGAGGCGGCTCCAGCGCTTGTCGCGGCCGTACAGGGAACGGGTCAGCGCCAGGCCCTCCGCGCTCATGCAGACGGCCGGGATCTGGTAGGCCGAGTGGACATTCTTGCGGATCAGCGCTTCGAGCCGCGCGCTGGTCTGGTAGCGCGCGGGCAGGTGCGCCAGGGCGGCGGCGTTGGCGAGGGCCGCGGCGTCAGCCAGTGCGGCAGTGACCTGGTCTTCGGCCAGGGCCAGGATGCCGTCCGGGGAGCCGGTGACAAGACGTAGCAGGACATCGTCGTCGTCGTCGTCATCGTCGTCCAGGCTTGAGGCAGCCTCGATCGCCAGTTCCAGCGTCGCCAGGCTCGGCGCGCAGGTCAGCCACAGGTCGCCCCATTCGTCGCCGTCGCCGGTGTCGCCGCTCCAGTTCAGGGCCAGCCACAGGCGGTTCGCCTCGGGGGCGCCGCCGGCGCCGGGCAGGGGAGTATCGAGGCTGAGCTGCCACGCGTAGTACCAGGTATTGTGCGGCTGGCCGGCGAAGTCGGGCTCGTTATCGGGCGGGCCGAATTGCGCACTCAGGCGCGCCACGCAGTCCTCCTTGATCCGCTGCAGAAGCGCACTGCGTTCTTCTGCCAGGAACTGGTAGTAGCCGACCAGTTCTTCGTTGAGGTAGAACCGGACAATGCGGCTGCGGCTGGTCAGGTACCGGGCGATGGCTGCGTCGTCATCCTCATCCTGGTCCTCGTCATCCTCGTCGTCTTCGCCCTCGTTTTCGTCGTCGACCTGGCCTTCGAGCGCGAACAACTGGAGCTTGCGTTCGGTGTCGAGCAGCATCGCCTTGGCGAAGTCGATCAGAGCGTCGGGCGAGGGAAGCTTGTCCATCAGGGTGTGCGGCGGGGCCACGAAGAAACGCTCCGGCAGTGCGATCGGCGCGCCCACGGGGCTGGTCCAGAGCAGGCGCGCCTCGGCGTCGTACAGCGCGGCGTACTGGCCTTCGGCGCACGATTCGCGGCGCAGGCGGTAGGCGATGCGGGCCTCGCGGTCGAGCATCAGCAGATCGTCGTCGTCGCCGAAGAAGACGGCCAGCGGCGTGTCCGTTTCCGTTTCTTCGAACATGCCGCCGTCGTCCGTCAGCGGTTCGAGCGCGTTGGCAGGCACCGCGACGAATTCGCCTTCGATGTCCAGGATGCCCCATGTGGCTGGAGGATTGGGCTGTCCCTCGATGCGCTGGTCCTCATGCGCGGTGCGTCCCAGGGCGAACCCGTGCTCGTTGATTTCGCCGCCCCAGTCCATGCCGTCGACGTGGAATTTGCCATGCCGCGTGACGTAGTAATAGTCGCTTTCGCGTATCACACCGTCGACCATCTCGTTGCACCCAGTGGGTGCGCCGGGGAAGAATCTGTCGCCGCGCGCATCGAGGAAGCCCGTGTCGTAATCCCAGCTGCTTTCCCCGTGCCCGAAAAATGCCAGGCCGCCGGCATTGAAGTCGTCGATAAACCGGTACCCGGGCTGCACGATCCATGCGCCGCTCGGGTCAATCAGGCCATACTGGTTTTCTCCGACCGAGACAGGCGCCGCGCCATCGGCGCAAAAACGCAGTGCCTTGACGAAGCGCGGTGCAATCGCCCAGCCGCCCTGTTTGTTCAGATAGCCGGCCTGGTCGCGCTTGCCGATCCTGGCGGCCGCCAGGCCGTTCTCGCCGAAATCGCCGGCCTCGCAAAACTCGCCATCGAAAGCAAACTCGCCGTGCTTGTCGATGTAGCGAAAGGTGTCCGGCGCGACCAGCACCGCCGCCAGGCCCCCATGAAAATGCCGCCCGCCGGTCAAGCGCGGCGCGACCGCTATTGTGCCGTCCACGTGCATGTAACCCAACAGAGCGTCCTTGCGGAACGGCGACAGGCCGTCGTAGAAGGGGTGGGTACGCTCCAGTTCGGGCGCAACCACCCAGCGGCCGCCCGCATCGATGTAGCCGGCGCCGCCGCCGATGGCACTGGCGGGGGCGATCAGGCCGCCCTTGCCGTCGTCGCGGAAGCCCCCCGACAGAGAGCAGGGCGGGCGAGGTCGGCATCACCCGGCCTTCGTGAATCAGGAGCACTTCGCGCGGGCCATCGCCAGCCTGCAGGTGGTTGCGGATCAGGATCGGATGGGTCGGCATGGTCGGTGCTTCTTTCAAGTGGAGGCGGTCAGCGCGGACCGCTAGTTAGTCTGATATTTTAACCGCTCGCCTTGACTATTAATCAAGATTCGCTTCGTGCTGCCCGAGCCGCACATACCCGTCGTCGTCGATGCACGCCTGCGCCAGGAAAAATCAGGGCAGTTGCGCGCGCAGCCGTTCGATGGCGAATTCAGCGAACTGGCGCACCCGTGGCGACAAATGCAGCGCGTGCGGATACACCACCTGCAGCGGCTCGCTCGGCGCGCTGTACTGCGGCAGCACGCGCACCAGCGTACCGTTATCGAGATCCTCGCTCACATCCCACAGCGCCTTGTAGAAAATGCCGCCGCCCTCGCGCGCGATGCCCTGGGCCGCATCGCCATCGTTGCAGAAGAAGGTCGGTGTGATGGCGGCCGTGACCGCTTTGCCGTCGCGCTCGAACACCCAGTGCCGGGTCGAGTCGGCGCGGTACACGATGCAGGCGTGCCGCACCAGGTCTTCCGGCGTGAGCGGCGCGCCGTGCCGTTCGATATAGCCGGGCGAGGCGCACATGATGCGGTAGCCGGTGGCGATCGGGCGCGCGATCATGCTCGAATCGTTCAGGTTGCCGAAGCGCAGGGCGACGTCGATGGCCGACTCGACCATATCGACGTAGGCGTCGTCCAGGCTCAGCTCGATGCACAGGGCCGGATGCTGGCGCTGGAAGGCGGCCACGATGCCGCTCAGATAGCGGCGCCCGAAGCCGCGCGGCGCCGCCACCCGCAACAGGCCGGCGATGCTGGTGCGGCTGTCGGTCATGTCGGCCTCGGCATCCTGTACTTCGGCCAGGATGCGGATGCAGCGCTGGTGAAAGCGCGCTCCTTCCTGGGTGAGCGACTGCTTGCGCGTGGTGCGGTTGAGCAGGCGCACGCCAAGCCGGTCTTCCAGCGCCGCCATGCGCTTGCTCACCACCGCCAATGACAAGTCGAGTTCGCCGGCGGCGTCGGTCATGCTGCCGGTCTGCACCACGCGCGCAAAAATGCTCAGGTCGAGAATGTTGTCGATCATGCGATTATCAACCTTGGGTAGATAGACATTGTATTTTTAGCCCATGTATCAATGAAAGTGAAATAAATATAATCGATCGCCTTACCACTTTCAAGGAAGCAGCATGAAAAATACTGTCCTGATCGGCGCTCTGGCGGCCGCCTTCTTCACCTTTGGTGCGGCCGCGCCCGGCGCATTCGCCCAGGCGGCGGCGAGCACCCGCATCAACAAGGTCCAGGCCGGTTACCATCATTTCAAGGTCGGCAATGTGAACGTCACCGCGCTGTCCGACGGCACCCTGGCGATTCCGCCGGGCGAGCTGCTGACCAACGTGGCGCCGGCGCAAGTCGCAGCGCGCCTGGCGGCCACCTTCCAGGGCACCCATGTGGACGCTTCCGTGAACGCCTATCTGATCGAGAGCGGCGAGCGGCTGCTGCTGGTCGACACCGGCAGCGGCGAACTGTACGGCCCGACCCTGAACAAGCTGGTCGCCACCCTGCAAGCGGCCGGCTACCAGCCGGGACAGATCACCGACATCCTGGTCACCCATATCCATACCGACCACACCGGCGGGCTGATGGATGGAAAGCGCATGGTTTTCCCCAACGCCACCGTGCACCTCGACAAGCGCGAGCTGGACTACTGGATGAGCGCCGCCAGGCGCAGCGAAGCGCCCGAGTCCCGGCGCGCACTGTTCGACCAGGCGCTGATGAAGGTGAAACCGTACGTCGATGCCGGCAAGGTCAAGACCTTCGATGGCGCCACGCAGCTGTTCCCGGGTATCCGAGCGATCCCGAGCTACGGCCACACGCCGGGGCACAGCTTCTATGCGCTGGAAAGCGGCGGGCAGAAACTGGTGTTCTGGGGCGACCTGCTGCACGTGGCTGAAGTCCAGATGCCGGACCCGTCGGTGACGATCGTGTTCGATGTCGATGCGAAGGCGGCGGCGGCGCAACGCAAGCGCGCCTTTGCCGACGCGGCTGCGGAAAAATACCTGGTGGCGGGCGATCATGTCGCCTTCCCCGGCGTTGGCCGCTTGCGCGCCGATGGCGATGGCTACCGCTGGGTGCCGATGCCGTACATCAACGACCATGTGGTGCCGGCAGCCAGATAGGCCGGGAAGCGGCGGCGCGCAAGGTGGGATGAGGAAACTGGTGCCCGGTGTCGAGGCCACCGGACCAGCCTGTCGCCGCATAAAACAGAGGCGGCGTACACCCACAGCCTAGGCGCCTGACGCTCACGCAACACGATCTGCGTCTATCGCGCTAGCTCGCCTGCGCGCCGGGGTTGTGGTATGGAGTCGGACGGGAATGCGCGCCCTTGCATCAGCTGCGCGCTTCGATGGCCGCCACCGGGCGCGGTTCCGACAGCCACAGTGCCAGTCCCAGCGCGGGAAACGCCATCCCCGCCAGCAACACCGCATGCCAGCCCCAAGTGGCGAACACCCACCCGCCGAGCGCCGAGCCGAGCGCGCCGCCGGCGAAGAACAGCGCGATATACACCGAGTTCAGGCGACTGCGCACGTCCGGCGCCATGCCGAAAATGGCGCGCTGGCCCAGCACCAAGCTGGCGGCCACGCCCATGTCGAGGATGATCGAGGCCACCACCAGCACGCCCAGCGCCACCTCGCGCGACCCTGGAATCAGCAAGGGCAGGGCAAACGCCACCACGCCGAGGGTCAGCGCCACGCCGGTGGCCGGCAAGGTTTTGCCGGCGTCGGCCAGGCGCCCCGCGACCGGGGAGGCAATCGCCCCGGCCATGCCGACCAGCGCAAAAATCGCGATGCCGGTCTGCGACATGTGGAACTGCGGCCCGGACAGCATCATCGGCGTGACGGTCCAGAACAGGCTGAAGGCGCCGAACAGGCCGGCCTGGTAAGCGGCGCGGCGGCGCAGCACCGGGGTGGTCTTGAACAAGGTCCACATCGAGCCGATCAGGCGTGCATACGGCATCGTGGCGGTTGGCATGCGCTGCGGCAGCTTGACGCGCAGCACGGCGGCCAGCATCAGGGTCAGCACGGCGGCGGCGCCGAACACCACGTGCCAGTTGCTGGCATCGGCCACCAGACTGGCGACCGGACGCGCCAGCATGATGCCCATCAGCAAACCGCTGACCACCTGGCCCACCACCTTGCCGCGCGTCGCTTCGCGCGACAGATGGGCGGCAATCGGCACCAGGATCTGCGCCGCCACGGAACCGAGACCGATGGCCAGCGCCGCCGCCAGGAACACCCAGCCGCTCGTGCTGAAGGCGGCCGTGAGCAGCGCCACGGCGGTCAGCAGCAGCGCGCCGATCACCAGGCGCCGGTTTTCCAGCACATCGCCGAGCGGCACGATGAACAGCAGGCCGATGGTGTAGCCGACCTGGGTCAGGGTGACGATCAGCCCGGCGGCCGCGGCGGACAGGCCGGTGGCGCGGCTGATCGGCCCGACCAGGGTTTGTGCGTAGTAAAGATTGGCCACGATCAGGCCCGCCGCCACTGCCAGCAGCAGCACCATGCCGGACGAAATATCGCCTGTGTGTTCGGTGTTCGGTTTCATATTGCATCCTCTGTTAATCAACTTGCGTTGAAGTGATGCCATTGTAGACAAAACCGGTCGGGCGATTATATGCTCATAATGCACTCATACTTTTCAGAATAGATGAACAATCGATAGGGAAACACCCATGGACAAGGTCAAGGCAATGCAAACATTCGTGCGCATCGTGGAAGCCAACAGCTTCTCGCGCGCGGCCGAGAGCCTGAACCTGCCGCGCGCCTCGTTGACGGCCACCATGAAGAACCTGGAAGCCTTTTTAGGCCGCCAGTTGCTCCAGCGCACCACGCGCAAGCTCTCGCTCACGCCCGACGGCGCCCAGTATTACGCGCATTGCATCGAGATCCTGGCTGCGATCGATGCGTCCGAGCAACCGTTCCTTGGCGCGGAATCGGCGCGGCCCAGGGGCAAGCTGCGGATCGACCTGCCGTCGGCGCTGGCGCGGCACCTGATCCTGCCGCACATCGCCGCCTTCCACGACGCCTGTCCCGAGGTCGAGCTAAGCATCAGCATCACCGACCGCCTGGTCGACCTGATCCAGGATGGCATCGACTGCGCGGTGCGGGTCGGGCAGTTGCAGGATTCGTCCATGATCGGACGCCAGATCGGCGAGATGCGCTTCGTCACCTGCGCCGCGCCATCCTACTTTGCGCGCCATGGCGTGCCGCGGGCGATTGACGACTTGCATGCGCACCGCAGCGTGGTGCATTTTTCGGCGCGCACGGGGCGCCCGTTCGACTGGGATTTCGTGGTCGGCGAGGCGGTGGTCAAGGTGGCCATCAGCGGGCCGATCGCGGTCAACGATGCCGATGCCAATCTCAGCTGCGCCTTGCAGGGGCTGGGACTGACCCAGGTCGCCACGTATCAGGTGCGACGCCACCTGGCCGACGGCGCGCTGGTGCAGGTGCTGGCGGACACGCCGCCGACGCCGATGCCGGTGTCGCTGCTGTATCCGCAGGGGCGGATGGCGGCGCCCAAGCTGGCCGCCTTCGCCGGCTGGCTGATGGCGCTGTTCGACAGCGACCCGGATCTTGCGCTGGCCGCCCGGGCCTGATGCTCAGGGCCGGGCATGGGCCCTGGCCCACGAACCAATCAGTTCGAGTGCGCCCGGAGCGATGGTTTCTTCAATCCCGGCCACTTCGGAAAACGCGCCCGTCGTTGCGGTCTGGAAGAAATGGTTCAGGCCGGCCATGCGCCGCACGCTTGCTTTGGGATTGCCTGCCAGCGCGCGCGTGAGCGCAGGAATATTTTCTTCCGCCATCACCACCTGGTCTTTGTCGCCGACCAGGGCCAGCACCGCGCAACGCGGGCCTTGCAGCACCGGCACCGGGTCCGACGCCAGGAAGCTGCGCATCCACGGGGTGAGCAGGGGCGCCAGTTCGTCCGGCGACCAGGGGCGGCCGTGGGTTTTCTCGGCGTCCAGATATACCTGGCGGGCACGGCGTTCGCGCTCGGCCGCCGGCGCCTCGGCTGTCACGGCGGCAAAGACCGCCTTTTGCAGTGTCAGCTCGCGTTCGGTCTCGGTGGCGGACGTGCCGGCCATGCGCTGCTTGCGGGTGCGGTCGAGCAGCATCTGGTCGCCGCGAATGCCGTTTCCGGCCATCATCACCACGAACACGATGCGCGGGTCCTTGCCGGCCACCATCGGCGCGATGATGGCGCCTTCGCTGTGGCCGATCAGGCCGATGCGTTGCGGGTCGATGTTGTTGCGGCTGCGCAGGAAGGCCACGCCGGCTTCGATGCCGGTGGCGAAATCGGCGGTGGTGGCGGTGTCGACGCTGCCGTTCGACTGGCCCAGGCCGCGCTTGTCGCTGCGCAGCACGGCGAAGCCGCGCCGGGTCAGGTCGTCGGCCAGCACGCGGTAGAACTGGTGGCCGAACAAGTCGCCATCGCGGTTGACCGGGCCGGAGCCGGGCACGATGACGACGGCCGGGAACGGGCCGGGGCCGGGTGGCGTGGTCAGGGTGCCGGCCAGATGGCTGGGACCGGACGGGTTGGCAAAGCTGACCGCGGTCTCGGCGTAGGGGACGGCGGCCGCCGGTGTTTGCGGGTGCCTGGGCTTGTCGCCGGCGTACAGGGGCACGGCGATGGCGCCGGCGAGGAGGGCGATTGCGCCGAGAGTGCGGATCGGGCCGTGCTTGAGCATGTTGGCTTTCGTTTTTGGTCTGGCTGGTCGACTGTGTGCTGCCGCGAGGGCGATTCCTCCCCCAGAATCGCACCGCTCCTTGGTGATTTTCATAATTGAACTTCCACCCCGTTGCTTGCAGAATAAGCCGCAGCCTCGCACCTGTCCATTGATACTGAAGTAATTTGTTTTAGTTATACAATAAACAAATGAAGCGCTCCCAAAAATGAGGGGCGCCAGCGGGGCTACAGGAGACAATCAAGCATGTTGATGCCAAAATCGCATCGAATCGCACTGCTGTTCAACGCGAACAAAATTTTCGATCGTGAAGTAATTGAAGGAATCGCCGCCTATCTGTCGAGCACGCGCAGCTCGTGGGACCTGTTCCTGGAAGAGGATTTCCGCCTGCGCCTGCCCGGTATCGAAGACTGGCAGGGCGATGGCGTGATCGCCGACTTCGACGACCCGGCAGTCGCCGCCGCGCTCGCGCGCAGCCGCATTCCGGTGGTGGCCGTGGGCGGCTCGTATGAAAATGTCGACGCCTACCCGTCCGGCGTGCCCTACGTGGCCACCGACAATTTCAAACTCATCAAACTGGCCTACGAACACCTGATCGAAGCCGGCCTGCGCCACTTCGCCCTGTTCAGCCTGCCCGAAGCCCAGGAAAACCGCTGGGCCCAGGAACGCGAAAACGCCTTCCGCAGCCTGATGCGGCGCGACCGCATGGATGCCGAGGTGTTCCGTGGCCAGGGCACCAGCGCGCCCTCGTGGGACGAGGCCGTCCAGCAGCAGATCAACTGGCTGCACAGCCTGCCCAAACCGTGCGGCATCATCGCCGTCACCGACGCCAGAGCCCGCCAGCTGATGCAGGCCTGCATGATCGCCGGCATCGAAGTGCCGGAACAGGTGGCCCTGATCGGCATCGACAACGACCCGCTGGCGCGCATGCTCACCCGCATTCCGCTCAGCTCGGTGATCCAGGGCGCGCAGGAAATGGGGCGCGCCGCCGCCCACCTGCTTGACCAGATGCTGCATGGCGCGCGCCTGTCGACGACGCGCATCCTGGTGCCGCCGGCGGGCATCAACGTGCTGGCCTCGAGCAAGCACGAACCGGCCAAGCACCCGCACGTGATGCGCGCGCGCCACTTCATCCGCCAGTACGCCTGCCAGGGCATCAAGACCGGCCAGGTGGCCGATTACGTCGGCATATCGCGCTCGTCGCTGGAATCGTATTTCCGCCAGGAGCTCGGTTGCAGCGTGCACGACGAGATCCTGCGCTTCCGCCTCGACGCCGCCATCGCCATCCTCGGGCGCGGCGACTGCAACCTGGCCAACGTGGCGCTCAGTTGCGGCTTCACGTCGAGCCAGTACATGCATTCGGTCTTCAAGCGCGAGCTCGGCTGCACCCCGCGCGCCTACCAGGACCAGGCCCTGCAAGGCCAGGCCGAGCCGGCGGCGGCTTCTCAATTCCACCACGCAGATTCTTAATGACCACCAAGCAAACGATCGCCACTCCTCCGCTGCGCGCCGCCGACCAGCTGTTCACCCTGCGCAACGGCAACGACATGCGCCTGACGATCAGCGAGCGCGGGGCGGCGCTGGTGTCGTGGTGGGCACCCGACCGCTACGGCAAGGTGGCCGACGTGCTGCTCGGCTATCGCGACCCTGACGGCTACGCCGACAACAGCGCCTACTTCGGCGCCGTCATCGGTCGCTGGGCCAACCGCATCGCGCAGGGCCGCTTCATGCTCGACGGCGCGCCGGTGCAGGCCGCCGTGAACGACCGCGGCAACCACCTGCACGGCGGCGACGCCGGCTTTCACCGGGCGCGCTGGAAACTGAGCGCGTCCGACGCGGGCGTGTCGCTGCGCCTGAGTTCGCCGGACGGCGACGGCGGCTTTCCCGGCAAGCTCGACGTGCAGGTGCACTACCGGCTCGACGACGAAGGCCGCCTGACCATCGACTTCGAGGCGGTCGCGGACGCGCCCACGCCGGTCAACCTGACCGCGCATCCGTACTTCAACCTGAACGGCGGCAGCGCCGACGTGGGCGACCATATGCTGCAGATCGACGCCGATTTTTACATGGAGACCGATCCGCGCGGCATTCCGATTGGCGTGGCGGCGGTGGCCGGCACCCCGTTCGACTTCCGCCAGCCGGCCGCGATCGGGCCGCGCCTGGGCTGGCCGGACGCGCAGATTCGCCTGGTGGGCGGCTTCGACCATTGTTACTGCGTCAAGCCGCATGCGATGGGCCGCACCGGGCCGCTGCGCGAAGTGGCGCGCGTATACGACCCGGGATCGGGGCGGCGTTTGCAGGTGTCGACCACCGAGCCGGGGCTGCAGTTTTATAGCGGCAATTCGCTCGATGGCGTGCAGGGCAGGGCGGGGCGCCCGTATGCAAGGCATGACGGGTTTTGCCTGGAGGCGCACGCGTATCCGGACCAGTTGAACGGGCAGTGCGCGTCGGCCGTGATTTTGCGGCCGGGGCAGGTGTACCGGCAGACCACGGTGTACCGGTTGTCGTTGCAGGCCTGAGTATGGCGTGCAACGAACGTCGGCTTCAAATACCGGCACCCTTGCGCGCTCGCGGGTGCAATTATGGCGGCGGCATGTCTTTCGTCGCGTAGGTCAATTCCAATGCGCGTTGGGCATTGGTATCGGCGATGCAGGCCAGTCGGCTGATTTCATGGGCGCTGCCGATGGCGCCGCCCCGCAGTGAGTCGGCAAATGCGCATTTAGCCTGGCGATACGTGGCGAAGGCCGTGCTGGATGCCTTCAATTTCGATTTTGCCAGAGTCTTGAAAGTGGCGTTCTCGAACCACTGGTCGATCATCTGGACCGCCTTGGTTTCAGCCTGCTTGAGCGTGACGGCACTGTCGGCCGCCATTTCGGTCAGGCAACGATGGCGGGCGGCCTGCGAGAACTGGTCGCATTTTTCTGCCGCGTCGAATTGCGGCACCTCCTTGGCGGCATCGGCATGGGGAGCGGTTTCGACGGCGTCGGCCTGCGCCGCAAACACGGGTGAAGCGACCAGCAGCGCGAGAGAAAATATGCTTATTGTTCGCATGTGGCACCCTGTTTGGCGCGTACCAGACGCAGTGCGAATTCCAGTTTGGTCAGATAGCGGCTGTCGCCTCCGCTGTTGTAGTAGCGCGCGATGGCAACGGTGTTGATCGGACGCCAGCCGGTAATCACCTTCTGTACCTTGGCCTTCTGGAACTTGAGTACATCACCTTCGTGCAGGACGTTCACGCCCCGGTTCAGTTCGCGCATCACCTCGACCGTGCTGCCCACGCGCTTGGCGATTCTTTCGAGAATCTCACCCTTGCCTACTTTGATTTGTTCGATGGGTGCATTCGGCTCGCGGATGCTCTTGTGCGCATAGTCCGCCATGCGCATGAGCAGATAGCCGATGCCGCCGCGAATATTGTGGGCAGGGTTGGTGCGCAGGGTGGAGGGGTTGATGCTGGCGCGCAGTGCCGGAGGCATGATCAGCTCGCCGACTTCCTTGTCTCCGAGCACAGCATTCATGCCCGCGTCCGGTCCCACGCCGATCTGCATCGGTTTGATCTTCCATTGGGGGTCCTCGCCGCCGGACTCGGTCCACAGCATAGCCTTGATGAGCATCCAGTCCATTGGTGCATACCCGGGCGTGCTGCTCAGATGGCGGTTGTATTCACCTAACGCGGCTTTCACGTCGCAGTCGTAGATCTGCCAGTAGCGTTGCCGCAATAGGTTACGAGCCCATGCTGCCACTTCTCGTAGTCGGTCATTGCATTCCTCACATAATGTTGTCTAAGCGCCAGTGCAGGTGCAAGGGTATCATTTTTGTGATAAAAATACCAACATTCTTCGAGTCCGACAGACGGCTGGCGATGGCGACATCGTTTTTCTCTCGTCCACCGGGTCGCTTAGGCCATTCCCGCGCACCGTGCTCAGGTGACTGAAAGATGCAAATCCCGGCCGAGAGCCATCAGGGCGTCTTCGATGCGATCAATGCGCGTGGTGTGGTTCAGGTCGATCAGGCGATTGACTTCCTGGCGCGTCGTACCGGGAGGTCGCGAAACGTGACGACGAATCCACCGGTATCAGGCAGGAAATGCGCAGGGTATTTCATATCCTCATCTCTCCAAAAAATCTGTGTCGTGCGCTTGCCGGTCTGCCACTTGCTCGCTGATACGTTTCACTTTAACTTGAGTTGCTTTTTCACGCTTTCGACAAGCGGCATCTTCAGTTCCTTTGCCGGGTGCCTGGGCAGATGGCTGTACATGGATATCAGACGGCCAACTGAACGATAAGTCCGGAAGCGCCAGAAAAAACTTGGATTGATGGGTAGAAATATGTGCGCGCTCGAACGCACTGTTTCCAGGCCGTGAGCCTGCGTGGCGGCGCCGTATTCGGCCGCCGCCGCCGCCTCAATGCCGCTATTCCCTGATTTGCGGGTAGGTCTGCGGATAGTTCGCTCTGAACTCGTTCGCACGGGTGCTCCACACGTCGTCCAGCGAGAACGAGGCGTTTTGCCAGAATGCGTCGCTGCGCGGCACGGTGTTATTGGCGACGTTGGCGATCTCGTTGTCGTTGCGCGTCTTGAACGAGGCACTGCCGAAATTGGACGCTTCCAGCGCCAGCCGGTACTGCCGGTTGGCCTGATAGCGCACGGTTTCGTCGCTGTTCCACTCCACTACCGCGCTGTAATGGCTGATGATGTCCGGCGCGTGGAACTCGCCCCAGTTGCCGAGAAACTCGACGCGGTTTTTGTCGTCGGCGCTGGCGAAGCGGAAGGCGTGGGTGCCGGCGCCGTCCTTGTGATAGACCACCAGCGGGTGGCCGTTATGGGTCTGCAGCTGGCCAATCGGGCGCGTGGTGTATTTTCCGTGGGCGCTGGTGGAGACATGCGACATGAAATCGGGCTGGCCGTTGACTTTGCCGGTCCAGACAATCACGGTTTCCGCATCGTGCTTGTGGCCACCGAGGAAGGTCAGGCCGATGGCCTGGTCTTTTTCAAAATACAGCTCGTAAAAGTGCGCGCAGCGTTCGATCTTATCGTCGCCTTCGACGCTGGCCTTGCATATTTGCCGGTGAAGCGTGTTGGCATAGGCGGTCCAGTCGGCGTCCCTGCATGCACCGGATACGCTGCCGGTTGCGTTCTTGCCCGGATTCTGGCGCAGGTTCTCGTTGCGGTGAAATGGGGTGGCCGGGTAGCAGCCATCCGAATCGAAGTCGAACTTCGGATGGAAGTTCCTTACCTGCTTTTCATTGTATTTGGTGATCGCTGCATTCCACTTCGGAAAGTCGTCGGCCTGTGCCGCCACGGCGTTCAAGGCCATGCAGGACGCCAGTGCGGCCTTGAGCCACGCCGATTTTTTGGTAACGAGGGAATGCGATTTTCTTTTCATGGGATGCGCCTTGAAGGATTGCGAATGCCGGGGGATTTCGTGAAGCCTGCCGGTGCTTTTTTACGCCGGGTCGGGTTGAAACCAGACATGGCGCACGTAAATGCTACTGATCATTTGTGACCGCCTGTTGACTTGGCAATGCTGTTGCCGGCGCCTGGATGTCGATGGGCCGGCCCGCGAGCGGCCCGGCGCAGGCCGATGCGCAACCCGAAAACCACATCGTACAACTTGCTGATTGTTTAATCATCCTATCAAGCGTAGTATCGATTCGTCGCCGTCGTAACAATCCCGCTTGGGATTGCTGGCGCCGATCCCGACCTGCGCGACCCGGCTCCCCGCCGTGCTTGCAATGGCGACAGGTACGCGAGGTATCTGTCTCAGACATCGCTGTCGGATGCTGATTGTTTTTCCCTACCCCCGTTGCCGGACCCATCGCCCTGCGCCGCGCCATCGCCGTCGCGTTCGCGGCCGATGTGGCATTGCCTCAGGCAAGGCCCCGGCACGCGGGCAGGCATCGCCATGCGCGGCGCAAAGCGTTCGACAAAAGAACGCGCGCCTTTTCTATTTTTCTTCATTGGAGACAACCATGAAAAATACTATCCTTGCTGCCAGCGTCATGCTGGCTGTCGCTTCCACCGCCCACGCCGCCACGCTCGACGCCAGCACCTTCGTCGGCGCCAGCACGCCCCTGCAAACGGCCCTGTACGGCGTGCGCAACTACTCCGCTCCGGTGCTGGTGAAGGGCTTGCACGACCCGGCCAACTACCTGGCCGCCCCCAGGCTGCCGGCGTGGCAGTTCGCCCGGGTCGACCCGACCGGCGGCGGGCTCACCTTCGAACGCCAGGCCGCGCCAGCGACCGGCTGGCATACCTTTTCGCGCAAGGGCAAGGTGGTCCTGAGCGGGGGCGGGGCGGCGCGCCTTGACCGCGTCTATACCGTGTTCAACGGCCAGCAACTGGTCGCCGCCATCAGGGAAGCCGGCAACGAGCCGAAAATCATTCGCGTGGTCGGCCATATCGACTTGCGCTGGAGCGAGAACAACACGGTGTTCCGCGAGTACACCAGCTATTCGGACCAGAAATACGGCGGCTCGATCAACCTGCCGTCGAACACGACCCTGGTCGGCATCAACGACGCCCAGGGCCGGCCGGCGCGCATGAGCGGCATCTCGCTGCTGATCGGCGGCGAGCTGGCGCTGGCGCAAGGAGGCGATCCGGAAGCCGACTTCAAGAAGTGGATCAAGGATGGCAAGGATGGCGAAGACTATCCAACCTGGACCCGCAACGTCATCGTGCGCAACCTGGTGATCGATACGCCGTGGGATGTCAATCCCGAGGATGCGGGCAATGCCTACGCCGACGGCATCACCGTCTCGCGCGGGCAGAACATTTTCCTCGGCCACCTGAGCGTGAGCGATGGCGACACGCCCGAGTCGCTCGCCACCGGCACCTACAAGACGCGCCACGACGGCGCGCTGGACGTGGTGCGCGGCAGCGATTATGTGACCATCGCCAACAGCTATTTCGCCAATCACCACAAGACCACCCTGGTCGGCAACGGCGACGGCGGGCGCGCCTGGAGCGACGAGGGACGCCTGCGCGTGACCTTCTCGGGCAACTGGTGGAGTTCGGTGGCGGCACGCTTGCCGCTCAACCGTTACGGGCTGGTACACATGTTCAACAACCTGGTCACCGGCAACGTGATCACAACGGAGGGCGACGTCAAGTTCGAAAGCGGCACCGACGCGCGCTACCGCTCCAACATGCTGATCGAAAACAACTACTACAAGCTCGCCGGCCTCAAGCTCTCGGAATTCTGCGGCAAGGCCATCAAGGGCAAGAGCTTCATCGGCTTTCGCTCGTCGGGCCACATCTTCACCAGCGACCGGGCCGGCACCAACGCGGTCGACGGCCAGTGCGGCATGGCGCGGCCAAGCGCGGCCGATCTGTGGACCCCGCCGTACCTGTATGCGCTGCAAACGGCAACGTCGACCCTGGCCGCCGTGCCCTTGCAAGCAGGCGCCGGCAAGCTCAAGTAATCACACCACCATACCGATACGGAGGCATCCATGTTGTTTGAACGATTGCGCTTAACTGTCGTCTTACTTTGTACATTCGCCTGTTTACCGGCGCAGGCGGCGCTGGTGGCCGACACCGGCACGCCGACGAATGGCATCGGTGCGGGCTGGGCCTTCAACAGCGGCCACAGTTACGCCGGCCGCTTTACCGTGCCCGGCGCAATGACCATCAACAGCGTCGAAGGCTACTTCGGCACCGATGCGGGCGAAGTCGGCATCAGCCTGTTCGGCAACAGCGCGGACGGCGAGGGCGGCTTCATCCCGGGCAGCATGCTGCGTTCGGCCAGCTTTGCCACCGGCGTGGGCGAGGCCGCCTGGCGCGGGCTGGCCGGCCTCGACTGGGCGGTGGGCGAGGGCAGTTACTGGATCGGGTTTACCTCGACCTGGGACAGTGCCAGCCAGGCCAGCATGCCCGGCGCGGCCGACAAGCCGCTGGCCGGCTATGCGCTGGAACAGGGCGGCCAGTGGTACGACGCCGCCGGCCTGGGCCTGGACCAGGGCTTGCGCGTGGACGCCAGCGCCATGGCAGTGCCCGAGCCGGGCAGCATGGCGCTGTTCGGCCTGGGGCTGGGCGTGGTGGGGGTGGTGGGCCGGCGCAAGCGGGCCTGAGGCGGCGCGGCGAAAACCTGCTTGGTTCCAGTGATGCCGTCCCTATAATGCTACGTAAGTGCGCACAAATTCTCGTCATCTCTGCACACTTGCTTGGAGACGCATCGTTGGAGCTACATCCATGAGCCACTATTTTGCGCGCCCGATGCTGGCGTCGTCCCTGGCGCGCCAGCTGATCCATCCCGATGTCCTGAGCGAGGGGTTTCGCTCCGGTTTGTTCATGTCGGGCCAGCGGCGCACCGGCAAAACCACCTTCCTCCACAACGATCTGATCCCGGCACTGGAGCGGGAGGGCGCCCTGGTGATCTATGTCGACCTGTGGAGCGACACCAGGGCGAACCCGGCGCAGCTGGTGCGCGATGCCATTCGCGATGCGCTTGCGCAACTTCAAACACCGGGTTCGTCCTTGCTGGCTCGGCTAGCGCGGGTCAGCGGGGTTGATGTTGGCGCCTTGAGTTTCAAATTCGGTTTCAAACTGGAGAAGATTGGCGAAACGGGCGGCACGCCCTTATCCCGGGCGATTACCGAACTGGTCGACCAAGCCCGCTGCGACGTGGTGCTGATTGTCGATGAGGTGCAGCAAGCGATCACGACCGACGAGGGCAAGCAGTTGCTGCTTGCGTTGAAGGCGGCGCGCGACGCGGTCAACCCGCGTCCCGGTACCGCCGGCCATTTCATTTCTATCGGTACCGGATCGCATCGCGCGATGGTCAGCGAGCTGACCGCGCGGCGAACCCAGGCCTTCAGCGGTGCGCAGTCGATTCCGTACCCGGTGCTCGACGCCGACTACACAGCCGATCTGCTGGCTCGCCTGCACCACACCGGCGTGCCCAATGTGCCCTCGCATGAGGTCGTGCTGGCCGCATTCCGCACCTTGGGACACCGGCCGGAGGAACTGCTCAAGGCGCTGCGCCAGGTGCAGTTGCATACGCCGGCGGGCCAGGATCCGGATGGCTACCTGCCGGTCGTCGCCGCCACCTTGCGCGCAGCGGCGGCCGACATCGAACTGGCCAAGGTCGAACAACTCGGCCAGCTGGCGAGCGTTGTGTTCGAACGGATCGCGGCGGCGCAGGGCGAGGCCAAAGGCGTCTTTTCGGCCGAGGCGGCGGCCCATTACAGTCGCGCGCTCGGGCGCGAGGTCAAGGTGGAAGAGATCGGGCCCGTCGTGAACGAACTGATGGCGTCGAACCTCATCCTGAGACGCGCGCACGGCTTGTACTGCGTGGCCGATCCGGCGGTCCAGGAAACCTGGCGCGAAAAGCAGCAGCTGTTGGGATAGCGTTGGAGTGCATTGGTGAAGGAGCACGACTGGCGCCGTGGTGTAGTATGCGGCTTGCTAACTTACTAAGAAGAACAATGATCAACGCCGCCAGCATGCGCCTTTCTTGCGCCGTCCTCGTCGCCGCCGCGGGTACGCTCTCGCCCGTCACCGCCTTCGCCAACACCTACAAGCTCGAATGCGCCGGGCCGGCGAGCGAGCGCTTTTACCTCCAGACCGAGACCCGCAACGGTGGTGCGTGGGGAACCTCGTTCATGGCGGACAAGCGTGCCCTGACCGTGCAGCAGCAGAACTGGCAAATTCATTACCAGACCAGGTGGTACAACAAGATCAAGGCGCCGGGGTACTTGAAGCGGCATTCCTTGAACGAAGCACACTGCCACCAGCTTGGGGTGATCGATGGCACTCCGGTAGTGAACAAAAGTTACCTGAAACCCAATCGCTCCTGGTTCGACAGCGCAACCCTGCCCGACGCATTCTCGCTCCATATGCCGGAAAAGAATGCCCCCGCACTGTACGGGCAGATCGTGGCGCTGCACGCCGAAGCCAGTGAAGACCACGGTTTCCTGGTTCCGCGCGGCGGCCGCCTGGTGTATGAAATCCCCCTCACCAGTGTTGCCGGCCAGACGAAAGGCAAGGTCGTTGGCGTGGTCCAGAGCATCTCCGGCGATAACGGCAAGAGCTGGACACCGCTGGCCGTCACCACCGCGGCGCAGATCTATGAACTGGGCAAAACGACCCGCGCACAGCCGTTTGCCGCGCGTCGGGCGTGGAACGGCATCCCGGTATCCGATGACCCATGCAAGCAGGAATGCCGCTGATCAGGATCGCTGTTAGCGGTTTTCATTAACCACACACATCAGCCCGCGCCCCGCCTTACACCTTGAATCCGCCGACGATCTGTTCCAGGTTGGCGGCCTGCTGCTGCAGCGACAACGCCGCCGCCGCCGCTTGCTCGACCAGGGCGGCGTTTTGCTGGGTGGTGTCGTCCAGCTCGGCGATCGCCTGGTTGACCTGGCCGATGCCCAGGTTCTGCTCGGCGCTGGCGCCCATGATGGCGCCGATGATGCTGGCCACCTTGTCGGTGCTGGCGACGATCTGCTGCATCGTGGTGCCGGCCTCGGCCACCAGCGCGGCGCCCTTGTCGACCCCGGCCACCGACTCGCCGATCAGCGCGTTGATTTCCTTGGCGGCCGCCGCCGAGCGCTGCGCCAGGTTGCGCACTTCGGAGGCCACCACGGCGAAGCCGCGTCCCTGCTCGCCGGCGCGCGCCGCCTCGACCGCCGCGTTCAGCGCCAGGATGTTGGTCTGGAAGGCGATGCCGTCGATCACGCTGATGATGTCGACAATCTTGCGCGACGATTGCTCGATCGCACCCATGGTCGTCACCACGCTCGACACAATGCTGCCGCCCTGCGCGGCCACGCTGGAGGCCTCGCGCGCCAGCCGGTTGGCCTGGCTGGCGTTGTCCTCGTTGTTCTTGACGGTGCTGGTGAGCTCTTCCATCGACGCCGCCGTTTCTTCCAGCGAACTGGCCTGCGCCTCGGTGCGCGCGGACAGGTCCTGGTTGCCGGCCGCGATCTCGCGCGAGGCCAGTGCGATCGACTGGGTGCTCATGCCGATTTGCTGCATCATGCTCTGCAGGCGCTCGATAAAGCCGTTGACGCTGCCCGAGACGGCGTCGAACTCCATGCCGCCGCCGGCCGGCAGGCGCCGGGTCAGGTCGGCGTCGCCGGCCGACAGGGCGTCGATGTTGCCCTTCAAAACGGCCAGGCGGCGCATGATCATGCGGATGCCCAGGACGATCAGCACCAGCATGGCGATGGCGATCGGAATCTGCACCAGGCCCAGGGTGTGCAGGATGCGGTCACTCTGCTGGCTCAGCAGATGGTTCGGCAGGCCGGTGGCCAGCAGCCATGGGCTACCCGGAATGGTGGCGACGAACAGGGTATGGCCGGTGCCGTCGCTGCTGTAGGACGATTCGAGCGCGGCTTTGTCGCCCAGTTGCGGCAGCACCTTGGCCAGCTGCGCCGCGAACGGCGAGGTGGAGGCCAGGTCGCTGATGTTCTTGAGTACGATCTCGCTCTTGATGTAGCTGCTGTTGCTGACGACCTTGCCGTCATGTTCCAGGATCAGGATCTGGCCGTGCACGGCCGCTTCCATATCGGCCACCAGGCGGTTGAAAAAGCCCAGCGTGACGTCGACCGTCGAGACGCCGAACAGTTCATCGCCCTTGTAGATCGCCATGGCGCAGTTGGTGCGCGGCTGCGGGCTGGCGTCGTCCTTGTAAGCCTTGGCCCAGGCGCAGTGGCCCTTGGGCGCCTTGGCGCCGCCCAGCCACCATGGCTGCTCGAAATACTTCAGCGACTCCGGCGAATTCCAGTGGGTGTTGACCTGCAGCTTGCCGGCCGCGTCGCGCGCGTAAAAGGTGCTGAACTTTTCCTTTTCCGGATCGCGCTTTTTGGGTACCGGCCAGATGCCGCCCCCAAACACGTTCAAGTCGCCGTACTGATCGACCAGGCCGGGCAGCAGGGTGTCGATGGCGGCGCTGTCCATCAGCGCCACGGTCTGGGTGATGGCGCGCTGCTGCGCTTCGACCTGCTTGAGCTGCTCGGTGATCTTGACGGCGATGTTGTTGACATCATCGCCGATCAGCTGGCCTTCGGCGCGTTTCAGCTCCGGCGTGATGAACAGGGTAATCGCCGCCAGCGTAATGACCAGCAAGGCGACGAAAATTGCGGAGAACAAAAGCGTGAAGCGCGATTGGCTGGAGCGGAAGTAGTCGTTCAAGGCGGTCCTCTGGAGTGGATTGACGGCTGGTGCGATGTGCGGCCAACGCACGGAATACTCGAACGTCGTTCCTTTGCACCAGCATGGGCGCTCAGGAAGGTTATGCTCACAGGAAACTTGTGTCAAACGCCGCACGACTATTCTGCTCAATAAGCAACACTGAAAACAGGCCCCGCTGCTGATAATCATGATCCCCCTTGGTCGATTTCATAATAGAAAAAACTCAACACTCAGTGCACCATCTGTCTCGTGATGCTGGGCAAGGGGAGATTCCCGGCCGGCATCGAGTCCAATCGGGAAGAGAGACATGACAGATTCAGACAAATCGATGTTGCCGGTCGATGCAGAACGGGCCTTGCTGGTCGGGCGCGCCTGGCGCGCCGGCGCCGGCCCGTCGGTGGTGGTGGTGCGCGCTGGCCAGGTCATCGACGTCAGCGCGCATTCCGCCACCATGGCCGAGCTGCTCGAACGCGCCGAAGCGCCCGAGATCGCCCGCAACGCCCCCGGCGATGCGCTGGGCACGCTGGCCGAGCTGCTGGCCAACGCAAAAAACACCGAGGGCACGCGCCTGCTGGCCCCGAGCGACCTGCAAGCGATCAAGGCCTGCGGCGTCACCTTCGCCGTTAGCCTGCTCGAAAGGGTGATTGAAGAACAAGCCAAGGGCGACCCGGCCCGCGCCGGCGAATTGCGCGGCGCGATGCAGGAATGCATCGGCGACGACCTCTCGGCCATCAAGCCCGGCTCGCCCGCTGCCGACAAACTCAAGCAAGACCTGATCGCGCGCGGCCTCTGGTCGCCCTACATGGAAGTGGGCATCGGCCCGGACGCGGAAGTGTTTTCCAAGTCGCAGCCGATGTCGGCGGTGGGCTACGGCGCCGATGTCGGCCTGCATCCCGATTCCAAATGGAACAATCCCGAGCCGGAAATCGTGCTGGCGGTCAACAGCCGGGGCGAAGTGCGCGGCGCCAGCCTGGGCAACGACGTCAACCTGCGCGATATCGAAGGCCGCAGCGCCTTGCTGCTCGGTAAAGCCAAGGACAACAACGCGTCCTGCGCGATCGGCCCGTTCATCCGCCTGTTCGATGAGCACTTTACGATCGACACCATCCGCAACGCCGAGGTCAGCATGCTGATCGAAGGCGCGGATGACGACTTTCATCTGGCGGGCGCGAGCCGCATGCGTGAAATCAGCCGCGATCCGCTCGACCTGGTCGGCCAGGTGTACGGCACGCATCATCAATATCCGGATGGTTTCATGCTATTTCTGGGAACCATGTTCTCGCCGATCAAGGACCGCGACGCGGCCGGCGGCGGCTTTACCCATCACCTGGGCGACCGCGTCAGCATCTCGACACCATCGCTGGGCACGCTCGTCAATGAAGTCCGGCGCAGCGACCAGGTCGCGCCATGGACCTTCGGGGTGCGCGCCCTGTTCGACAACCTGGCCCGTCGTGGCCTGCTGAAAATCACCCAATGAGCAAACAACGACAGCTGACTTACGCGATCTACCCCGATCTGGCAGGGAAAACGGTGCTCATCACGGGCGGCGGCAGCGGTATTGGCGCCGAGATGGTCAGCGCCTTTGCCCGCCAGGGCGCGCGCGTGTTTTTCGTCGATATCGCCGAACAAGCCTCGCTGGCGCTGGTTGCCGCGCTGGCCGATTGCGCGCCTCCACCGGTGTTCCTGCCATGCGACCTGACCGACCTGAACGCGCTGGCCGCCGTGTTTGCGCGGATCGGGGTAGCGGTCGACATACTGATCAATAACGCCGCCAACGACGACCGCCATGGCATCGCCGAGGTCACGCCGGCCTACTGGGACCAGCGCATGGCGGTCAACCTGCGCCACCAGTTCTTTTGCGCGCAGGCGGCGGCCGAGGGCATGCGCGTCAAGGGCGAGGGCGTGATCCTGAACATGGGATCGATTTCCTGGCACCTGGCCTTGCCGAATCTGAGTTTGTACATGACGGCCAAGGCCGCCATCGAAGGCTTGACGCGCGGGCTGGCGCGCGACTTGGGCGTGGACGGGATTCGGGTCAACTGCATCATTCCAGGGGCGGTGCGCACGCCGCGCCAGGAGCAGCTGTGGCACACGCCGGAGGAGGAGGTCAAGATTTTGGCCGGGCAATGCCTGCGCGAGCGGGTGGAGGTGCGGGATGTGGCGGCGCTGGCGCTGTTCCTGGCGTCGGATAACGCGGCGCGCTGTACCGGGCGCGAGTATTTCGTCGACGCCGGCTGGTACGGAGCGTGAGCATGGAGCAGCCTGTTTGTTTGTGGCCGGTGGGCGCGGAGCTGGGCGAAGGGCCGTTATGGCACGCGGCCAGCGAGTCGGTGTATTTTGTGGATATTCGCGGGCGGCGGTTACACCGCTGCGCGCCGGATGGCACGCAGCGTCAATCATGGGACGCGCCGGGGAGGCCGGGGTTTATTGTGCCAGCGGTTACGGTCCTCAGCACCGACGGTGGTAGCGGGAACGACGGTGATGGCTTCATTGTCGGCCTTGACGACGGCCTGCACCAGTTCAACCCCGCAAGCGGGGCATTTTCCCTCCTGCGCGCGATCGAAGCAGACCAGCCCGGCAACCGCTTCAACGACGGTTTCATCGCCGCCGACGGCTCCCTCTGGTTCGGCTCCATGGACGCCGGCGAAACCGACCCCACCGGCGCCCTCTACAGCCTGCACCCGGGCGGGCGCCTGTCCACCGTCGACAGCGGCTACATCATCACCAACGGCCCGGCCATGAGCCCGGACGGCACAACCCTGTACCACACCGACACCCTCGGCAAAAAAATCCACGCCTTCGATGTCGCCCCGGACGGCACGGCCACGCGCAAGCGCCTGTTCATCGCCACCGCAGCCCCCGGCCACCCGGACGGCATGGCGGTCGATGCCGACGGCAACCTCTGGGTAGCCATGTTCCGCGGCGCCCGTATCGACCGCTACAACCCGGCGGGCCAGCTGACCGGCACGATCGCCTTCCCGGTCTCGAACATCACCAAACTGGCCTTCGGCGGCCCCGACCTGCGCGCCGCTTTCGTCACCACCGCCTGGAAAGGGTTGAGCATGGATGAGCGCGCGCGCGAACCGCTGGCTGGCGCGCTGTTCACCTTCCGCACCGGCACGCCGGGTCTGCCCCAGCACACTTTTTCGCAACAGGACATCGCTTGAGCACCCATTCAACTCCGCCACGCCGCTACCGCTCGCAGGACTGGTTCGACAATCCCGACCACATCGACATGACCGCGCTCTACCTGGAGCGCTTCATGAACTACGGCATCACCGCCGAGGAACTGCGCGCCGGCCGGCCGATCATCGGCATCGTCCAGAGCGGCAGCGACATCAGCCCGTGCAACCGCATCCACCTGGAACTGGCCAAGCGCGTGCGCGACGGCATCCGCGACGCCGGTGGCATTGCCATGGAATTCCCGCTGCACCCGATCTTCGAAAACTGCCGCCGTCCGACTGCCTCCATCGACCGCAACCTGGCTTACCTGGGCCTGGTCGAAATCCTGCACGGCTACCCGATCGACGCCGTGGTGCTCACCACCGGCTGCGACAAGACCACCCCGGCCCAGATCATGGCCGCGTCGACGGTCGACATTCCCGCCATCGTGCTGTCCGGCGGTCCGATGCTCGACGGCTGGTTCGAGGGCGAACTGGCCGGCTCCGGCACCGCCATCTGGCACGGCCGCCGCCGCCTCGCCGCCGGCGACATCGACAACGAAAAATTCCTGCAAATCGCGGCCGCCTCGGCGCCGTCGGCAGGCCACTGCAACACCATGGGCACCGCCTCGACCATGAACGCGCTGGCCGAGGCGCTCGGCATGTCGCTCACCGGTTGCTCGGCCATTCCGGCGCCGTACCGCGAGCGCGGGCAGATGGCCTACGAGACGGGCCGGCGCATCGTCGAACTGGCGCGCCAGGATGTGCGGCCGTCGCAGATCCTGACAAAGGACGCTTTTCTGGACGCGATTGTGGTCAACGCCGCCATTGGCGGTTCCACCAACGCGCAGCCGCACATCATGGCGATGGCGCGCCACGCCGGCATCGAGATCGAATCCTCCGCGTGGATGGAATACGGCCACGACGTGCCGCTGCTGCTCAACATGCAGCCGGCCGGTAAATTCCTCGGCGAGCGCTTCCACCGCGCCGGCGGCGTGCCGGCCATCATGTGGGAGCTGCAACAGGCCGGCAAACTGCGCTCGGATCGCCTGACCGTGACCGGCACCAGCATGGCCGTCAACCTGCAGGACCGCGCCAGCGTCGACCGCGAAGTGATTTATCCGTATGACGCGCCTTTGAGGACCAAGGCCGGCTTCTTTGTCCTGAAGGGCAACCTGTTCGACTTTGCGATCATGAAGACCAGCGTGATTTCGGCCGACTTCCGCGCGCGCTACCTGTGCCGGCCAGGCCATGAAAACGTGTTCGAATGCCGCGCCGTGGTATTCGACGGCTCGGGCGACTATCACGCCCGCATCAACGATCCGGCGCTCGATATCGACGAAGGCTGCATGCTGGTCATTCGCGGCGCCGGTCCGATCGGCTGGCCCGGTTCGGCCGAAGTGGTCAACATGCAGCCGCCGGACGCCTTGATCCGGCGCGGCATCCTGAACCTGCCGACCCTGGGCGACGGGCGCCAGTCGGGCACCTCGGACAGCCCGTCGATCCTGAACGCCTCGCCCGAAAGCGCGGCCGGCGGCGGGCTGGCGTACGTGCGCAGCGGCGACATCATCCGCGTCGACCTGAACACCGGCCGCTGCGACATGCTGGTGGCCGACGAGGTGCTTGCCGAACGCAGGAAGGAACCGCTGCCGCCCACGCCGCCGAGCCAGACCCCTTGGCAGGAATTGTACCGTTCCACCGTCGGGCAGCTGGAGCAGGGCGGCTGCATGGAAATGGCGTTGCCGTACCGTGGCGTGGGCCACGATCTGCCGCGCCATAACCATTGATAAGGTTAATGTAAATATGGCAACGAATGGCAAAAGTCCGCTATTCTGTTGCCAAAAACACGGCGCCACGCCGGGTAGCATCCACGTCGTATAACAATAATGGAGACAAACAAGATGAAAAAGATTCTGAGTGTTGCGGTCGTATCGGCCATGATGATTCTCACCAGCGGCCAGGCCAGCGCGGATGCCAAAAACCCGAAGATCGGCTTTTCGATCGACGACCTGCGCCTTGAGCGCTGGGCGCGCGACCGCGATTACTTCGTGGCCGCGGCCGACAAGCTCGGCGCCAAGGTGTTCGTGCAGTCGGCCGACGCCAACGAGCAAAAACAGATCGCGCAGATCGAGAACCTGATTTCGCGCGGGGTCGATGCGCTGGTCATCGTGCCGTACAACGCGACCGTGCTCAATAACGCGATCAAGGAGGCCAAGAAGGCCAACATCAAGGTCATTTCGTACGACCGCCTGGTGCTCAACGCCGATGTGGACGCCTACATTTCCTTCGACAACAAGGCGGTGGGCGAGATGCAGGCCGCCGGCGTGGTGAAGGTGCGTCCGAAGGGCAATTACTACCTGCTGGGCGGCGCGCCGACCGACAACAACGCCAAGGTGCTGCGCGAAGGCCAGATGGCCGTGCTGCAGCCGCTGGTGGACAAGGGCGACATCAAGATCGTCGGCAAGCAGTGGGTCAAGGACTGGAGCCCGTCGGAGGCGCTGGCGATTGTCGAAAATGCGCTCACCGCGAATAACAACAAGATCGACGGCATCGTGGCGTCGAACGATGCAACGGCGGGCGGCGCGATCCAGGCGCTGGCTTCGCAAAAACTCGATGGCAAGGTGCCGGTGTCGGGGCAGGATTCCGATATCGCGGCGGTGCGCCGGGTGATTGCCGGGTCGCAGGCAATGACCGTGTACAAACCGCTCAAGCTGCTGGCGGGCGAGGCGGCCAAGCTGGCGGTGCAGCTGGTGCGCAATGAGAAGCCTGCTTTTAACGGCGCGTATGACAACGGTTTCAAAAAGGTCAGCACGATTTTGCTCAAGCCGACCGCGCTGACCAAGGAAAATATCAATCTGCTGGTGACGGACGGGTTTTACACGCAGGCGCAGATCGCGGGTAAGTAAGCGCAAGGGTTACAGCCGCACAGCCGTCGTTCCAGAGAAGTCAGTCCAGGCGTTTAGCCGCAAAACCGTCGTCCCCGCGCAGGCGGGGATCCAGGTTTTTAGCTCCGCCTTTGGCTTACATGCGAACTTGGGTTCCCGCCTGCGCGGGAACGACGGATGGGTGGGCGGAGAACGCCTCTGTTGTGAAAACGTTTTCAAACGCGAGAACCAGTATGTCCGACTATTTGCTTGAAATGAAGGGCATCGTCAAACAGTTCGACGGCGTCCGTGCGCTCGACGGCATCGACCTGCAGATCCGCGCCGGCGAATGCGTGGGCCTGTGCGGCGAAAACGGCGCCGGCAAGTCGACCTTGATGAAGGTGCTCTCCGCCGTCTACCCGCACGGCACGTGGGACGGCGACATCCTGTTCGAGGGCCAGCCGCTGCGCGCCGCCTCGATCCGCGAGACCGAGGCGGCCGGCATCATCATCATCCACCAGGAACTGATGCTGGTGCCCGAACTGTCGGTGACCGAAAACCTCTTCCTCGGGAACGAAATCACCGGCTTCGGCGGGCGCATGAACTACCCCGCCATGAACCGCCGCGCCGAACAGCTGCTGGCGGACCTGAACCTGCCGGACGTGAACGTGGTGCTGCCGGTGATGAACTACGGCGGCGGTCACCAGCAACTGATCGAGATCGCCAAGGCCCTCAACAAGGACGCCAAGCTGCTGATCCTGGACGAACCGTCGGCGTCCCTGACCGCCGCCGAAATCAAGATCCTGCTCGAGATCATCCGCAAGCTCAAGGCCAAGGGCGTGGCCTGCGTCTACATCTCGCACAAGCTCGATGAAGTGGCGGCCATCTGCGACACCATCGCCGTGATCCGCGACGGCAAACACATCGCCACCACGCCGATGGCCGAACTCGATGTCAGCCGCATCATCGCGCAAATGGTCGGGCGCGAGATGAACCAGCTCTATCCCAAGCAGGAGCGTCAGCTGGGCGAGGTGATTTTCGAAGCGCGCAACGTCACCTGCTACGACATCGACAAACCCGAACGCAAACGCGTCGACAACGTCTCTTTCACCCTGCGCAAAGGCGAAATCCTCGGCATCGCCGGCCTGGTGGGAGCGGGGCGCACCGAGCTGGTGTCCGCCTTGTTCGGGGCCTATCCGGGTGCCAGCGAGGCCGAGGTGCGCCTGCACGGCGCCGTGGTCGATACCGGCACGCCGCTCAAGGCGATCCGCGCCGGCTTCGCGCTGGTGCCCGAGGACCGCAAGCAGCACGGCATCGTGCGCGACCTCGACGTGGGCCGGAACATCACCCTGACCGTGCTCGATTCCTTCGCGCGCCTGACCCGCATCGACCGCGAGGCCGAACTGAAAACCGTGCAGGACCAGATCAACCGCCTGGGCCTGAAAACCGCCAGCCCGTTCCTGCCGATTACCAGCCTCTCGGGCGGTAACCAGCAAAAGGCGGTGCTGTCGAAAATGCTGCTCACAAAGCCGCAGGTCTTGATCCTCGACGAACCCACGCGCGGCGTGGACGTGGGCGCCAAGTACGAAATCTACAAGCTGATGTTCGAGCTGGCCGCGCAGGGCATGTCGATCATCATGGTGTCATCCGAACTGGCCGAGGTGCTGGGCATTTCCGACCGTGTTCTGGTGATGGGCGAGGGCAAACTGCGGGGCGATTTCGTCAACCGGAACCTGACCCAGGAAACCCTGCTCGCCGCGGCCCTCGACCACGCTGCGCACTGAACGACTCCACCTTCGCGACAGACCAAATGAACCCCATCAAATTCAAGCAAATCTTCACGCAGTACAAAATCCTGGCCCTGCTGGCCGCGATCGCCCTTATCTGGCTGTTCTTCAGCTTGAAAACCGAGGGCGGCTTCACCTCGGCGCGCAACCTGTCGAACCTGATGCGCCAGATGGCCATTACCGGCATCCTCGCCTGCGGCATGGTGTTCGTCATCATCGCCGGCGAGATCGACCTGTCGGTCGGCTCGCTGCTCGGGCTATTGGGCGGCGTCGCGGCGGTGCTCGATGTGAGCCACCACCTGCCGCTGCCGCTGATCGTGCTGCTGGTGCTGGCGTGCGGGCTGGTGCTCGGTATCTTCAACGGCTACCTGGTGGCCTATGCCGGCATGCCGTCGTTTATCGTGGGACTTGGTGGCATGCTGGCGTATCGCGGCATCGTGCTCGGGGTGACCGACGGCACCACGGTGGCGCCGGTCTCGTCCGAGATGGTCTACCTGGGGCAGGGCTACCTGTCGCCCGACCTGAGCATCGGCCTTGGGGTGCTGCTGTTCGTGCTGGCGGCGGTGCTGACCTGGCGCCAGCGCGTCAGCCTGGCGCACCACGGCTTGCCGGTGCCGAGCGCCGTGCGCGATGGCGTGCGGCTGCTGGCGATTGGCGCGGTGCTGTATTCGGTGGTGCGCACCTTGCACAGCTACGAAGGCATTCCGCTGCCGGTGCTGCTGCTCCTGGTGCTGCTGGCAGTGTTCAGCTACGTGGCCACGCAAACGGTATTCGGACGCCGCATCTATGCGGTTGGCAGCAATATGGAAGCGACGCGCCTGTCGGGCGTGAACGTGCGCGCCGTCAAACTGTGGATCTTCGGCTTGATGGGATTGATGTGCGCCCTGGCGGGGCTGATCAACACGGCGCGCCTGGCGGCCGGTTCGCCATCGGCCGGCACCTCGGGCGAACTCGATGTGATCGCGGCCTGCTTCATAGGCGGCACCTCGATGCGCGGCGGCTCGGGCACCGTGTACGGCGCCCTGATCGGCGCGCTGGTCATGGCCAGCCTGGATAACGGGATGTCCATGCTCGATGTGGACAGCTACTGGCAGATGATCGTCAAGGGCGCCATCCTCACGTTGGCGGTGTGGGTGGATGTGGTGACGCGCTCCGGCCGCCGTTGATTGAACAGGATCCGCCATGACACTGATGAATCCAGCTTTGCGGCTGTCGCTCGCGGCTTCGATGCTGATGGCCGTCGGCGCCTGCGCCACACCGGGCAAACAGGGCGATGAACTGAGCATCTACGCAGCCGGACCGCGCTTTGGCGCGCACGTGGTCGTCGCCGATTTCGAAAAATCGCAGCGCGTCGATGGCGCGTCCGTGCTGGTACCGAAGCCGGCGGTTCCCAAGGTGGCGCAGAGCCGGGTCGGGGTCGACGTCGGCAAGGAAGCGATGACCCTGCACTTCAAGGACGCGTGGTACGCCAACCTGCGCGTCGAAACTGGTGCGCCGCTCGACCTGCGCGCCTATGTGCCTGCGGGCGTGCTGGCGTTCGACCTGAACGTGGAGGAACTGGCGCAAGGTGGCGTGTCGTTCAAGGTTGGCTGCGGCGCGGGGTGCGAGCGCCAGGTGCCGTTCCTGATGCCGGCGCGCGCCATGGCCGGCAAGGGCTGGCAGCCGCTGGCATTCTCGATGCGCTGCTTCATGCGCGAAGGCGTCATGCGCGAAGGCGTCATGCGCGAAGGCGTCATGCGCGAAGGCGACGACTTTTCTGCCGTGAGCATGCCGTTTGCGCTCGAAGGCAGCGGCAGCGGCCGGGTGGGCATCGCGCATGTGCGGTTTCTCGCATCCGGCACGCCGAACGCGGCCTGCCCGGATTACAAAACGCAGTCGGTCACGCCCGAGATGCTCAATCAATCCTGGTCGATCAACCACTGGGGGCCGCGCCACGAGGGCAAGAAGGCGGAAGTCAAACGCCGCAACGCCGCCGGCGAGAAGACCGGCATCGTCTTCATCGGCGACTCGATCACCGAAGGCTGGGAGAAAACCGGCGCGCCGGTCTGGCAGCGCTACTACGCCAGATACAACGCGCTGGGCTTGGGCTTCGGCGGCGACCATACCGAAAACGTGTTGTGGCGATTGCAGCATGGCGCCCTCGACGGACTCGATCCGACCGTGGTGGTGTTGATGGTCGGCACCAACAATACCGGCGACCGGCGCGAAAACCCGGTGACCACCGCAGCAGGCGTGCGGCGTAATATCGATGAAATCCAACAGCGCCTGCCGAACGCCAGCATCCTGCTGCTGGCGATCTTCCCGCGCGACGAAAAGGCGGACAGCGAACTTCGCCGCATCAACGACCATGTCAACTCGATCCTGTCCGGCTTCGACGACGGCGAGCGCATCCATTACCTGAACATCAACCAGGCCTTTCTGACGGCGGACGGCTCTCTGTCGCGCGAGGTCATGCCCGACCTGCTGCACCTGAACGAACAAAGCTACGAAGCGTGGGCCAGGGCGATGCAGCCGGCCTTGCAGCGCCTGATGGGGCAATGAGATGAAAACGCCGCTGCGCTGCGCGCTCCTGTTCGTCGCCGTCGTGCATAGTGCCAGTGCCAGTGCCAGTGCCAGTGCCAGCGACCGCACCCTGCGTTACGACCGCCCGGCGCCCGACACGCACGAGGGTTGGGAGCGCGAGGCGCTCCCCATCGGCAATGGCCGCATCGGCGCGATGATTTTCGGGCAGGTGGCGCGCGAGCGCATCCAGTTCAACGACATCACCCTGTGGACCGGCGACGACAAGACCCTGGGCGCCTACCAGCCCTTCGGCGACGTGTTCGTCAACCTGCCGGGCCATGCCGCCGGAAGCAGCGACTACACGCGCACGCTCGATCTGGATAACAGCCTGCACAGCGTCACCTACAAGCACGCCGGCGTCACGTTCAAGCGCGAGATGTTCGCCAGCCATCCGGCGCAGGCCATCGTGGCGCGCCTTAGCGCCAGCCAGCCGGGCAAGTACAGCGGTTCTATCGAACTGACCGACATGCACGATGCGCGCATCGGCGTGGCCGGCAACCGCCTCCATGCCACCGGTTCGCTGGCCGGCTTCTCGCAGCCCGCGACATCGAACGTGATGGATTACGCCAGCCAGGTCCAGGTGATCAACGAGGGCGGCACCCTGTCGGTGGAAGGCAAGCGTATTGTCTTCACCAATTGCGATGCGCTGGTGCTGGTGCTCGGCGCCGGGACCAGCTACGTCAACGATGCCGCCAGGCGCTTCCAGGGCGGGCATCCCTTGCCGCGCGTGTCGACGCAGGTCAGCGCCGCGGCGGCGCAACCGTGGGCGCAACTGCTCGCCGCGCACCAGCACGACTTCAAGCGCCTGTATGCCCGCGTGAGCGTGGACTTCGGCCAGGCGTCGGCGGCGCGGCGCGCACTGCCGACCGACCAGCGCATCGAGGCCTATACCGCCGAAGGCAAGGACCCGGGCCTCGAAGCGCAGTTCTTCCAGTTCGGCCGCTACCTGCTCATATCGAGTTCGCGCGATTCGCTGCCGGCCAACCTGCAGGGGCTGTGGAACAACAGCCTCACGCCGCCGTGGAATTCGGACTACCACACCAACATCAACATCCAGATGAACTACTGGCCGGCGGAACCGGCCAACCTGTCCGAATCCGCGATGCCGTTCTTCGATTTCGTGACCGGCGTCGCCCCCGTGTACCGCCAGCTGATCCTGGATACCGCCGCCGGCGCACTGGCGCAGCCGCCCAAGGCCGGCGAAGAGACCTTCCTCACCGCGCAGAACAAGCCGGTACGCGGCTGGACGCTGCGCACCGAGTCCAATCCGTTTGGCGCGACCACCTACATCTGGAACAAGACCGGCAACGCCTGGTATGCGCAGCATTTCTGGGAGCACTACGCCTTCACCCAGGACCGCGAGTTCCTGCGCATGGTGGCCTACCCGATGATGAAGGAAGTGTGCGCGTTCTGGCAGGACCACCTGAAGCGCCTGCCGGATGGCCGGCTGGTCGCGCCGAACGGCTGGTCGCCCGAGCACGGGCCGATTGAAGATGGCGTGAGCTACGACCAGCAGATCATCTGGGACCTGTTCAACAATACCGTGGAAGCGGCCGACGTCCTCGGCACCGACAAGGATTTCCGCGAGCGGATCGCCGCCATGCGCGACCAGCTCGCGGCCCCGCGCATCGGCAGCTGGGGCCAGCTGCTCGAATGGATGGACGAGAAAAAGGACCCGGTGCTGGACACGCCCGGCGACACGCACCGGCACGTTTCGCACCTGTTTGGCCTGTTCCCGGGCCGGCAGATCTCGCCGACCAGAGCCCCGGCGCTGGCGGCGGCCGCGCGCAAGTCGCTGGAAGGACGCGGCGACGCCGGTACCGGCTGGTCGATGGCCTGGAAGACCGCGTTCTGGGCGCGCCTGCTGGACGGCGACCACGCCTACAAGATGCTGCGCGGGCAGCTCGCCAAGCCCGGCGCGCGCGCCGCCCAGCAGGCCGGCCCCGGCACCGAAACCAACAACGCCGGCGGCACGTACGCCAATATGTTCGACGCCCACCCGCCTTTCCAGATCGACGGCAACCTGGGCGCCACCGCCGCCATGTGCGAAATGCTGCTGCAATCGCACACGGGCGAACTGCACCTGCTGCCGGCGCTGCCGTCGTCGTGGCCTGACGGCGCGGTGAAGGGCTTGCGCGCACGCGGCGGCTTCGAAGTCGATATCGCCTGGGCCGGCGGCAAGCTGGCCAGCGCCACCATCCGCTCGATGGCGGGGCAGGGCGGCGGGACGGTTCGCTATGGCGACAAAGTCGTCGCGCTCAAGCTGCAACCGGGCGCTGAAACACGCCTCGGCGCCACGCTCGCCATCAAGAAAAAGTGAGCCGGTATGCCTTGGATGACGCATTTGCGCCGCGATGGCGACAGGTGCGTATAGCAACGCACCATATAAACGTTGTTTCCTGAATATCATTCCGCGCCTTGGTCATTTTCGTAATTGCGGCGGGTTGGCGTAGCTCGGAAAATCAATACACAAACCAGCGCGGCACCAGCCGACGCGTATAAGAATTCAACCGAGACGCACTCCATGATGATCAACCGCAGGCCCGCGCGGCCCTGTCTCCGTATGCCTTTGCGCCTTTCGACAACCGTGTTGGGGAGGGCTTGCCTGTATCGATGAACGACATGCCACAGCACTGCCGGCACCACCATGAAGAGCAGCAGTAATCCGATCGGAAAAAGAGGAGACAAGTTGAACAACTATAAGCAAACAGCGATTGCCGTGGCAGTCGCACGAATCGCACTGCTGTCGGGCAGCGCGGCGATGGCTCGGGGCGCGCCAGCCCAGGACAGCGCGACCGGTGAACCGGCCGTGGTGGTGGTCAGCGGCCAGCGCGCGGCACTGAACTCGGCGCAGAAGGTCAAACAGAATTCCGACGAAATCGTCGACTCGATCGTCGCCGACGACATCGGCAAGCTGCCCGACCGCTCGGTCACCGAAGTGCTTCAGCGCGTGGTGGGCGTGACCATCGACCGCACCATGAGCAAGGCCGATCCCGAGCACTTTTCGGTGGAAGGCTCGGGCGTGTCGATCCGTGGCCTCAATTACGTGCGCTCGGAACTCAATGGCCGCGATTCGTTCTCGGCCAATGGCGGGCGCTCGCTCAACTACGAGGACGTGCCGCCCGAACTGATGGCCGGCGTCGACATCTACAAGAACCCCTCGGCGGAACAGATCGAAGGCGCCATCAGCGGCCTGGTGAACCTGCGCACCGCCATGCCCTTCGATTACAAGGGCATGAAGGTGGCGCTGTCCGCACAGACCACCTACTCCGACCTGAAAAAGGGCCGCAGCTCGCCGTCGGCCTCGGGCTTGTTTTCGAACCGCTGGAAGACCGGCATCGGCGAAGTTGGCGTGCTGGTCGACCTGGCCTATTCCGAAAGCGCGACCCGCACCGACGCCTTGCAGGTCGATCCGTATTTTCCACGCGACGATGTCGTCCCCGGCAAAACCGTCTGGATTCCGAAGGGGGCGTCGTGGCGCACGCTCAATTTCGAGCGCCAGCGCGAAGGCGCATACGGCGCACTGCAATGGCGCCCGAACCGCGACATCAACACCTCGCTGACATTCTTCAAGTCGCGCTACAAAATGGACTGGGACGAACAGGCCATCTTTGCCGCCTCCAATCCCTACAACATCCTGGTCGATCCCGGCGCCACCTACGATGGCAAGGGCGCGTTCGTGAGCGGCACCCTGACCGACCCGGCCGACAAGGGCATCAACTACGGCGGCGATACGCGCATTGCGAACCGCAAGTCCGATACCACGGACGTGTCGTGGAACCTGGTGTGGCGTCCGACCAGCAGCTGGACCTTCAAGTCGGACCTGCAAAGCATCCGCGCCAAGACCGCCAATCTCGATTCGACCGTCGCCACCGGGGTGCAGATGCCCAAGCAGCAGCTCGACCTGGGCGGCGGCAGGCCGAACCTGATCTTCGACAGCGACGACCTGGCCTACCTGGCCAATCCGAATAACTATTACTGGGCCTTCACCCAGGAGCACGCGGACCGCAGCAAAGCCAAGGGAACCGCGTGGAAGGGCGACGCCCAGTACGATTTCGATCACAAGGTCATGCGCGATATCCGCTTCGGGGTGCGCCTGACCAAGCGTGACGCGGTCACCGAAAAGACCAATCCGGACTACAACTGGGTCGCCATTTCGCAGCCGTGGCAACTGGGCTGGAATATCGGCCAACTGGCGTCGCTGGGGGACCCGCGCTTTTCCGGCAATACGCGCGTCCACAACTTCAACAATTTCTTCGGCGGTAAAGTCGCGGTGCCGTCGCTGGTGGTGCCGAATACCTCGCTGGCCACGGGTTACCCGGACAGCTACGCGGGACTGCACAAGTACCACGATATTTTGTGTAACGAACTGGCCGCCTCCAAAGGCGCCACGCCTGACTGCGCGCCATGGAAGAGGGCATCCTACGGCACCGATCCGGCGGGTTCGAACGAGCAGACCGAAAAGACCGGCGCCTTGTACACGCAGGCGCGCTTCGGTTTCGACGATTTGCCGATGCCGATCGACGGCAATATCGGCGTGCGCTACGTGAAGACCGACATGAAGGCGAGCGGCTACACGGTGTTCAGCTACACCCGCCCGACCATCCCGGCAGGCTACCAGACCATCGGCCCGGCCATTCCGAACATCCCGGCGTTCGTGCGCCCTCAGGACTACAGCAACTCGTACAGTAACGTGCTGCCAAGCCTGAACCTGCGCATGAAGGCCAGCGAAAAACTGCAATTCCGCTTTGCGGCCTCCTCGGCCGTGTCGCGCCCGGATTTTTCGCAGTTGCAGGGCTATACGACCTTGACGCAGGATGTGAAAACCACCTCCGACGATGCCGCCGGCATCGTGCGCGTAAACAGCGTGACACTCACTGGCGAAGGCTCCGGCAATCCGGCCCTCAAGCCGGTGACGTCGCGCCAGGTCGACCTGACGGCCGAATGGTATTTCGCCCCGGCCGGCTCGCTGACGCTTGCGGTATTCAACAAGCAGCTCAAGAACATCATCGTCGACCAGAGCTACAATTTCCAGCTGCCCGACGTGAACGGCGTGATGAACAACTTCACGGTGACCGCACCGATCAACGGCGCCAAGGGCAGGGCGCGCGGTTTCGAGCTCGCGTACCAGCAGTATTTCGACAATCTGCCGCAATGGCTGTCCGGCCTGGGCGTGCAGGCCAACTTCACCTTCGTCGACGGCAAGAAGACCATGTACCAGTCGGTGTTCCAGGAATACTGCACCGGTGGCGCCGGCAATGGCGCGTCCAACCTGAACCTGAACATGAACGGCTGCGACACCAACGGCCGCTCTTTCGGCAACCTGCCGCTGTATAACCAGTCGCGCCGTTCGTACAACCTGGCGCTGATGTACGACAAAGGCCCGCTGTCGGCGCGCCTGGCCTACAACTGGCGTTCGCGCAGCCTGCAGGGTGTGAACGTGAACGGCACCAAGGGCGGCGACGGCCTCGATTCCAATCCGGCCAGCCCGACCGTCGGCCAGCACAATGTGAGCTATGGCTTGCCTACCTGGGCGGCGGCATACGGCCAGCTCGACGCGTCGGTCTTCTACAAGATCACCGAGCAACTCTCGTTCGGCCTGGAAGCGCAGAACATCAACGATGCCAAGTTCAGGCAGGAGATGGACCAGACCATCGGCACCAAGGGGCGCGCCTGGTTCGTCACCGGTCCACGCTACACGGCGCAGATGCGCTACAGCTTCTGATGGCGCGCCATGTCTTCGCGGTGCTGGCACTGGCCGCGTCCAGTGTCACGGCGGCGGCGCCACCGCTGCCGCAACTGGTGCACAAGGACGGGCGCCATGCGCTGATGGTCGATGGGGCGCCGTTCGTGATGCTCGGCGCCCAGGCGCACAATTCCAGTAACTATCCGGCGGCGCTGAAAAAGGTCTGGCCGGCGGTCAGGGACATGCACGCCAACACGCTCGAGATTCCGGTTGCGTGGGAGCAGATCGAGCCGGTCGAGGGCAAGTTCGATTTCAGCTATGTCGATACGCTGGTGGCCGAGGCGCGCAAGAACAAGGTGCGCCTGGTGCTGCTGTGGTTCGCTACCTGGAAGAACACCAACCCGCAATACAGCCCGGAATGGGTCAAGTTCAACAACCAGCGCTTCCCGCGCATGGTGGACAAGGACGGCAAGCTCAATTACTGCATGTCGCCGTTCGGGGAAGAGACGCTCAAGGCCGACAAAAAGGCGTTTGTGGCGCTGATGACCCACATCAAAAAGATCGACGAGGCGCATCGCACGGTCATCATGATGCAGGTGCAGAACGAGGTCGGTACCTATGGCCTGGTGCGCGACTACGGCGCGAAGGCGCAGGCGGCGTTCGCGCAGCCGGTGCCGCAGGCGGTGCTGGCGCGCCAGAAGGCGCCGGTGAAGCTGGCCGCCAGCGGCACCTGGCCGGAGGTCTATGGCGACTACGCGGAGCAGTATTTCCATACCTGGGCGATTGCCAGCTACATCGGCGACATCGCCAGGGCCGGGCGCGCGGTCTACGACCTGCCGATGTACGTCAACAACGCCCTGCGCGATCCGCTCGAACCGCTGGCGCCGTGGAAGGGCAATTTCGCCAGCGGCGGGCCGACCTACGATGTGATCGACATCTACAAGGCGGCCGCACCGGCCATCGACTTTGCCGCGCCGGACATCTACATGCCGCAGTCGGCCAAGTTTACCGGCACGCTGGACCGCTTCCAGCGCCCCGACAATCCGCTGATGGTGCCGGAACTGGGCAACGCCGCCACCTATGCGCGCTACACCTACCAGGTGCTGGGACGCGGCGCGCTGGGGTTTGCGCCGTTCGGGATCGATTACGCCGACTACAGCAATTTTCCACTCGGGTCCAAGCTGACCGACAAGACGATGGTCGAGCCGTTCGGATCGATCTTTGCCGTGTTCCGGCCGATGGAGCGCCAGTGGGCCACATGGGCGTTCGAAGGCCGCACCTACGGCGTGGCCGAAAGCGACGAGCGCACCGAGCAAACCATCCCGATGAAAAACTGGAAGGCCACGGTGTCGTTCCGCCAGTGGCGCTTCGGCGAAAAGCACTGGAATCCGGAGATCAAGGATGAACCGGCGAATACCAAGAACCCCAGTGGCGGTGTCTCGATTGCCCAGATCGCGGAGAACGAATTCATCGTCATCGGCCAGCAGGTGCGCTTGCGCCTGGACGGCGCCGGCAGCAACGAGGGCAAGCCGACCATGCTGGCGCGGGTGGAGGAGGGCAGTTTCGATGCATCCGGCCAGTGGATCATGGAGCGCAACTGGAACGGCGACCAGGTCGACTACGGCATCAACCTGCCGGCCAAGCCCATCGTCCTGAAAATCAGAATCGGCACCTACTAATCACTATTGGAGATCACAGAATGCGTCTTAAATCACTGGTGGGAACGGCGTCCTGCCTGGCACTGATTGCATCAGGCCACGCCCTCGCGGGCACGTTTGAAAAAACCGGCAGCGGCGTCGTCGTCAAACCCGACCAGGGTGCGGCGAAGGAAGTGCGCCTGGAGGTGATGGGCGAGAATATCATCCACGTCGTCAAGCTTGATGAGCCTGGCAAGGAACTGACGCCGTCGATGATGACGGTGGCCAAACCGTGCGCCTGCCAGTTCACGGTCAGCGATGCCGGCAAGGACGTGGTCACCCTCAACGCCGGAAAAATCTCGGCCAGGGTCTCCTTGAAGACCGGGCTGGTGAAGTTCTATAACGCCAAAGGTGAAGTCTTCCTGACCCAGTCGTCCGAAAGCCTCACGCCGATCAAGGTCGATGGCAAGCCGTTCCTGGCGATCAAGCAGGGCTTCAATCCGGGCCTGAAAGACGCTTACTACGGCCTGGGCCAGCACCAGAACGCCCAGATGAACATGAACGGCGAAGACGTCCTGCTGGCGCAGCACAATATGGACGTGGCGGTGCCGTTCGTGATCTCCGATAAGAACTACGGCGTCCTGTGGGATAACAACGCGATCTCGCGCTTCGGCGATCCCAAGCCCTACGGTCCGATGAAGCGCGACCTGAAACTGGTCGACGCCAGCGGCAAGGCTGGCGGCCTGACCGCGCGCTACTACGTCGGCGGCAAACTGGCATTGACCCGCATTGAGACCGACATCGATTACAAATACCTCAAGGACGTGGCCGAAAACTGGCCGAAGGAACTCGGTCCGCTCAAGGACCTCAAAGACGTAAAGGTAGTCTGGGAAGGGACCATGAGTTCGGCCAAGGCCGGCGTGCACAAGATGCAGCTGTATTCGTCCGACTACGCCACCTTGACGCTGGACGGCAAGCAGGTGCTGGACGTGTGGCGCCAGGGCTGGAACCCTTGGTACCACAACTTCGAGGTCAAATTCGCCGCCAACAAGCCGGTGAAGCTGCACCTGGAATGGAAGCCCACCGGCGGCATGATCGGCATCACCCACAACGACCCGCTGCCGCATGCCGAGCGCCATTCGTTGACGTTTTCGTCCGAGATCGCGCAGGCGGTGAACTACTACGTCATCAACGCCGAGAACATGGACAGCGTGATCGCCGGCTACCGCCACCTGACTGGACAGGCGCCGATGATGCCCAAGTGGGCCTACGGCTTCTGGCAATCGCGCCAGCGCTACGAAACGCAGGACCAGATCCTGGGTGCGGTGCGCGAATACCGCAAGCGCGGCTGGCCGTTAGACAACATCGTGCAGGACTGGTTCTACTGGCCCGAAAACGGCTGGGGCTCGCACGACTTCGACAAGAGCCGCTTTCCCGATCCGAAAGGCATGGTCGACGAAATCCACAAGAACAATGTGCGTGTGATGCTGTCCATCTGGGGCAAGTTCTACGCCGACACCGACAACTACAAGGAATTCGCCGCCAAGGGCCACATGTGGACCAGGAACGTGGAGAACGGCGACCTTGACTGGGTCGGGCCGGGCTACAAGAACGCCCACTACGACCCGTACACGCAGGAAGCGCGCGATATCTATTATCGCCAGGTGAAAACCAAGCTCGGTGGCCTGGGTTTCGATTCGTGGTGGATGGATAACAGCGAGCCGGATGTGCTGTCGAACACCCGTCCCGAGGACTTCAAGAAGCTGATCGGGCCGACCGTGCATGGCGCCGGCGAGATCACCTACAACACCTACAGCCTGCCGCACACGCAGGCGCTGATCGAGGGCCTCAATCGCGACCAGCCCGATACGCGCCAGCTGATCCTGTCGCGCTCGGGCTTCGCCGGCATCCAGCGCAATGCGGTGGCGGTGTGGAGCGGCGATACGGTGGGGCGCTGGAACAACCTGTACGACCAGATTTCGGCCGGCGTGAATTTTTCGATGTCGGGCATTCCGAACTGGACCCACGATATCGGCGGCTACGCGCAGGAAGTGCGCTTCCAGAGCGGCGATGTCGGTTCGGCCCAGGAAAACCGCAGCACCGGCGCCGCCGTCGTCAATCCGGAAGACATGAAGGAATGGCAGGAGTTGAACCTGCGCTGGTTCCAGTTCGGCGCCTTTACGCCGCTGTTCCGCTCTCACGGCGAAGTGGTCAAGCGCGAGATCTACAACATCGCGCCCGAAGGCTCGGAGATGCAGGACTCGATGGTCTGGTACCTGAAGCTGCGCTATCGCCTGATGCCTTACATTTACGCGACCGCCTCGGATATCTACTATCACTCGGGCACCGTGATGCGCGCTCTGGTGATGGATTTTCCGAAGGATGAACAGGTCAAGGACATCAAGGACCAGTACCTGTTCGGGCGCGACCTGATGGTGGCGCCGGTGCATGTGTACGGCGCGCGCGAGCGCAGCGTGTACATGCCGAAAGGAGCAAGCTGGTACGACTTCTACACCGGCGCGCTGCACCAGGGCGGCAAGTCGGTGACGATGGCCGCGCCGGCGGCGCGCATGCCGCTGCTGGTCAAGGCCGGCGCGATTCTGCCGATAGGTCCCGTGACGCAGTATGTGGATGAAAAGCCGGACGCGCCGGTCACGCTCAACATCTACACCGGCGCCGACGGCAAATTCAGCCTGTACGAGGACGACGGCGTCACCAACGCCTACACCCGTGGCGAATTCTCACGCATCCCGCTCAGTTACGACGACAGCACCAGGACCGTGACCATCGGCGCGCGCACCGGCCAGTACAAGGGCATGGTCGCCAAGCGCCAGTTCAAGGTGCGCTTCATCAAGGCGGGCGTATCGAGTTCGGATGATTTCGACAAGGCCGACAAGGAAGTCAGCTACGACGGCAAGGCGGTCACGATCACGATGTAAGCCATCCACGCAGTAACGGCCCGCCGGCGACATCCGGCGGGCTTCTTATCGTCCATACGCCGATCCGCAACCCCGCGCCATACGCACGACGGCCTAGTCCGCCTACGCCTTTTTCCCTTCCCGTTCGCCCTTCTTGCCCATAGGCATTGCCCAGTCCTGTCCCTACACTTATTCAGTCGGCATAGGTATCCCCGAGGTCGACGCAAACCGGGGACCGCGACCAACCTACTACGCGGCGCAATTTTCGTCCGGGGATGCTCACCGTACCTTCGTACGGCTGCGCTTCTCGGACGAAACTTGCGCCGCTCGCTACGGCTGGTCGAGGTCCCCGGGCGATTGAACCCGAACCGGAGAGTGAAAACATGAAGAAGAACAGTCCAGAAACGTCCAGCCCCGCCACCACCGGCAGCCGCCGCGATTTCCTCGGCAAGAGCGCCCTGGCGGGCCTGGTGACCGCAGGCGCCACCATCGGACTGACGGGATGCAAGGAAGAGGCCGCGCCAGGCAAAGCCGCCGGACCGGCGACGCCGGCCAAACCCGCCGACAGCGGCGAACACATCAAACCCGGCCAGCTCGACACCTATTACGCCTTCATCAGCGCCGGCCACGGCGGCGAAGTGCGCGTGCTGGGCCTGCCGTCGGGCCGCACCCTGAAACGCATTCCCGTCTTCAATACCGATTGCATGGTCGGCTGGGGCATCACCAACGAATCGAAGGCCATCATCGGCACCAAGCCCGACGGCAGCCTGCAATACACCACCGGCGACACCCACCACGTGCACGGCAGCTACAAGGACGGCACCTACGACAGCCGCTGGCTGTTCGTCAACGACAAGATCAACGCGCGCCTGGCCCGCATCCGCATGGATACGATGGAGTGCGACAAGATCACCAGCCTGCCGAACGTGATGGGCTTCCACGGTATTTTCCCGGACAAGCGCGACCCGGTCGACGCGTCCATCAACTACACCACGCGCGTGTTCTGCGGCACCGAATTCCACATGCCGCTGCCGAACGACGGGCGCGACCTGGACGATCCGACCAAGTGGGGCTGCCTGTTCACCTGCGTCGACGCGGCCAGCATGGAAGTGCGCTGGCAGTGCCGCATCGACGGCAACATGGAGCTGGTCGCATCGTCCTACGACGGCAAGCTGGCCGCCGCCACCCAGTACAACACCGAAGGCGGCGCCGACCTGGCCGGCATGATGTCGGCCGAACGCGACGCCTGCATCTTCTTCAACGTGGCGCGCATCGAGCAAGCCATCAAGGATGGCAAGGCGAGCACCATCGGCGCATCCAAGGTGCCGGTGGTGGACGGCCGCAAGGCCGCCAGCGACAACCCCGCCACCGCGCTGACCTGCTACGTGCCGGTCGGCAAGAACCCGCACGGCGTCAACGCCAGCCCGGACGGCAAGTATTTCGTGTGCGCCGGCAAATTGTCGCCGACCGCCACCGTGATCGAACTGAGCAAAGTACTCGGCTGGTTCGGCGGCGAAGTCAAGCTGCCGCGCGATTGCGTGGTGGCCGAGCCCGAACTGGGCCTGGGACCCTTGCACACCGCCTTCGACGGCAAGGGCAATGCCTTTACCTCGCTGTTTCTCGATAGCGCCGTGGTCAAGTGGAACGTGGACGCGTCGATTGCCCAGTTCAAGGGCGACAAGACGGCCAAGGTGGTGCTCGACCGTATCGACGTGCATTACCAGCCGGGCCACGGCTACGCCTCCATGGGCGAAACCAAGGAAGCGGACGGCAAGTATTTCAACTCGGGGAACAAGTTCTCGAAAGACCGCTTCCTGCCGGTCGGGCCGCTGCACTGCGAAACCGAGCAGCTGATCGACATCAGCGGCGCCAAGATGAGCCTGATGGCCGACCATACCGCGTACCCGGAACCGCACGACGGCATCATCGTGCGCCGCGATGTGGTCAAGACGCGCCAGATCCACACCATGACCGACTTCCCGAATGCAGTCACGCCGGAAACGGCTGGCATCGAGCGCAAGGGCAACAAGGTGCAGGTACGGATGATGTCGCAGGCGCCATCGTTCAGCTTGCCGATCATTAAAGTCAAGGTGGGCGACGAGGTCACGCTCACGCTGACCAACTACGACAAGGTGGAAGACTTGACCCACGGTTGCGCGATTCCTACGCATAACATCAACTTTATCGTCAATCCGCAGGAAACCAAGTCGGTGACCTTCAAGACCGACAAAGCCGGTGCGTACTGGATCTATTGCACCCACTTCTGCCACGCGCTGCACCTGGAAATGCGCAGCCGCCTGCTGGTCGAAGCGTAAGAAAGGCGACCGATGCGCGCCCTGGCCATTCTCCCGCGCCTGTTTGCCGCGGTGTTGCTGACGTTGCTGACCTTGCTGGCGGCAGGGGCTGCGCGCGCCTCGGTTTACTCGGCCGAATTGTCCGAGCAACTGCTGCATGGTCCCGACCTGTGCGCCGAGGCGCCTTGCCGCGACGTCATGCCGCAGGCGCAGAAGTTTTCTGTGCGCAAGGGCCAGCCGAGCTATGTCGAGGCCATCGCGGTCGCGCCGGACAAGAGCGAGCGCGTGGTCGGCTATGTGTTCCTGTCGACCGACGTGGTCGACATTCCCGCGTATTCCGGCAAGCCGATCATTACCCTGATCGGCATGGATACGCGCGGCATCATCACCGGGGTGCGCGTGCTCAAGCACTCCGAACCCATTCTGCTGGCGGGGATCGACGAATCCACGCTGCTCAAATTTATCCATCAGTACATTGGCAAGTCCGGCGACGCCAAGCTCGAAATCGGCCATGGCGACGAAGCGGGCGGCACGGTGGGGCTGGATGCGATCAGCGGCGCCACCGTCACCGTCATCGCCGAAAACCAGGTCATCTCGCGCAGCGCCTACGAGATCGGGCGCCAGGTCGGCATTTTCAAGGGCGAAGTGCGGCCGCCGCCGCGCTACACCCCGTTAGATGAGCGCCTGAGCTGGCAGCAATTGCTGGACGAAGGCAGCGTGATGCGCTTCCCCTTGCAGCGCAAGGACGTGGGACTGACGGGCGACGCCACCTACATCGACATGTATTTCGGCCACCTGAACGTGCCCACGGTCGGCATCAGCCTGCTGGGCGAGCCGGTGTACCGGCGCCTGATGGCCGACCTCAAGCCGGACGAGCAAGCCATTTTCATCATCGCCAACGGTGAAGCCTCGTTCAAGGGATCGGGATTCGTGCGCGGCGGCATCTACGACCGCATCCAGGTGCGCCAGGACCCGCAAAGTTTCACCTTCCGCGATACCGATTACCTGAACCTGTACGGCGTGCACGCGCCCGGTGCACCGGCGTTCACCGAGTCGGCCGTGTTCATCGTGCGCTCGGCCAACTTCAATCCGGCCTGGCCGTGGCAGCTGACTTTTCTTGCCAACAAGGCGGATCCGCAGAGCGGCGCCAAGACCTTCGTCCACTTCAACGCCCCATACTGGCTGCCTGCGCGCTACCTGGAAGGCGGGCGTCCGCACATCGTCCAGCCCGAGGCGAGCTGGCGTGCCATCTGGAAAAGCAAGATGGTCCAGATCGGACTGTTCCTGCTGGTGCTGGCCTTTACCGCAGTCATGTATTCGCAGCGCGACAGGCTGGTGCGCGCCTCCAGACGCAAGCACAAGCCCTGGATTTCGCGGCCGCGCCATGTGCTGTGGCTGGTCAGCGTGGTGTTCCTCGGCTTCTACCTCAAGGCCCAGCCCAGCATCACCCAGGTGTTGACATGGTTCCATTCCTTGCTGCATCAGTGGAAATGGGAACTGTTCCTGTCCGACCCCTTCATTTTCCTGTTCTGGTGGTTCATTATCGCCAGCGTGCTGGTGTGGGGCAGGGGGGTGTTCTGTGGATGGCTGTGCCCGTTCGGCTCCTTGCAGCAACTGGCGCTGAGCCTTGGCAAGGCGGTCGGACTGGCGCGCTTCCAGAAGCTGTTGCCGAAACCGCTGCACGACAAGCTCAAGTGGATCAAGTACGCGATCTTCGCGATTCTGCTGGGAGTGTCGTTCTATTCCATGGAAATGGCCGAGCAACTGGCCGAGGTGGAACCGTTCAAGACCACCTTCATCGTTGGCGTGTGGAACCGCACCTGGCCGTTCTGGGTGTTCATCGGGGCGATCCTGGGCTGGTCGTTCCTGAGCGAGCGGCCGTATTGCAAGTACCTGTGCCCGCTTGGCGCCGGGCTGGCCATTCCCGGCAAGTTCCGCCTGTTCGGACTCAAGCGCAAGGCTGAATGCCAGACCTGCCACGCCTGCGCCGCCGGCTGCGGCTCGCATGCGATCGACAGCGCCGGCCGCATCGACCAGATGGAATGCATGCTCTGTCTCGACTGCATGATCCTGTACTACGACGACCACGCCTGCCCGCCGCTGGTCAAGGAACGCAAGCTGCGCGAAAAGAATGGCGATGCGCTCACGCCGATCAATGCGGCCGGCTACTTCATCTCGCTCGATTCGGTGCGCGGTGCGCTCAAGGCCAGGGCGGCGTCGCACGAGGACAAGCCGTGATGATGCGCGCCGCCTTCGGTTTGCTGCTGGCCCTGTGCGCCGGCAGCGCCTGCGCCGCCGTGCTGCAAGTGCGCGCGGGCGAGTCGATCGGCGCCGCCGTGCGGGCGGCGGCGGCGGGCGATACCATTCTGATCGCGCGCGGCCTCTACAACGAGCGCCTGCTGATCGACAAGCCGCTGACCCTGCGCGGCCAGGAGCGTCCCACCATCAGCGCCCAGAACAGCGGCGACGTGATCCGGGTCGCCAGCAGCGATGTCACCATCGACGGCCTGATCCTGCGCGACAGCGGCGCCGATCTCGACCGCCAGAACGCGGGCGTGCACGTGCTGCCGGGTTCCGACCGCTTGGTCCTGCGCAACTGCGTGCTCAGCTACACCCTGTTCGGCGTCTTTCTGGATAAATCGGACCATTCCACGCTGAGCGGCAACACCATCACCGGCAAGCGCGACCTGCAATCGGCCGCGCGCGGCAACGGCATCCAGGTCTACAACAGCGCCCATGTGGACGTGATCGACAACAACATCAGCTACGCGCGCGACGGCATCTACGTCGACCTCTCGCGTCACGCCCTGTTCCGTGGCAACAAGATCCACCACCTGCGCTACGGCACCCACTACATGAACACCAACCACAGCACCTGGGAAAACAACGAGTCCTACCAGAACCGGGGCGGACTGGCGCTGATGGAAGTGCGCAACCTGGTGGTGCGCAACAACGTGGCCTGGGGCAACGAGGACCACGGCATCATGCTGCGCACCATCCAGGATTCCGTGATCGAAAACAATGTCGTGGCGGCCAACGGGCGCGGTTTTTTCATCTACGACGCCGAGTACAACGTGCTGCGCAACAACGTGGTCATCAACAACCGCACCGGCGTGCACCTGTCGGCCGGATCGTCGAACAACGCGGTCGATGGCAACGACTTCATCGGCAACGAAGAGGCGGTCAAGTTCGTGGCCGCGCGCGATGTGGCATGGGGCCGCACGCGCGGCAATTACTGGAGCGGCTACAACGGCTGGGACCAGGGCGGCGACGGCGCCGGCGACGTGCCCTACGAAGCGAACGACCTGGTCGACCGCCTCAACTGGCAATACCCGCTGGTCAAGCTGCTCCTCTCCAGTCCGTCGGTGAGCACCTTGCGCTTCGTGGCGCGCCAGTTTCCCGTGCTGCGCGCGCCCAGCGTGGTCGACAAGCATCCGCGCATGCGGCCAAATAATCTTGAATGGCAACGTTGGAATGACAAACATGTCCATTGAACTTGAGGCCGTGAGCAAATCCTTCGGCCCGGTCGAGGCGATCCGGAATGTCTCGCTGACCATCGGCCAGGGCGAGATGTTCGGCCTGATCGGCCACAACGGCGCCGGCAAGAGCACTCTGTTCAAGCTGATGCTCGGCCTGCTGCCGGCCAGCGCCGGCGCGGTGCGCATGAACGGCGTGGCAACCTCCAGCGCGCAGTTTCGCCAGGTGCGGCGCCGCATCGGCTATCTGCCGGAGAGTTTTGTCAGCTACGACAACCTGACCGGCCTGGAAGTGCTGCACCTGTTCGCCGACCTCAAGCGGGTTGCGCGCGCCGAATGCGGCCGGGTGCTGCGCCGGGTCGGCCTGGCCGACGCTTGCGGGCGCCGCCTGCACACGTATTCGAAAGGCATGCGCCAGCGGCTCGGCTTTGCGCAAGTGCTGCTGGGCGACCCGGAACTGATCTTCCTCGACGAACCGACCAACGGGCTCGACCCGGAAGGCATCGCCGATTTCTACAGCATCCTGCGCGAGGCGCAGGGGCGCGGCGCCACCATCGTGATCACCTCGCACATCCTGGCCGAAATCCAGGACCGGGTCGACCGCCTGGTCATTCTCGACGCCGGCAAGGTGGCCGCGCTCGGCACCCTGGCCGAGCTGCGCGCGCGCCAGGTGCTGCCCTCGCACATCGAGGCGCGGCTGCTGCCCGGCTGCGGCGACCGGGCCGGGCCGGCGCTGGCGCACCTGGCCGGGCTGACCATCATCGTCGATGGCGACTGCGCCAGCATCGCCTGCGCCGCCGCGCTCAAGGCGCCGGTACTGGCCGCGCTGGCCCCGATGCTGCTTGATGTGACTATCCGCGAACCGTCGCTGGAAGACCTGTTTCTCGGTTACGGAGGCCAGCATGCACGCGCGCATTGAGTGGGGCCAGGTGCGCGTGATCGCCGCCAAGGAATTCCGCGACCGCATCCGCAACCGCTGGGTGGTGGCCGTGGCCGTCATCTTCGCCCTGTTCGCGCTGGCGATCGCCTACTTCGGCGCGTCGCAGCAGGGCGAGGTGGGCTTTCGCAGCATCGACGTCACGGTGGCCAGCCTGGTCAGCCTGGTGATCTACCTGGTGCCGCTGATCGCACTCATTCTCGGTTACGACGCCATCGTCGGCGAGCGCGAGCGCGGGTCGCTGGAACTGATGCTGTCGATGCCGATCACCCGCTTCGAGATTTTGCTGGGTAAGTATTGCGGCTTGTCCGCCGCGCTGGCCAGCTCCACCGTGCTCGGTTTTGGCGCCGGCCTGCTGCCGCTGGCGGCCGAACTGACCGTGCGCGACGGCTACCACTACGCCGGTTTCGTGGGTAGCGCGATTTTGATGGGCATGGCCTTCCTGAGCATCTCGATGCTGGTGTCGGTGCTCGCGCTCGACCGCGTGCGCGCCAGCGGGGTGGCGATCGGCCTGTGGTTCTTTTTCGTGCTGATTTTCGACTTGCTGCTGATGGGTGCGCTGGTGCTCAGCCAGGGCAGCCTGGGCAGCAACACCTTCGCGGCGCTGCTGATGCTCAATCCGGCCGACGTGTTCCGGCTGCTCAATATTTTCAGTTCGGAACAGGCGCAGAGCCTGTACGGACTGGCCACCGTCATGCCGGGCGGCTTGCTTGAGCCGGCCGCGCTGCTGGCGATCATGGCCGCGTGGGTCGTGCTTCCCTTCTTACTTGCCAACTGGAGTTTCAAATGTCCCTCAAGATGAGCCGCCTGCTGGCGGCGCTGGCCACCGCCGGCCTGCTGGCCGCGTGCAGCGAGCCGGCCCTGACCGCCACCGCCCAGGAGCCTGGCGCGGACACCGCCTGCGCGCTGGACGGCATGGTGCTGCTCGACTTTCCCGGACCCAAGGCGCAGATCCATTACGCCGAAGGCAAGGCCGATCATTATTGCGACCTGATGGAACTGTTCACGGTCCTGCTCGCGCCCGAGCACAAGCGCCGCATCGCCGGCGCCTTCGTGCAGGACATGGGCAAGACGGCGTGGGACAAGCCGAGCGGCGCCTGGATCGCGGCCAAGGAGGCGCTGTATGTGGTCGGCAGCAAGAAGCAGGGCTCGATGGGGCCGACCTTCGGATCTTTCTCGGATCCCGCCCAGGCGGCCGCCTTCGCCAAAGCCGAGGGCGGCAAGGTGTTGCCCTACAGCCAGATCACGGCGTCCATGCTCGACACCGGCCATGCCGGCGGCGACATGCGCCATTGACCGTCCGTTTTTTAACGACTGGAACTACATCATGAAAACTACGACTTTGCTTTCCCTGCTGATGGTTGCGGCGCTGGCCGCGTGCGGCGACAAGGCGCCTGCGCCCGATACCGCCGCGACGGCCGTCGCCCCGGCACCGGCCGTCGCTCCCGCTCCCGCTCCCGCTCCCGCTCCCGCGCCTGCTGCGGCGACTGCGCCGGCCCCCGCCGCTCCCAGCGCAGACGTGCTGGCCGCCGGCGAAAAGATCTACACCGCCTCGTGCGCTTCGTGCCACGCCGCGGCGGTCATGGGCGCGCCGAAACTGGGCGACAAGCCCTCCTGGACGCCGCGCATCGCCAAGGGCATCGACGTGCTGTACACCAACGCCACGAATGGCCTGAACATGATGCCGGCGCGCGGCGGCAACGCCGCCCTCAAGGATGAGGAAATCAAGTCGGTGGTCGATTTCATGGTCAGCAAGGCGCACTGATCGCCCCGGGCGGCGCTGCCGCCCTGTCACGGAGAGCGCCATGCGCACCTTTCAACGATTGTTGTTCCTGGCGGCGCTGTGCCTGCTGGGACTGGCCGCCTGCCAGCGCGCCGGCACCGTGCACCGCACGCGCGGCCACGTGTTCGGTACAAAGGTCGAGATCAGCATCTACGGCGGCTCGCCCGAGCGCGCGGCCGCGCTCAGCGGCGAGGTACTCAACGAATTCGACCGCCTGCATCACAAGTACCATTCGTGGCAGCCGAGCATGCTCACCTCGCTCAACGACGCCATCGCGCGCGGCGAGCCCTTCGCCGCCGACGCCGAAATGGTCGGCCTGCTGCAATCGGCGACTGTGCTGGCCGAGCGTTCCGGCAACCTGTTCAACCCGGCCATCGGGCGCCTGATCCGTCTGTGGGGCTTCCAGAGCAGCGACATCGCGCCCCAGGCGCCGCCGGCGGCCGAGATCCGGCGCTGGCTCGACGCGCGTCCGCGCATGGCGCACCTGCGCTACCAGGGCAACACGGTGTCGAGCACCAACAAGGCGGTCATGATCGACCTGGGCGGCTACGCCAAGGGCTACGCGCTCGACCGCGCCGCGCTGATCTTGCGCCGCGGCGGGGTCGAGGCGGCGCTGGTGAATGTGGGCGGCAACCTGATCGCCATCGGCCAGCCGGGCGGGCGGCCATGGCGGGTCGGCATCAAGGACCCGCGCGCGGCCGGCGCCGTGGCCCAGGTGGAACTGCGCGACAACGAAGCCATGGGCACCAGCGGCGACTACCAGCGCTATTTCATGAAAGACGGCAAGCGCCACCCGCACATCATCGACCCGCGCAGCGGCTATCCGATCGACCTGGTGGCCTCGGTCACCATCATCACGGCGGGCGGGACGGACGCCGGACTGCGTTCGGACGGCAACTCGAAACCGATGTTCATCACCGGCCCGGCCGGCTGGCAAGCGATGGCCGCGCGGATGGGCCTGTCCGAGGTGATGCTGATCGACGCCCAGGGCCGGGTGCATGCCACGGCGGCGATGCGGGCGCGGCAGGGCAGGGTGACGCCCGAATAGTTTCCGTGCGGGAATCAAAATATCGCAAAAATGACTTACGGCTACAATAGCGATTCGACAACATGCGGCTGCATCAGCCCAGTTGATTCCACTATCACCACCGGAGAAACAACTTGCGTAATCACTTAATCAAAATTTCAATGCTGTGCGCCGCGGTACTGATGGCAGGTTGCGAAACCACCGGCACCAAGCAGGCCGACCCGAACGCGGTGGAAGCGCCGTCGCCGAAGAATCCTGATTTTGCCGGCGAGATGTCCAAGTTCGACGCCCAGTTCCCGAACGCCAAGGCGACCAAGTACGAAAACGAATCGATCGCCTTCAACAACGAGCGCAAGCTCGATCAAAAAGGCAATTGCCACGGCAAGTCGAAATATCCGGTCACGATCGTGCTGGTGCTCGACGCCGAAGGCAAGGTCACCAAAACCATGACCGATGTCGAGAACGCCAAGGCAGCGTGCTTCCGCAGCGCGTACACCGGCGTGCAGTTCCCGCGTCCGCCGATGGCGCCGTACCGCAAGGCGATTCTGCTGAAGTAAGCGCGTTTTCTCCCGCAGCGCAGCACGCCCCGGCGCACAGGGTGCAATTTTGCTGTCTGCCTCGGTAGCGCTGGCGTCGGGAGTGCGGTGGGAAGTCTGTCCGCAGGGAACGGCTGGCTAGTACGGTTTTGATGTATATCAAAGAATGGGAAAAACGTTCCGTCCTATGATGGGCCATGCCGGGACGGCGCAGCCGCCGCGCCCGCCGCCGCATCCATCAAACCGAGGAGCAGCATGGCTTCCCCCGACAACGCCCACTTGCTGGCAATCAATGCCGGCACGTCCAGCATCAAGTTCGCCCTGTTTCAGTCCACCCCGGCACGCGAGCTGCTGTTCCGCGGGGCGCTCAGCGATATCGGCACCAGCGCCAGCGTCTTTGCCGTCAAGGGCGGCGCGCGCGACAGCTTCGAGCGCCGCTTCGCCATTCCCGATCACGTCACCGCGGCCAATGTCCTGGTCGAATGGCTGCTCGGGCGCCTGCCCCCGGCGGCGCTGCGAGCGATCGCTCACCGGGTGGTCTGCGGCGGACCCGACCCAACGGCCACGCGCGCGCTCGACGCGGCCACGCTGGCCGGCCTGTACGCGGCCACGTCGAGCGAATCGGGCCATCTGCCGCAGGAACTGCACCTGATCGAGCGATTGCGCCGCCATTATCCGGACAGCGCGCACATTGCCTGTTTCGACAGTGACTTTCACGCGAGCATGCCGGCGGTGGCCGCCACCTTGCCGATTCCGCGCCGCTACCAGGCACTTGGCATGAAGCGCCACGGCTTCCACGGCCTGTCCTGTGCCTGGCTGATGGGCGAACTGGCGCGCGTGGCCGGAGCGCAGGCGGCGGCCGGCAAGGTGCTCATCGCCCATCTTGGCGGCGGGGCGAGCGTGACCGCCGTCGAGAACGGACTGAGCCGCGATACCAGCATGGGGCTCACGCCGGCCGGCGGCATGATGATGGGCAAACGCGCGGGCGATCTCGATCCCGGGCTGGCCTGGCAGCTGGCCCGCACCGAGCAGATGAGTCCCGCAAGCTTCAACCACATGGTCAATCACCAGTCCGGCCTGCTCGGCATTTCCGGCACCAGCGCCGACCTGCGCGTGCTGCTCGCCAGCGCCGCGCACGACAGCCGCGCCGCCGAAGCGGTCGCCATGTTCTGCTACCAGGCGCGCAAGACCATCTGCGCGATGGCGGGCGCCATCGATGGCGTGGACACCCTCATTTTCGCCGGCGCGGTCGGCGAGCACGCGGCCGAGGTGCGCGCGCGCGTGTGCGCCGGCCTGTCGCATCTGGGCGTGGCGCTCGACGCCGGCGCCAACGAGGCCGGCGCGGCGCTCATCTCGGCCGCGTCGGGCAGGGTGAGCGTGCGCGTCATGCGCACCGACGAAGAAGCGATGCTGGCCGATGAAGCGTGCGCCTGGCTGGGCGCCGCCGCCGGGCGCGGGGAGGCTGGCCATGACTGACATCGGCGCCGCCACCCGCGCGGCCACCCTGGACGGCGTCGACGCCTGGTGGCGGGCTGCCAATTACCTGTCGGCCGGACAGATCTACCTGCTCGACAATCCCCTGCTGCGGGTGCCGCTGGCGCCGGCCCACCTCAAGCCGCGCCTGCTCGGGCACTGGGGCACCACGCCCGGCCTGAACTTCATCTATGCGCACCTGAACCGCGCCATCCTGGCGCACGACCTGTCGGTGCTGTATGTCGCCGGTCCCGGCCACGGCGGCCCCGGCCTGGTGGCCAACGCCTGGCTGGAAGGCACCTACAGCGAAGTCTATCCGGCCATCGCCCAGGATGCCGAAGGCATGCGCCGGCTGTTCAAGCAGTTTTCCTTCCCTGGCGGCATTCCCAGCCATGCGGCGCCCGAGACACCGGGCTCGATCCACGAGGGGGGCGAACTGGGGTATTCGCTGGCGCACGCCTTCGGCGCCGCCTTCGATAATCCGGACCTGGTCGTCGCTTGCGTGGTCGGCGACGGCGAAGCCGAAACCGGGCCGCTGGCGACCAGCTGGCACGCCAACAAGTTCCTCAACCCGGTGCATGACGGCGCGGTGCTGCCGATCCTGCACCTGAACGGCTACAAGATCGCCGGTCCGACCGTGCTGGCGCGCATACCGCGCGCCGAGCTGGCCGCGCTCATGACCGGCTACGGCTACGAGCCTTTCTTCGTCGAGGGCGACGATCCACCCGCCATGCACCGCCTGATGGCGGACACGCTCGATACGGTGTTCGCGCGCATTCGCGCCATCCGGCACGAGGCGCGCACGCACGGCTTCGGCGCTCGCCCGCGCTGGCCCATGATCGTGCTGCGCTCGCCCAAGGGCTGGACCGGCCCGCGCCAGGTCGACGGCAAGCCGAGCGAGGGCAGCTGGCGTTCGCACCAGGTGCCGATCGCCGACATGGCGCGCCCCGGGCATCTGGCGCTGCTCGAACAATGGCTGCAAAGCTACGCGCCGGCCGCGCTGTTCGACGCCGCCGGCGCGCCGCGCCCGGCGCTGCGCGCGCTGGCGCCGGCCGGCACGCGCCGCATGAGCGCCAACCCGTGCGCCAACGGCGGCGCGCTGCTGCGCGACCTGGTGCTGCCCGATCCGGCGCGCTTCGCCCTGAGCCTGGCCGGCCCGGGCGCGCTGCGCGCCGAGTCGACCCGGGTGCAGGGACAGTACCTGCGCGAGGTGATGCGCGCAAACATGCACAATTTCCGCCTGTTCAGTCCCGACGAAACCACTTCCAACCGCTGGGATGCGGTGCTGGAGGCGAGCCCGCGCTGTTCGGTGGCCGAGATCGTTCCGGGCGACGAGTACATCGCACCCGACGGGCGCGTGATGGAAATGCTGAGCGAACACCAGTGCCAGGGCTGGCTCGAGGGTTATCTGCTGAGCGGGCGGCACGGCATGTTTTCCTGCTACGAAGCCTTCATCCACATCGTCGATTCGATGCTCAACCAGCACGCCAAGTGGCTCAAGGCGGCCAACGGCATCGCCTGGCGCCGGCCGGTCGCCTCGCTCAATTACCTGCTCTCGTCGCACGTCTGGCGCCAGGACCACAACGGTGCCAGCCACCAGGATCCCGGCTTCATCGACCATGTCGTCAACAAGAAAGCCGAGATCGTGCGGGTGTATCTGCCGCCCGACGCCAATACCTTGCTGGCCGTGACCGATCATTGCCTGCGCAGCCGCAACCTGATCAATGTGATCGTGGCCGGCAAGCATCCGGCCGAGCAATGGCTCGCCATGGACGCCGCCATCGCGCATTGCCGGCGCGGCATCGGGGTGTGGGAGTGGGCCGGCAGCGCCGGCGCCGGGGAACCGGACGCGGTGCTGGCCTGCGCCGGCGACGTTCCCACGCTCGAGGCGCTGGCGGCGGCGCAACTGCTGTACCAGCATTTCCCGGCGCTCAGGCTGCGCGTGATCAATGTCGTCGACCTGATGACCCTGCAGCCGCCGCACGCCCATCCGCACGGCTTGCCGGACCCGGAGTTCGACGCGCTGTTCAGCGCCGACAAGCCGGTCGTGTTCGCCTATCACGGCTATCCGGCGCTGATCCACCGGCTCACCTACCGCCGCACCAATCACGCCAACCTGCATGTGCACGGATTCCGCGAGGAGGGCAGCACCACTACCCCGTTCGACATGACGGTGCTCAACGGGCTCGACCGCTTCCACCTGTTCGGCGCCATCGTCGAGCGGGTGGCGGCGCTGGCGCCGGCGCGCGCGGCGGCGCGCCGTTTCGTGGCCGAGCGGCTCGACGCGCACCGGCGCCATATCGAGCAATACGGCATCGACCTGCCGGAGATCCTGGACTGGCGCTGGACCGGCGCCGGCGCCGGGCCGGATGGCGCCGCACGCACGCCATGACGGCATGCCGGCGCGGACTCCCAGGGCAGTTCGTCCGGGGCGGGGCCGGCATCGGTTTTCATGCCATCGGTCATGAGCCACATGCCCAGTAAAAACAGGCCGATGCCGCCGATGAGTGTGCGCCATGCGCGCCCGCACCACAACCCAGGGAGTCCACGATGACATTGCCCGCCGATAAACAGTGGCACGCCATGTCCACGGCCGCGGTTCTTGAGGAATTACACGCCGGCCCGGCCGGGCTGGGCATCGAAGAGGCGGCGCGCAGGCAAGCGCGGTGCGGGCCGAACCGCATGCCTGCCCCCGCCAGGCCAGGCCGCTTGATGGTGTTCCTGCGCCAGTTCAACAACGCCCTGATCTATGTGCTGATCGCCTGCGCCGCGATCACCGCCTTGCTGCAGCACTGGATCGACAGCGCTGTCATCGTCGCGGTGGTGCTGGTCAACGCGGTCATCGGCTTCGCCCAGGAAGGCAAGACCGAAAAGGCGATGGACGCGATCCGCCGGATGCTCGCGCCGGTGGCGACCGTGCTGCGCGGCGGCGAGCGCATGAGCGTGCCCGGGGACGCGCTGGTCGCCGGCGACATCGTGCTGGTGGAAGCGGGCGACAAGGTGCCCGCCGACCTGCGCCTGCTCACGGCCCACGGCGTGTCGGTGCAGGAAGCGGTCCTGACGGGCGAATCGGCGACGGTCGACAAGCAGTGCGGCCCGGTGGCCGCCGGCGCGGCTCTGGGCGAGCGCAGCTGCATGCTGTTTTCCGGCACTATCGTCGCCACCGGCCAGGGCCACGGGGTGGTGGTGGCCACCGGGACGGCCACCCAGATCGGCCATATCGGCGGCATGCTCGGCGCGGTCGAGCAGCCGGCCACGCCCCTCGTGGAACAGATGAGCGTGCTCTCCAGGTGGCTGACCGCCCTGATCCTGCTGGTCGCCAGCTTGCTGCTGTTGTACGGCTATGTCGTCGGCGGCCAGGCTTTCGGCGAGATTTTCATGGTGGTGGTGGGCTTGTCGGTGGCGGCCATTCCCGAGGGTTTGCCGGCCGTGATGACGATTACCCTGGCGCTCGGAGTGCAGTCGATGGCGCGCCGCAACGCCATCGTGCGGCGCCTGCCGGCCATCGAAGCGATCGGCTCGGTCTCGGTCATTTGCACCGACAAGACCGGCACCCTGACGCGCAACGAGATGGTGGTGGCCACGGTCGTCACGGACCGGCACGTGCTGACCGTGGACGGCGACGGCTACGCGCCGGCGGGCGTGTTGCGGCTCGATACGGCGCAGGTCGACGCCGCCGAGTATGCCGTCCTCGATGAACTGGCCATGGCCGCGGCGCTGTGCAACGACGCCGAACTGGCTTGCCGCGACGATGCCTGGACGGTGGAAGGGGACCCGATGGAAGGGGCCTTGCTGGCGTTCGCGGGCAAGCTCGGGGTCGAGGGGCGCGCCGCGCGGCGCGCCTGGCGCCGTACCGATGCGATCGCCTTCGATGCCAGGCACCGCTTCATGGCGACCCTGCAGCATGATCACGCGCAGCACGCCTCGGTGTACGTGAAAGGCGCACCGGAGCGCATTCTCGGGATGTGCCGCGCCCAGCGCGCAGCCGGCGGCGCCAGCGAGGCGCTGGACCGGGCCTACTGGGAAGGCCGGGCCGAGGCGATTGCCGGGTGCGGACAACGGGTGCTGGCATTTGCCGCGCTGGCCGTAGCGGACGACAAGACGGTGCTCGCGCATGCCGATGTCGAGGGCGCGCTCACCATGCTCGGGATGGTCGGGATGATCGATCCGCCGCGCCCCGAAGCGGTCGCCGCGATCGCGCAATGCCACCTGGCCGGCATCGCCGTGAAAATGATCACGGGCGACCATGCGAAAACCGCGGCTGCCATCGGCAGGCAAGTGGGGCTGGTGCATCACAGCGCGGTGCTCACCGGCGCCGACCTCGATCGCATGGACGACGCCGCGCTGCGCGGCGCGGTCCTGGCCTGCGATATTTTTGCGCGCACCAGTCCGGAACATAAACTGCGCCTGGTGATGGCGCTGCAGGCGCAAGGCATGAGCGTGGCCATGACCGGCGACGGGGTCAACGACGCACCCGCGCTCAAGCGCGCCGACGCCGGCATCGCGATGGGACGCAAAGGCAGCGAGGCGGCCAAGGAAGCGGCCCAGCTGGTGCTGGCCGACGATAACTTCGCCTCCATCGTGGCGGCGGTGCGGGAAGGGCGGACCGTCTACGACAATATCAAGAAAGTCATCAGCTGGACCCTGCCGACCAACGCCGGCGAGGCCGCCACCATCGTCGTCGCGCTCCTGTTCGGCATGACACTGCCGGTGACGCCGATCCAGATCCTGTGGGTCAACCTGATCACCGCCTCCACGCTCGGGGTCGCGCTGGCATTCGAGCCGACCGAGGAAAACACCATGCGCCGGCCCCCGCGCCGGCGCAGCGAGTCGCTCATCGGAGCGGCGCTGGCATGGCACATCGTGCTCGTCGCGCTGCTGTTCCTGGCGGGGGTGTTCAGTATCTTCAGCTACGCGCTCGCGCGCGGCTATCCGATCGAACTGGCCCGTACCATGGCGCTCAACACCCTGGTGGTGATGGAGATTTTCCACCTCTTCTTCATTCGCAACATTTACGGAACCTCGCTGACCTGGAAGGCCCTGCGCGGCACCAGGGCGGTGTGGATCACGATCGCCATCGTCACCGTGGCGCAGTTCGGCATTACCTATCTGGCGCCCATGCAAGCGCTGTTCGGAACGCGCGCCATCGGCGTGGCCGACGGCGTGCTCATTGTCGGCGTGGGCATCGCCCTGTTTGCCATCGTCGAAATCGAGAAGCAGATCCGCCTGCGCTTGTAGGGCGGCCGGGGTGCGCAGGCGCGGCAGGCGGCCGCGCGCCGCTGTTCAATGCGCCATCCACAACGGTATCGGCGACGAGCGCAGTGCCGTGCGGCTCACGCCGCCGAGCACGAATTCGCGCAATCGCGAGTGGCCGAAGGCGCCCATGACAATCAGGTCGGAACCTTTTTCGGCCGCGAACGACAACAGCGCCTCGCCGTCGTCGCCACCGCCGTGGACGGTGCTCAGGTCGACCTTGATCCCGTGCCGCGCCAGGTAGAGCGCGATGTCGGCGCCGGGCTGTTCGCCTCGCAGGTCTTGCTGGTCGTTCTTGCCGACCACGACCAGGTCCACTTGCGCCGCACCCTGCAGCAGGGCGAGCGCGCCGCTGATGGCGCGCACCGCCTCCACGCTGCCGTTCCATGCCACGGTCACGCGTTTTCCGATCGCGCCGCCGGCGCCGGCGGCCGGCAGCACCAGCACCGGCCGGGCGCAGTTGAGCAGGACGTACTCGGTGTAATCGGGACGCATGAAGAGGACCGCGTCGCCGGCCGTCGGCGCGCTGATGACCACCAGGTCGGCGTACCTGGCCTGCAGGCATAGGCCGTCTCCGGTCTCCTCGTCGACCAGCCGCCGCTCCGGCGAAGCCACCCCCAGCTGGCGCGCGCGGCTGTCGAACAGGTCCAGCGAACGCTCGGCGCTGTCACGGATCTCGTCGATCGGGAACGCGACCGGTGGCATGGCCGCGCCCATGGCGCTGAGGGGATACATCAACGCCGACAGTCCGGTCGGCGCAAGGCCCACCAGATGGGCGTCGTTGGCGAGGGCGAAGCGCGCGGCGAACTCCACGCGCGCGGCCGAGCGGGCATTGCCATCGACATGGACCAGAATGGTTTTGTACATCGTCAGCTCCTTGGAAAGTGAATAGGTCACTCGATCGAATTTACGCCCTGCCATCGGAATTGCCACTTGATGTGCATCAAGCCGCACGCCATTCGCAGCGATGACGCGCACAATACCGGCGCCGCCGTGCCGAACCGGCATGCCGGACAGCGGTCGTATACGATGAAGGCGCAGCCCGATGCGCGCCTGCTTGAATGTTTGCAACTAACAATGGAAGGAATCAAGATGACCGAAGCGCTCTCGCTCAAGGGGAAAAAAGGCCTGGTCGTTGGTATTGCGAACGAGCACAGCATCGCGTAGGGCTGCGCGCGCGCGTTCCACGCGGCCGGGGCCGAACTGGCCGTCACCTGGTTTAACGACAAGGCGCGTCCGTACGTCGAGCCGCTGGCGCGGGAAGTGGACGCCGGCATCGTGCTGGCACTGGATGTGGAGCAGCCTGGCCAGCTCGAGGCGGTGTTCGACGCCATCGGCGCGCGCTGGGGGCGCCTCGATTTCCTGCTGCACTCGATCGCCTTCGCGCCCAAAAGCGACCTGCACGGCCGCGTAGTCGACAGCTCGCGCGAGGGCTTCGCGCGCGCCATGGATATCTCGTGCCACTCGTTTGCGCGCATGGCGCGGCTGGCCCAGCCGCTGATGAAGGAGGGGGGCAGCCTGATGACGATGAGTTATGTGGGCGCGGAAGAGGTCATTTCCGACTATGGCCTGATGGGGCCGGTAAAGGCGGCGCTGGAGGCCAGCGTGCGCTACCTCGCTGCCGAACTGGGCCCCGGGGGCATCCGGGTCAACGCCGTCTCCCCAGGCCCGCTGGCCACCCGCGCGGCCTCGGGCATACCGCATTTCGACGCGCTGCTTGCGCAGGCGGCGCAGCGTGCGCCGATGCGGCGCCTGGTCGACATCGCCGACGTCGGCGCGTTGTGCGCGTTCCTGGCCGGCGACGGGTCCAGCGCGATGACGGGCAACACGCTGTACGTCGATGCCGGCTACCATATCCTCGGCTGAGCAAGGCGGCCGGACGCGGGTCGTCATACATTCATCTCCTGCGCGGGACGGGAAATCGGGGCGCCTGACTTTGTTGTTGATCCGTACCGCTAAGATACAATGGCCAATTGGCAATTGCGGCATCGCTGCGCTTGTTCACTACCGGCACACACATTGGGGAATGACGATGGAACAACTATGGGCGCGCATCGAGCGCCGTCTGGCCGAACTCGGCTGCCTGGACAAGATGGCCTTGCGTCCGGGAGCGGACCCGCAAGCCATTGCGCAGCTTGAGCGGCATCTCGGCGTCGTCTTGCCCGATCCGGTGAAACGCTTTCTCGCCATTCACGATGGGCAAGATGGTACCGGGCTGGTTGACGGCTATACGCTGCTGTCCATCGCCGGCATTCAACAGCAGTGGGATGGCTGGCGTGAGCTCGACGAAGAGGCGATGAACGCCGACTGCGCCGATTCGATGGGGTCGGAGCCCGCCGGGACCATCAAACCCATGTACACCAATCCCGCCTGGATTGCGCTGACCCATGATTATGGTGGCAATCACGTCGGTCTCGATCTTGATCCCGATCTGCTCGGGCAGCCGGGGCAAGTCATCGCCTTCGGCCGGGATGAGGATGTCAAGCGCCTGCTGGCGAACAGCTTCCCGGAATATATGGACATCTATGTCGCCTGGCTCGAACGCGCGCGATGGAATGGTCAATATCTTGACGTAAAAGAGTGAGCCGGAGGCCGCATGCGCAACTGGCGTGGGATTGACGGCGTGCGGCGGGCTGCGATGATCGGGAACGGACGATGAAGCTACTTCTTGCCGGTGCAAGCGGCTTGGTCGGCGGGCATGTGCTGCGGCTGGCGCTGGACGATGCGCGCGTTGCGTCCGTTGTGGCGCCAACGCGGCGGGCATTGGCGCCGCATCCCAAACTGTCGGCGCCGATGGCCGATTTTGCCCATCTGCCGCCGGACGCGCCCTGGTGGCGCGCCGACGCCGTCATCTGCACGCTCGGCACCACCATGAAGCAGGCCGGAAGCGAGGATGCGTTCCGGCGCGTCGACTACGACTATCCGCTGGCCGTGGCGCGCCTGGCTGCCGGGGCGGGCACGCGCACATATGTGTTGAATTCGGCGATCGGCGCGGACCCGTCGTCGCGCTTCTTCTACAACCGGGTCAAAGGGGAGCTGGAGCGCGAACTGGCCAGCCTCGGCTTCGCCTCGCTGACCTGCGCGCGTCCGGGCCTGATCGGCGGCGCGCGCGAGACGGTGCGTGCGGGCGAGTGGCTGATGATGCACTCGCTGGCGCTGTTCGGCCCCGTGCTGCCGCGCCGCTGCCGCCTCAATCCGGCGGCGGCGATTGCCGCGGCCTTGCTGGAAGCGGCCGTCAGTGCCACGCCAGGTGTGCATGTGCTGGGGTCCGAGCAACTGCTGTGAGGCGTAACAAGAGGGCGGGGCGGGAGCTCCGCTGTCATGTCCCCGACAACATCGCCAGCCTGCGCTGTTCGGCGGCGATCATCGCCGTGGAACCTTCCACCATGCGCGCGATCCAACTATCCAGTGCCGCATCCGATTGCAGCAAACCGGGATGAATGCCGTCGATCACGTCGCGCATCATCAGGGGCTGGATCGCCATGCCCAGAATCGTAAACGCCAGGCGTGATACATCCTCGTGCGCATCGCTGGCGCCGATGTGGCTGCGCAGCACGCCGATCAGCGCCTGGTGGCTGTCGCGGATCACGGGGGCGATCTTGTCGCGGCACACGGGCGTCGGCGCGATCAGTTCGTGCAGGCACAGGCGCACGGCAAAGCCGGCCGTGCGGCCTTTGCGCAAGGGAGCCAGGAGGGATGAAAACAAATCGTGCAGCAGGGTGCCGATGGACTGGCCGGGCGCGGTCAATGCCGACACGTCCAGCCTTGATGCGAACACCAGCTGGTCGAGCGCGGCGCAGTACAGGCCTTCCTTGCTGTCGAAGTAGTAGCTGATCGAGGCGATGTTCACGCGCGCCGCCTGCGCTATGGCGCGGGTGGAGGTGTTGGCGTAGCCGCGCTCGCCGAACAGCTTGAGCGCGACCAGCAGCAGGCGCTTGCGCGTGTGCGAGCCGGTGGCGTGCGTCTGGTGCAAGCGCGTGTTGGCGGCGGGCGCCGGGCGCTGCCGCAGGCTGGCGGCGTCAAGGTGTTCCATGATCCCCATCGGCCGCGCCCAGCGCGCGCAGCGAAAACGCGGTCACATGGCGCGCGATGGTGCGGATGCCGGCTTCGTCGTACACCATCTCGGGCGCCAGCAGTTCATTGACCGGCCGCGAATGGTCGTAATACAACAACTGACCGAGGATGCTGAACAGATTGTTGCGGATCTCGATATCGCGCGTGCCCGGCGGCGCGAGTTCGCGCACCAGTTCGAGCATCACCACCTGCAGCGGCAGGATCAGGGTGTCGACGATGTGGCGCAGGGCGGGCGTTGGCGCCACGAGTTCCCAGCTGATCAGCCTGGAAATGAGCGAGTGCGGACCGGCGGTCATCATGTCGACCATCAGGCGCTCGATCAGGTCGCCCAGGCGGCGCGCTGCGGGAACCGACTGGTCGCGTGCCGGCACCGTCAGCTCGTCCATTTCCTCGGCGCCGCCTTCGCGGTCGATGATCGCCACGTACAGCCCGTCCTTGCTCCCAAAGTAATAGTTGACCATCGCCAGGTTGGCGCCGGCACGCTCGCAGATCTTGCGCACCGACGTCGCCTTGAAGCCGCTCTCGGCAAAGCACTCGGTGGCCGCAGTGATAATGCGATTGCGGACATCGTTGTCGTCAGCTTTCATGTTTCAGGGCACTCCTGGTTTTTTCGAATTAAACGTGTGTTTAATTTCTGATTTTTGAATTGTACATAGCAGCCCCTGGCTTGTCCATGCGTTTCCGCTGGCGCGCCGGGCATGCCGCATTATCACGCTGCACTTTCTGGTTGACAACTAAACAGGTGTTTGATACAGTCGTATTAAACGCTTGTTTGAAACACTTGTTTGGTGCCGCCAGCGGCAGTTCAGGCGATCGCGACAGGCACCAACCGTTCAACGAAAGAAAGTCCACATGCAATCGAACCAATTTCTCCGCCGCGAGAAGCCAGCCGCCGGCGTCGCTCTCGCCCTTGGTATAGCCGTCCTGCTGGCCGCCTGCGGCAAAAAAGCCCCGCCCGCACCGCCACCGCCAGGCCCGCCGCAAGTCGTGGTGCACACGGTCGTGGCCCAAGCGATGACGGTCACCACCGAGCTGGCCGGGCGCACCTCGGCTTACCAGGTGGCCGAAGTGCGGCCCCAGGTCGGCGGCTTGATTCTCAAGCGCCTGTTCGTGGAAGGCTCCACCGTCAAGGCCGGTACGGCGCTGTACCAGATCGATGCGGCCAGTTTTGTCGCGTCGGTGAACTCGGCCAAGGCGAGCCTGGCCAGCGCCAGGGCGCGCGCACTGGCGGCCGAGCCGAAAGCGGCACGCTACAAGGACCTGCTGGCCATCGAAGGGGTGAGCAAGCAGGATTACGAAGACGCGCTGGCGAGCGCCGCCCAGGCGCGCGCCGATGTCGAAGCGGCCAAGGCCGCGCTCGACGTCGCCAATATCAACCTGAAGTACACCAATGTGTATGCGCCGATCAGCGGCCATATCAGCCGCTCGAATGTGACCGCCGGGGCCCTCGTGACCGCCGGCCAGGCCGGCGCGCTGACCACCGTCCAGCAGCTCGACCCGATCTATGTGGACGTGACCCAGTCCAGCACCGAACTGCTGGCGCTGCGCCGCCGTTTCGAATCGGGCAAACTGAAACAGGCCGATGGCGGCCAGGCCTCGGTCAGCCTGCTGCTGGCCGACGGCAGCAAGTACGCCGCCCAGGGCAAGCTGCAGTTCGCCGACGTGAGTGTCGATGCCGGCACAGGCAACGTCACTTTGCGCGCGCTGTTCCCGAATCCCAAAGGCGAACTGATGCCCGGCATGTATGTGCGCGCCGTGCTCGATAGTGGGCTCGACGAAAAGGCCATCACCGTGCCGCAGGTGGGGGTGACGCGCAACCAGCGCGGCGAAGCGACCGCCCTGGTATTGAACAAGGAAAACAAGGTCGAGCAGCGCGTGCTGAGCACGGGCGCGGCCGTGGGCGACCGTTGGGTGGTCAACGCCGGCCTGGCGCCGGGTGAGCGCGTGATCGTCGAAGGCTTGCAGCAAGTGCAGCCGGGCGCGCCCGCCGTGGCCGTCCCCCCGGCCGCTCCGGCACGCGGCGCAGCAGCAGCCGGCGCCCCCGCTGGCGCCGGCACGGATGGCGGCACCACCCCGGCGGGAGCATAACCATGGCCCGTTTCTTTATCGACCGTCCGATCTTCGCGTGGGTCATTGCGCTGGTGATCATGCTGGGCGGCGTGCTGGCCATCTTCGGCTTGCCGGTGTCGCAGTACCCGAGCATTGCGCCACCGTCGATTTCGATCAGCGGCAGTTATCCGGGCGCGTCCGCCAAGACGGTGGAAGACGCCGTGACCCAGGTCATCGAACAAAAAATGAAGGGGATCGACGGCCTGCAATACATGTCGTCGAGTAGCGATTCGAGTGGCGCCATCGGCATCACGCTGACCTTCAAGAACGGCACCGATCCCGACATCGCCCAGGTCCAGGTGCAGAACAAGCTGCAACTGGCAACGCCGCTGCTGCCGGCCGCTGTCACGCAGCAGGGTTTGGTGGTGAGCAAGGCCACCATGAACTTCCTGATGGTGCTCGGTTTCGTTTCGGAAAACGGCGCCATGAGCGAAGCCGACCTGGGCGACTACGTGGCGTCGAGCGTGGTCGATTCGCTCAGCCGGGTCGATGGCGTGGGTGAAGTGACCCAGTTCGGCTCCCAGTACGCGATGCGCATCTGGCTCGATCCGGCCAAGTTGCTCAGCTACCAGCTGGTACCCGATGACGTCAGCAACGCCATCCGCGCCCAGAATGCCGAGGTGTCGGCTGGCGAACTGGGCGGCGCGCCATCGCGTCCCGGCCAGCAGCTGAACGCCACCGTGTCGGCCCAGAGCCGCCTGCAAACGAAGGAACAGTTCGGCGCCATTTTGCTGAAAACCCGGGCCGACGGCGCCGTGGTGCGCCTGCGCGACGTGGCCACGATGGAACTCGGCAGCGAGAATTACAGCATCGTGGCGCGCTTCAATGGCAAGTCGGCGGCCGGCGTGGCCATCAAGCTCGCCACCGGCGGCAACGCGCTCGATACCGCCACCAAGGTCAAGGCCCGCATGGCGGAGATGGAAAAGAACTTCCCGGCCGGGATGAAAGCCGTGGTTGCCTTCGACACCTCGCCGTTTGTCAAGCTGTCGATCGAGGAAGTGGTCAAGACCCTGGTCGAAGCAATCGTGCTGGTCTTTTTGGTGATGTACCTGTTCCTGCAGAATTTCCGCGCCACCCTGATTCCCACCATGGCCGTGCCGGTCGTGCTGCTCGGTACTTTCGGTGTGCTCAGCATTCTCGGCTATTCGATCAATACGCTCACCATGTTCGCCATGGTGCTGGCGATCGGCCTGTTGGTCGATGACGCCATCGTCGTTGTCGAAAACGTCGAACGCATCATGAGCGAAGAAGGGCTCTCGCCCAAGGAAGCGACCAGGAAATCGATGGGCCAGATCACCGGCGCCCTGGTCGGCATCGCGCTGGTATTGTCTGCCGTGTTCGTGCCGATGGCCTTCTTCAGCGGGTCGACCGGCGTGATTTACCGCCAGTTCTCGATCACGATCGTCTCGGCGATGGTGTTGTCGGTGCTGGTGGCGATGGTCTTCACGCCGGCCCTGTGCGCCACCTTGTTGCAGCCGGTCGAAAAAGGCCACAAGGCCGCTTCCACCGGCTTTTTCGGCTGGTTCAACCGCAGTTTCGACAAGGGCAGCCGGCGCTACCAGGGCTGGGTCGGCACGCTGATCGCGCGCACCGGCCGCACCTTGGTCGTGTACGCCATCCTGGCGCTGGTGATGGCGGTCGGCTTCCTGCGCCTGCCGACCTCGTTCCTGCCGGCGGAAGACCAGGGCATCCTGTACACCCTGGTACAACTGCCGGTCGGCGCTACCCAGGAGCGCACGCTCAAGGTGGTCGAGCAAGTCGAGCAGCATTATCTGAACGACCAGAAGGACGCGGTGGAATCGGTGTTTTCGGTGGCCGGCTTCAGCTTTGCCGGTAACGGCCAGAACGCGGCCATGGCGTTTGTCAAGCTCAAGGACTTCGACGAGCGCGGCAACGACAGCCTGCGCGCGCCGGCCGTGGTCGGCAAGGCCATGGGCCGCTTCATGCAGATCAAGGATGCGATGGTGTTCGCGATCGCCCCGCCTGCCGTGATGGAGCTTGGTAACGCCAACGGCTTCGATCTGATGCTCAAGGATGAAGGCGGCCTCGGCCACGACGCGCTGATGGGCGCGCGTAACCAGTTGCTCGGCATGGCCGCGCAAAGCAAGATCGTCACCCAGGTCCGTCCCAACGGCCTGGAAGACTCGCCGCAGTACAAGCTGGAAGTGGACCAGGAAAAAGCCAGCGCGCTGGGCTTGTCGGTGGCCGATATCAACAGCGTGCTGTCGACCTCGTGGGGCGGCGCGTATGTGAACGACTTCATCGACCGCGGCCGCGTGAAGAAAGTCTACATGCAGGGTATCCCGGACGCGCGCATGGCGCCGGAAGACATCGGCAAATGGTACGCGCGCAACGCCAAAGGCGAGATGGTCTCGTTCTCGAGCTTTGCCACCGGCAAGTGGATCAACGCCTCGCCGCGCCTGGAACGCTACAACGGGACGCCGTCGCTGAACATCCAGGGCGAGGCGGCACCCGGCTTCAGTTCGGGCGACGCCATGCTGGAAATGGAAACGCTGGTGGCCAAGTTGCCGCCGGGCATCGGCTACGAGTGGAACGGCGTCTCGATCGAAGAGCGCGCCGCCGGTTCGCAGACCACCATGCTGTACGCGATGTCGCTGCTGATCGTGTTCCTGTGCCTGGCCGCGCTGTATGAAAGCTGGTCGATTCCGTTCTCGGTGCTGCTGGTCGTGCCGCTGGGCGTGCTCGGTACCGTGCTCGGCACGATGGTGTTCGGCATGTCGAACGATGTGTATTTCCAGGTCGCACTGCTGACGGTGGTCGGCCTGGCCGCCAAGAACGCGATTCTGATTGTCGAGTTTGCCAAGGAACTGGAAGACGGCGGCATGGACGTGAAGAAAGCGACCCTGGAAGCGGTGCACCTGCGCCTGCGTCCAATCCTGATGACCTCGATCGCCTTCGGCCTTGGCGTGTTGCCGCTGGCGATCAGCAGCGGCGCCGGTTCGGCCAGCCAGAACGCCATCGGCATCGGCGTGCTGGGCGGGATGCTGAGCGCGACCTTCCTGGGCATCTTCTTCGTGCCGGTGTTCTTCGTGGTGGTCCGCGCGTTCGTGGTCCGCAAAAACAAGGCGGCGCCCGTGCCTGCCGCCGCTACCGTGGAAGGCCATTAAGATGAACAAGCAATGGACGAGTGTGATGACAAGCGTGATGGGTTCGACCCTGACACTGACCGTACTCGCAGCCGTGATCAGCGGCTGCACAATGATGCCCAAGTACCAGCAGCCGGTAAGCCCGGTCGCTGCGGCTTGGCCTACCGGCACGGCGACTCCGGCGCAGGGCGCCCAGGGTACGCCTGCGGCGGAGATCGCCTGGCGCGATTACTTCGCCGACGAGCGCCTGAAAAAACTGATCGCCCTGGCCCTGGCCAACAACCGCGATCTGCGCGTATCGGCGCTCAATATCGACAAGGCGCGCGCCCAGTACCGCATCGAGCGCGCCGCGCTGCTGCCGTCGGTGGCGCTGGGCGCCAGCCAGAACGCCCAGCGTTCGGCCGATAATCTGAGCGTGGGCGGGCAGGGCGGCGTCAGCCGGCAATACGGCGTCAACCTGGGCGTGGCCGCGTGGGAGGTCGACCTGTTCGGGCGCGTGCGCAGCCTGTCGGAAGTGGCGCTGCAAACCTACCTGGGCACCGAGGAAGCGCGCGCCAGCGTGCAGATTGCGCTGGTGGCCGAGGTGGCCAGCGCCTACCTGACCCTGATGGCCGACCAGGAACGGCTGGCCCTGGCGCGCCAGACCTTGTCGAGCCAGCAGCGTTCGCTCGAACTGAGCGAGAGCCGGGTCAAGGCCGGCGCCGCGGCCGGGCTGGACCTGTACCAGGCGCGCACCACCGTGGAAACGGCGCGCGCCGATGCGGCCGCCTACTCGGCGCAGGTGGCGCAGGACCGGAACGCGCTGACCCTGCTGGCCGGTGCCGCCATCCCGGTAGAGCTGCTGCCGCCGTCCGGCCTGACCGGCGTGACCGCGCTGCTTGAGGTCGGCGCCGGCTTGCCGTCCGACTTGCTGTACCGCCGGCCGGACGTGCTGGCCGCCGAACGCACCCTGCAAGCGAGTAACGCCAATATCGGCGCGGCGCGCGCGGCGTTTTTCCCGCGCATTACCCTGACCGGGCAGGCCGGCAGCGCCAGCAACAGCCTGTCGGGCCTGTTCGACAGCGGCTCGGGCGCGTGGAGTTTTGCGCCCTCGATCAGCCTGCCGATCTTCAATGGCGGCGCCAACCGCGCCAACCTGGAAGTGGCCAAGGTCAGCCGCGACATCGGGGTGGCGCAGTACGAGAAAACCATCCAGGTGGCGTTTCGCGAAGTGGCCGATGCGCTGGCCCAGCGCGGCACGGTCGACGAGCGCCTGAACGCCCAGCAGCAACTGGTGGAAGCGTCCGACAAGAGCTACCGCATCTACGAGGCGCGCTATAAAAACGGCGCCGATACCTTCCAGAATGCGTTGATCGCCCAGCGCGCGCTGTATGCGGCGCAGCAGGGCCTGATTTCGGTCAGACTGGCCGAGCAGACCAGCCGGGTCACCTTGTACAAGGTGCTTGGCGGCGGCTGGCAGGCAAGCGATGGCGCGACGGTGGCGACGAAGGGTTAGTTCAGTTTTCACGTTAGTGTCGTGATCGTCATCAATCCCGCTACAGGCGTTTGCCCGTAGCGGGATTTTCTTTTGATCGAGCGCAATCGCGCGAACCTGGCCTCGATCTTTTGCTCGACGCCCGGCTTCATCGAATGCGCCGCACCGCACAGGCTGGGCCGCAGCATCCGCGTCTATTTGGGCGCCGCCGCCACGCAGAACTGATTGCGTCCGGCCTCCTTGGCCTGGTACAGGGCCGCATCGGCCCGGGTCGACAAGGCGCGCGCATCGTGGGCGGCGCTGTTGGTCCAGGCGATGCCGATGCTGGTCGAGACCTGGCGCGCCATCTCGCCCACCGAAAACAGCGGCCGCATGGCCTCGACGATCTTGGCGCCGACCCTGGCGCTTTCCTCGGGCGAGCGCACGCATTCCAGAATGATGGTGAATTCGTCGCCCGCCAGGCGCGATACCGTGTCGGTCTTGCGCACGGTGCGCAGCAGGCGCCGGGCGAATTCGCGCAGCACCTCGTCGCCGCCGGCGTGGCCGAGCGTATCGTTGATCTGCTTGAAGCGGTCGATATCGAGGAACATCAGCGCCATGCCGCTGCGGTTGCGCACACTGCGGCCCAGGGCCGCTTCCAGTTCGGCTTCGTAGCTGCGCCGGTTCGGCAGGCCGGTCAGGGTGTCGGTATGGGCTAGCGTCTTCAGGTTGGCCTCGTGCCGGCGCGCCGCCGTCACGTCGGTCGAGAGCAGGTATTCCATATGCCGATCACCCGGTGAACCGTGTTGATTGGTTCCTGCCAGTTGACGTAGACGGTTCGGCATATCGTGGCTGACAGCGATTCACGCTACATACCAGGTCGCAATCGCTGAACCCCTGCTCGAAGCCGCATGCCGGCCGCGACGTATCGATACAAAGTCAGAAATTTCCTAAAAAGTCCTAAACTTTCGCGCCATTCCTCAGATGTATTGGTAGAAGCGGTGTGTTGAGCCGTAAGTCGAATGCTTGTCAATACGTGCCATAGCGGGCAACGAAGCCGCCGATTGATTTGTTGGCAATGCAAACGACCACCTCCGTCCAAAATTTTCGGCTATCCGGTGATGGCCATCCAAACGCAAGGTATACATCTAATATGGTAGCGATCGTCAGCGGCAACACTCTGGGTTTGAGCCTTACCTCACTGTCGACCCTGGGCCAAAACGGCAGCAGCGGGTCCTCCGCACTCGGCCGCAATGGCCAGCAGGTGTATGTGAACAGTGCCAACGGCAACCTGGTGTTGCAGAACCGTGACGATCGCCTGATGGGGCAGGGGCTGGACGCTACCGTCGTGCGCAGCTATAACAGCCAAGGCAATTTTCAGGGGGAAGGCAGCGCCGATAACTGGCGTATCGGGTTCTACCGCAGCGTAGGCAACGTGACCGGGACCTTCAACACGGATGGCGCGATCACGCGCACCGATGGCGATGGCGCTCAGACGGTATATCTGTACGACGGCAACCTGAAAGCCTACGTCCATCGCGAAGGTGCGGGCGCGTACGACCTGCTCAAATACGACGAAACCAGCAAGCGGCTTACCTGGATCGATGGGGATACCAGGGCGGTCGAGACCTATGACTGGACATCCGGCAAGGGCAAGATGATCCGCCAGGCCGACCGCAGCGGCAATTTCATCGATTTCACGTACGACGGCGAGCGCCTGGTCGCGGTGACCGACCAGGATGGCGAGAAAATGGTGCTCGACTATGCCGATGGCAAGCTGCGCCAGATTCATACCGAAGCTCGCGGCGGCGCGATCCAGACCCGCACTCGCTACAGTTACGATGCCCTTGGGCGCTTGAGCAGCGTGACGGTCGACCTGAGCCCGGAAGACAACAGCATCGCCGACGGCCGCAGCTACGTCACCACCTATGGCTACGATGGCGACAGCAAGCGCCTCGCCAGCGTCCTCGAGAGCGACGGCACCCACGCGAGCTTCACTTACAAGCAGGTTGGCGCGAGCTGGCAGATCGCCAGCATGAGCCAGACGGTCGATGGCCTAGCGCGCACCACGCGCTTCGATTACGCCGACCTGAACAATGCCTTGCCCGCCAGTGCGCAGGTCGATGAAAGCAAGCTCGATACGATCGGCGACAAGGTGATCGGCACCAGCGCGCCGCTCGATCCGTCGCGCCTGACGACCAGCGAGACGGTTGTCACGAACAACAATGCCAGCATCGATAACGGCAAGCTGGTGACAATCGATACGCTGACCGAGCCGCGCAGCGCCAGCATCCTCACCGACCGCCTCTCCACCAGCGAAACGCCGACCAGCGCCGGCTACGCGTCGCTCAAGCAGGCGAGCCTGACGAGCATGGAAGCGCTGATCGCCGATCACCAGGCCGCGCTCGATACCTCGGCGCTCGATCTCAGGGAAGCGCAAGGCGACACCAACAGCCTGGCGCTCGATGCCGCCAAGCTGTCGACCACGACCACCCAGGTCGACCGGCGTAGCGCCGCCCTGGTCAGCTCCGCGCTGACGACCCAGAGCCCGGCCACCTATCTGGTAAAGGCCGGCGACACCTGGGCCAGCCTGTCGAGCCGCCTGTACGGCAGCGCCTACCCCGAGGCGGCGCTTGCGCTGCAGGCGGCGATGGGCAACGCGACCCTGAGCGCAGGCGCGACCCTGTCCGCTCTCCCCTCGACGCTCGGCTATGACGTCAAGACAACGCAGACGGTAGCGCCGTACTACCGCATCGTGCTGGGCGACAGCTGGAGCGCGATCACCCAGAAGCTGTACGGCACCAGCGATGCCGATGCGGTCGCGGCTCTGCGTGCGGCCATGGGCAACCCGACTTTGCTGACCGATGCCACCTTGGGCAAGCTGCCGGCAACGCTCGATTACCAGGTGACAGTGGCGGTACCGGCCTACTACCGGATCCGCAGCGGCGATACCTGGATCCGCATTGCGCAGAGGCTGTATGGCACCAGCGCGCCGGAAGCGGGGGCCGCGCTGCGGGCTCTGCTGGGAGATCCGGCGTTGATGCCGGGCACCAAGCTGCCCGGCTTGCCGTCCAGCCTGGCCTACACCACAACCACCGTGGCGGTGACGCCGTATTACCGCATCCAGAGCGGCGACACCTGGGCCAGCATCTTTGCCGCCTTGTATGGCAGGACCGAAGCCGAAGGCGCCAAGGCCTTGCAGTCGGCCATGGGCAATGTGGCGCTGGTTCCCGGAGCCAAGCTAGAATCGCTTCCGGGCGGAATCAATTACACGATCGGTGCGGTAACGGTACCTGCCTACTACCGTATTCCTCAAGGAGCGACGTGGTTCTCCATCGCGACCTTGCTTTACAACACAAATGAGCCGGCGAGCGGCGATGCCTTGCGCCTCGCATTGGGCAATCCGGAACTGGTGCCGGGCGCCAAGCTGACCGGTCTGCCGGCCAAGCTCGCTTTCGACGTCATCACGCCGGTCGCGCCATATTACGTGGTGCGCAGCGGCGATACCTGGAGCAGCATTGTGCTGGCGCTGTACCGTAGCGACGATGCGGGTCTGGTCCAACGCGTCAAGGCAGGCTACGCGGCCGATGCACTCACGCCGGGCAAGACGCTGCGCAATCTGCCGTCGACCGTCAATTACAGTACCACTACCACTGTCAAGCTCGACGCCACCTACGTGGTCAAGGCAGGCGATACCTGGGCCGCCATCGCGCTGTCCCTGTTCGGCACGGACGACCGCAACGCCGTTGCCGCCTTGCGCGGCGCGCTCGGCAATCCGGTGCTTGCCGCGGGAGTCAAGCTGGCCGGTGTGCCCGCCACCCTGCATTACGACGTTACCGCCACCGGGGTGCCGGTGGCACCCTACTACCGCGTGCGCGAAGGCGATACCTGGGCCAGCGTCACGGCGGCCCTGTACGGCACCAGCGATGCCGGCGCCGCCGAGGCGCTGCGTACTCTCCTCGGTGGCCAGGTGCTGCTGGCAGGTGCCCAGCTCGCCAATGTTCCGGCGATCTTGCACTATGCCCAGGCGCCGGCCTCGGGTGCGCAAACCCGCATTACAGATGCGCTCGGTAACGTCACGACCATCACCAGCGACAGCGCTGGCCGACTGGTCGCGGCCGATGGCCCGGCCGTCGGCGGCGTCTCGAGCGGCGTGCGGTTTACCTACGACGCCAGCGGCAGTGTGAGTTCGCGGACAGATGGCGCGGGCAACGTCAGCCGCTACGAATACGACGCGCGCGGCAATCTGATCAAAACTTACGACGAGCTCGGTAATCTTTTCAACCATTACTTCAGCGAGAACAATCTGCTGATCAAGGAAACGGCATCGTGGAGTGGCGCGAGCTCAAATTCCAATCGTGAAACCTCTTATGCGCACGACAGCGCGGGACGCCTGCGCTTCACCCGGAGCCCGGACGGCAGGGTCACCGAGTTTCGTTACGATGGCTTCGGCAACCGCACCAGCGTGATCGACTACAGCGTCGATTTGTTCAGCGGCGCCAATAACGAAGCGGCTTTCATGAGCTGGGCTGCGGGCATCGCCGACAAGTCGCGCAGCCAGCGTACCGATATCAGCTACGATTTCCGCAGCCAAGTCAGCAAGACGATCGCCTGGAGAGCGCTCGACAGCAGCGGTGCCGGAGTTGCTGATGGCTTTCAGCAAGTCACGCAGATGGTGTACGACCAGCGCGGGCAACTGCTGCAAAGCATCAGCGTCGCCGGCCTGGTGACCAGCTATGCCTACGATGGCCTGGGCCGCACGCTCAACGTCCACGACAATGCCGGTATGGCGGCGATCAATGTCTATGACGATGCTGGCAATGCCGTGCGCACCACCCTCAGCAGCGGCATGGTCAGCACCACGGTATTCAATCGAGCCGGTGAACTGATTGCCAGGATCGACACCGGCGCAGGCGCGGCGCTGGGGGAGACCCGCTTCTGGTACGACGCCGGCGGACGCCTGCGTCTGACGCAAAACGCCAACGGCGCCAAAACCATGCTGTGGTACGACGGCGCCGGGAACCAGATCGCCGATCTCGATTCCAGTGGAGCCTTGCGCGAGTATCGTTACGATCTCGGCGGGCGCCGTACCCAGAGCATCGCCTATGCCGCCCGGGTCGATGCCGGCGTCGCCATGAGCGCATCGCGCGATCTGAGCGTGGCCGCCAATGCCGCCTCTCTGCATAGCTTGCTGGGCTTGGGTCTGGACGGATTGCGTCCGGGCGCCACAGCGCAGGACGCCAGGACCTGGAGTATCTACGACGCCGCGGGGCGCCCGGCATGGCAGGTCGATGCGCTCGGCTATGCCACCCAGACCTTGTATGACGCCACCGGCAAACAGTACGCCACCAATCGCCTGGCGACTCCGCTCGATACTGCCTTGCTGGGCGACGGCAGCGCGGTCATGCTGCGCCTGGCTGGTAGCAGCACCACCGTGCGACTGAGCGAAAGCGGCGTCCCCGCCGGTCCGCACAGTCCGCGCACCTTCGTGGCGGTGGCCAGCGCGGCTGACGCCGCGCGCGCGCTCAGCGGCACCGTCAGTTTCTTCGCCGACGGCATGTTGTTAGGCAGTGCGGCCCTGGTCAACAATACCGCCAGTTTCACCACCGGCAGCATGCTGGCCGGGCACCACCAGATCACGGCCGTGTACTCGGGCGACGCCGCCAACGTCGGCAGCAATTCGAACGAGATCGGCGCCGACGTGCTGCCGGGCGCGCCGAGCGCGGTCACCCTGGCGCTCGATCTGGCCAAGCCCGTGGTCGGCTCCGCCGCCACCCTGCGCGCCAGCGTCAGTGGGGTCAATCCGTCCGGCATGGTGGCCTTCTACAACGGCACGAGCCTGCTCGGCCATGCGTCGGTCGTCAATGGCGTGGCCACCCTGGCCTTGCCGTCGCTGCCGCTCGGCGCCAACCGCCTGAGCGTGGCCTACCTGGGCGACGATGTGAACGCCGCCAGCACCTCGGTGGTACTGGAACAGGCGGTCGCGATCGCGCCGACCTCGGTCGTGCTGAGCGCGTCGGACCTGCACCCGAGCACCGGCGATCAAGTCACGCTCAGCGCGACGGTGCAGGCTTACCGCCCTGGCGGCACGGTCAGCTTCTACGACCGCAACGACCAATTGCTCGGCAGCGCGATGGTCATCAATGGGGTGGCGACCCTGGTGGTGCTCAACCTGGCCACCGGCACCGCTGAACTGAAAGCCGTGTACTCGGGCGACCCGAACAATGCGGGGAGCACCTCAGCAGTGTTGTCCGCGCCGGTCGCCGGCGCGCTGAGCCAGACCACCCTGTTTGCCAACACCACCACCAGCGGGACCGCCACGGCGCTCAGCCTGGTCGCGGAAGTGCGCGGCTTCAGTCCGACCGGCCAGGTCAGTTTTTTCGATGCGAACAATGTGCTGCTTGGCCGCGCGACCGTGGTGCAGGGCTTGGCCACCTTGTATCTGGTTAATCCGACAGTCACCGGCGAGCAGGTGCTGGCGGTGTATGCGGGCGATGCCAACAATGCCGACAGCGTCGCGCGCGTATTCCCGTACCCGCGCCAGGCTGCGGTTCTGACGCTCACCAGTGCCACCAAGGAAATGACCGCGTTTGGCGAAGCCGAGATTATCTACACCCTGGCGGCGGTCAATCCGGGCGGTACGGTCTCGCTGATCGATGCGCAGGGGCGCTTGATCCGCCAGGTGCCGGCGGCGAAATCGATTACGTTCAACATCAAGAATTATCCTCTGCCAGCTGGCGCCAATACCTTGACCGTGCTGTACTCGGGGGACGCCACGAATACGGCCGCAGCGTCGCAAATGGCGCTCAAGGTATCGCCAGCCAATAGCACCACGGTACTGACACTCAACAACATTACAGACGGGAAGGCGTTGACAGGCCAGACCGTGGTACTGACGACGAAAGTGACCGGCAATCCCGGCGTTACGCCAAGCGGCGAGGTCGAGTTTGTCGAATCGGCCACCGGCAAGATCATCGGCACGGTCAAGCTGGTCAATGGCGTGGCCTCGATGGGCGCGCAATTCGACTCCTATGCGAGCACCAAGTCGATCGGGGCGCGCTACAAAGGCGACCAGCATTACGCCGCTTCGACGCACAGCGGCAATCTGAACGTCCAGCAGGCACCGGCCTCGATTCCGGTCGCCCAGATCACGGCCAGTGCCGCCACGGTTGCCCAGGGGGCGAGCCTGACTCTGACTGCCAGGATCGGCACTGCCGACGGCCTGAACAAGCCGGAACTGCTCAATGGTAACGTGTATTTTTATAGCGGCAAGACCTACCTGGGTTATGCCAGTACGGTGGTGGGGGTGGCCACGCTGGCCACCAGTCTGGCCAGCGTGGGCGTGACGCCGGTGCAAGCGGTCTTCGTTCGCTCCAGCCCGTACTCCGGGCAGGTGGACAATCAGGCTGCGACCAATACGGTGGCCGTCAACGTCACTGCGGTGAGCAATCCGCCTGCCATCAAGCAGGGCAAGCCGAGCAAGACCGTGCTCTTGCTGGAGCGCGGCAGCGTCGAGACGAACCTTGCCGGCACCGACCAGCCATTGACCCTGCACGTGAAGGTCAGCGGCGAGGGCGTCCAGTACGGTACTGTGTCCTTCTATAGCGGCAGCCAGCTGATCGGCGTGGCCGACTACCGCTCCGGCGACGCCTATCTTCAATTGGGCAAACTGCCGGTGGGAGACTATGCCTTCAGCGCAGTCTACTCCGGCTACGGCGAGGCAGGCCAGAGCGAGTCGGTCGCACACGGCGTGACCGTGCGCGCCGCTGCCAGCACCACCTTGCTGAGCGCACAGCCTTTGCCGGGCGCATCCAAGGACCGCTACGCCCTGATCGCCCAAGTGACCGGCACCTTGCTTACCACCGGCATCGTTAAGTTCTATAACGGCAACACATTGGTCGGGCAGGCTGCGCTGGTCAATGGTGTCGCCAGGCTCGACGCAACCCTGGCCGGCGGTCCTGCCAGCCTGCGCGCGGAGTATGCCGGCGACGCCGCCAGTGCCGCCAGCGTCGCGGACAACCTGGGCGCGCTGGTGTTCAACGATTCCGTCACGGTCGATCTGAGCTCCGCCGCCGCCGCGAGCGTCGTGGGCGCACCGCTGCGGCTCAGCGCCCGGGTGAACGGTTCCACCCCGCACGGCACGGTCAATTTCTTCGATGGCGAGCTGTTGCTCGGCAGCGCAAATGTGATCAATGGCCTTGCAACTTTGCAAGTCGACAATGTGCAGGTCGGCGCGCGCCGCTTGACAGCCCTATATTGCGGGGACGTCAACAATCGCCAGGCCGCCTCCGCCGTCCTGGCGCAGTCGGTCACCCGTCCCGCCAGCGGCATGGTGCTGATCTCGAACGGCGGCCAGGGCAACATTGCCTCGCCTTTGCGCCTGAACGTGACCATGGCAGAGCCAGGCGCTACCGGTACGGTCAAGTTCATGAGCGGTAATCTGCTGATCGGAACCGCCAGCCTGGTCGACGGACAGGCATGGCTCAGCCTCGATCGCCTGGTGGCCAGCAGCGCCGATGTGCGCGCCGTGTACGACGGCGACGGCAAGGCTGCGGCCAGTGTCTCCGCGACCGTCGCACTGAATTTACTTGCGGTCAACACCAGCATCAGCATGAGTGCCACGCCGGCCACCACCTATGGCGACCCGCTGACCGTGCGAGTCGCGGTCAGCGGCAATCAGCCTGGCGGCATGGTGGTCTTTTCCTTCTCGGGAGGTCGCTACGAATTCTACAAGCTAATACCGGTACCGGTGGTCGACGGCGTCGCGACCCTGGTGGTGCCGCTTGCGCTGATTCCCGACAGCTACACGATTCGCGCAAGTTACCTGGGCGACGGCTTTAACACCCCGGCGGTGTCGCCGGCCATCATCCACACGGTGTCGCCCGGCCAGGCGAGCTTGCTGGTCAATGCCGCGCAGACCACAGTCTCAAACGGTAACAATACCATCCTCTCGGCCCAGGTCACGCCGAACGGCAATGCGGCCCTCGCCGGCAAGGTGGAGTGGTACGAAGGCACTACCTTGATCGGCACGAGCGAACTCGGCGTCGATGGTTCGGCGCGCCTGCTTACCCGCTTGTCTGCCGGCGCCCACAGCATCAGCGCGCGCTATGCCAGCGACTCTTACCATGGCCTACCGGCCACGCCGGTGGCGTTCAATGTTGTGGTTCCGCCCCAGCTCCAGGCCACCACCCTGGCGATGGCGCCAAGCGGCGGGACGCTTAACGCCAATGGCAGTGGCAGCATCACACTCACTGCAACGGTCGCCGGCGGCAGCAACCCTTCCGGCGTCGTCAGCTTCATGCTTGGCAACAGCTTGCGCACGCTGGGGACGGCCAAGGTACTCAATGGCGTGGCAACCCTGGTTCTGTCGGGCAACGACATAGGCAAGGCGACCGGCTACGTCAGCCTGAGCTATTCGGGCGATGCCGCCAACGCGCCTTCGGTCCAAGCTAATGGACCGTACATTAATGCCGACGGCGTGCGTGCCTCCGATACCCGGCCGGTGAGCTTGCCGGTGCTGAGCACCTCGACGCTGGCGACGCCCTTCGGCAATCGTCTGATCATCCGTGCCAGGATCGGCGATCCAGCCGCGTCGGGTACCATCAGCTTTTTCGACAAGCAAGTCCTGCTCGGCAGTGCACGAGTCGTCAATGGTGTCGCCGAGTTGAGCGTGCCGGTGCCGAACAGTCGCCTGGCAAGCTTGTCCGCCAGTTACTCCGGCGACGCGCTGCATGCGCCATCGAGCGGCGAAGCGCTGGCAACGCAGGCGCCGTATGCCGACGCCGAGGTGCTGCTGAGCGCGCCTGAAAATTTCGTCAGCGGCGGGCAGCTTTCGATCAAATTCACCGTCCACGGCGCGTACCGTACCGGCTGGGTCGAAATGTTCTGCGACGGCGTCAACGTCGGACGCTCGTTCTCCTCCGGTGGCTTTGGCACATTCACGTGGAGCACTCCGGTCATGACCTCGGGCCCACATCGGTTCGAAGCCCAGTTCGTGGCCGAAAACGACCTGGCCAGAAGCGCCAGCAATACAGTGGTGATGGTGCGGGCTGCGGCCAAGACCAGCACGGTCGTGCGCCCCGAGCCGCCGGTAGCGCTGATCGGCACCGAGGTCGCGCTCATTGCCAGCGTGAGCGGTGACCATCCTGGCGGCGTGGTGGAATTCTACGAGAACGGCGAGTTGCTCGGATCGGCACTGGTTGTCGACGGGGTCGCCACCCTGGTGACGCGCAGCACCACCCAGGGCAATCGCGTGGTGCGCGCGTATTATTCGGGCGATGCCAACAACAATGCATCGAAGGATGTCTCGGCCACCAGCGATAAACCGAACGGACGTACGGTTGCCGTTGCCACCACCACGGCGCTGGACAGCCGCATCGTGCAGAGCGCGGGCGGCGCCACCCAGATCGTCACGGCCACCGTGACCGGGGTCCGTCCCGGTGGACGCGTCACCTTCTTCGACCAGTTCGGCACCGTGCTGGGGATCGCCACTATCAGCGACAGCGATTCGCTCAGCCTGGGCCGGGCCGTCCTGACGCTGGACGGCTATGTCGAGGGCAGGGGAGTGGTCAGCGCCAGTTACAGCGGCGATGCCAGTAACGCCGTCAGCGTTGCCGGCCCAGCCGCCGTGCCGGGACAGCGCACCTCGCTGGCCCTGCTTGGCTCGCCGGCCTCGGTGTCGTTCGGCACGGCGCTGACGCTGAGCGCGACGCTCGGCGACAGCCAGGCCCAGGGCGTGATCAGGTTCTTCAGTGATGCAGGTAAGTTCCTGGGCTCGGCCAAGGTTGTCGATGGCGTCGCGCGCCTGGTCGTGGACGACCTCCCTGCCGGCCAGCGCACCATTTCCGCGGTTTATCAGGGTGACCAAGGGCATGCCATGGAAGTGGCTAGCCTGGTGCAGGACGTGGCCCAGGCCCAGACCGCGACCACGCTCAGTACCAATGGCGCTACGGTCGATGAAGGAACGCCCTTGATCCTGACTGCCAACGTCGAGCACCTTGGCGGCGGCTATCCGGGCGGCACGGTCACCTTCTATGACGGCGCCACCGCCATCGGCAGTGCCACCCTGTTCAACGGGGTGGCACTGCTCACGATGAAAAATCTGGCCTCTGGCGGCCACGTGCTCAGCGCGCGTTACGATGGCGACGCCAATAACCGCGCGGCACGCTCCGATGCGATTGCCCTGACAGTGAGGCAAGCGCCGCTTCCGACCAGCATTGCGCTGTCGATGTCGCGCACCAGCGCGCGCCGCGGCGACGAGGTGATCTTCACCGCCAGCGTCAGCGGCAACGCCGGAGTCGGCCCCGGTGGGCTGGTCACCTTCGTCAACGACAAGGGCGTTCTGGGCACCGCCATGCTGATCGACGGCGTCGCTCGGCTGACCTACCGGGTTCCCACCGCAAGCAGTGTCGAGGTGTATGCGGTGTATTCGGGCGACGCACGCAATGCCGGCACGAGCGGCCTGCGCAGCAAGTTGACCCTGAGCGTATCGGAAAATCCGGCCGCGCCACCGGTGCCGGCGCCGGTCACTACGCCATCGAGCCTGTCGCTCTCCGCCACGCCGCCGAAGGTTGCATTCGGCGACGCCATCCGTCTCACGGCGACGGTGAAGGGAGCGCCCGGCTCCAAGGCACCGCGTGGGGCAGTGATTTTTTATAACGACCGCGATTTGCTGGGCAGTGCCCAACTGATCGACGGGGTCGCGACCCTGGACTGGTCGAACCGCTCGGACGTCGCCGAAAACGTGTACGCGGTCTATTCGGGCGACGACGCCAATGCGCCGACCAGTATGGTCGACGTGACCAAGTTGCCGGTTGTGTTCGAACGCATCACCGTCGATCCGCTGGTGTCGGCAGTGGTGCGCATGGTGGACAACAAGCCGGTTATCGATTTGTTGGCGATCATAAATTATCCTCAGGGGAGCGCTGCAAAGTTGCTTGAGGGTAATAGAAACACGTTCGTCACGTTCCATTTTGATGGCAAGGGGCCACAACGGGTTGAAGTAAAAGATGGCATTGCGATGCTCCGCGGATTGGACGTCTTCGGTTTGAAGAGCGGTAACCTCACGGCCGTCTACGACGACGGCAGCTATAAAAAGATGGGTGGCACTTCCGTAGCGCTGGCTATCACCTTGCCCGACAGCTCCACCATGCCGGTCTCCCTGACAAGCAGTGCGAAGACACCGGGCGGCCTCCCCGTGACGCTGACGGCCACAGTTCCGGGAAATAGCTTTCCGAAGTCGATGGCGGGCGGTACCATCAGCTTCTTCGACGGAAATGTGTTGCTTGGCAGCGTAGAGCCCGACGTGTGGGGCGCCAAGCTGGTGCTCGATTTCCTGCCTGCCGGAACGCACCAGTTCCGCGCCGAGTACTCGGATAACCCGGGCAGCTGGATCGCAGCGTCGAGCTCGGAAGTGCTTCTCTACACAGTCAACAATCCGCCCGCAATTCTTGAAGGCAAAAGCGTGCTGGTCGATGCGGCAGGCAAGGAACTGACCGACCAGCAGGCCAAGCTGGCGCGCTTTGCCCGCATCACCATCAAGGTCAACGGCACGGCGCCGTCCGGTACCGTCGCCTTGTTCGGTGCCGACCCCGGCCTGCGCCTTGGCTCCGGCACGGTGGTCGACGGCGTGGCCGTCGTCCTCGTGCCGCTCACCGCCTTGCGCTCCGGCAACAACACGGTGAGCGTCGTGTACTCCGGCGACGCCTACAACGCAGCGGGCAAACCGCTCATGTACACTCTTCCTGCCATTGTCGGCGGCGATGTCATCGTACCCGAGGCGGCCACGCTGAGCCTGACCAGCAGCCCGGCCGCGGCCGGCATGGTGATCTTGCAGGCGGTCGTCAAAGGCAACAACCCGGACGGCAGCATTACTTTCAAGGATAGCTACGGCAACATTCTTGGCGTGAGCGTGATGCTGGCCGGACGCTCCAGTCTGACCATCGCCGATCCGGCTGGCGGTCTGGCTGGCGTCAGCGCCGAGTATGCCGGCGATGCGAACAACAGCGCCCGCATCACCAAACACGGCGTGGCTGCGCCGCTGGCCCCGACCGGCACGGGACTGGCCGTGCGCAGCACTGCCGACGGCATCGTGCTGGCGGCAACCGTTGCCGGTACGGGCCAGTCGCCCGGCAAGGTGGCTTTCTACAGCGGCTCGGTGCTGCTTGGCACCGTCGACGCGGTCAACGGCAACGCCTCGCTCAAGCTGGCGTCGCTGCCGGCCGGGGCCAACCGCCTGGTAGCGGTCTATCTGGGCGATGCGCTGTCGGCGTCGAGCATGTCGGCGGTGGTGCACCAGGAGGTGCCAGGCACCGTGGTCGGCGTCGCACTGAGCGGGTCGGGACCGGTGCGCCAGGGTGCGTCGGTCACCTTCCGGGCGACCGTCACAGGCAAGCTGCCGAGCGGCATGGTTACTTTTCTGAGTGGTAAAACCGTGCTGGGGACCGCGCGCGTGACCGATGGCGTGGCGACCCTGACCTTGGCCAGCAACGCCTTCGACATCGGCACGATGGCCGTCTCCGCCTCGTTTGCCGGCGATGCGGACAATCCGCCCGCACTCTCGGCGCCGCTCCAGCAGATCGTTCAGGCCGGCGTCAAATCGGTCGTCGTCGGGGTTAGCGACGCCGATCGCAAGACGCGCCAGTTCATGGATAGCGACGGCAATGTGCGCGCCACCCTGGATGCAGAGGGCGGCTATATCGAGTACTTCTACGATGCCGCCAACCGGATGGTGAAGACAATTGCATTTGCCGACCCCATGCAAGGCATGATGATGGTGCTCAGGAGCGAAGTCGAGGGCGTGGCGAATCAGTATGCCAACATCACCGGCTGGCTGCCGCGTCCGTCCGCGACCGATGTGCATACCTATATGTACTACGACAGCCTGGGGCAGAAGATCGCCGAGGTCAATGGCGAAGGCTACTTGTCGGAATACACCTATGACGCCGCTGGACGACTGACCGGCAGCACGCGTTATGCGACGCCCGCGCGCACCCCGGTCACGCCACAATCGACCGTCGCGGCGCTGCGTCCCGCCGTTCATCCAGCCGACCAGAGCACCAGCCGCAGCTGGGATCTGAAGGACCGCCTGCTGAGCCAGACCGGCGCCGACGGCACCATCACGTCCTACACCTACGACAGCGAAGGGCGCATGGTCGCCAGCACCAGCGCGCGCGACACCAGCGAAGCGCGCACGGTCTTGCGCCGCTTCGACGTCCAGGGCCGCGTCAAGGCCGAACTGAGCGGCATCGGCAGCGCCCTGATCACGGGCCAGCAGAGTGCCGCCGAGGTCGACGCCATCTGGGCCGCCCACGCCACCGCCTACACCTACGACGCGGCGGGCCAGCGCACCAGCAGCACCGATGCGCTCGGTCACCGTGCCGTATTCTTCCACGACGAGGGCGGACGGGTGCGCTACACGGTCGATGCCGAAGGCGGCGTGACCGAAAACCAGTACGATACCCAGGGCCGGCTCGACGCCGTGCTGCGCTACGCCACGGCGCTCCCGCCCGCAGCGCGCGCCGCCCTGCGCGGCGGCCTGATCGCGTCGGTGGCGAACATGGCGGACGTGGCGGCACTGGTCACGGCGGCCAACGCCCGGCCGGCCGACAACAGCGTCACGCGCATGCGCTACGACGTGCGCGGCCAGGTCGTGCAAACGACCGACGCGCTCGGCGCCGCCACGCGCGCCAGCTACGACGCGTTCGGCGCCGTGGCCAGCCTCACCGCGCCGGCGACCGCCGGCCACGGCGCGACCGTCACCACCACGACCTACGACCACATGGGCCGCCAGCTGACCGTGGCACGCAGCGGCGACAAGCTGTATATCCGGGAGAGCCAGGCCTACGACCTGTTCGGGCGCCTGACCCGTTCGGTGGACGGCAACGGCAACGTCACCACGCTCGCCTACGACCGCATGGGCCAGGTCGTCAAGACCACCGATGCCGCCAATGGCGTGCGCCAGCAGTCCTACGATGCGTTCGGACGCACCTTGAGTGTTACCGATGCGCTGAACAACATTACCCAGTACAGCTACGACACGGCCACGCGCAGCACCACCGTGCGCACCGCCGAGAAGGTCGAGTCGGTCACGCGCCAGAATGCGCACGGCCAGGTCCACAGCCTTACCGATGGCAAAGGCAACACTACCACTTTCCATTACGACGCCGACGGTAAGCTGGCCGACACCATCACGCCGTCCGGCCACAGCACGCGCGACTACGATGCCGCCGGGCGCCTGGCGCACACCAAGGATGCCGCAGGCAACGAGGTCAACTATACCTACGACGCCGTCAACCGCATCCTCACCCGCACCCAGGACCAGGACGGCCTGGCGCTGGTGACCCGCTACAGCTACGACGCCAAGGGCCAGCGCGTGAGCGCCACCGATGCCGCCGGCACCGTGACGCTCACCGAGTTCGACCTGCTCGGCCAGGTGCTGACCCAGACCGTCGATCCGCAAGGGCTCAAGCTGGTCACCCGCTACACCCATGATGCGCGCGGCGCCGCCCTGAGCGTGACCGACGCCGCCGGCGTGGTCACCGTGCATACCTACGATGCCCTAGGCCGCCGCACGTCCAGCGTGGTCGACCCTGACGGGCTGAAGCTGACCGAAACCTATCAGTACGACAGCAACGACAACCTGGTCTCCAAAGTCGATACGGGCGGCAACCGCACGCAAGTTGCCTACGACAAGCTGGACCGTCCGGTGTACACGGTCGATCCGCTCGGCTACGTCACGCAGCAGAGCTATGACGCCGAAGGGCGGCTGACGCGCACCGTGAACTACGTCAAGTCTGTCAAGCTCGGCAGCGATGCCAGCCTCGAGGCCATCAGGGCCCTGGTCGAGAAGGTGGCCTTGCCCGCCGAGGATACGCTGGTGCACCACCTGTACGACAAGGATGGCCGCCTGGCCTTCGACGTCGACGGCCTGGGCGGCGTGACCGCCTTCGCCTACGACGCCAACGGCAACGTCGGGCAGCGTACCACCTATGCCACCCGCATCGTGATGTCGAAGTGGGTGCCGGGCACGGTACCGCCCGTGGTCGTCGATGCACTGCGCGACCAGAGCCTGCGCACGGTCTACGACAGCTCGAACCGCCCGATGTTTACGATCGACGGCACCGGTGCGCTGAGCGAATTGCGCTACGACGGCAACGGCCAGGTCAGCGAGCGGATCGGCTATGCCGCTGCGATGCCTTCGTTTGTCGCGCTCACCGTCACCGGCTTGCGCCAGGCCTTGCAGACGCGTGCCGATGCCGCGCGCGACATCCATGTGCGCTACACCTACGACAAGGCCGGGCGCCTGGCCTGGGAAGTCGACGGGCTGGGCCAGGTCACCGGCTACAGCTACGACCGCACCGGCAACCTGCTGCGCCAGATCCGCTACGCGAGGCCGCTGGCCGCCGGCGCCTTGCCGTCGGCAGTGCAGGGCGGCGCGGGCGACCGCGTCACCCTGATGGGTTACGACGCCGCCCACCGCATGGTGGTGCAGATAGACCAGGCCGGGCAAGTCACGCGCCAGAGCGTCGACCGCGCCGGCAAGGTGGTCAGCCGCACCATTTACGCCAACAGCGTCGCCATGCCGGCGGCGGGCAAGGTCCCGGCCGATGCAGTGACGCTGGCCGCCACCGTCGTCCCCGACGCGGCGCGCGACCAGACCGTACGGAGCGTGTACGACGCCATCGGCCGCGAACTGTACCGCGTCGACAGCGTCGGCGCCGTCACTGAACAGCATTACGACGCCAGCGGCCATGTGACAGAGCGCATTGTCTACGCGACACCAGTGGCGGCCTCGGTCAAGATGACCGCCGCCGACCTCGGTGCGGCGGTGGCGCTGCTCAAGGATGCCAAACGCGACAATCACGCGCGTTTCGTGTACGACGCCAACGGCCTGGTGCAATGGAGCGTGGAAGGCGAGGGCAACCTCACCGCTTACAGCTACGGCCACATGGGCGAGCTGCTTGGCCGCACCGAGTACGCCAAGGCCCTTCCGGCCAGCCTTGCGCAGTACAACCACACGACCTTGAGTGCGGCGGCGCTTGCCGCCGCCGCAGGCGCCGACGGCAAGGAAGTGCGCGTCTACGACAAGCAGAACCAACTGCTGTGGACCTACGACGGCACTGGCGCGCTGACCGAGTTCCACTACGACGTGAAGGGCAACCTGACCTCAAGTGTATTGTCGAACAAACGCCTCGACCTGTCGCGCTTCCAAGGCAAGTTCGTGCCATCGACGTATACGTACGACCGCGATATCGCCAGCTATCGCATCTACGACGCCGCCAATCGCCTGGAATGGACCATCGACGGCAACGGCGGCGTGGTGCATTTCGGCTACGACGGTAACGGCCAGGTCATCGAGCAGACCAGCTACGCCAACCGCATCGACCGCAGCAAGTGGGCCATCGGTTCCGCCCCGGCGGTGGTGGCCGATGCCGCGCGCGACAGCGTGCAGCGCAGCGTCTACGACGCCGCCGGCCGGATTGTGCTCAGCGTGGACGGCACTGGCATGGTGGTGCGCTACGCCTACGCCAGCAACGGCAAGGTCAGCGACAAGCTGCGCTACGCCGAACCGATTGCGCTGTCGACCGCCGCCACGGCCGCGGCAATCAATGCCGCGCTCAAACCCGACAGCGTGCGTGACATGCACGAACGCTATGCCTACGACAGCGCCGGACGGGTGGCGCTGCAAGCGGACAGCTTCGGCTTCGTCGAAGCCTATCTGTACGATGTGCAGGGCAACCTGGTGCGCCAGGTGCGCTACAGCGCGCCGATCGGCCCAGGCGCCGCGCTCGACAGCGTCCAGACCAGCGCTTCGGACCGCGTCAGCCTGATGTGCTACGATGCCGACAACCGCCTCAAATACAAGGTGGACGAGCACGGCCAGATCACGCAGCTGTTCTACGACGCGCACGACAATATCACCAAGCGCATCAGCTACAACGCGCTGGCCGCGCGTCCAGTGGCCGGCAGCAGCGCCACCGGCGCGGCCATCGCCGCCCTGGTCAAGCCCGACGGCGCCAACGACCAGATGTCGTTCAGCCTGTACGATGCCGCCGACCGCGAGACTGTCAGCATCGATGCGCTGGGCCGGGCCACCGTGCGCCAGTACGATGCGCGCGGCAATATGACCGACAAGATCACGTATGCGGCCAGTATTGCCGTGCCTGCGGTGCCGGATACAGCATCGGTTGCGGCCGCGGTGGCGCTGGTCGCCAATGCCGCCAGCGACGACCATGTGCGCTACGCCTACAATGCGTCCGGCTTGCTCGAATGGAGCGTGAACGCGGCGGGCGACGTGAACAGTTACGCCTACACCACGGCAGGCAAGCTGTCGACGCTGCTGACGTACATGCGCAAGGTCGAGCCGGGCGTCGAGCTGACAACCGACAAGCTCAACAGCATCCTGTTCCAGAAGGTCTATGACGCCCGCTACGACTACGTCTACGATGCGGCCAATCGCCTTGCCGTGACCGTCGACGGTACCGGCCTGATCATGCAATACCGGTACGACGGCAAGGGTAACCTGGCCGATAAAGTGGTCAGTAACGGCCACATGGCAACGGCCTGGCACTACGGGCAGGAGCCTCAGTGGAGCGCGCCAAGTCAGGCCAGCACGGCGTTTACTCCCGACTTCGACAGCGACAGCATCCTGCACACCATGTTCGACGCGCGCAACCGGCCGGTTTTCACCGTCGACAACAACGGCAACGTGGTGGCGCTGAAGTACGATATGTACGACAACGTGATCGAACGCCTGGCGTACGCCACGCCGATCGATCCGGCGACCGCGCCCACCACGGCCGCGGTCAGCGCCGCCGTGCGCGCCGACGCAAGACGCGATGCGCGCAGCGTGCGCGTGTTCGACGCGTTCAACCGCCTGGCCTGGGAGACCGATACCGCCGGCATGGTGAGCTCGTACAGCTACGACGCCGAGGGCAAGCTGATCAAGCAGGTACGCTATGGCATTCCTGTAGCGATCGGCGCCGCGCCGCAAAGCGTGGCCGAGTCGGCACAGGACCGGGTCACCCTGACCGCCTACGATGCCGAGCGCCGGCCGGTGCTCACGGTCGATGGCGACGGCTACGTCAGCCGCATGGTCTACGACGCACGCGGCCGCCTGGTCGAGCAGGCCAGCTACGCCAACCGCGTGGCGCGTCCGCACGCCCGCAGTGCCGCGTTGGATGCCGGCTTCGTCATGCCGGCCGCCGATGCCGCGCGCGACAAGCTGGTGCGCAGCGTGTTCGACAACTTCGGGCGCGAACTGTTCCGCCTGGACCAGAACGGCGCCCTGATCGCCTGGCGCTACAAGGACAATGTGGTCGAACGGATCGCCTACGCAGTCGCCATCGGCGCCGATACCGCGCTGACGGTGGCCGCGCTGAGCGAGGCGGCGGCCAAGGTGGCCGATGTGGCGCGCGACAACTACGTGCGCGAAACCTACGACGGCAGCGGCCGCATGGCGACGTCGACCAATGCCAACGGCGGTGTGACCCGCTACACCTATGATCCGCACGGCAACCAGATCGAACGCATCACGCCGGACGGCAACCATGTCTTGCAGGCCTACGATACCGATGGACGCCTGACAACCACGCACAGCTCGCGCGGCGCGGACAGTGCCGTCAGCTACGATGCCAATGGCAAGGTCATCGTTACCGTGAACCGGCCGTCCGGCAGTGGCGCCTCCAACTGGTACAACGCCCCGGATGGCGGTCTGGATAGCGATGTCGGCTTGCGCACCATTTTCGACGCCGCCTATCGCCCGATCTTCACCATCGACAACTACGAGAATGTGGTCGAGCAGCGCTTCGACGCGCGCGGCAATGTGATCGAACGCATCACCTATGAACGGCCCTTCCCGGCCAACACGCCGATCAACGAAAAGGCCCTGGTTGCCTTTACCGTGCAAGCCGGAAAACACAACGACTTGCGTGTGCGCTATGTGTACGATGAGCTGAACCACCTCATCTCCAGCGTGGACGGCGGCGGCGTCGTCACCGGCTACGGCTACGATGGCGCTGGCAACCTGGCCAAGCAGATCCAGTACGCCACCAGGATCGCCCCGGGGGCCGACCCGGCTACCGTGACCAGCAGTCCGGACGACCGCGTCAGCCTGATGGCCTACAACCAGGACAGGCAGCTGATCTATTCGATCGACCCCGAAGGCGTGCTGCGTCACCAGCAGTTCGACGCCTACGGCAACATGACCGGCGTGACGCTGTTTGCCAAGCGGATCGATGTGGCGGCCCTGGCACTGGCGGGTGACTACGACCTTGGCAGCGTGGCCCACCGGGCGCAAGCCCTGGCCAACGCGGCCGAGGACCGCAGCAGCCACCAGGCGTTCGACGCGCGCAACCGGCTTGCCTACAGCATCGATGCGCTCGGCCATGTGCAGAAAAACATCTACGATCTGTTCGGCAACTTGGAATCGACCACCCAGTTCGCCACGCCATACAAGGGCAACGACTTCAGCCAGGCGGCGCTGGACAAGCTGGTCGTCGCCGACGAAGGCAAGGATCGCACCGAACTGTTCCGCTACGGTCCGATGGGCGGCGTGGTATGGCACCAGGATGCGCTGGGCGCCACTGAAACGACGACCTATAACAACTCCGGCCAGAAAGTCACCCTGCTCGACAAGCACGGCGGCCTGTGGACCTATACCTGGGATGGCAATGGCTATCTGAACACCGAAACCGGACCGACGGTAGAGGGACCGGACGGGCCATACCAACGAGTAGTGACGACGTGGCACGATGGTCTCGGTCGTGTGCTGATCCGCCGGGAGACTGGCGGTGGTGCGCCGCGCGATACGCGCTACACCTACGACAACTTTGGACGACAGGTCGAGATCAATTTTGGTGGCAGCATCAGGTATGTCACCTGGGTTGAAAAGCAGAACGATCCGGTCGGCAAGAGCAAGATCGAGTACAACGGCCTGGGCCAGGCGATCAAGAAGACCGACATCTTCAATTCGGTCAGCAACAGCATGTATGACGCCAGCGGCATGCTGCGCTTCGAGATCGATGTCAAGGGCTACGTCACCGGCTACGAGCGCAATGCGTTCGGCGAGGTGACGCGCCTGACGCGCTACGCCCAGCCGATCACGTTCGACCAGTACATACGGCCAAGCGCGGCCGACATGGAAGCGCTGCTGGCCGGCCGCGATCACAGCCAGGACCGCAGCATCGTCACCAGTTACGATCACGCCGGCCGGGTACTGGAAGTGACCCAGCCGTCCGCATATGTGATCGATGCGGCCGCCAGCGACCCCGCCCAGCGCAGCTTCGTCGCCGGCGCAGTCACGCGCAATACCTACAACAGTTTCGGCGAAGCCACGCGCGTCGCCACCCTGGTCAATCCTGTGACCGGCCAGTGGAGCGTGGTGAACAATTACTACGACCAGCGCGGCCAGCTGCTCGCCACCGTCGACGCCAGCGGTTACCTGACCACGCACGACTACGATTTCGCGGGCAATCTGACGACGACGGTGGAGTCCGCCGTGGCAGTAGCCGGCTGGACCGGCAAGGAAGAGCAGGCGCCGCAGGCCCAGCTTGATGCGCGCGACCGCATCGTTACCAGGACCTACAACAAGGCCAACCTGGTGCTGAGCGAGACCAGGGCCGATGGCGCCGGCAACGCGCACGTCAGCGTCAACGAGTACGACACCCTTGGCCGGGTGACCTCGGTCAAGTCGTGGGGGCCGGGCGCCAGCGATTCGGATTCGCCGTCGCGCATGTTCTACGACGTGCTCGGGCGCGTGACGGCGGTGCTCGATGGCAGCCGCGTGATCGGCAACGGGCTCGGCCTGACCACCTTCCAGTACGATATGTATGGCAACGTCACGCTGGAAACCCGGTTTGCGAAGGGTTCGCAAAGCCGCCCCAGCCCGGTGCCGGCGCAGCCGGACCCGGAAGACCGCATCACCCTGAGCGAATACAACCAGCAGGGCAAGCCGATCCGCGTGATCGATGCCGAAGGTAACCGGCACGACTTTACCTATGATTCGCGCGGCAATCTTAGCTGGCAATCGCACATGAAGAAGCCCGCTCCGGGGAGTGAGGCGACCTACCCTCACAACGGCGCCGGCAATGGTTACGACCTGTTTAGCCGCTTGTCCGTCGACAATGAAACGGGCGAACAGCTGGATTACAACGCGTTCGGCGAAGTAGTACGCAAAACGGTGGGCAACCATGTCACCACCTACGAGTACGACAACGCCGGCCACATGTGGCGCACCAATGAAAAGGGGGCCTACCAGATCCGCCTGTACGATCTGCAGGGCCGCATGGTCCAGGCGATCAACAGCGGCGGCAAGGGACATGGCGACCGCGACCTGACCACCATCGCCAGCGCCGCCGACACCTTGCAGTACGCCGACCTGCGCCGCATCGAGTACCGCTACGACGCTGCCGGGCGCATGATCGAGACCCTGATGCCGGAGACTCCGGCCGGACGCGCGCGCGTGACGCAGCAGTTCGACCGCTGGGGCAACCTGCTCAGCAAGACCGAACCGGGGCCGACCGCTGCGGCGGGGCCGACCACGACCTATGCCTACGACATGCAGAACCGCATGACCAGCGAGCGCAATTCGCGCGCCGACGGCAGCGCGGGCGGCCGGGTGCGCGATTACACCTACACCTTCGGTATGCAGGGCACGCTGGTGGGGCGCCAGACGGTCGACCGCGAAAGCGCCGACGTTACCGGTCCGTCCGCCAACGACGCCATGCACGCGCGCTGGCGCGTGACGAACGACACGTATACGCCGGCCGGCAAACTGCTCACCTCGGTCACCAATGGTTTGATGAAAGAGCGGCACACCTACGACAGTTTCGACCAGTTACGCACCGACGAACTCGATCCGTCGAAGATGACGATCTACACCTACGACCTGCTCGGTCATGTGAAAACCGTCACGCATCTTCCGGTGGAAGTATTCACGGTCGTGGAAGGTACCCCGAAGCAGGGCAATACGATGTTCGACCGGCTGTTTAACCTGGGCCCATCGTTCCCCCCGCTCGAGTTGGTGAGCTTGGGGAGCCGTGCAATGACGGAAAGCTACACGTACGATTCCTTAGGCTACGTGGTCAGCGCTACCAATACAGCGGGCGAGGTCACCACCTACCTGCATGATATCCGGGGCAATGTGGAGCAAACGAAGGCGCCCGGCAAGACACTGGCGACCACCCGCTGGAACAACGCCGGCAAGAAGTACTATGAGCAAGACGGGAACGGCACGATTTCGGGCTGGACTTACGACAGCTACGGCCGCATTGCCACGTCGAACAACCGCGACAATTCGACCACGGTTTTTGCGTACGACAACGCGGGCCAGCTGATCAGCGCAACCAAGGCCTTCAATGGGCAGGTCATCACGTATGACTACGACGCGATCGGCCAGATGACGGTGATCAGCGAGATTGTGTCCGGTCCGAAAGCGTTGCCTGCCTACAGCAAGCTGTCCATCTACGAGTACGACCTGGTGGGCAACCGCACAGTGGAACGTACCATGGTCGACGGCGTGACGTTCCAGGACAACCTGCAGCGCTTCGATGTGTATCGTCACCTGCTGAGTGTGGTTGCGGACGATCACGCGGGTCTGCATCAGACCCTGTCGTACGAATACGATGGCTTCGGCAACCGTAGCCGCTTCACATCGAGCGCGCCGGGTAAGGATAAACAGCACAATGAAGACGGCTACTTCATGTTCGACGCGCTCAACCGCACGATCGTCACGAATGCCACCAATGCCGCCGGTGGGCTGGACAGTACATCGATCCGGCGCACCTTCGACAGCGCCGGCAACCTGGCATCGTCCACCATCGGCGCGCGCACCGAGATCTACGACTACGATGCCATGAATCGTCTGGTCGCCACCAAGGTGAACAACGTCCTGGCGTTCAACACCAGCTACGACCGCTGGGGGCGCACTGTGGCCGATGCCGAACAGCCGCATACACCAGTGACCATCGACATGGGGCCGGCAGCACCGCTGGCGCCGCTTCCTCCGTCAGCGCCGCCAGCGGGCAGTTCGCCGGAGGCGATGCAACAGTATGAGGTCAGCCGCAAGGCGTACGAGGTTGCGCTGAAAGCCTATGAGAAGGATCTGGAGAGTCACAAGAAGCAGGGGATTATCTACAAGGCAATTTACGAGGTCCAGCGCGCCGCCAGCGGCTACGAGCGCCATCTGCGCATGTTCGATTCATTCGGGCGCCTGATCAAGGAGCAGGCGCTGCAGGACAGCGGGCACGTCAAGAACCAGGTGTCCAACGATAGCTTCGACCACGTCGGCAACGTGAAGAACTATCACGTCGACTCGCTGGTGGGCGATCATGTGTTGAGCACCTATACCAACACGTACCGCATGACCGCCAATGGCCTGGTGATCGACACCTCTTCGGGTTTCTTGCGCATGATCACGGGCGACCTGGCCGGCAAACTGGGAGACACGTCCAGCAACACCTCGATTTACGACGCGAACGGCGTGCTGATCGGGCTGACGTACAAAAATAACGGGCTGCAGCCAACGACGGGCATCTGGAAGAAATCGTTCGTTACCGATGCGCGCGGGGCGATACTGGTCAGCCGCGAGGGCTACCACCAGTCGCCCGACCTGGAGCAGCGCCAGATCCTGAGCGGCGGCGACTTGCAACTGCGCTACAGCAGGGACGTGGGTTCCTTCCATAAGGATGTCGAAGACGAGATCAAAGACTTCTTCTGGAACATCTATGACAAGGACACCAGCCAGAGTGCGCTGACGCCGCATGGCTTGCGTCCATCGGGCGAGAGCGCGGCCAGCGGCGGTGCGGTGGAAGCGATGGAAGGCGAGACGCTGAGCGCCGTGGCCTTGCGCGTTTACGGCAATGCCGACGACTGGCATTTGCTGGCCGACGCCAATAATCTCGGTTTCGGGACGGTGCTGAAAGGCGGGCAGGTGCTGGTGACGCCAGCGACGGCGACCGATATCGACAGCAAGCTGACTTTCAACAATGGTAAGCTGATCGGCAATCTGTCGCCGAACTTGCCGGCTCCGCCGACGCCCAAGGATTACGGTTTCGCAATGTTGCTGGTTTTCGTCGTGCTGGTGGCGGTCTACATCGTCACACCGTTTGCGGCAAACGTGGCGACTGCGCTGGTGGGGACGACGAGCGTTGCCGCACCGATCATCTCGGGCGCTATCATTGGTGCTGCGACCAGCTTGGCTACAGAAGTCACTTCTGTAGCAGCTGGCAAAAAAGATGGTATCGAATGGAAGAGCGTCGGCATAGGCGCTGTCTCTGGCGCCTTGGGCGGATCGGATCTGACAAAAAGTGCCGTGGGCAATGCGGTGGTTAATAACGTTTTCATTCAGGGCTTATCGATTGCCACGGGGATGCAGAAGAGTTTTAGCTGGGCAGCAGTGGCTGGGGCGGCTGTGAATGCGGCGGTGAATCAGGATATGAAGCCCAAAGCGCCAGCAGGTTCGTCTCCGACGATCCCCGGTGATTTTGACGAAGGGTTCAGGCGCGGCACCATGGCTGGGTTGGCAGGACGGATGACCACGGCCCTGCTGTCGCCAGGCAAGGTCAACTATGCGATGGTGGCGCTTGAGGCGATCAGCGATGGTATAAAGACTGGCTGGGATGCGGAGCGAGGATATATAGATGTGGCGGCGCATCAAGCGGACGATGGTAGTAATTCCCGATATTCGAAGCAGGGTGGAAAGGATCTGACTGACGAGGCGACTGCACATCATCTATTGGCGAAGGGCAGGGCCGGAGAGTTTGACGTCGATACATTCGGCAATGCGCTGGGCAGTAGCTTGGTGGCGGGCCGGAACAACGATTCGAGCGAGTCTCGCCTGAAGGCCATCGGTGACGATATCAAAAATGGTCAACGTTTTGCAGATGCCAGTCTCGATCAGAGTTCACGCCTGTTCAATCCAGATAGCGATGGCGATATTCGCAGTGATTGGGGC
>NZ_WHJH01000210.1 GCF_011682145.1 Massilia mucilaginosa
CGGCGCAGCTCAAGGACAAGACCATGCACATGTTCACGCTGGCCGACGAGGGGCCGAGCGAGTTCAGCGTGGTGATGTCGCATGCGGATGCGCAAGGGGACGACTCGCTGGTCAATTTCGCCGACCGGCTCGTCACCGAACTGGGCAGTTCCTTACCCGATTTCCGCTTGCTGAACCGAGTGGAACGCACGCTGGACGAGGCGCCGGCCATCGAACTCGCGTACCGCTGGCGCAGCGCAGGGCACCTGATGCACCAGCGCCAGGTGATCACCATGCTGCCCCGTACCGAAGCGGGCGAGGTGAAGGCGATGCTGATTGCCGCGACTTGCCTCAGCCAGTTCACCGACGAGTGGAATGCCAGCTTCGATGGAATGCTGGCAAGCGTCAAGCTGCGCCACAAGAAGGCGCCGGCAGTAAAAGAGGTCGCAAGTTCGGCGCCGGCGATCGCGTCGACCGTGT
>NZ_WHJH01000211.1 GCF_011682145.1 Massilia mucilaginosa
GGGAGGCAAGGAAGCGCTTTGCAAATGCCACCTGCGAGGTGTCCCGGGCATCGAAGAAGATCAAGGGGCGCGACAGGCCGACACGGTCGAGAGGATTGATGGTCGTGCCCGCAGCGACGAGGATGCGGCCACGGTCGTCGGCCACGTTCTCGTCGACCACAAAGGTCGGATCGTAGTAGGCGGTCCTGCCCTTCGTCGCCTTCGTCACGGACTGCAGCGGTGCCGGGTTCAGGAGCTTGCGCTCGATCTTTTCGGTCTGCTGCTGCTGGTAGCGCAAGGCCTCGCCGCTGGCCACCTTGGCGGCGACACGCTTCTCGATCCATTCGAGCATGTCGGGCTCCTTGATCGGATACGTCGGCCCGATGCGGCCGTGGTCGATCGCCGACGCGAGCGACGACGCCAGCGCCAAGCCACCCAGCAGGATTAGGTCAGAAAATCGCATACGCTTTTCCGAT
>NZ_WHJH01000212.1 GCF_011682145.1 Massilia mucilaginosa
TCTTGCGTGACTGGTCGGCAATTTCCGGGGATACTTGGGCCAAGTCGGCAAGTTCGCTCTTGCTAAACTCGGCATCGGACGGGTCCATATCCATGGCGGGGCTGTTAGGCATGGAGAAATCCTATGCTGCATGGGTAAAAAATTGATAAAGTACCGGCGGTAGGCAGGAATGAGATGGGCGAAAAGATCCGTGTCGAGTTGGGCAAGTAAATTTGCCGCCACGTGCAACAAGCTTAGCGCATGTGGACTGCGCGCTACACGACCGCACCACGACGTCAGTTTTAGGCTTCCATAGATCAAACAATATTTCCATAAATAAATTATTTAACAAAATATTACAGTTATTCGCTTCTTTTTGCAATAATTTATTGCAAAAATTCTTTTTAGAAACTATTTTGGCAAAATATTAAGATGACAAGTGCGGAAAAAGACGTCCAGGATCGCGCCAAGCGCC
>NZ_WHJH01000213.1 GCF_011682145.1 Massilia mucilaginosa
CTGCTCTGAGGTAGAATTCATGTCGGGCAAGGTGGCGTTTTTGTTGATAGCTGTGTTTCTAGATAACTCACATTTTATCAATCACTTACGGCATTCTTGCCCTTTTTTATGCAAAATTCAGGCTAGATGAGTCAAGCAAGGGACTTATTTGTTCAACAATTTCCTCCCTCGCTCGAAAAATCCTGCTTCGTACGGTCCCAACGGAGCACTGCATGATAATTGAGATTTCCTCGTAGCTGAGCCCTTCAAGCGTAGCCGTTCACACCCCGAGCGGAATCTTTGGCAGCGCCGGCACCGTCAGACCGTTTCTGGCTGCGGCAATGACACTGGCAATGAAGGTCCAAGAGGAGGCCGAACGTTTTCTGCACGTCTCGATGACGCTGGCCAGGAGCGCGAACGCGCGCGTGCCGGCTTCGCTGCGGGTACCCATGCTGATACGGCGCGCGATCACCC
>NZ_WHJH01000214.1 GCF_011682145.1 Massilia mucilaginosa
CGCAGCACTCGGCTTCATGGCCGAACGCGCCAAATCGCGCAAAACGGTTGAAATCAAGGGCGCCTCGCACGTCGTGATGACCTCGAACCCGGCCGCCGTTGCCCGCCTGATCGAAGACGCCGCACAGGCCAAGTAAGCCAATCCAATATATAGCTCGCTACTTAATAGACATCACCATGAAATCCGCTCTCGCCCTGACCCTGCTCGCCGCTTCCCTCTCGACCGCCCACGCTGCCAGCCTCCCCGGCGTGGAACGCAACACCGCGCAATTCCTGAAAGCGATCGAAGGCGGCAAGCCGCTCAACCAGATGACGCCCGATGAAGCGCGCGCCGTGCTGGTCGGCGCGCAGGCGGGCAGCAAGGTGGCGCTGGCGCCGGCCGATGTGAGCGAAAAGACCGTCACCCTCGACGGCAAGGCGGTCAAGCTGAGCATCGTGCGCCCGGTTGGC
>NZ_WHJH01000215.1 GCF_011682145.1 Massilia mucilaginosa
TATTTTATCAATAAAGCAACGGCTACCGCTATTGCGGACCGAATGGGTATGCACGAATCGTCCATTTCTCGTGCGAAATCGGGCGGGCAGCTCAGTTACTGCGCGCGTCTGCTCGCAGCGGCCGGGCTCAAGGTCGTGCCCGTCGACGGCATTGTCTACCTGCAACCGGACGAGTATCGATGAAAACCTAGTGCCCCGCAGTTGACCTCCTAATCGAGGCCGCTGACATGAAGTGCGCAAGTCTGCATTTTTAGCGGACGGCGTTGTGCCGCCCCTACTGTCTGTCCGTGTGACCGGAAACATGATCTCCAATAAAGAAGACCGAATGAATGCATTTCAACACTTTGCGGCGCAGCACGCCGCGCTGCACGCCAGGCATGTGCTTGATGAAC
>NZ_WHJH01000216.1 GCF_011682145.1 Massilia mucilaginosa
AGCGGCTAAAGAATGAAGTGGCGGTCGAGCGCCTGGTCGAGTCGGCCGGCATCGCCCTGAAAAAGTCCGGCAAGGACCGCATCGGCGTGTGCCCCTTCCACGAGGACAGCGAGCCGTCGCTGGTGGTGACGCCCTCAAAAAACCTGTGGCACTGCTTTGGCTGCCAGATTGGCGGCGGGCCGATCGATTGGGTGATGAAGTTGCAGGGCGTATCGTTCCGGCACGCGGTGGAACTGCTCAAGGCCGATCCTGCCTTAGCCGCCGGTGTGCAGGCCGCCGCCGGCACACCGCAAGAGCGCAGCACGGCACGCAGCCTGCCGGCGCCGGTGTCGTTCGACGCCGACGACCAGGCGCTGCTGAACCAGGTGATCGGCTACTACCACGAGACGCTGGCGCAGTCCCCGGAGGCGCTGGCCTACCTGAAAGCGCGCGGGC
>NZ_WHJH01000217.1 GCF_011682145.1 Massilia mucilaginosa
CTGTCGGATCGATGGCTTTGTAGGCCGTCATCAGCGATGCCGGCATGGTGCCGTCCTTGTTCGGTGTTGCGTACAGGACCACAGTGCCCGTGCTCGGCGTAAGCGGAATGACGAACGCGGCGATAGCGCAGATGTCGTGTTCCTTCAATAACTGTTCAATGCGTCCCCACAGTGGATCGATTTCATTCTGGAACACTTTTTGGACACCCCGATAGGTAGTCGACATATGGGGCCTTACTGGGACAGCTCGGCGCGGCAGCTGAGAGGGGCGGGCGAGGAGTGCGCGACGTTGAGATAAACGACTGCGCAGACGAGCACGACCAAGGCTGCGATGTAATGGCGCTTCACAGATGGTTCCATTGGCTGGGCGCACGGCAGCAGGAAGAAATCCGTCGTGCGGTTGTTGTTGAGTTCTTTCATAGGGCTCCGGG
>NZ_WHJH01000218.1 GCF_011682145.1 Massilia mucilaginosa
CAACGTTTCGCTGCAGTTCCCCTCGGGCGAACTGACCGCGCTGCTCGGCCCATCGGGCTGCGGCAAGACCACCCTGCTGCGCATCATCGCGGGGCTGGAGCATCCGGACAGCGGGCAGGTGCTGCTCGATGGCCAGGATGCGTCCGGCCGCCACGTGCGCGAACGCCAGGTCGGCTTTGTGTTCCAGCATTACGCGCTGTTCAAGCACATGACCGTGTTCGAGAACGTCGCTTTCGGCTTGCGCGTCAAGCCGCGCAAGGATAGGCCGAACGAACAGCAGATCCGCCACAAGGTGCAGCAGCTGCTCGAACTGGTGCAGCTCGACTGGCTGGCCGACCGCCATCCGCCGCAACTGTCGGGCGGCCAGCGCCAGCGCATCGCCCTGGCGCGCGCACTGGCGGTCGAACC
>NZ_WHJH01000219.1 GCF_011682145.1 Massilia mucilaginosa
GGATGGTCTGAATGGGCGTGCCTTCCTCCGACATGAGCGTGGCGCAGGTGCCGCGCAGGCGGTGGGGCGTAATCCCGGTGAGGGAGGTGGCGGCGTTGGCGCGGCGCATCGCGGATCGGGCGAACCCATCCGGCAGCGCCCTGCCCTGCTTACCTGGCGCGATGAGGCCCTGTGGGCGTCGTTGGGGTGCCAGGTACGCGACCAGCCAGCGCGGCATCGGCACTGGGACCGCCTCCTTCCCCTTGGTAATGCCGGGCGTGAAGGTTCGCCGCTCCCAGTCGATCCACTCCCAGCAGGCGCTGGCCGCTTCCGACTCGCGCAGGCCCAAGCCGTACATTAGACGCACGGCGATGGCGACGGACGGCGAGCGCGTGGTCGCCTTGTCGATCTCTGCCAGCCAGTCGTCGGTGGTTTTGGTGGGCAAG
>NZ_WHJH01000021.1 GCF_011682145.1 Massilia mucilaginosa
AGTCTGGAGGGGATCGTGGGAGGTCAATGGCAAGAGAAAGGGCATCTGAGAACATAGTTCCAGAAGTTAACACTTCTGGGATTTGTTTACAAGAAGCGACAGTCAAGAGCTTAACTTAACGGCATTAAGCTCTGACCCCGGTTGTAGGAACTCTGACCTTTGGTATAGGACCAGCATAGCCCATCGACAATAATTTCAGTTTAGAGCTCTGACCCCGGTTGTAGGTCTATTCGGCGTCGTGGAAGATGATGCCGAGGGTGTGGCGTTGCCCGGAGCGCAGGCGGCTGACGCCGTGGCGCATGGCGACGCGGTAGACGCCGCGCGTGCCATTGACCGGCCGCTGGTTCACCGGAAAAATCACCGCGTCGCCCTGCCCCAGCCCCACCACCTCGACCCGCGATTGCATGCGCGGGCGCTGTTCGGTCAGCACGAAATCGCCTCCGGTGAAGTCTTCCCCCGGCCGCGACAGCAGCAGCGCCACCTGCAAGGGAAACACGTGCTCGCCGTACAGGTCCTGGTGCAGGCAGTTGTAGTCACCCGCGCCATAGCGCAGGATCAAGGGCGTGGGCCGCCGCTGGCCGGCCGCGTGGCAGCGCGCCAGGAACTCGGCATGCTGCGCCGGAAAGCGGGCGCCGAGCCCCATCGCTTCGTGCCAGCGGTTGGCGATGCGCGCCAGCGGTCCATACAGCGCTGCGCGCAGCGCGCCGATCCCCGGCGGCAGCGGGTAGGCAAAGTAGCGGTATTCGCCGCGCCCGAAGCCGTGCCGCTCCATCACCACCCGGCTGCGGTAGCGCGCGTCGTCGTCATACGCGCCGGCATGGGCGCGGCAGGTCGCGGCGTCGATCAGGCCCTTCACCACCGTGCAGCCGTGCGCATCGAGGTCGGCGCCGGCCTGCTCCCAGTCAATCGCAGCGACGCTCATGCCCCGCCCCCGCCTTCGCTTTCGCTTTCGCGATCGAGCAGGATGCGCTTGCGCTCGACGCCCCAGCGGTAGCCGGACAGCGCGCCGTCGGTGCGCACCACCCGGTGGCAGGGAATGGCGACCGCCACCGGATTGGCGGCGCAGGCACCGGCAATGGCGCGCGCGCCAGTCGGCATGCCGATGCGGGCGGCCAGTTCGGCGTAGCTGACGGTCTGCCCGGCCGGGATCTCGCGCAAGGCTTGCCATACGCGCTGCTGGAAGGCGGTGCCGCGCACGTCGAGCGGCAGGTCGAGCCCGACGCCGGGCGCTTCGACCAGACCGACCACGCGCGCGACCGTCGCCTCGAAACCGGCGTCGGCGCCGCGCAGGTCGGCGGCGGGAAAGCGGTCCTGCAGGTCGCGCGCCAGCAGGTCGGGGTCGTCGCCGATCAGGATGGCGCAGATGCCTTTGTCGGTGGCGGCGACCAGGATCGCGCCGAGCGAGCAGGCGCCGATGGCGAAGCGGATCACGGCGCCGCTGCCGCCGGCGCGCCAGGCGGTCGGGGTCATGCCCAGGCGCGCGGGGGCGCTGGCGTAGAAACGCGCGCTGGAGTTGTAGCCGGCCGCGTAAATGGCTTCGGTGACGCTGGCGGCGCCGGCCAGCCCAAGGTCGACCCTGCCGGCGCGGCGCGCCGCCGCATACGCCTTGGGGGTGATGCCGGCGTGCTGCTTGAAGATGCGGTGAAAGTGAAAGCGGCTCATGCCGCAGGCGCCCGCCAGGCTGTCGAGGTCCGGCTCGGCGTCGCTGGCGTCGATCAGGCGGCAGGCTTGCGCCACCATCCGGGCGTGGCGCTCGGCCAGCGGTGGCTGGTCGGGTTTGCAGCGCAGGCAGGGACGAAAGCCGGCCCGCTCGGCGTCGGCGCCGCTGGCGTGGAAGGCGACGTTGGCGCGCAGGGCGGCGCGCGCGCCGCACGAGGGCCGGCAGTACACGCCGGTGGTGCGCACCGAGTAGTAAAAGCGGCCGTCGGCGCCGCCGTCGCGCCGCTGCACGGCGGCCCAGCGCGCGTCGTCGGTGTCGAAGCTGGCGGCGGGCGTAGCGCCGGCGCCGATGGGGTTGATTGCTGTTTTCATGGCTGTGCTCCTGCTGTCGTTCGCGATCGGGTTGGCAGGCATCCATCGTAGGCGGCGCGGCCCGGGCGGTCATCCCGGCGCTTGCTTTTGAATCCGGGCGCGCGGCCACGGTGCTAAAATCGGTTTTTGAGCCGGCTTTCGGAGAGTAGTTTGGAACAGCAGATTGCGCAAGACACGACGCCGATTTTCCAGCGCATCAAGGATTATCTGCTCGGCGAGATCGCCGCCGGCCGCTGGAAGGAGGGCGATGTGGTGCCGTCCGAGCAGGCCCTGGTGCGCCAGTTCGGGGTCTCGCGCATGACCGTCAACCGCGCCGTGCGCGAGCTGACCGCGGAACAGGTCCTCACACGCCGCCAGGGATCGGGCACCTATGTGGCGCCGCAAAAATACCAGGCCACGCTGGTCGAAATCAAGAGCATCGCCGACGAGATCCGCGCGCGCGGCCACGCGCACCGCAGCAGCCTGCATCTGCTCGACAAGGGGCGCGCCAGCGAGCTGCTGGCCCTGCAGTTCGAGCTGGCGCCCGGCCAGCCGCTGTTCCATTCGGTGATCGTGCACTTCGAGAACGAGGTGCCGATCCAGGTCGAGGACCGCTGGGTCAATCCGGCCTGCGCACCCGATTACCTGGCCCAGGATTTTTCGGCCATCACGCCCAACGAGCACCTGACGCAGGCCGCGCCCCTGCAAAGCGCCAGCTACAGCATCGAGGCCCTGCCCGCCCCGCGCGAGATCGCGAACATGCTGGCGGTGGGGCCGCGCCAGTGCTGCCTGGTGCTCAAACGCCAGACCCGCGCCCTCGGCCAGGTCGCGTCGGTGGTGACAATGTGGCATCCCGGCCAGTTATATCAGTTCACCGGCAAGGTCGGCTGAGCGGCACAATCGCCCCCGCGCAGCAGAAATACGACACTTTTACCCGCACGATAGGCGAAGATTCCTGTTGGTAAATTCCCTGCGCCGAAAAATGGCTACTATGGAGCTTAGCCTAAACCTCGTCGATGGCCCCGCCATGCCCGTTCCGATCTCGTTCACCCGCCACCGCGCCGCGCTGCGCCGCTGGCGTGCGTGCGCGCTGCTGGCGGCGGCGCTGGCCGGGGGCGATGCGCTGGCGCTCGAAAAGGTGGTGGTGCAGCTGAAATGGCAGCACCAGTTCCAGTTCGCCGGCTATTACGCGGCCCAGGAACAGGGCTTTTACCGCGAGGCGGGGCTGGACGTGACCTTGCGCGAGGCCGAGCGCGGCGACGACGCGGTGTCGGCGGTGACCTCGGGCGCGGCCGAATACGGGGTGGCCAATACCAATTTGCTGGTGGCGCGCGGGCGCGGCAAGCCGGTGGTGGTGCTGGCGTCGGTGTTCCAGCATTCGCCGGCGGTGCTGCTGGTGCGCGCCGACGCCAACGGCCAGCCGCAGCTGCCCGCCACCGGCACGGTGATGATTTCGGCGAACAGCGTGGAACTGCTGGTGTTCATGAAGAAGTTCGGCGCGCCGCTGGCCAACTATGCCCAGGTGCGCCACAGTTACAACGTGGGCGACCTGGCCAATGGCCGGGTGGCAGCCATGTCGGCGTTCAGTACCGACCAGCCCTACCTGCTGGAACGCGAACAGGCGCGCTTTGCCACGCTCACGCCGCGCGCGGCGGGCCTCGATTTTTACGGCGACCTGCTGTTTACCAGCGAGACCGAACTGCGCGAGCATCCGGCGCGCGCAGCCGCCATGCGCGCGGCCACCCTGCGCGGCTGGCGGCACGCCCTGGCGCACCAGGCCGAGACGGTGGACCTGATCCGCGCGCGCTATCCGCATCGCCTCAGCCGCGAGCATTTGCTGTACGAGGCGCACGGGATCGTGCCGCTGATCGAGGCCGACATGCTCGAACCGGGCTACAGCAATCCGGCACGCTGGCGCGCCATCGCCAGCGCCTACGCCAGCCTTGGCCTGCTGCCGGCCGATTTTTCGCTCGATGGCTTCCTGTACCAGGAGGCGCGGCCCGAGGCGCGCTTCGCCTTACCCGGAACGCTGGCGGCGCTGGCGCTGCTGGCACTGTTGCTGGCGGCAGCGGCGTCCTGGTGGCGCGCGCACCGGCTGGCCGCTTCGCTGCGCGCCGAACGCGCCCTGCTGGCCGACACGCGTGCGCGCCTGGCCAGCAGCGAGAACCTGCTGCGCTTTGCGCTCGATGGCTCCGGCCACGGCACCTGGGAGTGGACCCAGCAAAGCGGCGAACTGGCCTTGTCGGCGCGCTTCAAGGAGCTGCTGGGCTATGCGGCCGATGAATTCGCGGTCGATTTCGACGCCTGGCTGCTGCATGTGCACCCGGAAGACGTGGCGCGCCTGAAGGGCGACCTGTCGGCTTGCCTCAAGTCGCCGGCGGCCGGCAACAATGTGCTGGCGTGCGAGTTCCGCATGCGCTGCAAGGATGGGCGCTGGAAGTGGATGCTGGGACGCGGCATCGTGATCGGGCGCGATGCCAGGGCGCGCGCGCTGCGCGTCTCCGGCACCATGGCCGATATTGGCGACCGCAAGGAAGCCGAGGAAGCGCGCGTGCGCGCCGTGCTGGAAGCCTCGCCCGAGGCCATGCTGATCCTCGACGCCCATGGCCGCATCCGCTACGCCAACCATTTGTGCGCGAGCAGTTTTGGCTATGCGCTCGAAGCGCTGGTCGGCATGCCGGCCGAGCGGCTGGCGCCCGGCGTGCGCGAGCCGGGCGCGCCGAACCGGGTGATCACGGCGCAGCGGCGCGACGCCAGCCAGTTCCCGGCTGAAGTGAACCGCACGCCGATGCTGTCGCAGGGCCATACGCTCACGATCGTGTCGCTGCGCGACATCAGCGAGCGCCAGCGCGCCGAGCAGGCCCTCAAGGCGCTGGCGGCGCGCCTGCACGAGATTTTGCAGATGATGCCGATCGGCCTGTACCTCAAGGATACCGAAGGCCGCGTGACACTCATGAACAGCGCCTGCGAGAGCCAGTTCGGCCTGACGCTGGCGCAGTTGAGCGGCGACCAGCAGGGCGCGACGGGCACCTTGAACGCGCGCGAGCGCGAAGCCTTTGCCGGCGGCGTACTGCTCGACGATGTGGAAACAGTGTACAACGCGCGCCTGGAGCGCGAGCTGCATGTGCGCACCATCCGCAAAACCGTGTGCAACGAGCAGGGGCAGTGCGAGTACCTGATCGCGATGATGATCGATATCAGCGCCAGCATCGGCACCGAGCAGCAGCTGCGCGAATTGAACGAGCACCTGGAAGAGCGCGTCCAGCAGCGCACCGCGCAGCTGGACCAGGCCAAGAAAGTGGCCGAGGAAGCGAGCATGGCCAAGGGCCAGTTCCTGGCCAATATGAGCCACGAGATCCGCACCCCGATGAATGGGGTGATCGGCATGGCCTACCTGGCGCTCAAGACCGACCTCAATCCGCGCCAGCGCGACTACATCGAAAAGATCCGCTTCGCCGGCGAGCACCTGCTGGGCATCATCGACGACATTCTCGATTTTTCCAAGATCGAGGCCGGCAAGCTGGAAGTGGAGATGGTCGCCTTCACGCTCGACCATGTGATCCAGACCCTGTCGACCGTGGTCGCGCCCAAGGCGGCCACCAAGGACCTGGCGCTGGTGTTCGAGCTCGATCCGGCGCTGCCGCGCGCGCTGCAGGGCGATCCGCTGCGCCTGGGCCAGGTGCTGATCAACTATACCCACAATGCGATCAAGTTTTCCGACAGCGGCAGCATCACGATCCGCATCGACAATATCGACGACCGCCCGGACGACTGCCTGCTGCGCTTCCAGGTGTGCGACAACGGCATCGGCCTGACCCCCGAGCAGACGGCCAAGCTGTTCCAGTCGTTCCAGCAGGCCGACACCTCGACCACGCGCGAGTACGGCGGCACCGGCCTGGGCCTGGCGATCTGCAAGCAGCTGGCGCAGCTGATGGGGGGCGAGGTCGGCGTCGAGAGCCATCCGGGCAGCGGCAGCTGCTTCTGGTTCACCGCGCGCGTGGGCAAGCTCGATCCGGCCGCCGTGCATGCGGCCGCCGTGCATGCGGGCGCCGTGCATACGGGCGCCGTGCATACGGGCGCCGTGCATGCGGGCCGGGGCCAGGGGCCGGACGCGGTGGCCGGCGCGCGCCCGCCCGGCCAGGATGCGCTGCTGCGCGGCGCGCGCATCCTGCTGGTCGAGGACAATACCTTCAACCAGCAGATCGCCCTCGAAATGCTGGAGGAAGCCGGCTGCGTGGTGTGCCTGGCGCAGAACGGCCTGGAAGCGCTCGACCTGCTGGCCAAGACCGGTTTCGACGTGGTGCTGATGGATGTGCAGATGCCGGTCATGGATGGTTTGCAGGCCACGCGCCTGATCCGGCTCGATCCGCGCCTGGCCGGCCTGCGCGTGCTGGCCATGACGGCCACCGCCACCAGCGAGGACCGGGCGCGCTGCATGGAGGCGGGCATGGACGATTTCATCAGCAAACCGATCCAGCCGGCGCTGCTGTGCGACGCCGTGCTGCGCTGGCTGCCGGCGCGCGTGCCCGCCGCCGCCGCGCCGGCGCTGCCGGCCCAGCCGGGCTTTCGCACGGTGGCCGGCGACCCGGAGGTGATCGACCTGACGGTGCTGGCCAAGCTGCTCAGCTACAACCAGGACAAGGTGCGCAAGTTCGCCTTCAAGTTCCTGCAGACCACCCAGGATGGCTTCGAGGAGATGGAAACGGCGCTGGCGGCCGGCGACATCGCGCGCGTGCGCGAGCTGGGCCACCGCATCAAGTCCTCGGCGCGCACGGTGGGGGCGATGGGCATGGGCGAGCTGTGCCTGCGGCTGGAAAACCTGCCTTACGGCAGCCCGGCCAGCGAACGGGCCGAGGCGACCGCCCTGGTCGCCCAGCTGTGGCCGCTGCTTGCGCGCATCACCGAGCAAATTATGCAAAACACCACGTTTGCCAGCGACGCCTAAAAAAACCTGCGCACGGCTGCCGCTGGCAGGCGTTCTCCATGATAATAGTGGCGCACACGCGACGACCTTGAACCTGGCGCGCTGCCGATAACGACAATAATAGCTGCTAAAGACAACCATGGACGAGCCCGTAACACAGGCCCCGCCGCCGCGCATCCGCGTGCTGCTGCTGGACGATGATCATTTCATGCTGGAACTGCTGACCGACATGCTGGCCGATCTGGGCAACAGCGGCGACGGCGGCGCTTGCGCCTTCGAGGTCCGTACCGAATCGGATGCGCGCCGCGCCCTGGCCAGTCTGGCGCTTGACCCGCCGGGCCTCTTGATCTGCGACCTGTCGATGCCGGACATGGATGGCATCGAATTCATGCAGGCGGCCGCCGCGGCCGGGTTCGGCGGTGGCGTGATGCTGCTTTCGGGCATGGACAGCGGCGTGCGCAAGGCGGCCGAACGGCTGGCCAAGGCGCACGGACTGAACGTGCTGGGCGCCTTCAAGAAGCCGATCAGCGCGGCCGAACTGCAGGCCGCGCTGGCGCCGCTGAGGGGGCCGGCGCAGGACCCGGAAGCGCCCGGGCACGAGAATTTGTACAATCTCTCTCCCCTTTCGGGAAAATAGGTTATTATTTCGGCTAAATCCCCGCCTGATACCCTCTGCCGCCCTTCCCTATATTGAATTTGTGCACACCGTCACCACCATAGTGTTGCAAGATAAAAAGGAACTGGCTGGTGATAGCGATGGTCCCCGAAGCAGGGTCGGCTTATCCTCCAGGCGTTATTGACCCCCTACCTCATTTAGAGGAAAACATGAGCGAAAATATTAAATACATTAGCGATGCATCTTTCGAAGCGGACGTCCTCAAGTCGGACCGTCCCGTGCTGGTCGACTTCTGGGCTGAATGGTGCGGTCCATGCAAGCAAATCGCTCCGATCCTCGAAGAAATCAGCCAGGAATACGACGGCAAGGTCGTCATCGCCAAGATGGACGTCGATGCCAACCAGCAGGTTCCAGCCAAATTCGCCATTCGCGGCATTCCAACCCTGGTTCTGTTCAAGAACGGTGTTGAAGCGGCCCGCATGGTCGGCAACAATGGCAAGGGCAAGCTGACCGCTTTCCTCGACAGCAATATCTGATTAAGTACAACGTGACGTCGGCGCGCCCGCGCTGCCGTCTTGTCCGGCCGGGAAGCGAGTTGGCCTCGACTGACTTCTTCCCAGATGATTAACCCACGCAGTTCCCTCCCCTACCTTTACTTCCCGTCACGGGACTCAACTCATGCACTTATCTGAACTGAAGGCCATGCACGTCTCCGCACTACTGGAGATGGCGATTGGCCTCGATATCGACAACGCAGCCCGCCTGCGCAAACAAGAACTGATGTTCGCCATTCTCAAGAAGCGCGCGAAATCAGGCGAACAGATTTTTGGCGACGGCGCTCTCGAAGTGCTGCCGGACGGCTTCGGCTTCCTGCGCTCGCCGGACGCCAGCTACATGGCGTCGACCGACGATATCTATATCTCGCCGTCGCAAATCCGCCGTTTCAACCTGCACACGGGCGATTCGATCGAGGGCGAAGTGCGTACCCCGAAAGACGGCGAGCGCTATTTCGCGCTGGTCAAGGTCGACAAGGTCAATGGCGAATCTCCGGAAGCGAGCAAGCACCGCATTCTGTTCGAGAACCTGACCCCGCTGCACCCGAACGAGCCGCTGCGCCTCGAGCGCGAAATGAATGGCCAGGAAAACATCACCGGCCGCATCATCGACCTGATCGCCCCGATCGGCAAGGGCCAGCGCGGTTTGCTGGTGGCCTCGCCCAAGTCGGGCAAATCGGTGATCCTGCAGCACATCGCGCATGCGATCACCGCCAACCACCCGGACTGCACCCTGATCGTGCTGCTGATCGACGAACGTCCTGAAGAAGTGACCGAGATGCAGCGTTCGGTGCGCGGCGAAGTGGTTGCCTCGACCTTCGACGAGCCGGCCACGCGCCACGTGCAAGTGGCCGAGATGGTGCTCGAAAAGGCCAAGCGCCTGGTCGAAATGAAAAAAGACGTGATCATCCTGCTCGACTCGATCACCCGCCTGGCGCGCGCCTACAACACCGTCATTCCCGCCTCGGGCAAGGTATTGACCGGTGGTGTCGACGCCAACGCGCTGCAGCGTCCGAAGCGTTTCTTCGGTGCGGCCCGGAATATCGAAGAAGGCGGCTCGCTGACCATCATCGCCACCGCCCTGATCGAAACCGGTTCGCGCATGGATGACGTGATCTACGAGGAATTCAAGGGCACCGGCAACATGGAAGTCCACCTCGAGCGCCGCCTGGCCGAGAAGCGCGTTTATCCGGCGATTAACCTGAACAAATCGGGTACCCGCCGCGAAGAATTGCTGATCAAGGCCGACCAGCTGCAGAAGATCTGGATCCTGCGCAAGTTGCTGTACTCGATGGACGAGATCGAAGCGATGGAGTTCATTCTCGACAAGATGAAGGCCACGAAGAACAATAATGAGTTCTTCGACATGATGAGGCGCGGTGGGTAATTTCTGCGCGTAGCATCAACAAAAGGGCAGCTGCGGCTGTCCTTTTTCGTTGTTGGCTGGGCCTGCGGCGCCCCCAAGAGTATCCTCAGCGCAACACCGGGGTCAGACCCCGGTTGTTCCCTTGGGGGTCTGACCCCGGTGTTGCGCTGAGGATATTCATACCCCAATGGCGGCTTCGGAGACACCGGGGCCAGACCCCCTAACAGAAAAACCGGGGTCTGACCCCTCCCTATGCACAAAAGCGCTGTATAATCGCCGGTTGCAGTATTTAACCCCTGGCAAGTGAGCGGCAATCGGGTCACGAGGCAAGACGACCGACGAAGTGCAGTTTGGCTACCAAACTAACCGAGGCAAGACCATGCGTAAAGATATCCATCCAGAATACCGCGACGTTGTATTCCACGACCTGTCGTGCGATTTCAAATTCGTTACCCGTTCGACCATCCAGACCCGCGAAAAAATCACCCACGAGGGCGCAGAATACCCACTGGTGAAGATCGAGGTATCGGCTGAATCGCACCCGTTCTACACCGGCAAGCACAAAATCGTCGACACCGCTGGCCGCGTCGAGAAGTTCCGTCAGAAATTTGGTGCCGTCGGCTCCAAAACCGCAGTTGCAAACGGCTAAGTTTTTGCCTTGCACACCTGAAAAAGCAGCCACGGCTGCTTTTTTTTCGTTGATACTACGACCTTTCCCCATTGCCGATGCCCCCGTTATCGATGAAACCCGTCCGTCTTTCCGCCGCCGCCACCCTGGCCCTGCCGCGCTGGGCCTTGTTCGCGCTGGGCCTGCTGTACATCTTGCCCGGCCTGATCGGGCGCGCTGACTGGAAAGATGATGCCGGCAGTTTCGGCATCATGTGGACCATGGCCCACGGCGGCCTGGTCGACTGGCTGCTGCCGAATATCGCCGGCATGCGCGTGCCGGACGACGGCCCGCTGGCCTTCTGGTTCGGTGCGCTGTGCATCAAGCTGTTCGGGTGGCTGATGGGCGACATGATGGCGGCGCGCATGTCGACCATCGCCATTTTCGTGGCCGCCACGGCCTCGGTCTGGTGGACCGCCTTCCACCTGGGGCGGCGCCAGGATGCGCAGCCGCTGCGCCTGGCCTTCGGCGGCCAGCCCGAACCGGACGATTACGGCCGCACCCTGGCCGACACCGCCGCCCTGATCTATCTGGGCTGCCTGGGCCTGCTGATGTTCAGCCACGAAACCCTGGCCGTCACCCTGCAAGGCGGCCTGGTCGCCTATTTCCTGTACCGCGCGGTGCGCTACGTGGAAGCGCAGACGGTGCGCAATGCGGTCCTGATCGGACTGTCGCTGGGCGCGCTGGTGCTCACGCGCGGCCTGCTGACCCCGATCACCCTGCTGCTGGCCCTGTTTGCATGCACGCGCTTTCTGTCGGTGCCGCTGGCGCCGACCCTGCGCCACCTCGGCCTGGCCGTGCTGACGGCGCTGGCGATCTCCATGCTGTGGGTGCTGCCGGCCGTGTCGATGCAGCCCTACGGTCTGAATCCCGTCAGCGGCTGGCTGGCCTGGACCGCGAACCAGATCGGCCTGCCGAGCTGGATCTCGATCAAGACCTTCTTCCGGGTCGGGATCTGGTTCTTCTGGCCGGCCTGGCCGTTCGCCGGCTGGGCCATTTACGCGTGGCGCCGCCAGGACCATCTGCTGCACATCGTGCTGCCGCTGTTTTTCGTCGGCGCGCTCACCTTGCTGATCCTGTGCGATCCGCTGCCGGAAAACGGCGACCTGCTCAAGCTGCTGCCGCCGCTGGCCATCATGGCCGCGTTCGGGCTGCCGACCATGAAGCGCGGCGCCATCAATGCCATCGACTGGTTCTCGGTGATGGTGCTGACCATGCTGGGCGCGATCGTGTGGCTGTTCTGGATCGCCAAGCTGACCGGCTGGCCCGCGCAGCTGGCCAAGAACGTTCTCAAGCTGCTGCCGGGCTTCCGGCCGGAAGTCGAGGTGCTGGCGTTCGTGGTGGCGCTGGGCGCGACCATCGGCTGGATCGCGCTGGTCCACTGGCGCATCTCGCGCCAGCCGGCGGTGCTGTGGCGCGCCGTGGTGCTGTCGTCGGGGGGCCTGATTTTGCTGTGGGTGCTGCTCATGACGCTGTTTCTGTCCGACTTCAATTACAGCAAGAGCTACGCGGTGGTGGCGCGCCAGATCGCCGCCTCGCTGCCGACGGATGCGGGCTGCATCAATTCGAACGTGGGTGCGCCGCAGCGCGCGTCGCTGGCGTTTTACGGCAAGCTGCCGTTCGATAAAATCGGCGCCGGCAAGTGCGACCTGATCCTGCTGCAGGACAGCGTGAAAGTGCACGACGAGCGCGAGCTGTCCAAGCCGCCGCCGGGCGCCGAGTGGCGCCTGCTGTGGGAAGGCCGGCGCGCCGCCGACCGCGACGAGCGCTTCCGCCTGTACCAGCGCGCGCCCTGAGTTGCACGGCGCCTGGCGCCGCCGGCCCGTCAGGGTCAACCCGGGTCAGGCGGCAGCGGCGAACACCTCTTTCAGCCAGCCGGCAAAGGTGCGCACGCGCGCCGACAGCTGCCGCTTGTGCGGATAGAGCACGCTGACCGGCATCGGCCGCGGCGCCATGCCGGGCAGGACCTCCTTGAGCGCGCCATCGGCCAGGTACTGCGCCACGCCGTAGCGCGGCACCTGCACCAGCCCCAGGCCTGCCAGGCAAGCGCCCTTGTACATCTCCGCCCCGGTCACCGAGACCTGCGCCGCCAGGTTGACCACCCGCGACTGCCCGTCCACGGTGAAGTCGAGCGGGTACGGTTTGCCGGTCACGCTCGAAAGGTAATCGACCGCCTTGTGCGTGGCCAGGTCGGCCAGGGTGCGCGGCTCGCCGTGGCGCGCCAGGTAGGCCGGACTGGCCACCGTCACCTGCGCCAGCAGCGCCACGCGGTGCGCGACCATCGTCGAATCCTGCAGTTCGCCCGCGCGCAGCACGCAGTCCACTCCTTCGCGCACCAGGTCGACCAGGCGATCGCCTTCGCCGATCTGCAGTTCGATGTCGGGATAGCGCTGCAAAAAATCCGGCAGCCCTGGCAGCACGAAGTGGCGCGCCAGGGTCGCTTGCAGGTTCACGCGCAGCAGGCCCCTGGGCGCGGCGCTGCGAAAGGCGCCTTCGGCTTCTTCCATGTCGGCCAGCAGCCGCACGCAGCGCTGGTAGTGCGCTTCGCCGTCGAGCGTGGGCGCGACCTGGCGCGTGGTGCGTTCCAGCAGGCGCGTGCCGAGACGCGCTTCGAGCCGCTGGAGCGCATTGGTCACGGTGGCGCGCGGGAGCTGCAGGTCGTCGGCGGCCGCCGTAAAACTGCGCCGCTCCAGGATGCGCACGAAAATGCGCATGTCGTCGAAACGGTCCATTTCCACCTCTTTGTTGTCGCTGATCGAATAGTGATGGCAAGTTTAGCCTGATTATCCCGGAGTCGAGATACGTCATCATGCAAGTACTTGACCACCACGGAGAACAGCATGAACCAGACGGATCACACCAGAGTCGCCATCGTCACCGGCGCCTCGCGCGGCATCGGCGCCGATATCGCACGGCGCCTGGCCAGCGACGGCTTGGCAGTCGCCATCAACTACGCCAGCAATGCGGGCGAGGCGGACGCGCTGGCAGGGGCTTTGCGGGAAAAGGGCGCGCGTGCGATCGCGGTGCGGGGCGATGTATCGAAAGCGCACGACGCGCGCCGGATTTTCGAGGAGGCGGAGCAGGCTTTCGGCAAGGTCGATGTGGTGGTCAACAACGCCGGCATCATGGCGATGGTGCCGCTCATCGACGCGACCGACGAGCAGTTCGAACGCCACTTCGCGGTCAATGCCAAAGGCACCTTCAACATGCTGCGCGAAGCGGGCCGGCGCCTGCGCCAGGGCGGCCGCATCGTCAATCTGTCGACCACGGCGCTGGCGCTCAATATGCCGGGGTATGCGATCTACAACGGCAGCAAGGCGGCGGTGGAAGCGTTCACCCGGGTGTTTGCCAAAGAGCTGCGCGGACGCGATATTACCGTCAACGCGATCGCACCCGGCCCGGTGGAGACCGGGCTGTTTTTGAATGGGAAAAGCGATGCGCTGATCGCGCAGCTGGCCGGCATGGCGCCGCTCGGACGCCTCGGCCAACCGGACGATATCGCGAAGGTGGTCAGTTTCCTGGCCGGACCCGATGGCGGCTGGGTCAACGGCCAGGTCTTGCGCGCCAACGGCGGCGTGGCGTAGAAGTAAGCGCGCGCTTACGCGGTACAGCGCCGCATCAGCCACTCGACCGGGCCGAGTGCGAAACGGCGGCGCCACAGGTGCGCGCACAGCAGCGCGCCGGCCGAGAAGACCAGCGCACTGCCGACCGCGAAAGCGAGCGTGCGGCCGCCCAGCAGGCCAAGCGCTTCGAGCACGCCCATGCCGATGACGACGTGGGCGATGTACAGGGTGAGCGCGAGCTGGCCGGTATGCACCAGCGGCGCCAGCCAGCGCGCGTCATGCCAGCGCTGGCCGATCCAGACGCAGGCCGCCATCACCGCCATGGCGTCGCCGGCGGCGGCGATCCAGTACAGCGGCAGCGGCGGCAGCGGGCCGGACGACCACAGGTGCATCCAGACGCCGCTGCCCGGCGCGCCAAGCAGGGCGCCGATCGCCATCGTCAGTTCGGCCGCGATGCCCATCACAAGGCCGCCGATGAAGACCCGGTACAGCACGGTGCGCGACTGCATGTCGGCGCGGCCGAGCGCCATTCCCAGCAACAGGAAACCGGCCCACGGGAACACCGGGTGAAAACCGTTGAAGAACAGGTTGCGCAGAAAGCCGGCGGGCGTCCAGAAGCCGGCGTAGGCGAGCGTCTCCCAATTCCAGCCGGCGCCGTAATCGAGAGTCGCGGCCAGCACGACGAAGCCGGCCATCATCGCCAGCGCGGCGCCGACCAGGGCGCCCGTGCGCCACGACAGCGCGAGCGCGCCGATGACCATGTAGGCGCCATAGTAATGGAGGATGTCGGCCGGCCAGACCTGCACGTACAGCAGGCCGGCGACGAACAGGAAGGCGGCGCGTTTCAGGATGCCGGTGCGGTCGGCGCGCAGTGCGGCCGGGTCGCCCGCTTCGCGTGCCCGCTTCGACAGCAGCGACAGCCCGACGCCGGCCAGGATCACGAACAGGGCGGAGGCGCGTCCGTCGAGCGCGTCGAAGATCGCCAGCCACCACGGCGCGTCCGGCGCGCTGGCGTGCATCACGACTTTGAAATTAACGATCACCATGCCGATCACGGCAAGGGCACGGGCCAGGTCGAAGCCGACGATACGTTGTTTCATGGATGGCCACATTGAAAAAACTACAATGTAGCATGGGGCTTGGCGCCTGTTGAGAAGCGCGCTTCGATCAGCAATGCTTATGGATCGTCGTATGTTTCAGGCGCTCCGGCCAGGCGGGCCAAGCAGATACTGGCCGTTCAACCGGACATCGGGGCAGTTGACGTTGATCCAGCGCCCCGTCCGAAGTGATGGAACCATCGACAGCGGCTTGTGCAGGCGGCGCGTGAACCAATCGTCAGTCGGGAAGATCTTTTTGCCGCTGAAGAAAATCGCATTCGGATTGTCGCGCTTGATCTCTGCGCACCGCCTGGCCAAGGGTTCTCCAGGCCGGTGTCATGACAGCGTGGCACCGCAACGCGAAATAGTTGCCTGAACCGGGCAAATCGGCCATAATGCGGGTCGCGTTGCCGGGATGGCGGAATAGGTAGACGCACGGGACTCAAAATCCCGCGCTGGAAACAGCGTGCCGGTTCGATTCCGGCTCCCGGCACCAAAGAATATGCTTCAAGAAGTACAGCAAGGCCCACTGACCCGCGATTCTCGCCTTGAGACTGCGGGTTTTTTGTTGTCTGCGCGTGCTGGATGCGCGCCATGCCGGCGCGCCGGTAGCATCGCATCGGTCTCGATGCTCGCCGCTACACCGTGCGCGCGGCCTCGATTCCCCCTCCCCTTCGACGACAAAAACATGTTTACCCCCAGATTAACCATTTCAAATTGCAAATATTTCTTACCTGTCGGAATTCTTTACATGTTTTAAGCAAGATTTTCCCGGATTCGAATCAAAACAAAGAGTTACGAAACTGGCACGATCCATGCTCCTTCATGCGATAAGAATAATCACATAGGGATGCCTAAAATGAACTCGATCACACGTCGTTGCGTCGCACTTGCGTTGCTGGGATTGGCTGGCAGCGCGTCGAACGCGGTATTGGCAGGACCGCTGCCAATCTACTCCAGCACCTACCCCACGCCCAACTCCGCCTGCGCGACCTACGGCAATTTTGTTTCGTGTTCGACAGGCGTACTGAACTACTTGTCCGGCAGCGGCGCTGGCGGATTCACGGGCGACTACACCTTCAGCGCGGCACAGGGCGCGCTGCACGACGCGATCGTGGTCGCCTCGAACGGCGGCGCCACCCTGGCCAATGGCGACGCGGCGCTGCCATCGGAAAACGGCTTCAAAACCATCAACAGCGGCCAGAAGGATTACTTCTTCACAGGCGACGGCAACGATCCCACCAACAACGGCGCGCTGGCCAACGACACCGCGTTCAGCTGGGACATGGGCCTGTCCACGCTGAACAGCAAGCTGACCTTCGGCGGCGATTACCATCAGATGATGATCGCTTTCGACTTCAATAATCCGCAGAACAGCACGGCCAGCCTGCCGATCTGGGCGCTGGTGACGATACGCGATAGCGAAGGCACGCTGGACAACCAATATTTTGAAACGCAGCAACTCGACGCCCTGGATATTTTCAAGGATCCGTCACTGTTTCAATCGACAAAAACCTTCAACGGCAGCGGCGTGACAACGCCAAACTCGACCGACTTTGCGATGACGGTCGGCGCGATCTGCGTGGTCAGCGACACGGTATCGTATCCGTCCCCGAACGGCAGCAGCTGCCCCACGGGCGGGCAGCTGATCAACACGAACCAGGCATCGAATGCCGTGGAATTCATCAATTACATCCCGAGCCTCGACTTGAAAGGACTCGAAGGCGCCGGCTACGACACGCTGTCGGTGCAGGTGTGGATGGGTTGCTTCGGCACCGGCGGAAATACTTCCGGCCCGACGCTGGCCGACGCCAAACCTGTCGGCCCGTGCGACACGGGTGGCTACGGCGATATTTTTCTGATCGCCGGCGCGGCCCTGCCCGACCGGAACACCGTGCCGGAACCGGGCACGCTCGCGCTGGCCACACTGTCGCTGTGCAGCCTGTACGCTGCACGCCGACGCCGTGCACCGCGCTGATCCGCGTTCCATGGCGGGCATCGCCGATACGCGACGATGCCCTGCCAACACACAAGCCCCTACCCGCCCCGCATTCTCGCCATCGTCTCCTCCTCCCCGCATCGTGATCGCGCCGCCTGAAAAGCCAGCGCGATTTCTTTTGGGACAGCTCTTGTCCCGTTCAAATTTCCGCGCGCCAGTATTGATTTTTAGCCAGCCGAAGCGCTTGACATCCGGGTCTTGAATTTTTGACAGTCATCAAAGCCAGCGGGGTCTCGCTCGATAAACTCGAATCTCATCAGCACCGTCGTCACCGATTTTTCTGGCCACACCACAAGAACAACAAACCGCGAGGTCGTATGCCCAAGACCACCAACCTACTCGCCATGTGCGCGCTGTCGCTTGGCTGCGTGCTCGGCGCGGCAGCCCGGCAAGCAGCGCCGCAAGACGGCACGGACACGATCAGCCAGGCACGGCGCGCACTGGTGGCCGACACCGACGGCGGCGTTGTCACGAGCCAGGCCATCACCGTTGCCGGCCACGATTTCTGCCAGTACTTCATCGCCGCGTGGCGCGAAAAAGAAGGCAGTGAACGCTTCACCCTCGCCATCGTCGAGCGCCCGTCGGCACGGCGCGGCAGCGAAGTGCGCATCGACTTCGCCCAGCGCCGCGTGTTCGAAACACGTTTGCCCGCCGCCCGCGCGGCCATCAAATCGCTCAGCGAAGACGCCGCCGAAAGAACCTGGCACGCGGTGCTGGAAGCCGACGCCGAACGCAAGCGCGTCAACGACGCCGACCTGGCGCCCGACGAATTCTGACGCTCTCTCCATCCACTCTGTTTATGTAAGGACATCAGCCATGCACCTCCCTTCCATTTCTCGCGCGGCCACGCTGTGCATGGCCCTGCTGGCGGGCAGCGCCAGCGCGACCGAACTCGTGTATCAGCCAGTGAACCCCTCGTTCGGCGGCTACCCCGCCAATGGCCCCAATCTGCTGGCAAGTGCGTCGGCAACGAACAAGCACAAGGAGAGCTCGGGTCTGGGCGGCTCTTCCATGTTCGACCAGTCGCCGCTCGCACAGTTCAATCAAACGCTCGAACGCACTGTGCTGAGTCAACTCGCGTCCGCGGCCACCTCCAAATTGCTGGGGCAAGATGGCAAGCTGGTGCCCGGAACGTTTTCAACCGCCAACTTCACCATCACCGTGCTCGACCTCGGCGGCGGCATGTTGCGCATCACCACGACCGACAAGACCACCGGCGCCACCACCACCTTCGAGGTGGCGCAATGAACGCGCGGCACTGGGCAATCGCCGCCGCCGCTGCCAGCCTGCTGACCGGCTGCACCTTCCACCATCCGCCATCGGCCGTGACGGCCGGCGCGCAGCTGGCGCCCGCCACCCCGGTCACGCGCGACCTGCTGAACCTGCCCGCGCCGAAAGGCAAGGTGGCCGTGGCCGTGTATGGCATCCGCGACCAGACCGGGCAGTACAAGCCGGCCCCGGACAGCTCGTTCTCCACCGCCGTCACGCAGGGCGCCTCGTCGATGCTGGTCAAGGCGCTCAAGGAATCGGGCTGGTTCATTCCGGTCGAACGCGAGAACCTGCAAAACCTGCTTACCGAACGCAAGATCGTGCGCGCGCTGGAAATGCCGCAACCGGCCGATGCGGCGCCGGTGCAGATTCCGCCGCTGCTGGCCGCGTCGCTGCTGATCGAGGGCGGCATTGTTGCCTACGAAAGCAATGTACGCACCGGGGGCGCGGGCGCGCGCTTCCTGGGCATTGGCATGAGCACGCAGTACCGGGTCGACCAGGTGACGGTGAACCTGCGCAGCATCGATATTCGGGGCGGACAGGTTTTGCAAAGCGTCTCGACCAGCAAAACCATCTACTCGTATGAGATCCATCCGAGCGTCTTCAAGTTCGTGAATGTGAAAAATTTACTTGAGCTGGAAGGCGGGATGACCCGCAACGAGCCGATCCAGCTGTGCGTCAGCGAAGCGATCGAAGCCGGCGTGGCCCACCTGATCGTCGAGGGTGTGCGCGAAGGCAGCTGGGCGCTGCAGGACGAGTCGCAATGGAACAATCCGGTGCTGCAACGTTACCTCGCCGAACGCGCGCCGTATGCGCCGGCGAAACAGGCCGCCAGCGGCGCTGGAGCGCAGCCATGACAGCGCCGCTCACCACATGGTGGCGCGCCGCCATCGCCCTGGCCAGCCTGTGCGCGGCCAGCCTGGCGGGCGCGGCCGACCTGGCGCCGTCCGAACTGCCGGCCGCGGCGCCGCCAGGCCATGTGCTGGCGCTGCGCCAGCAAGGCAGCGGCAACGGCGCCATCGTCGAGCAGTCCGGACAGCGGCACCTTGTCGATGGCGTCCAGGCCGGCGCCGCCCAGCGCGTCAAGCTTGCGCAGCGCGGATCGTTACAGCGCGCCACGCTGCTGCAGGATGGCAGCGCCAACACGCTGGACTTGCTGCAAAGCGGCGACGGCAACCACGCCAGCGTCGGCCAGGTGGGGCAGGACAACCAGGCCAGCATTGTGCAGGATGGCATCGGCCACCGCGCCAATGTCGACCAGCAAGGCAGTCTCAACACGGCGCGCATAGAACAATATGGACGTGAAGGAAACGCGCGCATCAGCCAGTCCGGCAGCGCCAAGACCGCCACGCTGATTCAGCGTCAGGGGCGCTGAACCCACCTGATTCGCCTCTTCCTTTTTCGGAGCATCATCATGAAGACGTCTTTTCCGGCGCTTGCCGCCGGCTTCGCCCTGTGCTTGTCGGCCGATCCGGCCCGTGCCGGCCATGCCACCACCACGCAAACCGGCAACGCGAATACGAGCAATATCACCCAGCATGCGGACGCCCAGACCAGCGCCCACGTGCAACAGTCGGGCCATGCGAATGGCGGCCTGATCGTGCAGGACGTCGTGTACTACAGCGATGCCCGGATCGCGCAAAACGGCGCAGGCAATGGCGCCAGGCTGGAGCAAAACAATGTGGGCCATATTTATCTGAGTGCCATTCAAACCGGCAGCGCCAATCGGGCCGACATGGTCCAGCGCAACAATTCAGGCTTCGCCAGTGCGCGCGCGACACAAATCGGCACGCTCAATGCGGCGGCGGTGCAGCAAGACTTCGTCGCATTTACCCAACTTGGCATCGACCAGTCCGGCAACAGCAATCGCGTCGCGGCGACGCAGGCCGGCACCGAGCAAACCACCTTGGGGATCCAGCAAACGGGCACAGGCAATGGCGCAAGCACTTACCAGTCCGGCAGTGGCCACAACGGCGCGATTAGCCAGAACGGCACGCACAACACCGCCGCGCAGTGGCAAACCCTGGTGGGCAACGACTCCCTGATTATACAAACCGGCAATAACAACACAGCGGGCGTGAGGCAGGAAGGCACGATCGGCTTCGGCACGCCGCCCAATACCGCCTGGGTGAGCCAGGCCGGCAACGGATTGTATGCGGTGGTGACGCAATATGGCGGCGCCAACCGCGCCGGCGTCAACCAGCAGTAGGACAGTATTCAGCAACCGGGGTCGCTGAATGGCATCCATCCTGACCCTGTCCATTACGGAGGCATTTCATGAAACTTCATTTATCCGCCCTGGCAAGCGCACTGACGCTGGCATTTTCCGCTACCTCGGCCCAGGCTGAACTGAACGCCGTCACCGCCCAAAAAGGCGCCGGCAACAGCGCGTATACGGTGCAGCAAAATTCGACCGGCCTGATCAAGGCCACGATTTCGCAAACCGGCGATAACAACAAGGCTGGCGATGCCGCCGCCAAAACCGGCGGCATTGTCCAGATCGGGGTCAACAAGGATATCAGTGCGTCGATCGCCCAGCAGGGCAATCAGAACAACGCCGGCATCCGTCAGGAAAAGGCCTTGAACACGACAGCGACGCTGGCGCAAACCGGCAATCAGAATAGTGCCACCGTGCGTCAGAACAGTGCCACCAAGGCCAATGCCACGCTGTCGCAAAGCGGTCAGAAAAACAGCGCCACGCTCGACCAGCAGGGTGTTTCCGACTTCGAGATCCTGGCCAAGCAGACCGGTAGCGACAACAAGCTGGCCGTCAACCAGCTCAACTCCGCCAATCAGGGTGCGTATGTGACCCAGAACGGCGTGAACAACGGCGTGACGGTATCGCAGACGCAAACCGCGTATGCCGGCGTGACGGTCAACCAGTCCGGCACCGGCAATAACGTCAAGGCGGCCCAAAAGAACGCCAACAACGTCAGCTCGACCATTGCCCAAAACGGCACGGGCAACAATGCGCTGACCGACCAGTCGGATAACAAGAACCTCAGCGCCATCAATCAGAAAGGCAATAACAACCTGACCACGCTGACCCAGAATGCCAACGCCAACCAGTCGCAAGTGACCCAGGACGGCCTTGCCAACAAGGCGACGGTGTTCCAGACCGGCACCAATGCCAACAATTCGCTGGCCAACGTGTCGTCGATCATTCAAACCGGCAACGGCTATACCGCGAGCCTGACCCAGAACGGCAGCAATAACCATTCGGGCATTGTGCAGTACTGATGGCCGCGCGGCGGCGCGGGCGACCGTGCCGTCTTCCTCGCTCCTTTGCATCGCGTTATGCAATAAAATAGCGCGATGCAACTTACAACGATCCGCCAGCGCCTGCGCGCCCTGGGCGCCCTGCCCTTGCACGAACAGCGCGTCCTGCGCGACTGGGTCCAGGGCCGCCCCTACGACCAGGGACGGCGCCGTCCCAACGATTTCCTGCCGCTGGGCGTGCGCACCTTTCTGCCCGCGCTCGACGCCGAGCTGCACGGCATGGCGCGCCTGATTTCCTCGCATCCCGGTGAAGATGGCTCGGCGCGCTTGCTGGTCGGGCTGGCCGACGGCCAGGCGGTCGAAAGCGTGCTGCTGCCGCGCGACGGGCTGTGCGTGTCGAGCCAGGTCGGCTGCGCGGTCGGCTGCCAGTTCTGCATGACCGGGCGCGAAGGCCTGATCCGCCAGGTCAGCAGCGGCGAAATCATCGCCCAGGTGGTACTGGCGCGCACCCAGCGCCTGGTGAAAAAAGTGGTGTTCATGGGCATGGGCGAGCCGGCCCACAATCTCGACAATGTGCTCGAGGCCATCGAGCTGCTCGGTACGGAAGGCAATATCGGCCACAAGAACCTGGTGTTTTCGACCGTCGGCGACCCGCGCGTGTTTGAACGTTTGGCACAGGGCGTGGTCAAACCTGCATTGGCGTTGTCGCTGCACACCACCAAGCCTGGCTTGCGCGAGCAGTTGCTGCCGCGCGCGCCGCGCATCACGCCCGAGCAACTGGTCGAGGCGGGAGAAACGTATGCGCGCCTGACCGGCTACCCGGTGCAGTATCAGTGGACCTTGCTCGAAGGCGTCAACGATGGCGCCGACGAGATCGACGGCATCGTGCGCCTGTTAAAAGGCAAGTACGCGGTGCTGAACATGATCCCGTACAACACCATCCCGGATCTGGCGTTCAAGCGGCCCAGCTGGGAGAGCGCGCGCGCGATTGCGGCCACCTTGCATCAGCGCGGGGTGCTGACCAAGCTGCGCGATTCGGCCGGGCAAGATGTCGATGGCGGCTGCGGGCAATTGCGCGCCCGCGCCGCGGCACCGGCGCGCCGGACCATTGCGCTCAAGCGCGCCGAAGGCTCCTGACCGTGCCGCTCGCCTCGTTCGCAAGCTGGCGGCGGCTTGGGGCAACGCTCGCTCAGCGCGCCGGACCGGCCTGCGCGCCATCCCCGTCGGCCGCCTTGCGCGGGGTCCAGTTGTCGTACTTGCGCTCGAGCCGGCGCGAGGTACCGTCGCGGTTCATGGCGTCGAGCGCGGCGTTCATCTTGTCGATGAGCGCGTCGGGGACGGCGCGGTTGCAGGCAAGATAACCTTTGGCCCGGTTAAACACCAGCACCGGAACAATCTTGCCGGCAAAACCGTTTTGTTCGAGCACGCCGCCACCGGGACGCAGGCCGGTGGCCCACAGGTCGATCCGGTTCATCAGCAGTTTTTGCGGGTTGAGCAGGTCGTTCGGCGCCGGATCGACCGTGAAGCCGCGCGCGCGCAGATAGTCGTCGCGCACATCGCCATTGTAGGTACCGATACGTAGCCCGCGCGCATCTTCCAGCGTGGTCAGCTGATAGTTGCGGTCGGCCCGCCCCAGCAGTACCCAGGCGCCCTCGTCGGTCGGTCCCACCCATTTGAACAGTGGCTCGCGCTCGGGCGTGCGCGTGGTTGCGTAAACACAGCCGTTGGGACGCTGCACGGCCGAGGTGTACGCGCGTTTCCAGGGCAACACGTCAATTGAATAGCTCAGCCCGGTGCGCGCCATGATCTCGTGGATCTTGTCGGAGGAGTAGCCCAGCACGCGCTCGCCCTCCGCCATGATTGCCGGCGGCGCATGTTCGGTTGTGATGAAGAGCTGTGGCGGCGCTTCCGGCAAGCCGGCATGGCCATGTGGCCCGGCCAGCAATCCCGCAACAAGTAACAACTGCTTCACCATGGGTGGCCTTTGCGATGCGCTCGTCAAAGCATACCAGTTCCCGGGTTTTGGCGGCAATCGTGCTGCTGAGCACGAATATATGCCATGCCGGATTACCAGCGGTAACGCGCGCTCAGCTGGACCGTGCGCTCCGGCGCCCAGAAGCAGGTCTTGGCCGGTTCCGCCAGGCAGGTGGCGTATTCCTTACCGGTCAGATTGCTGACGTTGAGGGCATAGCGCCAGCGTCCATCGGTGTAGTGGGCAACGGCGTCGAACACGGTCTGCTCCTTGTTCAGGCCGCTGTTAAGCTGGTCCCAGTAATGCTTGCCGACGTAGCGCGCGCCCAGGCCCATGCCCAGCCCGTTCAGGGCGCCGCCGCCGATCACGTAGTCGCCCCACACCGACGCCGACGATGTGGGCACCAGGATCGGCATCTTGCCGAGGATGGCGGCATTGTTGCTGCGGCTGACTTCCACATCGTTGTAGCTGTACGCCGCCGTGATGTTCAAGCCGCGCAGCACTTCCCCGCGCGCTTCCAGCTCCACCCCGCGCGCGCGCTGCGCGCCGGTCAGCACCGAGAAATTGACGTGCAGCGGATCGTTGGTGGCGACATTGGTCTTGCTCAGGTCGAACAGTGCGGCCGTGAACAGGGTCTTGCCGTTGGCCGGCTGGTACTTGACGCCCACTTCGGTCTGGCGCGCCTTCATCGGCTCGAACGCCTTGCCTGAAAAATCCTGGCCGATCTGCGGCAGGAAGGACGTGCCGACGCAGACGTACGGCGCCAGTTCCGGCGTGACCAGGTAACTGAGGCCGACCCGGCCGCTCAAGACGCTGTCGTCGGAACGGCTGGTCGCTTTCGTCAGAAAATTCTGCAAGGTATCCTCGACCTTGTCGTAACGCCCGCCCACGGTGAGGATCATGCCGTTGGCAAACCTGGCCTGATCCTGCGCGTACAGGCCGGTCTGGGTCAGCTTGTCGCGCAGGCTGCCGAACACTTGCGTGCGCGGCCCGATGGTCACGTTGTAGCTTGGCGCGAGCAGGTTTTGCGCCGGCGCCGCGCCACGCACGCGGTACTCGCTGTCTTCCATGCGCATCCAGTCGAGCCCGGCCAGCACGGTGTGCTGCGCGCCGGCCCAGTTGAACTTGCCCTGGAGCTGGTTGTCGACCAGGGTATTGTCGACCCGGCTGAAGTACTGCGCCGCGGTGCGCTGCATGATGTTGTTGCCGACCGCGCCGGGGTTGATGGCGTTATAGACCGAGCGCAGGCGCGCCTGGCGCAGGTTCTGGCGGATCGTCCAGCCGGCATTGAGCTGGTGCTCGATCTGGTAGCCGAGCGACCACTGTTCGTTTTCCTGCTGGTCGAAGCGCGGGTCGCCGATCATGGTGTGGGTCAGGCTGCCATCGGGGCGTACCGCGGTCCAGCGTCCGCTGCCGCTGCGGTCGTTGGTGTACTCGCCCAGCAGGGTCAGGGTGGTACCGGGGGCGATGCTCCACAGCAGCGACGGCGCAAGATACTGGCGCTCGTTGCGGCCCGATTGGCCGTTGCCGTAGTCGAACTGGGTGTCGCTGTCGAGGCGGAGGCCGACCACGCGGTAGTGCAGCGCGCCGCTGCCGCCGATGGCGCCGCCGATGTCGGCGGCAAGCTGGCGGCGCGAGAACGAGCCGGCATCGACCCGCACTTCGTTGGCGGCGCCCGTGCCCGGCAGTTTGCTGACGCGGTTGATGGTACCGCCCGGGTCACCCTGGCCGAACAGGACCGACCCGGTGCCGCGCAGCACTTCGATGCGTTCCAGCCCGTAAGGTTCGCTGCGGAACATGCCGAAGCCGCCTGGGACCTGGCGCAGGCCGTTGAGGTAGTTGCTGGTGTTCTGAGCGTTGATGAAGCCGCGCAGATTGAAGTATTCGTAGCCGCGCGGATCGACGCCGTGGGTTTCGGTGACGGCGCCGGGCATGTAGCGCAGCACGTCGAGCACGCTGGTGACGGCGCGCGCATCCATTTCATCGCGCGTGACCACGGTGAGCGACTGCGGGGCTTCCAGGACCGGGGTATCGGTCTTGGTGGCGGAGGCACTGCGTTTGGCCAGGTACGTAGCGCCGTCGGCTTCGCCGACAATGGTGACGGCGGGCATGACGGTGCTGGTTTGCTGGGCCACGGCGCCGCTGGAAAGGGTCAAGAGTGCCAGGGCAACGGCGGTGCGGCGGAACGGGTTTGGGTGTGGGCTGTGCATGAATGTAAGGATGTGATTGTAGGGAGCAGCGGGGGCGCGTTACTGCGCCGTTCCGATGTAGACGAATCAGGGCTGCGGAAATTTAGTGCAGCCAGATCGAAGAGGAAGCAATGCCTGCCAAACCCGACAACGTCATCCTGTGCGCAACGACGCTCGGGGGCGTGGCGGCATGGTTCTGGCGGCGGCGCGCACGGCTGATGCAGCACAAGGGTCGGGCAGATTCGCTGGCTAGAATGCCTCATGCCTGCCTATAACGATCTCGCTTACCGTTCGCTGTTTGCCCACCCGGAGATGGTGCGCGAACTGCTCACGACGTTTACGCCGTTCAGGCTGTTCGACAATGTCGCGCTGTCGTCGTTCGAGCCGGCCGATCCCGTCTACGTGGGCGACGGTCCGGCGGCGCGCCAGAACGACATCGTCTGGCGGGTGCGAATCGGCGAAGAATGTTTGTATGTCTATATTCTGCTCGAATTCCAGTCCGGCGTGGACCGCTGGATGGCCTTGCGCATGCAGAGCTACGTCGGCCTGCTGTACCAGAAGCTGGTCAAGCAGCACGCGGTTTCGCCGCCCCTGCTGTTGCCGCCGGTGCTGCCGCTGGTGCTCTACAACGGCGTGCCGGAATGGAACGCCAGCCGGGAACTGTCCAAGCTGCTCATGGAGGCACCCGCCGAACTGCTGCCGTTCCAGCCATCCCAGCGCTACATGCTGATCGACCAGCAGCGCCTGGACGCGGCGGCGCTGGAAGCCAATGCCACCCTGCTGGCGCTGCTGTTTCGGATGGAACTTTCGAGCGCTCCCGAGGTCAGAGACAAGGTCTTGCCCGCGCTGGTGACCTGGTTTGCCGATGCGCCCCAGGCCAGCCTGATGCGTTCGGTGGAGGTATGGCTGGAATGCCTGGCGAAGCGGCGCGGCGAGCCGGCATCGTTCACGTTTGACAGTGCAAAGGAGTGGACTGACATGGGACGTCAATATGCAACGTGGGCCGAGGAATTCGAAGACATCGGCTTTCAGAGGGGAACCGAAAAAGGCCGTGTGGAAGGCAGGACAGACGGGCAGTTGAGCGCCCTGCGCGGCATGCTCACGCAGCTGTTGCGCAAGCGCTTCGGCGATCTGCCGGAGCCGGCCGCACAGCGCATCGGCGAAGCCCCACTGGCGCAACTTGAACAGTGGTTCGAGCGCGGCATCGATGCCTCTGGTCTGGATACCGTATTTGGCGACGACGCGCTGTCATCCCATCCGGGCCAGAGCCAGGTGGAATAGCCGGGCCACGTCAGGCCGGGCCACGTCAGGCCGGGCCACGTCAGGCCGGGCCACGTCGGCCGGGCCACGTCGGCCGGGCCACGTCGGCCGGAATGGCCGAGCTTGGATGAACCTGGCTCGGCCAAGCAGCCCCGACGAGTAAGACCTAGGCCTGCACCTGCGCCAGCGCCACCGTTGCATGGCGCGCCACCAGCTCGTGGTACAGCGCGGTATAACTCTTGGCCATTTGCTCGGCGGTAAACAACTCCCAATAGCGCGCCTCGGCACGCTTGCCCATCGCTTGCGCCAGTTCCGGATCGTCCCACAGCTTGCGCATGGCCTCGCCAAACGCTTGCGGATCGCTCGGCGGCACCACCAGCCCCGTTTCGGCATCGATATTGATATACGTCGTGCCCGTGCCAATCTCGCTCGAAATCATCGGCTTGCCGTACATCGCCCCTTCCAGCAGCGAAATACCAAACGCTTCCGAGCGCAAATGCGACGGGAACACCAGCGCGTAGCACAGGGTCAGGAGCGCAACCTTGTCAGCCTCGTCGAGCGCGCCGACGAACAGCACATGCGTCAAACCAAGCCGTTCGGCGTGCGCCTTGAGCTCGTTCTCGATCGGACCCGCCCCAACGATCACCACCGGATAATCGGTATTGGCAACCGCATCGAGCAAAATATGCAAACCCTTGTAATAGCGCAGCACCCCGACGAACAGAAAGAAACGCTCGCCGATCTGCTTGCGCCATTTGTCCATGCGCGCCTGGTCCGGTTCCGGATAAATCGTCTTGTCCAGCCCGTAAGTGATCACGCGCGTCTTGTCGCGATAACGGTCCAGCACGGCCGAGGACGCCATGTAGTTCGGCGAGGTGGCGACGATGGTGTCCACGCTTTGCAAAAAGCGGTGCTTGAGCGGCTGGTACAGGCGCAGCAACTGCTTCTGGCGCACGATGTCGGAGTGATAGGTCACCAGGCTCGGTTTCTTGATGCGCGAAACAAAATGCGCCAGGTCCATGAACGGCCACGGGAAGTGGTAATGCACCACGTCCGCATCTTCCGCCATGCGCGCCAGTTCGCGGAAAGCGGCCACCGAAAACCCGGTCGACGAAATCTCGAAGTCGAGCGGCAGCAGGCGCACCTTGTGGCCTTCGAACTCGACGTCGCGCCTTTCTTTCTGGCGCGTCAGGGTCAGCACTTCATTGCGCACGCCCAGGCGGCCGGTGCCGACGCACATTTGCCGGATGACCTGCTCGACGCCGCCCACCGATTCCGGGAAATAGGTTTTATAGAAATGTAGGACACGCATAGTTTCGGAATGGCAAAGGACGACGTCGGATTATTGGGAAAGGACGGCACGATACACGGCGGCGGTCTGCAGCGCGGTGTCGTGCCAGGTCAACTGGGCTGCGCGAGCGCGGCCCGCCGCAATGCATTGCTGCCGCAGCGCGTCGTCGCGCGCCAGCGCCTGCATCGCCGCGGCGATGTCTCCGGTGTTGCCCGGATCGACGTCGAGCGCCGCGCCCCGGGTTACTTCCGGCAAGGAACTGCTGTTCGAGGCCACCACCGGCACCCCGGACGCAAACGCCTCGACCACGGGGATACCGAAACCTTCATACAGGGACGGAAACACAAACACCCCCGCGCCCGCATACACATGGCGCAGGGCATCGGCGCCGCTCAGCTGGTTCAGCCATACCACCTGCTCGCCATCCTGCCGCGCCGCCTTGATGCGCGCGATCAGTTCGTCGCAGCGCCAGCCGGCGCCGCCGACAATGACCAGCTGGCGTTCGGCGCGCAAAGCGTCCGGCAAACTTAAATAGGCACTCAGCAGGCGCTCGACATTCTTGCGCGGCTGCAAAGTACCGACAAACAAAAAATAGCCCGCACGCAGGCCGTTCTCGAGCAAGGTGCGCGCCACGGCCGACGCATCGGGCGCTTGCAGCCACGCCGCGTCGACACCGTTGTGCACCACGCTGATGCGGTGTTCATCGATCCCGAAGCATTCGACCAGTTCACCGATCGCAAAGTTCGACACCGCGATCACATGTTGTGCCTTGCGCGCCGCTTTTTGCTGCATCCAGTTCTTGGCGCGCCGCATGCCGGGGCTGCACCACTGCGGGTACTTGATCGGCAGCGCATCGTGCAGGGTCGCCACCACCGGGCAATCCATGCGCACGATGCGGTAATCGGTCGCGTGAAAAAGATCGGCCGGCATGTGCACCCGGTTCGCGCGCGGCGTGAGCAGGTCGGCCAGGCTGGCCGCTTCGAACGATTGCGGCATGGCCTGCCCCACGCTGATGGCCGTGGCGTCGCCGCGCGCACGCGGATACGAATACGCGGCCACATCGCAGCCGGCGTCCGGCAAGTGCCGCAGCAGGGCCTGGGTGTACACGCCGATCCCGTCCAGCCGTCCGCCGGTCAGGCCCGGTTCGATCATGGTCGTTCCCAGGCCGACGCGCAGGCGGCTCACGCCTGGTACATCCAGCGCAGCGTGTCCGCCAGCGGAATCGGGGACAGGCCGCCGATCGCGCCGCGCAGTTTGTCATTGTTGCCCATCAGGACCAGCACATCCTTGGCGCGCACGAAGGCCGGGTTGACCCTGACCTCGATCCGGTAGCCGGCAATCGACTCCATCAGCGCGATCACCTCGCCCAGCGAGTGGGCCTGGCCAGAACAGATATTGAAGGCCTGGCCGGCCACATTGGACGCCAAGAGGCGCCGGTAGCTGTCAGCCACCATGCGCACATCGGAAAAGTCGCGCGCGATGGCCTGGTTGCCCAGTTCGATCACGGGCGCGGCCTTGCGGAAATGCGCGACGATCTTCGGCAGCAGGAAGTTCTCGTCCTGGCCCACGCCGGTATAGTTGAATGGCCGCGCGATGATGATCGGCAGCTTGTCGCTCCACAACTGGGCCATGTGTTCCATGGCCAGCTTGCTGACGGCGTAATCGTTGGCCGGCGCGGGCGCCAGCGACTCGTCGATCCGGCCGACGCTGGCGTTGCCGTAGACGTTGGCGGACGAGGCCAGCAGCACCGCCGATGGCTGGTGGCGCTGGGCGGCCAGCGCTTCGAGCAGGTTGCGGGTGCCGACGATGTTGACGCGGTAAATCAGTTCGGCGTTGGCATGCGCCACGAAGGCGATGCCGGCCAGGTGCACCACGACATCCGGCTGCACCTGTTCGACCATGGCGGCCACGCCGGCGCGGTCGAGCAGGTCGACCGCGAAGACATCGGGATCGGCTTGATGATCGCCATGGCCCGGCACCACGGTGCCGAACACGCGGTAGCCGGCAGCGGCCAGTTCGCGCGCCACGTAGCGCCCCGTGAAGCCGTGCAGGCCGGTGATCAGGGCACGCTTGCCCTGCCCTTCAACACCGGGCGCGGGAGTCGTTTCCGTGACCATGGCCGTCATATCAGAACGAAAAACCTTGTTCGTTGCGGCGCATGTCGGCCTCGACCATCATCTGGCACAACTGCTCCAGCGTGGTTGTTGGCGCCCAGCCCAGCTCGCGCAAGGCCTTGCCCGGATCGCCGATCAGCAATTCGACTTCGGCCGGACGGTAGAATTTGGGACTGATGCGCACCAGCAGCTTGCCGGTACGGGCGCAATGGCCGGTCTCGGCTTCGCCCTTGCCCGTGTATTCGATGTCGATGCCGGCACCCTTGAACGCCATGGTGACGAAGTCGCGCACGGTTTCGGTACGGTTGGTGGCCAGGATGAAGGTGTCAGGCTGTTCGGCCTGCAGGATGCGCCACATGCCTTCGACGTATTCCTTGGCGTAACCCCAGTCGCGCTTGGCGTCGAGGTTGCCCAGTTCCAGCACGTCGAGCTTGTTGAGCACGATCTTGGCGACCGAATCGGTGATCTTGCGGGTAACGAATTCACGGCCGCGCAGGGGCGATTCGTGATTGAACAAAATGCCGCTGGAACCGAAAATGCCATACGACTCGCGGTAATTGACCGTCATCCAGTGGGCGTACAGCTTGGCCACACCGTACGGGCTGCGCGGGTAGAACGGGGTATCTTCGACTTGCGGAATGGCCTGGACCTTGCCGAACATTTCGGAGGTCGATGCCTGGTAGAAGCGCGCCTTCGGGTTGACGATGCGGATCGCCTCCAACAGGTGCACGGCACCGAGACCGGTAATGCTTGCGGTAGCGACTGGCTGCTCAAACGACACACCGACGAAACTCTGGGCCGCGAGGTTGTACACCTCGTCCGGCTCGGCGCTCTGGATCAGGCGAATGCTCGACGACAGGTCGGTCAGGTCGTATTCGACCAGACGCAGGTTCGGATGTGCCTGGATGCCCAGCTCTTCGATACGCCAGAAGTTCACCGAACTCGTGCGACGATAGGTCCCGGTGACCTCGTAGCCCTTTTCAAGCAACAACTGCGCAAGGTAGGCGCCATCTTGCCCGGTGATTCCGGTAATCAGGGCTTTTTTTGTTGTTTTTTGCATAATTCGTGATATTCGTGTGTAGTTGGAGTGCCGTAATCTGCACGTCCGACTCGCAGTTAACAACTCAGCATTGTAACAGAATCGTTTTGACTATTCTTTACGCAAAAGGATTTCGTGCAATATAAACAACGACTTGCGTGGATATTATGCCTGTTTTCTATGCATAATGGCAGCACCTTACGGATTGTTACGCCTATCTTGAACTGTAATGAAATGTAGTAATGCACGTCAATCCACGCCATTCTTACTACAAAAAAACGGCCGCGATCAGCAACGATGGCGGCCGTTCCAGCGAAAAAAACGCGCTCTCTTTACAGTACGATCAGCGCTCCGACACCGCATCGACCACGCACAGCGCGGTCATGTTGACGATGCGGCGCACGGTGGCCGATGGCGTCAGGATGTGCACCGCCTTGGCGCAGCCGAGCAGCACCGGGCCGATCGCGATGCCGTTGCCGGCCGCGGTCTTGAGCAGGTTGTAGGCGATGTTGGCGCTGTCGATATTCGGCATCACCAGCAGGTTCGCTTCGCCTTGCAGGGTCGAGTGCGGCATCATCTGCTTGCGCAGCTTGGCGTCGAGCGCCACGTCGCCGTGCATCTCGCCATCGACTTCGAGCTGCGGCGCCTTTTGCTGCACCAGCGCCAGCGCCGCGCGCATCTTCTGCGCCGAGGCGCTGTTGGCCGAACCGAAGTTCGAGTGCGACAACAAGGCCGCGCGCGGGATCAGGCCGAAGCGGCTCATCTCGTCGGCCGCCATGATGGTGATTTCCGCCAGCTGCTCGGCGGTCGGGTTTTCGTTGACGTGGGTGTCGACGATGGCCATCTGGCGTTCCGGCAGGATCAGGAAATTCATCGCCGCGTACACATTGGCGCCGTCGCGCTTGCCCAATACCTGTTCGATATAGTGCAGGTGCAGGCTGGTGGTGCCGAAGGTGCCGCAGATCATGCCGTCGGCGTCGCCCTTGTGGATCATCATCGCGCCGATCAGGCTGTGGCGGCGGCGGATTTCCAGCTTGGCGTATTCCTGGGTCACGCCCTTACGCATGGTCATCGCGTAATAGGTCTGCCAGTAATCGCGGTAGCGCTCGTCGTGGTCGGGGTTGATGACGTCGAAATGCTCGCCCTGCTTCAAGCGCAGGCCGAACTTGACGATGCGCTGCTCCAGGACGCTCGGACGGCCGACCAGGATCGGACGCGCCAGTTTCTCGTCGACCACCACTTGCACGGCGCGCAGCACGCGCTCTTCTTCGCCCTCGGCGTAGACGATGCGCTTGAGTTCCGGCGGGGCCGCCTTGGCCATCGCGAACAGCGGCTTCATGAAGGTGCCGCTGCGGTACACGAACTGCTGCAGGCTGTCGGCGTACGCTTCCAGGTTGGCGATCGGACGCGTCGCCACGCCGGATTCGAACGCGGCCTTGGCCACGGCCGGGGCGATGTGGATCAACAGGCGCGGATCGAACGGCATCGGGATCAGGTATTCCGGGCCGAACGAGAGGTTGCTGATGCCGTAGGTGGTGGCGACCACGTCCGACTGCTCGGCGTGGGCCAGGTCGGCAATCGCGTGCACGACCGCAATTTCCATCTCGCGCGTGATGGTGGTGGCGCCGCAATCGAGGGCGCCGCGGAAAATGTACGGGAAGCACAGCACATTGTTCACCTGGTTCGGATAGTCCGAACGACCGGTCGCGATAATCGCGTCGCCGCGCACGGCCTTGACTTCTTCCGGCAGGATTTCCGGGGTCGGGTTGGCGAGTGCCAGGATCAGCGGATTGGCCGCCATTTCCTTGACCATATCCTGCTTGAGCACGCCGCCAGCGGACAGGCCCAGGAAAATGTCGGCGCCCGGCATGACTTCTGCCAGGGTGCGCAGCGGGGTATCTTGCGCGAAACGCGCCTTGTCCGGGTCCATCAGCTCGACGCGGCCTTTATAGACCACGCCGGCCAGGTCGGTCACATAGATGTTCTCGATCGGGAAACCAAGATCGACGATCAGTTCCAGGCAGGCCAGCGCCGCGGCGCCCGCGCCCGACACCACCAGCTTGCACTCGCGCAAATCCTTGCCGACGACCTTGATGCCGTTCAGGATGGCGGCGCCGACGATGATCGCGGTACCGTGCTGGTCATCGTGGAAGACAGGGATCTTCATGCGGCTGCGCAACTGGCGCTCGATATAGAAACACTCGGGCGCCTTGATGTCTTCCAGGTTGATGCCCCCAAAAGTCGGTTCCAGCGACGCGATGATGTCGACCAGCTTGTCCGGGTCCTGCTCGTTGATCTCGATATCGAACACATCGATGCCGGCGAACTTCTTGAACAGAACGCCCTTGCCTTCCATCACCGGCTTGGATGCCAGCGGACCGATATTGCCCAGACCCAGCACCGCGGTGCCGTTGGTGATGACCGCCACCAGATTGCCGCGCGCCGTGTATTTATAGGCGTTGCCCGGATCCTTGACGATCTCTTCGCACGGCGCGGCCACGCCGGGCGAATACGCCAGGGCCAGGTCGCGCTGATTGAGTAACTGCTTGGTGGGGGTGACACTGATCTTGCCGGGACGGGGGCACTCGTGATATTCGAGCGCTGCGAGGCGCAGCTGCTGGCGCAATTCTTCCTTCTTGTCTGGTGACGAATCCATGCTGGTACGGCCTTCCTGTGTACTGTCGGGGACTGACGATTTTATCAGACGTGATCTTTCAACAAGGTACGTATTTTCACCAACATCGGCCCAATTGCCGCAAAACATGCCTTTTTTGCGCCAAGAAAAACAAAGCGAACGCTCGCTCGACGTCACAGGGCGGTACAGATTGCCGACAGTTGATACAAATCCTAGACATAAACGCAATAGACCCTGCGCCGGGCTGGCCGGAAAATGCAGGGCATCGCGGTCGCGGTCCCTGACCCGCAGCGCGCCCTTGCCAACCTAGCCGAAAAGAGTGCCCCATGAACGACATCCAGAAATGTTTACCCGCCGGCCTGATCGCCGCCACCCTGCTTGCTGCCTGCGGCGGCGGAGGCGGCGACGCGGGCAAGCCGGCCCCTCTGCCGACGCCGGATCCGGTGGCCCGCGTCGACGTCCTGATGAGTAACGAGCGCGGCATGAAGGCCATCACCATCGACGACAAGAACGCCTATGTTGCGCTGACCAATACCGAAGCCGAGGGCAGCGCGGTGATCGCCACCGCGCGCGGCGTGAGTGCCAAGTCGGCCTGGCAAAACGTGGCGCTGGGCGCCTGCAAGCTGCCGGCCAGCGCGCAGGTCGAAGTGCGGCGCGCGGCCGACCTCAAGCAGGTGGACGGCAAGACCGTCCTGGTGCAGCCGGCCTGGGGCAGCGCCGAGGAACACACTTTATGCGAGCTCGACCAAGCCAAAATGACCTTCGTTCCCAAGGACAAGGACTTCCGCATCTGCTACGCCACCTATTGCGAACGCATGGAGGTCAACGACGTCAAGGCTGTCGGCAAGCGCTGGTTCGCCAACGGCGGCGCTGGCCAGAACGTGCAGGTCTCGAACGACCAGGGCCTCACCTGGAAGCCGGTCATGGGCAGCATGGACAGCATGAGCTGCACGCACCAGGCCTTCGAGGTGGTGGGCGGACGCCTGCTGACCGGCGGCGAATGCCCGCTCGACATGGCCTATGTGCGCGCCTACGGCATGAACGCCGACAATTCCGCGCTGGCGTCCGCAGTCCCGGTGCCGATCAACGTGCCGGAGCTGGAAAACCGCAATGTGCACCTGATCACCACCCTCGGCAAGAGCGAGCGCGTGTTCATCGGCGTCGAAGGCGGCCTGCTGCGCAGCGACGACAGCGGCAAGAGCTACAAGTTCGTGCTCAAGCAGCCCTTGTCGGGCGGGGCCGGCTATCCCTACATCACCGAATTGCTGTCGCCGGCGGGCAAGCCAAACGTGATCGTCGCCGCCGGGTTCGACAAGGCGCATGGCCTGCCCTACCTGGCGTGGTCGAACGACAACGGCGACAAATGGACCGACCTGTCGAGCCTGCTGCCGGGCTACAAGCGCGCCAATGCCGACGCCACCAGCGAAGTGACCTCGATCGCGGAAGACGCCCAGGGACGCATCCTGGTGACGGTCAATGAAGAGTTCAAGAAAAAGGGCCGGCTGGTCGAAGTCACCCTGGGCAAGCTGTAAGCACCACACCCGGTGTCAGGTCTGACAAACGGACACGGGCTGGACTGTATTACACCCGGTGTCTACACCTGGTGTCAGGTCTGACAAACGGACACGAGCTGGACTGTATTGAAACCCGATGGCTGGGCTCGTGTCCGAATGTCAGACCTGACACCGGCCTGCGAGCTGGACTGTATTGAAACCCGATGGCTGGGCTCGTGTCCGAATGTCAGACCTGACACCGGCCTGGTAGGATGCCGGAGTACAATTGCGCATGCTCTCAGAATTCGACCTTATCAAGCAGTACTTCAAGCGCTCCGGGCCGAACCAGGCAAGGCCAGCCCGGGCGGCGCTCGGCATCGGCGACGATTGCGCGCTGCTCGCACCCTCCCCCGGCATGCAGATGGCCATTTCGTCCGACATGCTGGTCGAGGACCGCCATTTCTTCGCCGGCGCCGATGCGCGCATGCTGGGCCACAAATGCCTGGCGGTGAATCTGTCGGACCTGGCGGCGATGGGCGCCCGGCCAGTGGCCTTTACCCTGGCGCTGGCGCTGCCGGCGGCCAATCCCGCGTGGCTGGGCGAGTTTGCCGCCGGCCTGTTCGCGCTGGCCGACCTGCATGGCTGCGAACTGATTGGCGGCGATACCACCAAAGGCCCGCTCAATATCTGCATCACCATCTTCGGCGAACTGGCGCCAGGTCACGCGCTGCGGCGCGATGCGGCCATCGCCGGCGACGATCTCTGGATCTCGGGCACGCTGGGCGATGCGCGCCTGGCGCTGGCCGGGTACCGCAAGGAATATGCGCTCGATGACGCGGCACAGCTGATGGCAGGCACGCGCATGCACATGCCCGCGCCGCGCGTCGCGCTTGGCCTGGCCCTGGCTGGAGCGCGGCTGGCCCACGCGGCCATCGATATCTCCGATGGGCTGGTGGGCGATCTGCGGCACATCCTGGCTGCGTCGAACCTCGGCGCAAGCTTGAATGTGGATGCGCTACCGGCCGGACCGGTGCTGGCCGCGCAGCCGCAAGCGCTGCGGCGACAGTTCTGCGCCGCCGGTGGCGACGATTACGAGTTGTGCTTCACCGCCGCGCCGGAACAGCGCGAGGCGATCCTGGCTGCGGCCATCGCAAGCGGCACCGCCGTCACGCGCGTGGGCACCATCGTTGCCGCGCCGGGCCTGCGCCTGGTGGACGCGCACGGCTGCGCGCTCGATCTGCAACTGGATGGTTTCGACCACTTCGCCAGCGCCTGATCCGGCGCCTCCCGCTTACTCCGCAGTCACCTGCGCCGCATGCACAAAGTGCGCATTATGCGGATCATCCTTCGGCCCGTTCATCAGCCAGTAATGATGAAACGCCAGCCGCACGTTGTCGCGCAGCTGCGTCTCATCCCACGGCTTGGTGTAAAACCGGTAAATCGCCCCGCGGTTGATCGAATCGAGCACCGCTTCGAGCCCGGTGTAGCCCGACAGGATAATCCGTATCGTGTCCGGGTACAGTTCCTTGACCTTGCTCAAAAACTCGGTCCCGCTCATGACCGGCATGCGCTGGTCGCACACGATCACCTGCACCGTATGCAGCGCCAGCAGCTCGAACCCTTCGGCCGGCGACACCGCCGTCAGAATCCGGTAGTTGTCGCGCTTGAACAGCCGGTGCAGCGCCGACAGCACATTCACGTCGTCATCGACGATCAGCAAGGTCTGGCGGTGATTGTCGGGCGACTCGGTCTCCTGCGGCTGCGCCAGATTGGCCAGCACCATCGCGCCAAACTCCTTGACCGGCAGCGGGCGGCTGAAATGAAAGCCCTGCACTTCGTCGCAGCGATGACGCCGCAGGTAGGCCATCTGCGCCGCCGTCTCCACCCCTTCGGCGATGACGTGCATGTGCAGCGAATGCGCCATGCCGATGATGGCCAGCGCGATGGCCGCGTCGTCCGGGTTGACTGTGACCTCGCGCACGAAGGCGATGTCGATCTTGAGTTTGTCGATCGGGAAGCGCTTCAGGTACGCCAGGCTCGAATAACCGGTCCCGAAGTCGTCGATGGCGATCGTGATGCCCAGCTGCTTGAGGTTGCCCAGCACGTTGATGGTGTGCTCGGCGTTGGACATCAGCGCGCTTTCGGTCAGTTCCAGTTCGAGCAGCGACGGGTCGATGCCGTGCTTGCCGATGGCCGCGCGGATTTCGCCTTCCAGGTCGCCTTCGACGAACTGGCGGCTCGACACATTGACCGCCACGCGCACGTCGCCGACATCGCTGGCCGACCACTGCGCAATCTGGCGGCAGGCTTCTTCGATCACCCATGCGCCGACGCGCACGATCAAGCCGGTTTCTTCCATCACCGGCACGAATTCGGCCGGGAACACCAGGCCGAAGCCGGGCCGGTTCCAGCGCAGCAGCGCTTCGGCGCCGGCGATGCGGCCGGTGCGCAAATTCATCTTGGGCTGGTAGTACAGCAGGAACTCCTCGTTTTCGAGCGCGTGGCGCAGCGCCAGTTCGAGGTCGAGCCGGGCCAGCACCTGCACGTTCATCCCGGCGGTGAAGAAGCGGTAGCCGTCGCGCCCCGCTTCCTTGGCGCGTCCCATCGCGGTATCGGCATATTTGATCAGCGTTTCGGGATCCAGGGCGTCGTCCGGATACATGGCGATGCCGATGCTGGCCGTCAGACCGGCCTGGCGGCCCTGCAGGTCGAACGGGGCGCGCAGGGCGTCGCGCACTTCGTTGGCGACGTTGACGGCGTCCTGCTGGTTGCGCGTCATGGTCAGAATGAGCGCGAATTCGTCGCCGCCCAGGCGTCCCACCGTATCGCGGATGCGCACGCACTGCACCAGGCGCGTGCTGAACTGGCGCAGCAGTTCGTCGCCCAGCGCCGAGCCGAGCGAATCGTTGATGGTCTTGAAGCGGTCGAGCGCGATGAACAGCACCACGATGCGCCAGTGCTTGTCCTGCGCCAGTTCGATCGCTTCGCGCAAGGTCTGGTAGAACAGGGTGCGGTTGGGCAGGCCGGTCAGGCTGTCGTAGCTGGCCAGGTGCTTGAGGCGCTGGCGCGCGGCCAGCCGCTCGCTGATGTCGCGCGCCACCGCGATCAGCATGCGGGTGCCGCCCACGCTCTGGGTCTGCCAGTAGATTTCGACCGCCACTTCGCGCAGGTCGGCGCGGGTGAGCTGGTCTTCGACCAGGTCCGGGTAGCGCAGCACGTCGCGCGCGGGGTCGGCCTGGCAGGCCAGCTGGCCGCGCGCGGCCAGGCCGTACACGGTGGGGTCGAGGCGCAGCAGTTCGTCGCGCTGGTAGCCGAGCATGCGGCAGGCGCCGTCGTTGACGTCGACCACCCTCATGCTGCCGATGTCGATCAGGAAGATGGCGTCGTCGGTGGCGTCCATGGCACTGCGAAAACGCTGCAGTTCGACGGTGCGCTCGCGTACCGTCTGTTCGAGCAGGGTGCCGTAGTTCTTCGACTCGCGGTGCAGCAGGCGCACTTCCAGCATGTTGCGGATGCGGGTGAGCACTTCGACCGGGTCGAACGGTTTGCCGACGAAGTCGCGCGCGCCGGCGTCGAGCGCGGCCAGCTTTTTGTCCGGTTCGGCCGTCACTACCAGCACCGGCAGGTAGGCTTCGGTTTCCATGGGCGCCAGCGCCTCCATCACCTGGAAGCCGTTCATGCCCGGCATGTGCAGGTCGAGGATGATCAGGTCGTAGCGGTGCTTGAGGTGCATCGCCGCCACTTCGCGCGGGTCGGTGGTGCTGCTCACGTTGGTGTAGCCGGTGGTCGTGAGCAGGTAGTCGAGCAGCTGGACGTTGACCAGCTGGTCGTCGACGATCAGGATGGCGGCGTTGTGGATGTCTTCGAGCGATATCATGAGTTCCGCGCTTTCTGCGCAAGCTGCCGCGTGTCGGCGAATGCGAGGGTGGTGTCGATCGCCTCGTTGAATTCGTCGATGTTGATCGGTTTGGTGAGGTACCGTGCAAAACCGCTGGCCAGCCCGCGCTCGACGTCGTGCGGCATCGCGCTGGCGGTCAACGCGATGACGGGAATGTGGGCTGTGCGCGGATCGCTGCGCAATTCCTTGAGCGCGTCGGTGCCGCTCACGCAGGGCAGGTTCAGGTCCATCAGAATCACGTCCGGCAGGTGCGCCTTGGCCAGTTCGATGCCGATGTGGCCATCGGGCGCGGCGAGCAGATGCAGGTCGGGCCGGTAGCGCACGATTTCCTGCACCAGCTTCAGGTTGGCCGGGTTGTCTTCGACGTACAGCAAGGTGTGTTCGGCCAGCGGCGCGGACGCCGCCTTGGGTTCGAGCGCCAGCACGGTTGCCTCCCCCACCGCCGAGGGCACCGGCTGGGTCAGCCCGAGTTCGATCCAGAACACGGTGCCGACGCCGACGCTGCTCGAGACGCCGATGTCGCCGCCCATCAGTTCGACCAGGCGGCGCGTGACGACCAGGCCGATGCCGGTGCCTTCTTCGCTGCCGTTTTCCTGGCCCAGGCGGTTAAACGGCTGGAACAGCGAATCGATCTGGTCGGGACGCAGGCCCATGCCGGTATCCTGCACCGACAGGCGCACGCGGTTGGCGGTGACGACGCTGCAGTCGCACACCACCGCGCCCATCTCGCGGTTGTACTTGATGGCGTTCGAGAGCAGATTGAGCAGCACTTGCTTGAGGCGCGTGCGGTCGGCCTGCACCACCGCGCCCGGCGCGTCCGGGAACAGCATGCGGATCTTGCGCTGCTGCGCCAGCGGTTCGGTCATGTTGCGGCACTCGACCAGCATGTCGGCCAGCGCCACCGGTTCCATCGACAAGGTCACGGTGCCCGATTCGACCTTGGCCAGGTCGAGAATTTCGTTGATCAGGGTAAGCAGATGGCGCCCCGATTTGAGAATGTGGCCGGCGAACTCCTTCTTTTGCGCCAGCGTGGAGGGAAGCGATTCGGATGTCAATATCTGGGCGAAGCCGAGAATGGCGTTGAGCGGGGTGCGCAGCTCGTGGCTCATCGACGACAGGAAGGCCGACTTGGCCTGGTTGGCGTTCTTGGCCACGGCCATGGCCACTTCCAGTTCGGCGTTGGTCAGTTCCAGCTGCATGGTGCGTTCGTGCACCCGCACCTCCAGCCGCTCGTTGAGGTCCATGATTTCCTGCTGGGCGCGGGCGCGTTCCTCGGCTTCGCGCGCAATCGCATGGTGCGAGGTTTCGAGCGCGCCGGTGCGCTGCTCGATCTCGCCCAGCATGGCGTTGAAGGAGTCCACCAGTTCGCCCGCTTCGTCGTCGCTGATGCGCGGGGCGCGGCGCGAGTAGTCGCGCGTGCTGACCACTTCGCGCGCGGTTTCGGTGAGCGCGACGATCGGCGCGGTGACGATGCGGCCCAGACGGCGCGTCATCAGCCAGGCGATCAGCATGGCCAGCGCGATCACGCCGGCGGCGATGCTCAGGTAGTCGACCGCGCGCGCCACCAGGGTGTATTCGGCGCGCAGGTACACGGTGCCGAGCAGTTCGCCGTTTTCGACCACCCTGCGGTACAACAGCAGGTCGTCGCCGGAAACGCGCAGGTCGTCGTTCTGCGGGCTGACCGGAAAGGCCTGCTGCTCGCCCGGCGCGCGGTAGGAGGCGAACAGCGCGCCCCTGGCGTCGTAGATGGCGCCGGCCCGCACCGAGGGCCGGATGCGCAGCAGCGCCAGGTTTTCGGTGGCCAGGCGGGCGTCGTCGAACGTCAGCGCGGCCGAGGTCATGTGGCCGAGCAGTTCGGCTTGCGTGGCCATGTCGCCCAAGAGGGCCTTGTGGTAGTTGCGCAGGTCGTAGGCGATCACGGTGCCGATCGAAACCAGCAGCGCGGCCAGGGTGGTGAGCATGACCACCGTGACCAGTTTTTCGCGGATCGAGCGCACGATCATGTGGCCCCCTGCACGCGGTTGGCGGCGGCCAGCATGCGCGCGCTGATGCGCAGGCGGCTGGAGTTGACCTGGCCGAGGGCGACGTCGAAGCGCAGCCGGTGCTGGGCCACCACGAAGGCGATCATGCACCCCAAAGCGATGCCGTCGTCGGCGTCGGAGACGGTCAGCACCGACTGGCCGCGCGCGGCGGCCAGCATGTCGATCACGGCGGCGCGTTCGCCGGCGCCGATAAACAGGATGTGGATGCCGCTGACGGCGTCGCCGCGGCGCAGTTTGCGCACGGAAATGGCATGCCCGCCGACGGTGCGCCCGGCCACCATTTGTTCGAGCTGGTCGGCCAGGCCGTCATTGCCGGAGACGCCGATCTGGAGCGGGCTGTCGGCACGCGCGAAGCTGCCGTCGGGCCACTCGACGAAGCCGGCGAATTTGAACAGGTAGGCCGCCTTGACCTGGTTTTCGACGCTGGGCTGCGACTGGGCCGCGGCGACGCCGCTCCAGGCCAGCAGTGCGAGCACCATCGGCAACGCCAGCGCCAGCGCCAGTCCCGCGCGCCGGCGCAATGCGAACCGGCTCAGACCCGCCATGGCAGTTCGGCAAGCAAAAGAATCGGGGACATGGGACTCCAATCCGGATCAAACAAAAAGCAAACTCAGCGGTAAAGGCCAGCATATCAGAGCAACAGGCCAGTGGCGCACGGCAGGACGGCCGGGCCGGGACGACGATTTCCCCAGAACCACTCTACGCTTTTTTAGCTCACTTGGATATCCCTTGTGAAACATTGCAACAGGGTGGGCGACCAGTGTTGCATACGGCATGGTAAAGTAGAATCGCAGGGCCGTGGCGCGCGCCCGCCCCCGATCTGCATTCCGATCCCCGCTTACCGTCCAAAAGGAGCAACACGTGACGAACGACATTCTCGATCTTTCCGCCAAAGTCGGCCGCGCGCTGCAAGCGAAAGGCTTGCTGCTGGTAACCGCCGAATCGTGCACCGGCGGCGGGGTGGCGCAGGCGATCACCGAGGTGGCCGGCTCGACCGCCTGGTTCGACTGCGGCTTCGTGACCTATTCGAACGCGTCCAAGACCGAGCTGCTCGATGTGTCGGCCGCGCTGATCGCGCAGCTGGGCACGGTCAGCGAGGAAGTGGCGTCCGCCATGGCCACCGGCGCATTGGCAAACAGCAACGCGCACGTGGCGCTGTCGACCACCGGCATCGCCGGCCCGAGCGGCGCGGTGCCGGGTAAACCGGTCGGCACGGTCTGCTTCGGCTGGGCCAGGGGCGACACGGTCCAGACCGAACGCCTGGTGTTCGCCGGCGACCGCCAGGCGGTGCGCGAGCAGACTGTGGTGCACGCGCTGCAAGGGCTGCTGCGCATCATCGAATAGCGCGCACAAGACACGGATGGCGCTGCGGCGCCATCGCCATTTCCAGCTTTTGTCCGATGCAAACGCCGCCAACTTAAGCTTCGTCATTCCCGCGCAGGCGGAAATGACGGGTGAGTCATTTTCTGGAGCAATTCGATGCACAATACGGTTCATTTCATCTTGCAGGGCAAGGGCGGCATCGGCAAGACCCTGGTCTCGACCATCCTGGCGCAATGGCTGGCGGGCAAGGACGAGGAACGGCCCCTGCGCTGCTACGACACCGACCAGGAAAACGCCACCTTTTCGCGCTACAAGGCGATGGACGTGAAACACGTGCCGGTGATGACCGATGCGCGCAACATCGACCCCAAACGCTTCGACGCGCTGATGATCGACCTGCTGGAAGAAGAAGGCAACTGTGTCATCGACAACGGCGCCAACACCTTTTCGCCGCTGATGGGCTACCTGCTGGAAAACGATTGTTTCGATCTGCTCAAGGAGTCGGGGCGCAAGGTGTACATCCACACCATCGTCGGCGGCGGCGATACCCTGCACGACACGGCCATGGGCTTTGTCTCGACCGCCAAGTCGACCAGCGTGCCGCTGGTGCTGTGGGAAAACGAACACTTCGGCCCGCTGCAATCGGCCACCGGCAAGGTGTTTACCGAGTCGCAGACTTACGCGGACAACGCGGCGCGCGTGTGCGGGCGCGTGGTGCTGTCGCAACGCAATGCCGACACCTTCGGCGCCGACATCAAGAAGATGAATATCGCGCGCCTGACCGCCAATGAAGTGCGCGAAAGCGACAAATTCAACGTCATGGAAAAGCAGCGCATCAAGGTCGTGTTCCGCGACTTGTTCGAACAGCTCGACAAAGTGCAGTGGTAAGCCGGCATGGACCAGCAAAAACTGCGCACCCTCGTCTTTGAAAAAACCGGCGTGCGGATCGATATCGACGATCCGATCTTCGCACTGGTGGCATTGAACGAGGCGGTGCTGGCCGAAGCGGTCGAGCGCCACGTGGCATTGCTCGACGATGCCACCGCCGACCTGGCCGACCAGGTCCAGGCCTTGCAGGAGAGCGGCTACCTGGGCCATGCAAGCAATGCCGCCGCGCGTCCGGCGGCGCTGGTGACGGCGGCGCCAGGCCCTGTCCAGGCTCCGGCGGTGCGGGAAAAACGCCTGATGGCGATTGCCGGCGGCGCCGCGCTGCTGTGCGCGTTCGTAGTGCTGGCCGGGCAGGCGCTGTTGTTGCGCCCGGCACCGTCGCCCGTCATCGTCGCCAAGGAACTTACTCCCGAGCAAAGCAGCGCCCTGCGCGATGGCGACAAGCTGGCCAGGGCCGTGGCCAAACTCGATCCCAAAACCCGCGCCGCCATCGCCGCCGAGATGCAAAAACCGTAATTTCCGGCGAGCGCAGCCGTGTGTGCCGGATATGCGCTATCATATCTACATATCTTCACATGTTGACTATGAAACCTTCTCCCGATAACGACGCATCGATCGCCCAACTGGCCGACCTGTTCCATCTGCTGGGTGACCCGACCCGGCTGCGCATCGTATTGTCCTGCCTGGCGGGGCCGATTGCGGTGGGCGACATCGCCGCCGGCCTGCAACTGAGCAGTTCGCTGGTCAGCCACCACCTGCGCCTGCTGCGCGCCGCGCGCATCGTCAAGGCCGAGCGCCAGGGCAAGCAGGTGTTCTATTCGACGGCGGACGCCCACATCAGCGGCGTGCTGACCGACATGCTCGAACACATCGCCGAACCCACCAATGGAATCGACCCATGACCAGCGCCCACGACCACGATCACGACCATGACCACGCCGGACACGGCCACACGCACCCGCCGGCCAAAGCGACCAAAGCGGCGCACAAGCACGATCACGACCATGGGCACGGGCATGGGCACGGCCACCATCACCACCAGATCGATCCCAACGGCAACGGCCGCGCCTTCGCCCTGGCGATCGGCCTGAACACGGTATTTGTCGGCATCGAATTCTTTTACGGATTCCTGGCCAACTCGACCGCGCTGATGGCCGATGCCGGCCACAACCTGTCCGATGTGCTGGGCCTGATGCTGGCCTGGGGCGCGGCCATGCTCACCAAACGCGCGCCGGACGGGCGCTACACCTACGGCCTGCGCAGCTCGTCGATCCTGGCGGCGCTGCTCAACGCCCTGCTGCTGATGCTGGCCTGCGGCGCGATCGGCTGGGAGGCGGTGCACCGCTTCGCCAATCCGGCCCCGGTGCAGGGCATGACCATGTCGGTGGTGGCCGGTATCGGGGTGCTGGTCAACGGCTTTTCGGCCTGGCTGTTCATGGCCGGCAGCAAGGACGACCTGAACATCCGCGGCGCCTACCAGCACATGGCGGCAGACGCCGCGATTTCGCTGGGCGTGGTGGTGTCGGGCGTGGCGATCATCTTCACCGGCTGGACCTGGCTCGACCCGGCGGTCAGCATCGTGATCGTGCTGCTGATCCTGGTCACCACCTGGGCCTTGCTGCGCGAGTCGCTCGACCTGGTGCTGGCGGCGGTGCCGGCCAATGTCGACGCCGCCGCGGTGGGCGATTTTCTGCTGGCGCGGCCGGGCGTCGCCGGCATGCACGACCTGCATATCTGGGCCATGAGCACGACCGAGACGGCGCTGACCGCGCATCTGGTCATGCCCGGCGGCTATCCGGGCGATGCGGCGCTGGACGCCATCGTGGCGGCGCTCAAGACCGATTATGCGATTGCGCACTGCACCTTGCAGGTGGAACTGGGGACGAGCGATCACAGCTGCGCGCTGCATGTGCAGGAGGCGAAGGCTTAGCCGCGCTCAGAACAGGTGCGCGGCCAGGCTCAATTGCTGGTCCGGCGCGCGCGCGATAAAGCAGTCGGGCGCGATGGTGTCGCCATAGGCCACGTTGTAGATCACTTCGGCGTATTCCTGGCCGATGTACGACGCGTGGCGGCCGTTGAGGATCAGGCGCGCTGTCTGCCCGGGGGCAAGCCGGAGCGCCGTATTGAACGCCGGACGGCGCGGCTGGCCTTCGGACGGGTCCCATTTCAGGCCGAGCACCAGCAAGCCATCGTCACGCGGGCGGAGCACCAGGCTGCGCTCCTTGAGCGCGGCCTGGTCGGCCTGTTTTTCCTTCTTCAAGACGGCAGCGAAGCCGTCGCGTTCATGCATCAGGTAGGTCTGGCAGACATACTGCGCGCCAGTCTGCAACAGCGCAAAGGCGCGTGGCAGCAGCGCCCGTTCATTTGCGCGCGGGGCGCCACGGGTGGCCTTGGTCCAGCGGATCTCGACAAGCTGGACGGCGATCATCGCGCGCCTGCCGCCTTCAGGCGCAGGTAGTCGAGGAAGTGGCGCGTCTCGGGATTCACGGTGGACAGGCTGAAATCGCCTTCGTCCTCTTCCACCAGCGCGTACTCGCCATTGGCGTACAGTCCAAGCAGGCGTTCCAGGAATTGTTCCAGGCTGGCGCCCGCCTGCACCCGGACGAATTCTCGCCCGCCGAACGAGATCACCTGGCCCACGCTGCCGGCGGTGTCGGGGTCGAGGTCGATGCCCAGATAAGCGCCGCCGGCGTCGTCCGCCAGCGGAATCCATGCCTTGCTGGCCGCACGCGGACGGATGGTCAGCGGTGGCAGGCAAGTGTAGGACGACACATCATCCCCAGCTTGTCCGGCCGTTTCGCTGTTCCAATGCGCCAGGGTGGCATCGAGAGGCAGGAACGGCAAGCCGAAGAACAAACCGAGTGCAATCTGGTCGGCGCAGTCCGCTTGGCCATCGTGCCAGCTGTACAGGGCCCGTAGCGACGGCGGCAGCGGCCTGCCGATGGCGCGCTCGAAGGCGTCGATGGCCGCCTGGCTGGCGCCAGGATTCAGGCTCGCTGCCATGCTCGGGAAACGCGATTCGATGCAGCTTTGCAGCCGCTCCAGCAAGTCGTTCATGGTGATTTTCCGCTCCGTTGAATAGTCGATGGCATGCCCGCCTCACGTGCAAAGGCGTGGCGGCAGGCCTCGGTGGCCTCGATATCGAGGTCGTCCAGCCGCACCGTGCGCGGGCTGTATTCGAACCAGGGCAGCACGGGCGACTGGCGCTTGAGCGTGACCTCGTAGGCTTCCTGGCTGGTTTCCCGGTCTTCGACGACATCGACATAGCAGCGCCAACGCGGCGCCAGCTGCTCGGCATGCCGCGCGGCGATGTCGGCAACGGCGCCCATCAGTCCCATCGCGCCAACGGTGGCGAACAGCAAGCCCGCGATGCCGGGAATCGCGGCAACCGAGCCAAGCAGGTAAGCGAGCACCTTGGGACGCAGGCGGTAAGCCGACATGCCGAGCACCGCGAAGGCCAGCCAGGCCACAATCGACAAGACCGCATTGAGCGCGGCGCTCGCCGTGGACAGATTGAGCGCCAGCGCGCCCACCACCACGACGACACTGGCGACGAGCAGCACCAACATGCGGCGCTGCACCGGCGGCGCCTGCCGCGACAGAAACCAGGCCGCCACCGGGCTGGCAAAGGGCGTAGCGAGCAAGGCGCAGAAAAACAGCCAGAACACGACGCGAGCGCCGGATCAGCAAGCGCCGGCGCCGCTCGTCACGTCAGCCCGCCAGGTTGGCAAACAGCGGCGTGGACAGATAACGTTCGCCGAACGACGGGATGATCGTCACGATCACCTTGCCCGCGTTTTCGGGACGGCGCGCCACCTGGATCGCGGCCCACAATGCCGCACCCGACGAAATGCCGACCAGCAGCCCTTCTTCGCGCGCGGCTGCGCGCGCGGTCTCGAAGGCGGCGTCGTTGCTCACGCAAATGACTTCGTCGAAGGCGGCGCGGTTGAGCACCTGCGGCACGAAACCGGCGCCGATGCCCTGGATCGGGTGCGGCCCCTTGCTGCCCTTGGACAGCACGGGCGAGGCTTCCGGCTCGACCGCGATGGCCTGGAAGCCCGGTTTGCGCGCCTTGAGCACTTCGCCCACGCCGGTAATGGTGCCGCCGGTGCCGACGCCAGCGACCAGGATATCGACCTTGCCGTCGGTGTCGCGCCAGATTTCTTCGGCCGTGGTACGGCGGTGCACATCGGGGTTGGCGGGATTGTTGAACTGCTGCGGCATGAAGTAGTTGGGATTGGCCGCCACCAGTTCTTCGGCCACCTTGATGGCGCCGAGCATGCCTTCCGGCCCCGGGGTGAGCACCAGCTCGGCGCCATAGGCGCGCAACAGCATGCGCCGCTCGCTGCTCATGGTTTCGGGCATGACCAGCTTGCAGCGATAGCCGCGCGCCGCGCACACCATGGCCAGCGCGATGCCGGTGTTGCCGCTGGTGGGTTCGACGATGACGGTGTCCGGCCCGATCTTGCCGGCCGCCTCGGCCGCTTCGACCATGGCCAGGCCGATCCGGTCCTTGACGCTGTGGGCCGGATTGTAGAACTCCAGCTTGGCGAGGATGTCGGCACCGGCGCCCTGCGCCAGTTTGCGGATCCGGACCAGCGGGGTATTACCGATCAACTCAGTGACGTCGTTTGCGATTCTCATGCTCACTCTCCCGCTGTGATGGATTGGACATAGAGCCTATCACGGTAGGCCGGCGTCGCAGTTGGCGCGCCTGGCAGACGGGGGCGGCGTTGTTCGTCGTTGCATGGCTAGCCATGCGGCCTCCTCACGCCTTGCCCGCGCCAGCCATGCATCGCCTACGCGCACGTCGCCCCCTGCTTCCCCCGGCCTACCGAAATAGGCTCTTACTTGACGTTAACAAGTTCCACGTCGAAGATCAAATCGGCATCCGGCGGAATGCCGCCGCCTGGCGCGCCGCGCTTGCCGTAGCCAAGGTAGCTCGGGATGATCAGGGTGCGCTTGCCGCCCACTTTCATGCCCAGTACGCCCTGGTCCCAGCCCTTGATCACGCGCCCGGTGCCGAGCACGAATTCGAGCGGCGCGCCGCGCGTGAGCGAGGAGTCGAACTGGCGGCCGCGCTGGCGCGTCGCCATCGGCTTGTACAGCCAGCCGGTGTAGTGCACGAATACCTTGCTGCCGGCGGTCGCTTCGGCGCCGGTGCCGACCTTGGTGTCGGTGGCGACCAGCGGATCGAGAACCGGCTCGGCCAGCACCACGGTGCCTGGCGGCGTGGCAGGCTGGGCTTGCGCGGGCGGCTGGGGCGTGGCGGCAGGCGCCGCAGGGGCGGCCGGTGCGTCAGCCGCCGGTGGGGTGGCTGGCACGGTCGCTGCCGCTGGCGTCTCGGGAGCGGGCGGCGTCTGGCCGGCGGCCTGGGCCATCGATGCCGCGGCGGCGCACATCAGGAATACGGAAATAGGACGGCGCATGATGTGATCTCTTTCAGTAAGATTCAGTGAACAACGGTCAAACTGGGTAATTCTGCAACGCTATGATAGCAAGGCCTCGGGCGCCTGCACAGAAGGCGCGTGAATCGCACTGTCGGCAAGACGGCGCAGCAGGTGGCCGGCGGCGACCATGCCGAAGGTCGCGGTGACGACCATGCTCGATCCGAAGCCGGCGCAGTTCAGGCCGGTGATGCCGTCGCCGTCGCCGTCGCCATCTACGCTGCAGCTATCGCCTTCGGGCATGGTCAGCGGTTCCATCGAAAAGACGGCATCGACGTTGAACTTGGTTTTCAGGCTGCGCGGGAAGCCGTAGTCGTTGCGCAAGCGCTTGCGCACCATTTTCAGCAGCGGCTCCTGTTCGGTTTTGGACAGGTCGCGCAGTTCGATGCGGGTCGGGTCGGTCTTGCCGCCGGCGCTGCCGATGATCACCATCGGCAACTGATGGTCGCGGCAGTACGCGATCAGCGCGGCCTTGGCCTTGACGTTGTCGATGGCGTCGACCACGTAGTCGTACTGGTGGGCGCCGATCATCTGGTCGAGGTTGCCCGGATCGATGAACTCTTCGATCAGATTGACCTTGCAGAAGGGGTTGATCTGGGCGATGCGCTCGGCCAGCGCGCCGATCTTGGCCTGGCCGACGGTGTCGGTGAGGGCCTGGATCTGGCGGTTGATGTTCGATTCGGCCACGTTGTCGAGGTCGATCAGGGTGAGCTGGCCGATGGCCGAACGCGCCAGCGCCTCGACGATCCAGGAGCCGACGCCGCCGACGCCGATCACGCACACATGGGCGCAGCGGAAGCGCGCCAGCGCGGCGTCGCCGTACAGGCGGCCGATGCCGCCGAAGCGGCGCTCGAAGTCGACCTCGCTGGTATCGAGGGGAAGTGAGGGGATAGTGATGGTATTCATGCCGCCATTTTAACGGACGCGGCCGGACAGACTGCTCTAAAATGACCGGTATGTTCCCGATGGCGGTGACGTCACTCCGTCGTTCCCGCGCAAGCGGGAACCCAAGTTCGTTCCGCTGCCATTGGCGGTTCGACAAAACTTGGGTTCCCGCCCGCGCGGGAACGACGCTGTTGAGTGTAACGAATAACGCGAAAGCGCATGTCAACGCCACCAGGGTATTTACCACCAGCCACAAGCGAGAAATCTCCATGAGCTACGCCCTGCCCGACAGCGCCCCCGGTTTCGACCAGCCGATCGCGGTGCTGAAACACTGCCACGACCGCATCCGCAAACAGCTGGCGACCCTGGAAAAATTGCTGCCGCACCTGGCCAGCCACGGCGCCGACGACGAAGCGCGCCAGGCCGCGCGCGCGGTGATGAAATATTTCGACCAGGCCGCCCCGCTCCATCACGAAGACGAAGAACAGAACCTGGTGCCGATGCTGCGCAGCACCGCCAGCGGCGCCGACGCCGACCTGCTGACCGAACTCGTGCCCGGCATCCTCGACGAGCACCGCCAGATGGACGGCATGTGGCAAGACTTGCACGAGCAACTTTCCGCCATCGCCGACGGCAGCGCCGCGCTGCTGCGCGAGCACGACGTGCAGCGCTTTGCCGCCATGTACCGCGCCCATATGGAGCGCGAGGAAGGCCACATCGCGCCGATGGCCAAGCGCCTGTTCAGTGCCGGGCAGATGGCAACTCTGGGCCAGGCGATGCGGCAACGGCGCGGCATCGCGCCCACCGCCGCCCCGGCAGCCACGGCGGCGGAGCCAGCGTCCAGCGGCGACGCCGTGGCCAGCCTGCGCAAGGATTACGGCCAGGCCAGCCTGAGCGAGAACGACGTGGCCGACGATCCGTTCGTGCAATTTACGACCTGGTTCGAGGAAGCGCTCAAGGCCCAGGTCAACGAGCCGAACGCGATGAGCGTGGCGACCGTGGACGAACAGGGCCGGCCCACCTCGCGCATCGTGCTGATCAAGCAGTTCGATCCGCGCGGCTTTACCTGGTACACCAACTACAACAGCCAGAAGGGCCGCCAGCTGGCCGGCAACCCGCATGCGGCATTACTGTTCTTTTGGACGGAACTCGAACGCCAGATCCGGATCGAAGGGAAGGTAGAGCGCACTTCTGCGGAAGAAAGCGACAAGTATTTCCACAGCCGTCCGCTGAAAAGCCGGCTGGCTGCGATTGCGTCCGCGCAAAGCGAGCCAATCGCCAATCGCGGCGCGCTGGAACAGAACTATGACGCTGTAGCCAAGCAATACGGCGAGGAGCCGCCACGTCCCGACAACTGGGGCGGCTTCCGCCTGGTACCCGAACGGATCGAGTTCTGGCAGGGACGCCGCTCGCGCTTTCACGACCGCATCGTGTACACGCTGCAAAGCGACGGCAGCTGGGCGCGCGAACGGTTGCAACCTTAACGGCCGGTGTGCACGCACACGGGCCGGCAACGATCGTCCGGAGGTGTGCGTGTTCAACCAGATCAGACTGAGGGCCTGGAGCGAAGGACTGCGCAGCCAGCCCTCGCTTCCTTTGCGGGTGGAGCTGTGGAACGGGCAGCGCTTCGATTTCTCGCCCGATCCACCGCGCGTGACCGTGCGTGTGCCGCGCGCCAGTGCGCTGCGCCACCTGCTGTCGCCATCGCTGTACAAGTTGGGCCGCGCGTATGTGGAAGGCGTGATCGACGTCAGCGGGCGCGCCAACGACATGATTGCCGTGGTCAATGCGCTGGCCGCCAATTCGCTGGCCGGCAACATGCGCGGGGCGCTGCCCGCACTCGGGCTGGACCGCCTGTTCGGCGCAATCGGCGGGGCGCTAGGCGACGCACTAGGCGACGCACTTGCCGGCAGCCACACGCGCAAGCGCGATGCGCAGGCGGTGCGCTATCACTACGATGTGTCCAACGAGTTCTACGGCGCCTGGCTCGATCCGAACATGGTGTATTCGTGCGCCTACTTTGAGAACGGCAACGAAACCCTGGCCGAGGCGCAGCTCAAGAAAATCGACCATATCCTCAACAAGATCGGCGTGCGGCCGGGGCATCGCCTGCTCGACATCGGCTGCGGCTGGGGCGCGCTGGCGATCCGGGCGGCTCAGCGGCACGGGGCGCGCTGCGTCGGCATCACCCTGTCCGACAACCAGGCGCGGCTGGCGCGCGAGCAGGTCGCGCGGGCCGGCCTGACAGGCCAGGTCGAGATCCGCCTGCAGGACTACCGCGACGTCGGCGGCCAGTTCGACCGCATCACCAGCGTGGGCATGTTCGAGCATGTGGGGGTGCGCCAGCTGCCGGCGTATTTTCGCCGCATGGCGACGCTGCTCACGTCCGACGGGGTGGCGATGAACCACGGGCTGACCAGCACCAGTCCGGACAGTCACGGCGTGCCGCACGGAGGCGGCGAATTCATCAGCCGGTATGTGTTTCCGCACGGAGAGCTGGCGCACCTGGGCACGGTCATCAAGACCATGCAGGAAGGCGGGCTGGAGGTGCGCGATGTGGAAAACCTGCGGCGCCATTACGCGCGCACCTGCGCCCTGTGGACCGACAATTTCGAGGCGAACAGCGAGCGCATCAAAGGCTTGACCGATGCGCGCCGCTTTCGCATCTGGCAGGTGTACCTGGCCGGGTGCACGCATGCGTTCACGCATGACTGGATCAGTTTGTACCAGATCGTGTGCGGCAAGGCGGGGCGCGATCCGGCGGCGCTACCGTGGTCGCGCCGCTACATGTATGCGCAGGCAGGAAGGCGTCCATGCTCTCTGAAGACACTCCTGGGGATGCCCGGCAGGAGTAGCGTGGCGCCACTCCCGTTCCGGCGCGCCCGATTACTTTAGTTTGAGCTTGGCGTTTTTGGCGGCCTCGTCTTCGCCCTGGCGCGCTATCGATCTGGCATCCGTGCCAAACGACGATCCGCCATGCGATTCGTGCCCCATATCGTCCGGCAGTGCCCGCGACGACTGGTCCTGCGCCCCGAATGGCTGCTGGGCGCCCTCGTGCACGACCAGGCAGGCCAGCCCCGGCACCACGTTAAGCGGCTGGTAGCCGCTATTTCCGGCCATTGCCACGACGTTATACACGGGAACGGCGCTGACATTCTTGCCCAGCACCGATTTGATCTGCGCCGACTGCTCGCTGCTCAGGGCCAGCCATCCGGCCGGAAAAAATACCTCTGATGAATTCACAATAATGCTCCCTTGTTGACTCTGTGGTGTTGAAGAAGAACGTTGCTGACGCTCGCAGCGCGGCGCGGCGCGCTGCCCGAAAAATGGCCTGGGCAATGCCGGATCACCCAAGCCATGGGACACGCCCGCTACCGGATCAGCTTAGTAGCGCTGATATCCCTGCGAACCCGGGAAACCCTGGAAGCCCTGGCCGGGGAAGCCCTGGCCCTGGAAGCCGAACGGTCCCTGGAAGCCCTGCCCACCTTGATAACCGAAGGTGCCCTGCGGTCCCTGGTAGCCCTGCTGCCCTACAAAGCTCTGGAATCCGAGCGGCCCGATGAAGCCTTGCGGACCCTGGTAGCCGAATACTGCCTGCGGCCCCTGGTAGCCTTGCTGTCCCTGGACGCCCTGGAAGCCGAACGGGTTGAAAAAGCCCGCCGGTCCCTGCGCGCCCTGAAAACCGAACGGTCCGAAGAAACCTTGCGGTCCCTGGAAGCCGACCATCGCCTGCGGCCCCTGGAAGCCGAACGGCCCGACCGAGCCCTGGAAGCCGAGCGGGCCGATGACGGCTTGCGTGCCCTGGAAGCCAGCGGACGCTTGCGGCCCCTGGTATCCCTGCCCGCCCTGATAGCCCTGCACCGACTGCGCGCCCTGCACGCCAGGGAAGTCGGGGACGATCCGGATCGACGTCATCCGTTGTCCGCTAAGGGCGTGAATCTGACGAATCTGTTCTTCGTTCAGCGCTAACACCAAGCCTTGTTCATTCATGTCCGTGCACTCCTCTGGATTTGAAAAAACCCAACAATGACGCGTTGAGAAAAATCGCTTGCGACGTGCGGCGCCTGGCTGGCGTCGGCAACGATCGGCAGGCGTGACTTAGAATAAGCTGGCGGCGTTGCCGGGGTACCTGACGATTCGTATAGTGCCTCCCCTATCCGAAATAACAGGCGACAAACGGCCAGGCGCGGCATCGCGCGCACGGCAATCGTCGAGAAAATGGGAAGGGGAATCAGGCGTTGACGCGGGTAATGCGCCGGCCGCGCGTCAGGCGCCGCCCAGTTGCTCGCCCAGCGCCGCGAAAACGTCTTGCAGCGCGGCGGCCAGCTCCCTCGTGAGCGCAGGCGGCAGCGGGCCGGGCGCCTCATCATGCAAACGCGCGGCCAGCCGTTCGGTGCAGGCGATCGCGCGCTGCGCGCCAAAATTGACCAGCACACCCTGCAGGCTGTGCACGGCGCGCTGCGCTGCTTCCCGGTCGCCCGCGGCCAGCGCCTGGTCGAGCGCGTCCAGCAGTTGCGGACCGTCGCCGATGAACAGCGCGGCCAGTTCGAGCAGCAGTTCGCGGTCGCCGTCGAGGCGCAGCAAGGCGCCGCGCCAGTCCAGTAGCGCGCCGGCGCCCCGGCCATGAAAGCGCGCCACCACCTCGCGCAGGCGCGCGCTGTCGAGCGGCTTGGACAGGTAATCGTCCATGCCCGCCTCCAGACAGCGTTCGCGGTCGCCCTGCATCGCGCGCGCCGTCATCGCCACCACCGGCACATGGCCGCCAGCGGCCGCCGCCGCTTCCCACTGGCGCAGGATGCGCGTGGCCGCCAGGCCGTCCAGGCCGGGCATCTGCACATCCATCAGCACCAGGTCGACGGCGCCGTGCAGCGCGTGTTCGAGCGCGTCGACGCCGTTGTCGGCCAGGGTCACCCGGTGGCCCATTTTTTCCAGCAGGCGCAGCGCCAGGCGCTGGTTGACCGGGTTGTCCTCGGCCAGCAGGATGTGCAGGCGCCCCGCCCTTTGCGGCGGCGCGGCTGGCGCCACGGGCACGGGCGGCGCGCCCGCCTCGGGGGTGGTCAGCGCTGTTGGCAGCTCGGCGCGCGCCTCCGGCATGGCGGCCGCCATCTGCCCCAGCGGTACGGTAAAGCGGAACACGCTGCCGCAGCCAGGCTCGCTGCTGACGGCGATATCGCCCTGCATCAGGATCACGAGGCGGCGGCAGATGGTCAGTCCCAGGCCGGTGCCGCCGTACTGGCGCGTGGTGGAGCCGTCGACCTGCGAAAAGGCGTCGAAGATCAGCTTCTGCTTGTCCGGCGCGATGCCGATGCCGGTGTCGCGCACCGAAAATTCGACTTCGCAGCGCTCTTCCAGCGCGCGCCGCATGGTCACGCCGAGCGTCACCCCGCCTTCGCTGGTGAACTTGATGGCGTTGCCGAGCAGGTTGATCAGCACCTGGCGCAGCCGGCCCGGGTCGCCCTTCATCGCCGGCGGCAGGTGCGGCGGCAGCTCGCATTCGAGCGCCAGTCCTTTGCGGCGGGCCGGCAGCGCCAGCGAACGCAGCGTTTCCCGCACCAGCGCGCGCAAGTCGAAGGGCACGTCTTCGATCTCGAGCTTGCCGGCTTCGATCTTGGAAAAGTCGAGGATGTCGTCGATGATGGTCAACAGCGCGTCGGCCGAGCCCTTGACCAGCGCCAGGTCTTCGCGCTGGCGCGGCTCGAGCTGCGATTCGAGCACCAGTTCGGTCATGCCGAGGATGCCGTTCATCGGCGTGCGGATCTCGTGGCTCATGTTGGCCAGGAACTCGCTCTTGGCGCGGCTGGCCGCCTGCGCCGATTCGACCGCGTGCTGCATGGCGTCGCGCGCGGCGCGCTGTTCGCTGACATCGATCAAGAAGCCCAGCAGGTAGGGTTCGCCGCCGCTGCGGATCACGATGCGGTTGACCACCACGTCGAGCGGCGGATCGAGGTGCGCCAGGCGGCGCTCGCTGGTGATCATGCGCCCGCTGCGCCAGGCCCGCTCGTCTTCCTCCTGTACCGCGCCGGTCCAGGGGCGCGGGCCGAAGTCGGCGATGGTGAAGCCCTCGATCCGGTCGCGGGTGCGCTGCGCGAACTGCTCGAACTGGCGGTTGCAGCGGACAAAACGTCCCTGGCGGTCTTTCAGGAACACGGGAATGGGCAGCTGGTCGAGAATCTGCTCGGTCAGCTCGCGCGCGCTTTCGCGCTGCCGCACCAGTTGTTCGAGGGCGTGCGTCAGGCCGAGCAGATCATCGTCGGCGGCGCCGCCCCCGGCGGCCGTCGGGGCGGCCGGCATGGCCAGCCGTCCCAGGCTCGCTTGCAGCGAGCGCAGCACCTCGCCCTGGCGCGCCGCTTCCGCGCGCAGCTGGTCGTTGGCGCCGGTCAGTTCTTCGGAGCTGATGTCGAGCATGCGAGTGCGCACCTGCAGGTCGCGCTCGTCGTCGCCGTAGCTGCGCGAGACCGCGTCGAGCAAGGCGGACAGGCCCTCGGCCAGGGCTGCGTCGCCCAGCGCGCGCAAGCCGGCCAGGCGCTCCTGCAAGGCGCGTTCGCTGTTGACGCCGAGCGTGCGCCGCAGCTGGCGCAGCAAGCGCTTGTGCCGCATGGCGCCTTAGGCCGCGTCCTGGCGCGCGCAATCGCGGAAGCGCTCGCGGATTTCGAGCACCGCCGGCCAGCGCCGCAGCAGCGCGTCCACGCACTGCGGGTCGAAATGGCTGCCGCTGTTATCAAGCAGGTAGGCGCGCGCCGCGTCCAGGGTCCAGGCGTTCTTGTAGGGGCGCACGCTGGTCAGGGCGTCGAACACGTCGGCCACGGCGACGATGCGCCCGACCAGCGCAATGGCCTCGCCCTGCAAGCCGTTCGGGTAGCCCTGGCCGTCGAAGCGTTCGTGGTGGGTGTGGGCGATCACGGCTGCCAGTTGCAGCATGCTCGCTTCGCTCGCCTTGAGGATGTTGTAGCCGATCGCCGCGTGCTGGCGCATGATGTCCATCTCGTCAGGGTTCAGGCGGCCCGGCTTGAGCAGGATATGGTCGGGCGTGCCGACCTTGCCGATGTCGTGCATCGGCGCGGCGTTGAGGATGCAGGCCTGCTCCTCGTTCGACAGCCCCAGTTCGGCCGCGATCAGGCAGGAGTAATGGGCCATGCGCTGGATGTGGGCGCCGGTTTCGGGGTCGCGGTATTCGGAGGCGCGGCACAGCAGCAGGATGGTTTCCTGCTCGCGCGCGCGCAGTTCGGCGGTGGCCTTGCCCACTTCGCTGGCCAGCCAGCTGGCGCGGCTTTGCAGGGCCAGGGTGGCGCGCCGCAGTTCGAGCATGTTGCGGGTGCGCGCCAAAAATTCGACCTTGTCGATCGGCTTGATCAGAAAATCGTTGGCGCCGTTTTCCAGCGCGCGGTGGCGCACTTCGACGTCCTGGCTGGCGGTGACCATCAGCACCGGTGGCCGCTCGCGCGCCTCGCCCCCGAGCGCGGCGATGAAATCGAGTCCGTTCAGGTCGGGCATCATGTAGTCGAGCACCAGCAGGTCGCAGGGATGGGCGCGGCACCACGCCAGCGCGTCGCGCGCCGACTGGAAGGCCACCGTCTCGACATCGGGGAGCTTGTCCATCAGGCGCGACATCAGTACCAGGTTGATGTGCGTGTCGTCGACGATGACTACCTTCATCGGGGCTCCCGCGCGGCTCAGGCCAGGCGCCCGGCGTAGGTCGCCAGGAACTTGCTGACCTTGGGGGCCACGACCAGGGCGCAATAGCCTTGCAGCGGATTGCGGCTGAAGTAATTCTGGTGCTCGTCCTCGGCCTTGTACCAGCTTGTCGCCGGCTCCACGGCGGTGACGATGGGCGCGTCCCAGACGCAGGCCATCTGGGCGATCACCTGGCGCGCGGTCGCTTCCTGCTCGGGCGAATCGACGAAAATGACCGAGCGGTACTGAGGGCCGGCATCGTTGCCCTGGCGGTTCAAGGTGGTCGGATCGTGGATCGTGAAGAACACTTCGAGCAGGTCGTGGTACTCGATGGCGCCCGGATCGAACACGATGCGCACCACTTCGACGTGGCCGGTGGCGCCGGCGCTGACCTGTTCGTAGGTCGGATGTTCCTCTGGTCCGCCCATGTAGCCGCACTCGACCTTGAGCACGCCGCGCGCTTCCAGAAAGACCGCTTCCAGGCACCAGAAGCAGCCGCCGCCCAGAATGGCCACCTGGGTCGCAGATTGGTTTTTCATTGCTCGCTCCGGTTACGGATAGATATAAGAATCACTGTAACGCAAAGCGTGCCCGCATGCACCTGCAATCGATGCGGCCGGCTGCGCGGGAAAAGCCGGAGGGCGCCAAAATTTGGCATAATGTCATAAACCACAGGGCAACAATGAACACTAGCTCACCCCGCGCCGATACGCGCGCATTCGACACGGCGCAGTTTCGCCAGGCACTGTCGCAGTTTGCCACCGGCGTGACCGTGATCACGACGCGCCTGGCCGACGGCACTTTCCGTGGCCTGACGGCCAGCTCCTTCAATTCGGTCTCGCTCGACCCGCCGCTGGTGTTGTGGAGCCTCGGCAACGTTGCCAACAGCTTGCCTATCTTCAGCGGCAACTCGCACTACGTCATCAACGTGCTGGGCGCCGACCAGGCGCACCTGGCGCAGCGCTTCGCCAGGCGCAGCGAAAACCCGTTCGGCGACATCGAATACGAGCTCTCGCGCACCGGCCAGCCGATTCTCAAGGGCGTCTCGGCATGGTTCGAGTGCCACAACCGCAGCCGCTATCCCGAGGGCGACCACGTGATTTTCGTGGGCGAAGTCGAAGAGTGCGCGGTGCATCCGCAAGCCTCGCTCATTTTTCACGCAGGGCAATTCGGCAGCACCCAAACGCGGTAAAATCCGGATCACCCAAAAAGCAGTCTATACAAGTTTGGTTTGTCCAGCCATTCCCACCATTCGCCAATACTAAAACAGAGACAGGAACCGCCATGACCCGATCCGATGCGCCGAGCAAAGCCAAATTTCACTGGGACGACCCGCTGCTGCTCAATCTCCAACTGAGCGACGATGAACGCATGGTGCGCGACGCCGCAGCCGCGTACTGCCAGGACAAGCTGGCGCCGCGCATCCTCGAGGCCTTCCGCCACGAGCGCATGGACACGAGCATCTTCCGCGAAATGGGCGAACTGGGCCTGCTCGGCCCGACCATTCCGGAACAGTACGGCGGCCCGGGCCTGAACTACGTCGCCTACGGCCTGATCGCGCGCGAAGTCGAGCGCATCGATTCGGGCTACCGCTCGATGATGAGCGTGCAGTCGTCGCTGGTGATGGTGCCGATCTATGAATTCGGCACCGAAGAACAGCGCCAGAAATACCTGCCGAAACTGGCCACCGGCGAATGGATCGGCTGCTTCGGCCTGACCGAGCCGAACCACGGTTCGGACCCGGGCTCGATGATCACGCGCGCCAGGAAGGTTCCAGGCGGCTACGCCCTGACCGGCTCGAAGATGTGGATCACCAATTCGCCCGTGGCCGACGTGTTCGTGGTCTGGGCCAAGGACGATGAAGGCGCGATCCGCGGCTTCGTGCTCGACAAGGGCATGGCCGGTTTGTCGGCGCCTGCGATCCACGGCAAGTTCGGCCTGCGCGCTTCGGTCACCGGCGAAATCGTCATGGACAATGTGTTTTGCCCGGAAGAAAACGCCTTCCCGGACGTGCGCGGCCTGAAGGGTCCGTTCACCTGCCTGAACTCGGCCCGCTACGGCATCGCCTGGGGCGCGCTGGGCGCGGCCGAAGCCTGCTGGCACATCGCGCGCCAGTACACCATGGACCGCGTGCAGTTCGGCCGTCCGCTGGCCGCCAATCAGCTGGTGCAAAAGAAGCTGGCCGACATGCAGACCGAAATCACGCTCGGCCTGCAAGGCTGCCTGCAATTGGGCCGCATGAAAGATGCCGGCACGGCGGCGGTGGAAATCACCTCGATGATGAAGCGCAATTCCTGCGGCAAGTCGCTGGACATCGCCCGCGTGGCGCGCGACATGCTGGGCGGTAACGGCATTTCGGACGAGTTCGGCGTGATCCGCCACATGGTCAATCTCGAAGTGGTCAACACCTATGAAGGCACGCATGACATTCATGCGCTGATCCTGGGACGCGCGCAGACCGGCATCCAGGCCTTCCAGTAACTTCTCGCTCGCAGTGCCGACGCGCCGGACAGGCAGCGTCGGCGTTATCGCAGGCCGCCCGCGGCCCGTGACGCCCTTCCCCGCCTACGCGAACATCACCATTGTCCCCATCAGGACGATGACCGCCACCACCACAATCAGGATTCCCAAGATACCGCGCTGCCAGCCCTGCAGGCTGTCCCATTGCGTCGACACCTGCTGGAACGGCGCGCCGGTAATCACTTCGATCAGGCCGGCCAGCAGGAAAGCGCCCGGAACGGCCAGTGCCATCACCCTGAGGCGGGATCCCTGCCCCCCATCGCCCACCCCGTTCTTGAGGAGGGTCGCGTACAGAATGAGAAAGCCGATCAAGCCTCCCACCAGTTTCAACAGGGCTTTTGTGCGAACGTTCATCTCCCTCTTCCTTCATTCAAGCAGGGCAAAACCGCGCATGCTATCTGACGGCATATTTACGAGGCAATTGAAATATTCCATAAGCAACATTTTGCCAGAACACCGTCCGCATCGCTGCGGACCTTCGTCGTCTGGTCCAAGCGGTCCATGTGGACAGAGCGTGACGCAGATTAAGCGCTCGATGTCGTGCGTTTCTATGATTTGCTATCAGGGCCGGATCTGCCGGCCTGAACATTCCAATGGAGACGATATGGACACGATCATTGCCAAAAAAGATGCCCTGGAACGCTTGCAAGGCCTGCGCTTCGACGAGAAACACCTGACCATCTGGGTCACGTCGACCGGGTGCACCGGCAAGGAAGACTTCGAGATACGCGTGAGCAAGGGCACGACGGGGAAAATCACCTTGAGCATGGACATCTTGCGGATCACGCCGGATCTGTGCAAGACGACCACGCACGTCGTCGAACTCAATTTTTCGTGGGAAGAGATTGGCCTTGACCCGGCGCTGCTCAAGAATGCGTCGGTCAAGGTGGCGAACCCGTTTGGCGTCTTGAGGTAAGAACGGCCATGCCAGAAAAAACCCGCCGAAGCGGGTTTTTTTACATCAGAACTTGTAGCCAATCCCCACACTGATCACCTGCGGATCGAGCGTGATGTCCTGCGTCTGGCCGGACGAGAAGTCGACCTTGGTCTTCAGGAAGCTCTTGATGTACGCCACGTCAGCGAACCAGCGCTCGTTGATGTTGTACACCAGGCCGGCCTGCAGGCTGGTGGCCAGCTTGTTCTTGACCTTGAAGGTGGTCGCCGGACCGCCGATGTCGCTGATCGCGGTCAGGCGGCCGGAACCGGTCTCCTTGGCGAAATACGCGTACGTCACGCCCGCGCCCACGTAGGGACGCAGCATCGCTTCCGGCTTGAAGAAGCGGTACTGCACCAGAAAGGTCGGCGGCAGCGCCTTGACCGTGCCCAGCTTGCCCGTGCCCTTGATGGCGCCGTCGCCGTACAAGGTGTGCTTGAACGGCATGCCCAGGTCGAGTTCGGCCGAGACGTTATCGGTCAGGCTGTACGCGAATGAAAAGACCGGCTTGGTATCGGAACCGATGGCGGCCTTGGTGCCCGGCAGCGCGGGAGCGCTGACGTCGCCGCTCTTGACCTTGGGCGTGATTTCGGCGACGCCGACCTTGGCCGTCCACTGGCCGGCCGACTGCGCCGATGCGCCCGACGCGACTGCCATCACGGCCGCCGCGGCAACTGCCTTGCCGACACTACTCATACGTAATTTCATTTTTTCTCCAGATTCTTATTATGGGTGCGTGCGGCTTACAGCCAGCCTTTGACGATCATCTGCTCGGCCACGTATTTCGCGATCAGCGAATTTTCGAACGGGGTCGGATGGACGTCGTCGGCGAACATGTAGCGGCTGACATCGCCAGCGATCGTGTTGCTGCCGGTGCATGCCAGCGAGGTGTGGCCGAGGGCGTTGTCGCCGCAGGCCGCCTTGCCGGTTTCGCTCAGGCCGTACGGGGCCGGATTGGTGATCTGGTCGTGGCTGATGGCCCACAGATCCACGTACAGGATCTTGGCTTCGCCGGCCACGCCCGCCTTCAGCTGGGCGTTGAACTTGTCGACCATGGCGATCACCAGCGCCTGCGGCACGCCTTCCTTCTTCGAAGCAGGCGCATGGCCCAGGTCCGGCAGGTTGTTGACGACGACGTAATTGGCGCCTTTGCCCACCACCTGGGTTTTTGCCAGTGCCGCCATTTCGTCGCCGGCCACGCCCATCGCGGCAATCATTCTCGGTCCCTGGGCGGTGACGTACGCGGCGCCCGCCTTGGCGCCTTCGATTTTCGCGGCAGCCAGGGCCTTGGCGACCATCGGGCCGTACACGGCTTGCTGGCCGACCATCTGGTTGCCCGGCTGGGTAGCGGCGGCCTGCACGGCAGCGCCGACGATGCTTTCCTGGGTCGAACCGGTGCGCTGCGATTCCATCATGATGGCGCCGCCGATGGCTTGCGCGGCGGTGGCCGGATTGGTCGCGCCAGCGGCGAGCTGGGCGGTCAAATTGCCGGCGAAAAACTTGTTGCCTTCCGCCGTGGCGTAGGCCGACAACTCGCCCATCATGGCCAGCGCATCGTTGCCGCCGCCAATCATCAGCACCACTTCATCGCCCTTGAACTTGCCGCCGTTGCGCGCCAGGTGATTAGCGACCTGGGTCGTGATCGGCACGGTCAGCTGGCCGATGGCCGAACCGGTCAGTTTGTTGCCGGGTCCGACAGGATTGGTCACGCGCGCGCCGCCCTGGGCATAGCCCAGGCAAGCGTTGTTGTTGACCACGGGTACCGAGAAGCCTTTGCCGGCGTCGCCGTCCAGGCCGGTCTGGGCCGGGCACGGTGCGGGCAGGCCGAACTGGGCAGCCATGAATTCGGTCCAGTTCTTGCCGGTCAGGGCCGGGTTCTTGGCGGTGTTGTCGCCATTGATCGTGAACTTGCCGCCGCCCAATGTCTTGACCATGCCGACGTTGTAGGTACCCACGTCCGCCAGGCTGTCGCCGAACGAAACCTGGGAAGAGAATTTGGTTTTGAGGTCTTGATTGCCGGTCTCGCTGCCGCCGCAGGCAGTCAGGACGGCTGCGGTGAGCAAAGTCAGCGCAAAATTGATGTGACGCATTGTGTCTCCTGGTGAAATATAGTTTTTATAAACGAACGGCCGTGCTATTCCCTACCCAACTAATATGCCAGTCTTCCCACTACTTGTATAGGAAAACACCTTGGCAAAATGTCAGTTGAACGCAACAGATCGCGCCATAAAAAAGTTGCCGGATTATATCAATCGTATCCGGCAAGCGTGCGGCATTTTATGGTGGCCGCGATCAAGGCGCGAGGGCGGCGTTGAAGAAGCCGCGCACGGCGCTCAGGCAGAACGGCGGCACCAGGCCGGCGTGGTAGGTGTCGGCCACGGCGCGGTCGCCCGAGTCGCCGCTCTTGATGGCGTTGAGCTTGACGGCCAGCTTGGCGGCGGCGAAGTTGGTCTTGACCGAGCGGTAAGGATCGGTGCTGCCCGGGGTGTCGTCGACGTCGACTTCGGTCACCAGCGCACTGCCGCTGCCGGCGCGGAAGTAATCGACGGCGGCGCGCGTGTTGCTGTACGCGACGGTGCGGTCTTCATGGCCGCCGCACAGCAGCAGCGGCGCGCTCGGCACGAAGGTGCGCAGGTCGTTCTTGACGAACAGTTTGCGCAGCGGATGCCCGGGTGCGCAAACCAGCGGCGATGCGGCCGTGACGTTGCACGGACGGGCTTTGAGGTCGGCCAGGTAATTGTTGCGGTAGCTGGTCTTGAACAGGTTGCCGGCGCCGAAATAGTCGCCGTAGCCGTCCACCTGCGGCTGCGAATCCTTGGCGAACAGGGCGTTGTCGGGCCAGCCCGGGGTGTTCAGCAAGTCTTCCACGGTGATGGCGCCGCTGGCGAATTTGTCCACGGCGGCGGCGAACGGGGCTTCGTACAGCTCGCTTGACGCGGCATACACGCCGGCGTTGGCGCGCTGGCCGGCGTTGATCAGCGCCGGCAGGAAGCCGCTGGCGCCCTTGCCTGGCTTGCCGTTGAACATCTCGTCGCCGAACTGGGCCAGGGCGTACGGTCCGGACATGCCGGCCACGGCGCTCACTTTGAACTCGCCGGCCAGGCCCTGCATGGCGCGCTGGGTGGCCACGGCCACGTAACCGCCCTGCGAGTAGCCAGTCAGGAACAGCTTGCCGGAATCGGCCGTCTTGATGGCGCCGAACACGCTGCGCGCGGCGCGCAGGCCGTCGATCATGTCGTTCGATTGCTGGGCAGCATCAAGGTAAGGATGGTAGGCCAGCGAGGAATTGGCATAGCCGGCGTAGTTCGGGGCCACCACGACGTAGCCGCGCGCGGCGAACATGGCGGCGATCAGGCGCGATTCGGTGTTGGCCAGGGTCGACATGTCGTAGTTGCGTTCGGACGAGGTACCGTGCGCGTACAGCAGCACCGGGCGCGGTCCGCTGCATTCCGGGTCGCTGCCCGAAGGCACCATGATGGCGGCGCTGGCGTCGGTCGCTTCGTTGGCGCCGCCGACGGTGTTGTAGCGCACCTTCCAGGTCGTCACCGAGCACTTGAGCTCGCCCGTCAGGGCGGTGGTGCCGGTCTGGAGCGAGTCGAGCAGCTTGCCGAACACGGCCGGGTCGAGGGTGGTGACGTTGGCGCCGTTGGCGCTGACCGGCATGACGGCCGCGCCGCCGCCGATCACGCTGCCGCGCGCCGCCGGGGTCGGCGTCGGGGTCGGAACCGGCGTGGGGGTCGGGGTCGGGACTGGCGTCGGGGTCGGCGTGGGCGTCGGGGCGGGCGCGTCGTCGCTGCCTCCACAAGCCGTTAATGATAGGGTGAGGAGGGCGGCGAAAGCGAGGCGCATGGTGTAGTCCGTCAGGAAAAGGGTTCGTGGTTGAGCAGGCCGTGCACGATGCCGGTCGATCCATGCGCGGCGCGGCGCAAACGGTCGTTTACGCCCAGCCAGGCATGATCCCGCGGCGGCGCCTCGACCAGAATCAGGTCGGCACCGGCCGCATCCATCGCGCGCAACGCCGCATACAGTGCGTGTGCGAAACCTTCCGGGCTTGTGGGTAACTGACTCTCAGCGAACACATCCGGGAAGTGCGAGTAGTGTATCAAAGCCACTTTCTTTCCCGCATTCTTCAATCGTGCGAGGGTCTCGCCAATCTCGGCGCTGGCCTGCATCGCCACCGGCGTGTGCGGCGCGTAGTGCGATTCCAGGGTGCCGGAAGCGCGCGGCGCGGCCGCGTCGGGAGCGGCCGGCATGGCGTCGATGACGGCGGCGATCGCTTCGGCGCTGATGTGGCCGGGGCGCAGCAATACCGGGCCGTGGGTTGCCAGGCGCGACAGGTCGACGATGGTCGATTCGATCCCGACCGCGCTCTGTCCCCCGTCGAGCACGGCGTCCACCGTGCCGTCGGCGCCGAACTCGTCGATGACGTGCCGGGCCGTGGTCGGGCTGACGTGGCCGAATTTGTTGGCCGAAGGCGCCGCCACCCCTCCCCTGCCGCCCTTGAACGACCGCAAGAGCGCAATAGCGACCGGATGCGAGGGGCAGCGCAGGCCGACCGTATCCTGGCCGCCCGAGACGGCGTCCGGAATGTTGGCGGCGCGCTTGAGGATCATGGTCAGGGGGCCGGGCCAGAAGGCGGCCGCCAGTTGCCCGGCTTCGGCGGGGATGGCCGTCGCCCAGTAGCCGAGGTCGGCGTCCGGCGCCACATGCACGATCACCGGGTGGTCTTGCGGACGGCCCTTGGCCTGGTAGATGCGGGCCACGGCGTCCGGGTTTTCGGCGTCGGCGCCGAGGCCATAGACGGTCTCGGTCGGCAAGGCCACCAGGCGGCCCTGCTCCAGCAGGCGGGCGGCCGCCTCGATGGCGGCCAGGTCGAGCGGGGCCTGGTCGAGCGCAACCCCGCTCATGCCGCGATCCCGAGAATGGCGCAGGCGGCGGCCAATTGGCTTTGCGCTTGCGCCAGGGTCGGGGCGATGAAGGTCACGTGGCCCATCTTGCGGCCGCGCCGCGCCGCTTCCTTGCCGTACAGGTGCAGGCAGGCGCCCGGCAGCGCCAGCAGCTCGGCCCAGGCGGGTTCCGCCGGGGTGTCCGAACCATCGGCGAACCAGATGTCGCCGAGCAAGTTGAGCATGACGGCCGGCGAATGCTGGCGCACCTCGCCCAGCGGCAGGCGCGCCATGGCGCGTACCTGCTGCGCGAACTGGCTGGTGACGCAGGCATCCATCGTGTAGTGGCCGCTGTTGTGCGGACGCGGCGCCATTTCGTTGACCACCAGCGAACCGTCGGTCAGCACGAAAAATTCGATGCACAGCACGCCGACATAGGCGAGCTGGTCGACGATGACCCTGGCGGCCTGCTGCGCTTTGGCGGCGCTATCAAGCGACACGTTCGGGCCGGGAACGGTGGTGGTGAACAGGATGCCGTCGCGGTGCACGTTTTCGGCGATCTGGTAGACCACCGACTCGCCATCGGCGCCGCGCGCGGTCAGGACCGACACTTCGTAGGCCAGCGGCAGCATTTTTTCGAGCAGGCAAGTAACGCCACCCATGGCATTGAATGCCGCGCGCACATCGTCGCGCGAACGGACCACGGCCTGGCCCTTGCCGTCGTAGCCCATGCGCACCGTCTTGAGGATGCCCGGCAGCAGCAGGTCGTCGATGCTGTCGATGTCGATCAGGGTGGCGATGGTCTTGTGCGGCGCCGGAGGAACCCCGGAACGCGCCGCGCAGCCGGCCAGGAAGCGCTTTTCGGCGATCCGGTCCTGGGCAATCGCCACGCAGTCGGCGCCGGGGGCGACAAAGGCGTGGGTGGCCAGCAGGCGCAGGCTGTCGGCGGGCACGTTTTCGAATTCGGTGGTGACAGCCACGCAGGACTGGCCGAGCTGGGCCAGCGCCTGGGGATCGCTGTAATCGGCCGCGATCAGGCTGTCGGCGGCGTGCCCGGCAGGACTGTCGGGCGCCGCTTCCAGCACGGCCACCTTGAAACCCATGGCCTGGGCGGCATGCACGAACATGCGGCCGAGCTGGCCGCCACCCATGACGCCGAGCCGGGCCGGAGGCAAAAATGCGCCTTGCGACGGAGAATGCTGTTGCGTCATACCGGCAATACCGAAGCCTTGGCGGCGGCCGTCTGGCGCGCGCGGAATTGTTCGAGCTGCGCGGCCAGGGCGTCGTCGGTGCAAGCCAGCATGGCAACGGCGGCCAGCGCCGCGTTGGCCGCGCCCGCTTCACCGATAGCGAAAGTGGCGACTGGAATGCCCTTCGGCATCTGCACGATGGACAGCAGGGAATCCTTGCCCGACAGATAGCGCGACGGCACCGGCACGCCGAGCACCGGCACGATGGTCTTGGCCGCGATCATGCCCGGCAAGTGAGCAGCACCGCCGGCGCCGGCGATGATGGCGCGCAGGCCGCGCGCACGGGCGCTGTCGGCATACGAGAACATCTCATCGGGCATGCGGTGGGCCGAGACGACCTGGGCTTCGAAGGGCACGCCGAAGTCCTTGAGCATGTTGACGGCGTGCTGCATGACTTCCCAGTCCGACGAGGAACCCATGACGATGCCGACCAGCGGCTTGGTTTCTTGAGTGCTCATCATCAAGCCTTCAAGGTGTCGCCGGTCAGGCGCTCGAGCGCTTCGACGTATTTGGCGCGGGTGTTGGCGATGACCTCATCCGGCACGGCCGGGGCCGGTGCGGCCTTGTTCCAGTCGGTCAGGGTTTCCAGGTAGTCGCGCACGAACTGCTTGTCGTACGACGGCGGCGACATGCCGACCTGGTAGCTCGACATCGGCCAGAAGCGCGAGGAGTCCGGCGTGAGGATTTCGTCGATCAGGTGCACGGTGCCGTGCTGGTCCAGGCCGAATTCGAACTTGGTGTCGGCGATGATGATGCCGCGCGTGGCCGCGTATTCGGCGGCGGCGGTGTAGAGCGCGATCGCATAGTCGCGCACCTGGGTGGCGATGTCGGCGCCGACGATGTTCTGGGCTTCTTCGAAGGAAATGTTCTCGTCATGGGCGCCGGCCGGGGCCTTGGTCGATGGCGTGAACAGCACGCTCGGCAATTTTTGCGCTTCCCGCAGGCCGGCCGGCAGGTCGATGCCGCAGACCTTGCCGGTCTTCTGGTAATCCTTCCAGCCGGAACCGATCAGGTAGCCGCGCACGATGGCTTCGATGCCCAGCGGCGTCATTTTTTTCACCACGATGGCGCGCCCTTCGACCTGCGCGCGCTCGTCAAGCGAGACCAGCGAAACCGGATCGATGCCGGTGTCGTGGTTGGGCATCAGGTCCTTGTACTTGGCGAACCAGAAATTGGACATGGCCGTCAGGATCTTGCCCTTTTCGGGGATCGGCTCATTCAAAATGACGTCGAAGGCGGACAGGCGGTCGGTCTGGATGACCAGCAGTTTGTCGTCGCCGACGGCGTAAATGTCGCGTACTTTCCCACGGTGCAGGAAAGGCAGGGACTTCAGGTTTGTTTCGAGAACGCCAGACATGTGAATCCTTGAGGTGGTTAGGGCAGCCAGCCCGGCTTGCTATCGGTGTGCAATTCATGCGTCACCCGGCCTTCGTAGGGCGTGTCGAAGGTGCCGAGGGTGACGGCGATACGGTCGCTGTGCTCCGCCATCCGCCAGGTCAGGTTGGACCCGCACACGCCGCAGAACGCGCGCTCGACACCGGGCGAGGACGCGTAGCGCGTGATCGCCTCGGGCCCGGCGACGATGCGCAGGGCGCCTGATGCCACGTTCGCATACGGGCCGTTGGCGGCGCCGTGCTGCTTCTGGCACATGGAGCACCAGCAGAGACTGGTACGATCGACGTCGCCGTGGATTTCGTAGCGGACCGCGCCGCAGAGGCAGCTGCCTGTGTACATGATGAAAGATGGTCAAAAAAACAGCAATAATGACAGGGCAAAAACACGCGCGCCCAAAAGGCGCGTGCGGGTACTACCTTGGTTCGGCCTACAGTTTACTTGTTTACTTCACGATCTGTGCCAGCTCGCCTTTTTTGTAACGCTCGGCCATCTGGTCCATGGTCATGACCTTGATCTTGGCGGCCTGGCCTTCGCAGCCGAACGACAGGAAGCGCGCCTTGCAAATCTCGGTCGCCGCTTCGCGGGCAGGCTTGAGGAAGTCGCGCGGGTCGAACTTGGACGGGTTCTCGAACATGTACTTGCGCACGGCGGCAGTCATGGCCAGGCGGATGTCGGTGTCGATGTTGATCTTGCGAACGCCGTGACGGATGCCTTCCTGGATTTCTTCAATCGGCACGCCGTAGGTTTCTTTCATGTCGCCGCCGAATTCGCGGATGATCGCCAGCAATTCCTGCGGCACCGACGAGGAACCGTGCATCACCAGGTGGGTGTTCGGGATGCGCGCGTGAATTTCCTTGATGCGGTCGATGGCCAGGATGTCGCCGGTCGGCTTGCGCGTGAACTTGTAGGCGCCGTGCGAGGTGCCGATGGCGATCGCCAGCGCGTCGCACTGGGTGCGCTGCACGAAGTCGGCGGCCTGGGCCACGTCGGTCAGCAGCTGTTCGCGGGTCATCAGGCCGTCGGCGCCGTGGCCGTCTTCCTTGTCGCCCTTCATGGTCTCGAGCGAACCGAGCACGCCCAGTTCGGCTTCGACGGTCACGCCGATCGAGTGCGCGAACTTGACCACTTCACGCGAGACATCGACGTTGTATTCGTAGGAAGCGACGCTCTTGCCGTCGGCTTCGAGCGAGCCGTCCATCATCACCGAGGTGAAGCCGGAGCGGATCGCGGTCATGCAGACCGCCGGCGACTGGCCATGATCCTGGTGCATGACGACCGGAATGTGCGGGTAAGCTTCGACAGCGGCGTCGATCAGGTGGCGCAGGAAGGCTTCGCCGGCATACTTGCGGGCGCCAGCGGACGCTTGCATGATGACCGGGGAACCGACCGCGTCGGCGGCAGCCATGATGGCCTGCACCTGTTCGAGGTTGTTGACGTTAAACGCAGGCAGGCCATAACCGTTTTCGGCGGCATGGTCCAGCAGTTGACGCATGGATACGAGGGACATGGTAATACTCCAAACAATAGAAAACTGTGTGCCGCCAGAAGAGCGCAGACCGCGCGGGTAGCGCGCAACGCCCGGGGCGGCGGCGGCGGCTGTGATTCAGCGCGGGCCGCATAGTCGATGCTGGCCGCGCCCGCGAGGGGCGCGGCGAAATGTCAATTAACCAAATTCGCCGACGCGCACGATCTTCAGCGCATTGGTGCCGCCCACCTGCCCCATCGGCTCGCCCCAGGTGACGACGATCATGTCACCCTTCTTGACGATTCCCTTGGCGACCATCAAATCCTCGGCCTGCTTGAGCACCGCCGTGCTGTCGCCTTCCTGCAGCAGATTGTAGGCGCGCACATTGCGGTACAGTGCAGCCTTGCGGTGCGTGGTGGTGCTCGGCGTGAGCGCGTAGATCGGCGTGTCGATGCTGTGACGGCTCATCCACAAGGCGGTCGAACCGGACTCGGTCAGCGCCACGATGGCTTTCACGCGCAGGTGATGCGCGGTGAACAGGGCGCCGTAGGCGATCGACTGGTCGATGCGGGTGAAGGTCACGTTGAGGAAGTCGGCGTCGAGCTTGTTGTACTCGGACTGCTCGGCCTCCAGGCAGATCGCGGCCATCATTTCGACGGTTTCGATCGGGTAGCGGCCGGAGGCGGTTTCGGCCGAGGTCATGACGGCGTCGGTGCCGTCCAGCACGGCGTTGGCGACGTCGGACACTTCGGCGCGGGTCGGCACGGCGTTGACGATCATCGACTCCATCATCTGGGTCGCGGTGATGGCCAGCTTGTTGGAGGCGCGCGCCATGCGGATCATGCGTTTTTGCAGCGCCGGCACGGCGGCGTTGCCGACTTCGACAGCCAGGTCGCCGCGCGCGACCATGATGCCGTCGGAGGCGTCCAGGATTTCCTGTAGTACAGGAATCGCTTCGGCGCGCTCGATCTTGGCGATCATCATCGGCTTGTGGTGGAACGGTTCGCCGGCGATATTGGCCAGCTGGCGCGCCATTTCCATGTCGGTCGCGCTTTTCGGGAAGGAAATAGCCAGATAGTCGGCCTGGAAACTCATGGCCGTCTTGATGTCTTCCATGTCCTTGGCGGTCAGGGCCGGCGCGGTCAGGCCGCCGCCCTGGCGGTTGATGCCCTTGTTGTTGGACAGCTCGCCGCCGACCTTGACCACGGTGAAAATCTCGTGCGCCAGGATGCGCTCGACCACGAGCACGATCAAGCCATCGTTGAGCAAGAGCTTGTCGCCGGTGCGCACGTCGCGCGGCAAGGCTTTGTAGTCGAGCCCGACGCGTTCCTGGTTGCCCAGTTCGCCGTTCTCGCCCCACTTGGCGTCGAGGATGAACTTGTCGCCCGTTTCCAGGAAAATCTTGCCCTGTTCAAACTTACCTACACGAATCTTGGGACCCTGCATGTCCGCCATGATCGCCACTTCGCGGCCGCACTGGGCGGCGGCGCGCCGCACCAGGTTGGCGCGGTCGATGTGATCCTGCGCCTTGCCATGCGAAAAATTCAGCCTGACCACATCGACACCCGCCTCGATCATGCGGACGAGAATATCGAAGTCGGTCGAAGCCGGGCCAATCGTTGCGACGATCTTGGTACCACGAAACATAGAGAGTCCTTGAAGTGAAAGCGCAGCCGGGAGGGCTGCGCTGTGGGCTTACTGGGAACTGCGTTGTAACAGGATTTCGACTGCCGGCAGGGTTTTTCCTTCGAGAAATTCGAGGAAGGCGCCACCGCCCGTGGAGATATAGCCAATTTTATCGCTGATCGCGTATTTTGCAATCGCGGCCAGGGTGTCGCCGCCGCCGGCGATCGAGAAGGCATTCGAATCGGCAATCGCCAGCGCCAGCGTTTTGGTACCTTCGCCGAACTGGTCGAATTCGAACACGCCGACCGGGCCGTTCCAGACGATGGTGCCGGCCTTGGCGATCTGCGCGGCCAGGGTGGCGGCGGTTTTCGGACCGATGTCGAGGATCATGTCGTCATCCTCCACGTCGGCCACGTCCTTGACGGTGGCCGACGCCGTTGGCGAGAATTCCTTGGCACACACAACGTCCACCGGAATCGGCACCTGGGCGCCGCGCGCGGCCATCATCTCGATGATGGCTTTCGCTTCCGTGACGAGGTCGGCTTCGACCAGCGACTTGCCGATATTCAGGCCGACGGCTTTCATGAAGGTGTTGGCGATGCCGCCGCCGACGATCAGGTTGTCGACCTTGTCGGCCAGGGCTTTGAGGATCGACAGCTTGGACGAGACCTTGGAGCCGGCCACGATGGCCAGCAGCGGACGGTTGGGCGCGCCCAATGCCTTGCCCAGTGCATCGAGTTCGGCGGCCAGCAGCGGACCGGCGCACACGACCGGGGCGAATTTGGCGAGGCCGTGGGTAGTCGCTTCGGCGCGGTGGGCGGTGCCGAAGGCATCGTTGACGTAGATATCGCACAGCCTGGCCATTTTTTGGGCCAGCTCATCGGCATTCTTCTTTTCACCCTTGTTGACGCGGCAGTTTTCCAGCAGCACGATCTGGCCTGGAGCAAGGTTTTCCAAACCCACGCCATCGACCCAGTTTTGCTTGAGTTCAACCGGCTGGCCGAGCAGTTCTGACAGGCGCGCGGCGACCGGCGCCAGGCTGTCTTCGGGCTTGAATTCGCCTTCGGTCGGACGGCCCAGGTGCGAGGTGACCATGACGGCGGCGCCCGCCTTGATGGCGGCGGCAATCGCCGGCACCGAGGCGCGGATGCGGGTGTCTTCGGTGATGTTGCCGGCGTCGTCCTGCGGCACGTTGAGGTCGGCGCGGATGAACACGCGCTTGCCTTGCAGGGCGTGTTGGTCGATCAGGTCTTGCAAACGGGTGAAGTTCAGAACAGCGTGCATTGGCGATCCACGAGTCAAATGATGAAAGAACGCTATTTTACCGCAAGCCCAGCCCGAAAACCCTACTGTAACCAGATACGCAGGACCGTAAAGAACAGCATGCCGAAAATGATGGTTTCAAGCATATTTCTTCTCAGCAGGTAATAACCCGTCGCGGCAATACCGGCGATCAGTTTGTAGTTGTCCAGGCCCAGTTGCAGCTGGCCGGTATTGCCCAGCACCAGGTCGGGCGCGATGATGGCCGCCAGCGCGCAGGCCGGGGCGAAGCGCAGCATTTCCTGGACTTTCTTGGGAATGGTGATGTGATGGCCGATCAGCCAGAACGAGCTGCGGGTGGCGGCGGTGGCGAAGGCCAGCGCGATGATGGTGATCCAGATTTCGACGTCAGACACGCGGTTCTCCCTTGGCGGCGAGGCGTTTTTCGTTGAGTGCCTGGACCGCCATGGCGGTCAGCATGCCGAGCAGCACCGCAGCGAGCAAACCGAGCTTGTACGGCAGTTCGTAGGCCAGCACGGCGGTGGCGCCGGCCACCAGCACGCCGCACAGGGCCGCCCGGTTGATGGTCAGGGGAATCATGATGCAGAGAATGGCCAGGGTGCCGGCGAAGCCCAGGCCCCATTCGGTCGGGACCGCGCTGCCCAGGAACACGCCGGCAATCGAGCCGACTTGCCAGGATACCCAGTTAGGGTACAGCAAACCCTTCAGATACGACACCTTGCCCAGGGCCGGTTCTTCGCTCGGGAAACGTTGCAGGAACAGGGCCACGGTCAGGTCGCCCGCCGTGTAACCGAGCAAAAAGCGCTTTTGCCACGGCAAATGGGCAAAGTGCGGCGCCAGCAAGGCGGAAAAGATGACAAAACGTAAATTGACCACCAGCGCGGTGGCGAACACGACCCAGATGGGGGCGTCGGCCACGATCAGCGGGAGAGAGGCGAGCTGGGCCGAGCCGCCGAAGACGATCAGGGTCATGCCCAGCGCTTGCGGCACCGTCAGGCCGCTCTTGACCATCGCGATGCCCACCACCAGGCCCCACGCGCCGATGCCGAACAGGGTCGGCAAGCCGGTCTTGAAGGCTTCGCGCCAGATGGCCTGGTCTTCATCGGGAGGACGCAAGGCGGCCGGAGGCGGAGTCACGTCATTCATGTTGTTTTCTTGCCACAACAAGGTCGGGCGAATGGTGCGAATGAAACAATGCGGTCTGGCATGAAGCGCAATCAGTGTGGGCGCCGGCATGCCTGTTTTCATAGGGAAAGAAGCGAACGCGGCCGTAAGGTGGTGAGACTATTTTACCGATCATTTCGGCTAATTGCCCGAATCCGCTAAAATCGAGGTTTTGCATGCCTGACGGAGAATCCATGAACGCCACGAAAACGCCAGCGGTAGAACTCGGCGACAAAGACCTGCCGGCCCATTGCCCGAATCCGGCGATGACGCTATGGTCGTCCCATCCGCGCGTCTTCCTCGACTTCGGCCATGACGGCCTGGCCAAGTGTCCGTACTGCGGCACCGAGTACCGCCTGAAACCGGGTACGGTGATGGCGCATCACTAAGCGGTCCCCTTCCCCTACTTCGCCGAGGGCGCATGAAACGAGTCAAACAACTCAACGGTAGCGCGGCCGAGGTCGAAGCCGCGTTCTATGAAGCGCTCAACCGCGGGGACATCGACGCGCTGATGCTGCTGTGGGCCGACGACGAGGAAATCGTCTGCATCCACCCGGGCGGGCCGCGCCTGCACGGGCATGCGGCGATCCAGGCGTCGTGGGAAGCGATCCTCGAGCGCGGCGGCTTGCAGATCCGGCCGTCGCAGCTGCACGAGACCCACAATTTGATGAGTTCGGTGCACACCGTCATCGAAGGCGTGACCTCGAACGGCAGCGAGCCGGCGCACCTGGTCGCCACCAACGTGTATATCAAGACGCCGCAGGGCTGGCGCATCGTGCTGCACCATGTGTCGGTCGCGCCCGGCGTGGTACCGGCGCACGAGCATCCGAGTTCCAGCCTGCACTGATTCCACTTTGTCCACACTGTATACAGCACCGCTGTGGCTGCCCGGCGGGCACCTGCAAACCATGGTTCCGGCCGTGGCCATCGCCAAACCGGCGGTGGCGTTCCGGCGCGAGCGCTGGGAGGCGCCGGACGGCGACTTCGTCGATGTCGATTTTGTCGATGGGAAGCCGGGCCAACCGCTGGTGCTGCTGTTCCATGGGCTGGAAGGCTCGTCCGCCAGCCACTACGCGCGCGCCCTGATGGCGGCCGTCAGCGCGTGCGGCTGGTCGGGCGCGGTGCCGCATTTCCGGGGCTGCTCGGGCGAGCCGAACCGGGCGCCGCGCTTTTATCATTCGGGCGACGCGAACGAGGTCGACTGGATCGTGCGGCGTTTGCGCGCGCGCACGCAAGGCAGGCTGTACGCGGCTGGCGTCTCGCTCGGCGGCAACGCGCTGCTGCGCTGGCTGGGCGAATCGCAATCCCGGGCAGGGATCGTCGATGCGGCGGTGGCGGTATCGGCCCCGCTCGACCTGGCGCGCGGCGGCGAAGCGCTCTCTTCCGGCGTGAACATGGTGTACACGCGCATGTTTCTCAAAACGCTCAAGCCCAAGTGCCTGGCCAAGCTGGACCAGTTTCCGGGCCTGTTCGACCGTGACGCGCTGATGAACGCGCGCGACCTGTACGCCTTCGACAACGTGGTCACCGCGCCGCTGCACGGCTACCGCGATACCGACGACTACTGGGATCGCGCCAGCGCCAGGCATGTGCTGGGCGACATCGCCGTGCCGACCCTGGTACTGAATGCGCGCAACGATCCGTTTTTGCCGGGGAGGTATCTGCCGGCCAGCGCGTCGGACGCGGTGACGCTGGAGTATCCGGAACATGGCGGGCATGTCGGCTTTGCGGTGGGCAATCCGCCGGGACGGCTGGACTGGCTGCCGCGCCGCATCCTGGGATTTTTCGACGCCGCCGTTGCGACGCGCGCGCCAGACGCGGACGAACTATGCGAAGCTGCCGCCCATGGATGATATTGTCAAAAAAGCGATGGCCAAATGGCCGGACGTGCCGCATTGCTACGGCTGGCTGGCGCTCGACGCGCGCGGCAACTGGCGCATGCGCGACGAGCGCGCGCAGCATCTGAACCTGGCGGGCGACAAGGTGGTGCAGGTGGCGCTGCTGGGTTTTATCAATCGCAATTACCTGTTTGATGAGCGCGGCTGCTGGTTTTTCCAGAACGGCCCGCAGCGCGTGTTCGTGAACCTGGAAGCGACGCCGTACATTGCGCGCACCGATCCGGCGCAGGGGCTGGTGCTGCACACGGGCGAGCCGGTGGCGTCGATCACGCGCGCGTGGATGACCGAAAACGGCGAGCTGATCATCGAGAGCGCGGGCAAGATCGCCCAGGTCGACGACCGCGACGTGGCGCAGTTGATGGCGGCGCTCGCCATCGACGGCAAGAGCGCGTCCGACGAAGCGCTGATGGGATGGCTCGATGGCGGCGCCGGCCAGCTGACGCTGCGTTACAAGGACCAGGCGGCGCCGGTCGAGCGCATCGGGCGCGACGAGGTGGCGACGCGCTTGCGGTTTGTCCGGATGCCGGCGCCAGCGGGCGTTTAGCACTGGCACGAATTGCGCGCAGGCGGCTGACGGCACGCCCTGCGCACGACTGATGCAGCGCAAAGCCTGGGCAGGTTCGCTCGCTACAATGCCCCATGCCTACCCAACCACACGACCTTGGCTACCGCGCCCTGTTCGCGCACCCGGAAATGGTGCGCGAACTGATCACCGGCTTTACGCCATTCAAGCTGCTTGACGGGGTTGCCCTGTCGGCCTACGAACGCATCAACGCGGACTACGTGAGCGAGCGGCCATCGGCACGCCAGGGCGATGTGGTGTGGCGGGTCCGGGTTGGCGATCACGTCTTGGACGTGGTCATCCTGCTCGAATTCCAGTCGGGCGTGGACCGCTGCATGGCGCTGCGCATGCAGACCTACGTCGGCTTGCTGTGCCAGGATCTGGTCAAGCGCCATGAACTGTCACCGGAATTGCTGTTGCCGCCGGTGCTGCCGCTGGTGTTCTACAACGGCGCGCCGCGCTGGAGCGCGCCCATGGATCTGGCCGAGTTGCTGACGGCGCCGCCCGCCGAGCTGGCGGCCTTGCAGCCATCGCAACGCTACGCGCTGATCGACCAGAGGCGCCTGGACCGGGACGCGCTCGATGACAATGATGATTTGCTGGCGCTGCTGTTCCGGATTGAACTTTCGCTGTTCCCCGATGTCTTAACAACGCATGTGCCGGCGCTGAAGACCTGGTTCAGGACAACGCCCCTGACCAGCCTGCGGACCTCGGTCTGGGCGTGGTGGAAAGCGCTGCTGGCGCGTAAAGCGGACGATACGCAATTGTTTAACCTGGATAGTGCAGAGGAGGGCGACATGGACATAGAACTGGACCTGTCAACGTTAACCTGGGCCGAGCAGATGCAGCACCTCGGCTTTCAAAAGGGCTGCGCCGAAGGCAAGGCTGAAGGCAAGGCCGAAGGCATCGAGGAGGGGCAAGCCATCGCGCTACGAAGGGTACTGGGCAGCCTGTTGCGCGGGCGCTTCGGCAAGCTGCCGGAGCCGGTGGCGGAGCGTATCGGCCAGGCCTCGCAAGCGCAGCTTGAACATTGGTGCGAGCGCAGCCTTGCTGCGCCGAGCCTGTCCGCGGTATTTGACGAAGATGGCGGGACCGTCGAAGGCACGTCCGGCTGACACTGCCGCTGCGCAAAGGCAGCGATGACGGCTGCACAGGATGCCGCGTGCGGCTGCGGCGGCTCGTACCGCAGGGCCACAAAATGGTTTCGACCGCGTCGCGCCGCTACTTCTTCGCTTCTTTCATTTCTTCGCGCCGGCGCGCCTGCAATTCGCGTTCGCGCGCGTCGATCACGGCCATGTCGTAAAACGAGGCATCGCTGGCCTTGCGCGCAATGGTCAACTGGTCGAGCGCGGCCAGCATGCCACCGCTGAGCGCGTACGATTCGGCCAGCGCCAGGTGCTGCAAGGCGATCTTGCCCTGCGCAGCGTAGGTCTTGGCCAGCAACTCATGCAGTTTCGGCTCTTCGCGGTACAGCTGCGCCTGGTCGCGCAGGAAGCGCGCGGCATCGTCGAGCTTGCCATTGACAATCATCGCGTCGGCATACTGGCGCGCAATCCCGCGCGATAGCGGGTAGCGCAGATGCGCCTGGTCGGCCTCCTTGAGCGCCTGCTGCTTGACCGAGGCCGGCTGGCCGGGGGCCAGCTTGATTTCCAGCCCCATGCTGGCAAACATGGCGGCGCCGTCGGAACTGGCTTGCCCGGTCGAAAACACCGCGCCCTCGGTCGGACGCATGGTGCCGCGCGCCTTTTCAAACCAGCTCTGGGCCCTGGCCAGGTCGCCTTTTTTGAGCGCCAGGTAAGCCAGGCCGTACTGGGCACCGGCCTGTTGCTGGCGGCTTTGCTGGGTCAGCTGGGCGTCGAAAAACGCGGCCGCCTCCACCCGTCCCTGCGTGCTTTCATCCTGCAGCACGCGGGCGCGCGCGCGCACCAGGTGGAACTCCAGGCTGTCGACGCGCTGGCGGTACGGAATCTCGCGAATGCGCGCCTGGATGTCGGAAATGCGCTCCGAGGTCAGCGGGTGGCTGCGCAGGTAGGCCGGCATCAGGTCGCTGTAGACACGGCTGGCCGCCTGCATGCGTCCGAAAAACGCCACCATGCCGGAGGTGTCGTAGCCGCCCGCCCCCATGATCTGGAAACCGATGCGGTCGGCCTCGCGCTCGGCGTCGCGGCTGAAATTGAGCTGGCGCTGGATCTGCAAGCCCTGCCCGCCCATGAACACGCCAACGGCGGCGTCCGAGCCGCCCTTGGAGGCAAGCGCGGCCAGGATCATGGCCGCCAGGGGAATCAGCGCATCCTGCTTTTGCTGGCCCAGCATGCGCGCGATGTGGCGCTGCGCCACGTGGCCGATTTCGTGCGACATGACCGACGCCAGTTCGGATTCGCTCTGGGCCGCCAGCAGCAGCGCCGAGTGCACGGCGATGAAGCCGCCCGGCAGTGCGAAGGCGTTGAGCATCGGATCGCGCACGGCGAAGAAGTAGTAATCGGCGTTGGTTTCACCGCGTGCACCGGGATACGAGGCGACCAGGCCGCTGCCGAATTCGTTGAGGTATTCGAGAATCGGATCGTCGTCCAGAAAATCGTGGTCGCGCTTAATGTCGCGCATGATTTCCTCGCCAAGGCGGCGTTCGAGCACCGGAGAAAGGTCTTCGCGCGCGGTGTCGCCCAGGGTCGGCAGACTGGTGGCGTTCAGATTATTCTGGGCCGGGGCAGACGGCGCAAGCGCGCCCAGCGCCGTCGCCAGGGCGATCGACAGCAGCGCGCGCCGGTATCGGCGGCGCGGCGGGCGCAGGTCGGCTGGAGCGGTTTTGGATTTCACGGTGCTATGATAACCGCAAGTGCGCCGCCCTTGCAGCGGCGTCGCGAGCGCCACCGATAACCTGAATAGCCCCTACCTCCCTTTTCCGATGACAACCTCCCAGAACGACCAGCTTACCCACTTCGACGCCACCGGCCAGGCCCACATGGTCGACGTTGCCGGCAAGAGCGACACGCACCGCATCGCGGTGGCCGCAGGCACCATCCGCATGCAGCCGGAAACGATGGCGCTGGTGCTGTCGGGCAGCGCAAAAAAGGGCGACGTGCTCGGCATTGCGCGCATCGCCGCCATCATGGGCGCGAAAAAGACCAGCGAGCTGGTGCCGCTGTGCCATCCACTGGCGATCACCCGCGTCGCGGTCGATTTCGAGGTCGACCAGGCGGCCAACAGCGTGCACTGCCGTGCCCAGGTCGAAACGGTCGGCAAGACCGGGGTCGAGATGGAAGCGCTCACGGCGGTCCAGGTCGGCCTGCTGACCATTTACGACATGTGCAAGGCGGTTGACCGCGGCATGGTCATGACCAATGTGCGGGTGCTGGAAAAACAGGGCGGCAAGTCGGGCAGCTGGCACGCGGCGATTTGAGCGTAATCGGGACGATTAAAATGACCATCGGCCGGCAACCTGAAGGAAGTGCTCACTGACGGCGCATGGTTGACCGCCAGGTGTCGCACACTTGCCTCCTGCTACAGAAAATGCGCCGCGAGTGCATGCGCGCCGACTGCCGGAAAGTCTCCTAGGCGTCGCCCGGACACACGGGCGTCGAGTATTTGCCCTTGATGCCGGCCGCTGCACACTTCCAGATGCCGTTTTCGCTACGCGTCCAAGTGACTTTCTTACTGGCCACCAGAGCCGGGCCGCCTTTGATCGTGCAGGTAATGACCGACTTGCCCGCATCGGCGGGCGTGACGCTCAGGGTACAGTTCGGCGTTTCCGGATCGGCGAACCGGGTGGCCTCGAAGGTTTTGGCGGCGTCCATGGTAGGCGTCATGACGATCTCGGCATCGATGCCGGTTTTGCCGCCGGCCGCTTCGGCTACGGCGGCGCCCACTTTTGCCTTCGCCACATAGTCCTGGTACATCGGCAGGGCAATGGCCGCCAGGATGGCGAGAATGGCGACGACGATCATCAGCTCGATCAGCGTGAAGCCGGGTTGCGGACGACAATGGATCACTTTTCTTGATTTCATTTTGCTACTCCAATGAGATGAGATGCATTGAGTTACGGCGCCGCCGTCGCCATTGGCGAGCGGGAGCATCAGCAGTGAAACAAAGGATTGCGTTTGAGCGAGAGAATTGCTCAGGGAAAGCTGCCTGCGAAAAGCTACTCGACAGGCAGACTTGTTCGACCTGCGGCGGGCGCAGATAGTTCAGCGATAAACGAGGGAGTTTGATGCGACGGGCTACGGCACTGAACGCGGTACGTTGACAGGCCAGTCCAGTGCTTGCCGAAGCGGCGCACTGAACTTTGTGGAGCAGGCGTTTACGTCACGGCGGGCAATTCTGGCTCGTGTGCTCAACGGCAATAGCGATGGCCTTGCATGTCCATTGACCAGTAGCCGCCCGTGACCAGGTCACTGTTTTCGCCGCGACACTGGCAGGACCGCCCTTGATGGTGCAACTCAGATCGACAGCGCCGGCGTTGGCCGCCGTGGTGGAAATTTTACAATTGATGGATTCGCCCTGCAATTTGGACGCCTGCATTGTCGCTACGGCGTCCATATTTGGAACCAGAATGATGTCGGAATCGATGCCGGTTCTGCCGCCAGCCGATTCTTCCACAGCAGCGGCCACTTTGGCCTTCGCCGCATAGTTCTGGTAGGCAGGAAAAGCGACCGCCGCCAACACGCCGATGATGGCAACGACAATCATCAGTTCAATCAGCGTAAAGCCGGCCTGTTCATGGCTGCTGTCGTTTTTTCTTGATTTCATCATGCTAGTGGACTCGGGGGTGAACTGAAACTGGCATGGACGCAATATCGGTACAGGTCCAGGCGCTCTGAAAGACATGGTGGAGGATCACCGGCAAGGCCACATCGCCTCGTCGGCTCTGATCGCGGCATCTGACGCCGCCTTCTTGCAGGACAAGCAAATCGAAACACCTGTAACAAAGCCGCTTGCGGGAAAACCCGGAAGCGGCTCAGGAGAACGTCATCTCATTCATGTTGCATTCAACAGAGTGAAACAAGCGCTTTTGCAAGCCCCCGCAGCGTGATGGCTGCAGAGGCATGCAGTGCAAGAATTAGATCTCGCAATCTTTTGGTTTCAGTTTGGTGTCAACGGTGGTAACACATTTCCAAGTGCCAGCGGTACCATTGGCATCAGCCGTACGGTTCCACTTGATGGTTTTGGTTTTAACGTTACCGTTACCATCCAGGGTGCAGATGATGTCGCCAGCGCCGTCAACGGCGAAGACAGCTGCAATCGTGGTGCAACGCTTGGTCGGGGTGGTCAGGCCGATATCGGCAGGGGTGCCAACTGCAATGCCTTCAGCCAGTTTCGTTTCGACGTTGACTTTACCTGGGGTGATTTCAGCCAGGCCAGCTGCGATTTGCGACTTCGAGACATAGTCCTGGTAAGCTGGCAGTGCAACAGCGGCCAAGATACCGATAATTGCAACAACGATCATCAGTTCGATCAGGGTAAAACCGGCTTGCGCTTTTTTCATCATTTTCATCGATTTCATTTTTACTACTCCTAGTTGTGATTAATTCGGAACTTGTGAACCGCACTTGGGTATATGCAAGCGCCGTGCCAGCTCGTTTTCGGCCTTCCTTGCCCATCCAAGGGACCAGTTGAACGAGATCTTGATCAGATACTGACAATCTTTGTCTTGCAAGATGCCAATTTCTGTCAATCCACATAAAAGCCTGGTTTTTGTGACGCCCATCGTCACTGGCGACTCCATTTTCCGCCCAGAGGCGCCATCTGGCGCATGGCGGAGAGAAAACGCCCATCTCTACATGAAGGGAGCGCAGTGGCCGCACGGACTGGTGGCGCTCAGACTCTGGATCGCCAACCTGCCCATGAAACAGCGCAGCATGGTGGCTTCCGGGGATTGATCTGCCAAGGTACGATACGCCGTCCAGAAATCGGGATAGGGGCGGCCAGAGTACCTGACCGATCCCCTCCCACACCACCCGGCATGCGGGTCCGCACCGGGCGGTTCAAGAAGTTGAGGTTATGTGAGTCGAGGCATGCCAAGACGGTCAAAGTAGGCAATCGTGAGCACATTGTTGAGGGCCATAGCACTGTTGCGCCACCAGCGGCGGCTGTTCTTTGCCACCAGTAACGCCACTTTGGGTTTCGTCCCCAGACTCATCAGTTCACGGTAGATCGTCGTCCCGTGCCGCCATTGTTTTAGATGGATTGCCCGCATACGGTGACGCATCCATTCATCCAGCCTGAGCAGGACTCCCGGTGTTTGTGCCAGGCCGTAGTATGCTTTCCATCCCAACACATAGCTGCGCAGTTTGTCGATCACCTCGCTGATGCTGCGGCCACCGGAGCGGCGGGTAAGCTGCCTGATCCTTTGCCGGAACGTCGCGAGCGCCATCTTCGACACCGCACGTTTCACCTCATTTCCCCGTGCCATCCACATCGCATAGCCCAGAAATTTTCGGCCAAACGCACTGGCCACCGCACTTTTCGATTCGTTGATCTTCAGGTGCAGCACATCGTAGCGACGCTTCAGTAGCGCCATCACGCGCTCGCCCGCCTTTTGACTGCGCACGTACACATTGCAGTCGTCGGCGTAACGCGCAAAGCGATGGCCCCGCCGTTCCAGCTCCCGATCCACCTCGTCGAGCAACACATTGGCCAGCAGTGGAGAGAGGGGACCGCCTTGCGGCGTACCCTCCGACCGTTCGACCACCACCACGCCGCCATCCATGATTCCCGCGTTGAGGTAGGCGCGCACTAACCGGATGATGCCGATGTCGTTCACGCGTTTGCGCAAGCGTTCGATCAGGATGTCGTGGTTGACCCGGTCAAAGAATTTTGACAGGTCGACGACGACGCGGTAGCCCGCCTGTACGTACTGCTGTGCTGCGAGCACGGCGTCACGCGCACGGCGGCCGGGCCGGAACCCGTGGCTGTGTTCACTCAAGGTGGGATCGATCAGTGGTTGCAGCACTTGCAGCAGTGCCTGCTGAATCAGACGGTCGGTCACGGTGGGTATCCCCAGCTCACGTTCGCTGCCGTCCGGCTTCGGAATGCCGACGCGCCGTACAGGCAACGGCCTGTAGGTGCCTTCCATCAGCTGATGCCGGATGGTCGGCCACGCGTGCTTGAGGTGTTGTCCGGTCCGGGCAATGTCCAGTCCGTCGACACCGGCGGCTCCCTTGTTCGCCTTCACGCGTTTCCACGCGCGTTGCATGTTCTCCCTCGCAAGCGCTTGCCTGAGCAAGCCTTGCCCTGCGCCTCGCGCTCCTTGTCGCGGGAAACGTGTTTCATCGCTGGCTGCTTCGGACGAGGCTTCACCCCGCCTTACCGCGACCCGCCCCGCTGATGCGGGCATCTGATGCCGTACACGACTCATCGACAAGACGTTCGACGCTCCTTCTTGTTCGGCCCTTCGCCCAGAGTCGGACTACTATGGCCTCTGCTGACTTCTCGCTCCGGGTTGCCCCGTCGTCCTTTCAGACATCAGGCGAGATCTCCCCAGGTAAGAACGCACTCCTTCCCTGCACAACCGCCGGATTTACGCCGCTTCGCCTTGACCACAAGAGCTTCGCGGGTTCATGCCCGCTCGCCCTGCTCGGCAGCGCCTTTTATCCGATTCTTGTCCATCGGCTCGCAGTTTCGCTCCACGCTTCCTTTCCACGGTCGGTCACCCTTCCGCAGTTGCGCTTCACTTCGCTCGCTGTGGTCAGCTCGCGGCGGGACTTTCACCCACAAGAGTGCGCCCATGCTGGGCGCACATGACAAAAGCCCCTGAATCAGGGGCTCGACTGGTCAAGAGAGGCTTACAGGCAATCCTGAGGTGTGATTTTTGCTGCGAGCGTAGAAGAGCATGTCCAGCTTCCGCTAACGCCTCCGCTGTCGGCACTTCGCGTCAACGTAACGAAGAGACCCTCTACCATGGAGCCACCCTTTAGCGCGCACTGCAGGGTGCTTTCGCCCGACGCTGCGATTGAGACAACAATAGCGCAGCGCTGTGTCGTCGCTTGTATTCCCACCGCGTCTGGTACGGTGATCGTGGCATCGATTCCTTCGGCTATCTTCGATTCGACGACAATCTTGGCGGCCGTGATCTCCGCGAGGCCAGTGACGGCTTGGGATTTCGCCACATAGGTCTGATACGCCGGCAATGCGATGCTGGCTAAAATTCCTATGATTGCAACGACGATCATCAGTTCGATCAAGGTAAATCCGGCTACGGTACTCTTGAACCTGTTTGTCGATTTCATGCCATTTCCCTCGCGCAGGCATAATTGCCTATTCTTAACTTACGTAATGCTAAAGCAAGGGTCGTGCCAGAAATCTTTTTTGCGCGTGCGGTACGTCACCCAGGGACGAATCGAAGAATGCGCAATTTTTGTCGATGACGACAAAAATTGTCGTCTGTCACCGCCACTTTTTGCCAGTTTATTGAAGGAAGGGTTCCACCCTCTTACTTTCTTGCTTACTCAGCAATGAGGCAAAACACCATGTCCGCCCCCGCCAGTTCGATCGCGTCGCCATGTTCCAGCCGGCGCGGCGCCTTGCCCGGCGCGACGCCATTGATGAGCGGCGCCACATTGCCGTCCACATGCGTCAGGTAATACGCGCCGTTCTGGCGCGTAATCGCCACCACCTGCACCCCCGCCTTGCCCAAGGTCGACAGCGGCTTGGTCAAGGCCAGCCGCTTGCCGGCGTTCGGACCGGTCTTGACTTCGACCGAACCGAGCAGATTGGCCGTATCGGCCAGCGCGTCCGGCAGCGCGCGCCGCGGCCCGCCGATGAATTCGAGCTGAAAACGCGCCACGACGATGGTGTCGTGATCTTCCAGCATGTGTTTCGCCACCCGCTTGCCGTTCACATAGGTGCCGTTGGTGCTGCCCAGGTCTTCCACGAACACATCGTTCATGATGAAGTTGAACGCCGCATGGGAACCGCTCATGGCCGGGTGCGGCAGGACGATGTCGTTGTCGGGCTTGCGCCCGAGCGTCATGCGGTCCTTGTCGAGTTCGACCTCTCGAATCACCGCGTGATTGCGCGATATGATAATTTTCGCCACTCTTGCCCTCCGGTGGGTGACCCGCCAACGAGAACGGGGAGCTTGCGCTCCCCGTCATTATTCACTACCTTTGCCTTCGCTTACAAACTACAGCTTACAAATTACAGCATGGCTTTCAGCAAACGCGCCATTTCCGACGGGTTCTTGGTGGCTTTGATACCGCAGGCTTCCATGATGTCGAGCTTGGCTTGCGCGGTGTCGGCGCCACCGGAAATCAGTGCACCGGCGTGGCCCATGCGCTTGCCCGGAGGCGCGGTCACGCCGGCGATGAAGCAGACCACCGGCTTTTTCATGTTGTCCTTGATCCAGTAAGCCGCGTTGGCTTCGTCAGGACCGCCGATTTCGCCGATCATGATGACCGCGTCGGTATCCGGATCGTCGTTGAACATCTTCATGACGTCGATGTGCTTCAGACCGTTGATCGGGTCGCCGCCGATGCCGACTGCCGACGACTGGCCCAGGCCCAGCGCGGTCAGCTGGCCAACCGCTTCGTACGTCAGGGTGCCCGAACGCGAGACCACGCCGATGCGGCCCTTGCGGTGGATGTGGCCCGGCATGATGCCGATCTTGATTTCGTCAGGGGTGATCAGACCAGGGCAGTTAGGACCGAGCAGCAGGGTCTTGGAGCCGGCCTTGGCCATGCGGTCCTTGAGCGCCATCATGTCGCGCACAGGAATGCCTTCGGTGATGCAGATTGCCAGGTCGAGTTCGGCTTCGACGGCTTCCCAGATCGCGGCGGCCGCGCCTGCCGGCGGCACGTAGATGACCGACACGTTGGCGCCGGTTTCTTTTTTCGCTTCAGCAACGTTAGCGAAAATGGGAATGCCTTCGAAATCTTCGCCGGCTTTCTTCGGGTTCACGCCGGCAACGAAGCATTCCTTGCCATTCGCGTAATCGCGGCACATGCGGGTGTGGAATTGGCCGGTCTTGCCGGTAATCCCCTGGGTGACTACTTTTGTATCTTTATTGATCAGAATCGACATGTTTGTTCCTTCGAATTAGGCCGGATTAGGCTTTATGAGCAGCAGCAGCCGCTACCACGGCCTTGGCTGCATCTTCCATCGTATCGGCGGCGATGATCGGCAGGCCGGACTCGGCCAGCATCTTCTTGCCGATGTCTTCGTTGGTGCCCTTCATGCGCACAACCAGCGGCACGGTCAGGGAAACGGCCTTCGATGCGGTGATCACGCCTTCGGCGATCACGTCGCAGCGCATGATGCCGCCGAAAATGTTGACCAGGATGGCTTTCAGGCCTGGATTCTTCAACATGATCTTGAACGCTTCGGTGACTTTTTCAGCCGTTGCGCCGCCGCCCACGTCGAGGAAGTTGGCAGGCTCGCCGCCGAACAGCTTGATGGTGTCCATGGTGGCCATGGCCAGGCCGGCGCCGTTGACCAGGCAGCCGATGTTACCGTCGAGCGAGATGTAAGCCAGGTCGAACTTCGATGCTTCGACTTCGGCCGCGTCTTCTTCGTCCAGGTCGCGGTAAGCGACGATGTTCGGCTGGCGATACAGGGCGTTCGAATCGAAGTTGAATTTGGCGTCGAGCGCGATGACCTTGCCGGAACCGGTCAGGATCAGCGGGTTGATTTCGGCCAGCGATGCATCGGTTTCCCAGTAGGCTTTGTACAGGCCCTGCAGCTGAACGCGCGCGTCGGCGATCGATTCAGGCGGCACGCCGATCTTGGCCGAAATGTCGTCCGCTTCGGCGTCGGTCAGGCCGACCGATGGGTCGATCGCGATCTGGTGGATTTTTCCCGGGTTCGAGTGGGCAACTTCTTCGATGTCCATGCCGCCTTCGGAGGAAGCCATCAGCACCACGCGCTGGCTGACCCGGTCGGTGACCATCGACACGTACAGTTCTTTCTTGATGTCCGCGCCTTCTTCGATCAGCAGGCGGCGTACTTTCTGGCCTTCCGGGCTGGTCTGGTGGGTGATCAGCTGCATGCCCAGGATCTGTTCTGCGTATTCCTTGACTTGTTCCAGCGACTTGGCCACTTTCACGCCGCCGCCCTTGCCGCGACCGCCAGCATGGATCTGTGCCTTGACTACCCAGACCGGACCGCCGAGCGTCTCGGCTGCTTTTACAGCCTCTTCCACGGACAAGCACGGAATGCCGCGCGGTACCGTCACTCCATACTGCCGGAGGATTTCTTTGCCTTGATACTCATGGATTTTCATGCTGGCTTCCCTTCTTCTGATACTGATTTGTAGAAAATACGGTTGAAATGCGAGAAAAAACGGGAAAGCGGGGCTAACCCGGTACAGCTTTCGCCACCCAGCGCGGATAGTACACCGCGACGGCGGGACCCTCGGCACGCAGGGCATGGCATTTATCGATCTGGAACGGCCGTTCCGGCAAGGGATCGTGACCCGGCCCGTCGCGGGTCTGGATCACGTCGTTGGCGTAGGCCTGGATTGCCGCCGTCGGCAGGATCTGGGCCAGTTCGCTCAGGTGCGTGCAGCCAAGCACGCCGGACAGCCGCTCTTTGATGCCAAGGCGAAAGCCTTTCATCAAGGACAGACCGATCAATTTTTTGTAAGCGGGGCCTATGGTATCGCAATAGCCCGGGTACGGAACGGCATCGGACGCGGCTTCGGCATCGACAATGGTCAGTTCGCGGTTGATGGTGATGCGCAGGTGCAGGTTGTGCAAGGGTGTGCCGCCGGCCCGTACGCCGGACGCCAGGGTCACGTCGCGCACTTTGATGTCGCTGATGCGCGCGTCGAGATCCCACAAGCCATCATCGCGCGCGTACGCTGCGACTTCGATGGCGCGCGTATGGCGCAGGGCGCGAGGGACGGGAGAAGACAGGGGCATGAAGACAAGACCAATGCCGGAAAATGCGGCGTAAATAGTTGCAGCCGGTGTACACATCGTGCACGTTGCCGCAGCTTCTACGGCAACAACCGCTCATGCGGCGCTGCTTAAACCCCAAAAGTTTAGCACATGCCGGAGGCCAGTTGCGCTGCAACATGGTTTTTTGGGGCAAGATGCACGAAATTTCATCAGTTGGCGCGATTTTGGTATCGCTTGCGCGGGTGCGGCGTGCGGGTGCTGGGGCCTCACATATAGAGAGGCAGGCTTACTGCTCGGACAAACTTGTCGCGGCATAGGACGCTACGTTGTGATGTTGCGCCCGAACCAAACGACCACGGGGATGGGCAGGACGAAGCCGAGCCAGTGCAGCTTGACCAGCCAATTGCCGGCGGCGATTTCACGGCGGCACCAGAGGGCCAGCACGATCATGTTGAGCGCGACGGCGATGCAAGCGCCTTTGAGGATCCACCAGGTGGCTACGACCTCCATCATGTTGTGAAAGGCATCCGGGGAACCCTCGAAGTCGGAGTCGGGGGCGCTTTGCCAGTCCAGTGACATCTGGCCGAAGTGGATTGCCAAGGCGACCGTTAGCCATTGAGCAACTAACAACGCCCTCAAACATGCCGGACTTATCCTCGTTTCGCGCTGTTGCATGTTCCACCGTCACCTTTCACGATGCGATTGTTGGCTGTTGCGGTAGCTCGCTGCCGGGCACTCCCCCATCCGTCATGCCGCTGCTGATCTATCTAATGATATCAGATTGACAACTGAACAGCTACTAAGCTGCATGCCGTGTGTAGTACAAGGCAAGAGTTCCGTATCGGATTTTTGTGCACTGTACTCAAAGAGCGCGACTTTTCCCGAATTTGCATACCAAAAAGGTATCTGATGCCGTGCCGCCCCCTTGCGGTAAATGCAGTACCGGAACCCGCGTTCTTACGAGCAGCGGGTTGGGTACGGCTATAAATTAATGAAGAGCTTGGGAAGGGCCAATCCAACTACGTATCAGTCCGTGTCCGTTTGCCAGACCTGACGCCGTGCGACGGACGCCGTGCAACGACACCGTGCGACAGTGTCCGTTTGTCAGACCTGACACCGTGCCGACAGTCTCCGTTTGTCAGACCTGACACCGTGCCGACACCGTGCCCACGCTAACAGCGCCGCTCGGGACGGCTTAGCATAACGAATTGACTGGAAGATTTAGCATCCAAATGACCCATACAAATATCATAAATGTAAATACGCATAAAGTCAGAAGAATACCCGAGTATCGCGGTGATCGAATAAACGCAAGCAAACAAGCAAGTACCACCCCGAACAAAATCCACAACCAGTGCCTACTGGAAATTAAGATTGCAACCCAATACTGCGGGATCAAGCCAAAATCTTCATACACCTTCTCATACCTTGGAATTCCAAAGCTGCCGAAAATTCCTAAAAAGAAAGATAGAACCAAAGCCAACAACCAAAAAAAATATCTGCTCAAATTTCTATGCTTTTCAGTTAGCCTCGGCAGAAAAATAGCTTTTCCTAACCACAACAGCATGGCTGCCGAAAAGATTATTACAAGTTCGATCAGTAATATGAAAGTAGCTGATTTACTATCTACAAGCCCTTTCTCATCAGTACAAGCGATTGCTGGGATTGACCACAGCAATATATAGAGCGCTGTAATGTTTAAAACTCTCATATTCATTTTTACGGAAATGTCCTCCAATTTCCACTTGGGTTCCAGGGTTTAATCCCCCACCACGCAGGAGTCATACCTTCGGGCGTAACATTACCTGGCGACGCTCTTACTGTTGAGCCCGGAAAATTATCAGACATTGACTGTCCCGCAGATTTATCTCCATATCCACCGCCACATACGCGAAGTTCGATAGACATATTCTTTGAATAGCCTCGATTTTTTCGTACTGCCTCCGCAAGTTCCGCCAAATCCGCCGGTGACATTACCTTGCCATTTGCCCCAATAATATTTCCCTTATAATCTCCGTGCGCAATAATTACTACTTTCGATGGGTCATCACGAACTCTTGCGCCTTGTGAATAATCCGCCGGCGGAAGAAGGTTTACAATCAATAGCCCTAAAGGATCTACAAAACTCAGCGGGTTCGCCTCCACATAACCATAAGTATTGATCCCGCCCGCTAAGCCAATCGGATCAGACTGGATATACCGCCCCGTCTGCGGATCATAGTCGCGATGGTAGTTGTAGAACAAATTTGTATTCTTGTCGTAATACTGCCCCGGCATTCGTAGATTGAAGGTAAACGCACCAACACCGCTTGGATTTTCGTTCACAGGCGTCAAGCCGAACGGATCACCATTGTCCCAGCGCCAAACAATTTTATTGTCGGTCGAGCGCGTAATCATCCGGGGAGTTCCCAAATGATCCGTATGAACATGAGACACATTAATTGCCGTGCTTTGTGCAGGTGCGGTACCCGTGACTGTTTGCGTCAATACTGCCACGGGCAGATTGCCCAAGTACACTGTCTCGCGGGTCGGCTTGCCACCGGTGTAAGTGTACTCGCCAACCAGCTGTCCTTGCTCACCATAGACAAACACGCCGCCGGCGTAGCCTTGAAAAACACGCTGATCGAGTCCATTGAAGAGCTGGACAATGGTCATCGCACCATTCTGGAAGCTGTACGGGCGTCCTCGTCCACTGTAGTTCACGACAAGTGTCCCATCGCCAGTCAGATTGCCGGCACCGTCATACTTATTGGTCTTGGCTGGAACAGGGCCTGTGGTGGCAGTCAGCTTGTTACTGGCAGGATCGATGGTGTTGGTGTAGCTGTTCGCCCCGAACCCCGCTTTGATGCGATTGCCACTGGCATCGTAGGCGTAGGTCTGGGCAGCACCGTTGCCGCTGTAGCTGACCAGACGATCAAGTTCGTCGTAGCCGAAGGTCTGGTCAAGACTGGCAGGAATTGGCGCCGTGCCGGTGCCCGTATGCGTGTACCCTTTGATGCGGTTGGCGGCGTCGTAATTGACCGTACGAACGATGCCGTTAGCCGAAGGGCTTCCCAAGCTATAGCTGCTGGTGCGGCCATTGACGTCATAGGTGCGCAGATGCGTGTACTGGTTTGCCGGTACGCTGTTGCCCCACGTCCAACCCGTGGGTCCACCAAACGGTGCATAGGTAATATTGTCCAGCAAAACGATGCTGCTGCCCGTGTTTGTGCCGGTACCGCTGGCCTGAACGGGATTGAGCACAATGCTGGTGACTTGCCCCGCATTGTTATAGCCATAATTGAGACGGTTGCCGCTCGGGTACGTCATGCTGGCTAACTGGCCGGCAGCATTGTAGGCATAGCTGAGCTTGTGGGTGGTGTTGTAGACCCCACCGATCGTATTCTGGATCTTGGTCGCCAGCCGCCCAAGTTCGTCGTAGGTATAGCTGGTATTCCCCGACTCATCCGTCATCCGGCTCATTTTGCCGATCGCGCTGGGGATTGGGGTAGCCCCGCCATCGTATTCAAATGCGGTGCTGACCGTACCGGTATAGTCGATCCGGGTCAGGCGGTTGAGCGCGTCGTAGGTGTACGTGTTTGTTTTTCCGCGCCCGTCCGTGCTCGTTTTCAGATTGCCGGCGGCATCATAAGTCGACTTGGTCAGGCCCGTGTCGGGGCTGCCCAGCTCGGCTTGATTGCCCAAGCCGTCGACCGCATAGCGCGTTTCCAGGTTGCGTGGATCGGTTACCGTCGCAAGCTGGTCGATGCCGTCATAGCCAAACTTGATGGTCGGGCGGGCGCCGTTGGTTGCCGGCTGCTGGATCTGCTTGACGCGATCGAGCGGATCGTAGGCCTGGTTGGTCACCCGCCCCAGCGGATCGGTGACCTCGGTCAGGTTGCCGCCAAGGTCGTATTGGTAACGGGTAGGCGCGTCCGGTACCGTCTGCGCGGCGGCCACGGTTCCGGTATAGGCGCCGAGCAAGGGCGTGTAGGTCATCACAACGATCATTGCGCCCGACGTCAAACGGCTGAAAATACTGCGGGTCATTGCGCTGCTCCGGTTTGGCTCGTCAGACGGCCGGTAATGTCATAGGTGCGGGTAATCTGGCGCGCCAGGTTGCCATTGGGGTCGCGCACTTCTTCCTTGATCCTGTTGCCGGTAAGGTCGAGCGTGTAGGTGATGCTCTCGCCGCGGTTGTTGGCGATAGACGTCAGCCGCTGCGCCACATCGTAGTTGTAGGTCGTGACGCTGTTGTCGGGCAGCGTGACCGTTTTGACCTGGCCCGAAGGGGTATAGTCATAGCTGGTCGTCTGCGTGGAGGTACCGTTCGATACGGCTTGCGACGCAACCCATCCGCGCGGCGTGTAGCTCAGCGTCGTCGTCACGCCGTTCGGTGCGCGAATCATGCGAACTTGGCCATGCGCGTCGTAGTCCGAGAACGTGGTCGCCTGGTTGGCGGCGTTGATCACCGTGATCAGGTCGCCGGTGGACGGATCGTAATCGTAGGTAGTACGGTCGACGATGTCGGTACGCGGACCGGTGACGGTTTTCAACTGGCCGAGATTGCTGTACGTGTATGTCGAGGTACGGATGATGCCCGTCACGGGCGCGGCCAGGCCCTGCGCACCTGTCAAGTCGGTGGTGGCCTGCTCGGACTTGCTAATCAGGTTGCCGGACGCATCGTATTTGTATTTCGTAATACGCTTGGGTTCGGAGATGACTTCAGGCAGGCGGAACTGCGCGTGCCATGTGGTCGTGGTTTTGCGTACAGGCAGCGCGAGCGTTTGCGCAGTCAGCATCGGAGTGCAATCAGCGCCAACAACGCCTTCTACACGCGCGGATTCCAGATTGCGCAAGGTACCGTAAGCGAAGCAGCTAAAGTTGCTGTTGAAATCCTTGGTCTTCGTGACATTGCCAATGCTGTCATACGTATGTTCAGCGATCGTGCCGCACTCGACACACGGAGCATCGATAGTCGTCGGTTTCGCAATGCCCTGTACATATGTTTTCTTGAAAGTTCGCACTGACGTTACTACTTTGTCGGCCGGACCGACGTAGTGGGTGACTTTCGTTGAAGCGTCATTACCATCCGCATAGGCAAGCGTAACTTTTTCGATACCGTTACCAAGTTCCGACAAGGTCGCCCTGCCTTCGCAGTCATATGCCCAACTGATATGGCGTTCTTCGTTTTCATCGACCAGGCCTGTCATTAAATTCATAAATTTTTCAGGGCCGAAGCCGTTTCCCATCGGAAAAGACGATGGGCATCGTATGCCCCCGTTAATCTTGCTTTCTTCATTGTAGAAATATGTTTGGCTCTTTCCATCAGGGTAAGTGACCTTGGTCAGATTGTTCGCTTTACACGCCAAGGTGTTTTCATTTCCAGCAACGCAACCTCCTGAAGGCCCATCGTATTCGTAGAGGTAGGCTTGACTGGCCGGATCGATCACTTCGACCAGTCGTCCCTTAGCGTCATAGTTAAATTGAAGCTGACGCCCCCAGTGGTTGGTAACACAGAGCAAACGCCCAACGGGTGGCACCTCGTCAGAGTGGGTGCCCGGGCAAGCGGGAGCGTTCGCCGGGAACCGACCAATTTTGTTGTCTTTGTTTATGCCATCAGTATAGGTCAAGACTTGTTGAAGACCATTGCGCTCAGTTATCGAAAGCAAAACGCCTGTCTTATCAAAACGCTCGGTACGGTCGTTCTTGGCATCGTAGAGAATCCATTCCAGCACCGAGTCGTTATTTACTGACATGATCGGGGAAAGCCGATCATTCACGTCAGCGCCGCTAGTATAGTTTCCAAGCTGATCACCGACAAAGCTAAAGTATTTCCCATCAGGATGCATGATTGACACCTTCGATGGAATGCGTTCCTTGCTCAAAAACCCGGATGAACACTCCCATTCACCCGAAACAAATCGCCAGCACTTACCAACCGGCGGTTCGATATCTTTTAGTTCCGCACGCAGCGATTTATTGAAGGAGTGGGTCCACCGGACGCCAAAACCGCGAATCAAGTACGGGTCAGACAGGCTCGTAGAACTGTTGTACATGCGTCGGAGGTTCAAGCTGCTTGATGATTTAGATGATGCGTAATCGGTGATGGAATGCCACATATTCCCGGTTGTCGGCGTGATGGGCTGACCGGTTTGGCATTTGGGACATTGCGGCCCAACATTGCCTCCCTTCGCATCTTTTTTTTCTTCATATCTACCCGAGCGACACGCTTTAATTGGCGTGAAATAGCGTTGGCCTTGCGACTCTATGCATACTGTCCGGCTACGGTAGATCAGCACGGCACCGCCTTCCGAACGGGGAACGCAGTTATCGTCCTTCATTGCCCACCCGGTAGGATGTGAACTACGTTCCCGCGTTGTTACCCCGCCCACAGACTCGTCAACAATCCATGGACTTGGCTCACCTCGCCAGAAAATTGAGCAATACGAAGCAGGCATCCCCTTATTCAATAACTCCAGATAAGCGGCTCTAGTTGAGGCGATGTCTGGGAATTTTGTCGGTCCCCAATGATATATATATGGACCGATATAGATGCGTTCTTGGGCATGTGCGTTACTGCAAAAAATGGAAAATAGCGCGGCGATGCAAGCCCATACAAGTCGATAGACAGAATGACGCGCATTGCCAAGAAGTGCTACGAAAGACGAAGACATTTGATTCCTAACGCAGGTAGACAAGACAAAATTATCTCATGTCCAACTGGAAAGAAATCTACTTTGGCAATATTATTAGCAGCGCAATACACAGTTGAAGATTCCCAACTTTGCATACGACGAGATTTAGCCAAAATACGCTTTTGTCGATTTGGGCATTTGATTCCGAACCCGGCAGGCTAGATCTGCAGCAAAATGGAAGAGGAAATTGAGCAGGGCGGAAAAGCGTAGCGCCTTCCACCGTTGAGGAGTATGACGGGCGTACCAGCCCGGCATACGGCGAAAGGCGCTCCGCTTTTCCGCCCAAGGGCGTGGCCCAGAGACGTGGCGCCAGCGTTGCGGCGCACTTGTAACAATCACCCGCAAACAACGGGATATATAGTTTAGCAATAATACCTATTCATCATCCGGATCGACTCAGTCGTCATCCGGATCGCGCCCCTGCATCGCCGCCTTGACCGCGCGCTGCGAAAACCCGCGCTGCATCAGGAACCGCATCTGCCTGTTGCGCTCGGCGGGATCGCTCGCCACCGTGCCGTACTTGCGCTCCCACACTTCGCGGGCGCGCGCCAGCTCGCTGTCGGCAAGACCCGCCTTGAGTTCCTGCAAGGCCTCGCCCTTGACCCCGTGACTTTGCAACTCGGCCATGATGCGGCTGTTGCCGAAGCGCGCAGAGCGGCGGTGAATCAGGGATTCGGAGAAACGTTCCTGCGACAGCCAGTTGTTTTTCTCAAGAAAATCGAGAAGGGCCTCGACATCGTCGCCCTCCTCCGCATGGCGCGCCAGCTTGCGCCCCAGCTCAAGCCGGCTGTGCTCGCGCATCGACAGATAGCGCAGGGCACGGCCTTTCAGGCTCAAATGGGGTGCTGCCATCGCCAAACCCGCCGATTACTCGGGGACAGCCTTCAGCTTGGCCGCCTTGACGGCAGGCTCCTCGCCAGCGACCGGCGGCAGTTCGCGCACGCCGAGAGCGACGCGTACCTTGTTTTCGATCTCGCGCGCCAGAGCCGGACGCTCCTTGAGGTAAATACGCGCATTATCCTTACCCTGGCCGATACGTTCGCCGTTATAGCTGTACCAGGAACCCGACTTCTCGACGATCTTGTTATCCGCACCCAGATCCAGAATCTCGCCTTCGCGCGACGTGCCTTCGCCATACAGGATGTCGAAGTGCGCTTCCTTGAACGGTGGCGCGATCTTGTTCTTGACGACCTTGACCTTGGTTTCGTTACCGATGACTTCGTCGCCGGACTTGATCGAACCGGTACGGCGGATGTCCAGGCGCACCGAGGCGTAGAACTTGAGCGCGTTACCACCGGTGGTGGTTTCCGGGCTGCCGAACATGACGCCGATCTTCATGCGGATCTGGTTGATGAAAATGACCAGGGTGTTGGTGCGGTTGATCGAACCGGTCAGCTTGCGCAGGGCCTGGGACATCAGACGGGCCTGCAGACCCGGCAGGGAGTCGCCCATGTCGCCTTCGATCTCGGCGCGCGGGGTGAGCGCGGCCACCGAGTCGATGACGACCAGGTCGACGCTGCCCGAACGCACCAGCGCATCGGTGATTTCCAGTGCCTGTTCACCCGTGTCCGGCTGCGAAATGAGCAGTTCGGACAGGTTGATGCCCAGTTTTTGGGCATAGCCGACGTCGAGCGCGTGCTCGGCATCGATAAAGGCGCAGGTGCCGCCCAGTTTTTGCATTTGCGCGATGGTCTGCAGGGTCAGCGTGGTTTTACCCGACGATTCAGGACCGTAGATCTCGACCACGCGGCCGCGCGGCAGGCCGCCGACGCCGAGCGCGATGTCCAGGCCGAGCGAGCCGGTCGAGACGACCTGCACATCTTCAACCGGCGCGTTGGCATCCATGCGCATGACGGAGCCCTTGCCGAACTGCTTTTCAATCTGCGCCAGGGCAGCGGCCAGCGCTTTGCCCTTCTCGCCAGCATTTAATACGGTTTTTTTATCGTCCATAACTTTCTTTCAGTCCAGAGAGTGGTCCAGATCAAGGGCGGGTAGCACGTCACAGGCACTACTGTACAAATAAACAGTGGTTTATGCAAGCGGCACACGCCCGATTTCAAAAAAATTCCCGGCGTTGCGGCAAATGAAACACAATAGCCTTACTTAGACGTCCCGGTGCCACCATGCGTATTTTACTTGCCGAAGATGATAGCGTGCTTGCCGATGGATTGACGCGCTCCTTGCGCCAGTCCGGCTACGCCATCGATTGTGTGAAGAACGGACAGGAGGCCGATACCGCCCTGTCCACCCAGGAATTCGACCTGCTGATCCTCGACCTGGGCTTGCCGCGCCTGTCCGGGCTGGAAGTGCTGCGCCGCCTGCGCGCCCGCGCTTCGCTGCTGCCGGTGCTGATCCTCACCGCGGCCGACTCGATCGAGCAGCGGGTCAACGGCCTCGACCTGGGCGCCGACGATTACATGGCCAAGCCGTTCGCCCTGTCCGAGCTGGAAGCGCGTGTGCGCGCCCTGACCCGGCGCGGCGCCGGCGGTGGCGCGGCGGTGGTGCGCCACGGCCCGCTGGCGTACGACCAGGTCGGCCGCAGCGCCTATATCAACGACCAGATGCTGGACCTGTCGGCGCGCGAACTGGGCCTGCTCGAAATCCTGCTGGCGCGCGCCGGACGCCTGGTGTCGAAGGAACAACTGGTCGACCATTTGTGCGAATGGGGCGAGGAAGTGTCGAACAATGCCATCGAAGTCTATGTGCACCGCCTGCGCAAGAAGATCGAGGTGGGCGGGGTGCGCATCGCCACCGTGCGCGGGCTGGGCTACTGCCTGGAAAAATTCCTCGACGGCAGCCGCGCCGCGCCGGACACGGGCGTGGCATCGAAGTGAGCGTGCGCGACGCCGCCCTGGCGCCGCCGGACGCGCCGGACGCCCTCGACACCCTGTATGTGCCGCCCGGCGCCGAGCTCGAAGAAAACATCCAGCATTCCCTGTTCGGCGAAATCCTCGACTGGATGCTGGCGCCCCTGCTGCTGCTGTGGCCAATGAGCATCGCCATTACTTACCTGGTGGCCAAGTCGATTGCCAACCAGCCCTTCGACCATGCGCTGGAAGACAGCATCACCGTGCTGGCCCAGCAGGTGCGCGAGGTCGACGGCAAGGTGCTCTCGCGCCTGCCCGGCAGCGCGCGCGACATGCTGCGCGCCGACGATGTGGACCAGGTGTTCATCCAGATCACCGGTCCGCGCCGCGAGCACGTCGACGGCGACCGCGACCTGCCGCTGCCGCCCGATGACGAACGCCTGCGCAACGGCCGCGTGCATTTCCGCAATGAGCTGATGCACGGCACGCCGGTGCGCATCGCCTTTTCCTACGTCAACCTGCGCCCGCTGGCCAAGCGCGGCGACGAGCCCTGGGCCGCCCTGGTGCAGGTGGCCGAAACCCTGGACAAGCGCGCCCAGCTGGCCAACGAAATCATCAAGGGCGTGATCTTGCCCCAGTTCATCATCTTGCCGATCGTGCTGGCCCTGGTCTGGTTCGCCCTGGCCCGGGGACTGTCGCCGCTGGCGCAGTTGCAGGAGCGCATACGCGCGCGCCGCCCCGACGATCTCTCGCCCATCGATTCGCGCCAGGTGCCGGAAGAAATCTCGCCGCTGGTCGGGTCGCTGAACGACATGCTCGAGCGCCTCTCGCAAACCATCGAAATGCAAAAACGCTTCATCGCCGACGCCGCCCACCAGATGAAAACCCCGCTGGCCGGCATGCGCATGCAGTCCGAACTGGCGCTGCGCCAGCTCGACCCCGAAGAAATCCGCCGCTCGCTCGAACAACTGGCCAAGAGTTCGGAGTCGGCCACGCGCCTGGTCAACCAGCTGCTGGCCCTGGCACGCGCCGAAAACCAGCCCAACGCCGGCCTTGCCTACGAGGAGCTGGACCTGTGCGAGAGCGCGCGCGACACCGTGCAGGACTGGGTGCAAGCCTCGTTCGCGCAGCGCATCGACCTCGGCTTCGAGCAGCCGGACGAGCCGGTGCATATCGCCGCCAACGCCATGATGCTGCGCGAAATGCTCTCGAACCTGATCGACAACGCCCTGCGCTATACCCCGGCCGGCGGCAGCGTCACCGTGCGCGTGCGGCGCGAGCTTGATCTGGCGATCCTGGAAGTGGAAGACAGCGGCCCCGGCATCGCCCCGGCCGAGCGCGCCCATGTGTTCGAACGCTTCTACCGCATCCTCGGCAACAGCGCGCCCGGCAGCGGCCTCGGGCTGGCCATCGTGCGCGAGATCGCCCAGCAGCACGGGGCCGAGATCGACATTGTCAACAACCCGCGCAGCGGACAAAAAACCTCGCCCGGCTGCCTGTTCCGCCTGACCTTCCCGCCGCCGCGCATCACCGACGAGGACGACGCCTGATGCCGGCCGCGCTCGACTCCGTGGCCACCCAGCGCCGCCGGCTGGTTGCGGCGCGCCGCATCCACTGGCACCGCACGCGCCGCGTCACCGCACTGCTGCTGCTGGTCTGGCTGGCCTGCGGCTTTTGCACCGTATTTTTCGCGCGCGAACTGGGCGCCTGGTTGCTGTTCGGCTGGCCTCTGCCGTTCTATCTGGCCGCACAAGGCGCATCGCTGGTCTACCTCGCCATCATTGGCGTCTACGTGCTGGCGATGCGGCGCGCCGACCGCCAGTTCCTCGCCTTGCTGAAAGACACTGCATGAGCGCCCCCATCACCGCCTTGCGCCGCCTGAGCCGCTACTATCTGTGGTTCACCGCCTGCTTCCTCGCCTTCATCGTCTCGCTGGCCCTGCTCGAACGCGAAGGCATGCCGCGCGTCTGGCTCGGCTACCTGTACATGTTCGCCACCATCGTGCTGTACGCCGCCATCGGCGTGATCAGCCGCACGTCGAACGTGACCGAATACTATGTGGCCGGGCGCCGGGTGCCGGCCCTGTTCAACGGCATGGCCACCGCCGCCGACTGGATTTCGGCGGCCAGCTTCATCAGCCTGGCCGGCGGGCTGTACCTGCACGGCTTCGACGGCCTGGCCTACATCATGGGCTGGACCGGCGGCTATTGCCTCGTGGCGCTGCTGATCGCGCCCTACCTGCGCAAGTTCGCCCAGTACACCATCCCCGACTTCCTGGCGGCGCGCTACGGCGGCGGCGCCGGCGGGCGCGGCGGGCCGGTGCGGGTGATGGCGGTGGCAGCCACCATCATCGTCTCGTTCACGTACGTGGTGGCGCAGATCTACGCGGTCGGGCTGATCGCCTCGCGCTTTACCGGGGTCGATTTTTCGGTCGGGATTTTCCTCGGGCTGGCCAGCATCCTGGTGTGCTCGTTTTTGGGCGGCATGCGCGCCATTACCTGGACCCAGGTGGCGCAGTACATCATCATCCTGGTGGCGTTCTTGCTGCCCACCATGTGGCTCTCGCTCAAGCATGCCGACAATCCGGTGCCGCAGGTGGCCTACGGCGCCGTCATGCCCAAGCTGGCCGCGCGCGAAGCCGAACTCGAGCGCGATCCGCGCGAGCGCGAAGTGCGCGCCATCTTCGCCCAGCGCGCCGCCGCCTACGGCGCCCTCGCGGCCGCCCTGCCCGGCTCGTGGGAAAGGGGGCGCCAGGAGGTGCAGCACCGGCTCGACGCGGTGCGCCTGCGCAATGCCACCATGGGCGACATCCGCGCCGCCGAACGCGCCCTGGTGCTCTACCCCAGGACTGCCGAAGAAGCCGCGCGCCTGTGGAGCACGGCGCGCGCGGCCAACCTGGCCCGTTCCCTGCCGCCCCAGCCGCACGCCACCCCCTTTCCGGGGGCCGACCGCGCCGCATCCGACATCCGCCGCAACAATTTTCTGGCGCTGGTGTTTTGCCTGATGCTGGGCACGGCCGCACTGCCGCACATCCTGATGCGCTCCTACACCACCGCCTCGGTGCACGACACCCGCGTGTCGGTGTTCTGGACCCTGTTCTTCATCCTGCTCATCTACCTGTCGATCCCGGCGCTGGCGGTGCTGATCAAGTACGACCTGTACAGCGCGCTGGTCGGCACCAGGTTTTCCCACCTGCCCAGCTGGATCGGCTACTGGGCCAATGTCGACAAGCTCAATCCCCTGATCAGCATTGCCGACATCAACCGCGACGGCATCGTGCAGCTGGCCGAAATCGCCATCGACGGCGACATGCTGGTGCTGGCCACGCCCGAAATCGGCGGCCTGCCGTATGTGATCTCGGGCCTGGTGGCGGCCGGCGGGCTGGCGGCGGCGCTGTCGACCGCGGACGGGCTGCTGCTGGCCATTTCCAACGCGCTCTCGCACGACTTTTACTACAAGGTGGTCGACCCGGGCGCCTCGACCCAGAAGCGGGTCACCATTTCCAAGCTGCTGCTGCTGGCCGTGGCCTTCATCGCCGCCTACGCCGCCTCGCAGAAACCGGCCGACATCCTGTCGCTGGTGGGCGCGGCGTTTTCGCTGGCGGCCTCGACCCTCTTCCCGGCGCTGGTGCTCGGCGTGTTCTGGAAGCGCGCCAACCACGCCGGCGCGCTGGCCGGCATGGCCGCCGGTTTCTGCGTATGCCTGTACTACATGCTGCACACCAACCCCATCCTCGGCGGCAGCGCGGCCGGCCAGTGGTTCCACATCGCGCCGATGTCGGCCGGGGTGTTCGGCGTGCCGGCCGGGCTGCTGGTGCTGGTGCTGGCCAGCCTGCTTACAAAGGCGCCGGATGCGCGCGCGCGCGGCCTGGTCGACCATGTACGCGCGCCCGAATGACGAATTGTCGTAACAACGCAGCAGCGCCGCGCAAGGCGCTGGCAGCCGCGCGGGCAAGCCGCTAGGATTGATCGCAGGGCGGCACGGCGCCGCGCGTTTTCGTCTTCCGACAAGCGAGGTCTTATGTCCGGCCACCTGCCGCATTTGCTGCATCCGCTGCACATATTGCGTATCGCCTTCCTGTGCGCCTGCACCGTATGGATTGCCGCCGTCGGCGCGGGCCCGCCCGCCCCCCCCCCCCCCCGCGGCGCCGGCGTGGCCCCCCCCGGCGGGCGCGCCGCCCCGCGCGCGCCCCCCGGGGAGGGTGTCGCGGGGGGGGG
>NZ_WHJH01000220.1 GCF_011682145.1 Massilia mucilaginosa
AGCGGCTAAAGAATGAAGTGGCGGTCGAGCGCCTGGTCGAGTCGGCCGGCATCGCCCTGAAAAAGTCCGGCAAGGACCGCATCGGCGTGTGCCCCTTCCACGAGGACAGCGAGCCGTCGCTGGTGGTCACGCCCGCAAAAAACCTGTGGCACTGCTTCGGCTGCCAGATTGGCGGCGGGCCGATCGACTGGGTGATGAAGTTCCGGGGCGTATCGTTCCGGCACGCGGTGGAACTGCTCAAGGCCGATCCTGCCTTAGCCGCCGGTGTGCAGGCCGCCGCCGGCACACCGCAAGAGCGCAGCACGGCGCGCAGCCTGCCGGCGCCGGTGTCGTTCGACGCCGACGACCAGGCGCTGCTGAACCAGGTGATCGGCTACTACCACGAGACCCTGGCGCAGTCGCCGGAGGCGCTGG
>NZ_WHJH01000221.1 GCF_011682145.1 Massilia mucilaginosa
GGAAGCGCTGCAGGACGCGATTTTCAACAGCGCCAATTTTTCCAGCATCGCCACCGACGCCCAGGGCGTGATCCAGATCTTCAACGTCGGCGCCGAGCGCATGCTCGGCTATGCGGCGGCCGACGTGGTCGACTTGATCACCCCGGCCGCGTTTTCCGATCCGCAGGAAGTGATCGCGCGCGCCGCCGCCCTCAGCGCCGAGCTCGACACTCCCATCGCGCCCGGCTTCGAGGCGCTGGTGTTCAAGGCCTCGCGCGGCATCGAAGACATCTACGAGCTGACCTACATCTGCAAGAACGGCAACCGCCAGCCGGCGGTGGTGTCGGTGACGGCCCTGCGCGACGCCGGCGGCACCATCATCGGCTACTTGTTGATCGGCACCGACAACACCGCGCGCAAGAATGCCGAGCAG
>NZ_WHJH01000222.1 GCF_011682145.1 Massilia mucilaginosa
CGCGATGAAGAGACAAACGTTCGGAAGCTTATGTCAGGACGGATCGATGCCTGGCTGGGTGGACGGAACGGCGCATTAGAAGCCGCCGCCCATGTCGGGATTCCCCGCGGCGATTTACGAGAAGGTCTTGTGTTGGAGAATTATGTAGTCTGGTTAGCAGCGTCACTGGAGACGCCTCCTGCTGAGGCGAGCCGCTGGCGCGATGCATTTGAAGCGGTACGAGTAGACGGAACGCTGGCGCGAATTTTGCACAAACATAGCTACCTGCCGAGCTCTAAATGATCTGCTTGGGGGGAGCCTCCTTAACACTTGAATCCGATGATAAGTTGCGCTGTATCTACGCCAGCAAAGGTCTGAGAGAGAAGCCGTCTCGTCCATTTTTCATTACATACCAAAGGAATATCATGAAT
>NZ_WHJH01000223.1 GCF_011682145.1 Massilia mucilaginosa
GGCATTTCGCGTCACCGGCGCCATCGAACGCGCCGACAGCTACCGCGACCAGCAGTTCCTCGACCGCGAAGCGTTTGCGCCGTCGGTCTCGCTCAATATCGGTAGCGCCACCAAACTGCTGTTGCAGGCCGAATACCTGAACGACAAGCGCGTGACCGATTTTGGCGTGCCGGCGTATCGCGGCAAGCCCGTCGACGTGCCGGCCGGCACCTACTATGGCGCCGCCAATGCCAAGGCCAACGATTACTCGGAAGCCGAAGTGAAAGCCTTCGGCTTCACCCTGGATCACCGCTTCAACGATGCGTGGACCGTGCGCAATGCCTTCCGCCACTATGACTACACCTTGGACCGCAACAATACACTGGCCGGTTCGGTCGACGAGAAGGCGCTGACGGCCTCGCTCAACCG
>NZ_WHJH01000224.1 GCF_011682145.1 Massilia mucilaginosa
GCCTACACGTTCGCAAAGCCCTTGATCGCGGCGTTGCTGCAAGACTATCCGAAAGAACCATTTCGGAACAACACCGTGGGCGTGTGGGACTCCACGTTGCAGGTGGGGCCTATCAGCCTCAACCCGGCATTGCGCGGCAACGCGGGGGCGTTCGGTGGCGCCACACCCACAGCGGCGGCGAACGGCGTCACCGGCACCGTACCAGACAGCTTCACTCTGTCCCGGTCGGGCAGCACGCAGACCTGCACGACGGCCTTCGAACCCGCAGCAGACGGCGGCCTCGACTGGTGGACGACAGAAGTGATCGGCTCGACGGCGGGCGACTACCACGAGCTGTTCCAGCAGTTCAATTTGCCGCCGAATTTTGTGACGGGCGACTACTTCCAGCTTGTTCTTGAGCCGCAA
>NZ_WHJH01000225.1 GCF_011682145.1 Massilia mucilaginosa
CACGATCGCCAACGGCGCCGGGGAGCTGGGCCGCCAGGCTGTTTTCCTGAGCATCAATGGCCACGGCTTCAACGTGCCGCGCGGTGTCCCGTGCGACGTGCCTATCGAAGTGGCGGCCATCCTGGAAAACGCCACGATGACCGAATACGAGGCGGGCGCCAACGGAGCCACCATCGAGCGCGAAGTGCAGCGCTTTAGCTACAGCATTAAGTACCTGCGCAAATAAGCGGTCGCCATGGCGAACCTCTCCGACTTCTTTTCGCAGGTGCTGCCCTACGTGACCGGTTGTTCGTATCCGCTCGCAGAACAGCATATCCGCGATATCTGCATCGACTTTTGCATCCACGCGCCTGTCGCGCAGCTGATGACCGATCCGCTCGACGTGATTAGTGGCGAGCGGCAAT
>NZ_WHJH01000226.1 GCF_011682145.1 Massilia mucilaginosa
CTGATGACCATAGTAAATCGGTACCACCCCTTCCCATCCCGAACAGGACCGTGAAACGATTTTACGCCGATGATAGTGCTGCAACCAGTGTGAAAGTAGGTTATCGTCAGGCTAGTTATAAGAGAAAGACCCCGGTAAGCCTAAGCGCGCTCAAGATCGTGCTTAGTGCAAACCGGGTTTTTTTTTCGTCCGCGTTTTTGTGATCGAACCACAGAAATTGCTACCAATTAATAAGAATACGCAGTAAAATACGCGCTCAGGATTCGAAGTACTGCTGCCCAGTCGGGAGCATCTACTTGTACAAGTTATGCCTGATGACCATAGTAAATCGGTACCACCCCTTCCCATCCCGAACAGGACCGTGAAACGATTTTACGCCGATGATAGTGCTGCAACC
>NZ_WHJH01000227.1 GCF_011682145.1 Massilia mucilaginosa
TATTCGCACGCCAGGTTCCTGCGCGAGCACATCGACCGCGCCTGACTATCCTGTAACGGGAAGCATGCCGTGCAGCTTGGCCTTGTTGATCGCATCGATGCTGGACTTGGCTTTCAATTCGACCTTGAACGACTTGATATGCCGGTCCAATGCAGACAGGCTCATCCTCATGCGGTCGGCGATCTCCTTGCGCTGCAGGCCATCGTGCATGTGAAGCAGAATCGTCCTCTCGATATCCGACAGGACCGCGCCCGCGGCTGCTTGGGCGGCTGCGGGCGGGCGCAGCTGGTGCCGCATCATGCTGTGCGCGAACCGGGCGATTTCGATCAGACTGGGCTCGATCAGGCGCAGCTCCCTTTCCGTGACAGCTTCTCCCTTGCGTGACAGGACCAG
>NZ_WHJH01000228.1 GCF_011682145.1 Massilia mucilaginosa
GGGGTCGGCGTCGGGGTCGGAGGCGGGGTAGGCGTCGGCGTCACCGGACCGATCGCACAATATTTCTTCTTGCCCGCAATGGGGTCGCCAAACGTGGCGTTATTGCACGCCACATTGCCGGAGAGGCTTTTCGTGACCCACTTGTTGCTTGCGCCGTAAGACACCGAGCGCTTGGCGGCGCCGACCACACAGGTCTCTCTCTCGGCGGCGCACTTGGTATACCCGCTCGGCCAATCAGCGGCGAAAGCCGGTGTCGCGGCGCTGCAGGCCAGCAGCGCGCTGGCGCTGGCAATCAATGTCTTGCGAATAAGCTGATCCATGTCCATCCCTCTAATGTTGTACAACGAGAAATGGTATGTTATCAGATGACTTGTGCAAAATTTAACTTTATT
>NZ_WHJH01000229.1 GCF_011682145.1 Massilia mucilaginosa
GTAATGATCCTCGCGGTACGACATCAAAAGGAAGCTGGGGACTGACAGGACAGACAGCGGATTTGCCCTGCGACTGCTTGCAGCGCGCGATAGACCTCCGCCAATCGACCGTACGCCGCCACGCTCGCACTCGCATGGGCTGATAGAACCGGCCTACCGCGCCGAACGCGCCGGCTCCTCCCGCCCATGCACAAACAAGGACGGCTGCCGGTCCGAATACTCCCGCAATAAATTCCACACCGCCCTGACCCGCTGCAAGCGGTACAAGTCGGTCGGCGCGGCCAGCCAGAACGAGCGTTCGGCGAAAAACTGGTCGAGCACCGGCACCAGCCTGCCGTCGTCCGGCACCGCATACGGCGGCGCCATGATCAGCCCCATCCCCAGCGCCGCCG
>NZ_WHJH01000022.1 GCF_011682145.1 Massilia mucilaginosa
GGGCAAGGTGGCGTTTTTGTTGATAGCTGTGTTTCTAGATAACTCACATTTTATCAATCACTTACGGCATTCTTGCCCTTTTTTATGCAAAATTCAGGCTAGCCCCCGGCCAGCGCGCGCAGGGTGATGCCGGTGATGTAGGCACCGTAGGTCCCCAGCGCATAGCCTAGCACGGCAAGCAACACGCCGACCGGCGCCAGGGCCGGGTGGAAGGCGCTGGCGACCACCGGGGCCGATGCCGCGGCCCCGATGTTGGCTTGCGAGCCGACCGCCATCATGAACAGGGGCGCCTTGATCAGCTTGGCCATCAGGATCATCAAGCCGCCGTGGAACAGGATCCAGATCAAGCCCAGCAGGAACAGCCAGGGGCGCTCGAGCAGGGCCGCCAGATCCATCTGCATGCCGATGGTGGCGACCAGTATGTACAGCATCACCGAGCCGATCCGCGAGGCGCCCGCGCCTTCATAGGTGCGGGCCTTGGTGAAGCTGAGCAGCAGGCCGATGGTCGTGGCGATCACGACGATCCAGAAAAAGCCCGAGGTCAGGCTGTAGTCCTGCAGCCGCCATTCGGCAGGCAGGGTCCCGATCCAGCCGACCAGCAGTTGCGACAGGAAATGCGACAAGCCGGTCGCGCCGAAGCCGATGGCAAGAATCACCATGATGTCGGTCAGGGTCGGAATGCGTGCGTGCTGCGCCTGGTATTGCTCGATGCTGTCGCGCAGGCGGTTGAGCGCCGTCAGGTCGGCCCCGGTCCAGCGGTCGAACACGGCGGCGCGGCTGGCCAGGAACAGCAGGATCGCCGTCCACAGATTACCCACCAGCACATCGACGGCGACAAACTGGCCGAACATGGTCGCGTCCACATTGAACACCTCGCGCATGGCGGCCTGGTTGGCGCCGCCGCCGATCCAGGCGCCGGCCACGGTGGTCATGCCGCGCCAGGTGTCGCCGGCCACGGTCTCGGGGTGGATCAGGCGCATCGCCTCGAACGCCACGACGGCGCCGAGCATCACGCCGAGCGTTCCGGTCAGGAACATGATGACCGCTTTCGGACCCAGCCGGACGATGGCCTTGAAGTCGATCGCCACGCACAGCAGCACGAGTGAGCTGGGCAGCAGGTAGTCGCGCGCCATCGGGTACAGCTTCGAGCTGGCGCCATCGATCACGCCGAGGGTGTTGAGCAGCGAAGGGATCAGGTAGCACAGCAGCAGGGCCGGTACGTAGGTGTAGAATTTTTTCCAGAAACCGTCCTGGCGCGCAGCCGTCCACATGACGGTGCCGAGGATGAGGGCGAGCATGCCGAAGATGACGGCGTCGTTGGTGATCATGGGAACAGAGGCAGGGGGCATGCGGGCTCCAGGGTATTGACAGCAGGACCGATGCGGGCGTGCATTGGCTCGGCCATCGGGAACCAGCGAGTATCGCCGCGCTCGATGCCAGCGTCAACCGTTCGTAGTCCCCCGGCCCGATGGCCGTGCGTCAGCCTCGGGCGCGCCACTGTGCGGGGGTGATCCCCAGCACGGCGCGGAACTGGCGCGTCATGTGCGGCTGGTCGGCAAAACCGGCGCGCACGGCGGCATCGGCCAGGGCGGCGCCGGCCCCGATGAGTTGGCGGGCGCGGTGCACGCGGCGGTTGCGTACGTACGCGGCCGGCGGCATGCCATGCGCCGCCTCGAACACGCGGCAGAAATGGAACAGGCTCAATCCCGTCGCGCCAGCCAGCGTGGCCAGCGAGAGGGACTGGTCAAGATGGGCTTCGATGAACTCCTGCGCCATCCGCGCCGCCGACGGCATGTTGTCGCGGCGGATATCGGCGGCGGCGATCCGTGCGCAGCGCATGAACAGGCCGGCCAGCCCGTCCACCACCGCCTGTTCGCGCGCCAGCGCAGTGCCGGCGCTGGCGCAGGAGGAAAACAGGCGCCGGATCGCCGCGACGGCCGCGGCGTCGGCGACGACGGCATCGCGCAGGAACAGCTGTTCGTGCGCCGTGTGCGGGAATACCCGCGCCAGCAGCGCGTCGCTCGGCATCAGGTTCCAGTAGGTCATCGCTTCGCCGCCGCCGGTGTGGACTTCGCCCGGGTTGACGACGCACACGGTGCCGGGACCGGCCACCCACTCGGTGCGGCCGCGGCGGAAGCGGTTGGCGCCTTGCTCGACCCAGCCGATGGTCCAGGTGTCGTGGGTGTGCGGCGCGAACGAGCGCTGCCGGAAGTGGGCGTGGATGATGTCGCTATCGCACAGTTCATCGAAGCGGCGCAGCGTGCTGGAGGCGGCCTGGTCGAACCGGATTGGGGGAAAGGAGGGCGCGGCAGGCCGCTGGCGCTTCGGGTCGGGAAACATCATGGGCTGCCTTCGGGTGAGAGAACCAGACCAGGCACAGCATACCTCAGGCCGAAGGCGCGGCCATGGCGGGTGCAAAAGCACGCCGGGCGCCAGTTCATCCTTGCGATGACGTGGCGCCCGGCGCTCCGGCGGCGTGCGGTCAGAATTTGTAACGCAGCCCGGCCAGGACTTCGCGTCCGGTCACGTTGTTGACCACCACGCTGTTGCGCGCGCGGCTGGCGAACTGGTCGTTCTCCTCGTTGGTCAGATTCACGCCTTCCAGGGTCAGCTCGAGCTTCTCGTTGACCTTGTACGAGAACGATACATCGACGTTGAAGGTCTTGTTCTTGCCTTCGACATCGTTGTTGTTCTGGCCCGGCACGCGCGTGACGAAACCGGAACGCTGCGAGGTCGAGACGCGCGCGCTGAGCTTGCCGTCATCGTAGTACAGGGTGGCGTTCCACGATGTCGGCGACAGGTTCAGCAGGTCGTCGGTGACGGTCTGGTTGCTGGTCGGCGAGACCACGTAGTCCATCTTCGACTTGACGTAGGTGTAGTTCAGCAAGCTGCCGACGTTGCGGCCCCAGCCCGGCAGGAAGGTGAACGGTTGCTGGTAGTTCAGTTCCAGCCCGCGCAGCTTGCCGCCTTCGGTGTTGATCGGCGCGGTGAACTGGAAGATTTCGTCGCCCGTCATATTGGTTGGCAGCAGCGACAGCGGCAGGCCGGTATCCTTGAAGCGCACATCGTTGCGGATGCTCTGGATGTAGGTGGCGATGTTCTTCTGGAACAGGCCGACGCCGATAAACGCGTTCTTCTCGAAGTACCACTCGAAGCTGGTGTCGAAGGCCTTGGCGCGGAACGGTTTGAGCATCGGATTGCCGCTGGTGATCGACAGGGTGCCGGTGGTGGCCACGCTGCCGCCCGGCGTCAGGTTGGCCAGCTGCGGGCGCGACATGACCTTGGCGGCGGCGGCGCGCACGATGAAGTTCTTGGTGATGTTGGCGGCGATGTTGAACGATGGCAGCACGTCGTGGTAGTCGTTGTCGATCGTGACAGCGGTGCCGTTGCCGATGGCCTGGTAGCCGGTCGAACTCTGCTGCGTTTCGACATAGCGCACGCCGAGGTTGCCGCGCAGCGGAATGGCGCCCAGCTCGCTCGTGAATTCGCCCATCAGGAACAGGCCGTTGTCTTCTTCGCTGACCGAGCGGTTGTTGCCGCGCGCATTGGCGTTGCTGATCGAGGACAGGGTGAAGTCGCCGGGGCCGCCGGCCGGGCCGCTCTTGATGCAGTTGCAGTAGATGTCGTACGCCTGGGCGATGCCGTTCAGGTTGGGCAGGACCCAGCTGGTCGGGGTACCGGCCGGCATGCCGAGGCCTTTGCCGAAGCCATTGATCCGGGTGCTCAGGCTGGCCGCCGAGACGCCCGCCGGCGGCGCGAAAATGGTGTCGCCCTGGTTCACGCGGCGGAACTCGTAGGAGTCGAATTCGAATTTTTTGTAGTCGGCGCCGGCTTTCAGGGTGAACTTGTCGGGCACCACATCCCAGGCGAAGTCGACGTGGCCGACATCGTTGCGGTTGTTGGCGCCTTGCGGACGCATGCGGATTTCGCTCGGGCTGGTGTTGGCGATGCTCGATGGCTGGGCGCCGCTGGCGACCTGCGGCACGCCGACGATGCCGAGCGCGCCACCCGGCTGGCCGACGTTGAACGGGTAGGTGATCGACGGCAGGCGGTCGTTGCCGCGAAAATCGATGCGGTAGCCGTTGACGTTGAGGGCGTCGAGCGTGGTGGTGGTCTGGATCGGGTTGCGGAACTTGGAGGTGGCGCGCCCGACCCGGGCGTTCAGGCGCATGCGCTCGTTCAGATCGTGCTCGAACGTCAAGGTCGGCTGGGTGAAGGTGGTGTTCAGCTCGTCGTAGCGCGATTCGGCGCGGATGTCGACGCCGTTGTAGCTGCCGTACAGCAGGGCGCCGTTCGGTGCGTAGGCGGTGTCGAGCACGCTGGTCTGCGGCTTGCCGCCCTGGGTCGCGCCGCGGCTGAACGAGGTGGCCTGCAAAAAGTCTTCCTGGCGCGTCGCGTCGAGCTTGGAGTAGAGCATGTCGAGCGTCAGGCGGGTGCCGGCGGCCGGACGCCACTGGACCGACGCGGTCAGGCCGAGGCGGTCCTGGTCGTGGGTCAGGCGGCCGTAGCGCGGAATGCGCGGGGTGAAGTTGTTGGGATTGCTGGCGGCGTTGTAGGCAGCCACGGCGCCCGGGCTGTTCGGCAGGCGCGCCACGCCCTGGGCGGCCGGGCCGCAGGTGGTGGCGGTCGAATTGGCCGGGTTGGCGGCGATCCCCATCGGTGCGCACCAGCCGCCCGAGGACGGGCCGTTATCCCAGCGTACGGTGGAAAAGCCTTCTTCGAGCACCTGGCGCTTGGAGTAGGCGCCCGAGACCAGCACGCCGAGCTTGCGGTCGGCGAAGGTGTTCGACAGCAGGAAGGCGACGCGCGGGTCGGTCTTTTCGGACAGGTCGTTGTAGCGGCCCTTGAGCATGACGGTGGCGTTGAAGCCCTTGAGGTCGAACGGACGCATGGTTTGCAGGTCGACCGTGGCGCCGAGCGAGCCTTCGTCGACGTCGGCCGAGGAGCTTTTGCGCACCGTCAGGGAGCTGAACAGTTCGGCGGCGAACACGTTGAAGTCGAAGCCGCGCGAGCGGTTGGCGCCGCCGGAGCTGTCGGTGCCGCCGGTGGTGGCCAAGCCCTCGACGCCGTTGATGCGCACGCGGGTGAAATCCTGGCCCAGCCCGCGCACGGTGATGTTGCGGCCTTCGCCGGCGTCGCGGTCGATGACCACGCCGGGGACGCGTTGCAGGGACTCGGCCAGGTTGGTGTCCGGGAACTTGCCCATGTCTTCGGCCTTGATGACATCGACGATGCCGAAGTCTTCTTTTTTCTTGTTGAGGGCGCTCTCGAGCGAAGCGCGCAAGCCGGTGACGACCACGGTTTGGGCTTGCTGGTCTGCTGCGGGAGAGCTCGGTTGGGCACTGGTCTGGGCATAGGCCCCGCTGATGGCCATGGCTGTGACGGATGTGCTGCCCACGAGGCGCACGGCGAATTTGCCGAGCGCGCGGGTCTGGTTGGTGATGCGCATGCTGCTGTCTCCTATCGTTTTTATCGTTTTTGGAATACACAGCCGGATGCCGCGCGGTCTTGCTGCCGCTGATCCAACAACCGGCCGGGTTACCGCGCGCCGATTCTGGGCAATGCCGCCGACCTCAAGACCGTCGTCCCCGCCTGCGCGGGGACGACGGTACAAACGTCGGCGCATCTCCCGCCCCCGTGGCGCCTGGCTTGTTGCTGCCAGTTTATTAAGCGGTTGACCAATTCTAGGCCGGTTTGCATCTTTGCACAATTGGTCAGGCCACAATCTTTTTATGGTCAGACCGCTTTGTGGTTTTTATGGCGTGGCTGCAACGCTCACATTGACCGGGCTGGCATCGCGCGCAGCGTGCGCGACCAGGTAGCGTTCCCAGTCCTGCCCGGTCAGGATCTCGCCGGCCCGGCTCCACGCCGCCCCCGCGTAGTAGCGCAGCGGTTTGCCGCTCGCCGCCGGCGCCACCACCAGGTGATTGAGCCGATCTTCCGTGAAGCCGGTCGCCGACGGCAGCACGATGGCCGTGCCCATCGCGCCATTGCTGGCCTGCTCGACCCACTGCATCAAGATCCCCGGCGCCTTGTTGCCGACCTTGATGCTCGGGTTCTGGCCCTTGTCGGTCGGAGTCTTGTTCAGGCCCACCGCCACATCGATGCCCGGCTTGCCGGCGAAGGTGAAGGTGCTGTCGATGCGGTCCAGATAATGTCCGGCGTCGACCGTGAAGCGCTTGACCTCGGACACCGGCGTGCCGCCCGCATCCCAGCTGTCGTAGCTCAGCTCGAAGACGGCGCGCACCGGGCCGTTGGCCAGCACCTTCCAGCCGCTGAAGTTCTTGCCGGTGTACAGGACCGTGCCATCCCACACCCCGGTGCCGCCGGCGCCGCGCGTCTTGCCGACGTTGTACATGTCCATGCCTTCGCCTTCATCCTTGTGATAATGGTCGTGGCCCTTGTTGTACCAGCGGTCGACGACCGGATACGGCACCCGCTTGAACCAGATGTCGAGCCCGCTGGTGACCAGCACTTCCTTGGCGCCCGGACTGGCCGCCGGCGCGCCCAGCGCCGGGCCGTAGGTGCGGTGCGCCAGCTTGTCGTTTTCCCAGGCGAAGTCGTCCAGCCGCTCCGGCACGAAGCGGGCCAAGGCCTTGACCGGAAACGGCGGCGCCACCGTGTCGATTTTCTCGACCGTGAAGAGGGCGCGCTTTTCGCCGGCCGCGAAGCTGTGCTGGAAAATCAGCTCGCCGTAGGCGATGCCGACGTTGTTCGGATCCTTGGCCAGCGGCGCGATATTCGTCACCTGGTAGGGCAGCACGCGGCCGGCCGCATCCTTGACGGCGATGCGCTGGATCAGCGCGCCGGGCAGGGCGCGGTTGATCTCGCTCCACGGCAGGACGACGGTTTCGGACGGCCGCGCAATGTCGAGTTCATGGCTGACCGTGATGGTGGCGGCCGGGCCGGCCTGCGCCAGCGGCGAGCTTGCCGCAGCCGCCGCGCCAGCCAGGGCAAGGAAGGAAAACGAAGCGAGTGATCTGGTCATGGCGTTCTCAGTGATGTTCGCGGTAGTTGGTCTGGCCGGCACCCTTGGGCATGTAGTGATAGGTGCGCACCTTGTGCTGGACTTCGATGTCCGGATTGTTGATCAGCTTGATCATCTCGGCGCCGGCCAGCAGGGTCGGGCCGTAGCCGTGCAGCGCGAACGGGCTGGTCGGACGGTTGTAGTAGTACACCTGGTCGCTGGCGAAGGTGGTGCCGACGCAGGTGCCTTCGACCTGGCCCTTGTCGTTGATGCGGGTCGACAGACCGGCCCAGCCGGCCTGGGCGATGGAGCCGTAGGTCGTCGGGCTGATCCAGCCCTGGTTGATGGCGTGCGCAAACACGTAGACGAACATCGCGCTGGCCGAGGTTTCGAGGTAGGAGTCGTTACGGTCGAGCATCTGGTGCCACAGGCCGGTGCCGGACTGGCGCTCGCCGATGCTCTTCAATGTGGTGCGCAACTGCGCCAGCACCTGCGGATAGCCCGGGTGGTCCTTCGGCAGCACGTCGAGCAGGTCGGACATGCTCATCACCGCCCAGCCGTTGGCGCGCGCCCAGTAAAAGTGCGGGGCGTCGGTGTTGTTGGCGTTCCAGCCGTGGGTGTACAGCTTGGTTTGCTTGTCGAACAGGTAGCCGCTCATCTGCAGCACGTTCTTGACGGCGTCGTCGAAATGCGCGCGCTTGCCGCTCATGCGGCCCAGTTCGGCCAGGGCGGGCACCGACATGTACAGGTCGTCGGCCCACAGCGAGACCGCTTGCGGGCGTTCGCGCGCCATGGTGCCGTCTTTCAGGCGGAACTGCTTGTTGACCACCCAGTCGCCGCAGGTGGCGATGATGTGCGACAGGTCCGGGCCGATTTTCAGGGCGCGGGCGCGCATCATGGCGGCGCACATGGAGCCGGCGTCGTCGAGCGCGCGCGGATCGAGGAAGCGCGAAAAGCTGTTGGCGCGTTCGAGTTTGAATTGCTTTTCCTGGGCCTGGAAGTAGGGCAGCTTGTCGGCGAAGAAGTTGAAGTGGCGCGCGGTCAGGTCGGTGAAGCGTTTGTCGCCGGTCACTTCCTGGGCCTTGTACATCCCCGCGTGGACCACGCCCATTTCGTAGACCATGATGCCCATGTCCGAATGGCTCGCTTCGGTGATGGCGCTGGCGTTCGGTTTGCTGAAGTCAAGGATCGGCGCGCCGGTCTTTTTGTCGACCACGCGGGTGGGGGTGGCCGTTTCCATGAAGCCGCGGATGCGGTGCAGGGCGGCGGTGATGTCGGCCACGACCGGTTTTTTGTACGGGACCGGATAGCTGCCTTCGCCCGGGTCGTTCAGGTTCTTGTTGTCCGGATTGCGGAACGGGCCTTCGGCGTACGCCGGGCTGCCCATGCAGGCCACCGTGGCGATGGCGGCAAACAGTTTAAGTGCTGTATTCACATTGTCCCCTGTTATAAGTGATGATTTTTTAAGCGCTATTTGGTCAGGCCATTCTAGTTTGGTCAGACCAAATGTGCAAGGCGGACTAGCCAATTGTGTCAGCCCATGGCATACTTTATCGACACGTGGCTGAACTGGGAAGATCGCGATGGGCAATGCTGTGCGGGGCTGGGCAATCGTATTGACGGGCGCGCTGCTGGCAGGGTGTGTTGCCGGTTCTCGCCACCAGATCGAAGACCGTCATTCCCGCGCCGCCGCGCCCGCCTCCGTGCCTTACAACGCAGCCACCACCTACGCCAAGCTGGTCAAGGCCTACCCCTTCATCAAGATCGCCGGCACGCGCACCGGCGCCGAGACGATCACCATCAGCGGTATCGGGTATGCCCGCCCTGGACAGCACCTGTTGCAACTGGACCTGCACTTGCCGGGGCAAGCCACGCGCAACCAGGGACCGTTGGCGGCGGTGGTGCTGGTGCACGGCGGCGGCTGGCGTTCCGGCGAACGGAGCAACATGGCGCCGCTGGCCGCGCGCCTGGCCTCGCGCGGCATCGCCGCCGCCGTCATCGACTACCGCCTGGCCGATGAAGCGCGCTACCCGGCCGCCATCCACGACGTCAAGGCCGCCCTGCGCTGGCTGCGCGCCAACAGCGCGGCGCACGGCATCGACCCGCAACGGATCGCGGTGGCGGGCGGCTCGGCCGGCGGGCAAATCGCCAGCCTGGCCGGCGTCACCAACGGCACGCCGAAGTTCGATCCCGATGGCGAAGGCAGCCCGGTATCGAGCGCCGCCCAGGCGGTGATCAACATCGACGGCCTGTCCGATTTCACCTCGCCGGCCGCGCGCGCCAACGAAGACGACCCGAAGAAAAAACCCTCGGCGGCCGGCTTCTGGTTCGGCGGCAGCTACGCCGAAACGGCCGGCCTGTGGCGCGAAGCCTCGCCCACCTTTTACGTCAACCGCCACACGCCGCCGATGCTGTTCATCGGCAGCGCGCAGCCGCGCTTTGCCGTCGGGCGCGACGAGATGATCGAAAAAATGAGCGCCGCCGGCGTCGCCACCCAGGTCGTGATGCTGCCCGATTCGCCCCATTCCTTCTGGCTGTTCGAGCCCTGGATCGACCCCACGGCCGACGCCATCGCCGCCTTCCTGCATACCCACATTCCAACAACAACGAGACAAGCACCATGACCACAACGCATTTCCTGTACCGGGCCGTGCCCATGCTCCTGCCGCTGATCCTGCCGCTGGCCCTTAGCGCCTGCCAGAGCACGTCCACTGCGCCGCGGCAGCCGTGGACGGCCGACCTGGGCAACGGCCAGTACCAGAACCCGATCCTGCACGCCGACTATTCCGACCCGGATGCGATCCGCGTGGGCGACACGTATTATATGACCGCGTCGAGCTTCAGCAACACGCCCGGCCTGCCGCTGCTGCAATCGAAGGACATGGTCAACTGGGAACTGGTCGGCCACGCGCTGCCGACACTGGTGCCGGAAAACGTGTTCGCCACGCCGCAGCCGGGCAAGGGCGTGTGGGCGCCGTGCCTGCGTTTTCATGACGGCAAATTCTGGATTTTCTATCCCGATCCCGACTTCGGCATCTACGTCATCAGCGCCACCGATTTCAACGGACCGTGGAGCGCGCCGCACCTGCTGGCCGGCGGCAAGGGCCTGATCGACCCGACTCCGCTGTGGGACGACGACGGCAAGGCGTACCTGCTGCACGGCTGGGCCAAGAGCCGGGCCGGTTTCAACAATGTGCTGACCTTGCGCGGCATGGCGCCGGACGGACGCAGCCTGTTTGATGCCGGCGGCCAGGTCGTCATCGACGGCAACAAGCTGCCCAACTACAAGACGCTGGAAGGGCCGAAGTTCTACAAGAAGGATGGCTACTACTATGTGTTCGCGCCGGCCGGCGGGGTGGAGGAAGGCTGGCAGTCGGTGTTCCGCTCGCGCAGTGTCAAAGGGCCGTATGAAGACAGGATCGTCATGGCGCAGGGAAAGTCCAGCATCAACGGCCCGCACCAGGGCGCGTGGGTGACGGCGCAGGATGGCAGCGACTGGTTCTTCCACTTCCAGGACAAGCGCGCGTACGGGCGCGTGGTGCATTTGCAGCCGATGCGCTGGAAGGATGGCTGGCCGCTGATCGGCGAGGAAGTCGACACGAGCGGCGTGGGCCAGCCGTTCGTGCGGCATGCCAAGCCGCTGGCGGCCGGACCGGGGGCGGGGCCGGTGCCGCCGACCGGCGACGAGTTTTCGGGCGCGGCGCTGGGGCTGCAATGGCAGTGGAGCGCGAACGGCAAGCCGGAGTGGATGTCGCTGGCGGCCAGACCCGGCCAGTTGCGCCTGCAAGCGCAGCCGGGGACCAATCTGCGCGAGATGGCGTCGGTGCTGACGCAGAAGCTGCCGGCGCCGGCGTTTACGGTCGACACGCGCATCGACCTGTCGGCCACGCAGGAGGGCGAGCGGGCCGGGATGGTGCTGCTGGGGATGAAGTATGCGTGGCTGGGATTGCGCCGCGCGGGGACTGGCTCGCAGCTGGTGCTGGGGGTGTGCGAAGGCAATGAAAACGCATGCACCGAGAAGGATCAGCTGGTGCTGCCGGTGGCCGGGAATGCGGTGTACCTGCGCATGACGATGGCCGACGGCGTGGCGACGTTTTCGTACAGCCTCGATAACAGCCGTTTTGTGGAGGCGGGGCAGCCGTTCAAGGCCAGCATGGGGCGCTGGGTGGGGGCGCAGATGGGGTTATTCAGCACCGGCGGGGCGCAGGCGCATGCCGATGTCGATTATTTCCGGGTCAGTCGATAGGGCTGGGCAGCGGAACGCTTAAAAGGCCGGATCGTTGGCCGCCATGCGCGAACGGCGCCAGCGCCACACGTTGAAGGCGGTCAGCGCGGCGGGCACGCCGATCACGACCAGCCAGGCGCTGGCATCCATGTCGCGCGTGATGACCACGCCGGCGCCAAGGGCGAACGCGATCAGGCCGCGCAGCAGGATCCAGTTGAGCTGGGCTTTGGAATTTATCTTTTGCATGTGTCGAAGTTCGATCATTAGGGTGCCGCAGGCGGCTGAAACAGTCCGCTAGCGTATCACGAACCCGGTTCAGGGCGTCGCTTGGCCCGGCTCCGGGTTCCATCCCCGCCCGCCATCGAAGCCGGAAAACACCGCCGCCCGGCTGGAAAGCGCGGCCGCTTCCTTCGCGCCGAGAATCGCGCCGCCCACGCGCTGCGACAGGTCGAGCGGCTTGCCGTCCAGGTCCATGCTGCCCGATTCGCGCCAGCCGCTGGCGGCGGTCGCGCTGGCCGGATTGGGCGCCGGCTCGCGCGTCGCGTCGCGCTGGACGCCCTTGCCGGCCCAGCCGGCCGGGGCGATGTGCCCGCCCATCCTGCAGTTGATATAGGCCACGTTATCCCAGGTGGCCTGTGTACCCGGACTGCGCGCCAGGTAGGTGGCGCCGCGCGCAATCCTGTTGGCCAGCGGACCGGGGCCGGGCCCGTGCGTCAGCGCGCTGTTGAGGAACACGAAGCCGGGATCAAGCGCGCTCACCGTGCGCGCCTGCACCACATAGCCGCCGCTGGACGGGTTGGCGCTGTCGCCGACCGAGCGCAGCTCGCTTTCTTCGAACAGGGCCGCGCGGTTGGCGCCCCAGATGAAATCGACGTTGCCTTCGATGAGGGTGCGGTAGAACCAGGAATAGCCTTTGACCTGGATCGTATCCTGCTCGCTGAAAAAGCTGGCGTTGCGCGCGATGAGGCGGCCGCTGTCGTTGTTGAAGTAGACAGTTTCGGCCTGGCCGGCGATCTTGTCGGAGCGCAGGGTGGTGTTTTTCAGGGTCAGCGTGTCGAGCGTGAGCAGGTCGGACGTTTCGACCATCAGCAGCGCGCGCCCGCCCGTGAAGGATGGCGATTGGGGAGCTTGGCTGATGCCCGAGCCGGGGTTGTAGCCATCGTTGTTACCGTTGTGAATGACCACGCCGTCGCGGCTTTCGCCCTTGATGGTCAGCTTGTCCTTGCCTCGGATGAACAGCATCTCGTCGTAGCGGCCGTTGGCCACGGCGATCGTGACCGGCGTGGCCTGGCCGGCATGCCGCATCGCGTGGTTGAGCGCGCCCTGCACGGTGCGGAAGTCGGCCGGGCCGTCGTCGTCCACCTTCAAGGTGGTGCCGGAGGGAGCGGCGGCGCGCGTGCGGAAAGTCCATCCGCCGGCGCGGCCGATGCCGGCGAACGGCGCGCCGTTGATGGCCGCGCCGGCGAACACGCCCGGCTCGATCACCACGTAATAGGCGCTGCCGTAGGCGAGGCGGTTGGCGTGCGGGCGGATGGTGGCGCTGTGGCCGTCGATGGTGATCGGGGCGCGGCGCGTGTAGCGCATCTGGTCCTGGCCCGGATAGCCGATGGCCGCGACTTCATCGCCGGGACGGATGATGTCGACCAGCTTGTGATCGGCCTGGCGGTAGATGCGCACCGAACCGGCGCTGCCGAGGCGCGGCGGCTGGTCGAAGCGCAGGCGCAGCAGGGTGTCGGGCTGGACCGCGTCGGCGCGCGCGGGCGGGGAGATGGCGCCGGCCAGGTCGATCTTGTACGCGGCGGGCGGTGCGAAGGCGGGCGCGATGCTGGCGTCGATGATGCTCCGCACGCTCGGATCGGCGACGCTGGCGACGATCAGGCTGGCGCTGCCGGGCTGTTTCGGCGTGACGACGATGCTGCTGCCGCGCACGATGGCGCCGGCCACGGCCGGGTTGCTGGAGCGCACCGTGAAGCGCGCCGGGGTGATGCCGTCGCCGTTGAACGCGCTGATGGCGATGGTCGATGGCGGATCGCCGGCCTGCGCCCTGAAGCTGCCGGCGGCGACGGCGGGCGCGATGCGCATGGGTTTGTCGGCGGGATTGCCCACGCGGATATCGGCGAGCTCAAAACCTTTGCCGCTGCTGTAGACCCCGACCGCGCCGGGGATGGCCGAGCCGGGTACGGTGGCGGTGCTGAGTTTTTCGCCGTTGAGGTAGACGGCCAGTGCCTCGCCGATCATCTCGAAGCGCACGGTGAGAAAGCGGCCATCGCTGGGGATGGTGCGTTTGACCTGTTTCAGGCGGCCGAGTTGAGCGTCCTGCTGGCGCACGATGTCGGCCTGGACGGTCGGGCTGGCGTCGCTCATCCGCAGGCCGGCGCCGAGCCAGTTGCCGGCGTCGACATGACGGCCGAGCAAGTACAGCTGGCCGTGCGGGCCGGGCAAGGCGCGGATGCGGGCCTCGACAAAATAGTCGGCGGCGGGCGCCACCTGCGAGAACAGCGTGCGCACGGCGCCCGGTCCTTCCTCCACCCTCAGCGCTTTCTTCCTCCACAGCAAACCGGGGTCAGAGCTCTGACTCGAAACATTACTAATTAGAGCTCTGACCCCGGTTGTAGGAGGCTTTACCTGAGACTCGGCCAAAGCGGCAGCGGGCAGCAGCAGGGCGAGGAGAAGAGGGGTGGTCGGATGCTTGGTCATGGCTCGGGACTCGGAGGAAAACGGGATGCGCGGCACTTGCAATCACACCGGGGTCAGAGCTCTGACTTGAAACATTTCTAGTCAGAGCTCTGACCCCGGTTGTAGGAATCAGGGCAGGGGGCGAGGGAGGGACGCAGGGCGGGGATCTGGCGGCGTAGCTCGCTGGCAACCATGCCGGAGAACAGGGCCGCGCCTTTGGCGCCGACGTGGGTGCGGTCGAAGCTGATTTTGGGCGTGCCTTGCGGTTCGACGGCGGCGCCGGGCGCCATCGCCACCGGCGCCGCGTTCGGGTCGGGCGGCGGCGCTTGCGCCAGGGTGTCGGCTTCGTTTGATCCCATCGCTTGCACCGCGTCGGCGCTGATCTTGTTCAGGTCGACGAGCAAGGTGCCCGTCTCTTTGGCCACGCGCCGCACTTCCGACGCCCACGGCCCAAGGTCGTCGCGCAGATACTGGCCCTTGAAGCTGCGCCGCGTCAGCGGCGTGACCAGCACCGGCACGCCGCCGAGCGCGCGCGCTTCGCTGACATAACGGGCGATGTTTTGCGGGAACTGGGTCAGCAGGTCGGTCGAGCGCCCGGGTTTGCCCGGCTGGTCGTTGTGGCCGAACTGGATCAGCACGTAGCTGGCGCTGAACGCGGCGCCGTCGCGCAGCAGCGCTTGCACTTCGTCCCAGCGCCCTTCGGCCCGAAAGCTGCCGGAGCTGCGTCCGCCGCGCGCCAGGTTGATGCAGGCCGCGCCGGCGCGCAGGCGCTGGCACAGGGCGTCGCCGTAGCCGGAACGGGTTGCCATGGTCGAGTCGCCGACGAGGATGAGGCGCGCCGGTCTGGCGCCATCGTCGGCCGCCTTCGCCGCTGCGCCGCCGGCGAGCGCCAGGCAGGCCAGCGCTGTCAAGAAGTGAACGCTGTTCATCGTCAGAAGCGGTAGTTCACGCGCACGTTGTAGGCGCGGCCGATCGGCTTGGCGATGTTTTGCGCGAATACCACGCGCGAACTGAGGCGCTGGTTCGACAGCGGCGGGTCGACGTCGAGCAGGTTGTTCACCCCGAACGTGAACTTGAGCTGCTTGTTCCACGCATAGCTGGTGGTCAGGTTGTACAGGATGTACGGATCGATCTCGTTGTAGAACGGCTGGCCCGGCTTCTGGCTCGGCAGGGCATTGGTGTCGATGTAGCTCGAGGTGTACGACTGCGTCAGCTGGGTGCCGAAGCCGCCGCGGCTCCACGACAGGCGCAGGTTGTGCTTCCATTTGAAGACGTAGGTGTTGGCCGAGGTGGCGCCGGTCGAGAGCGCGCCGGGTTTTCCGACGCTGTCGATCCAGTCGCCGCCTTCTTCGTTCTGGCCTTCGTATTTGTTGACGTAGGTGCCGTCGAAGGACATGCCGAAACGCCCCATGCTGGCCGTCGGCAGGGTGTAGTTCAGGCTGGCGTCGATGCCCTGGGTGCGCAGGCCGCCCATGTTCAGGCGCGTCTTGGTGATGTAGGCCAGGCTGCCGTCGGCATTGCGCACGAACAGCTTGTTGTATTTGTTGACGTCGCCAAAGATCGTGTCTTCGGAAATCTGCGCGATCGTGCCTGTCATCTCGACGTTCCAGAAGTCGAGCGAGGCGACCAGGTTCTTGATCGGTTCGATGACGATGCCGGCGGTGAAGGTCCTGGATTTTTCCGGTTCGAGGTCGGGATTGGCGCCGGTCAGCACGGTCAGGGTGCTGCCGCAGACCTTGGCGGCGTCCAGGTTCAGGCCCGCGTATGCCGGATCGGTGGTGAGGGTGCCGGTGCCGCTGATGCCGGGCGTGCCGCTCGGACACAGCAGCGGGTCATCCCACTTGGAGGTGGAGGGCACGCGCGTTTGCGGGGTGCCGTACAGCTCGGGCAGGGTCGGGGCGCGAAAACCCGTGCTGGCGGTGGCGCGCAGCATCAGGGCCTTCGATGGCGCGTAGCGCACGCTGGCCTTGGGGTTGAAGGTGGTGCCGAAGTCGCTGAAACGGTCGGCGCGCACGGCCAGGTTCAGGTTGAGCTGCTTGGTGAACGGCGCGTCCAGTTCCAGGTAGGTGCCGAGCACGGTGCGGGCGCCGTGCGGGTAGCGGTTCGGCGTGCCGGAGACTTTGTAGACCACCGAGTCGCCGATGTCGCCGGAGGCGTCGCGGTAGCTTTCGCGGTGCAGGTCGGCGCCGATGGCGAGCGCCAGCGCGCCGCCGCCCAGGGTCATCAGCTCGCGGCCCAAGGTCAGGTCGGGGCCGTAGTAGTGGACTTCGGCGCGGCGGTTGACCAGGCCGTCGGCGGAGATGCTGTCGAGGTAGGCCTGGCCGGCTGCGTCCTGCGGGCCGAAGGGGTTGAGCACGCCGTCGGCCACGCCCTTGTACAGCTCGGGCGTGCGCAGGTAGCCGCTCAGGAATTTGACGGTGCGCTTGCTGTAGGCGTAGTTGAAGCCGGCCTTGTAGTCCCAGCCCTTGAACTGGCCTTCTTCGGTGACCACCAGGCGGTGGCTGTTCTGGCGGTCGTCGGTGATGGCCGGGCCGCGTTCGTCCAGGCTCCAGGTGAGCGCCAGGTCGGCGCCGTTCAGGCCGGCCACGGCGGGCACGCCGCCGGCGCCGCCCGGATACCACTTGCTGTTTTTGGTGATCAGCAAGGGCTTCCTCAGCCCGGGATTGACTTTGTCGTAGTCGGTTTGGGCGCCGAACGGCTGCGGCGGATTGAGGGCGTCGATCCAGGACTCGGAACTGAGCAGTTCGACCGTCAGCATGTTGCCGTCGCCGTGGCGCAGGCTGCCCTTGGTCAGGAGCGTGGTTTGCTTGTTGTCGGCCAGCAGTTGCGGATACAGCGTGGGGTCGAGCACACAGGTTTTGCTGCCGGCGCCGCTCGGCTTGGTCGATGGAATCGTGTACTGGCCCTGGTACGGGGCCACGCAGCCGGCGCTGAAATACGGGTTGCCGGTGACGCTGGTCGGCTTGCCGTTGGCGTAGACGGTGTAGTTGGCCGGCGCCGACGAGGAACCCGAGGTGTTGCTGGTGAAGGCGGTGCCGCCGAGGCGGGCGATGTCGTCCGGGTCGCTGATGTTGGGGCGGTCGCGCTGCATCAGGGCGCTGCGTTTCTGGGTGTCGAAGGCGGCGTAGATGTTCCAGCCATCCTTGGCCAGGTCGCCTTTGCCGGTGGTCAGGCTCAAGCGCCGATGCTCGCCGCCGCCGCTGCGCTCGGGCGCCATGACGCTGGCGCTGGCGGTGGTGCCGGTGATGGTGCGCTTGGTGATGAAGTTGACCACGCCGGCAATCGCATCGGTGCCGTAGATGGCCGAGGCGCCGTCGCGCAGTACTTCGACCCGTTCGATCGCGCTCATCGGGATGACGTCGACGTTGATCGAACTGTCGCCGATGGCTTCGTTGGCCAGGCGGCGGCCGTTGAGCAGGACCAGGGTGCGGTTGGTGTTCAGGCCGCGCATGTTGATCATGGTGCCGCCGCCGCCGCCGCCCACCGGTTCGTTGGTGGAGCCGGCAGTGAGCGAGGTGGCCACTTCGGACATCGTGGTCAGGCCGCGGTTGACCAGGTCTTCGGCTTTGATGGTGGTCAGGGGCAGGGCGTTTTCGCTGGCCAGGCGCTTGATGGAGGAGCCGGTGACTTCGATCCGGGTCATGGCGCCGTCGCTCTGGGCTGCGGCCTGGTTCGTCAGGGTCAGGACCGCGATGGCGATGGAGGAAAGCAGCAGCGTCGGCTGCGGGAACCTGGATGATGTTGGCACGGCGTGTCTCCTGATTGGAATTGCTTTTATGGTTAGGCCAATTCTAGTTTGGCCTGACCAATTAATCAAGGCGGACTTGCCAATTTGTTTCCGTTAGCTCGTCGTTTCCGGCCTGGGCGGCCCCCTTGGCGGGAAGCAAAGTTCGTCGATACGCGCCGTTGGCGGCAGCGCAAACCTGGGTTCCCGCCAAGGGGGCCGCCCAGGCCGGAACGACGAGGTGGTGGTGAGGGCGGCGCATAGGTCGAGGTCGCGCTGCTGGTCAGGCCGCGACGCGGGTGCGCGACTACCCCCGCGAGAACGTGCGCGTCACGCGCTCCAGGTGCGCGCGCATGGCCTGGCGCGCGCCGGCCACGTCATGCGAGGCAATCGCCTCGAGAATCTTGCGGTGATCGGTCAGGGTGGTCACGCGCAAATCCTCGGTCTGGAAATGCTCCTTGAGTTTGTGCCACAAGCTGCCGCGCTGGTTCCATAGATAATCCACCACGCCCACCAGCGCCGTGTTCCCCGTGGCGCGTGCAATCGCCAGGTGAAAATTGCGGTCGGCCTGCTCGTTGCTGGCGCGGTCCTCGTGGTGATGCTCCATCTCCAGCACCGCCGTCAGGATTGCGTCGATCGCCGAATCGGTGGCCATCTTGGCCGCCAGCGCCGCCACTTCGGACTCGATCATGCGGCGCGCGGCCAGTACTTCGAACGGACCCGGCCCGACTTCGGGCACATCGGCCTGCGCCGTGGCTTGTTCGCTGACATACACCCCCGAGCCGCCGCGCACTTCCACGATGCCGCTCAGTTCGAGCACGATCAGCGCTTCGCGCAGCGAGGCCCGGCTCACGCTCAGCTTGGCGGCCAGGTCGCGCTCGGCCGGCAGGCGCTCGCCGGCCTGGATGCTCTCGTCGCGGATCAGGGCCTGGATGCGGGTGGCAACCACCCGGTACAGGCGCGGCTCAGCCGAGGTCGATTCTTGCGGCGCAGAGGGTTTCTTCATTGATTACTTGGATCCGGGGTAAGGCGTGAGGGAGGCATGCTCGCCTGATTTTAGTTTGGTATGGCTAATGTTGCAAGGCTCCTCCACACGCGCTACCAGTTCGATTCCCGCTCCGGCGTCGATGAAATGTGGTGGATCGACAAATCGGCGCCCTGGAATTCCTGCTCGGGGTCGAGCCGCAAGCCCATGGCCTTTTTCAGCACGCCATACACCAGGTAGCCGCCGGCCAGCGCAATGATCACGCCGAGCATGGTGCCGGCCAGTTGCGACATGAACGCCACCCCGCCCATGCCGCCCAGGCTTTTGAGCCCGAAGATGCCGGCCGCGATGCCGCCCCAGGTGCCGCACAGGCCGTGCAGCGGCCATACGCCGAGTACATCGTCGATCTTCCAGCGGTTCTGCGTGAGCGTGAACATGGCCACGAAAATCGCGCCGGCGATGGCGCCGGTGGCCAGCGCGCCGAGCGGGTGCATCAGGTCGGACCCGGCGCACACGGCCACCAGTCCGGCCAGCGGGCCGTTGTAGGTAAACCCCGGATCGTTCTTGCCGAGCACCAGGGCGGCGAGGGTGCCGCCGACCATGGCCATGAGCGAGTTGACGGCCACCAGGCCGTTCATCTTGTCGAGCGTTTGCGCACTCATGACGTTAAAGCCGAACCAGCCCACCGCCAGGATCCAGGCGCCCAGCGCGAGGAAGGGAATCGAGGAGGGCGGATGGGCGGCGATGGCGCCGTTGCGGCCGTAGCGCCCGCGCCGCGCGCCCAGCAGCAGCACGGCGGGCAGGGCGATCCAGCCGCCCACGGCGTGCACCACGACCGAGCCGGCAAAGTTGTGGAACTCGGCGCCGAAGGCCAGTTTGAGCGCAGCCTGGATGCCGAAGCGCTGGTTCCAGGCGATGCCTTCGAACAGCGGATAAATGAAGCCGACCAGCAAGGCGGTGGCGATCAGCTGCGGATGGAACTTGGCGCGCTCGGCAATGCCGCCCGAGACAATCGCCGGAATGGCGGCGGCGAAGGTGAGCAGGAAGAAGAATTTGACCAGTTCGTAGCCGTTGCGCTCGGCCAGCACATCGGCGCTGGCGAAGAAATCGACGCCGTAGGAAATGCCGTAGCCGATGAAAAAATAGGCAATTGTCGAGACCGCAAAGTCGGCCAGGATCTTGACCAGGGCGTTGACCTGGTTCTTTTTCCTGACCGTGCCCAGCTCCAGAAAGGCAAAGCCGGCGTGCATCGCCAGGATCATGATGGCGCCGAGCAAAATGAAGAGTGCGTCGGCGGCGTGGTTGGTTCCGTTCATTGGACGATTCCCGATAAAGGTGCATGGAAGGATTGGCGTCCTTTGATAAAGCAATAATCGTTCCATTTTGGTGCGTTGCGCCAAGTCGCTGATTAAAAACGGAAAAGCGGCCGGCGGCTGGGCCTGGAGGCACCGGGCGCACCACGGCGGCGCATCCGTTTTGGTGCAGCGCCGAGAGATTCGCTTAACGCCGCGTATCGTGGCAGCGCAGCAGGCGGTCGAACTGGACGGCGGTGAGCGGCCGCGCAAACAGGTAGCCCTGGCCGAAATCGCAGCCGGCGCCGGTGAGGAGGTCGCGCTGTTCCTGGGTCTCGACGCCTTCGGCGATGACCTTGATGCCGAGCTTGTGGCCCATGACGACGATGGCTTCGCACAAGGCCAGGTCGTCCGAGCCGGCCACCATCTTGAGCACGAAGGACTGGTCGATCTTCAGTTAGTCGATGTGGAATTTTTTCAGGTAGGACAGCGAGGAGTAGCCGGTGCCGAAGTCGTCGAGCGACATCTGGATGCCGCTTTCGCGAAACGACAGCAGCTGCTCGCGGATGCTGAGGGTCGATTCCATGAGCATGCCTTCGGTGATTTCGACCACGATTTCGGTGCCGGCGTAGCGCCCCAGCACCGGATGGCTGCGGATGTGCGGCGCGTGCAGGGGCTGGCCGCTGCCGCACGGCTGGCGGCGGAACTGGGCGGGCGACATGTTCACGCTGATCTGGAATTCCGGATCGATGCTGCCGCGCCAGCGCATGGCCGCGCCATGATCTGGGCGGCGCGCTCGGCCGAGCTGTCGGCCGGGACCAGGTCGATGATGTTGCGGCCCATCGCCTCGGCGGCGCTCCAGCCGTAGAGTTTTTCGGCGAAGGGGTTCCAGTACAGGATGGTACCGGCGACGTCGGTGGCGATGACGGCTTGCTCGACCGAGGCCAGCAGGCTGGCCTGGAACTGGATCTGGCGCTCGCAACTTTTGAGCTCGGTGATATTGTCGTGCACCAGTACCACGGCCGGCGCGCCCGCGTGGTCGAGCGCAGTCATCTTGAGCGAGAACCAGCGCGGCTCGTGCGGGGCGTCGCAGGGATAGTCGAAGGTGGCGCAGCGGCGGCGGCCGGCCAGGGTGTCGCGTACCAGCGAGGCGACGTGGGCGGCGTCGCCGCAGCCGGACATGGCGGCGCGGTCGCACACGTCGAGGTAGTTGATGCCTTCGCTGACGCACAGCGGGTCGCCGCCGTTGGCGAGCGCGAAGTCGCGCCAGGCCTTATTGGCCGACAGAATCGTTCCGCCCTGGTCGATCACGACGATGTGCTCCAGCAAGGCATCGATAGTGACGGCGGGAATGGAGTCGGAGAGGGCAGCTAGCATCGTTGCATGGTGATCCCGCTGGGAGAGGCGGAGCTCGCCCGAGCCCACCAAGCATATAAGACACGCGTGCCGCAAGAAAGTGCCTGCTTTGAGATAACTTATTTCGCAAATGGCGTATTGACGCGTTGGAGGCGGTTCGGATGCCGGCTGAATCTGTTGATTTCAAGAACGTTTCGCGCACAGTCTGTGTATAGTGCCCGCTGGACAATTCCATCAATCCCCATCCAGCGCCTGGATGTCGCCCGAGTTTCCCGATGAACCAGTTTCCATTGTCCGGCCCGTCCGGCGCCCGCCGCGCAAGAGCACGGTGGCTGGCGCTGCTGGCCGTGTGCGCAGTGCATGGCGCGCAGGCGCAAGGCCCGGTGGCGCAGGCTGGCGGTGTGCCGGCCGCCGGTACGCCGGTCGCCGGTACGCCGGTCGCCGGTATACCCGCTGCCGGTACCCCGGCCGCCGTTACACCGGTCGCCGGCATGCCGGCTGCCCGTATGCCGGCTGCCCGTATGCCGGCTGCCCGTATGCCGGCTGCCCGTATGCCGGCTGCCGGTACGCAGGCCGCGCGCACTGCGGAGCCGCCGAAGCCGCCGCCGGAAGGCGATATTCCGGTGCCCTCGGTCACGGTCGAAGGCGAGCGTCCCACCAACCGCATCGACCGCCAGGTATATGACATCAAGGCGGACGTGAGCACCACCAACGGTTCGGCGGCCGATGCGCTGGGCAATGTGCCGTCGGTGGCGGTCGACCCGGATGGCAGCGTCAGCCTGCGCGGCAACAGCAATGTGCAGATTCTGATCGACGGCAAACCGTCGGCCATGCTGCAGGGCGAGAACCGCGGCGCGGCGCTGGCCGCCATGGCCGCCGACGATATCGAATCGGTGGAGGTGATCAACAACCCCGGGGCGCAGTTCGGCAACGAAGGCGGCGGCGGGCCGATCATCAACCTGGTCACGCGGCGCAACCGGCGCGCCGGCGGCCTGGGCGTGGCCAACCTGAATGCGGGCACGGGCGGACGCGCCAACTCGGCGCTGTCGGGCAGCTACAACCAGGGATTGTTCAGTTTCCAGGGCGGCATCAACGCGCGCCATGACGGGCGCGATTCCATGGCCACGGTGGCGCGCGAGCGCATCGATCCGGTCAGCGGGGCGGTGCGGCGCAGCACCCAGCAGTCCAGCGGCGAAGGACTCAACGATGCGTTCGGCATCAATGGCGGCGTGGGCTACAACCTGGGCACGCGCAGCAAGCTGGCCGCGAACCTCGCTTACAGCAAGCGCAGCAACGACCAGCGCGGGCGCGACCACTATGTGAACAACAGCGCGACGGGCGAGCTGGCCAGCGATTACTTGCGCACCAGCGAGCGCAGCGGCACCAGCGAGAGCAGCAGCTGGGGCGTGCGCGGCGAGCACAAGGGCGAAGCCGACGGCGAACTGTTCAAGATGGATCTGCGCGTTTCCACCAGCAGCAACCGGAACGACAGCGCTTACGCGAACAGTTATCTCTACGACAGCGGCGGCAAGCAGCGCGCTTTCAACCGCCAGGGCAGCGGCAGCCGCAACCGCATTACCGACTGGACCGGCGACTACGAGCGCTCGGTCGACACGGCCATGCTCAAGCTCGGCTACAAGCTGGCGCGCAATGCCGGCAGCGTCGACGCGCGCCATGTGAACATCGATGCGCTCACCATGGACGAGACCGACAACGCGGCGCGCAGCAACCGCTTCGCGCTCGACGAGACCACGGCCGCGCTGTACGGCTCGTGGCAGTGGCGGATCGACGAACGCTGGGGCGTGCTGGGCGGCGTGCGCGCGGAAATTACCCAGGTCGAACTCCGGCAACTGACGGCGCGGACCGAAGCGCGCAACGACTACCTGAGCACGATTCCGAGTTTCTTCATCAGTTACAAGGCGTCCGACAAGACCACGATCAGGCTCAGCTATGCGCACCGTATCCAGCGTCCGGCGGCGGGGGATTTGAATCCGTTCGTGGTATACCGGGATGAGGTAAATGTATCGTCCGGCAATCCCGGATTGCTGCCGTCGGAAACCGATTCGATCGAGCTCGGCCTTGATACTTCGCTGGGGCCGGTGGATACCAACCTGCGCGCGTTTTTGCGCAAGGAGCACGATCTGATTTCCGAGCGGCGCTACTTTATTGGCGACAACGTCCTGTTGACCACGCGCGACAACAGCGGCAGCCGCCAGTCGGGCGGGCTGGAGTTCAGTCTGAGCGGGAAGGTCGGCAAGACCTTATCGCTCAGCGCCAGCGGGAATGTGGGGTATAGCGAGCAGGCGTACCTGAACAACAGCGGTGCGGCGATGCGGCGCTCGGCCACCTCGCTCAATGTGCGCGGGCGCATCAATTACCAGTTGAGTGCTGCGGATCAGTTGCAGGTGGTATTCAACACGCAGGGCAAGAGCTTGATCGGGCAGGGTGTTCGCGAGCCGAATTCGACGGTCAACCTGAGTTACCGGCACAGCCTGACGGCGCGCTTGAACGTGGTGCTGAATGTGACGGATGTATTCAATTCGAACACGACCCAGTCGCGGATCGACAGCGACATCCTGCGCGAAAGCAGCCTGCGCCGCTACGATGGGCGGCTGATGTACGTGGGATTGTCGTACCGGCTGGGAGGAGTGACGCCGGGCGGGCGCCGCCCAGGCGCCTGAACAGGACTCCCGGTATCCAATCAATCCCGGTGTCAGACCTGACACCGGGTTGACGCCGGGTCAACTGTCCAGGCCGTGTCCGAATGTCAGACCTGACACCGGGGGTGGGGTTATTTTGGGGCGCTCAGGCAGGTTTTCATGAAGGCTTTGCGCTCGTCGCCTTTTTTACCTGCCGCCTCGGCATTGCAGGTCTTCATCTTGTTCTGCTGCGGCGTCGCTGCAGGGGCTGCTGGTTTGGCGCTCAGGCATTCTTTCATGAAGGCTTTGCGTTCGTCGCCTTTCTTGCCGCTGGCGTCGGCGTTGCAGGTCACCATCTTGTTCTGCTGGGCCGATTTGGCCGCCGGCGCCGCTGCCTCGGGCGCAGCAAATGCGGCACCGGTGAATGCCAGCAGGGCGCAGCTCATCAACATGTTTTTCATCAGGTAGTCCTCAGGTAAGTGGATTGTTCTGGCGTGCAACAAGATAAATATACGTTAGTTGTCACCCTCTCCACCACATTTTCTTGCCGCCAGCGCTTTTTTGCGCTCTTCCAACTGTCCATGATTTGAAGCGGTATAATTGATTTTTCACGGTTCACAAGCGGTTCAACATGAAGGATGACGCCATGAATGAACTTTCTACTGATCACGATACGGTGCGCTCCGACGACACTGGCGCCTACCGCAGCGGCGTGGCCGCGCGCCTTGCGGGCTTGCCCGTCGAAACTTTGCGGGTGTGGGAGCGCCGTTATGGCGTGTCGACGCCGCAACGTTCGGCGCGCGGGCAACGTTTGTATTCGAGCGCCCAGGTGCGCCGGCTGAGCTTGATCAAGCAGCTGGTCGACCAGGGCCATCCGATCGGCGCCATGGCCCATTTGCCGCTGGAACAGCTCCAGCACCTGGCCGAGCCTCTGGAAACCGACACCGCCGCCAGCGGCCCGATCCGCGTGGCGGTGGTGGGCGCGGGACTGGCGCGCCAGTTGACCGCCGGCGGGCGCGAGCTGCTCACGCTCGACGTGCGCCATTCCTGCGCCCGGCTGGAAGAGGCGCCCACCGCTTTGCGCGGCGTGGACGCCGATGTGCTGCTGATCGAGCTGTCGGAACTGGACGATTCGGCCCTGCCGCTGGTGGCGGCGGCACGCCTGGCGTGCGGCACGCCGGCGGTGGTGGTGCTATACCGGTTTTGCGCCAGCGCCACTATCCGCCACTTGCGCGCCCTCGGTTGCCTGGTGGCGCGGGCGCCGTCCGACATGGCCGAGGTAGCATTGCTGTGCCAGGTGGCGTTTCCGGCCCGCCGCGCGCACCTTGCCGCGCCGCCGCGCGCGCCGCTGGTGCAGCCCGGCCAAGCGGTGGCGCCGCGCCGGCTCGACGACCAGGCGTTGGCGGCGCTGGCAGCGGCCAGCAACAGCGTGATGTGCGAATGTCCGCGTCACCTGGCGGACATTTTGCTGATGATCGGCAGTTTTGAGCGTTACAGTATGCAATGCGGATCGCGCAATCCAAGCGACGCGGCCTTGCACCAGGAATTGGGGCAGGCCGCGGCGCAAGCGCGCGCGCTGCTGGAAAATGCATTGGAACGGCTGGCGCGGGCCGAAGGCTTGCCGCTGCCGGATGGGCTGGCGTGAGCCGGGCCGCCATTTTTATCTCTTTAAACAGGAATTGAGCATGTCGAACGGACTGACTACCGAATACCAACCCAGCACCGTGACGGTGTCGGAGCGCATCCGCGAGCGCCTGGTCGCCAGCAAGACGCGCTTCCATGCCAACGACAATATCGCGCGCTTCATCGAGCCGGGCGAACTCGACGAGCTGCTCGACGAGGTCAGCGCCAAGCTGCAAGGCGTGCTCGAGAGCCTGGTGATCGATACCGTGAGCGACCACAACACCCAGGACACCGGGCGCCGCGTGGCCAAGATGTTCATCAACGAAGTCTTTGGCGGCCGCTATGTGCCGATGCCGCCGGTCACCGAGTTTCCCAACGCATCGCATTTGAACGAGCTGATGATCATCGGCCCGATCACGGTGCGCAGCGCCTGTTCGCACCACCTGTGCCCGGTGATCGGCAAGGTCTGGATCGGAGTGATGCCGAACGAGCATTCGGCGCTGATCGGCCTGTCGAAGTACGCGCGCATAGCCAACTGGATCATGAGCCGTCCGCAAATCCAGGAAGAAGCCGTGGTGCAACTGGCTGACTTGCTGCAGGAAAAAATGCAGCCGGACGGGCTGGCGGTTGTGATGGAAGCGGACCATTTTTGCATGCAGTGGCGCGGCGTAAAGGATATGGATGCGAAAATGATCAACAGCGTCATGCACGGGTCGTTTTTGAAAGATCCGGCCCTGCGGCGCGAGTTCTTGTCCCTGATTAAACGCTGATCTTCGGAGAATCACACCATGCTCGTCCGTCTCCTGTACGCCAGCCGCGCCATTGCTTCGCCGCAGCCCGATACGATTCACGACATCATGTGCCAGTCGCACGCGCACAATCCCGCCCAGGGCATTACGGGCATCCTGTGCCATAGCGAACAGGTCTACATGCAGGTGCTCGAAGGCGGGCGCGAGGCGATCAATGCGCTGTACGCGAAAATCGTGCGCGATCCGCGCCATACCGATGTGGTGCTGCTGCACTATGAAGAAATCAACGAGCGGCGTTATGCCGGCTGGACCATGGGCAAGGCAAACCTGGCGCGCATCAATCCGTCGACCCTGCTGCGGTTTTCGGACTTGCCGGGATTGAACCCGCATGCAATGTCGGGCAAGAATTCGCTGGCGCTGATCGACGAGCTGATGGCCAGCGCATCGGTGGTCGGCCACCCGTAAGGCCAGGTCGGACGGCAGGCCCGCAGCCGCGCTACCATTGCCTTTGAAGCATACGATGTCGATGTCGCGCTGGCGCACTTTTCCGCGCTGTCCGACTCGTCGCTTCGCTTCGAGGCGGGGTACTGGAGTCAGACGGCCGATGACCTCGTTTGCATGAGTGCCCACACACCCGCACAATGCGACCGGCCAGCACGCACGGACACCTGGTCCCAATGCGGCAGGCCGAGCGGCTCGTCGACTCCGAACCTTGGACCGGGCCGGCGCCTTGTCTTGCAACGCTATGCGACCTTGATCTGTACCCTGCGCGGCTGCGCATGCGCCGTTTTCGGAATACGGATCTTGAGTACGCCATGCGCCAGTTCCGCGCTGGCCTGTTCGCCATCGAGTTCCTTCGACAGCGCGAAGGTGCGCTGGTATTGCTGGTGCTTGACCTCGGCGTAGCGCGATTCCATTCCTTCGGGCACATCAAGCGAAACGGCGCCGTTGATGGTGAGGCTGTTGGTTTCAAGGCGCAGGTCGAGCTTGTCTTTGGATACGCCCGGCATGTCGGCGAGCAGGGTGATGCCGTTGGCATCTTCGATCACGTCCACTGGCGGTATCAGCATGCCGGTGCGGGCTGCGACGCTGCCGCCGGCCTGGTCGGTCGAGCGGGTTGTGGTCATCTCGCCCGTGTCGGCGCCCGCCGCTGCGCTGCCCTGGCCGCTGCCGGCGCCCGTGCTTGCACTGCCTTCCCGGCTGGCGCCCGCGCCCATCGCTGTGTTGCCCTGGCTGCCGCCAGCACCGGTGTCGCTGATATCGCCGCCCACCTCGCTGCCCGCGCCGCTGCCGCCACCCGCAGCGCCGCCCGCATTGCCGGTGTTGCCCGCACTGCCGGCGAGGGCGGCATCGGACGGGTCACCCCTCGGCCCTGGATTGCCCGCCTGGCCGGCCGACTCTGCCGTGCCGCTGTGTTCTTTGTCGTTGTTCGTCATGGTGCGCTCTCCTGTTCAGTGAACTGAAATACGGCGCGGCTGCGTTGCCTCGCGGCGCGCCACGGTAACGTGCAGCACGCCATCGCGATAGTGTGCCGAGACCGATTCGGGGTCGATGTCGTCCGGCAGGCTGACCACCCGCTTGAAGCGGCCGGCGAAGCGCTCGTTGATCTGGACCGTGGCTTGCTGCTGCGCGCTCGACAGATCGTCGGCGCGCTCGCCGGCGATGGTCAGCACCCCGTGTTCGAGCTGCACGTCGATCGAGGCCGGGTCGAGCCCGGGGACAAACGCGTACATCTCGACGCTGTGCGGCGTGCTGCCGACGTTGAGCGCCGGAAAGCCGCCACGTCCCAGCCCGCGAATGCTGGGGCCGAGGTCGAAGGCTTGCTGGATTTCGCGCTGAAGGCGGTCCATTTCGGCGAGTACATCGCCTGGAAACATGGATCGATACATCATCATGGTGTTCTCCCGTTTAGCTGATGGGAGTTGGACCGGATGCGGCGCGAGTGGTTCGCGGCCGCAGCCTGGCGAAGCCGCCTGGCGCAGGGAGTTTGAGATGGATCAAAGATGCGCGCAGGGAGCGCATCGTTTCGCCGACCCGCATCGGCGCTGGTGCGCCGCCAACGCGGGTCGGCGCATTTACAGCGGTGTGAGCAGCGCTTCGGCGCCCGCTTCCGACGACGCCGGATTCTGGCCGGTGACCAGCAAGCCATCGGTCTGCACATACGAGGCCCGGTCCGGCCCTTTGGAATAGATGCCGCCGTTTTCCTTGAGCATGTCTTCCACCAGGAATGGCACGACCCTGGTCAGGCCGACGCCTTCTTCTTCGGTGTAATGCTGGCAGTCTCGCACAGATGGCGCGACGGCGTCCTCGCGCAGGATGGCGGCAGGCCTTATGCAGCCTGGAGTTCGTGGTACAGCGCCAGCATTTCCTGGCTCAGCTTGTGACGCGGGTCGAGGTGGATCATGGGCAGGTTGCGGTCGTGCGATTCGCGGATGCGGATCGAACTCGACAGCTTGTTGGCGAGCACCGGCAAGCCTTCCGCGCTCAGTTCGTTGACGAGGCGCTGCGGCAGCAGGGCGCGCGCCTGGAACTGGTTCACGATGATGCCTTCGATCGCGAGCGCGGGATTGTGGTCGGCCTTGATCTCGGCCACGTTGGCCACCAGGGTGTACAGCGCCTGGCGCGAAAAGTCGTCGCAGTCGAAGGGGATCAGGCAGCGGTCGGCGGCAATCAGGGCCGACTGGGTGAAGAAGTTGTAGGCGGGCGGGGTGTCGACGACAATCTCGTCGAAGTCCTTGGCCAGTTCGTTCAGGGTGTCGCGCAGCTTGTAGATCTTGTGGCGCGATTCGAGCTTGGCCTGCAAGTCGCCCAGTTCCGGGTGCGAGACCATGATCGACAAGTTCTCGAACGGGGTCGGGTGGACGAAGTCGGCGGCCGGTTTGGGGAAGACGATGAAGTTGAGCATCTGCTCGAAGTAAGCGCCCATGGTCGGGGCCACCTCGTTCATGGCCGCGCCGAGCAGGTAGCGGCTGGCGTTGCACTGAGGATCGATGTCGATGAGCAGGGTTTTCTTGCCCTCGTGGGCCGCGATGGCTGCCAGGTTGACCGCAATCGTCGATTTTCCGACGCCACCCTTCTGGTTGAAAATCACACGTTTCATCTGCGGTCCGGGAAAAGTGATTGATTTTCAATACTAGCATGCTGCGATGCAGCATCGGCCGGCGCGGGCGAATTAGAGGGGATGCAGGGTGATTTCGTACGAAAACCGCAACGCCATGGCAAGAAAACGGGAGCGGCAGCACAGGCGCGCGCCAGCAGGCAGGCGCCAGCCGGGCGCGAGGGCGCGGCTGGCGCGAGGGCGATCAGTCTTCGAGCAGGCTGCGCAGCATCCAGGCGTATTTTTCGTGCGTCTGCATGCGCTGGGTCAGCAGGTCGCAGGTCGGCTGGTCGTTGGCTTTTTCGGCCACGGTGAACAGGGCGCGCGCGGTGCGCACCACGGTGGCCTGGCCTTCCATCAGGTCGCGGATCATTTCCTTGGCGTTCGGCGTGCCATTGGTCGGCGTGATCGACGTCAGCGTGGCGAATTGCTGGTAGGAACCCGGCGCCAGCTCACCCAGCGCGCGGATGCGCTCGGCGATCAGGTCGACCGCCAGCCACTGTTCGTTGTACAAGGTCATGAACATGGTGTGCAGGGTCTGGAACATCGGACCGGTGACGTTCCAGTGGTACTGATGGGTTTTCAGGTACAGGGTGTAGCTGTCGGCGAGCAGGCGCGACAGGCCTTCGACGACTTGCTTGCGGTCTTCGTCGGCAATGCCGAGGTCGACCATGGGGGCTTGCGAGGTTTTGCTGTTCATAAGTGCATGCTCCTGTATGAAGTGATAAATGGAAAGCGGTGAGGAATATAAGCGATTTCAGGCCAGCGCGTGCGCGCCGGCTTCGGCGTGGATCTGGCCGACGATCTGGTAGGAGTGCAGGCGCGCCTTGTGATCGAACACCTGCGAGGTGATCATCAGCTCGTCGGCGCCGGTGCGTTCGATGAACTGCTGCAACTGGCGCCTGACGGTTTGCGGCGAACCGATGGCCGAGCACGATAGCACCTGGTCGAGCATGGCGCGTTCTTGCGGGCCGAGTGCGTCCAGGTAGCCGGACACGGGCGGCTGCAAGCGTCCCGGACGGCCGCTGCGCAGGTTCACGAACGCCTGCTGCATCGAGGTCGCCAGCAGCGCGGCTTGCTCGTCGGTATCGGCGGCGAACACGTTAAAGCCGAGCATCACGTACGGTTTGTCGAGCTGGGCCGATGGGCGGAACTGGGCGCGGTACAAGTCGACGGCCTGCATCATCTGGCTTGGGGCGAAGTGCGAGGCGAAGGCGTACGGCAGGCCGAGATGGGCGGCCAGCTGGGCGCCGAACAGGCTCGAGCCGAGGATCCAGACCGGCACTTTCAGGCCCAGGCCGGGCACGGCCATGACCGGGCGGCGCGAGTTTTCGGCAAAGTAATCCATCAGCTCGACCACATCTTGCGGGAACTCGTCGGCGTCCGATTGCAGGTTGCGGCGCATGGCGCGCGCGGTGGCCTGGTCGGAGCCGGGAGCGCGCCCCAGGCCGAGGTCGATACGGCCGGGATACAGCGACTCGAGCGTGCCGAATTGTTCCGCGATGACCAGCGGAGAATGATTCGGCAGCATCACGCCGCCGGCGCCGACCCGGATGGTGGAGGTGCCGCCGGCCACGTAGCCGAGCAGCACGGCGGTGGCGGCGCTGGCGATGCCGGGCATGCCGTGGTGTTCGGCCAGCCAATAGCGCTGAAAGCCCCAGCGTTCGGCATGCTGCGCCAGGTCGAGCGTATTCTGGAAAGAAACGCGGGCGGTGCTGCCTTGGGTGATCGGGGACAGGTCGAGTACGGAAAAGGGGATCATGGGTGCCTTCGGTAATGGGTCTGGCGCGGCCACGATGGTGCAGCGCGATATCATCACATGGGGACGGGCCCCGCATTTAAAAGGGATGTCTTTTCGACGCCCGTATTGACAAATGCCACAAAAAAACGCCGGCTGGGGGCCGGCGTTGTGTTCCCGTGGTGGGGACGGTGCTGCAACAGGAATGCGGGAAACCGCCTCAGAACTGCGTCTTGTCCTGCTGGTACAAGGTATCGTGCGGACCGGCCGGCAGGCCTGCGCCGAGGCGGTACACAGCCAGACCGTTGGCCTGGCGCGCCAGTGGAATGTAGTTCGGCTTGGCTTTTTCCATGGCGGCGACAACCGCCTTGGCGATCAGCCCGGCCAGGCCGGCTTGCGATTGCTGGGCGGAGGGGTCGTAGGCCATTTTTTCCTGGTGCTTCCACAGTTCCTGTCCGGTGCTGCCGCTCTTGAGCGAGTAGCTCAGTTCCACCGTGGTGACGGTCGATAGCACCGCGTAGCGCGAGTCCCAGCGTTCGATGACGACATACAGGATGCTGTCGGCGCCGAACAGACCGCCCAGCTTGACCGGATCGCTGGCGTGGACCATGTCGGCGTCGGCCAGGCCGTCGTCTTCCATCACGCGCTTGATCAGGTTGACCGGGAACACGTAGTAGCCGCGTTCGGCGATCGGACGGGAGATGGTCGACAGGAAGTAGTCCGGGGCGTCGACGTCGACGCTGCGGCTGACCACCGGCACGATCAGCACCGAGCGCGGATTCGCTTCGCGGAACTTGGCGTAGTCCTTGTGGACCGGAGCGCGCGTGGCGCAGCCGCTCATGAGGGCGAGCGCGGCGGCCAGGGCGAACAGTTTGCTTGTATAACGCATCATTGTTTCACTTCCACCTTGGGCGGCGCCTGGGTCAGCGCGATCTTGCTCATTCTGTCCATCAGCACGGCCGATTCCGGCCAGCGGCTCTTTTCTTTCTCGAACCAGGCGAGCGCCTCCTGCTGGCGCCCGCGCGCCATCAGCAGGTAGCCGTACTCGGCATACATGCCGGGACCGACGCTGCGCTTGCCGGCCTCGGCCTTCTTGATGGTGCTCTCGATGTCGAGCATCAGGGCGTCGGGCGCGCTCGGGTTCTTGTAGTAGCCGTACATCGACTGTTCGTAATTGCCCCAGTCGTATTTCGGTGGGGGCGCCGTGGCGCAGCCGCCCAGCAGGGCGAGGGTGGCGCCGGTCAACAGGATGCGTTTCATTTGGCGCTTTCGGATGCGTAGACGAGTTTGCTGCTTTCGCCGTTGCTGGCGAAGATTTTCTGCGCCATCAGGACGCTGGCGCCACGCCGCAGTTCGACCTGGTGCACCCCTTCTTCGATCAAGAGGCTGTTGGCGACGCCGTTGTACTGGGCCGCATTGCCGGCCGCCAGGCCGTCGACGTAGAGGATGGCGTCGGCCGGCGCGCCCTGTACGATCAGGGTAGGGCGCGGCGCGCCTGTGCTGACCTGGGTGGTCGGCATGGCGCAGGCGGTCAGGCAGGCGGCCACGGCCAGTGCGAGGAGGTTTTTCATAGGGCTCATTTTTTCTGTTCGGTGATGAAATAGCCGGCGTTGTTGCCGCTCGGGACGCTGCCGCTGATGATCTCGGCGACGGCGCCTTCATTGCTTTCGGCGTCGCCGAACAGGCTCACCACGCGCACGCTGCCCACCGCGGTGCCGGGCAGGGTGATCTGGAAGCCGGTTTGTGCACTCTTGATCTTGTCGCCTTCACGCATGATGGCGAAGGTGTCGCCGGTCTTGATGCCCTGTTTCGCGCCGCCCGACATGAACACTTGCTTGCCGTCCGCCTTGAGGATGTCGGTGCGCCACTGGCGTTCTTCCAGCTTCGAGATCAGGGCATTCTGGACATCCGAGATGGCGGCCGCGATGGCGCGGTCGTTCAGGGTGCTGTCGTAGTCGGCCTTGCTGCCGTAGCCGGCGATCTCGCCCGACTCGGTATTGGCCTGGCCCACGCCGGAAGCGGTGAAGAAGATGTGTCCGGTGCGGGCGTCGGCCAGGCGTACCTCGACCTTGGCGCGCGCGGTCTGGACCTTGGTCGAGCTCAGGAAGCCGCTTTTGCCGGTGGTGCTGCGGCCAAATTCGGTGACCGAGCCGAGGATCAGGGCATCGACCCCGATCAGCTGGGCCGCGGCGCCGTTGCGTGCCGCCTCGTCGGTGAGCTTGCCGATGTCCTGGCGTTCGAAGACCAGGAACTTGTTCGAGCCGACCAGCTTGGTGGCGAGCATGTCCGAGGCCTGCTTGCCGAGCGGATCGAGGCTGGCGTCGGTCTGGAAGGTGCGGCCGTAACGGGTTTCGTTCGAAAAGCGCCCAATGGCGACCTTGCGCTTGAAGACCTTGGCGTCCGGAATCGCCGCCGCTTGCTGTGCGGCCTGCTGGGCGCTGCGCGAGGCGCTCGCTTCCACCGCCACTGGCGGGGTGGTGGTCGTCGCGCAGGCGCTCAGGAGTAACACGATACCCGCGCTGATGAGGGATTTGTTTAACAAAACCATTCCTTTGTCATTGTAATTTTTGGTAGGGAATTAATTATAATCATTCAGTAATATTTACGGTAGGAAATGCTTGTGCCGCTGAAGACATGGCAGGCGTAGAAACAACAATGCCAACAGCAAGCTGTTGGCATTGTCGGGGAGGGCGCCGGAGTGGGAGTCTATTGCCGGCTGCCGGCCGCGCTGGCTGCGCCGAGGCGCCCGCGCACCGGCGCAGGTGCCAGCGGCCGGGCCGCGTGCGCACCGGACTCGACCCCGTCGAGGCGAAACACGCCGACCACTTGCGACAGGCGCGCAGCCTGGTCCTGCATGCTTTCGGCGGCAGCGGCCGCTTCTTCGACCAGCGCGGCGTTTTGCTGGGTCGCCGCGTCCATCTGGGCAATCGCCTGGTTGACCTGGGCGATCCCGGCACTCTGCTCGTGGCTGGCGGCCGAAATCTCGGCCATGATGTCGGTCACGCGGCGCACGCTGGCCACCACATTGTCCATCGTGCCGCCAGCGTCGGCCACCAGCTTGTTGCCGACCGATACCTTTTCCACCGAGTCGCCGATCAGGGCCTTGATTTCCTTGGCGGCCGCGGCGCTGCGCTGGGCCAGGTTGCGCACTTCCGAGGCGACCACGGCAAACCCACGGCCCTGCTCGCCAGCGCGCGCCGCTTCCACCGCCGCGTTCAGCGCCAGAATATTGGTCTGGAAGGCAATGCCGTCGATCACGCTGATGATGTCGACAATTTTCCTCGACGAATCGTTGATCGAGGCCATGGTATCGACCACCTGGGCCACCACCGCGCCACCCTGCATGGCCACGTCGGACGCGGTGGCGGCCAGCTGGTTGGCCTGGCGCGCGTTGTCGGAGTTTTGCTTGACGGTGCCGGTCAGCTCTTCCATGGAGGCGGCGGTTTCTTCCAGCGAACTGGCTTGCTGCTCGGTGCGCGAGGACAGGTCGAGGTTGCCGGACGCGATCTGGCTCGAGGCCGTCGCGATGGTGTCGGTCCCCATGCGTACTTGCATCACGATCTTGGCGAGGTCGTCGCGCATGGTGCGGATGCCGTGCAGCAGGCTGCTGGTGTCATTGTGCTTGAGGTCGATGTTGATGCTCAGGTCGCCCTCGGCGATGCTGCGCGCAATGCCGGCCGCGTAAGCCGGTTCGCCGCCGAGCTGGCGCAGCAGGCCGCGTCCGATCAGCAGGCCGATGCCCAGCAGTACGCCAGCGAGCGCCAGCGCGCCCAGCGAGAAGCGCAGCAGGCGCGCGTGGATGGCGCTGTCGACGGTGTCGATGTACACGCCCGAGCCGACGATCCAGCCCCATGGCGCGAAGCCTTTGACGTAGGATACTTTTTGCACCGGATTCTCGCTGCCCGGCTTGGGCCACATGTAGAACACGAAGCCGGCGCCGCTGGTTTTGACGGTGTCGGAGAATTCGGTAAAGAAAAACTTGCCGGTCGGGTCTTTGGTGCCGCTGCCATCGGTATTGTCGAGTGCCGGCTTGATGGGATGCATCAGGATCCTGGCACTCTGGTCCTGGACCCAGAAGTATTCGGTCTTGTTGTAGCGCAGCGCCTTGATGGCGGCCAGGGCATGCTTCTGGGCCTCGGCGGCCGGCATGCCGCCTTTTTCCGCCAGTCCATGATAGTAGGCGACCACGCCGTGCGCAGTCTCGACAGTCTGACGCACATTGTTCTGGCGCTCTTCCAGGATCATGCGTTTTTCGGAAATGAGGAACAGCGCGGTCAAGACCACGATGCCGATGACGCTGCTGATGATCAGCGTAGCGAGTTTCTTCGCGATGCTCATCGATTCGAGAACGGAAATATTCATGGTGACATCCTTGTGCGTGCAGTCTGCGAGCCGGTCTGTCTTGTGAAAGATAGCATGTGCAATGGGTTTTTGGTGCTTTTTGGAACGCCACCGAGGCTGGCTGGCGACAGATTGCGATGGCGTCTCCCTAGGAGTCTGCGCGGCAGAAGCTCGTCGGCCGAAACGGGTGGAGAAAAGTCCCACTCCCCACCCATTTCTCGGTCGTAGGTGCGCCGTCGCGCACCTACCTACGGCTACAGACCTCAAAAGTGGGTGTGAATTGGGTTCTTTTCCCACCCGTTTCGCCTCGACTCCTTCTGCCGCGCAGACTCCGAGCGCCGCAGGCGGCCGGCCGGGCGTGCGCGGGTCGGCAGGCACGCCGGTGGCGGGCTTGACGGGGAAAGCGGGATCGGGGTCGCCGTCAGGCCGGAATAAAGTACTTACAGGAAAGGTTACGTCATAGAAAGTAGACAGTCAAACATTGACTGGTGCAGGCCGATGGAAAGTGTCTCGGCCCACCCGAAAAGCAACAGGCCGGATGCGCTTCGCATAGATATGTGGAAATAATGTGTAATAGCAAGGTCATCCCGGCGTCACTCTGTCGTAACATTAGAGCAATATTATCTTTCTTGCCTGTAAGACAGGCCACGACCCTGATGATTTTTCAAGAAAGACAGCCATGCAGTATTGCCCGCCAACACCCCGCCGGACGCCGCTTGCCGCGCGCCTCCTGTTTGCCGCACTGATGTGCGCGAGCCTGGCCGCCTGCGGCAACGACGATCCGGCGCCGGCCACGCCGGTCGCGCAAACGCCGGCGCCCGCGCCCGGCGCGGCCGACCCGTCGCGCGCCTGCAGTAGCAAGTCAGCCAGCATGCGTTGCGCCCCGTGAGCGCAGCTTTCCCTCGCGCCACCCGATAAAACCGACAGACAATGACGATGACACCCACCAGCAGACGCGCGTTCTTGCGCCAGGCCGGCAAGGTCGGCGCTAGCGCCGCCGCGCTTTCCATGTTTCCGCCCGCGATCAGCAGGGCCCTTGCGGTCGCGGCCAACAACCGCACCGGCACCATCCGCGATGTCGAGCATATCGTCATCCTGATGCAGGAAAACCGTTCCTTCGACCATTACTTCGGCACCCTGAAAGGGGTGCGCGGTTTCGGCGACCGCTTTCCGATCCCGCTGCCGGCCTCGACCGCAATGGGCAAGCACCGGGTCTGGTACCAGCTCAACGACAGCGTGCCGGCGGCGCCGCGCGTGATCGCGCCCTTCCATCTGAATACCCAGCAAAGTTTCAATGCCATGCGGGTGGCGGGCACGCCGCACAGCTGGCCCAATGCGCAGTACGCGTGGAACCACGGCATCATGGACACCTGGCCGACCCACAAGCAAAACCATTCGATGGGCTATTACAAGGAAGCCGATATTCCTTTCCAGTTCGCGCTGGCCAACGCGTTTACCATTTGCGACGCCTACCACTGCTCGTTCCAGGGCGGCACCAACCCGAACCGGGTGTATGCCTGGACCGGCGCCAACGACCCGCTCAAGCAGGGTAATGGCCCGGTCATCGGCAACAGCTACGACAGCGTCGAGCACGACCCGACCGGCGGCTACGCCTGGCTCACCTATCCGGAACGGCTGCAGGCGGCCGGCATCGGCTGGCAGGTGTACCAGAACATGGCAGACAACTTCACCGACAACCCGCTGGCCGGCTTCCGGCGCTTCCGCGACGCCTTCGCCAACCTGCCCGGGTCCGATCCGCAGTTGCGCGAACGGGGCATGAGCACGCGCGACCTCGACCAGCTCAAGCTCGACGTGCAGGGCAACAAGCTGCCGCAAGTGTCGTTCATTGTCGCCACCGCCGAAGGCTCCGAGCATCCCGGCCCGTCCAGCCCGGCGCAGGGCGCCGAGTACACCGCGGCCGTGCTGGACGCGCTGACCTCGAATACCGAGGTCTGGAGCAAGACCGTGCTGTTCCTGATGTTCGACGAAAACGACGGGTTTTTCGACCACGTACCGCCGCCTGCCGCGCCATCGTATGTGCAATGGAACAGCGACCAGAAGCAGGCCGTGCTGGCCGGCGCCTCGACCGTCAGCACCGTCGGCGAATACCATGACATTCGTTCCGCCGAAACCAGTGAAGCGCCCGCCCTCATGCACCGGCCGTACGGCCTCGGCCCGCGCGTGCCGATGTATGTGATTTCGCCGTGGAGCAAGGGCGGCTGGGTCAACTCGCAAGTGTTCGATCACACCTCGGTGATTCGGTTCATCGAAACCCGTTTCGGGGTGATGGAACCGACCATTACGCCGTGGCGCCGCGCCGTTTGCGGCGACCTGATGAGCGCATTCAACTTCCGGGACCCGGACGGCACGGCTTTTGCGACCGCCTTGCCGGACACCAGGGCGCTGGCCGCGCGCGCCCGCGCGCTGGGCGACACCAGGATGCCGGACCTGCCTCCGCTGCCGGAATTGCCAACCCAGGTGGCCGGCACGCGGCCCTCGCGCGCCTTGCCGTACGAGCTGCACACGAGCGCACGCGTGCATCCCGACAAGGTCGAGGTCGAGCTGCTGTTCGCGAACACGGGGGCGGCCGCCGCGGTGTTCCATGTGTACGACCAGAACCAGTTGAACAAGCCGCCACGGCGCTACACGGTCGAAGCGGGCAAGGACCTGAACGGGGTCTGGGCGCTGGGGGAGCAGATGGGCAAGTACGATCTGTGGGTGCTGGGGCCGAACGGTTTTCACCGCCACTTCAGCGGCACCGCCTCGCGCCAGGGGCCGCAGCCGGAAATCCAGGTCTGCTACGACATCGCCAACGGCGGCGTGTCGGCCAAGCTGCGCAACAACGGCGCGGTCGCGGCCACCTTCGTGCTCAAGGCCAACGCCTACCTCGATGCGCCGGCGTGGAGCGTGACGGTGGCGGCCGGCGCCATAGCGGAGCAAGCCTGGCCGCTGTGCGATTGCGGCAACTGGTACGACTTCAGCGTGCGCGTGACCGAACTGCCCGGCTACGTGCGGCGCTTTGCCGGCCGCGTGGAAACCGGCAAGGATGCGATCAGCGATCCGGCCATGGGCGGACTGGCGCTGGCTGCCGACTAAGCGGGCGGATGCGCATGTGCACGCCCTTGCGCGTGCACATGCGCCATGCCGTTACGGCGCCGCCGAAAACGAACTATGCGATGGAAATTTTTTCTTCATCCATTCGTCGTTCAACTGCAGGGCGGTGACGATATCGTCCGGCAGCGTATCGAGAATCTCCGGATCGTCGCTCGGGGTATCGGCCAGCAGGCTGGCCAGGTGGATGATGGCGCCGAGTTTGCTGAACGGGTGGGCCGCCATCGGGTCCGACGAGCATTCCAGCGCGCGCACGATCTGTTCCGGAAAGTTCCAGCGCCGGCCCAGCTCGGCCGTAATTTCCCCTTCGCAAAATCCCAGCAAGCGCTGCTCGCGCTCCCAGCGTCCGCCCGGCAGGTGCGGCTGCTGTTCGATTTCGGCGAACGCGGTCGGCTCGGCCTGGTAAATCAGCAGTTCGCCCAGGCGCACCATCATGCCGGCCAGCCAGGCATCCTGGCCATCGTTGCCCAGGCTGGTCGAAAGCCACTTGGCGTAGCCGGCGCAGGCCATGCTGCTTTTCCAGAATTCATCGCTGTCGAGCCCTGGCAGGTCGGGAAAGGATTCGGCGAAGCAGGCCGCCAGCGCCAGGGTGCGCACGTGCGCCATGCCGGTCATGGCGATGGCGTCGTCGAGCGAATTGACGCCGCGCGAGACGCCGAAGCGGGCGCTGTTGGCCAGGCGCATCAGCTTGGCGGTGAGCGCCGGATCGCGCGCGATGATGGCGCTGATCGACTTGGCCGAGGCATCTTCATCGTCCAGCGTCTTGATGAGCGCGTGGGCCACTTCGGAAATCACCGGGAGTTTGACGTTCTGAAAAAATGCGGAGAGGACGGGCATGGGGCTTCCTTTTGAAGGTCAGTCGCGGCGTGAAGAAAGAGACTGCAAACGGGACAGCTGGGACAGGGCAAGGGCGGCGCCGCCGGGGTATGCCAGGCGCGTCGCTTGATGAATGGCGGTATGGAATCGGGCAGGCATGCTTCGGTGTTCCCCAGCTTGCGTTGATGATTCAGTCTACTATGAGTAATGCCCCATGCAAACAAAATCCGCAGCGTCCCGGACACGGCGGCGCGCGGGTGAAGCGGCGCGGGACGGCGCGCCGATGGAGCGCTCGCGGTTTCCTCTACGGGCGACTGGCGCGCCATGCGGCGTGCGTAAAAAAGCCGGTCGCGACGGTAGCTGCCAAGGTGTTGTTTTAGCGTGCGCAACAGGCAGGAAGAATGTCTGGCCGACCGGCTGTCATCAATGCCGGCGGCAATTGGCAATTGGCAAATGGCAAATGGCAAAAGGTAAACGGCAGAGAAAGATTGATAATATCTTTGCTTGGACATCGTCCCACCCCGGAGCGTTTCCGGCTATCAAGCTGCGCCCTTGGCTCGACGTTTCAGAAAATTGACTATCGTCAATGCTGTCCCTGCGTCGCAGAGCAAGATTGAAGACTGGTCGGTCCCGTTCAATCACCCCGGAGGCAATCGCCATGACCCCTTGGAACCCATCGTTCGCCCGCGCGCTCGCCGCTGCGCTCGTGCCCATCGTGCTGGCTGGCTGCGGCGGCGCGGTCCAGGCGCCGGACAGGAAGCTGTCGCTCACCGTCTTGTCGAGCAAGCCGCATGAAGTCTCCGGCGGCGACGCCCGCATTGCCGTCAGCGCCGTTGCGGACGCGTCCGGGCTGACATTCCTGCTCAATGGCCAGCGCATCGACCCGCCGATGGTCACCGCCGGCACGCGCATGGAAGGGGTGGTGTCCGGCCTGGCCGACGGCGCCAACACGCTCGAAGTGCGCTACGCCGGCCATGGCGGGCGCGCTGCTTCGGCCTCGCTGGTGCTGACCAACCACGCGCTGAGCGGCCCCATTTTCAGCGGCCCGCAGCAGCAGCCGTTCGTGTGCCGCACCCACGAGTCGGGCCTGGGTCAGCCGCTGGTGGACAACCAGGACGGCATCGGCCATCCGGTATTCGACACGGTTGGCGGGCGCCCGGTCGGTCACAGCAAGGCCTGCGCCATCAAGACCCAGATTCACTACTTTTACTTTACCGGCGACGGCTTCAAGCCCTTCGATGCCGCCACCGGCTACGCCACGCCCCCGGCCGACCTGAAAACCATCACGCTTGGCGGCGCCAGCGTGCCGTATGTGGTGCGGGTCGAAGCCGGCACCATCAACCGTTTCGTGTACACCATCGCCATGCTGGCGCCGTCGGCGCCGCGCCCGGACGCGGCGTCCGGTACGGCGCCTGGCTTCGACCGCGCATCCTGGAACCGCAAGCTGGTGTACTGGCTGCGCGGCGGGGTCGGCCTGGGTCACCAGCAGGGCACCGCGATCTGGTTCAGCAATGGCTTGCGCGGCAGCGAGCGCCAGATCGTTTCGCGCATCCTGGCGCAGGGCTATGCGGTGCTCAGTTCGTCCGGCAATGAAGCGGGCGTGCACTACAACATGCGCCTGGCCGAAGAAACGGCCATGATGACCAAGGAACGCTTTATCGAAGCGGTCGGCCAGCCGGCGTTCACGATCGGGATCGGCGGCTCGGGCGGGGCGGTGCAGCAGTATCTGTTCGCGCAAAACCGGCCGGGATTGCTGGACGCCGGGATTCCGGTGCAATCGTATCCGGACATGGTCACGCAAACCATCCCGGTGGCCGACTGCCCGCTGCTGGAACAGTATTTCAGCGACGAGGTGGCGCGCGATGCGGCCTCGCCCTGGGCAAGCTGGAGCCGGCGCGCGCTGATCGAAGGCTCGAACGCCAGCGATACGGCCGCCAATCCGGTCACCGGCAAACCCGGGTCGACCGAATGCATCAACGGCTGGCAGGGCGCGGTGCCGACCGTGCTCAATCCCGTCTTCAAGGATCCGCGCTACGAGCTGGTGGCAAAAAACTACGGCTATCCGGCGGACGTCTTTGCGAACGTCAAATGGACACACTGGAACGACCTGGCCAATATCTACGGCAGCGGCGCCGACGGCCACGCCCCGAGCCCGGTCGATAACGTCGGCGTGCAGTACGGCCTTGGCGCGCTGGCCGCAGGGCAGATCGGCAAGGATGAATTCTTGCGTATCAATGCCTGCGTCGGCAGCTGGAAGGAGCCGTCGCAATTCGTCATGTGGGACGCGGCCGCCGATCCTTTCGACGGGCGCAACATGCAGCGCAGCGCAAGCTGCCGCGATCCGGGCGGCGTGCCGGCGCCACGGCGCGCGGGCGACCTGGCGGCCATGCGCGCGGCCTATGCATCGGGCCACGTGTTCACCGGGCAGCGCCTGGGCATTCCCATGATCGACGTGCGCCCGTACCTGGAGCCTTCGCTGAATATGCATAACGCGCGCCAGGCGTTTTCGGTGCGCGCGCGCCTGCTGGACGCCAGCCGCGCGGCGGCGCGCAACCAGGTGATCTGGTTCGCGGCCGAGAAAGCCGACCAGGCCGCGCGCGCCATCGATGCGCTGGCGGTGCTGGACCGCTACCTGAGCGACGGCGCCGCGCCGGCCGCTTTTGCCGACCGCTGTTTCGACGCCAGCGGTGCGCTGATCGGCAGCGGACCATCGGCCTGGGATGGCGTGTTGAACCAGCGCCCCAAGGGCGTCTGCAGCGCCGCCTTTCCGATCTTTGCCAGCCCGCGCATGATGGCGGGCGACTCGATCAAGGGCGATATCTTCAAGTGCAAGCTCAAACCGGTGGCCGCCGCGCTGCGCGATGGCACCTATCCGGCTGCGGCCGGGTTCAGCGCCGATGACAGGCAATGGCTGGAGCGGATCTTCCCGCAAGGCGTGTGCGACTATCGGGCCGGCGACCAGGGCCGGCCGGCGCGCTGGTGACGGCGGCCGGCCCCGATCCGGCGGCGCCTTATCTGGCGCCGCTGTACTTGAACGCCAGGATCGCGCCCGGATTTTCCAGCCTGGTGGCCGGCGCGCCGTTCTCGCCGGTGCCGAGCGAGCCTTCAACATCGGTGGCCACGTAAATGGTGGCGCCATCGGCGCTGACCACCACGTCGCGATAGCGGTTCACCGAGCGAAACAGCGGCTCGGCGTCACCGAGCGGCAGGTGGCCTGCCGGATCGAGCCGCACGCGGTAGATGGTGCCGCGTTTCAGGCTGCCGATCAGCAGCGAATTCTCCCAACCGGGCACGCCCGCCTTGCCGCCCTTGTAATAGGCGACCGACGATGGCGCGACCGTCGGCCAGCAAATGTAATACAGGCTGCTGTCGGCGCACACAGGGTCCTTGAAACTGAAGCTGTTGTCGACCGTGTAGAAGGTTTTCAGCGGTTCGACGAAATCCGGATCGGACCACGCCGATTCCTTCTGCACCGGTACGCCGGGCGGCACGCTGGTGCCGTTCGCGGCCGGGTCCTTGACGCCCTCGCAGCCGCCTTCGGCCTTCGAATAGTTGGCGTAGGCATAGGCGGCGTTATCCTTGTAGCCGGCCACGTTGGGCCAGCCGTAATTGCGCCCGGCCAGGATCAGATTGAGTTCGTCGTCGGTGTTCGGTCCCTGTTCGGTGGCGTACAGCTGGCCGGCGGGGCTGAACACCATGCCCTGGGTATTGCGGATGCCCCAGGCGTAGACATGGCTTTTCACGCCGTGGATGAGCGGGTTGTCGGGCGGGATGGAGCCGTCCTGGTTCAGGCGCAGGATCTTGCCGCGATAGTGGCTAGTGGCGCCAGTCGGCGGCGCGCACCTCGGCGGCGCTCGGCAGCACCTGCGCCAGGTTCGGCACGCACAGATAGCTCATCTGGTTGGCGCCCTGGTCGCCGATGGCGTAGTACAGTTTCTGGTCGGGGCCGAACAGCAGGCGCGCCGACTGGTGGTCGTGCGAGGACGGCAAGCCTTTGATGACATCCTTCGGCGCGCTCAGTTTCTGGGTCGTCGCATCGTAGGTGTAGCGGCGGATCGCGGTGCGGTTGGGAAAAGCGCCGCCGTCGCCGCCGGCGTACGAGAACGACACATACACATAGTCGCGCCCGCGTTTCCTGAGCAGGTCCGGGTGCAGGGCCAGCCCGAGCAAGCCGTCTTGCGCCTTGTCGGAGGAGACCACGTCGTCGATGGTGGCGATCACGGTCTTCTTGCCGCTGGCCGGATCGACGCGCACCACGCGCTTGCCGGTCTGCTCGGTCAGCCATAGCTGGCCATCCGGACCCAGCACCATATTGTGGGGATTGGCGAAGCCGCTCGCGAGCACGGTTTTGGCAAAGCCCGGCGGCAGCGGCGCAACCTTGGCGCCGGTCGGCGGCGGCGGTTCGGCCCATGCCGGTGAGCTGGAGGCCAGCAGGAGGATCAGGGTGCGCGCAATGCCGTGACGGTTCATGTTTTCTCCAGGGGCCGCAGGCCCGGTTGATGTCGGTATGGTCAACCAAACAATATACGCTAACTGCATATCCGCACGCTTCGCCAAAAAAGTCGGCGCCGATGCCGTCCTTGGTCGGACGCTGGTCGCTGATGCCGACGATGTTAATGGCGCAGGCGCCGGCGACCGGCTTGGCGACGACATCGCTGCTGGCGGCTTCGTAATTGAGCGCTACCTTGGTCTCGGCCGCGCTGGCGCTGACGGCCAGCAGGCACGACAACAAGGGGCAAACAGGTGGATCGATGGTTTCATCATGGTTGGTTCCGCTTCTTATTGGGCGATGGAATACAGGTGGCCGTTGAGCGCACGGAGGACGGCGCGGCCGTTGCCGGATGCGAGCACTGGTGCGTTCTGCTGGGCCACGCTGACACCGGGAATCATCGGAATCGCGCCTTTCGGCAGGTCGGCGGCGTCGCTTGGGCCGGCCATCAGGTCGAGTTTCATCATCAGCATGATGTTGTCGATGGCGTCCTTGGAGGCCTTGCGGTAGGCCGCGCCCTGGTTGTCGCCCCATGCCTTGAGCGACTCGGTGCCGCCCGCGCCCAGCGGGCTGGACAAGAACACATAGGTATTGAGGAAGGACTTCTGTTCCACGTTCGGGCGCGACAGGGTGGCCACCGAGCGCACGCTCAGCTGCTTGAAGTCGGGCGAGAAGGTGTAGCTGGTCTGAATGACCATCAGGCCCTTGCCGGCGCCCACCGCATTGACGCGGTCGGTGATCTGCTGCATCGTCGACGGCAGCGGCTGGGTCTCGACAGCGCCTGCACGTAGTGCGAGCGGAAATCGTAGTCGTCGACCGAGGCGTAGAACGGGGCCAGGGTGCCATGAATGGTGTTCTGGCGCGATTCGGCCACTTTCGAGCCGATGAACGCGCCGATCAGGCCGCCACCGAGGGCGGCGCCGGCGCCGAACGCTTCGGCGCGCACGATGATTTCGTCCTGGGTCAATTCTTTGGCCGCGGGGTCGAGCGCGACCCGTGTCGGTGGCATGGTGCAGGCACTAAAGCACGCGCGCGCCAGCTACCTGGCCGGGTCGAGCGGCGCGACCGGGTCCGCCAGCACCTGGGTCCAGTACACCCGCGCGCGCTCGCCGGCATGGTGGATGGCGTAGCCGGCGCCCATGTCGCTCAATTGCGCATCCATCAGGTTGGCGCAGTGGCCCGGGCTGTCGAGCCATCCGGCCACCACCTCGTCGGGCGACTCCTGGCCGACCGCGATGTTTTCGCCGACGCGGCGCCAGTTGTACCCGGCCGCCAGCGCCCGTTCGTCGACCATGCGGCCGTCTTTGCCCGCATGGCTGAAATAGCGCTTGCCGGCCATGTCGGCGCTGTGGCCCTGCGCCGCGGCGGCCAGTTCCTCGTTCCACACCAGCGGCGGCGCGGCCTCGAACGCTTGCGCGCCGCAGTTGCGGGCGCTGGCGCGGGCGCGGTTGGCCGCCTCCAGGATGCGCAGCCCGGCCTCGCGCGAGGGCGGCAGGCGCGAGGCGGCCGAGGGCGGGGCCGGCTGGGCCAGCACGATCAGCCAGCTGTCGCCGCTGCGGCGCGCGCCCACGTGCGCAAAGCGGGCGCTTAACAGCGTCTTGCAGTAGCTGCGTTCGATGCTGGCCATGACCCGGACCGGATCGGACACTCCCGCCACATGGATCGCGTCGGCCTGGGCCACCGGATAGCCGGCGCGCTCGATCGCCGGCGCCAGCAGGGTGCCGGAGCCCACCTGGACCTTGGACAAGGCCGGATGCGCCAGCAGCGGCGCCACCGGCCCCAGCGTGCCGCCCTGGCAGGGATGCGGGGCGGCGCGGTAGGCGTTAATCAGTTCGATGAGCGTGTTGCGCTGCTGGGCGGCGGCCGGCGCCGTGGCCAGGGCCAGGCTGGCGAGCAGCCAGCGCAGGGTGGCGGTGTGTGGAGTGAAGAATGTCATGCGCGGATTCTAACAGCGGCCGCATTTTTGCTATGCTATCGACTTTCCACCGGCTGGCGCCCTTGCCCGGGCCGGCGAACCTCATTTACGGAGTAGTGCATATGGCCTCGTTGCAAGAGCAGTTTTTGAAAGCCGGCCTGGTCGACAAAAACAAGGCCAAACAGGCCAACCAGGAAAAGACCAAGCAGAAGAAGGTCGAGCGCCGCACCGGCACGCAGAGCGTGGATGAAACGCGCCTGGCCGCGCTGGAAACCCAGCGCAAGAACGCCGAGCGGGCGCGCGAACTCAATGCCCAGCGCGACGCGGCCGCCAACGAAAAGGCGATCGCGGCGCAGATCACCCAGATGGTGCAGAAGAACCGCCAGAGCAAGGGCAATGGCGATATCGCCTACAACTTCACCCACAATAACAAGATCGAGCGTTTTTACGTGTCGGCGGCGGTGCAGGCGCACCTGGTGGCCGGGCGGCTGGTGATCATCCGCCAGGGCGATTCGACCGAACTGGTGCCGCGCGTGATCGCCGACAAGATCGCCGAGCGCAATGCCTCGATCGTGGTGCGCGTGAACAAAGCCAGCACCGAGGTCGATGCGGACGACCCGTACGCGGCGTTCCAGATTCCCGACGATTTGATGTGGTAAGCCTCAGCTGCGCGCGCGTTCCGAGAAGCGCGCGCGGTACTGCAGCGGATTGACGCCGAAATTGCGCAGGAAGACACGGCGCAGCGTTTGTTCTTCGGCATAGCCGATCTTCTGGCAGATGGCTTTCAGGGGCAGGGTGCTCGATTCGAGCGCCCGGCATGCCGCTTCCATGCGGATCGCTTCGACCGTCTTGGCCGGCGTGCGGCCCACGGTGGCGGTATAGACCCGCACGAAGGTGCGCAGCGACATGTTGGCCATGCCGGCCAGGCGCGCCACGCTCAAGTCCTGATCGATATGGCTGGCGATCCACGCATGTAGAGCCGCAAAATTGCCGTCGTCGCGCGCCTGCGCCGCCAGCGGCACGCTGAACTGCGATTGTCCGCCGGCGCGCTTGATGAACATGACCAGCTGGCGCGCTGTCTGGATGGCGATCCGGTGGCCGTAGTCGGCTTCGATCAGCGCCAGGCTCATGTCGATGCCGGCCGTGACGCCGGCCGAGGTCCAGACGCTGCCATCGTGGATGAACAGGGCGTCCGCATCGACTTCCACTTCGGGGTGGCGCTGGCGGAAGCGCTCGACCCAGGCCCAGTGGGTCGCCACGCGGCGCCCCTGCAATTGGCCGGCGGCGGCCAGCACAAAGGCCCCGGTGCACACCGAGCATAGCCTGCGCACGGCGCCCGCGTGTTCTTCGATCCAGCCGGCCAGCTGCGCGCTGACGGTAAATTCTTCTCCCTTGCAGCCGCCGGCGACGATCATGGTATCGATGCCGGCCGCGCCCAGCGTGGCGACCGGCTGCGTGTCGACCGCCAGGCCGGCGCTGGACATCACGCTGCCGCCGCCCACCGACGCAATGACGGTCTGGTACAAGGCCGGGCCGCCGCCGGCCTCGCTCAAGCGGTTCGCCGTGGCGAACGCCTGCAGCGGCCCGGCCAGGTCGAGCAGGTTCATGTCGTCGTAGGCGAGAAAGACGATGCGGCGCGGGGTGGAAGTGAGCATGTCTGGGATTATGTCATCGGATGGTCGCATTATCGCCCTGCCACGGGTATTCGGTTTCCAGCACCACGAAGCGGGCCGCCGCCGCGCCGTAGCGGGCGGTGATTTCGCCGAGGGCTTTGTCGAGCACCTGGGCGGACGGCGTGGCGTCGAAGGCGGGCAGGATCCAGTCCATCGGCTTGCCTTGTCCGGCAATCGCGCCGGGCACCAGCATCAAGCCGCTGCGCGTGGTGACCTGCGCGCCGCTCTGCGCCAGCGCGTGGACGCGGCCGCGCAGGGTGGCGGTGTAGGCGTCGGCGCTCAGGGCGAGCGCCAGTTCATCGACGCCGTCGGCGACCGGAATGCCGATATCGTCGCTCGGACGCATAAAGTACGAGGTCAGCGCCGTCATGCGGTCGCCGAAGGTGATGCGGAAGGCGTCGCTGTCGTGCGCGGCGCTCCAGTTGGCCACGCCGAGCCGGGTGGCCAGCGCCTGCGCGCGTTCGCTGCCGCCGATCGCTTCGACCAGCGCCAGCGATGTCGGTATCGCCGCGCTGATGCCGGCACTGGTGACCAGCTTGCCGTCGGCGACATAGCGCGTGTTCTTCAGCCAGGCCGTATCCGGGAACCGCTTGATGCGCGCTGCGTGGGTGCTCCAGTGGCCGGTGGCGCGGTGGCCGCGCGTCAGGCCGGCGTTGGCCAGCACGATGGAGCCGTTGCAGATGCCGACCATGGTCGCGCCCCTGGCTGCCTGCGTGCCGATCCATGCCAGCAGGGCCGGGTCATCGGCGTGTTTGACGGCGGGAACGACAACGTAGTCGGCGCCGTCCGGATAACGCTGGTCGAATTCGGCGACGCTGGCGCCGGGGGCGATTTTCAAGGGCGGCAACAGCAAGAGGCCGGGCTGGGTGGCCACGCTTACTACCTCGGCCACGCCGGATTGGGCCAGCACGCCGTAGGGCAGCACGTAGTCGGACATGACGGTGCCTGCGTTTTCGCCCACCACCGCGATCACCGGCCTGGCGCGCCCGAAGCGCGCGACGTACGGGGCGATTTTTTCGGCGTCCGGGCTTGTGGCGGCGCTCGGCGCCGCGACGGCCGCGCCGTCCTGCGCGAAGGAGGGGCCGCAAAAGGCGAGGGAGGCCAGTGCGATGAGCACCAGCCGTGGGAATGCAGTCATGAGTCGGACTCCGGTGAATCATTCGATGAGCTTCAAGCCCGGATCGGTATCGCATCCGGGGTGTGAAACCATCTTATGAGGCCGGAGGTTTGGCGTAAATGACAAAATACAGTCAATTTACGCCAGCCTGGAACGAAAAAAACCCCAACCCGCATGGGTTGGCGTTTTTCAGGAAGTCGCGCGGGATTACTTGGTCGCTGGCGCAGCCGGCGTTGCCGCTGCCGTGACCACCGGTGCCGCAACGCCGGCCGTCGCTGGCGTGGCTTTGTCAGCCGGCTTGGCCGCCTTGGCCGCCTTGGCCGACTTGGCGTGCCTGGTCTTCTTCTCGGTTTTCACTTCGGTCTTGGTGGTGACTTCTTCCTTCACGCCCGCAGCCGACTTGGTTTCCTTGACTTCGGTCTTGACCGAATGGGTGTCCGCGGCGCCGTGGGCAGCCTTGGTATCGGTCTTGACGACGGTGGTTTCCTTAGTGTCGGTCTTGACCACCTGCGCTTCGGTTTTCGCCGCCGGCGCCGGTGCGGCGGCAGGCGCTGGCGCCTGGGCGAAAGCTGCGGTTGCGAACAGGCCGGTGATCAGGGTAGCGATAGTTTTTTTCATGATGTGGTTTCCTTGGAATTGGTATAAACGGTTTATATTTTTATGGATGGCGGGGCTTGATTGCTTACTTGCCTGCCTGAGGCGCCGGCTTGGCGGCTGGCTCGGCGGTCTTGATGTCCTTGGCTGCTGCTTTGACGTCGGCTTTGGTTTCCGCCTTGACGTCGGCCTTCGCTACCGGTGCTGCTGGTGCCGGGGCCGGCGTCGGGGCTTGTGCAAACGCAGCGCTGGCGAACAGTCCGGCGGTCAGGGTAGCGATTACTTTTTTCATGGTCAGTCCTTTTTCTGGTTTGAGGTTCGGTGCACATTTGCCGTGTCACTGAGCTGAAAACGCGGCCCGCAACCGATGAGTTGACGGTCTTTACACGCGCTTACAACTTGCGCTATCTGCTTACAACTCGGCACGTTTTCCCATCCGACGGCGTTTTCCGTGGCAGCGGCGCAAATGTTGTTTACTCGCCTACGTAGTACCCCTCATATAGTTGTTGGAAGAAAACATCGGTTTCCAAAAAATAACGTTTGGACGATTTTTTGGCGCACAACCTCATGTATTCTGAACATGTACCTGCGCGCCTCGTTGCGCCGCACGGCAGCTTTCCTCCTTCTTCTTTTCTCCTGATATGAACACATCCCAAACCCGACCCCGGGCACTGATGGTTGGTGCCAAATTAACGCTATTTACCATCGCCCTGATCAGCGCGATCTTCATCGCCTTCATCCTGTTCGTGGCGCATGCCATGTCGAACGCCATTGAAAAACGCGCGAACGACACGGTCAACACGCAAGCCGAGGGCGTGGGCAATGTGATCGAAACCTTCAACCGCACCCAGCTCGGCAACATCGAAAAGTTTTCCAGGGTGTTCGCCAGCCTGTTGCCCGGCAAGTTCTCGATCGACAGCGCGCGCAGCGTGCAGACCGGCGCGGTGATGGCGCAAGTGATGCAGCACGACGGCGTCGACCTGAATCTGAATTTCTCCACCGTGGACCGCTTTTCCGAAATGACCGGTGGCAATGCGACCATCTTCATCCGCCATGGCGACGACTTCGTGCGCGTGGCCACCTCGGTCAAGAAGGCGGACGGCGCGCGCGCGGTCGGCACCAATCTCGGCAAGGCCCACCCGGCGTTCGAGAAGATCATGCAGGGTAAGGCTTACCGCGGCATGGCGGTCTTGTTCGGCAAGCCGCACGTGACCGAATACGTGCCGGTGATGGGCGCCGATGCCAAAGTCATCGGCATCTTGTATGTGGGTGTCGATATGTCGAGCGACATCGATGCGCTGAAAAGCCTGATCAAGTCGCTCAAGGTGGGCGAGTCCGGTTACTACTTTGTGTTGAATGCGAAGGAAGGCGACAAGTTCGGCGAGTACGTGGTCCATCCCGAGCTGGAAGGCCAGAAAGCGCTGGCGCAGCGCGATACCGGCGGACGCGCGTTCATCGACGAGATCCTGCGCAGCGGCAAGGGCATGATGCACGTGGTGCCGGCCGGCGCCAAGGGCGAGGCCGGGCGCGAGCGCATCCTGGTGTACCGCACCAACGACGACTGGAACTGGACCATCGTCGGCGTGGCCTTTGCCGACGAGGTGACGCAGGAAGTGGGCCGCCTGCGCCTGACCCTGTTCGTGGTCGGCGGCCTTGCGCTGCTGGGCTTTGCGGCGGCGCTGTTTTTCATCGTGCGCAAAATCGTGTCGACGCCGCTGGGACTGGCGACCGCGGCCGCCTCGCGCCTGGCCCAGGGCGACCTGACGGTGCGCCTGCACGCTGCCACGCACGATGAAATCGGCCAGTTGATGGAAGCGATGAACGGCATCAGCGCCGGCCTGGCCACGGTCGTGACGACCATCCGCCAGGGCACCGGCGAAGTGGCGACGGCGTCGAGCGAGATCGCCTCGGGCAACCAGGAACTGTCGTCGCGCACCGAGCAGCAGGCCGGCTCGCTGGAAGAAACCGCCTCGTCGATGGAAGAGTTGACCGTGACGGTGCGCCAGAACGCCGACAATGCGCGCCAGGCCAAGCAGCTGGCCTTGTCGGCATCGGCCATCGCCCGGAAGGGCGGCACGGTGGTGGCGCAGGTGGTCTCGACCATGGAAGCGATCAACGCGTCCTCGAAGAAGATTGCGGACATCATCAGCGTGATCGACGGCATCGCGTTCCAGACGAATATCCTGGCGCTCAACGCGGCGGTGGAAGCGGCGCGCGCCGGTGAGCAGGGGCGCGGCTTCGCCGTGGTGGCGACCGAAGTGCGCTCGCTGGCGCAGCGCTCGGCCCAGGCGGCCAAGGAAATCAAGGCGCTGATCGACGACTCGGCCGCCAAGGTCGCCACCGGCAGCGAACTGGTGACCAGCGCCGGCCGCACCATGGACGAGGTGGTCGGCAGCGTCAAGAAGGTCAACGACATCATGGGCGACATCGTGGCCGCGTCGGACGAGCAGAGCGCCGGCATCGGCGAAGTCAACCAGGCGGTGGCGTCGATGGACCAGGCCACCCAGCAAAACGCCGCGCTGGTGGAAGAGGCCGCTGCTGCCGCGCAAGCCATGCAGGAGATGGCGGCCGAACTGGAACGCTCGGTGAGCATTTTCAAGCTGGGGTAAACAGCGTCTTCAAGAAGTGATCCTGTCGATGGCCGGCCCGCGTGTCGCGCGTGCCGGCCATTGTGGTTTTCAAGCGCACGGTGTTCGCTGCGCTGCGCGCTGGCCTGTTAGCAGTAGGCTAGCGCAGCACCTTGAGTGATAATGTTCGCAAAATCAAATTTGCCAGCTTGCCATTTCGGTCAATGCGGGGATGACACTGTCGCTGGCAAGCGTTCAACAAAAAGGACATGGATGACTATTCGCTCGATGGTGTGGATTTTTGCGGTGGCGCTTGGCGCCAGTGGCGGGGTGTCCGCCCGGACCGGCATGGAAAGCGTGTACACCAGCCTTGAGGGCAAGTCGTGCAAGAAGACCATCCTTGAAAAGATCACCGGCGCCTTTATCCTGACATGCCCCGGCGTCGGCAAGTTCGCGCTGGAAGTGCTCGAGGACGACGATCGCAGCTCGGTGAATATCGTCAGCCCGCAAAAGAAGGTCTTCGAGTTGCAGTACGGGGAGGTGGTCACGCACAGTTTTTCCTCGCTGGGAAAAAAAGCCGAATGGCGCGTGGCCCGGATTGACGGCAAGCTTGTTCCTGCCGCCTTGATTGTGCGCGTCAACGGCACCGATCAATCCGACCTCTCGCATCCGAAGCGCGTGCCCTTGCTGGCCGTGGCGCAGATCCGCAAGAGCGAAGCGTGCGTGGTGAAAGCGATCGGCGCCGGCTCCGCCAACGCCAACGCCGCAGCCCGTGCCATCGCCGACGGTCCGGAACTCCCCTGTCTGAAAACCGTTGCTCCTCCTGAGCAGTCGAAGAAACGATAAGGGATGGCCCAGCCATCATCAGCATGCATGGTGTACTTCCGGCGCGGCTCAGGGCGCAAGTCCGGCGCGGCGCATCACCGCCGCGTGCCAGATCGCCTCGCCGGCGGGCGCCATGCCGGCCTGCGCAAGCAGTGCGTCGATCAAATCGGCGTAGCATGGGTCGGCCAGCTCCTTGACCAGCGGCAAGTTCAGCGCGGCGAACACCTTGACCCACGCCCGATCCTCCTTGCCCGGCTGGCGCAGCGCCAACTGCGGATTGAACTGGTAGCACCCGGTCCTCATGCGCTGGAACAGGCGCCGGTTGTAGGCATAGTCGCGCACGACCTCGTTGCGCGCCAGCACACCCGAAATGAAGGTGCGCCTGGCGCGTTCGGGCGCCAGCACCGCGGCCGGCCATTTCTGGTAGGCGGCCAGCAGCATGCCGGCGTCGAAAACGCCGCGGTCGCTCGCGTCGGCCCGGCCGAAGCATTCCTTGAACAGCACCCACATGGTTTGAAACAGCAGGTACTCGGACTGGCGGCGGTCGATCCGCACCAGGCGCTCGCCCGCCATGACGTCGATGCAGGGCGGCGCCACCAGCTGATAGACGGCGCCGAACGCGCCGCCGGCATAGGCGCTGTCGCGCAAGGCGGTGGCCATGGCCCAGTGCAGCGCATTGCGGCCCAGGTGGTCGGTGGCGGACGGGTCGGCGCCGCGCGCGAGCAGCGCCTCGATCAGGGGCAGATTGCCGGCCGCGGCCGCCGCCATCAGCGGGGTCTGGTTCATCGGCGTGCGGTGCTCGACGCCGTGCTTGTCGCACAGTTTCAGCACATCCTTGATATTGCGCGCGAAATACGGCATGTAGTGACGCCGCCCCTGGGTCGCGCCCAGCCGGCGGAACTGCAGCGCCTGCTCGTAGCCGGCACAGCGCGCCAGCAGGTCGGCCAGCACCGACTCGTTGTAACAGGCGGCGTACTCGTACAGCTGGCTCTTGTGCTTGCTGCCCGGGGCTTGCTCGCGAAACACTTTCGCCAGGCTCTCGCGCAGCCTGGCCTCGCCGAACACGGGCCAGGGCACCGGCGTGCTTTTCAGTATCATGCGTTCGATCGCGTCGGCTTGCTCCTGCTTGCCCTGCAAGGCCAGCTTGCGCGCCTCTTTTTGCCAGTCTTCCAGGCTTGACGCGGCCTGGCCGGCCTGGGCCTGCGCGCCGGCCTGGGCGATATCGAGCAAGCGCAGCAGCGGGTGGGCGGCATCCGATTCGACCAGGTAGACATGGCGGATCGCGCGCGTGAGCGCCACGTACAGGGCATTGACGTAGAACTTGTAGATTTCGAGCGATTTGTCGGACTTGTCCCTGGCGCGGCTGTAGGCCAGTTCGCCGCCGGCGATGTCGGCCGCGTCGATGCCCTCGGCGATGTCGGCGAAGCGGGCCCGGTTGCCGGAGATGAAACGGAACAGCACAATGCTGTCGTATTCGAGTCCCTTCGCCTCGTGCACCGAAAAAATCAGCGGCGTGTCGAAATGCTTGCGCGCTTCTTCCTTGTCGTCGTCGCGCAGGACCAGCACCGCGAAACGGGTCGAGCGGCGCGTTTGCGCGTTCAGTTCGCGCCGCGCGCTGTCGCTGTCGGCCAGCAGGCTGACCGTGCCGGCCTCCAGGTTGACGGCATCGACCAGGAAATTGCTTTCGCGGTCGATCGAACCGAAGCGGCGGTGCTTGATTTTCAGGAGCGCGTTGGCGACCCGCGTGACTTCGGCGCCATTCCTGAAATTGGCGCGCAACACGTGCAACTGCTGGCGCTCGGCCAGGCCGGGGTCGCGCCAGAACAGCGATTTGACCTTGCTCCATGAGAAAAAGTTCGGATGGACGATCTGGTTCGAGTCGCCGCACAGCAGGAACTGGCCCGGGTTCTTGAGCGCGCGCAGCACCAGCGAGAGCTGGGCGACGGTCAGGTCCTGCACTTCGTCGACCACCACGAAGTCGTAGCGCGCCGTCACCTCGGCGCGCCACGCGTGCGCCACCAGGTTCAGGTCGAACAGCCCCGCTTCGCGCAGCCAGGCGCGGTAGCGCTCGAACAGATCGTACAGCGCGTCGCGCTCGCTGGCCGCGAAAATCGACTGGCGCGTGCCGAGCGCGCGGTATTGCTCGCGCGTGAGCACGGCGGCCGCGTCGGCGCCGAGCACGCCTCGGATTTCTTCGAAGGCCTGGTGGGCGTCGATGCCCTTGAACTGCTGGCGCTGGCGCGCGAACCAGGCGGAAAAATCGCGCCAGCCGGCCTCGCGTCCGGGCGGCACCCGGATCGACTCGAGGAACTCGCGGTAGGACAGGAAGGTCGCTTCCTGGCCCGCCTGTTCGAAGCCCTGGGCGTAGTACAGGTCGCGCGCGGACTGCGCCAGGTAGGCCGAATGGGTCACGTACAGCACCTCGCCCGGCACCTGCTTCATTTTCTCGAGCGTCAGCGCGGTCTTGCCGCTGCCGGCGCTGCCGACGATGATCAGCGGCGCCTGATGCAGATAGATGGCGTGCTGGGCATCGTCGAAGGACATGGCCTTGTCGAGCCAGTGCACGCGGCGCCGTTGCGGATGCAGGTAAGGCATCGGGGTGGCGTGTTCGAGCGCCTCGGCCAGGTCGGCCATCGGGATGGCGTCTTCGTCGATGCGGGCGCCGCGCATGAAGCGCGACTTGTCGTAGGCGTGCTGTTCGATCACCTCGAGCAGCAGCGCATACGCTTCGCCCTGGTAGCGGACAATGGAGAACAGCAGGCGGTCGGCGTAGTCGAGCTTGGCCCGATAGATGCGCGCGTGGCTCAGATTGGCCAGTTTCTTGACATCGATCGAACGAAAGTCGTCGCGTTCGATGGCCTGGCGCAGCTTGTCATAGTGCGCCTTGTTGCGCGGCGGCGTAAAGCTGGCGTATTCGAGAATTTTCATGGGGCGATGCTGGCGCTGTATCGATGCCGGTATTTTATCCGGAGCGATCGGCTGTGGGGCGTGCAAATGCGGCGCCGCCGGATGCCGCCGCCGCGGCCGGCGCGCGCCGCGCCAACCCGATGTGCTCCTTGCGTGACGTAACGTACGGACGGGTTCGGTTTTTCAGGGCATTCTGCACACATCGACACCACACAATTTCTACAGGAGCACGATCATGGGTAAATATGTCATTGGCTGGATGCTTGGAATTCCGACCGTCGTACTGGTGGTTTTGTATTTCATCTTTAACTGAGACAGCAGCGCCTGGCCTTGAAGCCGGGCCGCACCAACTGAAAACGCCACCCTCGGGTGGCGTTTTTGCCTATCGGCGGGCAAGCAATGCGCCGGAATGCAGTAGACCGATCGTCTGCCCGGGCGCTGAAACGGGATCCGCCAGGTATCTTGCGGCGCTGGCAGCCGGGAACCATCGCGTCGTACGCAAGTCATATATGCCGTGCCATGCCGCGCCTGCGCTGCGATAATAGCGGCCATCTTTCCGATCCCTCAATTCCCATGCATATGCCCATTTTCGACGACGACGACATTCATGAAAATATCGATGAAGCGACTTACGCGCGCGGCAGTGATTACTTTCGGCGCGGCAAAGTGCATTTCTGCAGCGTCGAGGGGGACGACATCGTGGGCACGGTGCGCGGCAGCGGCCGCTCGTTCTACCGGCAAATGATCGCGGTGAGCGAGGATGGCGGGGTGATGATCGACGGCAGTTGCTCCTGTCCCATGGAATACAACTGCAAGCACGTGGTCGCCGTCCTGTTGACGTATTTGCAGCGCCCGGAGGCGCAAGCGCCATCCGCGCCTGCGTTGCCGTATGCCAGCACCGCCTGGCTCGACCGGCTTGCACGGGTGGCCGCCGCAGCCGATGTCGCCGGGATGGACAAGCCGGCTTCGCAGTTGATTTACGTTTTCCTGCCATCCAAGCAACATAGCGGCTTGGACCTGGCGCTGTGCCGTTCGCGTCCGCGCCCGGGCGGCGGCTACGCCAGCGCCAGCGCAATTGCGCAGGGCTACGAACTGGTGGCCGAAGCGGCCAGTGGCGGCGCGCAGGGCGAATTGATCCGCTTGTTCCTCGCCCTGCGCGCCGACGGCGACGCCTACGGCGCGGTGGCCCAGCCACGCGGCGCGCTCGGAGCGCAGTTGCTCGCCCAATTGCTCGACCAGGGCCTGCTGCTGCGGGCCGGCTCGCGCAAGGACCTCAAGGGCAGGATGCGGCCACTGACACGCGGTGCGCGGCGCGCCGCCGCGCCGGCCTGGCGCAGCGCGAACGGCATGATCAGCCTGGTCTGGGAGGGCGAGGGCGGCGCCATCGACACCATCCTGCCGACCGATCCGCCGATGTACCTGCATGACGACGAAGTGGGCGAGCTCGACTTGCCGGCCGCGCTGCGCGCCATGCCCACGGCGGCCGTGCTGGACCTGGTCCGGCTGGCGCCCCAGGTCGCGGCGGCGCAGGCGGCGCGCCTTGGCGCTGAAATGCAATCCCTGCAACTGGAGCGCCTGATCCCGCTGCCGCCCGTGATGGCCGAAACCGTGCGCCGCGATATCGGCTGCACCCCGTATCTTTTGCTGGGCAGCATGGAGCACGCCGCAGGCTGGCACGATTACGCCGTGCTGGCCTTCGACTACGACGGCACGCGCGCCTCGGCCGACCCCGGCGCGCGGCTGGTGCGCCAGGCGCCAGGCGGCAGCGAGCAGATCGAGCGCGACGGCGGCGCCGAGACGCTGGCCCGCGCCACCCTGGAACGCTACGGCTTCCGCCCCAGCGGCGCGCCCGCGCTGAAGCGCTTCGCGGGGGCGCTGGAGCTGGCCGATAGCGAGGCCTGGCTGGAATTCGGGCGCGCCGGCCTGCCGGCCCTGCGCGCCCGCGGCTGGCTGCTGGAACTGGCGCCCAGCTTCCGCTTCGACCTGCGCGCGATCGACGACTGGTACGCCGAGGTCGACCCGGGCGCCGAGGGCAATGCCTGGTTCGAGCTGGAACTGGGCATCGTGGTCGAGGGCGAGCGCGTGCCCCTGCTGCCGATCCTGCTGCAACTGATCCGCAGCGCCCCCATGGAATTCGATGCGCAGGCGCTGGCGGCGCATGCCGACAGCGACCTGCTGATGGCGCGCCTGCCCGGCGGCGCGCGTGTGGGCCTGCCGTGGAGCCGCGTGCGGCCGATCCTGACCACCCTGGGCGAACTGTATTTCCTGGAGCGCATCGGCAACGCCATCCGCCTGCCCAGCCTGGACGCGGCCCGCCTGGCCGAGCTGGAAGCGGGGGCGCGCCTGCGCTGGATCGGCGGCGAACGCCTGCGCGCCCTGGGCCAGCGCCTGGCCGGCTTCGACGGCGTGCAAGCGGTGGCGCCGCCGCGCGGTTTGCAGGCGACGCTGCGCGGCTACCAGCAAGAAGGCGTGGCGTGGATGCAGTTTCTGCGCGAATTCGGCCTGGCCGGCATCCTGGCCGACGACATGGGCCTGGGCAAGACCATCCAGACCCTGTCCCACATCCTGCTGGAAAAGGAAGCGGGGCGGCTGGACCGTCCGGTCCTGGTTGTCGCGCCCACCAGCCTGATGGGCAACTGGCAGGACGAAGCCGCGCGCTTCGCGCCATCGCTGCGGGTGCTCCTGCTGCATGGCCCCGACCGGACCGGGCGCTTCGGCCAGATGGCCGGCTGCGACCTGGTCCTGACCACCTATGCGCTGCTGCCGCGCGACGAGGCGGCCTTGCTGGAGCAGGAATTCCATCTGCTGATCCTGGACGAGTCGCAATACATCAAGAATCACCGCTCCAAGGCGGCCGAGACGGCCGCGCTGCTGCGCGCGCGCCACCGCCTGTGCCTGACCGGCACACCGCTGCAAAACCACCTGGGCGAATTGTGGTCGCAGTTCCACTTCTTGCTGCCGGGGCTGCTGGGCGACGAAAAGCAATTCAACAGCGACTTCCGCAAGCCGGTCGAGCGCGACGGCGACTCCGGCCGGAACGCCTTCCTGACGCGCCGCATCAAGCCTTTCCTGTTGCGCCGCACCAAGGACCACGTGGCCAAGGAATTGCCCGCCAAGAGCGAGATGCTGCGCGAAGTGACCCTGGCCGGCGCCCAGCGCGACCTGTACGAGACGGTGCGCCTGGCGATGGACAAGAAGGTGCGGGCGGCGATCGCCAGCAAGGGCGTGGCGCGCAGCCAGATCGTGATCCTGGAAGCCTTGCTCAAGCTGCGCCAGGTGTGCTGCGATCCGCGCCTGGTGGCCATGAGCGGCGGGCGCAAGAGCGCGGCACCGTCGGCCAAGCTGGCGGCGCTGACCGGCATGCTGGAAGAGTTGCTCGACGAAGGCCGCAAGATCCTGGTGTTTTCGCAGTTCACCAGCATGCTGGCGCTGATCGAAGAAGAACTGCGCGCGCGCCGGATTCCCTACGCCCTGCTCACGGGCGACACCAGGGACCGCGCCGCGCAGGTGGCGGCGTTCCAGGGCGGCACGGTGCCGCTCTTCCTGATCAGCCTGAAGGCGGGCGGTGTCGGCCTGAACCTGACGGCGGCCGACACGGTGATCCACTATGATCCGTGGTGGAATCCGGCGGTGGAGAACCAGGCCACCGACCGCGCCTGGCGCATCGGCCAGGACAAGCCGGTATTCGTCTACAAGCTGATCGCCAGGGACACGCTGGAGGAAAAGATCCAGGAGATGCAGCACCGCAAGGCGGCGCTGGCCGGCGCCGTGCTCAGCGGCGGCGCTACGCAGGGATTGCAGATTACCGCGGAGGATTTGCAGGGGATTTTCGCGCCGCTGGAGGCGGCGCCGGCGCCGCCGCGGCGCGCGCGCAGTGCCGCCGCATTCGCGGCCAATGAATAGAGGTCGGGCCGCTTTTTCAGGTCCGGCCGGCAGGCCTCCGCTATGCGCCGCTCATGTCGGGCGTGGATAAGATGACAACATAACATTGATTTTCATCAATATACTTTTCTGATTTACACTATAAGTGCTCAAGCTTGGCCGGAGCGCGTCGATAATTCTGTTTGGCACTCTACCGAGACAGGATTTCCTTTGCAGTATCTAAACGGCACCTATCACGCGGGCCTGGTCGTGCTCTCCGTCTTCGTCGCGGTGATGGCATCCTACACCGCCATTAACCTGACCGGCCGGGTCGTGGCGACGCGCGGGCGCGCCAGTACGCTCTGGCTGGCCGGTGGCGCGCTGGCCATGGGCTGCGGCATCTGGTCGATGCACTTCATCAGCATGCTGGCGTTCAGCTTGCCGATCCGCATGAGTTATGACCTTGGCATCACGATGCTGTCGCTGCTGGTGGCGATCGGCGTGTCCGCTTTTGCCCTGCGCATCGTCACCCGTCCCAGTGTCAGCCGGATGCATTTTCTGGTGGGTGGCTTGCTGATGGGTGCTGGCATTTGCGGGATGCATTATATGGGCATGCATGCCATGAACATGGCGCCGGCCATCAGCTACGACGTGCTTGGCGTGGCGGCGTCGGCGGTCATTGCCGTGGTGGCGTCGATCGTGGCGCTCTGGCTGGCGTTCACCCTTCGCGCCGGCAACAGCTGGGTCGCGCATGCCAAGAAGGCGGGTGCCGCGGTGCTCATGGGACTGGCCATCATCGTCATGCATTTCACCGGCATGGAGGCGGCGCGCTTCGACGCCGCCAGCGTCTGCACCTCCACTGGCGGGCTCGACGGGAACTGGCTGGCGCTGCTGGTCGGCGTCGCCGCAGTCTCGCTGCTGACCATGGCCTTGCTGCTGTCGGTGGTCGATTCGCGCCTGGCCACGCGCACGGCCAGCCTGGTCAGTTCGCTGCGGCGCGCCAACCGCCAGCTGCACCATCTGGCGCTGCACGACAGCCTGACCCGCCTGCCCAACCGCAGCCTGCTGGAAGACCGCATTGTCCAGGCCATTCACGGCGCCGAACGCTCGGGCAAGCGCTTCGCCCTGATGTTCCTCGATCTGGACCGTTTCAAAACCATCAACGATTCGCTCGGCCATCAGTACGGCGACAAGCTGTTGCAGGCGGTGGCGGCGCGCCTGAGCGATTGCCTGCGCGCCAACGATACGGTGGCGCGCCTGGGCGGCGATGAATTCGTGGTGCTGCTCGGCGACGTCGGGGCGCCAACGGCGGTGGCCAGCGTCGCCCGGAAAATGCTCGACACCATTGCCCTGCCGCTCGATGTGGAGGGGCAGGTCCAGAGCGTGTCGGCCAGCATCGGCATCAGCATGTATCCCGACGACGGCACCAGCCTGCGCGACCTGATGACCAATGCCGACAGCGCCATGTACCATGCCAAGAAGGTCGGGCGCGCCAACCACCAGTTTTTCGCGCCGGCGATGAACGCCGCCGCCGGCGCCCGGCTGGCGCTCGAACGCGCGCTGCGCCTGGCGCTGGAAAACCAGCAATTCGAGCTGCACTACCAGCCCAAGGTGGATGTCGCCAGCGGCGCGGTGGTGGCGATGGAAGCGCTGGTGCGCTGGCGCTGCCCGCAGCGCGGCATGGTGCCGCCCAACGATTTCATCGGCGTCGCCGAGGAAATCGGCCTGATCATCCCGCTCGGCGCCTGGGTGCTGCGCGAGGCATGCCGCCAGAACCGTGCCTGGCAACTGGCCGGCATGGCGCAGCTGCGGGTGGCGGTCAATCTGTCGGCGTATCAATTCCGCCAGAAGGACTTGCCGGAGTTCGTTGCCGGCGTGCTGCGCGATACCGGCATGGATGCCTCTTGCCTGGAGCTGGAAGTGACCGAAAGCGTGGTGATGCACAACCCGGCCGACGCGGCCCGGATGCTCGACCGCCTGCACGGACAGGGGATCCATATTTCGGTGGACGATTTCGGCACCGGCTATTCCAGCCTGAGCTACCTGAAGCAGTTCCGGCTCGATACGCTCAAGATCGACCGTTCTTTTGTCCGCGACATCAGTTCCGACGCCGACGATGCCGCGATCGTGCGCTCGGTGATCGCGCTGGCGCACAGCCTGCGCCTGAAGGTGATTGCCGAAGGTGTCGAAACCGATGCGCAGCTGGCCTATCTGCGTGAACTCGGTTGCGACCAGTACCAGGGTTACCTGCGCAGCAAACCGTTGCCGGCGCACGAGTTCGAAGCCCTGGTGCGCGCGGGCGGGGGCGCGCCGGTCCTGAAGGTGGCAGGGCGCTGATTCCGGATGTGCGGCGCAGCGCCGGCGGCGACAAATGGGTACACTGGCCGCATCGAAAACAGCTGTCGAGACCGGGATGCGCACGATCGATTTCAGTTCATGGCAAGGGGCGATGACGACCATCGTCGGATTGGCGGTCTTCACCTTGCTCGGGGTGGGCATCCGCATGCTCATCATGCAGACCGTTCAGCAACGCCGCGAGCGCATGAACCGCCAGATCAACGAGCGCCTGAAAACGCTGATGTCCGCCTATCGCACCCTGGGCGGATCGTTTACCGGACAGTTGACGGTCGATCCGACGCACTTGCGCGATCTGCGCCAGGGCAGCCGTCCAGCGCTGGACGAGGCCGGCGCGCCCGAGGGACCGGCCAGTTCGGATCGCTCACGCCGCATCCGTGACGCCGTCGAAGCGGCCCTGGCCGATATTCTCCTGCTGGGAACCGAAGAGCACTGCCGCCTGGCGGGACAGGCCGCGGCCGACCTGGCTGCCGGCCGTCCCATCCATACGGCGGACCTGGTGATCTCGCTGCGCAGCTTTATCCGCGCGGCGCTCGACCTGGGGCCGGTGCCGGGCGACGTCGTCATTCCGCTGCAAGGGCCGACGCGCGCGCAGGCCGGGGCGGGCCGTGGCAAGGGCGACGCCGACAGGGGCGGCAACAAGGGCGCGGCGGCGGAGATGGAGGGCGGTAGCGGCGCCATGGGAATCCAGATCGCACCCGGCATGGGACGCAACGATGGCGGCCATGCATGAAGACGATGTCCGTTTCCGATTGTGTTACCAGGATAGTGGTATGTTTTGCATGTGAGGCATAGAGGCCAGGCCGTCGTTGGCGCACGCTGCATGGGTAGTCGACGCTTGACAATGCTTGTGGTAGTTCCTGCTGTGGTTTTTCGTTGGCGTCTCCCGCTTCTTTGCAATTTCTAACATTCGGTGGTTCTGCGTGGGTCATTTTCTTTCCGTTGTGTTCCAGACCGTTCGGCGTAATCTGTTTGTATTCACGTTCATTGTGCTCGTTCTGGTTTCCGCAAAATGGATTCGCGGCGAGTGGATGCAGGTTCAAGGCATTGTCAAGGAAGTTCCGGCGCTGCGTGCAGTACAAGGTGATCTGAGCGACCATCAGGCCACAGTCGCACAGCGCATTGCGCGTCAGGTGGAGCAATTGTCCGGGGCGACGGTGCAGCAGCTCGATGAGCAAATCCGGGTCCTCGACAACGAGATCCGCCTTCAGCAGCGCGAGCGCGATAAGGTATCGCTGCCGTCCGACGCGTTCAAGGGCGCGGATCGGATCGTCGACCATGTCAGGCAGCAGGCCATGCGTGCAGCCGAGATCGAACTGCGGCGCCAGGCGCGGGATCATCTGATGGCCTTGCGTGCGCGTCTTGTTGCCCTGGGTAACCGGCAGGCTGCGCTGGACACACTCAAGCAACTCCAGCTCGCGCACGTGAGAATTTACGCGCTCTACCAGAGCAGGCAAAAGGAGCTGGTCCATCAACAGGCTCTGGGAGGACTGCTGGTCAACGTTCCCTTCACCGCCCCCTATGAGCGCGTGCAGCAATTGGAGCGGGAGGTCAACGATCTGCGCGCCGCGAACCGGAAAGCGTACAAGGACTTTCGTGCCCAGCAGGCGCTGCTTGATGGGCTGTCGCTTCCCGCTCCGATTGCCGCATTTCGGGTCGATGAGCAGCGCCTCGTCGCGCTTGCCGCACCGCTGCGCGAGCGGCTGCGCCGGGCCGAGGGCCTGTCGGAACAGAATCACGTTTGGCAAGCTTACCTGGTGGTGCGTCCGGTGCTGCCAGCGGCGCTCGGCGTGCTGATCGGATGGTGGCTTGTGCCCGCCGCCATCCGGACATTCTTCTATTTCGTGCTGGCGCCGCTGGCCGCACGCAGGCCGGCGATTGTGATCGGTAAAACGCAGGGCAGTGCACCCGCGTCACCTTCGGCAAACGCGCAGCGGGCACGCCAGAGCTCAGTCATTTCCGCAGTGTCGCAGAACGTGAACCTGGCGCCTGGCGATGAGATGCTCGTCCGTCCCGACTATTGCCAGAGTCAGCCCGCAGGTGTCCACGTCACGACGAAGCTGCTGTTTAGCTGGCGCCACTGGCTGACCAGCGTCGCCGCGCACTTGTGGATGTTGAAGCGGCTTCGCACGATGCAGCCTGCGGATGTGGTGGTGTCGTCCACCGTCGATGCACTCGATGACGTCGCCCTGCTCGAGATTGCTGAGGGAGAGGCGATCGTGCTGCAGCCGCGCGGGCTGGTCGGGATGATCTGCAAGTCCGGGCAGCGCCCGGTCATTCGCAGTCACTGGCGCCTGGGCACCTTGCATGCATGGCTGACGCTCCAGTTGCGTTACCTCGCTTTTGAAGGGCCGGTCACGCTCATCGTCAAGGGCTGCCGAGGCGTGCGGCTGGAAAGCACCTTGAGTGGCCGCACCATCAGCCAGGATGCGACCCTGGGTTTTAGCGTCAATGCCATGTACTCCACCGTCCGCGCCGACCCGTTTGTTCCTTATCTGAGAGGCAGGCAGTCGCTTTTTCACGATCAATTCAGTGGACCGGATGCCTACTTCCTGTACGAAGAGGTGCCGCGCAATATGCATCCGGGCGGGCAGAAGCGGAATCCCTTGGAAGTCGTGCTCGATGCCGGACTGAAGGCGTTCGGGATCTAGGTTTTTCTTGTAAGGGGGATTGGGTAGAAGCTTGAGCTGTTGAGGCAGATGGTCGCGCAGGCCGACTACGGATGCCGGAAACGACAACGCCAACCTGCATGGGTTGGCGTTGTCGTTTGATACCGTTCTTGGTGGCCCGGGGCGGAATCGAACCACCGGCACAAGGATTTTCAATCCTCTGATCCTGCCCCCGCCACGACCGCCTTGGCGGCATACATCCTCTCATCCGCGTGGGACATGAGGGCCTGCCGATTGTCGCCATGCTCAGGATAATGCGCAATGCCGATGCTGACGGAAACCTGCAGTTGGATGCCTTCGCCAAGGTCGACCGGCGCCGCCAGCGCCAGATGGATTTTATCCACGACCAGCCCCGCATTCGAGGGCAGGGCGCTATTTTCCAGCAGGACGACGAATTCATCACCGCCCAGGCGCGCCAGCGTATCGGCGTTGCGCAGGCAGAAGGCGATGCGGCGCGCGACCTGCCGCAGCAACAGGTCGCCACATGCGTGGCCGTAGCTGTCGTTGACCAGTTTGAACCGGTTCAGGTCGATGAACAGCAAGGACAAGCCCTCCTGCTGACGTCGAGCGCGGGCGAGGGCGGTGTCGAGCCGGTCGTAGAGCAGGCGCCGGTTCGGCAGGCGGGTGAGCTCGTCGTACATAGCCATGAAATGCATTTGCGCATGCAAGCGCTTGCGCTGGATGGCGGCGGCGAGCTGGTCCGCCACGAACAGCAGCAGGTCGCGGTCGTGAGCCATGTAGCTGGCGCCCTCGGTTCCCGTGCACAGTACGATAACGCCGACGATACCCTCGGGAGTCTTCAGTGGCACCGCAAGTGCGCCGCCTGTCATGCTGTTCGCCACTGCCTGCAACTGTGCCGGCAGTGCTTCACTGCTCCCGGACTTCAGCAGCAGCGGCGCTGCGCGTCGAACCGCTTCCTCGCACAGCACGCGCGTCAAGGACGCATTGGACGGCATGCCGCCGTCGACGTAATAGGCAAAGTGCAAGTGCTGGCCGGCCGTGTCGAGCAGGGCCACGCCAAAACCGGAGGCGGGCAGCAGGTCGCCGATGATCGCGTGGCTGCGCTGAAACAGGTCCACCAAGTCGTCGCTTGCCTGCGCCGCCTCGGAAATGGCGTAGAGCACCGCCTGCAGCGCCTGGGCCTGCTTCAGGAGCGTTACATCGCGCGCAACCGCCACGCGCAACTGATCAGGCTCGGACCAGCGCGCCGACCACATGATATGGGCGATGCTCCCGTCCTTACGCAGGTAACGGTTTTCGAAATGGATATGGGATTCGCCGTTCATGATGTTGCGCGCCGCAGCCAGCGTGCGCTCACGGTCGGCCGGCGCGACAAGATCGATCATGAGCTTGCCGATCATTTCCTGTTGGGTATAGCCGAAGATGCGTTCGCAGGCGGCGCTGACAAACACGAAACGTCCACCGGCGTCGACCATGCAGACAGCGTCAAGCAGCAAGTCAGTGAGGTTGGCCACGGGGGCGGCGACGATATTTTCCATGTTCCATTTTAACGGACATTTGACGGGAGCAAGGAATCGGAGCCATCGCGGTAAACGTGGACACGTCGACAACCCGCCGCGACCCTGGCATGGCGAAATACGTCAACTTCGCTGCCCTGGCGGCCGAGTGCGGAGCGCGCTGCCATCCTCGGGATACTTAACTCTGGACATGTAGGACAGGGGGAAATCACGGCCACGGTGCCCCGGCAGCGGAAAACTCCGTGGTATGACTCTCCCGTGATGGGCTTCGTCTTCGACTACAAAGAAATCGAAATTATCTGCTGTCCGGACGAAGAGCGTGATTCTTTGGAATGACGATGAGCGCGACTACATATGCGGCGGATGTTACGGAGAATTTCAGCGGAAGTGTGCAGAAGTGGACTGATGATGCAGCAATGACGACTGCATTGCCTGCTCGATCGGACCTATCACCGTTGATGAGCGGTCGTGACTGCGGGATGAGCCGACATAGACCTGACACGAGGACGACAAGTTCCACAAACAAAAACGCCAACCAGCGATGGTTGGCGTTGCGTGAGCGATGTTCTTGGTGGCCCGGGGCGGAATCGAACCACCGACACAAGGATTTTCAATCCTCTGCTCTACCGACTGAGCTACCAGGCCAAGGGTCGCTATCATAGCAGCCCCCGGCCGGTCTGGCTAGTGGGCAGTGCCAGTATTGCATTCACGCCCGCACCGCATCCCCACTTTTGCCGCTTATTTCGGCATCACGACCGTATCGATCACGTGAATCACGCCGTTATCGGCCGCGATATCGGTCTTGACCACATGCGCCTTGTCGAGCATGACCTTGCCGCCCGCCGCCGTCACAGTCAGGTTGCTGCCTTGAACCGACTTGACCGCGCCCGGCTTCACATCCGCCGCCATCACTTTGCCTGGCACCACGTGGTAAGTGAGCACCTTGGTCAGCGCGGCTTTGTCTTTAAGCAGGGCATCGAGCTTGGCTTTCGGGATTTTTGCGAAGGCTTCATCGGTTGGCGCGAACACAGTGAACGGACCCGGGCCTTTCAAGGTGTCGACCAGGCCCGCAGCCTGCACCGCCGCGACCAGCGTATTGAAGGTGCCGGCCGACTTGGCGGTATCGACGATATCGGCTGCATTCGCAGCGCCAAATGCCAGGGAGAATGCTGTTGCGATGAGTACTTTTTTCATTGCGATTTCCTTTAGATAGATTGACCGCCGCACGATGCGAAGGGTTAAGAGGGACTCTGCTGCACCGATATTGAACCGGTATGCAGCCAATTTATCGTTTCTGCCCATGCAAGTCTATTGTGTGCGCTTGCGCGGCTAAGATATAGCGGTTCAAATGCGGTTCGCATCGAGGCAGGCGATTTACTGCGAGGCGAGCGGTTGGCAGAGTCCATCACGCAGCCGGGCGCCAAAAAGAGGAGAGCGGAAAGTGGCGAGCGGAAATGCAAAAAGCCACCCGAAGGTGGCGTTTCTGAATTCTTGGTGGCCCGGGGCGGAATCGAACCACCGACACAAGGATTTTCAATCCTCTGCTCTACCGACTGAGCTACCAGGCCAAGAGGCATGATTATAGACAGCCGATTCGCACTTTGCAAGGCCGACTGGCAACTTTATCGATAAATCGTTCGGCTGCCGCAAAAAACTGTCTGCTTGCCAGCCGCTATAATGCTCTGTATGACTAGTCCAAATTCTTCTTCCGCGCGTCATCAGAGCGCGGTGTGCATCGTTGGCAACGGCGCCATCGCCAAGACGACCGCGCTCGGGTTCGCCCAGGCCGGTCACAGCGTCACCGTGCTGGTCCCGCCATCGGCCCCTTCCAACCTTGCCGCCACCGGCGGCGAGCAGCCCTGGGATGTGCGCGTCTACGCGCTCAACCACACCGCGCACGGCTTGCTGTCCCAGCTCAAGGTGTGGGGCGCGCTCGATATGGAGCGGGTGGCCGCGGTCGATGTCATGGCCGTCAACGGCGATGGCGCCAAACCGGGCGATCTGGCCTTCGATGCTTTTGGCGCCCATGTCGGCGCGCTGGCCTGGATTGTCGAAGACCGCAACCTGAACCAGGCGCTCGACGCCGCGCTGCGCTTCGCGCCCAATGTCACCATCGTCCAGGGCCGCGCGGTGGGCCTGGCCAGCGACCCTGACGGCGCCACCGTGCGCCTCGACGACGGCGGCACGATCGCCAGTGCGCTGGTGGTCGGCGCCGACGGCGCCCAGTCGTGGGTGCGCGGCCAGTGCGATATCGGAGTCGACTACCGCTCCTACCACCAGCGCGCCGTGGTGGCCAACTTCGCCTGCGAAAAACCGCACCATGGCGTGGCGCACCAGTGGTTCACCGGCGAAGAAGGCATCGTGGCGCTGCTGCCGCTGCCCGGAAAACGCGTTTCGCTGGTCTGGTCCGCGCCCGATGCGCTGGCCGACACCATCATGAACGAAAGCCTGGGCGAACTGGCCGTGCGCCTCGCGGTGCTGGCCGGCGACAAGCTGGGCGAACTCAAACCGCTGCAGCCGGAGGCGGTCAAGGACCTGCCGCTGGCGCTGATTCGCCCGCATGCCATCGTCGCGCCGCGCGTGGCGCTGGTGGGCGACGCCGCCCACGTGGTCCATCCGCTGGCCGGCCACGGCATGAACCTCGGCTTTGCCGATGTCGCCGCCCTGCTCAAGACCATCGCCGCGCGCGAACCGCAGCGCGCCATCGGCGACGAGCGCGTGCTGGCACGCTACGCCCGCGCGCGCAAGGAAGACATCCTGCTGATGCAGGTCGCCACGGACGGCCTGGCGCGCCTGTTCGGTACCAACCTGGAACCGGTGCGCATCGCGCGTAACCTGGGACTGAATTTGCTGGACAAGTTGCCACTGCTGAAGCGTCGACTGATGTCGCACGCCATGGGCAAGTAGGCTGTTAAAGGAATCGGAGAAGCTATGACTAAAAGTAAACTCGCGCTGTTCGTGTTGGCCGGATTGTCCGCCACTGTCGCCAGCGCCGCCCCCGCACCCGCCCCGGCCAAAGCGGGCCTGGAAGAGACGATCAGGAAGCGCATCGAGCCTCGCCTGGGCAAGGACTTGAAGATCGAATCGATCAAAAAGACGCCTTACAGCGGCCTGTATGAGGTACGCGCCAATGGCGACATCATCTACACCGACGAAGCAGGCGAGTACCTGATCTTCGGCCAGGTGGTGGACGTCAAGACGCAGCGCAACCTGACCAAGGAGCGCGTCGACGAGATCAACATGATCAAGTTCAGCGACCTGCCGTTCCAGCATGCGCTCAAGCTGGTCAAGGGCGACGGCAAGCGCACCATCGCCATCTTCGAAGACCCGAACTGCGGCTACTGCAAGCGCTTCCGCCAGACCACGCTCAAGGAAATCGACAACGTGACGGTGTACACCTTCATGTACAACATCCTGTCCGAGGATTCGTCGGCCAAGTCCAAGAACATCTGGTGCGCGCCCGACCGCAACAAGGCCTGGGATGACTGGATGCTCGATAACAAAGCAGCGCCGGCCGCCGCCGCCAACTGCGCCAACCCGAACGACAAGGTGTTCGAACTCGGTCGCAAACTGCGCATCGAGGGGACGCCGGCGATCTTCTTTGTCGACGGCAGCCGCATTCCTGGCGCGATCGATACCAAGGGACTGGAAGCCAAATTCGCCAGCCTGAACAAAACAGCCAAGCCTGCCGCGGCGGCTGCGCCAGCGCCGGTCGCGGCAAAAAAATAGCACCGTATAAAAATAGCAGTCCGAAGCGCAGTACCAAAACAAGGGAGTAGTACATGGTCACTTTGAATATCAACGGCCGCGACATGCAGGTCGACGCCGATCCGGCCACGCCCATCCTGTGGGCGTTGCGCGATAACCTGAACATGACGGGCACTAAATTCGGCTGCGGCGCGGCCCTGTGCGGCGCCTGTACGGTGCACCTGAACGGCGACGCGATCCGCTCGTGCATCACGCCCATTTCGGCCGCCGCCGGCCAGAAGATCACCACCATCGAAGCGATGGAGGGCGACGCGGTCGGCAAGGCGGTGCAGGATGCGTGGGTACGCCACGACGTGCCGCAATGCGGCTACTGTCAGAGCGGCCAGGTGATGAGCGCCACGGCCCTGCTGCGCACCAACAAGAAACCGACCGATGACGACATCGACGGCGCCATGAGCGGCAATATCTGCCGCTGCGGCACCTATCAACGAATCCGCGCAGCCATCAAGGACGCGGCGACTACATTAGCCTGAGGAGAGTCGCATGCGTACCGAATGGATCAACCAGGCGGCGTTGACACGCCCGCCTGAAGGCGGCATGTCGCGCCGCAGTTTCATGAAAGCCGGCGCCGTCGCCACCAGTGGCCTGGTGCTGGGCTTCTTCATGCCCGGTGCGAACAAGTTCGCGCGCGCGGCCGATGCCGCCGCCAAGCCGGTGTACGCGCCCAACGCGTTCCTGCGCATCGCGCCGGATAACAGCGTCACGGTCATGGTCAACCGGCTCGAATTCGGCCAGGGCGTGCACACCGCGCTGCCGATGCTGATCGCCGAGGAACTCGACGCCGACTGGTCGCAGATGCGCGGCGAACTGGCGCCGGCCGGCGATGTTTTCAAGGACCCGGCGTTCGGCATGCAGATCACCGGCGGCTCGGGCACCATCGCCCACTCGTTCATGCAGTACCGCGAAATCGGCGCCAAGGCGCGCGCGATGCTGGTGGCCGCCGCCGCCGAGCAGTGGAAGGCGCAAGCGTCGCAGCTGACTACCGCCAGCGGCTTCGTGCTGCACCCGGACGGACGCAAAGCCAGCTACGGTTCGCTGGCCGACGCCGCCATGAAGCAGCCGATGCCGGCCACCGTGGTGCTCAAGGACGCCAAGGATTTCCGCTTCATCGGCAAACCGGTCAAGCGCCTCGACGCGCTGGCCAAGTCGAACGGCAAGCAGCAGTTCGGCATCGACTTCACCCTGCCCGACGCCAAAGTGGCGGTGGTGGCGCACCCGCCGGTGTTCGGCGCCAAGGTCGCCAGGCTGGACGCGACCAGGGCGCGCGCGATCAAGGGCGTGATCGACGTGTTTGAAATCGCAACCGACCGTGGTGGGCGTGGCGTGGCGGTGATCGCGGACGGCTACTGGCCGGCCAAGCAGGGCCGCGACGCGCTGGTGATCGAGTGGGATACCAGCGCGGTCGAGAAGGTGAGCTCGTCGAAGCAGATGGCGGAGTTCAAGGCGCTGGCCAAAAAAGCCGGCACCGTCGCCAAACAGGCCGACGTGAGCAAGCTGGCCGGCGCGCCGAAGAAGATTTCGGCCGTCTACGAATTTCCGTACCTGGCGCACGCGCCGATGGAGCCGCTCAACTGCGTGGTCGACCTCAAGGCCGACAGCTGCACCGTATGGGCCGGCACCCAGATGCAAACGGTCGACCATGCGGCAATCGCCGCCACGGCGGGCCTGAAAGCCGAGCAGGTCACGCTCAACACCATGATGGCGGGCGGCGGTTTTGGCCGCCGCGCGGTGCCGTCGTCGGACTACCTGGTCGAAGCGGTCAACGTCGCCAAGGCCTGGAAGGCGGCCGGCAAAAGCGGTCCGGTCAAAGTGATCTGGAGCCGCGAAGACGACATCAAGGGCGGCTACTACCGTCCGTCGCACGTGCACCGCGCCGATATCGGCCTGGACGCCAAGGGCAATATCCTCGCGTGGGATCACGCCATCGTCGGCCAGTCGATCATCAGCGGCACGCCGTTCGAACCGTTCATGATCAAGAATGGCGTGGACCACACCATGGTCGAAGGCATGGGCGCACCGTACGAGGTGCCGCTCAAGCTCTCCGTGCACAACGTCAAGGCCAATGTGCCGGTACTGTGGTGGCGCTCCGTGGGCTCGACCCATACCGCCTTTGTGATGGAAACCCTGGTCGACGAAGCCGCGCACGTGGCCAAGATGGACCCGGTGGCCTACCGAAAAAAGCTGATCGGCGAGAAGCATGTGCGCCACTTGGCCGCGCTCGACCTGGCGGTCGAAAAATCCGGCTACGGCAAGCGCAAGCTGGCCAAGGGCCGCGCATGGGGCGTGGCGCTGCACGAGTCGTTCGGCTCGGTGGTCGCGTACGTGGTCGAAGCATCCGTGGTCAAGGGCGTACCCAAGCTGCATAAAGTCACCGCCGGCATCCACTGCAACCAGGTCGTCAATCCATTGACGATCGAAGCGCAGGTGCAGGGCGCGGTGCTGATGGCGCTCGGTACCACCTTGGCCGGCGCGGCCATCACGCTCAAGGATGGCGTGGTCGAACAGCAGAACTTCGGCGACTACACCGTGGCGCGCATGGCCGACATGCCGCAGGTCGACGTCCATACCGTGGTGTCGAACGACGCGCCGACCGGCATGGGCGAACCTGGCCTGCCGCCGCTGGCGCCGGCGTTTGCCAATGCGCTGTTCACGCTGACGGGGAAGCGGCTGCGCAAGCTGCCGTTCGACCTGAAGGCCGCCTGATTGCGCGCACGGCCATGACCCCTGTCGGCATTTTGCTGGCCGCCGGCAGGGGGCGCCGATTCGATCCGACTGGTGCAGCGAGCAAGCTGCTCCAGCCTTTGCCTGGCGGCGAACTGCTTGTCGCCGCCAGCGCCCGCGTTTTACTCTCCTGCGTAGACAACGTGATCGCCGTCGTGCGGCCTGATGATGGCGGCGTGGGCGAGTGCCTGCGCGCGCTCGGCTGCATCGTCACCGTGTGCCACGATGCCGACAGCGGCATGGCCGCGTCGCTGGTACATGCGCTGCGCCATGCGCCGGACGCGCCATCGTGGCTGATCGCGCTGGGCGACATGCCGTATGTACGCGCCGGTACCATGCTGGCGTTGCGCGCCGCGCTGGAGCAGGGCGCGCCGATCGTGGTGCCGGTGCACGCCGGCCAGCGCGGCAACCCGGTGGGTTTTGGCCGCGCGCACCGCGAGGCGCTGCTGGCGCTGCGGGGCGACCAGGGCGCGCGCGCCATCCTCAAGGCGCAACCGGTGAGTGTTGTTTCGGTCGACGATCCGGGCGTTGTTTCGGACATCGATACCGTCGCGGACCTGTTAAAAACCAGTACACTCGCGTAAGGTGGACAGCTTGCGCTGGTCCATCTCCACGAACTACCCATTGAACATGAAAAAACCGACACCCAAGAAGCCGGCTGCTATTGAGTACGCCATTGTTCCTAAAGACCTGGGCGGGCACCTGTTCGACGTTACCGTCACCGTGGCCGCACCGTCGCCCGAGGGCCAGGTGTTTGCCCTGCCCGCGTGGATCCCGGGCAGCTACATGATCCGCGAATTTTCGCGCAATATCGTCCAGATCCGCGCCGAATCGAACGGCAAACCGGTCGCGCTGACAAAGCTCGACAAGCATTCCTGGCAGGCCGCCCCGGTGGCCGGCGCCTTGAGCGTGCAGTATGAAGTGTATGCCTGGGACCTGTCGGTGCGCGCCGCGCACCTGGACCAGACCCACGGCTTCTTCAACGGCACCAGCGTCTACCTGCGCGTGCTGGGGCAAGAGCAAACGCCGCACGAAGTCGACATCCAGCATCCGCTTGACGCCGCCGCCAAAACCTGGCGCGTGGCCACCTCGCTGCCGGAACTGGGCGCCAAGCGCTACGGCTTCGGCACCTACGTCGCCGCCGACTACGATGAACTGATCGACCATCCGGTCGAAATGGGCGACTTCGCGCTGGCCACCTTCAAGGCGCACGGCATCGCGCACGACATCGTGGTGTCGGGCCGCGTGCCCAACCTCGACATGGCGCGCCTGCAAGCCGACCTGAAAGCCATCTGCGAAACCCAGATCGCCTTTTTCGAGCCGCGCACCCGCCGCGCGCCGATGGACCGCTATGTCTTCCTCACGCTGGCCGTGGGCGACGGCTACGGCGGGCTGGAACACCGCGCCTCGACCGCGCTCATTTGCGCGCGCGCCGACCTGCCCAGCACCGCCGCGCCCAAGGTGGCCGACATCGGCGAGGGCTACCTCAAATTCCTCGGCCTGTGCAGCCACGAGTATTTTCATACCTGGAACGTCAAGCGCATCAAGCCGGCCGCGTTTGCGCCCTACGATCTGCAGAACGAAACATACACCCCGCTGCTTTGGCTGTTCGAAGGCTTTACCAGCTACTACGATGACCTGATGCTGGTCCGCAGCGGCATCATCGGCGAAGCGGCCTACCTCAAGCTGCTCGGCAAAGCCGTCAGTGGCGTCTTGCGCGGCAGCGGGCGCACCAAGCAAAGCGTGGCCGATTCGAGCTTCGACGCCTGGGGCAAATACTACCGCCAGGACGAGAATGCGCCGAACGCCATCGTCAGCTACTACGGCAAGGGTTCGCTGATCGCGCTCGCCTTCGACCTGACCATCCGCGCCAAGACCGAGGGCAAGAAGTCGCTCGACGATGTGATGCTGGCGCTGTGGCAGCGCTACGGCCGCGATTTCTATCCGAGCGTGGGCCGCGGCGTGACCGAGGCCGAAGTCGAAGCGCTGTTCGACGAAATCAGCGGACTGAAACTCAAACCGCTGTTCGACAAATACGTGCGCGGCACGGCCGACCTGCCGCTGGCCCGCTTGTATGGGCCGTTCGGGGTCAAGATCGAGGACGCGCGCAAGAACGCCAAGCCGGCCTTCGACGTGGGCATCGGGCGCGATGGCGGCGACTGCAAGCTGACGCAGGTGCACGAAGGTGGCGCTGCCCACAGGGCCGGCCTGTCGGCGGGCGATATTCTGGTGGCGGTGGAGGGTTTGCGCGTGGCGGGCAATCCGTCGAATCTGGATGCGCTGCTGTCGCGCTACAAGGTGGGCGACACGGTCGCCGTGCACGCCTTCCGGCGCGACGAGCTGATGACGTTTAGCGTGCAGTTGCAGGGCGACCGGGTGCCGGACGTGAAACTGACCCTGGTCGACGAGCGCAAGAAAAGCGCGGGCCCGGCACGGCCAAGCGCGCTGCGTTGAGAATAGCACCCGCTGCTGGCGCGGCGGGTGACGGGCGGGAGGGACCGGTCAGCTGAACAGGCGCTGCAACTCCACGCCAGGTTCTTGGGCGCGCATGAAGGCTTCGCCGACCAGGAAGGCATGCACATTGGCGTCGCGCATGCGTTTGACGTCGCTTGGGCCCATGATGCCCGATTCGGTCACCACCAGCTTGTCGGCCGGGATGCGCGGCAGCAGGTCGATGGTCGTTTGCAGCGAGGTCTCAAAAGTGCGCAGGTTGCGGTTGTTGATGCCGACCAGTTTCGTATCGAGCTTGAGCGCGGCGGTCAGTTCGTCGCCGTCGTGCACTTCGACCAGCACGTCCATGCCCAGTTCGTGCGCGCAGGCTTCCAGTTCGGCCATCAGGCCGTGGTCGAGGGCCGACACAATCAGCAGGATCGCATCGGCGCCCATCGCGCGCGCTTCGTAGACCTGGTACATATCGATCATGAAGTCCTTGCGGATCACCGGGATCTCGCAGGCGGCGCGCGCCTGTTTCAGGTATTCGACCTGGCCCTGGAAGAATTGCACGTCGGTCAGCACCGACAGGCACGCGGCGCCGTGGCGCGCATAGCTCTCGGCGATGTTCGCCGGACGAAAGTCGGCGCGCAATACGCCCTTCGAGGGGGAGGCCTTTTTGACTTCGGCGATCACGCCCGCGTGGCCGGCGGCGATGTGCTTGCGCAGGCTCGCTTCGAAGCCGCGCAGGCCGCTGCGCAAGGTGGCGTCGGTTTCAACTTCGCGGCGCAGGCTGGCCAGGTCGCGGTGTTTTTTGGCGGCGGCGACTTCGTCAGCCTTGACCGCCAGGATTTTATTGAGGATATCGGACATGATGAGGTCTTAGTTTGGTTTGGAGAGCGCGAGCTTGATGCCGAGCCAGATGAACAGGCCACCGGTCACGCGGTTAAGCCACAGCGACACGCTCGGGTTGACCTTGATGCGGGCACTTGCCTGCGCCGTGAACAGCGCCAGCGAGGTACACCATAGCATGCCGTTCAGGTTGAAGATGCAGCCGAGGATGACAAAAGCCAGCGCCTTGCTGGAGGCGTCGGGCGAGATAAACTGCGGCACGAAGGCGAGGAAAAACACCGCCACCTTGGGGTTCAGCACATTCGTCAGGAAGCCCTGGGCGAAGATTTTCGCGTAGGGCAGCGCTGGCACGTCGACAGGGGCAGCCGGGTCGCGCCGTTTGCTGCGCAGCAGGCCGATCGCCATGTAGATGATGTAGGCCGCGCCGATGTACTTGACGACCATGAAGGCGGTCGCCGAGGTGGAGAGGATGGCGGACAGGCCGAGTGCCGCGGCCAGTACGTGGATCATGGTACCGGCGCCGATGCCCAGTGTGGGGGCCACGCCGGCGCGCCAGCCCTGGGTGGCGCTGCGCGTCATGATCAAGAGCGAGTCGGGGCCGGGCATGATGTTGAGCAGCAGGCCGGAAAGGATGAACAGGGGGAGGTCGTGGATGCCGAACATGGGGAAGATGTCCTTATTGTAGGAGCCGTCGTTCCCGCGGGGGCGCCGAGCCCTGCGCGGGAAAGACGGCTATACGGTGCAGGGCTTGCGGATCAAACTGCAAGCTGCTGCGTCACCTGGACGAACTGGTCGACCTTGGCCCGCGCGGCGCCCGATTCGATCGCCTCGCGTGCCTTTTTCAGGCCATCTTCAATCGACGTCGCCACACCGGCCGCATACAAGGCCGTACCCGCATTCAGGGCCACGATATCGTAGGCCGCGCCCGGCTCGCCGTTGAGCGCTTCCATCATCTTGATCTTCGACTCTTCCGCGTTCGCCACCTTGAGGTTGCGGCTGGCGATCATCGGCAGGCCGAAGTCTTCCGGATGAATCTCGTACTCGCGAATTTCGCCGTTCACCAGTTCACCGACCATGGTGGCCGCGCCGAGCGAGACTTCATCCATATTGTCGCGCCCATACACCACCACAGCATGCTGCGCACCGAGGCGCTGCAGCACGCGCACCTGGATGCCCACCAGATCCTGGTGGAACACGCCCATCAGGATATTCGGCGCGCCGGCCGGATTGGTCAGCGGTCCCAGGATGTTGAAAATGGTGCGCACGCCCAGCTCGCGCCGCACCGGTGCCGCGTGCTTCATGGCGGCGTGGTGGTTCGGTGCGAACATGAAGCCGATGCCGGTCTGCGCGATCGACTGCGCGATCTGCTCGGGCGAGAGGTTGATGTTCGCGCCCAGCGACTCGATCACGTCGGCGCTGCCGGACGACGACGACACGCTGCGACCGCCGTGCTTGGCCACGCGCGCGCCGGCGGCGGCGGCTACGAACATCGCCGTGGTCGAAATATTGAAGGTGTGGGCGCCGTCGCCACCGGTGCCGACGATGTCGAGCAGGTGGGTGGTGTCGGCCATCGGCACCTTGGTCGAAAATTCGCGCATCACTTGCGCGGCGGCGGCGATTTCGCCGATGGTTTCCTTCTTCACGCGCAGGCCGAGCGTGAGCGCGGCGATCATGGTCGGCGACATTTCGCCCGACATGATCTGGCGGAACAGGTGCAGCATCTCGTCGTGGAAAATTTCGCGGTGTTCGATGCAGCGCAGCAGTGCTTCTTGTGGGGTGATCGGCATGACAGCTCCTTGATCCGGGCAGGCGTTAGCGTTCGAGAAAATTCTTCAGCAGGGCATGGCCATGCTCGGACAGGATCGATTCAGGGTGGAACTGCACACCCTCGATATCGAATTGCCTGTGCCGCACGCCCATGATCTCGCCGTCGTCGGTCCATGCCGTCACCTCCAGGCAGGCCGGGAGCGACGCGCGCTCGATCGCCAGCGAATGGTAGCGGATGACCGTAAACGGACTCGGAAGATTCTTGAACACGCCCACGCCGGTGTGCGCGATCACTGAAGTTTTGCCATGCATGACCTGCTTGGCGCGAATGACCTTGCCGCCGAACGCGGCGCCGATGGCCTGGTGGCCGAGGCACACGCCGAGAATCGGCAGCTTGCCCTTGAACTGCTCCAGGATGGAGATCGAGATCCCGGCTTCGGCCGGGGTCTTGGGACCGGGCGAGATGCAGATGCGGTCCGGGCGCATCGCGCTGATCTCGTCGATCGTGATTTCGTCGTTGCGGAAGGTAGCAACGTCCTCGCCCAACTCACCGAAATACTGCACCAGGTTGTAGGTGAACGAGTCGTAGTTATCAATCATCAGCAGCATCTCAGATCTCCCCATCCAGGCCGTCTTGCACTTGCTCGGCAGCGCGCAGGACCGCGCGCGCCTTGTTTTCGGTTTCCTGCCATTCCATCTCGGGGACCGAATCGGCCACGATGCCGGCGGCGGCCTGCACGTACAGCATGCCGTCCTTGATCACACCGGTGCGGATCGCGATCGCCACATCCATTTCGCCGCCGAACGACAGGTAGCCGCAGGCGCCGCCATAGATGCCGCGCTTGGTCGGTTCGAGTTCGTCGATCACTTCCATGGCGCGCACTTTCGGCGCGCCGGTCAGGGTACCGGCCGGGAAGGTCGCGCGCAGCACGTCCAGGTTGGACATGCCGTCCTTGAGCGTGCCTTCGACGTTCGAGACGATGTGCTGCACATGCGAGTATTTTTCGACGACCATGCGCTCGGTGACCTTGACGCTGCCGATCTCGGAGATGCGGCCCAGGTCATTGCGCGCCAGGTCGATCAGCATGACGTGTTCGGCGATCTCTTTCGGGTCGGCCAGCAGCTCTTTCGACAGTTCGGCGTCGCGTTCCGGCGTGGCGCCGCGTGGACGGGTGCCGGCGATCGGGCGCAGGGTGACTTTCTTGGTGCCGTCGGACGCGGTCTCGTTGCGCACCAGGATCTCGGGCGAGGCGCCGACGATCTGCATGTCGCCGAAGTTATAGAAGTACATGTACGGCGACGGATTCAGGGAGCGCAGGGCGCGGTACAGGGTCAGCGGATTGTCGACGTAGGGCTTGCGGATGCGCTGGCCGATCTGCACCTGCATCAGGTCGCCGGCCATCACGTATTCGTGGGCGCGGGCGACCGCCTTGAGGTAATCCTCTTTGCTGAAGTCGCGCACCGCTTCGGTACGCACCGAGCTCGATGTGACCGGGGCGTCGACGCCACGGCGCAGCATCATGCGCAGGTCTTTCAGGCGCTGGCGCGCTTTGGAATAGGCTTCCGGCTGCGCGGTGTCGGCGTACACGATCAGATACAGCTTGCCGGACAGGTTGTCGATGACCGCCAGTTCCTCGGTCACCATCAGCTGGATGTCGGGCAGGCCCAGATCGTCCCTGGGCTGCGTGTCGGCCAGCTTGCGTTCGATGTGGCGCACCGTGTCGTAGCCGAAGTAGCCGGCCAGGCCGCCACAAAAGCGCGGCAGGCCAGGGCGCAGCGCCACCTTGAAGCGCGCCTGGTACTGTTCGATGAAGTCGAGCGGATTGCCGTCGTGGGTTTCGATCACGCTGCCGTTCTTGACGATCTCGGTGCGCGTGCCAAAAGCGCGCAGCACCGTGGTGGCGGGCAGGCCGATGAAGGAATAGCGGCCAAAACGCTCGCCGCCGACCACCGATTCGAGCAGGAAGGTGTTTTTTCCGGCGTTCTGGGTCTGGGCCAGCTTGAGGTAGAGCGTCAGGGGCGTTTCGAGATCGGCGAAGGCTTCCGAGATCAGTGGAATGCGGTTGAAGCCGTCGGTGGCCAACGATTTGAATTCGAGTTCGGTCATGCTTTTCTCCATGCCGCCATGGCGTGTTCGCGGGCGGTGGGTTTCAAAAAACCTGCCGGCGCAAAAATGCGGCCGACAGCAGTCAATACGGGGTCACTTAGCCCAGGATTGCCAGCGTCGCCAAAGCCAGGCCTCAATCGAGCCGGTTTGGGTGACATTGTGTTTTTTGATGAAAAACATATGTGGTGGAGGTTTTAGTGTGCGTCGTTGTTGTGTGAACGAATCAGCATTGAAGCTTCTACAAGTGAGGTAACTATACCATCGGAATCGGTTTCGTGTATAGCCCGCCCGTGGTTGTAACCATACGGTACCGTCAACACAAAGCAGCCGGCCGCGCGCGCCGCTTCGGCGTCGTTGGACGAGTCGCCGATGGCCACCACTTGCGACGGCGCCAGGTCGAAGTCGGCGCAGACCTGCAGCAGCGGCATCGGGTCGGGTTTTTTGCGTGGCAGCGAGTCGCCCCCGTAGACCACCTCGAAATACGGCGCCAGGCCCTTTTGCGCCAGCAGCGGGGTGGCAAAGGCGATCGGCTTGTTGGTCACGCAGGCCAGGCGCAGGCCGTCGGCTTGCATCGCCTCCAGGCCGTCGATCACGCCCTCATACAGCGCGCTATGGTCGCCGTTGATGGCCAGGTAGTGACCTTGGTAGAAGGCCATGGCGTCATCGAAGCGCTGTTCGACGCCGGCGGCGTCGTTTTCCAGCGCGAGCACGCCGCGAATCAGGTTTTCGGAACCTTTGCCGATCATCAGCGCGATTGCCTCCCGCGTGATCGGCGCATAGCCGAATTGCCCGCGCATGGCGTTGATGGCGACGTGGAAGTCGGGCAGGGTATCGAGCATGGTGCCATCGAGATCGATGATGACGGCGCGGATCGGGGCGTGGATCGACTGGATAAAATTGGTCATCTGGAGCGGAGGTGGTCGGGATTGGCCCATTTTATCGGACCTGAACGCAACGAGGGCCGTGGATTTCCTGCCCTTGCAGATGCCGGGCAATTGCGGCGACGATTCGGGCGCATCCGATTCGGCCGCAACGAGCGTGTTGCGCCATTCGTCAGACCATCGGAGCGGTGCCTGCAAGCGGGGCGTACCTACGCATGTTGACGTTGAAGCAATGCAACAGTAGAATGGAATGATAACTATTCTCATTCTTGATCGTGCTTAGTTTCTTCGTTCTCCTGGTGTCGATGCAATGCTTGCACCAGCGGCTTGCCGCTGGTGCGCGCTGGCGCCTGTTCGCCGGTGGAACGGGCCTGGCGGGCGTGGCGGTCGCCGCCGCCTGCAGCGTGCTGGCGCACGGCGTTGAACGGGGCGCCGCGGCCTGGCTCGTCAGCCTGCTGGCCGCCGGCCTGTTGACGCCATTCCTGGCAGCCGGACTGCGCTCGCAGTGGCGGACGGCGCAATCCGCGCGTGTGCGGCTTGCCAATTGGTCGGGGCGGCCAGTCCCGGCGCCGCCCAAGTGACAGGACGCTTGCTGGTCTCGTTGCTGGGCGGGCTGGTACTTGCGTGCGGCATCGGCCTGGCATGGGCGCTGCATTTTCCGTCCACGCGCACCAACAATATCTTCTTCGGCGGCATACTGATTCCGCTTGCCTGGATCGCGGCCATGCTGTGGCTCTGGTTCAGTAGCTGGAAGCAGCTGTGGCGGCGCCTGCTCGCCAGCGCCTTGATCCTGTACGCGGCCATCGTCGTCGCTTATCGCTTTGGATGATCACCCGCAAGCGACCAGCCCCAAAGCCTGGTATCTCCTGCATTCCTGGGCCGGGATTATCCTCGCGCTGATGGTGTATGTCGTCTGCGCATCTGGTTCGGTGGCCTTGTTCGTGCACGAGCTTCAGCTGTGGCAGTACCCGGAACTGCAGCGCATCGGCGCGCCTCCCAACGGCGAGCCGAATGTCGAGGCAGCATTGGCGCAGGCTGCCCGGCGCGGTCTGGCCGGGGACAGCGCCAGCTTTCAATTGCCGCATCATACGAATGGGCTCATTTTGCGGCTGACGGACGATTCGGACCGGATGGCGATCTTCGATCCCGTCTCGGGCGCACTCGTCGCGATCAAGCCCCAGGGCTTTGGCCACATGCTGCGGCGCTTGCATTCCGATCTGCTGCTGCCTTTCCCGATCGGTGCCTATGTGACCGGTTTGCTGGGGATCGCGCTGCTGTTCCTGGTACTGACCGGAGTGATGACCCACCGCCGCTTGTTTCGCGAGGTGTTTACCTTGCGCACGGGACGCGGCTGGCGCCTGAGCTGGTCGGACACGCATAAAGTGGCCGGAACCTGGGGCATGGTGTTCCTGGGGATGATGGGTTTTACCGGCAGTATCCTGGGGCTGGCGGGTTTGCTGTTGCTGCAGACTGCGCTCGTCGTCCATCGCGGCGACGCCGGCAAGGCGTATGCCGAGTTGACGGGCAGCGCCGGCGAACCGGGCACGCTCAGGGCGGCGCCCGGCCGCTCCGGCCCCGTGCTCGCGCCCGACATTGCAGGCGAGCCGTTCGTGCCGCGCTTCATCACATTTTCCCGGCGCGGCGATGCGAAGGCCACGGTGACGGTTGACGGCGAGCGTCCCGATTACCTGAGCGCTACCGACCGCAAGATATTCGACGCGCAAGGCCAGCTGGTCGCGCTGCCGCGCGGCGTGCACCAGGGCGCCGGATGGCGGACCTACTCCGCCATGCTGCCGCTGCATTTTGGCGATTTCGGCGGGGCCGGACTCAAGTTCGTGTATCTGATACTCGGGCTGGCCGCCTGCATGCTGCCGGTGTCCGGCATCGTGCTATGGCTGGACCGGCAGCGGCGCGCCGGCACGCTGGCGCGTTCGCACCGGCTGATGCAGGGGCTGTGCGCAGGGGTGACGCTCGGCTTTCCGATCGCGTTCGCCAGCCTGTTCCTGGCCGATCGGCTGGCACCCGGCGCGATGGCGGTGCAGGGCGCGCCGGCCGTCATGTTCATCGCAACATGGGCCGTGTGCGCGGCCTGGGCGCTCTGGCGCGGCGCGCAGCCGGGCGCCGTACGCGGCCTGCTTGGCCTGGCCGGCGTGCTGTTCGTGCTCGTGGCGCCGCTCAATGCGCTCACGACGCGGGACACGCTGCTCTTTGCGCTCCCCGGTCCCTTCGATACCAGCCACATGGTCGACGGCGTCATGCTGGCGCTGGGTGCGGGCTTGCTGTTCGCAAGCCGCCGGCTCAAGGCGGCGGAACGGGGCTGACGACGCACATGACATCGCTGGCGATGATGTATCCGCGCCGCCTGGCGCGTGCGGCGCGGCGCCAGCCGCACGACAAAAACAGACCACAAAAACAAACCGGAGTAAACGTATGAAGCTGTTCCACATTGAAAAGAACAAGATGGCCATCGCGGTCGCGGCGGCCCTGTGGCTGATGGCGGCGGGAAGCGCGGCCGCTGCCGATCCGGAACCCTCGGTCGAGACGGTGATCGTCAAGGGCAGCAAAATCGACCGTCCGCTCGATGACACGCTCGCCAGCGTGGCGGTGGTGACCGCGCGCGATATCCGTGAGCATGCGGATACCTCGCTGAGCGACATCATCGGGCGGCTGCCGGGCCTTCATACCCAGTCCGGCAATGAAACCTGGGGCATTCGCGGCGTACCGGTGGCGGGCTTCGACGAGCAGGGCCCGGCCACCAGCAACGGTGCCGTTTCCGTGTATGTGGATGACGCCTTGCAGCCGCATCGCATGCTGACCCTGAGCCCGATGCCGCTGTGGGATGTGGAGCAGGTCGAGATTTTCCGCGGCTCGCAATCGACCATGCAAGGGCGCAATGCGCTGGCCGGCGCCATCGTGTTCCAGACCAGGAACCCGACCTATGCGCCATCGCTGTCGGCCCGGCTTAACGGCGGCAACGATGGCCAGCGCGGCGCCTCGGTGGCCGGCGGCGGCGCGCTTGTCGAGGGCAAGGTGGCGGCGCGCTTCGCGGCCGATGTGCAGCGTGGCGATGGCTACATTCGCAATGCGACCCTGGGCACGGACGCCAACCCGCAGCGTAGCACCAGCCTGCGCGGCAAGATCCTGGTGGAGCCGGTCGACGGACTCGATGTGCTGTTCACCCTGGCGCACACGCGCAACCGGCGCGGCATTCAGGCCGTGAACGCAGGTCCGCAGTACTACACGGTGAGCTATAACACCGGGGAATTCGACCAGATGGACCAGGACACGGCGACCTTGCGCGCCGACTATGCAATCACGCCGGCCATGACCTTGACCAGCATCACCTCATCGTCGCGCGGCACCTACGATGCGCTGCTCGACTTCGACCAGCGCGCCGACCGCACCCAGTCCGTCATGCGCGTCCACAAGAACCGGCTGTTCAATCAGGAAGTGCGCGTCGCCTACAAGGTTCCCGGCCTGCAGGCGCAGGCTGGGGTCTACTACGGCACCGTCAGGAACGAGCTGGACGACCGGCTCGATTACAGCGGCGTTATCGTCGGCAGTGTGACGGGAACGACCCGCATCGCCAGCCGCAGCGTGTTCGGTGAAGCGACCCTGGACCTGACGCCGCAATGGCAGCTGGTCGGCGGCCTGCGCTACGAGCGTGAGCGCAACAACACGCAGCTCGAAGACGAACTGGCGAGCGATCCTTCGGTCAGGCAGGTCAAGACCTTCAGCGCCTTGTTGCCGAAAGTGGGACTGCACTACCGCCTGGCGCCGGAGCAGCTGTTCGGCGCTTTCGTGCAGCGCGGCTACCGCAGCGGCGGCGTCAACGTGCGGGTCGGCACCAATCACCAGCCATACGATCCCGAGTACACGAATACCTTCGAAGTTTCGCACCGCGCGGCCTGGCTGGACAAGAAGCTGCGCACCACGGCCAACGTCTACTACACCGACTGGAAAGATCAGCAAGTGGCGCGGCTCGATGCCGACGAACAGCTACAAGTGGGCAACGCAGGACATAGCCGGATGCGAGGGCTGGAACTTGGCGCCGAGTTTGCCATGATCCGCGCGCTTCAGATCCAGGCCGGCGCATCGTACAGCGATACCCGCTACCTTGATTTCGTCTCCAACGGCGAGAACCTGAGCGGCCGCGCATTCATCGGCGCGCCGCGCCGCAAGCTGAGCGTCGGGCTGGTGTATCGCGCCAATGACCGGCTCACGGCCAGCGCCGACGCGATCTACCAGGATGGCAGCGCATCGGCCTACCTGACCGATACCAGCGGCAAAGTGAGCCAGGTTCGCCGCAGCGACGACGCCACCCTGATCAATGCCAACCTCGCCTACCGGATCGGCAAGGCGACCGTCACCGCCTATGTGAAAAACCTGGCGGATCGCCAGTACATCGCTAACAACCAGTCGGGCAGGGTGCTCGATGTGTCCGCCCCGCGCAGCGTGGGCCTGGCGGTGCGTTACGACATGTAGGAATGACGCCGGCCGCTTGAGCGTTGAACTGCATCTGTCGCTGGAGTGCCTTTTGACGACCGGCATGATGGCGAACATCGAAGCGCGGCTGCTTTTGCCTCATGATTTTCTGGTTCGACCTGTGACTCGGCCGGCTTGCTGCTACTTCCCCTGCGTATCCAGGTTCAAGGGTAGTCGCAGCGAGTCGGGAACAGGCTCGCCAAATCCCAGCGATTGACGCCGATGGGTTTTCATGAAGCCGATCAGTTCTACCGCCGCCCTGGCCGCGTCCGCGTACGTCATGCAGAATTGGCTCCTGAAGGCGCTCACCAGCGCGACTCGTTCGCTGCTTTGAGCAAGCGAAAACATGTCGGGAGACCGGACGACGCAGCCCAGCACGACAGGATATCCCGCGTCTGAAAACTGCGCGCGCTCGATGGAGACGATCATGGATGGATCGACCCCGAGCTTCACCAGCACGTCGACTGCGTTGCTGCGTACCCGCCAATGCACGGCATGGCGTCGCTGTAGCAGCAAATTGACAGGAAATAGCTGCGCCATTGCCCGCTGAATTGCTTCGAGGCCGGACAAGTCGACGATCACGTCAACGTGATCGGGCAGAGCGCGCACGCGCGTTTCAATCTCGTTCGCGTCAACCCGATGCGCCGAAGGTGCAAGGCGAAGGCGCAGGGGCACTTCGTCGTACAGCGTGAGCGGCGGCTGCAATTGGAAGTAGCTGCGGATGCTTTCAAGCTGTTCCTCGGCGACGCCGCTGCAGCGCTCCGGGGGAAAGCAGTTGAATACAGCGCTGATCATGGCGTGCGGCAGGCTTGCCCGCTCAGGGCTCCACAGCGAAAAGTGTTGCGGCAGCGCGCCGGACGGTGCAAACGTACCGCCAAAGCTGATGCCGTCGCATCCCTCCTGGCTCCAGTTGTCATCCCATCCCGCCAGCATGGCCGAGCAACTGGCATGGATGGCCGCCATGCCGCCCGCGTCGACCGGCAGCGTGCAAACCAGGCCTGGCAGAAATCCGGTGGGATCGGCTTCGAAGGTCGCCATGCCGGTCACATCGCCCTCGACCCGAATCGCGCCGCCGCGCTCGAACGACGGCGCAAATCCGAGGCGAAGGTCGAAGTACGGCATGGCGCCGGTCTTACTTGCCGACCTTGGCCAGCTCCACGCGCATGGCGTCGATCACGGCCTTGTAATCCGGCTGGCCGAAAATCGCCGACCCGGCCACGAAGGTATCGGCGCCGGCAGCGGCAGCGGCGGCGATATTGTCGATCTTGATGCCGCCGTCGACTTCGAGCAAAATATCGCGGCCGGAGTCGTCGATCATGCGGCGCGCCAGCGCGATTTTCTTCAGCGCTTCGGGAATGAAGGATTGACCGCCGAAGCCCGGATTGACCGACATGATCAGGATCATGTCGATCTTGTCCATCACATGGTCGAGGAAGTGCAGCGGCGTGCCCGGATTGAACACCAGGCCGGCCTTGCAGCCGTTATCGCGGATCAGCTGGAGCGAGCGGTCGATATGTTCGGACGCTTCCGGGTGAAAGGTGATGATGTTGGCGCCAGCCTTGGCGAAGTCCGGAATCAGGCGGTCGACCGGCTTGACCATCAGGTGCACGTCGATCGGCACCTGCACGTGCGGGCGGATCGCCTGGCACACCAGCGGGCCGATGGTCAGGTTGGGAACATAATGGTTGTCCATCACGTCGAAGTGAATGATGTCGGCGCCCGAGGCGACGACATTGCGGACTTCTTCGCCCAAACGGGCGAAATCGGCGGACAAAATGCTGGGAGCGATGCGGAAAGTGGTCATGGCGGCGGCTGGCAAAGTGCTTGCGGTTAATGAAGATGCGCTATTTTACGCTCTCCCACGGCGCGCCCCTGCCGCAAGCCGCATTTTGCGGCGCAAGGTATGATGCTTCGCCGGGCCGTTCACGCCGGCGCCTGAAAATTCACCCGGGCAACTTTTACAGTCTTAATCAAGGAAATCCAGATGGCCGCTTACGAATTTACTGTCACTGTCAGGACCCAGTACCTGCCGGAGCAGTCCGATCCGAGCCGAAGCAATTACGTGTTCACCTATGCGATCACGATCAGGAATACCGGCACCGTCGGCGCGCAGCTGATCTCGCGGCACTGGGTCATCGCCGACGCCAGCAACCACATTGACGAAGTGCGCGGCCTGGGCGTGGTCGGCCACCAGCCGCTGTTGCAGCCGGGCGAACAGTTCGAATACACCAGCGGCACCCAGCTGGCCACCCCGCAAGGCTCGATGACAGGCGAATACTTCTGCGTGGCCGAAGACGGCCATCAGTTCGAGACCAAGATTCCCGAATTCGTCCTGTCGCTGCCGCGCACGCTGCACTGAACTGAGCGGCTGATCAGCGTTTAGTCTCGTCGGGGAGTTCTTCTTTTTTCTCCGGCGCGTTCAGCTGCTGTTCGTTATTGGTCGGCTTCGGTCCCGAATACATCGTCCACCACACGATAAACACCAGCAGGAAAAACGCCACGCCTGCTTCAAGCATTAACACCCACATATCGACTCCCATGTCTTCAACACGCAGCAGTCTACTCGTTTCGGCCGGCGCCGTCGCGCCGGGCCAGAAACTGGCGCCGTTGATGACGCCCGGATTGGCTACAATCGCACATTACCCCACGCTTTCTTAAAGAGGATCCCATGAACTATGCAGACCTGCTGATCGAGACCCACGGCAAAGTGGCCGTGATTCGCCTGAACCGTCCCAAAGCGCTCAACGCCCTGAACGACAACATGATGGATGAACTGGGCGATGCGCTCTACAAGTTCGACGCCGACAGCAATATCGGCTGCATCATCCTGACCGGCAGCGAAAAAGCCTTTGCGGCCGGCGCCGACATCGCGGCGATGGTCGACTACGACTACGGCGACACCTACGGCGGCAACTACATCGGCCGCAACTGGGAACACATCCTCAACGTGCGCAAACCGGTCATCGGCGTGGTGCAGGGCTTCTGCCTCGGCGGCGGCTGCGAGCTGGCCATGATGTGCGACTTCCTGATCGCGGCGGACACCGCCAAATTCGGCCAGCCCGAAATCAAGGTCGGCGTCACGCCCGGCGCCGGCGGCACCCAGCGTCTGCCGCGCACCATCGGCAAGGCCAAGGCGATGGACATGCTGCTGACCGCGCGCATGATCGACGCGGCCGAAGCCGAGCGCACCGGGCTGGTCTCGCGCGTGGTGGCGGCTGACAAGGTCATGGAAGAAGCGCTGGCCGCCGCCACCACGATCGCATCAATGTCGCTGTCGGTGGCGATGGCGATCAAGGACAGCGTTAACCGCGCGTTCGAGACCACGCTGACCGAAGGCGTGCGCTACGAGCGCCGCTACTTCCACGCGGCGTTCGGCACGCCGGCGCAGAAGGAAGGCATGCAGGCGTTCCTGGCCAAGCGTCCGGCCAACTTCGACGGTCTGTAAGGTTTCAAGCGTGTGATTCGGCGCTGGCGCGCCAGCAGCCGTGAAAGCCGAACGGGATCCGGTGCGGCAGGCATACCGTTGCAACGGGGCCGGCCGCCAGATCGGTGGCATCGATCACCAGCAGGTCGCTGCGGCCTTCTTTGGCGCGCCACGCCACCGCCAGCAGCCAGCCGTCGCCTTCGGGCGATTGCGCCGAGCGCGCCACGAAGACCGGTTCGGAGACAACGTCGCCGGCCGGCAGGGTATACAGCTGGCGCCTGCCGGATGCAAAGTCGAAGCGGGCCAGGGAGTCGTACAGCACACTCTCCGAACCATTCCTGACGCGCTGCTCGCTGTGGCAGCAGTAAAACCCCACGCGGTTGCGGCGCCCGCTGAAGCGCTCGTCGATGCGCGGGAATTCCGCCGCCAGGTCGTCGAGGATGGTGCGCTCGAAGCCGTCGCCATCGCTTTCCAGGTCGAACGTCCAGCGGCACAGGCGCGCCGCCATGGCGGCCGGATCGCCCGGGCTGCCGTCGGCGTTGGGCATGCCCGGCGCGGTGCCCGACTCCATCACATACGCCACGATGCGCTGGCCGTCGTCCCAGGCGTTCATCACATGGAACACATGGCAGGCATCGCTTGCGAACCAGCGCAGCCGATCCATGGGTTGACCGCGCACGCCGATGCCGACGTGGCTGCGCCGGTCCGCTTCCCATGCGAACAGGGGCAGTCCTTGCATGGCGCGTTCCACGCTGATGGTCAGCGGGGTGACCGGAAACAGCACATGGCGTTCGGTCAGCATGAAGTCGTGCATCATGCTCGCGTAGGGTGCGCGGAAGGTGTCTGCCGTGGTGACCCGGCAGTGCGCATCGAGCACGCCGTACTGCATGTTGGGTTCCCCCGGGCTGTCGGGAAGGTAGCAGAAAAAGTGCAGCTCGCCGGTGGCCGGATCGGCCTTGGGATGCGCGGTGAAGCGCTGGTTCACGGTGCCGCCGACATCCTGGTGCCCTTTTGACGCCAGCGTGTGCGGATCCATCTCGAACGGCTGATGCGACTCTTCCAGCGCAAACAGGCGTTCCCCGTGCCAGACCATATTCGTATTGGCGGTGCCGCTGTTCTTGCCGTGCACCGACGGGTCGCTGGTGGCCGGGTTGCCGAAGGTGCCGAACAGGGCGCGGCCGGCATCGTCTTCGAGCTGCCATTTCGGTGTGCGCGCCCAGCGGTTGGCATAGGCCACCTTGCCGTCGCCGATGAAGAAGGCGTGCACCATGCCATCGCCGGAAAACCAGTGATAGCGGTCGTCGCGCGGCGCGAAGCGGGGGTTCGGTCCGACCCGGTACAGCGCGCCGCGCAGTTGCGGCGGCAGCGTGCCGGCTACCTGCAGCGCGGCGATGTCGGATTCGGTATCGAGGGGAGCGTAGTTCCCCATGAAGAAATGGCCTGGCATGTGATTCCCGGTGGGTTTAAAGACTGTGCATGGCGTCGCGTACGTACGCGATCAGCGGCGCGTCGATGCCGGAACCGGTGCGCAGGCCGGGTTCCATCTCGAAGGCGTGGCGCAGCTTGGCCTGAAGCGCGGGATTGCCCGCCGCCTTGGCCAGCGACAGCGCCTGCCACTGGCGCGCCAGCGCTTGCACTTCCAGGCTGGCGGCCGGCGTGCCGTTGGTCAGGTGCTTGCGCAGGGCGCAGATGAGGGTCGGCCAGCTGTCGGTCTGCCTGACGTAGTGCCGGCGCAGCAGGGCCATCTCGGCCGGGGTGCAGTAGTTGGCGTAGATGGCCAGGCGCCGGTGCGCCATGGCGTGCGAAATGAACTGCATCGCCGCGCGGTCGACGCCGCTGAGCGTGTGCAGGGTGGGCTCGTTCCAGTTCATGGCGTAGAGCTTCATGAGCATGCCTTCGTCGCCGCCCACGTCCTCCAACAGAGTGGCGATCCAGCGTTGCGCGAAGGCGCCAGCGTCAATGCTGTCGGGCGCCACTTCGCGCGCCATCAGCTCGTGCAGCGTGGCGGTCAGCTGCGCCTTGTCGCCGCCGCTGTACTGGCGCCGCGTCTTGAGCGTATGCAGTTCGGCGTCGGTGAAGTAGCGCGCGCCGGCGGCCATGCGTTCGAGGGCGGCCAGCCAGCTGTCCATCGACGGTTCATGGCGCTCGTCGAGCTGCGCCTGCAAGTCGCGCAGCTGGCCGTGCAGGGCGGACGCCTGCGCGATCTGGCGTTCGAGCGATGCGATCTGCTGCGCCACCACTTGCGGCAGGCTGGCGCCGCCGTCGGCCAGCATGGCCTGGATTTGCGTGAGCGGCAGGTCGAGGCGGCGCAGCGCCTGGATGCGATACAGTCGGGCCACGTCCGCGCTGTCATACAGGCGGTAGCCCTTGTCCGAGCGGACCGAGGGCGTGAGCAGGGCGATATCGTCGTAGTGGCGCAAGGCGCGCACGCTCAAGCCGCTGCGCTTGGCCAGTTGTCCTATTTTCAGTAGCATGCCGGTTTCTCCATTTGTCAGATGGTAAACCGTCACGTAGCGAGAGGGTCAAGCGTCCCCGCGTGAATATCTGCGCGGGGACGATGGCGCGTAACTTAGATCGGGCCGTTGATGCTCATGCGCTGGGTGTGCGTCCAGCGGTGGTCGGACGCCGCGACCGCGGAGTTGTAGGTGCGGTAGGTCTGGCCCTCACCCGGCCACGGGTCCATGATGTAGACGTGGTTGACGCCATTGGCCGTCTCATATCCGCGCCCTACCATGATGTGCCCACCGCCGTTGCTCCAGCCGTAGCGCATCACGAACGGGCGGTTGGCGTTGATGTCCGATACCACGCTGCTCCACGACGACGCCACGCTGTATGCGCCGTTCGCCACGCCCCACGCCTTGAGGATGTTCTGCACGCTGCCGTTGGAGCCGTACATATTGTTCGGCTGGTTGGCCGGGCTGTTCCAGTTGAAGTAGGTGTTCCCGCAGGCGTAGTTCAAGCCGAACGCCCAGTTCACGATCTGGCACTGGCTCGGCGTCTTCTTGTAGAAGTTCAGCACCGCCTTGCTCGACGCCGACCAGCACCACTGGCTGTGTTCCTGGGTGGTCAGCGGCACGCTCAGCGTGCGCCATTGCGCCATGGCCGCTGGCAGTGCCAGCATCAGCGATACACCGGCGACGATCTTTTTCATATGTGTGTTCATGTTTTCTCCTGATTCGTTCTGAGGATGGTGTAACCGATGCCGGCTTATTTCGAAGCGTCCAGGTTTTGCTTGACCGCGCTGCGCAGCGGCTGCAGCAGCTCGGCTTCGTCCATCAGCGCCTCGCCCGCCTTGCCGTCCTTGACGGCGCGCTGCTGCATCAGCAGCGATTCGCGCGCCGAATGCAGCGGCGCGTAGCGCGTACGCCCATCGTCGCGGCCCACCACTTCGAGCAGGTCGGAGCGCGCCTGGTAGACGCGCACGAAGCGCACATTGCTGCGCTCGGCGTCGCCGTAGTAGCCCATCGACGCATCCAGATCCTTCGCCAGCACGGCGGCGCCGTACGCCACCGTTTCGTAATTGCCGTTATTGAGTTCCAGCGTGGCCATGCCGATCGGGCGCTGGTTCAACAGGATCACGAAACGCCACTGGCCGGTGGCCTTGGCCATCTGCTTCATGCTGGCGCGACCCGCCAGCAGGTCGTTCGGATCGATCGTGTAGACCGGGAAGCCGTAGCCGACCTTGGCGTCCTTCAGGTCCTGCATGTCGTTGATGTCGAGCGGGAAGTCGACCGGCGTGCCGCTGGTGCCGCGCACTTGCAGCTGGTGCGTCACGAATTGGGCGAAGTCGCGCTGGGCCGCTGCCTGCGCCGCCGCTGCCGCGCGCTTGGGCACCGCCTTGAAGGTGCTGGTTCCATCCGACTGGGCCTGTGCCGGCGCGCCGGCCAGGGCCAGGCTGGCGCCGCACAGCAGGGCGGCGAGCATGGGACGGCATGAGAGCATTTTTGTTTGCATTAGACTTCTCCTCACATAGGTTGATACGAGAGCCCCGCCTGTCCAGACGGGGTGGGTGCTGCGCCTGCATTGGCATGCACGCATGCCGGACACCGTTGTCGACGCACGTGGTCAGTGCGTCGGAAAATCGAGAGAACGCTGCATCAAGTCGCCGATCATGTCGGCGGTGACGGCCGACAGGGTCCAGCCCAGATGACCGTGGCCCGTGTTGTAGAAGACGCAGGGCGATTTGCCGCGGCCGACGCGCGGCAGCATGGTCGGCATCATCGGGCGCAGGCCGGCCCAGGGAATCACGCTGCGCGTGTTCACGCCCGGGAAGCATGCATGCACCCAGTCGATCAGCGGGCGAATCCGGTCGTCGCGAATGTCGCGGTTGAAACCATTGAATTCGGCGGTGCCGGCCACGCGGAAGCGGTCGATCCCGAGGCGGCTGGTCACCAGCTTGGTGGCGTCGTCGAGCAGGCTGACGCTGGGCGCGGCGGCCTGGCTGGCGGCGTCGCTCAGATTGACCGTGATCGAGTAGCCTTTGACCGGGTAGATGTTGACCCGGTCGCCCAGGCTGGCGGCCAGGGCGCGGCTGGCGGTGCCGGCGCAGATGACCACGCCGTCGTAGGTCTCGGTCTGGGTGCGCTCGCCGTCGCCCAGGGTCACGTGGGCGTGGCGGCCGTCGCTGCGCAGCGCGCCGATGCGCATGCCGTAGCGGCAGTCGACGCCATTGCGGCGCGCGGCGGCGGCCAGGCCGGTGGTGAATTTGTGGATATCGCCGGTGGCATCGCTGTCGGTGAAAAAGCCGCCGTAGTAGTCGCCCGCCAGGGTCGGTTCGATGGCGCGCATCTCGCCCGGCGTGACCGCGCGCCGCGCCAGGCCGCCGGCGGCCAGCATCCTGCTGACCGTGGCGGCGTGCTCGAAGCCGGCCTTGTCGCGGTAGATGTGCAGGATGCCTTCGCGCTTGACGTCGAAGTCGATCTTCTCGGCCTCGGCCCACGCGAACAGGTGCTCGCGCGCGGCGATCGCCAGGCGCGCCGTTTCCACGGTGTTGCGGCGGTAGTGGGGAATGGCGGCGGCAAATTCGGCGAACCACGACAGCTTGTGCCAGCTCGGTTTGGGGTTGACCAGCAGCGGCGCATCGCGCCGGAACATCCACTTCAGGCCCTTGAGCATGGTGGAGCGGTGGTTCCAGACTTCGGCGTTGGAGGCCGACAGCTGGCCGCCATTGGCGAACGAGGTTTCCATCGCCGCGTAGCGGTGCTGTTCGAGCAGGGTGGTGGCGAAGCCACGTTTGGCAAGGGCGTAAGCGGTCGTGACGCCGGTGATCCCGCCGCCAATTACTGCAATGGTTTTCATGTGTCTTCCAGGTCCGAAAAACGTCAGATAGGGGAGTCCGCGCGCGGGTGCGCGTCGGATACCCCCTCTGTGCTGGACCTGAGAGATTCGCCGGCAGCGCGCGATGCGCGGCCGGTTTGCTCCTTCGGTGCACCGGATGACGACTCCCGGTGGCTCTTCAGAGTTCAAATGCGTTATCGGTCCTGGGGCCTGAGAGATTCCGGGGCGGTTGCTCCTTCGGCGCCATCGATCTTTTACCTGCTTGCGATCAACGGACTCTCCCGATAACACTTAGCGTTGCGCTAACTATGCCTTGAGCATATGTATGCAGAATACCGCAGGAAATGTCGTCAATACAACCTATTTAAGTGATAGCTGTTGTTTCCGAGACAATACCGACAAATTACCGGCGGACGCTGACCTGGTCCCAGTCCAGGTCGAAGCGCGCCAGGAATTTTTTCAGCCGGTCCGCGTCGTTGGGCTTGCTTTTGGCGCTGCGCGAGACGGCGAACAGCTTGCGGCCGGCGTCCGACAGGGTGGCGGACTGCCGGCACACCTTGACCACGGCGGCCAGTTGCAGCGCGTCGAACAGGTCGAGGCCGGCCGCGGCGTCGTCGCCCATCAAGCCGGCGAGGTCGACCTCGGCCTGAATGGGCGCCGGCGCGCGCGTGTAGTGCTGCCAGAGTTTTTGCAGGCGGGCCACTTCGGCGCTGACGATGCCCTCCGAAATGCCGCCGGCCTCGGCCAGGGTCGCCATGCGCGTGACCGAGGCCGACAGGTCGCGGAAGTTGCCGGCCCAGACCGCCTCGGGCGACATCGCGAAACGCATGTAGCGCTCGCGCGCCTCCTTGTTGAAACGCACCATCTGCCCGTATTCCTGGCTGAACTGGTTGAGCAGGTAGACCAGGTTGGGCTCGATATCTTCGGGCCGGTCGACCAGGCCGGGCAAGGCGTAGGTCCACAAATTAATGCGCGCGTACAAGTCTTCGCGGAAGCGCCCGGCCACCACGTCGCTTGCCAGGTCGCGGTTGGTGCCGGCGATGAGCTGGAAGTCGCTCTGCACTTCGCTGTCGCTGCCGACCGGATGAAAGCGCTTCTCTTCGATGGCTTTGAGCAGCATTGCCTGTTCGTCCGGGCCGAGCTCGCCGATTTCGTCGAGGAACAGCAGGCCCTTGTGGGCACTGCGCAGCAAGCCCGGGCGGTCGGCGCCGGCGCCCGTAAACGAGCCTTTGACGTGGCCGAACAGGGTCGAGGCGGCGCCGTCGCCGTGCAGGGTGGCGCAGTTGAGCTCGACGAACTTGCCGTCGAGCTGGTGGCGCGTTTTCTTCAGTTCGTAGACCCGGCGCGCGAGGAAGGATTTGCCGGCGCCGGTCGGCCCCATCAGCAGCATCGGCGCGCGCGACTTGATCGCCACGCGCTCGATCTCGTCGATCATGGTGTTGAAACTGGCGTTGCGGGTGGCAATGCCGGACTTGAGGAAGGCCACGCCTTCGGCTTGCTCGCGCGAAAAGCGCTGGGCGATCTGGTCGTAGCGCGACAGGTCGAGGTCGATCAGCGCATAGCTGCCCGGTTCGGTGGTGGACTGGCGCCGTGGCGGCGAACTTTGCAGCAGGCGGCCGGGGAAGAAGCGCGCCTCCGTCATCAGGAACATGCAGATCTGCACGACGTGGGTGCCGGTGGTGATGTGGATCCAGTAATCCTCGTTGTCCGGATCGAAGGGGTAGGTCTTGGCGAAATCGAACAGGGCGCCGTAGACCTCGCCGAAATCCCAGGCATCGCTGATCGGAATGTCGTGCGGGACCACCGTGGTTTCGGGCGAGACGGCGGCGATGTCGGCCGTGACCGCATCGACCAGCGAGCGGAATTTGCCGCCGTAGAGCAGATCGAAGCGGTGCACCACGTATTCCTCATGCTGGGTGATGGCGATACTGGGGCGCCATTTCTCCCAGCGGGCCGGCCCCTTGCCGCTGTCGAGCTGGGTGCCGATGAATCCGATGACCACAATGCGTTTCTGTTTCATATTCGTATAAATTTTTATCTTGTCGGATAATTTATCACGCCATTGCCAGCTTGTCCATTTCTTGCCCGTTTGGCTTGGCGAATTGGACATCTTTTTCAAATCAAGGACTTAGCGGGATCTGGCGCGCATGCGGCACGCGCTGGCACGCCCTTTGCAATAGAGGAGATACAAACAAGAAAAAATGAGGAAATCAAAATGGCAAACGCACAGTTGTTCCAGACCTTGAAGGGAATTTTTGTCCCTCGCGCCGATGGTCTCAATTCGCCAGGCGCTGCGGCTTACAGCATGACGCCACGGCACCAGCTGGCGCAGTATGCCGCCACCGGTTGCCTGAATTCGACCTATTACGTCAATGCGCAAGCGCAGCTGGCCACGGTGCTGGAACTGTGCGAAAAAGTCGACGCCAGATTTATCGCGCAGACCGCGATTTACTGCCGCGAACGCGGTTATATGAAGGATATGCCGGCGCTGCTGACCGCTGTATTGGCCGCCAAGGGCGCGCCGGAACTGACCCCGGTGTTCCGCCGCGTGGTCAATAACGGCAAGATGCTGCGCACTGTGGTGCAGATTATCCGCTCCGGCGCGGCCGGCCGACAATCGCTGGGCACCCGGCCGAAAAAGCTGGTGCAGCAATGGCTGAACCGCGCATCGGAAAAGGAATTACTGTCGGCCTCGATCGGCACCTCGCCGTCGCTGGGCGATGTGGTGAAGATGGTGCACCCGACACCGTCGCAAGCCTGGCGTGAAGCGTTTTTCGCCTGGTTGATCGGCAAGCCGTTCAATGCCGAAGCGCTGCCGGATGCGCTCAAGGCCTTCCAGGCATATCAGGCCGACCAGTCGCAGCCGGTGCCGGACGTGCCGTTCCAGATGCTGACGTCATTGTCCTTGCCGGCGCAGGCCTGGGCGCAGATTGCACGCCAGGGCGGCTGGCACATGGTGCGCATGAATTTGAATACCTTCGCCCGCAATGGTGTGTATGAGCTGCCGGGCATGATCGAAGTGATCGCCGACAAGCTGCGCGATCCGGAAGCGATTGCCAGGTCGGGTGTGTTTCCGTATCAGCTGATGTCGGCGTATATGGCGGCATCGAACGACGTGCCGCGCGCTATCGGCGACGCCTTGCAGGATGCGCTGGAACTGTCGCTGGCCAATGTGCCCAAGGTCGAGGGCAGGGTGGTGATTTGCCCGGATGTGTCGGGATCGATGCAGTCGCCGGTGTCGGGTTATCGCGGCGGCGGCACCTCGAAGGTGCGTTGTATCGATGTCGCCGGACTGATTTCGGCCGCCATGCTGCGCAAGAATCCGGATGCGCTGGTGCTGCCGTTCGAGAATTATGTGCGGGTGTGCGAACTCAATGCCCGCGATACGGTCATGACCAATGCGCAGAAGCTGGCGGCGATTGGCGGCGGCGGTACCAACTGCAGCGCGCCGCTGGTGCAGATGAACAAGCAGAAGGTGATGGCCGACCTGGTGGTGTACGTATCCGACAATGAATCGTGGATCGACCAGCGTGCCGGCGCCACTGCGACCATGGCCGAATGGGCGCTGTTCAAGCAGCGCAATCCGGCGGCGCGGCTGGTGTGCATCGACTGCACGCCGAACAGTACCAGCCAGGCGGCCGAGCGTAGCGATGTGTTGAATGTGGGCGGTTTTTCGGACGATGTATTCAAGATCATCGCCGCATTCGCGGCCGGCCAGCTGGGCGCCGGTCACTGGGTGGGCGAGATCGAATCGATCGCGCTGGAGTAAAGAACGTTGATGTACCGGTTTTGAGTGCGGTGCGAATGCCGATGCGACTACATTTTGCAAATGCTCGCAGTGAAATTTGTCGCATTGTGCTCAATCGTTTTACCCCGAATGCAGGCAAAGACTACATCCACGGTCGCAAGGGCTTCGCGTCCTACGACTGACACGTCTTGCCGCTCCTTGTCGGGACTTTGCTTTACAGGTTTTGAGCGCTGTGCGAATGCTTGATGCGAATACATCTCCAAATTTATCTCGCATCGGATTTATCTTGTCGCACGGTGCTCAATCGTTTTACCCCGAATGCTGGCGTGACTACATGGGGGTTGCTGTTGGCCTGACGCCGGCAACTGTTTGTCCCGCCGACTCCTTGTCGGGAATTGATTTTTTGGCGAATGCAGTCCGGATTACATTGCGTTCCCGGTTCGAGTCCGGGCGGTTGCGCAAGCGGCCGTAGCTCAACTGGTAGAGCAAATTGTCCGGGCGATGTTGTCGCCCCTTGCATCATCTTATATATAGTGAGAAAAATATGAAAAACGAAAACTACGATGTCCTGAATGTGGAAGAGGGCCGCCACGTCAAAATGTGGACCAAGGGCGTGCCGGTGGAAGACGTGGCCAAGAAGCAGCTGGCCAACACCGCCAAAATGCCCTTCATTTACAAGCATATCGCGGTCATGCCCGACGTTCACCTTGGTAAAGGTTCGACCATCGGCAGCGTGATCCCGACCCTGGGTGCGGTGATCCCGGCGGCGGTCGGTGTGGATATCGGTTGCGGCATGATGGCGGCCAAGACCACCCTGACCGCGAACGACCTGCCGGATAACCTGTCGGCGCTGCGTAGCGCCATCGAACGCGCGATCCCGCACGGCATGTCGCCGAAGACGCGCGGCTATCGCGGCCGCGACGAAGGTTCGTGGAATACGCCGCCAGCGGCGGTGGATGTGGCCTGGGGCCAGTTGAAAGATGAATTCGACGCCATCTGCCTGAAAACGCCGAAGCTGAAAACCACGAACAACTACCGTCACCTGGGAACGCTGGGAAGCGGTAACCACTTTGTGGAAGTCTGCCTGGATGAGGTCGGTTTCGTGTGGTTCATGCTGCATTCGGGTTCGCGCGGCGTGGGTAATGCCATCGGTACCCATTTCATCGAGCTGGCCAAGAAGGATATGCGTACCCACTTCATCAACCTGCCCGATCAGGACCTGGCGTACCTGGCCGAAGGAACGCAGCACTATAACGATTACATCGAGGCGGTCAGCTGGGCGCAGAAATTCGCCCGCACCAATCGCGATGTGATGATGCATAACCTGATCGCCGCGGTGCGTACCGTGATCACCAAGCCGTTCGAGACGCATGTGGAAGCGGTGAACTGCCACCATAATTATGTGCAGAAGGAGCATCACTTCGGTAAAGATGTGCTGATTACCCGTAAGGGCGCCGTGTCGGCCCGTCCGGGCGAGCTGGGTATCATCCCGGGTTCGATGGGAGCGAAGAGCTTTATCGTTCGCGGTAAAGGCAATCCGGACAGCTTCAATAGCTGCAGCCACGGCGCCGGCCGCACCATGAGCCGTACCGAGGCCAAGCGCCGCTATACGCTCGACGACCAGATCAAGGCGACCGAGGGCGTGGAGTGCCGCAAGGATGAAAATGTGATTGACGAGATTCCGATGGCGTACAAGGATATCGACGCGGTCATGCACGCCCAGCGCGACCTGGTGGATGTGGTCCATATCCTCAAGCAGGTGGTGTGCGTCAAGGGTTGATGGCGCTGCTGCTTACACTCGCTGTTTACACTGCATAAGAAGAAGACTTGAAGATGATTGAATTAGATGGCGCCCTCGGCGAAGGCGGCGGACAAATCCTGCGCAGCGCGCTGACCTTGTCCATGATTACCGGGAAGGCGTTCTGCATCAATAATATCCGGGCCGGCCGCAAGAAGCCCGGTCTGCTGCGCCAGCACCTGGTGGCGGTGCAGGCTGCCGCAAAGATCAGCGATGCAGCTGTCAGTGGGGCGGAACTGGGCTCGCTGAAGCTGGTTTTTGCGCCCAAGGCGATCAAGGGCGGCGATTATCAGTTTGCGATCGGTTCGGCCGGCAGTTGCACTTTGGTGCTGCAGACCGTCATGCTGGCACTGCTGCATGCGGACGGCCCCTCGACGGTGCGCATCAGCGGCGGCACGCATAACCCCATGGCGCCGCCGGCGCAGTTCCTGCAACGCGCCTATATACCGCTGCTGCGCAAGATGGGCGCCGATATCGATGTCGAGCTGGTTCGCTCCGGGTTCTATCCGGCCGGTGGCGGGTGTGTGGTGGCGACCATCGCACCGTGCGCGCAATTGAAGCAGTTGACCTTGACGGAACGTGGCGAACGCACGGGCGGCTATGCCGAGGGAATCGTGGCGGGATTGCCGGCGCCGATCGCGCTGCGCGAGCTCGAATGCGTCGGCCTGGGAATGGGCTGGTCGGGCGACAAGCTGCGCATGCGCGGCTTGCCAGCCGATCAGGGACCGGGCAATGCCTTGCTGATTACCCTTGAATATGAACACGCGACCGAGGTGTTTTGCGCTTTTGGCGAAAAGATGGTGCGCGCCGAGACGGTCGCCAAGGATGCCATGCACGAGGCGCGCCGCTATATCGCATCCCAGGCCGCGGTGGGCGAACACCTGGCGGACCAGTTGATGCTGCCGATGGCCCTGGCCGGCGGCGGCAGTTTTACGGCGGACGTGATCTCGCAGCATGCCACCACCAATGCGGAAGTGATCGGTCGTTTTCTGCCCGTTGCGATCACGCTCGATGAGGGGGAACTGCGCAGCACCTGTACCGTTCGCGCGACGGCGTAAAAAGAGTCCTTGCCAGTGTGGCGAGGGCTTTGCTATAGTTCGCCTCCCCGCAGAAACGGTTAACGAAATCAAGTAGTTAGCGCACTGTGAGGGCCGTCCCGAAAGAGACGCGGTAGCAAAGAAGGGGTTGACGAGAAACGCGAAACGCTGCATAATCTCACCTCTCTGCTGCAACGAACACAACGCTTCGTAGCAAACGGCAGAAGGCGGTACAGAACAAGTTCTTTAACAATTAACAGTCGATA
>NZ_WHJH01000230.1 GCF_011682145.1 Massilia mucilaginosa
GGTGTTGTCCGGCATCTTGTACAGATTGGCGAAGGCGTAGTTCAGGAACGTGAAGCGTTCCGCCACGCCGGCCTGGTCAAGCTGCTTCAGGCGAAAACCGCTCTCGGTACTCCAGGCGGTGTAGTACGAGCCGACTTCGACCGGGGCGGCGGTGCGCGCCGGGGCCGCCATCGCCGCCGTGGTCGCGCCGGCCAGCGCGAGGGCGCAGGCCAGGGTGGTCATGCAGGTTGTGTTCAACATCTGTTCTCCTTGCTTAAATCTTGAGCTTGCAATTATGTATGTTCAGGCGTGCAACTACCAGCACGATTGTGGCCGTAAAGACGGCGCCGGCCAACAGTGCGGCGTCGCCCTCGAGCAGCGCCGGGCGCAAGCGCGCGCCGGCCAGGCTG
>NZ_WHJH01000231.1 GCF_011682145.1 Massilia mucilaginosa
GCCAGAATGGGATGCCTACTTCGGTGCAGGCGGCGTTACGCGGTAACGTTGGCGTGGGTACTGCTGGGCTTGGCATGCTTGAACACCTTGGTCAGCCGCTGCGCGGTACTGCCAGCCGCAGAGCGGAAAGCAAAAGCCACGCTTGAATCGAGCCAGAGTTATAGGGCGCGCGCCGTCAGCGCTTGCCGCCGCGCTGCGCCGGCCATCGGGTCGAACGCAAGAGCACAGCCTCTCCGGGGTAAATCGGTCGCTGCGCGCCCGCTTTAACATAACGCGGCATTCTGTCGCAAATCGCCCCAGTCGCTACGCTGCGCTTCGCTTGGTGGGGCGATCGCTGCGCGCCCTTCGGGTTGACAGAATAGGCGTTATGTCTGGCGCCCCTGCGC
>NZ_WHJH01000232.1 GCF_011682145.1 Massilia mucilaginosa
GCGGTGAGCCGTCCGCGGTACATCAGCGGTAAGCCACTGATGTCGATGAGCGTCTCTTCTGAAACTGTATCGTTCGGCACAGTGGAACAGGACGACGGGACCAAGCAAGCAGCGTTTGGCAGGGCGCCCGACATGTTCGAGTGCCGGCTCGCCGGGAAGGTCCAACCCGGCATGCACAGCATCTACGCCCAATTGGACGGTGTTATCGATGCCGCAGGCAAGATGACGTGCCGGCACGTCAGAACGCGCAACGTCAGCAGGGCCGATTACGCGCTGGCCGAAGGCGTCCTCACGATCGGGACAACGCGTTTTGACTTGGGCACGTTGAAAAACGAAACGCTGACCATGTTTCCCGGAGAGCGTTTCTTCTATAGCGGATCCACCG
>NZ_WHJH01000233.1 GCF_011682145.1 Massilia mucilaginosa
GCTGAGCGAGGCTGAACGGCAGGAGATCATCGATGTACTCCATTCGCCAGAGTATGTCGACGTTGCACCGCGCACGGCGTATGCCATGCTGCTCGATGCAGGGATATTCCTGGCGTCGGTGTCGACCTTCTACCGCATCCTGCGTGCCTGCAGCGGCACGCGTGGACGCCGTGACGAGTTGGTACACCCGGCCTATGCGCGGCCCGAGCTGCTCGCCACGCGGGCCTGTGAGGTGTGGTCGTGGGATATCACCAAGTTGAAGGGGCCGGTCAAGTCGGCACATTTCCATCTGTACGTCATACTCGATATTTTTAGCCGCTACGTGGTCGGCTGGATGATCGCCGATCGTGAATCGGACCTGCTCGCCGAAGCACTCATCGGGCA
>NZ_WHJH01000234.1 GCF_011682145.1 Massilia mucilaginosa
GTTTTTTCTTGGTGAGACGGCGTCGCGCACAAATTCGCTGCAAAAGATTCGTGGCAATATCGTTATGCTGCATCGTCAGGAACCCGCTGGGCCACCAAGTCCTGCCGTCGATAGCGAGGCAGATACGCTTGCTTAACATGGTGATCGTTTAGTCCTCTGATCAAAACATCCAGGGTCTCATCACTAGAGGTTAAGCGGTAAAGAAAGAAGCTGCTCTTCCGTAGTGCAACGCCACAATACATGCAGAAACTGGCGCCTGCGTGAACTTGACGGGCACAGTTAAACCGGTTGATAAATCCGCGAATAATTTTAGCCATCACTGTCGCTTTCCCGAAAATCGGGAGCAAGGGTCGGCGCCGACAGTCTGAGGTATTGATACAGGG
>NZ_WHJH01000235.1 GCF_011682145.1 Massilia mucilaginosa
GTCCGGCCGATTGCGCCGGCGCGGCCGCCGGCTGATAGCCCAGCTTGGTGGACAATTCCGCCTTGTCCATCTCCGGGTAGTACATCGTGTGAACAGCATCAACGAACGCCGCGTCGTCCAGGGAGCTAAGGGAAGGAAGTTTCTTGCGTGCGTCGGTCAAACCAGTCATTGCGATCCTTGAATTTATTGTCATTACATGCCGAGCGCTTCGAGCATGGCAGTCTTGTTGAGGGCGGGGCCGATGTTGTCTTCCACAACGGCGCGCGCGGCATTCACGCGTTTGAGCGCGGCATCGGTGGCGGCGACGTCGCCGGAGGGAATGGTTGCATTGAGGATGAATTTCGCTTTCTGATACTCGGCTGCCGCCGCCTCCAGCGTGGCCG
>NZ_WHJH01000236.1 GCF_011682145.1 Massilia mucilaginosa
TCATTTGACGAAGATCGTGATCGGTAAGTGGAATTGGCTTTATTGACATTATTGAGTATTATGCAATAAAAACCGCTTCCATAGTGCACTCATTTGGCTTTTTTATCAGGGGAAGTGAACGGCTACGCATGTAAAGGCCGGCCAGGAACTGATTGCAATCTCGGCCAATCCGGTTCTTGAAAGCGGCGATACCCTTGTCGCCAGCCTCAAGTCCATTCAAGCGATTCAGCGACGTGCTCAAGAGATGAACGCGACGGCCCAATGACGTTTTCGGTGAAACTTGACATCTGCTATGCTGTGAGGTTCTACCGTCCCGGAGTGCGGTCAAGGGCGGCGCGCGCTGCGCGCGTGCCGGCGTAGCGCACCCTTGACGGCATGCAGG
>NZ_WHJH01000237.1 GCF_011682145.1 Massilia mucilaginosa
GTACCGGCTGCCCGATACCCCGATCCGGAGCGCCCCATGATGCAATGGAACGCGCTGCGCTGGCGCCTTGAGGTGCTGGCGGTGCGCCACGGTTTGTGGATGCTGCCCGGCGCGGCCTTGCTGCTGTGCGCATTGCTGGCCTGGCTCTGGTGGCTGCCATCGCAGGAAGCGGCCTTGCGCGACACACTGGCCATGCGGGTGAACGAACAGGCAACCGCCAGCGTGCCGGTCGCCGCGCCGCACAGCGCACTGCCGCCGGCGGCGCGCGCCGATGCGGCCCTGCAGCGCCTGTTCGCGCTCGCGGCGGAACACGGACTGACGATCGCGCAGGCCGATTACCGGCGCCAGGAAACGGGCCACGTCGGCCGCTGGCAAGTGCAG
>NZ_WHJH01000238.1 GCF_011682145.1 Massilia mucilaginosa
AGCACGATCGGCGCGGCCAGCAGGGTGCAGATGGCGATGCGTTGCAGCACGCCGGGGATGCGCACGGTGGACAAGTCGAACCCCGGTATCAGGTTCAGCGCCAGGCCGATCAGGAAAATGATGCCGGCGCGTAGCGCCAGTTTGCGCAGCAGGGCCGGTTTGTCGGCGCCGGCGGCGGCGAGGCGGCCCAGCGAGAACGCCATCGAGACGCCGCCGATGAACAGAAAAAATGGAAAAATCCAGTCGGTGAAGGTCCAGCCATGCCAGTGCGCATGCGCCAGCTGGGAATACAGATGGCTCCAGTCGCCCGGATTGTTCACCAGGGTCATGGCCGCGATGGTGAAACCGCGGAAGGCGTCCAGCGAAGCGAGGCGG
>NZ_WHJH01000239.1 GCF_011682145.1 Massilia mucilaginosa
CAGGCTGGCCGCCAGCAGGGACGGCTGTTGCAGCCATTCGCACCAGTCGAGCACCAGCGCCGGCGGCAGGCCGAGCGCGGCGCGGGCCGCCTGCGTCAGCGTTTCCCGCTTGTCGCCACGCACGCCCAACAACACCAGGGGCAAGCGTTCGCCGCCGCCATCGCCTGGCATGCGCGGCAGGCCGGCTGCACCGTTACTCGGAAACAGCAACGTAGCGATCGCCGTCGTCATCTTCGTCTTGCGGATCGGACAGATCGACCGTGATCGGCAGCGATTTGAGCTTTTCCTGCCATTCTTCGGAAATGTAATGATGCTCCAGGTTCAGTGTCTTCAGCTTGGGCACGTACGGGCTGTTGAACAAAGCTTCGGCCCCG
>NZ_WHJH01000023.1 GCF_011682145.1 Massilia mucilaginosa
CTTGTCGGACTCGGAAAGCTTGGAAAGGTCGGGACGCGGGAGCTTGTTTGCCATGCCGCTATGATGAACGAAGCGTCCGGCGTTTACAACATGTATATTTCATCGTCACTCAGGCTGAACAGTTACCTATTTTTTTGCTATACGTACGCGCAATCGACAATACCGGGGGCGGACGCTAAGCAGAAGCTTTTGGACGGCGTGACGAGCGAAATTCTGGAATTTATATATGATGAGAATTTTTGTACTTATTCGGTCTGTTTTCACCGATGTGCAAACGAAACTAGCCAGGTTGATCTGGTCATCGCCTCGCGCATAAGTTCATTGATATGCGAGATATGTCTCGACGCCGCACCATGCACACTTGCATCTATCGCTCCCCCTCCGGAAACTCTGGCCACTCTCGACGCAGGCTTGAGGGAGCGCGTAATTGGCCTCATAAAGTCCGGTTCTCGACCCTTGTTGTTCTTTATGCTGACATCGCTTCTTCGCAAGGCAAAGCATAGAGACGGAAATCTGCTTGCATTAAGAAATGAACTCGAGGAAGGAGCGGGACTGAAAAACTTCGCGGTCGAGGCAAGGGAAGCAAAGCAAGGGTTGCATAAATTGCTGGGCGGGCGAACAAATTCAAATCCTCAGTATCAGCATCTTATGCGGATTATTTCCGAAAATATTCGGATAGAAAAGAAGACTCTCGTGTACAATTTTTATGACTACAAGTTGCCCGCAGTGCTACTGAGTGGGGATGTCGTCTTTGATCTTAATCGGCACTTCCATCCTGACCAGCCTGCCGTGCCGTTTAATCCATTGGAACATGCCAGGTGGATGCAATCATTCCAGAACTGGTTATAGGAAAACAATCGTCTATGAACGCGCAATAGAATGCCCCCCAAACTTGTTTCCGACGGCAAGGGCTTTAACAGCTGAGTTGGTTTGTTCCGATAACAAGGCAGCCCCGGTAATCCGGTGCTGCCTTGTTTGTTGGGGGGCCGGCGAATCAGGCCGTCTTCAGGGACTTTGCGCGACGGCATGCCAAGCCTACGACGCCCAGGCCAAGCGCCATCAGCGCATAGGTCTCGGGTTCGGGAACGGCGCTGACGGCGCCGGGCCCGCCAATGGTCGTGCTGTGCTGGCCATACTCGAAGCCTTCATAGCCGGTAATCACCAGCACGTAGGTGGTGTTGGCGTCCAGGTTGGCCACGAAGCCCGATGTGGTCGTACCAAAAAGATCGTCGTTACCGATCAGGGCGTTCGTCAGCGACGAGCTGGGATCGAAGCTCGGGCTGTAAAGGAACACCAACGAGTCGAAAGCCGCCGTCGTCAGGAACGAGTACACGCCCGCCGCCGAAACCGTGAATCTGAATTGGTTGTAGCTGACATCCGTGCCCTTTGCCGACAAGCCGGACAGGTCCTCGACCGGTCGAATAAAAATGGCGGCGCCAGTCGTGTCGCCGGTGATGGTGTGGATGGAATCAGCCTGGGCGGTCGATGCAAAGGCACAAAAGGCCAGGGCGAGCAGTGTCGATTTCAGAAACATGGTCATTCCTTTTTGATAATTGCTAAGTCATTGGGTGGTAGGGCGAAAGCTCATGCAAGACCGCGGTGCTCGTAAAGAGCGCGGGCCTTGCCGGCACGTTGCTATTTGGTTTGCGCTGGCAGGATGGCAATCCGCCGGCCTCGCCCGTCGACTGAAATGTTCGCCGCCGTGCCGGATACGGTGGGCCGGCCGTTTTGCACGGTGAACGACGAGATTTTCGAACGTCGTTTGCCATCGAACTCGCCATCGACCTGCACCGCCAGATTGCTCGTGCCCGATCCTGGCGTGTAGTTGACAATCAGCGTCATCACCTGGCCGGCGGCGAAAGTACCGCCGATGACGGGGGACCTGGTTCCAATTACGGTCAGGCCATCCACGCCGTGGACCCGGACATTGACCTGCTGCGCAGCCGACTCGAAGGCGATCTTCAGCGTGGCTTGTTGAGTTTGCACCGTTCCGACGATTTCTACGGGCGCATGTGGCTTGGCCTGGACGGCCGCGGCCGTGAATGAGGTGATCAGTCCGACGGCGAGCGCCGCCGCCAGCGTTGAAATTTTCACTTGCATGATGGCATCCTTAGGGAGGCGGGAACGCTTTAGCGGACCGCTTTGGTTTTTCGATTGACAATCGTGGCCTTGCCCGCGATATCACCGCTTGCGATGCGCACCGAGGCGGTGTATTGGCCGCTCGATTTGGTAACGAAGCCTTGGACCGTGAGGACGTACACCTTGTTCGCCTTGGCAACGAACGAGAACTGCTCGGTTCCGGTGTACTCATTGTCGGCACCGGCGATCTTCTTGCCGTCTTCGAGCAGCGCGAGCCCGATGTCGCTGCTCGAGTTCCCGATGACCTGGATCGGACCTGCGGCAGGGCTGGTGAACCTGATGTAGCGGTTCGCTCCAAGCCTGTTGACGTTGTCCACATCGGCCAGGAACGTCAGGGTCTGGCTAGCGCCGTCCACCGTCATCTGCCGGAAGAGCGGGAGATTCGCCGCATTGCCGCCGTTGTTGGTCTCGCCGGTCCCGAACGCGTCTTGAATGGGGTCGATAAGCGACTCTGAGGTCAGGCTGTCGATTGCCGCAATCGTGGAGGCCGAGGTGCCGGGGACTGCTTTCAAGGCGTTGGTGAACGAAAAAATGGAAGTCACAGCCGGGGTACTCTTCTGCCCCCCGGTCATGATGTCGTAGATGGGTCCCAGTCCAAGCGCCACGTTGTCAAACGGCTCATTCGCCGGGTCGAAGAGATCATACAGCACGGATTGCACAGAAGCTTCGGAGAACCAACCCGGCTTCGGATCGTTGGCGTCGTTGGTTTCCATGTCGATGACGAGCGTCGTCCTGACCTGGCCGACTCCTCCGGTATCCTTGTACTTCGCGTCCGGAAAAAGGATCATCGCGCTCAGCGCATTTCCCCACCCTTCGCCAAAGGCAAGCCGTGGATCGACGATGTTGCCAGCGCTGTGACTTCCACCGATGCTGTCCGAGCGAGCCAGCTTGTCTTCAAAGTAATGACCCCATTCATGCACCATCACATGGGCATCGTATTCGTCGGTATCCACATCCGCCTTGCCGAGGATGAAGATGCCGCCCGAGGCACTGCTGTAGTGCGAAGTGTCGATCTGGCCCAACGTCTTATCGCCAGATTCCGGGCGATTTTTGACGCTCCAGTTAATTGGCAGCAAAGGAAATTTCACCAGCGGTCGCACCGCCATGAAAGCGCGTGCCGTCGTGTAGAGCGTGTCGAGGCTGGCAAACGGTGCAGCCGCACGCGCCCCCGTGTAGGACGACCCTCCCCAGCCGCTGCCTGCGTTCAGGTCCTTGACGGTGACCGCCGCGGTCGTCGTAATTGCCGCGGACTCCAGCGTGTACAAGGCGTCGCCGCTGGTGTTGTCCTGAACCCGCAATGGCGGATTGGCCGTCTCGGCGAACGCCCGGACCCTGACCCGCGTTACCAGATCGGGAACCGGGAAGCTGTAGCTACCGTCTTCCCCTGAGGTGGTGGCCGCGAGTTCCCTGTTCGTGCCGCTCTCTTTGCTGTATTCAACCAGCACCACCCGCACGTTGCGAATGGGCTTTTGCACAACCGCGCTGTAGTTAAGCCCGTTCTCCAGCGTCGACGGTACCCGGTCATATGTCAGCTTTCCGTACAACACCTTGCCCTTGGTGTCGGCTTTGGCTTCGTTCACAGCCAAACCTAAAACGCCGAACAAACAGAGTGCCCCGACGCCAACAAGCCGAGCCAGGCGGCTGGTCTCAAGCTGGCGAAGGCCATATCCAAATCTGCCCCGAACATGCATGAAGATCTCTCCTATTGGTCAATCGCCAAAAAACCTTGGCAACCCCTGTTGCCATGGTCACGTTTCGTTGCCGAGGGCGGTACGGGCCTCAGCAAGCTTGGGGCTCATACCGCTGTGCGGCAAATTTGCCTTTACAATATCCCAGTGTTGATAAATGTTTAAATATCTTTTTGACACTTGTCAGCTGCTGACGCCGCCTCTTGCTATACGTTGGCCAAAAACAACAAGCAGCGAATGATGGCTGTCATCTGCCATACCGATACCGCCCATGCGCCTGCTGGACGACATCCACTGGCTGCTTGGCGTCAGCTCCGGCGGCAAGGCCGAATGCCTCAACTTGCTTGTGTTTATGCACATCGTCCACTATGATGGACAAATGGATACATTGGAAGACGATACGAGCACTGCAATTGCCCGCCGGGTCCGCCTTGAGCGCGACGCGCGCGGCTGGTCGCTGGCGGAGCTGGCAAGCAAGTCCGGCGTGGCCAAGGCCACCATCAGCAAGATCGAGCGCGAGGAAACCAGCCCCACGGCGGTGATCCTGGTGCGGCTGGCCGGCGCCTTCGACCTGACCCTGGCCGGCCTGCTGCTGCGCGCCGAAGGCCACGACGATGCCAGCCGCGTCATGCGCGCGGCGCAGCAACCCTTGTGGCGCGACCCCGACAGCGGCTATGTGCGCAGGCAAGTCTACGCGCGTCCCGACCACCCGCTTGAAATCGTGCAGGTCGACATGCCGCCCGGCCAGCGTGTCGTGCTGCCGGCCTCGTCGTACGCGCACATCCGCCAGGCGATCTGGGTCCAGGCCGGTCCATTGAGCGTGAACGAGGGCGGCGAGCAGCATCTGCTGGAAGCCGGCGACTGCCTCGGCTTCGGGCCGCCGTCCGAAGTGACGATTGCCAATGAGGGCACCGACGCTTGCCGCTACCTTGTCGTTCTTTCCCGGAGCTGAACCTATGTCCACTATTGAAATCCGTCCATTGCTGCCCGCGCCCGCACTGATCGACACACTCGCGGCTCTGCTGGTCGAGGTCGTCGCCGATGGCGGCTCGGTCGGCTTCATGCATCCGCTTGACAGTACCCAGGCCCGGGCTTTCTGGACCAGCGCGCTGCAAGCCGCAGCCGGCGGCCAGCGCGTCGTGTTGGGCGCTTTCGACGACGATCGCCTGGTGGCGACGGTCAGCCTGCTGCTCGACTGCCCGCCCAACCAGCCGCACCGCGCGGAGATCGCCAAGATGATGACCTTGACACGCTGCCGTGGACGCGGCATCGCGGCGGCCCTGCTGCTTGCAGCCGAAGCCGCCGCTGTAGAGCGCGGCAAGACCCTGCTGGTGCTCGACACCGCCAGCGATGGCGGCGCGGCCGGGCTCTACGAGAAACACGGCTTCACGCTAAGCGGAGAAATTCCCGACTACGCGCTCAAGCCTCACGGGGGGCTGACGGGAACCTTGTTGTATTGGAAGCGGATCGGCATTGCGCGCGTCTGACAGCATTGTCAACGCCGGCCCCGCAGCTCGACCAGCTTGCGACTTCTACGCCGCGCACGGCGCCCCCACGGCGCTGATGGGAAACAGGCGGTCGTAGGCGATGTTGAACAGGAATCCGTAGACCAGATAGAAAGTAACGATCGCCAGATCCATCAAGAACGCTGCCCACAGGCCGATTTCCAGGTACCAGGCGATCATCGGGATCAGCATGGCGACCAGGCCCGCTTCGAACAGGAAGGTGTGTGCGATCCGGATTGCCATCGTTTTATGCACGCTGCCGCGCAGGCGCAGCATGGCGCGGTCGAATCCCATGTTGAAGACGAAATTCCAGAGCGTGGCGACGGTCGCCGAGGCAATGCCGATCACGCCCATGTGCTCGATCGGCTGGTCGAAGATGAGTGCCGATCCAGGAATGAAGATGGCCAGGGCCACGGCTTCGAAAAGAAGCGCGTGTCTGACACGATCGCGGAATGTGCGCACGTAAATCCTTTGTTTGTTCGTCGTTGCGGATGCTGCCCAGGCGAACGAACGATGTTGTGCCCATTGCAACGATGCGGCGCGACATCGTCCGGATACCCGGTTGACGTTTCGGAAACATGATCGCATACTCGATAAATGGTCACATAGAGGTAAAATCGAGTCATCATGCTTCAAATATGAAACACCTGAACTGGGATGACTTGCGTCTGTTGTCATTGATCGCGCAGGAAGGGACCTTGCGGGGAGCAGCCCGAAAGGCGGGGCTCAGTCCGGCTACGCTGTCGCGCCGGCTTGACGCCCTGGAAGAAGCGGTGGGGCAAAAGCTCGTCGAGCGTTTTCAGGGCGGTTGCATTCCAACCGCCTTCGGGACCGATGTTTTCGCATTGGCCGACCAAATGGGCGAGATCGCACTGGAAGTGGAGCGCACGCGCGATCGCCAGAACGCGCATGCCGCGTCCGGCGTGGTACGGATCAACACCGACGAATGGCTATCGTATTTCTTGACGACGCGGTTCGCGCCATTTCATGAGGCTTATCCCAACGTCGAGGTGGAAATCGTCACCTCGCACCGGCCCTACAGCCTGGCCCGGCGCGAAGCTGACCTTGCGATTCGCCCTTACCGTCCCGAACAGCTCGACCTCGTCACGCGCCATCTGGGCACCTTGTCCTTCGGCCTGTATTGCACCCGGGATGTCGCCACGCGCCATGCGGCTGCCTTTGCAAACCAGGAATGGGCGAGCGTGCCGTTCGTGGGGTTCGACGAGCCGCGCTCGGAGTTCCAGTCCGACCGCTGGCTGCGTGCGCTTCCTGGCGGGCCGGTGCCATGGATGCGATGCAGTTACGGGCTGGGGATTCTCGATGGCGTGGCCCATGGCGCCGGCCTGGGTGTGCTTGCCACCTTTCTCGCCAGCGACCAGCACGATCTGGTCGCCGCGATTCCGCATATTCCCGAGCTGGATCAGGATATCTGGCTGTCGATGCACAGCGGCCTGCGTACCAGCGCGCGCGTGAAAGCGGTGGTCGATTTCATGGGGCAGGTATTCAGCCAATACCGGGAGACGGGCCGTTGATGCCTGAAAGCCTGCCCTGGTGCTCCTGTTTCGGCATGGTGTAAACATAAAAGAAGTCGTCATCGCGCTCCCAGCCTTTCGCCTCGTACAGTGCTTGCGCGTTCGCGTTGGTGCTCGCGGTCGACAGGGCAAGACGGATGGCGCCGACGGTCTTGGCAAAATCGACCGAAGCGGAAATGAGCCGGGATCCCACGCCCTTGCGACGCCCCCGCTCACTGACAAACAAGTCGTTCAGGATGAAAATCCGCCCGAGAGAAACACTCGAAAAACTCGGATACAACTGCGCAAAGCCGACTGGCTCCGATCCCTCATGCGCAATGAACACGACCGATTCGCCGTGATCGAAACGGTCGGACAGAAATTGCCTGGCGGCCGCCAGATCGCTGTCGCGCTCGTAGAACTGGCGGTAGCCATCGAATAGAACTGTCAATGCGTCGAGGTCGGCAAGTACGGCCTGGCGAATCTGAATCGTGCTCATGCGGTTATCATCCATGCAAAGTGTTTGAAGCAGCTTATCCTGCTCAAATTGCAATGTATCATCAAAATTTGAAGAGGGTTGAGTGCATGGATGAAGCGGCCAAGAAGGACATTGTCGCGTTAGGGCGCAAGGCGCACGACCTGACCGAGTCGGCCTACCGCAGCCACACGGCGACGCGCGGCGATTCCGCGTGGGCGGATAAGCAGAGGATCCTGCTTGCCGACATGGCGCTGCACTTGCTGCAAACCTCGCTCAAAGATGGCGACCTGTCGGCCGCTGAACTCAAGCGCAACCTGTATGCCATCCTCACCATTTCCGACCAGTTCATCCCCGATGACGGTCTGAAAGCGATTGCCGAGCGCTTGTACGCCACCTGACGGTAGAATGTCCTTGAGAAAACAATTCTAAAAGGACATTTATGCGCGTTACGTTTGTGTTTCTGTTCGCTGCCATGGTTGGCGCCGCTGCCGTGCATGCCGATCCGCTCGACGACGCCATCATCGCCGAGATGAAACGCGGCCATGTGCCCGGCCTCGGCATCGCCGTGGTCAAGAACGGCAAGATCGTCAAGGAAATGGGATACGGCGAAGCCGATGTCGAAAGCGGCGTGCGGGTGACGCGGCAGACCGTGTTCCAGTCCGGCTCGGTCGGCAAGACCTTCACCGCCGCACTGGTGATGCTGCTGGCAGAAGACGGCAAACTCTCGCTCGACGACCCGATCGCGCGCCATTTGTCGAATACGCCCAAGACGTGGGAAAAGATCACCATCCGCCACTTGCTGACGCACACGTCCGGCCTGGGCGACCCGTACGCCAAACTGGACATGCGCAAGGATTACACCGACGAGGAACTGATCGCCCTCGAAGCGACCATTCCGGTCCTGTCCGAGCCCGGTGAAAAGTGGTCATACAGCAATATGGGCTATCACTTGCTGGGATTCATCTGCAACAAGGCGGGCGGCAAGTTTTACGGCGACCAGCTGCGCGAGCGGATTTTCGCACCGCTGGGCATGGGCACCCGCATCATCAGCGAAAGCGACATCATCCCGCATCGCGCCCGGGGCTACGAACGCGTCGATGGCGTCCTGAAGAACCAGGCATGGGTGGCCCCGCGCCTGAACACCACCGCCGACGGCAGCCTGTACCTGACCGCGCGCGACCTGGCGCTGTGGGACCTGGCACTGTACGACAACAAAATCCTCAACGCGCGCGTGCGCGAAGCGAGCTGGACCCCTGTGACGCTGAACGATGGCAAGACCGCGCCATACGGTTATGGCTGGCAAGTCGATTCGCGCAACGGCCACCGCGTGATCCGTCATGGCGGTTCGTGGCAGGGCTTCAAAGCGGATCTCGCGCGTTTTGTGGACGACAAGCTGACGGTGGTCGTGCTCGCCAATTCGGCAGCCGCGCGGCCGGTCAAGTTTGTCGATATCATCGCCGCGCATTACCAGCCGGCGCTCAAGCGCAAGGTCGCTGCGGCGATCGTCGACACCGAGCCGGTCATGACCGAACGCGTGCGCGCGGCCATGCGGCTGCTGCACTCCGGCGACATGCCCGCAGTGACCGTCAAGGCCAGGGCAGGCTTCACCCCGGCGTTCTTGAAGAACATTGCCTCCGAATCGCGCCAATGGGGGCCGGTGCAGTCAGTCGATCTGCTGGCGCGCGAGATGGACGGCGAGCAGCGGCGTTACCGCTACCGGTTCAATTACGTCGATTACGCCGTGCTGGTCAATGTGGTACTTGACAAGGATGGTGATATCGACGCGTTCAATCTGCGCCTCGATTAGACTGGATTGGCAGGTGAGGACCGCAGCCTTGCATCGGCTACGGTAAACGGTCGTCCAGCCGCCTTGTCCATGCATCCAATCGCGCCTTTCTCCATGCTGCAAGGTATGAATAGCTTTGCATCAAGCATTGGAGTTGCCCGGACCATTCGGTATGATAACGGCATGGACGATAAAAAGAACAGACAGAGCTGGCTCAGCGCCGGCTTGCAGGCACTTGCCGACGATGGCCCGGAAGGCTTGCGCATCATGACGATCGCGCAAAAGATGGGCGTTACCAAAGGCAGTTTTTACTGGCACTTCAAGAACCTGGAAGACTACCAGTCCGCGCTCATGGACGAGTGGGAGCAGGTGCATACCCAGCAGGTGATGGATATTGTGGACCAGCAGGACGCGGACGTCGGCAGCAAGCTGGCCAAGCTGTTCACCGGCGGGCCGCCCCATCTGTTCACTCTGGGCCGGGCGATCCGCGCCTGGTCCATGACCAACGAGCAGGTGCGCGAAGTGCAGGAGCGGGTCGACCGCAAGCGGGTGGAGTATGTCGCCACGCTGCTGACCGATATCGGCTGGCCGGCGGATCAGGCGCCGGTGATTGCACGCTGGAATTACTGCGCCTTCATCGGGCACGCCGCGATTGGCGCGCCGGAAATGAGCGAGGCCGAAATCGGCACCGTGGTGCAGTTGCTGACGCCGCCTGGCAAACGCTAGTTCAGGCTCGGCAGCCGGCTTTCGGTGGGAAGCACTACGCCAGCCACCCCTGGCCAACGGCAATGAGCAGAATGGATACCGCCAGCAAGCCCCACAACGGCGAGCGCGGAAAGGCGATCACACCGGCGCTGGCCGTTACGCAGCCATACAGTCCGATCAGTCCGAGGGTGGCCAGGTCGGCGGCCTCGGAGGCGCGCAGTGCAAGGTGGCCGCACAAGGACAGCGGCGCGCCGAAGGCGATGAACCAGCATGCCAGCCTGCGCTCGTCGTTGCCCCCGCATCGATCGAACACGCCTTCACGGACGATGGCGGCCAGCTGGTGACGGAAACGTGCCACCCCGAACAAGATGTGCAGTATGCCGAGCGCAAACAAGCTGACTGCTGCAATATGGCCCCATGCGTCATTCATCGTTCATTCCTGTCAGATCGTGCGCGTGGCGGGATGCCGCACGTCACCATACCTTATGGTATGGTGCGAATCATGCCAGTCCAGCCCGGTGCGGTCAATACATGAATGACTGAATGAGGTGATTGACATATTGTCTGATGGTGACATAATGTCAGTCATGACGCTCACCGAAAACGAACTGCTCCTGCGCGAAGGCAAGAAAATTGTCGAGGCGCTCGGACGCACCCTGGCGCCGATGGTGGAAGTCGTGCTGCACGACCTGACCCGTCCGGCCTCGTCCATCGTCGCGATCTCGAACAGCCTGTCCGGGCGCGAAGTGGGCGATCCGACCACCGAAATCGGCATGGCGCGCATCACCAATCCCGACTTTCCCGACGTCCTGCAGAACTACGCCAACCAGTTCCCGGACGGGCGCCCCGCGAAAAGCACGTCGATCGGTCTGCGCAACAGCGCCGGCGAGTACGTGGCGGCACTGTGCCTGAACGTGGACGTGTCGATGCTTGCCAGCCTCTCGGCCAGCCTGGCGCAACTGGCCCGGACCGAGTCGGACGCAACCCCCATCCGCGAGTCGCTGGCCGCACCGCGCCTGGACCAACTGCGCGCCGCGCTCGACGGCTTCGCCGCCCGGCTCAACAAGACCCCGCACACGCTCACGCCTGCCCAGCGGCGCGACGCCGTGCATCAGCTGGCGAACGCCGGCCTGATGGACCTGAAAAACGCCCAGGCGGTCGTGGCGGCCATGCTCGGCGTTGCCCGGCCCACCGTGTATTCCTATCTTCGACAGAAAGATCCATCGTCATGATCCAGCTTCCCATTTCCTTCGACGACGTGGCGCGGGCGCACGAGCGCATCGCCGCCGCGGTCCACCGCACCCCGGTGCTGACCTCGACCACCGCCAACGCCCTGAGCGGCGCGCAGATTTTCTTCAAGTGCGAAAACCTGCAACGCACCGGCGCCTTCAAGATTCGCGGTGCCTACAACGCGCTGGCCCAATTTTCGCCGGAGCAGCGCGCCCGCGGCGTGGTGACCTATTCGTCCGGCAACCACGCGCAGGGCATCGCGCTCGCGGCCAAATTGCTGGGCATCAAGGCGGTGATCGTCATGCCGCTCGACGCGCCCGCCATCAAGGTGGCGGCCACGCGCGCTTACGGCGCCGAGGTCGTCACCTACGACCGCTACTCCGAAGACCGCGAAGCGATCGGCAACGCGCTGGCGCTGCAGCGCGGCCTGACCCTGATTCCGCCGTACGACCACGTGCACGTGATGGCCGGGCAGGGCACCGCCGCCAAGGAACTGATCGAAGACGCCGGCCCGCTCGACGTGCTGCTGGTGCCGCTCGGCGGGGGCGGCCTGCTGTCCGGCTGCGCCACGGCCGCCAAGGCGATGAACCCGGATTGCCGCGTGTTCGGCGTGGAGCCCGAAGCGGGCAACGACGGCCAGCGCAGTTTCCGCAGCGGCGAGATCGTCCACATCGCCACGCCCGACACCATCGCCGACGGCGCCCAGACCCAGCACCTGGGCCAGCACACCTTTGCGGTGATCCGCGAGCGGGTCGACGATATCCTGACGGTGACGGACGCCGAACTGGTCGAGGCGATGAGGTTTTTCGCCGGCCACATGAAAATCACCGTGGAGCCGTCCGGCTGCCTGGGTGCGGCCGTGGCGCTCAATCCGCGCATGGATTTCAAGAACAAGCGGGTCGGCGTAATCGTTTCGGGCGGCAATATCGACTTGCAACGCATGGCCATGCTGATCCAGAAGGGGGCTTGAATGGCACTGACTTCCTATCTCGGCGCGCACCCGCGCATTGGCGGGCAAACCTATATCCACGCGTCGGCGCAGGTCATCGGCGACGTCACCCTGGGCGAGGATTCCTCCATCTGGTGCAATGCGGTGGTGCGCGGCGACGTCAATCACATCGTGGTCGGGCGCTGCTCGAATATCCAGGATTTCGTGATGTGCCATGTCTCGCACAAGCATCCCGGCAAGCCGCTCGGTTCGCCGCTGCTGATCGGCGACTACGTCACCATCGGGCATAACGCCATTCTGCACGGCTGCACGATTGAAGATGAATGCCTGATCGGCATGGGCGCGATCGTGATGGACGATGCCCTCATTTCGTCGCGCGTGATGGTCGGCGCGGGCAGCCTGGTACCGCCGGGGAAGGTGCTGGAAAGCGGCTATTTGTATGTCGGCCGCCCGGTGCGCAAGGTGCGCGCCCTGACCGACGCCGAACTGGCCTTCCTCAAATACTCGGCCGAGCATTATGTCCGCGTGAAGAACAATTATCTGAGCGGCGAGTGAACGCCTGGTCCGCACCATGATGACGCTCGATGCCTTGCTAACGAGCGTCAACACGGCATTCGGCTGGCGCTTTTCATCGCTGACGGACTTGATCGAGCATCTTGTGCCGCCGGAACGCTGGCGGCGCCTGGCCGATCCGGAGGGCATGGACGACCGGGAGATCGTCGGCCTGGTCGAGAATGCCGCCTTTGTGCCGGAAATACTGTACGTGGTCACCGATGCCTCGTACGCCGGCCAGCGCGGTGCGTTCGAGGTGCATCGCGACGACTTGCGCGATTTCGCCGCGCGCTATAGGAATCAGAACGCCGCGATGATGTTCGATGGCGACGTGCTTGTCATCGGCATCGCCTCGCAGCGCATCTGGATGCTGCACCACGAAGGCGTGTGGACCTTGTTCGACGGCCATCCCGGCGCGCCGCCGCCCTGATGCGCCAGCCCGGCCCGGACGAAAAAAATGCCGCTCCGAAGAGCGGCATTTTTCAGGAACGATGCAAACCGCTTAGTCGGCGGCGTAGATGTCGTTGTCCTTGGTTTCGCGGACGAACAGGCCACCGATGACCACCGTGATCAGCGCCACGATAATCGGGTACCACAGGCCGTAGTAAATATCGCCCTTGTACGCAACGAGTGCGAACGCGGTGGTTGGCAGCAAGCCGCCGAACCAGCCGTTACCGATATGGTAAGGCAGCGACATCGAGGTGTAGCGGATGCGGGTCGGGAACATCTCGACCAGCATGGCTGCGATCGGGCCGTACACGGCCGTCACGTACAGCACCAGGATGAACAGCAGCAGCACGACCATCGGCTTGTTGATCTGGTCGGTGTTGGCTTTGTCAGGATAGCCGGCCGCCTTGATCGCAGCGCCGATTTCCGCTTTCAGCGCTTTTTCCTTGGCTTTGCTGTCGGCGTCGAAGTTCAGGCCGTCCGGGGTCATGACCGCGTTGAACGACGTGTATTCCTTGTCGCCGATGCGCACCTTGGCAATCGCGCCCACTGGCGCGTCTTCCTTGGTATAGCTGACCGACGACTGGGTCAGCATGCCGGAAGCAATGTCGCACGACGATGGAAACTTCTTGGTGCCGGTCAGGTTGAACTGGAAATGGCACGATTCCGGATCGGCCACGACGACCACTGGCGAACTTTGCAGCGCAGCTTCCAGCGCCGGGTTGGCGTAGTGGGTGATGCCCTTGAAGATCGGGAAGTAGGTGACGGCGGCAATCGCGCAGCCGCCCAGGATGATCCATTTACGGCCGATCTTGTCCGACAGCGTACCGAACACGATAAAGAACGGCGTGGCCAGCAGCAGCGAAATGGCGATCAGGATGTTGGCGACGGCACCGTCGACCTTGAGCGTCTGGGTCAGGAAGAACAGGGCGTAGAACTGGCCGGTGTACCAGACGACGGCCTGGCCCATGGTCAGGCCGACCAGCGCCAGGAAGACGATCTTGGCGTTCTTTGGCTGGAGGAAGGCTTCCGACAGCGGTGCCTTGGAGGTCTTGCCTTCGGCTTTCATCTTGGCGAATGCCGGCGATTCGTTCATCGACAGGCGGATCCAGACCGAGATGCCGAGCAGCAGCACCGAGACCAGGAACGGAATACGCCAGCCCCATGCCGCGAACTCCGGTTCGCCGAGGGCGGTACGGGTGCCCAGGATCACCAGCAGCGACAGGAACAGGCCCATCGTGGCGGTGGTTTGAATCCACGAGGTGAAAAAGCCGCGCTTGCCGTGCGGCGCGTGTTCGGCGACATACGTTGCCGCACCGCCATATTCACCGCCCAGCGCCAGGCCCTGCAGGATGCGCAGCGAGACCAGAATGATTGGCGCGGCAATGCCAATGGTGGCGTAGCTCGGCAACAGGCCGACGAAAAAGGTCGACGCGCCCATCAGCAGGATGGTCACCAGGAAGGTGTACTTGCGGCCGATCATGTCGCCGAGGCGGCCGAACACCAGCGCGCCGAACGGCCGCACGATGAAGCCGGCGGCGAAGGCGAGCAGGGCGAAAATGAAGGTGGTGGTGGGATCGCCGACGAAAAATTGTTTGGCAATGATAGGAGCGAGTGCGCCGTACAGGTAGAAGTCATACCATTCGAATACCGTGCCCAGGGAGGAAGCAAAGATGACCTTGCGCTCTTCCTTGGTCATCCCCGCGTCGGCGGGATTCCCCTTGCGCCCGTCGATCGCGTTGCCAGGTGTAATTGCCATATGTGTCTCCGTGTTTAATATAGTTATTGCTTCATCGGAATAGCCGTATTTATCCAGCTGGATCTGAGTGTGGACTCCCAAACTTACGCGATGCTTGCTTGAAACTTACATGAAACTTACTTTTTCGATATCGGAAACGCAGGTGTTTTGTGTAAATACAATTATGTGTTGGTGGCTATAAATAGAACCGGGAGGCGACGGGAGAACGTGGCGGCATGCAAAATAGCTGATGTTGGGTGGAATTTACGCGTGCGTTGGCGGTGCAACTGCTTGATGGCGCGGATCAGGACGGAAGAGTCGGATGCGGCGGCGCCTACATGATTCCACCAGCCGCCATATCTAAACACCTAGATATGAAAAAGGCGGTACCGGGATATCGATACCGCCCTTTTTGTTTCAGGCCTGAACTTCAGCCCGTGCCTATCAGCAAGTCAGACTAGGACCGGTGGGTACGCCCAAGTTCTGGGTGAAGGTCGTGTAGTAATTCACCCGGGTCTGCATCTGTGCCGGCCCCTGGTACTCGGTGCCGCCCGCGCATTCGCGATTGCCGTTAATGGCATTGATGGTCTGGCCGAAACCGTATCCGCCCACCATCGAGTCATGGGCCGACCTGCCGGCGCGGCCCGGTTGGGTCATCCAGTACCAGAGCGCACTTCTCCAGGCGATGGTGGCATTGGTGGCCAACAGTTCCGGATTGTTCACCAGTTGCTCGCCCAGGCCCATGGCGTTGCCCAGACTGCGGTAGTTCGAGGTCCAGCTGATCTGGATCGGGCCGCGACCGAAGTACTGGTCGGCCACGTTGGTGCTCTTGCAGGTGACGCGTACCCAGTTCACGTCGCAGTACAAGGGCCAGTTGGCGGTGTTGTATTCCCTGACTGCCCTCAGGTTGTCCGACTCGTGCTGCAGGTTGGCGAAGAAGGCGGCCACTTCCTGCTTGTTCAGGGTAGCGTTGCCCGACTTGGCAAAGCTTGGATAGTAAGCTGCTGCAGCGACGAAGTCGGCGTATTGGTAGAACGAACTGCGGCTGGGGAACCATGCTTCGAACTGCGCTTTCGACAGGCCGGCAAAACTACCTGCCGGGTCGGGAGTCGGCGTCGGAGTTGGCGTCGTGCCACAAGTAGTTTGCTGCCAATACCAGGTACTGATGGTCGGATCAGTACCGTCGGAGCCGTTGGTGCCGCTATTGACGACCTTGTAGAAATTGCCGTTGGCCGGGTACTGCACCACGGTGCCCAAGCTGTAGTTCACTCCTGCGCTCCAGTTCTGGGATGAACAGGTCGGTGTCGGGGTGGGTGTCGGCGTCGGGGTAGGTGTCGGGGTAGGTGTCGGCGTCGGCGTCGGTGTCGGTGTCGGCGTAGGAGTCGGCGTGGTGCCGCACGAGCCACTTACCGTCCATGGCTTGCCACTTCCAGCGGCCCCGCTGCTGGTCGATGGATTGTCGCCCTGCGTCCAGTAGGCGGCCGTGTAGTTGATCCCCCCGTAGCTGGCCGATTTGCCGCCATCATAGATGGTGGCGCTGTTCCACGCTGCGTAACAGACGCTCGTTGCCGCCAACATCTTGCTTTGGGATGACTGGGTGCCGGTGGACGTATCGCTGCCGCCGCCGCCGCCGCCGCCGCACGCGGCCAGCGACCCGCCCAGTACGCTGATGATCATGCTGTTGATGATTGTTCTGTTCAATTGAGGCTCCATATCAAATTGTCGGGGCACTTGCGTGCCGGAGATAAACCTGGTCGATCCGTGTGCCGCGCGTCACTCCGTGCCCGCGCGGTGATGGCGGAATCGGTTTACCCGGCAATTCCGATGTTTTATGTGCAAGATCGGTATACCAATATAACACCAATAACCGGATATATGCATGCCAAACTGGAGGAAATTAATACCAAAATGGGCCACTGAGGAAATGAGAGAGACCGTCATGCTTAGCACGTCGAAGGGCACGCCGCTCAGGTCAATGACCGGAACATTGGCGCCCGCTTCGTTATCGCCAAGTAGTCCCTTGAGCGTTCCCTCAAGCGTAGCGGTTTCAGCCGCCGCCCCGAACAGGAAGTCCAGCCGCTCCTGCGCGAGCTTCGATTCGAACCGGGCGGGCGCTGCCGGCCAAGCGCCGTGTCGACGTGCTTGGCCGCCCGGCTGGGGTAGTACAGGAAGCAGATCATCCTGTTCGCGCACGACGGGCCGGAAGCACGCCGCCTTCCTCTTGCCCGGTCCGGCTCGCCCTGCCTTGATTGGCGTTTCATCCGGTTTGCGGGCTGCCTGTGCCACCGATCAGCAACAGAATGCTCGACAGAACAAGGATCGTCACGCCGAGCGCCACCGGCAGCAAGCCGCCCGTCAAAAACGGCGCGACCGCCATCGTGGCCAGCGCGGTCATCCCGAACGCCGCCGTCATGACCACGCCAGCCCCCTTGCCGGGATTGCCCGCGGCCAGCGACAGCGCGCGCGACATCAGCGACGGCCCGCGCAGGCCCAGCCCGCCGCAAAACACGGCCCACGCGGCGATCAGTGCCGCCAGCGAACGCAGGTCGGCAAACGCCTGCGCCAGCATCATGGCCGCCGCCAGCAATTGCAGGCCCGCCCCGATCAGCATGGCGCGCCCGACGCCGTAGCGCCCGACCAGTTTCGCCCCGCCCGTGGCCGCCACCATGAAGGCGCCAACCCCGCACAGCTGCAGCAGCGCAAATCCGCCCACGCCGGTGCCGATCCAGGCCGTGACCAGATGCGGCGCGCTGGCCACGACCATCAGCAGCGCCCCGAACATGGCCGCGTAGCTGAGCGCATGCCGCACGAAACCCGAATTGATCCAGGTTCCGGCCGGGCCCGGCGCCATGGCGGCCTGCGCGCCGCAAGCGCCGGGCCCGACAATGCGCGACACCAGCGGCAGCAAGCCCACGGCAACGGCCGCAATCAGGTAAAACGAGACGCGCCAGTCCAGGTGCAGCACGATGGCCGCGCCCAGCACCGGCCCGATGGCCGGCACGGTCGACTCGACGGTGGCCACCAGCGCCATCGCCGCCACGCTGTCAGCTTCGGAAAAGCGGCGCCGGATCAACGCAGGCACCGCCACGGTCGCCGCGCCGGCGCCCAGGCCCTGGATCAGGCGTCCGATCAGCAAGCCCGGCATATCCGGCGCCAGCCCGCACAGCACGCTGCCGGCGCCCAGCAGGATGGTGCCGGCCATGATCGCGCGCAAGTCGCCGTAACGGTCGGCCAGAACGCCCCATGCGAACTGCGAGAAGGCCAGCGCCAGCATGAAAATCGCCATCGTGCCTTGCCCGGCGCTCATCGTGGCATTGAGCTGCGCCTGCATGCTTGGTAGCGCGGGAAGGTACAGGTCCGATGCCAGCATGCCGACGGCTGTCAGCGCGGCAAGTGGCATGGCGAGACGGCGTTGTTGGCTCATGGCTTACGGAAAGAATTTTCAGAAAGGCAAGATTATCATCATTTCATCCCGGCATATTCAGATGCTTGCCCGCCTCGCGCCGGGTCAGGGCGGACAAGGTGGCGCCCCGGGCCAGAAGAAAAGCGCGCACCGCCTCGGGATCGTGATGGGCATAGTCGCGCAAGCCCCAGCCGATGGCCTTGCGGATGAAAAAGTCCTCCTCATGCGCCAGCTGCCCGGCGTAGCCGAACAGGCGCGCCAGGTCGGTATCGGCGCGCCAGCCAAGTTGATGCAGCATGGCCACGCGGCGCGTCCACAAGTCCGCGTGGCGTACGGCCTCGTCCATGCGCGGCTGGCGCAGCGGGCGGTCCGCGCGTACCACCGTGCCGACGACCACCGCCAGCGCATCGACCGTATCCCACCACGCCGCCTGGCGCGCCAGCGCGAGCAGCGCGCCGATGTGCGCGCCATCGAGTTGCTTGACGTGCGTGGCGAGCAGGTCGATGGCGGCGTACTGGCACTCGCGCTGCGGCGCCCGCCACAGTTCGGCGGCGGCATCGAGCAGCACCCCGGCGTCCGCGCCCTTGAGGCTGCGCACGAGCGGCTTGAGCGCCGCGCGCCGGGCCGGCGTGTGAATGCCGTGGAACGCGAACTGCTCGCGCATGTAGGCGCTCATGCGCGCCGCCCGGGCCGCATCGGCCAACGGGGCGAGGGCCGTTTTCACTTGTTCTGCAATGCTCATGGTCAGCTTTTTCCTGGTCTCGGCAAGGGGCACGATTGCAATGAATAATTTTGCGAACGACCGTACTAAAATGTGCTATTCTCGTAGCGATCAACACAGCGCATTGCGCATACTAATCCAACTCAGGAGACACAAATGATAGATGCCGTCATCGTATCGACCGCCCGCACCGGCCTGGCCAAATCGTGGAAAGGTGCGTTCAACATGACGCACGGCGCCACTCTCGGCGGCCATGTGCTGCAGGCCGCCATTGCCCGCGCCGGTATCGAGCCGGGCGAGGTCGAAGATGTCATCATCGGCTGTGCCAATCCCGAAGGCGCCACGGGCGCCAACATCGCGCGCCAGATCGCCTTGCGCGGCGGCTGCCCGGTGTCCACGGCCGGCATGACGGTCAACCGTTTCTGCTCGTCGGGCCTGCAAACCATTGCGCTCGCGGCGCAGCGCATCATTGCCGGCGAGGGCGATATCTACGCCGCCGGCGGGGTCGAGTCGATTTCTTGCGTGCAGCAGGAAATGAACCAGCACATGCTGGCCGATCCATGGCTCAAGGAACACAAGCCGGAGATCTACTGGCCCATGCTGCAAACGGCCGAAACCGTCGCCAAGCGCTACAACATCGGCCGCGACCGCCAGGATGAATACGGCGTGCAGAGCCAGCAGCGCGCCGCCAATGCCCAGGCGGCCGGCCTGTTCAACGCCGAAATCGTGCCGATGACCACCACCATGGGCGTGGCCGACAAAGCCTCGGGCATGCTGGTCACGCGCGAAGTGACCATCAGCGCGGACGAAGGCATCCGTGCCGACACCACGCTCGAAGCCGTCTCCAAGATCCGCAGCGCGGTACCGGGCGGCGTCATTTCGGCCGGTAACGCCAGCCAGTTTTCGGATGGCGCGTCGGTTGCCATCCTGATGAGCAGCAACGTGGCGCAATCGCGCGGACTGCAGCCGCTCGGCATCTTCCGCGGCTTCGCCGTGGCCGGTTGCGAGCCGGACGAGATGGGGATCGGCCCGGTGTTTGCGATTCCCAAGCTGCTGAAAAAGGCCGGCCTCTCGGTTGCCGACATCGGCCTGTGGGAACTGAACGAAGCGTTCGCGGTCCAGGTACTGTATTGCGCCGACCGCCTCGGCATCCCGATGGACCGCCTGAACGTCAACGGCGGCGCGATTGCCGTCGGCCACCCGTACGGCGTCTCCGGCGCCCGCCTGGTCGGGCACGCCCTCATCGAAGGCAAACGCCGTGGCGTCAAATACGTCGTCGCCACCATGTGCATCGGTGGCGGCCAGGGCGCTGCCGGCCTGTTCGAAGTCGTCTGATCCACGCCGGGGCGCGCGCTCCGGCGCAGCCCCGCATCCAACTCGGGACGCTAATGCAATCCAAGATACTGTCGCGCCGCGACCTCGACTTCCTGCTGTATGAATGGCTGGACGTGGAGGCGCTCACCGCGCGTCCGCGCTTTGCCGACCACAGCCGCGAAACCTTCAACGCGGCCATCGATACCGCCGAACAGATCGCCACCGACCTGTTCGCGCCGCATAACAAAAAGAACGATCAGCACGAGCCGCATTTCGACGGCACCAGCGTGACGATCATTCCCGAAGTAAAAACCGCGCTCGACGCCTTTTCCGCCGCCGGCCTGATGGCAGCGGGGCAAGACTACGAGTTCGACGGCATGCAACTGCCATGCGTGCTCGAAAAATGCGTCAGCGCCTATTTCACGGCGGCCAATGTGGCCACCTCGGCCTACATTTTCCTGACCATAGGCAACGCCAACACCTTGCTGAAAACCGCCACGCCGCAGCAGATCGAGCGTTTCGTGCGGCCTTTGTACGCCGGCAAATTCTTCGGCACCATGTGCCTGTCGGAGCCGCAAGCCGGCTCCAGCCTGTCCGACATCAGCACCCGCGCCGAGCCGGACCCGGTCGAGGGCCCCGACGGCGAGCGCCAGTACCGCCTTGCCGGCAACAAGATGTGGATTTCCGCCGGCGAACATGACCTCGCAGGCAATATCGTTCATCTCGTTCTGGCCAAGATTCCCGGGCCTGACGGCCGCCTGATTCCCGGCGTCAAGGGCATCTCCCTGTTCATCGTGCCCAAGTTCCTGGTGGGCGACGATGGCGAGCCGGGCGAGCGCAACGACGTCGTACTGGCCGGCCTGAACCACAAGATGGGCAACCGCGGCACCACCAACTGCCTGCTCAACTTCGGCGAAGGCCGCTTCAAGCCGCTCGGCAAGGCTGGCGCGGTGGGCTACCTGGTCGGCCAGCCGCACCAGGGCCTGGCCAATATGTTCCACATGATGAACGAAGCGCGCATCGGCGTCGGGCTCGGCGCCGCCGTGCTGGGCGTGACCGGCTACCTGCATGCGCTCGACTACGCGCGCAGCCGGCCGCAAGGGCGCCATCCGGCCGAAAAAGACCCGGTCAAGCCGCAACTGCCCATCATCGAGCACACCGATGTGCGGCGCATGCTGCTGGCCCAGAAAGCTTACGCCGAAGGCGCCATGGCGCTGGTGCTGTATTCGGCCCGCCTGGTCGACGAGCAGCGCACCGCGCCCGACCCGGAAGCACGCGCCCACGCCGGGCGCCTGCTCGACTTCCTCACGCCGATCACCAAGTCGTGGCCGTCGCAATGGTGCGTGGAAGCGAACAGCCTGGCGATCCAGGTGCATGGCGGCTACGGCTACACGCGTGAGTACAACGTCGAACAGTTCTACCGCGACAACCGCCTCAATGCCATCCACGAGGGCACGCACGGCATCCACGGGCTCGACCTGCTCGGACGCAAGGCCTCGATCCAGGATGGCGCGCTGTTCAAGGCCATCGGCGGCGAAATTGCCGCGACGATTGCCAAGGTGCGCGCGGCCGACGTGCCGGTCGACCTGCACGCCAACGCTGACTTGCTCGAAGAAGAATGGCAGCGCGTCGCCAGCGTCACCAAAACGCTGTACGCGGCGGGCGACATGAACAAGACGCTCGCCAACGCCAGCCTGTACCTGGAAGCGGTCGGGCACACCGTGCTCGCCTGGATCTGGCTGGAACAGGCGCTGGTGGCCACCCATGCGCTGGCGGCGTCGCCGTCTGTGGATGACAGCAACTTTTACCATGGCAAGCTGCAAGCGAACCGCTATTTCTTCAACTGGGAACTGCCCAAGGTCCAGCAGCAGCTGGACCTGCTGGCCAGCATCGACACCACCACGCTCGACATGCAGGATGCGTGGTTCTGAGGACCGATTCAACAATGATCAAACACATCGTCATGTGGAAGCTGAAAGCATTTGCCGAAGGCGCCGACCGCGCCACCAACGCGCGCAAGATGAAAGAGCAGCTCGACGCCTGCAAGAATATCGTGCCGGGCATGTTCGCCTTCGACGTCGCGCTGGCCCAGCCGGGCCTGGAAGCAAGCTACGACGTGGTGCTGTACTCGGAGTTCGCCGACAAGGAAGCGTTGAAGGCTTACGGCGAGCATCCGACCCACCACGCACTCAAACCATTCTTTGGCGCCATTCGCGACGAACGCCAATGCATGGACTACAACATCTGAAGAACAAGGATTCCCGATGCGCACTACGCAAGAACTATTCTCTCTCGCCGGCAAGACGGCACTGATTACCGGCGGCTCGCGCGGGCTGGGCCTGCAAATGGCCGAAGCGCTGGGCGAGCAGGGCGCCAAAATCGTCATTTCCTCGCGCAAGCAGGCTGACCTGGACGAAGCTGTCGCCCACCTGAAAGAGCGCGGCATCGACGCCAGCGCGATCGCCGCCGACCTGGCGCAGGAAGCGCATATCCAGCCGCTGGTCGACGAAGCGATGAAGCGCCTCGGCCACATCGACATCTTGATCAACAACGCCGGCGCCAGCTGGGGCGCGGCGGCCGAGGACTATCCGGTCGAGGCCTGGGACAAGGTCATGAACCTGAACATCCGCAGCATCTTCCTGGTGAGCCAGGCGGTCGGCAAGGCATCGATGATTCCGCGCAAGTACGGCCGCATCGTCAATATCGCGTCCATCGCCGGCCTGGCGGGCAACGCGCCGGGGACCATGAAAACCATCGCCTACAACACCTCCAAGGGCGCGGTGATCAACTTTACCCGCACCCTGGCGGGCGAGTGGGGCGCGTACGGCATCACCGTCAACGCCATCGCCCCGGGATTTTTTCCGTCCAAGATGACCAAGGGCGTGCTGGAAAGCTTCGGTGCCGAAGCGCTGGCCAAGGATGCGCCGCTCGGCCGCATCGGCGACGATGAAGATCTGAAAGGGGCAACCTTGCTGTTCGCGTCCGATGCGGGCAAGCACATCACCGGCCAGACCCTGGCGGTGGACGGCGGAGTATCCGCGGTATGACGGCCGCCACCTACCAGCGCGTGGTCCTGGCGTCGCGTCCGCGCGGTGAAGTCCAGCCAGAAAACTTCCGCGTCGACAGCGCGCAAGTGCCGGACCTGGCCGATGGCCAGGTTCTGGTGCGCAACCATTATCTCTCGCTCGACCCGTACATGCGCGGGCGCATGAGTGAAGCGAAGAGCTACGCGGCCTCGCAAGCGATCGACGACACCATGATCGGCGGCACCGCCGGCGAAGTGGTGGCCTCGAAGCACCCCAAATTTGCCGCCGGCGACATGGTGGTCGGCATGCTCGGCTGGGCCGAAATGGGCGTGTCCGACGGTGCGCTGTTGCGCAAGGTCGACACCACGCATATCCCGCTGTCCGCCTACCTCGGTGTGGCCGGCATGCCGGGCATGACCGCCTGGTACGGCCTGAACCAGATCATGATGCCGAAGGAAGGCGAGACCATCCTGGTATCGGCCGCCAGCGGCGCGGTCGGCAGCGCGGTGGGCCAGCTGGCCAAGTTGAAAGGCTGCCGCGCGGTCGGGATCGCCGGCGGGCCGGAAAAATGCGCTTACGTTGTCGACGAACTGGGCTTCGACGCCTGCATCGACTACAAGGCTGGCAATCTGGTCGACGACCTGGCGGCCGCCACGCCGGACGGCATCGACGCCATATTCGAGAACGTGGGCGGGGCCGGCTTCGACGCTGCATTGCCGCGCATGAATGCGTTCGGCCGGGTGGCACTGTGCGGCATGATCGCCGGCTACAACGGCGAGGATGTGTCGATCCGCAACATGCGCTTCATGCTGACCAGCCGCCTGACGATTCGCGGCTTCATCGTCAGCGAGCACATGGAGCTGTGGCCGCAGGGCCTGGGCGAACTCGGCGCACTGGTGGCAAGCGGCAAGCTCAAATACCGCGAAACGGTGGCGCCCGACCTCGCATCGGCTCCTGAAGCCTTCATCGGCCTGCTCAAGGGCCGCAACTTCGGCAAACAACTGGTAAAGCTCATCTGACATGAAAAACTTCCAAGACAAAGTCGCCGTGATCACCGGCGGCGCTAGCGGTCTCGGCCGCGAATTCGCGAAACGTGCCGCCGGCCTGGGCATGAAGCTGGTGTTGGCCGACGTGCAGCAGGATGCGCTCGACGCCACCAAAGCCGAGCTCGAAGGCGAGGGCGCCCAGGTGCTGGCCATGATCTGCGACGTGCGCAAGGGCGAGCAAGTCCAGGCGCTGGCGGACGCCGCCATGGCGCGCTACGGCGCGGTGCATTTGGTGTTCAACAACGCGGGCGTGGGTTCCGGTGGCTTGATCTGGGAGAATTCGGAAGCCGACTGGGAGTGGGTGCTGGGTGTGAACCTGTGGGGCGTGATTCACGGCGTGCGCATCTTCACCAAATTGATGCTCGAATGCGCGAAGGACGATCCGCAGTACGAGGGACATATCGTCAACACGGCCTCGATGGCGGGCTTGCTGAATGCGCCGACGATGGGCGTGTACAACGTTTCCAAGCATGCGGTGGTGTCCTTGTCGGAAACCTTGTACCAGGACTTGCAGCTGGTGGAAGCGCCGATCGGCGCGTCCGTGCTGTGCCCGTACTTTGTACCGACCGGCATCAGCCAGTCGCACCGCAACCGGCCCGAGGACGTGAAAATGACCGGCGGGCCGACCGCCAGCCAGAAGGCGGCGCAGGCCATGACCGTCAAGGCCGTTGAGTCGGGCAAGGTGTCGGCCGGCGACGTGGCGCAGATTACCTTCGACGCCATCCGCGACGGGCAGTTTTACATCTACTCGCATCCGGGTGCGCTCGGCAATGTCGGCGAGCGAATGGACGAGATCGTCAAGGGCGTCAATCCGGGCAACCCGTACAAGGCGGCGCCGCATATCCGCGATATGTTGCGGGCGAAGATGAAGGGGTAAAAGCCAACGGCTTGGTATGGAACAGGGCCTGTGAGATACACTGGCTGGCCCTGTTGCAAGCTGGAGAAATGTGTGGACGCACGCGGCACCAAGACCATCGATGAGTGCCGCTGCTGATGGTTGCCGCTAAGGAGAAAATGTCTCTGCTGGCAAACCAGCGACGGCGCCACAGTGTTTGACGTTGGCGGTAAGAACCGTCAAGCCGTGCTTTGACGCCGTCGCGGCGATGAGCGCATCGCCCATCTGCATGGCATGCGAAAGGGTATCTATGCCGATCAGCCGCATCGCAGTGACAGCGCGCTGCCGAACGGGTTCAATCCCAACTCTTGTTCGACGTGACCTTAATGAGTTGTGGCAAGCATTGCTCCACCAGTCTTGATAATGCCCATGAAAACTATAACGCAAGCGAGAAAAGCCCAAAATTTTGGGCCCTGGTATTTCTTCCCTGCGTGCCACAGGGCGACCAGCAGCGCACAAAGATAGGCGACGAAGAGCGACCCCACAGCGTAGGCAACTATGTCAGATTCAATCTGTCGCAGCATGATGTTGACGCATATATTGACCAATACGCCAAACATCCAATAGGTTTTTGCGAGGCCGAATTCGCCTTCGATAAACCTTTGATAGAAGGATATGGGCGACAAAGGCAAAATCATGTGCGGCGACATGGCGTTGCTGCGACTTGAAGACATCAGCTGTGCCGGGGAGGCTTGATAGTGTACGGCGTCTATTTGAACATCCGGCTGTCGAACGTGAATGGACGGATGATCGATAGCTGAACATCGCGGTAATCCGGGTGGAGTGGATTGATGATGACGTTGAATTCTTCTTTGACGATGGCCGACGGCACTTTCATTGCCAAGTTGGTGCGTGACGCCAGCCACGTTCCGCCAAATAGCTGTGCTGTGGCAGAGGTCAGCAAATCATCCCAGCGCGCTGGCAGGGCTGCGATGCCAGGTTCGTATAGAGTATGATGGTCTGGAACGTCCACCGCTACCAGCGCCAATGGCGGAAGCGGCGTGCGCTCAACGTGAACGAATTTCTCAATGACGCAGAGAGCAACCGCGGTGGCGCAATATAGCGCTGGCATGCCGATCACATTCCACCGGCCTCCAAACAGAGCCGCTCCGGCACGAAGTCTGTCGAGGGCGTATTTTCGATGGCTAATTCGCCAGAATCTCACGCGGCCCTGCCAGTGGCGATGGCGTTGAGCACCTGACGTACCGCCATCGCACCTGGCTCGGTATCGAGATAATCCATCGGCGCCACATCTCCAAAAGCGCGGTTGATGCTTCGCAACCATGTTTTGGCCGCCTCATCGTCTTCAAACACATCCTGTGCCATTGCTACCACGTGCGCCAAACGCCAGATCCGTTCCGAGGATGCGGGATCCATATTCGCGCCGCGCCTTGTTAGCGCATGTGCGGTTGATTCATTCAGACCGGCCAGCGAACGAATGTGTCCAATTGGGACTTCAAAATACAATGCAGTGTCTTTTAGGAGCGTCGATGGAAAACCACGTCGGATCGCGTCGACGCCCCGGCATTGCCCCTGCACCAGGTCGGAAACCAGCTTGGCGAATCCGTTTTGCTGCAATCGGCCCATCTTGCCGCCAGCGGCGCCGCTATCGATTTCCAAATCCAGCGCGACCGGCGGGTTAGCAACTTTCTCGCCGCTTGGGCGCTTGCCTGATCCTCTGATGCTCATCGGGCTCTCTCCATTCAGGAGTCCAGCTTAGACCGATCAACGCCGACTCGCAAGGTGGCTGGGCGGCTGATTGCGTGCCGGCAGGGATCTCACGCCAGCATCCGCTCGTGCAGTTCCGCCGGCGCATCGTCATACAGCTTGACCACGGTAGACGTGCGTGTGCCGTACCCCGGAATCTCGATGCACACCGCCGACAGCCCGCGTTCCAGGTCGAGCGCGATGCCCGTATCCGGCAAGCGCATGTCGGCCGCGCGCGTGGTGTCGGCCAGCATTTCAAAGTACGCATCTTCCGGTGCGCCCTGGCACAGCAAACTGGCGAACTGCGCCTTGGTGCGCACCACCTTCGGCCACGGCGCATCGAGCAAGCTGTTGGAAATGCCATAAATGCCCGGCTCGAGCGCCTGCCCATTGCGCGCATCGCCGCCGCCGCGGTTCGAGAACCAGTACATGCCGTTCCGGTCGCCCAGCACCAGGTTGAAGCCGTTGTACGCCTCGCTGCCGTCGGCAATCTGCGCGATGTATTGCGCCGCCGTCATCGTGCCGGCCAGAAAATCGACAACCAGCGCCCCGCGTGACGGTGCGTCGGTACGCCGCTCTTGCGGCGCGCGGATATTGGTCAGCGCCGCAAAGCGCGGCCCGTTGGCGCCGTCTTGCGTGATGCCCATCCAGCTGCCGCCGAACTTGAGGTCGCGCCCGGCGTAGATGTTCGGATGCTCGGGCCACACGCCCGCCGGGGCGGTCGGGAGGTCGTAGAATTCGTCGCGGTTGGCGGCGGCGATCAGGGGCACGCCGGGAACGACCTGCCATGCAAAAACAATCAGGCACATGTGCTTATATCCATGAAAACTTCGGTATGGCGCGGGCCATCGGTGAACTGATCCAGTCCGGCTTGCCGAACCGCCGCTGCCAGCGCGGCGTCGAACCCGTCGGGGATAGCGAGATAGATTTCCATCCAGGTCTGGCGTCCGTCGGCGGAGCCGGGCCGGCGCTTGACCGTGCCCGCCACGCCCGCTTGCACGGCCAGCCCGGCTTGCATCGCCCGCACGCGCGGAGCAAGCTGCCCCGCGTGCTCGTCGCGCACCTTGTAGTAAATATACAGATCGACCATGGCCGTCTAGAGGTCGAGGGCGTCGAGCGCGTAGGGCATCGGCAAGATGCGCAGGGGCATGCCGCTGGCCGAACCAAGGTGGACGTTCCCTTGCTCGATGGCCGCCAGTTTCATTTCCACCAGCGCATCGACGCCACCGGCGCCGTTCGGTGCGCTGTTGACGATCATGCCGCAAGGCTGGTCGGGATCGTCCGCGGCGAACACTTCGTTACCGGCCTGGGCCGGGGCGTTGATCGTCGCCAGCGCGGTACGGCGCTTGAGCTTGCCAAGATACTGGCTACGGGCAACGATTTCCTGGCCCGGATAGCAGCCTTTCTTGAAATTGACGCCGCCGAGCAACTCGAAATTGACCATCTGCGGCACGAATTGCTCCTGCGTACGCAAGCTCACCTGCGGCACGCCGGCATGAATCTCGGAAAGGCGCCATGCATCGCTGCCGGCCGGGCGCAAGGTGCGCGACAAGGCCGGCCAGGCCGCCTGGGCGGCTTCGGGCGTGGCCAGCCACTGGTAGCGCGCCGCGCCGAACACGTCGGCCACCCGGATCAGGGTGCCGAGCGCATGATCGATGCGCGACCAGGGCTTGGCCGGCAGCGCACCGAACAAGGGCAGCAGGGCGGCCTCGGCAGCGGCGCCGCCAATGCCCAGCAGCACCAGTCCGCCCCCAGCATCGCTGAGCTTGGCTTTGGCGCGCAGCACGAACATGGACAGGCGCTTTTGCAGGGCTGGCTGGATGTCGCGCGCCAGCTGGAGGAACACCGAGTCGCTGGTGCGCCACATCAGGAACGTTGCCTGCAAGCGCCCCTTGGGCGTACAGTAGCCGGCCAGGCGCACGTCCGCCAGGCCGAGATGTTCAACGTCGTTGGTCAGCTGATTGTGCAGGAAAGTGGCTGCCTCGTCGCCGCTCACCGCGATCAGGCCCTGGTCGGTAATGGCCGCGACAAAGCCCGCCGCCAGCTCGGCGGTGGTCAGCGCGTGGCCCAAATCCGGCACGTGGCCGGAGCCGTCGGCGGCAAGTTGCGCGCCCTGCGACGAGAGATATTCATTCCAGTTGTTCATAAATTCCAAATATTTCCCGATTTAAGCTTTATCATTACGGGCTCATTATAGAGATGTCGCGAAAATCGCGCCGGACACGGCGTAAAACTACAGAATCGAGTTCGGCCTTGTTCAAAAAATTACTCATATTGATCCTCCTGCTGTGCACCGCAGCGGCGATGTACTTCTTCACCTGGGCCAAGGAGCCGATCACCACGTCCGGCGAGCCGATCGCGTTTACGATCCATCCCGGCAGCAGTGTGGTCACAGCCGCCCAGGAAATCGCCGACGCCGGCGTGCCGGTCAATCCGTACATGCTCTCGCTGCTGGCGCGCGCCACCCAGACGGCATCGAAGATCAAGGCCGGCAGCTACGAGCTCAAGCCGAACACCTCGCCGCGCCGCCTGCTCGACCAATTGGTGCGCGGCGAGTTCGCCCAGGAATCGCTGACCATCATCGAAGGCTGGACCTTCAAGCAGATGCGCCAGGCGGTCGCCGCCAACAAGGGCCTCAAGCACGATACCGTCGACCTGTCCGATACCGAGCTGCTGGCCAGAATCACGACCGACTACAAGGCGGCCGAAGGCTTGTTCTTCCCGGACACCTATCTGTTCGCCAAGGGGTCGAGCGACATGCACATCTACAAGCAGGCGCATGCGCTGATGATGAGCCGCCTCGGCGCCGCCTGGGAAAAGCGCGACCCCAGCCTGCCGTACGAAAACCCCTACCAGGCGCTGGTCATGGCCTCGATTGTCGAAAAGGAAACCGGCCAGAAGTCCGAGCGCGCCATGATCGCCGGCGTGTTCGTGAACCGCCTGCGCCTGGGCATGATGCTGCAGACCGACCCGACCGTGATCTACGGCATGGGCGACAAATACGCCGGCAACATCCGCAAACGCGACCTCGAAACCGACACGCCGTACAATACCTACACGCGCACCGGCCTGCCGCCGACCCCGATTGCCTTGCCTGGCGTGCAATCGCTGGCGGCCGCCATGGGGCCGGCCAAGACCGACGCCCTGTATTTTGTGGCGCGCAAGGATGGCACCAGCCAGTTTTCCAGCAATTTGTCCGACCACAACCGGGCAGTGAATCAATATCAACGATAGGCGTTTTGCGTTCCATGACCGACAGTACCGCCTCAAGAGGCAAGTTCATCAGCTTTGAAGGCATCGACGGCGCCGGCAAGTCCACCCACATCGCGTTTGTCGCCGCAAGGGTGGCCGCGGCCCTGGAAGCGCAGGGCAAGCGCGTTGTGTCCTCGCGCGAACCGGGCGGCACAGCACTCGGCGAAAAATTGCGCGAATTGCTCCTGCACGAGAAAATGCACCTCGAAACCGAGGCGCTGCTGATGTTCGCCAGCCGCCGCGAGCACATCGCCCAGGTCATCGAACCGGGCCTGCAACGGGGCGACTGGGTCATTTCCGACCGCTTTACCGACGCCAGCTTTGCCTATCAGGGCGGCGGACGCGGCCTGGACCGGGCCAAGATGGAGGCGCTGGAGCAATGGGTGCACCCGCATCTGCAACCGGACCTGACCTTGCTGTTCGACGTGCCGCTCGACGTGGCCCGCGCGCGCCTCGACGCCAGCCGTACCCTCGACAAGTTCGAGCAGGAAAAGACCGATTTCTTCGCCGCCTGCCGCAACGAATACCTGCGCCGCGCCGCGCAGTTTCCGGAACGGATCGTTGTCATCGATTCCAGCAAATCGATTGCCGAGATCCAGGCCACGCTCGGCGGCATTCTCGACCAGCTGCTGCAAGTGATTGATTAAACCAAGAATGTCGCAATGAGCAATTCAATTTATCCCTGGCAGGCGAGCGCATGGCAGCAGTTGCAGCTGATGCGCGAGCGCCTGCCGCACGCGATCCTGTTCCACGGCGCCGCCGGCACCGGCAAAGCCGACTTCATCGAAGCCTTTGCCCAGTCCTTGCTGTGCGAGAACGTGCGTCCCGACGGCCACGCCTGCGGCACCTGCGGCTCCTGCGGCTGGTTTTCGCAGCAAAACCATCCCGACTACCGCCGCGTGCGGCCCGAAGCGCTGGAAGACGAGCCGCCCGAGGGCGAGGAGGGCGCCGAGCTTGACGGCGGCAAGAAATCGAAATCGACCAAGGCGCCGTCGAAAGAGATCAAGATCGAGCAGATCCGCGCACTGGCCGACTTCATGAATATTTCCACCCACCGCCAGGGGCTGCGGGTGGTGGTCGTGTATCCGGCCGAGGCGCTCAACATGCCGGCCTCGAACGCCCTGCTCAAGACCCTGGAAGAGCCGCCGCCGGGCACGGTGTTCCTGCTGTCGTCGAACAGCCTGGACCGGCTGCTGCCGACCATCCTGTCGCGCTGCCGCAAGTTTGCCCTCCCGATGCCCGACCAGGGCGCCGCGCTGGCCTGGCTGAAAGAACAGGGCCTGCTTGATGCCGACAGCTGGCTGCGCGAGCAGGGCGGCGCGCCGCTGGCCGCGCTGGCGCAATCCGAAACGGGTAACCGCGAAGATTTGGAAGCATTATTGCAATGCCTGGCGCATCCCAGCGTCGACGGCGCACTGCGGACTGCCGAAAAATTGAGCAAAGCACCCCTGGCGACGTTGGTTTCTTGGATGCAGCGCTGGCTTTACGATCTGTTTTCCTACAAACTAGCGGGTAGTATCCGGTATTATCCACGTTACCAGAAGGAACTCGCCGTGCTTGCTGGCAAAGTGCACACGGCCAACCTGCTGCGCGCGATGAAAAACGCAAACGACCGGCGCGCGATCGCGGACCATCCGCTGTCGCCGAAATTGTTTGTCGAAGACCTGTTGCTTGATTACACTACATGCTGTACCTGAAAGGATTTTAATGTCTGGCAACCCAACTGACCCAAGCGCTCCGCAAATCACGCGTCCTTCGGTCCTGTCGCTTGCCATCAAGGAAAAGGCGGCGCTGTATGCCGCGTATATGCCTTTCCTGCGCAACGGCGGCATGTTCGTGCCCACCGTGAAGCCGTACAAGATCGGCGATGAGATTTACCTGATTCTGGCGTTGATGGACGATACCAATAAATACCCGATCGCAGGCAAGGTCGCCTGGATCACGCCGGCTGGCGCCAACAATAACAAGGCGCAAGGCATCGGCGTGCATTTCCCCGACGACGAAACCGGCCAGCGCGCCAAGTTGCGCATCGAAGAGATCCTGGGCGCGGCCCTGCGCTCCTCGCGGGCCACGCACACGCTGTAGTACGCTGTTAGCCTTACCGCCCTTTAACCTGACTGTCACCGCTCGCTGTATGCCGTCTTTCGTTCACCGTGTTGCCCGTCCCGACGACCTGCCTGTCATCGTCGACATTTACAATTCGACCATCGCCTCGCGCGAAGTGACGGCCGATACCGAGCCGGTGTCGGTGGCGTCGCGCCAGCAGTGGTTCGACGACCATGACCCCGAGCGGCGCCCGCTGTGGGTGCTGCATGCGGCCGACGACGCCAGCGCCAGCCCGGCCGTGATCGGCTGGATGTCGTATTCCAATTTCTACGGCCGTCCGGCTTACTCGGGCACCGCCGAGCTGTCGATCTATATCGCCGAAGACTGGCGCGGCAAGGGCATCGGGCGCTATTGCCTGGAGCAGGCCATCGCCTACGCGCCGCACATCGCCGTGCACACCTTGCTGGGTTTCATTTTTGGCCATAACCAGCCGAGCCTGGCCTTGTTCAAGAAGTTCGGCTTCGATACCTGGGCCAATCTGCCGAGGGTGGCCAACCTGGACGGCATCGAGCGCGACCTGATCATTCTGGGCAAGCGTATCGCCTAAGCTTTACAATGGCGGGATGTATATCGACTCCCACTGCCATATCAATTTCCCCGAGCTTGCCGCGCGCATGCCCGAGATCCTCGCCACCATGGCCGACAACAAGGTCACCCACGCCCTGTGCGTGTCGGTCGACCTGCCGGACTTTCCGCAGGTGCTGGCCCTGGCCAAGGAATATCCGCACATCTACGCCTCGGTCGGCGTGCATCCCGATTACGAGGACACGCCGGAACCTTCCGTCGACCAGCTGGTCGAACTGTCGAAGCATCCGAAAATCGTCGCCATCGGCGAAACCGGTCTCGACTATTTCCGCTTGCAGGGCGACCTGGAGTGGCAGCGCGAGCGCTTCCGGGTGCACATCCGTGCTTCCAGAATCACGCGCAAGCCATTGATTATCCACACCCGCGCCGCCAGCGTGGACACCATCCGCATCATGCGGGAAGAGGGCGCGGGGACCGACAAGGGGGGCGTGGCCGGGGTGATGCATTGCTTTACTGAATCGCTGGAAGTGGCCGAGGCCGCGATCGCGATGGGTTTCTACATCTCGTTCTCGGGCATCGTCACCTTCAAAAGCGCGAAGGAATTGCAGGCCGTTGCCAAAGCCGTGCCGCTCGACCGGATCTTGATCGAGACCGACTCGCCCTACCTGGCGCCGGTGCCGCACCGGGGCAAGATGAACGAACCGGGTTTTGTGTGCCATGTGGCCGAATACCTGGCCGCGCTCAAGGACGTGCCGCTGGCCACGGTGGCGCAGCGGACGACCGACAATTTCTTCAATCTTTTCAACGTGGTACGCGACAAAGTTGAAGTGGAATCTTGAATGCGGGCGCAGTTAATCCGGTTTCTCTGAAGCCGGCTATTTCTCAATAATTTCAACAGCTTACGGAGCTGACTTCATGTTCGAACTGATCAGTCGTTTGCTTCTGGCCGCCGCGCTTGCAGGCGCCGGTGCGAGTGCGGCAGCCGAGCCGGTGCGCGATTTCGTGGTCGCCGCCCAGATGGACAACGCGTCCATGGTCCGCAAACTGCTCAAGAACGGCGGCAGCCCCGACACGGTCGACCCGGTCACCGGCCAGAGCGTGCTGATCCTGGCCCTGCGCGAGGGCGCCAATGACGTCGTCAATGTGTTGCTCAGCCAGCCCGGCATCGACTTGGAGCTGGCCGCGCCGAACGGCAACCGCGCCCTGATGATGGCCGCCTTCAGGCGCAACAAGCCCGCCGTGCTGGCTCTGCTGGCCAAGGGCGCCATCGTCACCTATCCCGGCTGGACTCCACTGCACTACGCGGCCGCCAGCGGCGACGACGAGATCGTCCGCATCCTGCTCGAACACCACGCCTATATCGATGCCGAAACACCCAGCAAGCTCACCCCGCTGATGATCGCCGCGCGCGAAGGCCACGAGGCGGCCGCCAGAGTGCTGATGCGGGAGGGCGCCGACGCCACCCTCAAGAACAACGAAAGCCTCACCGCCGCCCAGATCGCCGAGCGCGCCGACAAGCCGCGCATCGCCGACGCCATCGTCGCCCATCTTTCCGGGCACCGGGGCGGCCTCTGATTGCCAGGTCGGCGCGCGCAAGCGCCGAACTGGCACGGAAAAGCGAGTTATCTCGCGGCATCGAATTGCGTCCATGTTGTTGATAATGATTACGTCGTACTAATCAAAGCCAAGCAACGGCGGGGCATCCGGGCCGTGACGGCCTGGCCGCCAATCCAAAGGGAAAACTATGCTGAACGAACGCGAAATCGAAAGCTGCTATCTGGGGCAGTTCATTCCTGTCCACTATCACCACAATATGTTGATGGACCAAAACCGGATGCACGGTTTCAAGTCGGCGATCCATTACGCCGTTTTCCCTGGCGCCAAGGTGCTTGAGCTCGGTGGCGGTACCGGCGTGCTGTCCTGGTTCGCCGCCGCCAAGGCCGAAAAAGTCTACTGCGTCGAATTCAATCCCGACATGGTCAAGGAAGCGCGCAAGATGATGTCGATGAACCCGAACGGTCACAAGGTCGAGGTGGTGCATGCCGACGCCTTCGAATACCTGCCGCCGGAACCGGTCGACATCGTCATCTGCGAAATGATTCACGTCGGCATGCTGCGCGAAAAACAGGTGGAAGTGATCGAATCGTTCAAGCGGCGCTACCTGGCGCGCTTCGGCGGCCCGCTGCCGCGCTTCTTGCCGGAAGCGGTGATCATGGCGGTCCAGCCCTTGCAGCAGGAATACGATTTCGAGGGGTTTTACGCGCCCATCGTGCAGTTCCAGGAAACCACGGTGATTCATCCCGGCACGGTCGAGCTGGCGCCGCCATCGGTGTACGGCATTCTCGACTTCAGCCAGCCGCTGGACACCCGCATCGCGTGGGAAGGCAAGTTTTTGGTCGAAAAGAATGGTGTCGTTAACGCGATGCGCTTCATCACCAAGAACGTGCTGGCGGTCGTGAGCGAAGAGAACGCCACCATCGACTGGCTCAACCATTACATGACCTTGCCGCTGCAACAAGGTGTCCAGTGCAAGGCCGGCGACGTGCTGCAGGTGAGTTTTCATTACCGCGCCGGTGGCTCGATTCCGTCGCTGGAGGCGGCGATCCGGGTCGATGTGCTGCACGCCGTGGCGCCGGAAGCCGTCGAACGGGTGCGCGTCTACGCTTGATGAACGCTGGCGCGTGGACGGGGGCGGCCTGCGCCGGCCCGCCATCGCCGCCGATGGATTTGCCGCGCGGCGGACGAGCCCGTAAAATGCGGGCTTGACCGTTTTTTTGAGTGCATATGGAAAATATCGACCAGCGTTACCTCGTCCAGCAAAACAAACTCAGCGACGACGCGCTGAAACCGCCCGTGTTCGCCAAAGTCATGCGCAGCAAGGAAGGCAAGTTCGAAGGCGTGTCCTTCATCAAGAACAAGGACAAAGCCACCATCATGACCGTCGGGCAAGCCCAGGAAGTGATCGACTGGGCCACGAACAAGAAGTCCAACGCCCACGAATACGCCACCAAGATCATCTGCGTCGGCCAGTAATTCCGCTAATCCGCCCTGGATGCGCTTCACCCGCGCCATGGTGCGTTCGGTCGCACGCGCATTGCCGCGCATTCGCCATGGCCTTACAGTGAACCCACCTGAACTTTTTCCGTGAGGAGAAAACGATGTTGAGTTTCCTGTTGTGGCTGGTGGTGCTGGTCCTTTGCTGGCCGCTGGCCTTGCTTGCACTCGTGCTGTATCCGCTGGTGTGGCTCGTGCTGCTGCCGTTCCGCCTGCTGGGCATCGGCGTGGAAGCGGTGTTCGAACTGCTGCGTTCGATCGTCATGCTGCCAGCCCGCGTGCTGCGCGGCGGCCCCGGGCGCTAAGACCCTGCGCCGCGCCCGTCCCGCGCCAAGTTATGCGTGTTTCAAGTGCTGATGCCGGGCGCCGGCGAGACGGCGCGGCGCCGCCGCAACCCGCGCCTGCGCACCCGTCCGCTGTGCGGCCTTGGCCGCTTCATTTCCAAGCGTAAAAATACTCATCGCCTGCACCAGGGTGGCCGCCTGCTCCTGCAAACTGCTCGACGCGGCGGCGGTTTGCTCGACCAGGGCGGCGTTTTGTTGTGTCATGTCATCCATCTGGGTGACCGCATGGTTGATCTGCTCGATCCCGGCCCCTTGCTCGGCCGAGGCGACGGCGATCTCCGCCATGATGCTGGTGATCCGCGTCACGCTGCTAAGGATCTCGCTCATGGCACTGCCGGCGTCGCTGGCGAGCTGGTTGCCCGCTTCCACCCGGTCCACGCTGTGGTTGATCAGCACCTTGATTTCCTTGGCGGCCGAGGCGGAGCGCTGCGCCAGGTTGCGTACTTCGCTGGCGACGACGGCGAATCCACGGCCCTGCTCGCCGGCGCGCGCCGCTTCCACGGCGGCATTGAGCGCCAGGATATTCGTCTGGAACGCGATGCCGTCGATCACGGAGATGATGTCGACAATCTTGCGCGAGCCCTCGTTGATGTCGCCCATCGTGCGCACCACTTGCGATACCACCGCCGCGCCCTTGGTCGCGGCCTGCGAGGCGCCCAGCACCAGCTCGTTGGCCTGATGGGCATTGTCGGCGTTCTGCCGGACCGTGGAGGTGAGTTCTTCCATGGACGAGGCGGTCTCTTCCAGGTTCGAGGCCTGCGATTCGAGCCGCGACGACACGTCATTGTTGCCCGACGCAATATCGCGGGTCGCCGCGCTGATGTTCTCGATGCTGACCCGCACATCGCCGACGATGCCGCGCAGGCTGTCGTTCATGTCCTTGAGGGCGCGCAGCATTTGTCCGACTTCATTGTCGGCGCCGACATCGAACTCGTTGACCAGATTGCCGCTGGCGACGCTTTGCGCCACCGCGACGGCGTTATTCAGCGGCCCCGTGACGGCGCGCGTGACGAGCACGGTGAACCAGCCGGCGCCGCCCAGCAACACCAGCATGACGCCGAGCATGGTCCAGCGTTCGGTATGGAAGTTGCCGATCTTGGCGACGAACATGGCGTCGAGATCGGCCTTGGCCGCGTTGTTGAGGGCGAACTGGGCATCGATCGCGCGCGTCGCGGCGGCCACGTACTCGCTGGGGCTGTAGGCGAGCGTCTCGGGCTTGAGAATCTGCTCGGTGGCCAGCCCGGTGACCGTGGACGACATGGCGACCGCGTCGTTCATCAGCGGCGCCAGGCTGGTGCCGATCGACGGGTTATAGGCGGCGGCCTTGCCGAAGGCATTCGTGGTTTGCAGCACGCGGTCATTGATCTTGCCGATCATCGATGAAATGATCTGCCGTTCTTCCTGGCTGGCTTCTTTCTTTCCGAGCAGGCCGGCGCCCTTGGCGCGCAACTGGCCCAGTTCTTCCGTCAGGTAGGGCAACTGATAATACATGGCCTGGATCAACTGATACGAATCCTTGTCCGGATCGAGGCTCAGGCCGTAGTAGTCGCCGATCAATTCGTTCACTTTCAGCGCCTTGGCCAGCAGGGCGGTGTGGGCGGCATAGCTTTGCGCCACCGTCATGGTCTTGCCGGCGACGCCCGCGCGCACGGCGTCCCATTCGCGCCGCGGCTCCGACCAGCGCATGCCGATGGCGGGGTCGCTGATGCGCGCGATCAGGCTGTCGACCACAGCAAAGGCGGCCTCGGCCTCGTGCTGCTTGGCCGCGCGCTTGTCTTCGGCCTCCTTGGTGCCGCCCAGTACCAGCGCCGACAGCCCGCGATGCTGCTGCGTCAGCTGGATCACGCGCAGCATGCTGGCCACGCCGGGCATGCCTGCCTGCTCGGACGAATAGGCCGTCAAGCCCTTGGCCGCTTCCTTGAAATATAAATAGGTCGGGATGCCGGCCACCATGATCCCGATGACGCTCAGGATCAGATAGGTGTGCCACACCTTGAGTTTTCCGAGGAACGATTGCGCAGCCATGACAACTCCTTCATAAGGGCGGATCAAGACTGTGTCAAGCAATGTTGCTCTACGCAATCAATGAATTCATCATAGCTTGATCAATCTCAATATGCACTCAATGTAACTACCGGAACGATAAATACATTGGCACAAAAAAGACACCCGATGTTGAATACTTAACAGACGGGGAGGGGACGCGCGGTTACAGTCAGGCACGCACACCGGCTTCCACGGGGAGCGGGGGTGCGTCTTTTCATCTTTATAGGAAACCATCATGCGCTTGGATATCTACCGCAGGGCCGAACACGACGGCAAGTACTCGTACCTGGCAGTTCCACAGGATCGCAATATTCCCAATGAAGCGACGAATACCGACTGGGAAGTGGAGGCAAGGGCGTTCGAAATCGCCGACGAGGACGACCGCCTGCCCGACTACGCCATTGAACATCTCAACGAGCAGATCGCCGAAAAAGGCTATGCAGTGACTGCGCTGATGAACTAAGCAGGTCTGATATTTCCCCGCTGGCAAGCGCTGTCAAGGACGCCGCCTGCCAGCTTCGGCACGTCTAGCAGCCTGTCGGACTTGGGGAGTCGAAGCGAGAAAATAGCTGGGCGAGGCCAGATTTTGACGATTTCGCAGTGCCAATAGCGAGCTATTGGCCGAGAAAGCGGCGAAATATGGACCGTCCCAGGTATTTTTGCAGCCGACGATCTCAAGTCCGACAGACTGCTAGCTCATTCCCGGCACGTCGGCATCCGGTGCGACGCCCACCAGCGTTGCCGCCACCGCGCTCGACGCCCCCTCGGCCTGGTTGTAACCGGCGCTCGCGGCGTTGACGAAGTTGGCGGCGGTCAGTTGGTACATCAGGTTGCTCGACAGGTCGATTGTCCCTTCCAGGGTCGCCACGGCATTGCCAGCCCCGGCCGCGTCGACAATGGCATAGATGGCCGCCGCATTGCCGGTCGCGTTGACCACGCCATACACATGGGTCTGCGCGGTGGCATTATCGGCATTGAACAGTGCGCCGATCGCGGCAGCGCTGTTGTTTGCATTGCTGGCCGCGGCCAGGGTAATCGACTTGTCCAGGATCAGCGAATTACTCAGGAAAAGCCCACCCAGGGCGCTGACATCGACGTGATCGATGCCCGCACCGCTTGCCTCGAAGTTGAAAATCTTGTCGGTGCCGAATTGCCGCCCGAAGATCATCGTATCGTTGCTGGTCAGCGCCGCCGTCGCATTCACCGCGAAGCTGAGCATGATCGTGTCGTTGCCCGCGCCCCCTGTGATCAGGTTGTCGCTGGCCTGCTGCAAGCCGCCCCCGGCGACTGCGGCGTCGATCAGGTACAGCTTGTCGTCGCCTGCGCCGCCGTCGATGACGGCATCGCCCGCGCCGGGCTTGATGATCGTATCGTTGCCATCGCCGCCACTGAGCTTGATGTTGTGATTGCGGTCCTGGTCGATCAGCCAGGCCGTGTCGGCCGAGGCCGCAGGCAGCACGCGCACCTGCAGGAGGTCGTCGCCAGCCCCGCCGCTGATATCGAAGCGGAAATCTTCCTGCCCGGCCAGGCGAATGCCGCGGCTGCTGGTTGCGCCATGCCAGATATCGAGGGTCACGCTGTCATTGTTGCTGCCGCCGGCATACTGAAAGTCGATGGGCTGGTCGACCGAGCCAGTTTGGGTGCCCGGCTTTGCAAGATATTTCGTCGCGGAGTAGGGGGTGATCACGGCCGTCAGGTCGACCTTGCCGCTCATTGCGCTGGCGTCGACCTGGCGCACATCATGCAAGCCGTAGGCGTCGCTCAATGGCGAGCCGCCCGGGGCGCCGCGCACGGCCAGGTCGCCCTTGATCGCGCCGTTGGCGAAGGTCACCGATTGCAGCAGGCTGTCGGTCGAATCGATGGTCTGGAGCAAACTGGTGCGTTCGACATTGATATTGAAGGCTTCGAAGCCCGAGCGTATGCGCAAGGACAAGTTGGGCGTGCCCCCCACGATCAGGTCGCCGCCAGTGCCGCCGCGGCCGGCGTTATCGAGCTCGATCGTGGCGCTGATGAGCGGCATGGCGCCCGATGACGGCCCCGGCACGCGCGTACCTTCCAGGCCCGCGCCCGGCTGCAGCCAGCCGGCGCCGGGGGCGACGCCAATGCTGCCCGGACCGGTATTGGCGATCACAATCTCGCGTCCGTTCACCGACTGCCCGGTGGCGGTGTCGTACACCTTGAAAGGATCGCCCAGGCTGACCACCAGTTTTTCCAGCGCCGGCGTGGCGGCCATCTCGGCGCGGATGGCGCTCAACAAAGCCTCATAGGTCTGGGCCTGGTCGATGGCGGCCGAACGGATTTGCACCGGCACCTTGTTCAAGAGGAAGCGAAAGCCATCGTACGGGTTGTCCTTGAGTGGCGCGGCGCCGGCCACGCTGGCGCTCGTGTCCATCAGTTGCAGGCGCACGGTCGCCGACCCGGTCGTGGGAATGCTCGCGCGCATGGCGTCAGCGTGGAAATACACGGAAAAGTCGGCATCTCCGGAGGCGCTGCCGACCATGGCGACGGTCACTTCTTCCGGCAGTTGGTCGTTGCGGATATTGACATTGCGGATAGTCAGGTCGCCACGGCTGTAATCGTTTTCCCAGCGCGTCACCCCGCTCATGCGAACGCCGTCGAGTACGACCAGAGCGGATCCGTCGGTGGGGCCGGCGGCATGCACGCGGATATGCTCGACGCTGCTGGTGGTGGGCGCAGGGGCCTGGCCGAGCGCTGTCGGGAGCAGCACCGTGCGCAAGGCGTCGACGCCATCGCCCCCGGCCAGGGTGTCGCCTGTCTGAAATGTGTTGCTGTTGCCATCGATGTCGGCCAGGAACAGATTCGCCGCGGCGGTGCCGTCCAGCTTATCGCTCCCCACGCTCAGCTTGAACGCCGAACCAAGCTGCGCCAGGGTGGCGTCGATGGTCGTCTGATAGCTCAAGGGATCGCTGGTCGCGGTCACGCGCGCGAGCAGATCGCGCCCGAATTGGGCCGCCATGTCGCCCTGATAGAGGGCGATTTCGGTGGGTGTATCCATCGCGGCGGTGAACATGTTGGCGAACGCGGTCTTTTTGGTGATCAGCGTGGCATCGGCGTTGTTGGCGGTCAGGGCGCCGGTCAGGATCGAGTGCGCGGCAGCGGCCTGGGTCAGCGAACCGGAATCGATCGCCTTGGACCAGAACGCAAGGCCACCCGCGTCCGGGGTGCGGCCGAACAGATTGTTGTAGATCTGGCTGACGAAGCGGACCGTGTCGAAGCCCGGTGCGGCGGTGCCGTACAGCTCGCGCGATTCCGCGCTGCTGCTGAAACTGTCGATCAGCGAGCGCACCACGGCGTTCGACGCGTACGCGGCGTCGAGCCCGGCGGTGTCGGTCGGCGCGGCGGCGGCGGCCAGCGCGGCCGTCATCGACATGAACCCGTTGGTATCGGCCGGACGGCCGAAATAGGAAACGTACAGTTCTTGCGCTACTTTGGTATATGCACTTGCCGCAGCCATGGTTATTCCTTGTAGAATTCATCGGAAGCAGGAGCAGCGTCGAGACAACTGTTCTTGCAAATATCTCTATATTGCCACAATACTACCATCAGGGTCGCCATTTTTGGTGTGAGCATGCATTGCCTCGGCCAGGGCCTGCGCCTGCAGGACGCGGCGTGCGGTCGTCAGCCAGACGGCCAGGTCCAGCAGGGCGCTGGCGCGCTCGCTCATCGGCGCGGCTTCCCGCGCCACGGTCTGGAACAGGCGGCCGGTCTGTTGCCAGCCGAGCAGCTCGCCCTGTTGCTGCCAGGCGCGTCCGCGGTCGAGCAGCTCGCGCCCGCTCATGCTCAAGCCGATTTTCTGCACTTGCGCCAGCCAGGCGCAGCCTTCGTCGAGCCAGTCCGGCAATGTCATCGCGGTTTCTCCTTGTCGGCGCGCAGCCATGGCACGCTCAGGTCGCGCCATTGCGCATCGTCGTTCCAGCGGACGCTGATTGGACGCATCAACAGCTCGCCGCCTTCGATCCACAGATAGCCGAACAGCGCGGCCATCCGCCATCCGGCGCGCCGCGCCTTGTTCAGTTCCTGGTAGACCGTGCCGCCGAAGCTGCCCTGCAAGCGCAGACGGTTGCCGGCCGCGTCGCCCACCTGCATCGACCAGGCGCCGCTGTTGCGATCGCCGTGCAGCGGCGCCTGCTCCGCAATGGCGATGCAGCAGGCGGCCGGTGCGGCAATGCGCCACGGATCGTCGTGCAGGTCGGCCGCCATGCGCGCGATCATGGGCGTCAGGTCGTCGAGAATGGGCAGGCGCAATGCGCCGGCCAGCGCGTGCATGCGCGTGCCATCCCGGCCCGACAACCTGCCATTGCCGCTGACCCAGCCCGACGCCAGCATGCAGGGCGAGCCGAGCATGGATTTGACTGCCAGGCCGCCCAGGTCCGCCTGCGCCAGCGCCTGGTCCGGGTCCCATTCGGGCGCGAGCGCCTGCTGGCGCACTTCCGACCAGACCAGATAGCCCTGGCGCGCCGGTGCCCAGAAGTGCAGCGAAAAACCGTGATGGCCGCCCGCCGTATCCCAGCGTTCGACGCCGGCGCAATGCAGTTCGAGTTCGCCCACCGCGCCATAGCCGCGCCGGTGCACGCCGGTCAGCTCGCGCAACGGGCGCGGCGGCGGCGACGCCTGCAAACCGCGCAGCAGCATCCACAGGGCGGCCAGCGCATCCTGCGCGCCGCCGCTGTCTGCCCGCAGCAAGGCCACCAGCTGCTGCAGGGCGGTGCACACGCGCGGCATCTGCGCCTGTTTCAGCTCCACCGCCAGCGCCTCGCCCTGGTCGAGGAAGGCCTGGCCGCTGCCCGACCATCCCTGCACCACCAGCGATTCCATCCAGCCGCGCAAATGCGCCAGCTTGTCGGCGGCATCAAGGTCGAGCGCCACCGGCGGCAGCGGCGGAATCGGCTGGCCGGCCGCGCGCCTGGCTTGCAGCACCACCAGCGCGCGGTGCACGCAAGCCGGCTTGCGGCAGCTGCACAGGGCGGCCGCCAGTCCGCCCACCGCCGGCAGGCGCACCACGACGGCCTCGGCCAGCTCCAGCGTGCCGCTGATCGACCCGGCCTCGTTTTGCAGGTCGGCTTCGATGTCGTTGGCCAGCCACTGCAAGGCCTTGCGCAGCGCCGCCACACCGAGCAGCGAGGCCAGTTTGCCGCTCCCGGCCAGCAGCCAGTCGGCCTGCGCGGGCGTGGGCTGCGCCGCGCCATCGGGCAGGTGCCGGCCCAGGCCGAGCAAAAACGCGCACAGATGGTGGCAGGTCACCTGCGCCGGGCAGTCGCAGCGCGCATGCTCGAATCCCACCCGGCCGATATGCTGGGTAAAGCCTTCGATGCGCGCCGTGGCCTCGCCCGCGCCGGTGCGCCACTGCGCGTCGGCGCCGTCGGCCAGCACTTTCAGGCCGCGCCGCACCAGGCCCTTGTTGGCCCAGGCGGCCACGCTGTCTTCGTCGAGACTGCGGATCCAGTCGAACAAGGCGGTCGTCAAGATTGCATCCTCGTGGCCAGCCAGTCGATCAGCGCGTCCGGCGTCATGGCCGCCGCCTCGGCGCCGCAGGCAACCATCTGGCGCGCCGTTTCGCGGTCGTAGTCGGGTTCCGCCTGGCGGTCGAGCGCCGCCAGCACCAGCACGGTCACGCCGCTGCGGGTGAGCGCCGCCGTTTCGCGCAGCAGGGGCGCGCGCGTGCCGCCTTCATACAGGTCGCTGATCAGCACCACCACGCTGCGCCGGGGCGTGTCGATCTGCCCGCGCGCGCACGCCAGGGCAGCGCCGATGTTGGTGCCGCCGCCGATCTGCACCGACATCAGCAGTTTTTCGGGCGCGTGCAACTGGCTGCTGGCATCGGTGACATCGTCGGCGAACAGCAGCATGCGCGTGCGCACCGCCCGCAACCGCGCGAAAATGCTGGCCATGACGGCGCTATGGATCACCGATTCCGACATTGATCCGCTCTGGTCGACCACGACCCACAAATGCCACGGCAGGCGCTGTTCGTGGCGGCGCTTGAAAAACAGGCGTTCCAGGATCAGCTCACCGGTGTCGCTCTGGTAGTGGCGCAGGTTGTGGCGCATGGTGTGCGGCCAGTCGAGGTCCGACAGGCGCGCTCTTCCTCCACGCGCATGGCGCTGGCGGCGCGGCGCAAAGGCGCTCAGCGCGCGCGGCGCCAGCCGCGCTTCCAGTTCGGCCACCACTTTGGCGACAATCTCCTGCGCCTTGGCCAGCACCGGCGGCGGCAGCATGTGGCGCAGGCCGAGCAGGATGCGCACCAGGTCCATGCTGGGCGCCACCGTGTCGAGCACGGCGGGGTCGGTCAACAGGCCGTGCAGCTGGTAGCGTTCGAGCGCGTCGCGTTGCAGCACCTCGGCCGCCGTTTGCGGGAACAGCGTGCGCACCTTGCCCAGCCAGCGCACCGCCGCCGGATCGGCGCGGCCGCTGCCGCCGCTGCGCTCGCGTGGATGCCCGTCCTGTTCGCGGTCGTACAGGAAGCCGAGCGCCTGGTCGCGCTGGTCGTCGGTGGCGCCCAGCGCCTGGCCGCGCAGGCCGTCTTCGGCCGCCGCGCCCAGCACCAGGCGCCAGCGGCGCAAGGTGTCCGCATCGAGTGCGCGTTCGCTCATGGTCCGACTCCCCAGCGTTGCATGATGCCGGCCACCTGTTCCAGGCACAGGCGGCTGTGGTGCAGCGTGTCCATGTCGGGCACGCGCCGGCCGCCCAGGTCCAATGCCTGCGACGGGCCGGCCAGCACGCGCGCCAGTTCGTCGGTCTCGCGCCGCGACAGCTGCGAAAACGCCAGCCGCATCGACGGCAGCGCACTCAAAAAATCGTCTTCGCTCCAGGCCGCGAGCACGGCGCTCAACTGGTCCAGGTGCTGCGGGCTGGCCAGCATCCAGCTGCGCGCGATGCGCAGGAAACCCTGCATGTAGTCGGAAATCGCTTGCGGCGCCAGGTGCGCCAGTGCGAAGGTGGCGGCCAGCGCCGCGCTGGTCCGGCCCGGCGTCCAGCTGCCCGACACGGTCAGGATGGCGGCCGCGCCGCCGCGCACCTGGGGCGCCACGTCGCCGTCGTGCAGGCTGGCGCAGGCGTCGTAGAACAGGGCCGGATCGGCCCATTGCGCCTGGCGCCGGATCATGCCGTGCAGATCGTCGAGCGCGGCCAGCATGGCTTGGGAGCGCGCCGCATCAGTCATGCCCAGCCACGGCAGGCGGATGCAGGTCTGGCTGAAGCCGCGTTCGAGCAGCGGCAGCAGGCGCGCCATGCCGACCCCGCCGAGCGCCAGGCGCGCCTCGAAGGCCAGCGCCAGTTTGGCCGTGCCCTGGGCCAGTGCCAGCGGGTCGTAACTGTCGCCCAGCCAGCGTTCGACCCCGTCGAGGACCTTGTCGGCCACTTTGTCGAGCCCCATCGCCAGCACTTGCAGCACCAGGTCGGCCGGCGAGCCGGCAGGCTGCGCCAGTTGTTCGAGCAGCTTGTTGACGGCGGCGTCGGCCAGGCTGGCGCCATAGCGGCTGTTTTCGGTCAGGCTGGTGGCCGTTTCGGTGATCCAGCGCAGGGACCAGATTTCTCGCACCCGCCCAAGATCGGTGGCGTTCACAAAATCGGGGCCGGCCACGCGTTCGCCGTACGGCACGCCCAGAAAGCGCAGCTGGTGCAGCACTTGCGATGCCGCCCGGTGCCTTTCGTTGCGGTAGATGTCCAGGTCCTTCTTCTTGCTCTCGCCGAAGCGGCTGGGCATGCGGTGGCGCAGGCAGGCGGCGATGGCGTCGGCCAGCAGCGGCGCGAGCGGCATGTCCGGCGGCAGCGCCCCGTCCGGGCCGCGCGCCAGCAGGCTGGCCAGGGTGGCGGCGAAGCCGGCCTCGTCGCTGTCATCCTTGAGCATGGTGCTGCGCAGCGATTCGCGCAGTTCGGCCAGGCCGGCATGGCAGCCGCGCAGCGCCGCCAGCCGGTGCGCCATGGCGACGGTTTCGATCGCGTCCGGCAGGGTGACCGGGATGCCGCTCTCGCGCAGATTCGCGGCCAGTTCGAGCGCCAGCGCCGCGAACGGCTGCCGGTACGGCGCCAGGTCGCCCGCTTGCCAGGCTTGCCACACGCGCTGGTAGTAACCCGGCGCGGGCATGCCGGCGCTGTAGCGCTGCGAGCGTTCGAAGCGCTCCAGCGGATACGCGATCAGATGGACGCCGACTTCCTGCGCCGCCGGGACGACGCCTTGCGCCGGGGCGTCGAGCATGGCGCTGATGCCGGCCACGTGGTAGGCACCGCAGACGACCAGGCAGCGCTCGCCGAGCGCCAGCGCTTCACTGATCCTGGCGGCCATGTGGGCCTCGCGCGCTGCGTTGTCCGGGTCCATGCCGCTGCCGGCGCGCAGCAACTCGCCGAAAACCAGCAGCGACGCAAAGTAGGCGTGCGCACTTGGTGCGTCCAGGCCCGACTCGAAATGGCGCTCCCACCAGGCGTCGAAATCCTGGCAGCCGCTCGGCGCGACCAGGGCCGCGATCAGGTCGGGGCGCGGCTCGTCGGCCAGGGTCGGCTCGGGTGCGCGCGCAAAATAGGCGCTGTTGCCGGTGTCAGTTACGCGGGTGGCGAATGGCAGGTCGATGAAGCTGGCGGCAATGTGCAGGCGGGCCGCTTCGCGCAGGGCCACCCATTCGGGCGAAAATGCCGTCAGCGGCACGTAGGCGCGGCAGCGCAGCGCCTCCTCGCCGGCCACCGCGTGCAGATACGCCGCCACCGGTGCGCGGGTTTGCTTGTGCTGCAGCAGCGGCATGAGGGCGTTCAGTTCGTCCGGCCCTTCGATCAGGATGCGCTGCGGCGCAAAGCCGGCCACCAGCTCGCGCAGGTGATGGGCGCAGCGCGGGCTGTGATGGCGCACCGGGGCGAACATCAGCCCGGCTCGTGGCGACAGGCGCTGCGCATCACTGTTCACGCGCGCCCGCCACGAAGTCCATCCAGTCGGCCCGCAGGCTGCGTTTTTTGGCGACGATGCGCAGGTATTCGCTGAAACGGCGCCGGTCTTCCTGGTCGTCCTGGATCACGGTGCCGAGCAGGTAGCGCGCCACATGCGCCGGGCGCAGGGTGGTTTCGCCAAAATACCAGCACTGCGAGGCGGCGTCGCACACCACGCTGATCGCCTGCGCGGTCGAGAGCACCGTGCCCGGGCGTTCGATGGCGATGCCGTCGACCGCCCCGGCGCGCAGTTCGTGGAAGGCGGTCGCCAGCAGCGTCAATACGTCGGGCGGCACCGCCACGCCGATGTTCGCCGCCAGCAGTTCGCGCCGCACTTCGTCGCCGATCAGCGTCACCTGGGTGGCGATGCTGTCGAGCGGCTGCATGGTCTCGAAGTTGAAGCGGCGCTTGAGCGCGGCCGACATCTCGTTCACGCCACGGTCGCGCAGGTTGGCCGTGGCGATCACATTGAAACCCGGCTGCGCCAGCAGGTAGGGCTGTTGTTCTTTCAGTTCCGGGATGTGCAGCAGCCGTTCGGACAGCACCGGCACCAGGCAATCCTGCACTTCGGTGGCGCAGCGGGTGATTTCTTCGAAACGCAGCAGTTGGCCGAGCGCCATCGCACGGTGCAGCGGCCCGGGCACCAGCGAGGCCTTGCCGGGGCCGTCGCGCAGCAGCAGCGCGTAGTTCCAGCCGTAGCGGATCTGTTCTTCGACCACGCCCGCGCCGCCCTGCACCGAGATGGTGGTGTCGCCCGAAATGGCGGCGGCCAGCAGTTCCGACAGCAGCGACTTGGCGGTGCCGGGTTCGCCGGCCAGCATCAGCCCGCGCTGGCCGGCCAGGGTGACGATGGCGCGTTCGACCAGCGCATCGTTGCCGTGAATTTTGCGGGCGATGCTCACGCCGCCGGCTTGCGCCGTAGCGCTGCCGAGGATGAAGGTGCGCGCCGCGCGCGGCGACAGGCGCCAGCCGGCCGGACGCGGACCGCTGTCGGCCTGCGCCAGCGCGTCCAGTTCGGCGGCAAAGCGCATTTCGGCCGGCAGGCGCTGGGCGGCGGTGGTGTTGTTCATGCGTGCGCTTCCTGGTTGGGTTCTGAAAAAGGTAACAGCGTATCAGGCCGGACGCTTTGCATCCAGCAACAAAAGATGCGACCAGACCGTGGCCAGCAGCGACTTGGGCCAATGCGCGCTCGGCACCAGGGCGTAGCCGTCGGCGGCGTCGCGCAGCTCGGCCGCCGCGATTCCGACCGGCATGCCGAAGTGAGGGGACGCCGGACCTGCACTATGTAGTATGCGCACTTCCAAGCGGGCGGTCGGCAGGGGCCATGCGTGCCAGTCGATCCATGCGGCGTGCGTCCCGGAACGTTGTCCCTCGCTGTAGCCGGCCTTGCCCAGGATCGCGGCCAGATCGGGTTGCGTCATGCTCAGGCCCGGGGGCGCCAGCAGGCAGTCGCCAGTCAGCTGCGCCGCCGGGGGCAGGGCGGCCGGGGCGCCGGTCTGGTCGATCAGGGGCGTGAGCAGGTAGTCGGCCAGATGGGAGCGCCATGCTTCGGCCTCGCCAGCCGCTGCGCCCGCCGGATGCCAGAGGGCGATCCGGGCCTCCGGCGCCAGGGGGAACGGCTTGTCATCGGCATCGATCAGTGAAAAATCCTCGGCGAGGCCGAAATCCGGCGTCAGGTCGTCGATCAGCTCGCCCATGGCGCAGTTGCGCCGCTGCGCCGCCGCATCCAGCGCCTTGACGGCCGCGTGGATCACCGGGCCTTTGAGCTTGATCGATTCGGCCGCTTCCATCACGCGCAACAGGGCGTACGGCGTATCGAGCGCGCTCAGCTGCGCGAGGGCGACCACCGCGCGCGGATATTTGCTCTTTTTGCCCCAGGCAAACACGGCCGCACCAAGCGGCTCGGCAATCCGCTCGTCGGCGCCATTCGCCAGCAGCCGCAGCATCGAGCGCAGTTTGGGTTCGCCCTCGCCGGCGATCCAGGTCTGCACCGCGTGCAGGGCCAGGCGAGCGCGCCGGTCGGCCGAAAGCTGGGCCAGCAGGGCCGCGGCGAGCGGCGGCAGCGCTTCGTCGCCGGTGGCCGCCAAGTGCAGCGCGGCGCGCGCCGCGTGCCCGGACAAAGGCTGGAACAGCGCCAGTACCTCCGCATGGTCGAGCGGCTTGATGGCGGCCGACCAGCGTGTGATGCCGGCCGCCTGCGCTTCCAGCTGCGCCAGCGACGGCGCGGCGCCAGCGTCAATCGGAGCCAGTACGGCTGCCAGCGCACTGGCGGAGGCCGGATCGAGCTCGCCCGCAGCCAGCATGCCGGCCAGCAGCGGCGCGGCGGCCGCCTGGTTCGGGTGGGCCAGCAACAGGTCGCGGCACGCCAGGCGCAGGTTCTTGTTGCGCACCGTGAACCAGCCCGCCGCGCACATCTCGTCAAGGTCGAGGTGGGCGGACGCGGCGACCACTGCGTCACGCACCGCTTTCGAGCTGGTTTTGGCGATCATGGCTCCCAGTTCCGGCAAGATCGCACGCAGCAGGTCCGTTGGCAACAGCGGAATCAGCAGGTCCAGCTTGCCTGGCTCGGCTGTGAGCAGGAGCGTCGGCTGGCGCGACAGGATCGCGTGCAAGATGCCTTCATAGGCACTGATCGCGCGGCGGCTCTGCGTCATCAAGGGAAACAACAGGGGGAGCAAGGCTGGGTATTGCTTTTCCCATATCAGGCTGGCAAGGGACGGGCCGAACAGCGCGCCTTGTTCGCGCAGCAGCGTGGCGAACAGGGCTGGGTCGGACGTGATCAGCTGGTCCGCAGCCATAAGGAAATCGTCGCACGCTGCCGCGTCGATCGCGTCCAGCACGGTAGCGCCCAGGGCCTTGCGCAACGCGATATCGCAGTGGGCCATGTAATCCATGACCTCGTGCCCGCGCCCCGCGCGCAGGCGGGCGGCAATCTCGCGCTCGATCACCCAGACGCCGTCCAGCGTCAGGTCGACATCCATCTCCGCCAGCGGAACGAGGAAGCGATGAGTGTCTTCCATCGGTCAGGCGACCCGTTTCGCCTCAAGCAGTTGCAGGTGCGACCACAAGGTGGCCAGCAGCGCCTTCGGCAGGCTGGCGGGTGCGACCAGCTTGTAGCCGCCGCCGAGGGCGCGCACCGCGATGCCATGCACCTCGATCGGGGTGCCGAGATCCATGAACGGCGAACAGAAACCGTTTTCGAGCCGCACTTCCAGCTGGGCCGCAGGCAGCGGCCATTCATGCCAGTCGATGGACGGCCCATCGCCCACCGGCCCCTGGCGGTAGCCGCACTTGCTGGCAATCGCAGCGTAATGTTCCTGGAACACCTTCAGGGCGGCGGGCGCCAGCAGGCGTTCGGCCGTCATCGACGCGGCGGGAGGCAGTTCGGCCGGCGCGCCGGTCTGGTCGATCAGGGGCGTGAGTTCGTAATCGGCAAAGTTGCTGCGCCATGCCGCGATTTCTCCCGCGCGCGCGGTGGCGGGATGCCACAGGGTGACGTGCGCATCGGGCGGCAAGGTGACTACCTCGTCGTTCGCTTGCAGCAAGGAAAAGTCTTCGGCGATACGGAAACTGACGCCGGAAGCCCCGTCGGTTTGCCAGATCAGGCTGCGGCCCATGATTTTGAGCAACGGATGATCGAGAAACAGCTGGGTCCAGCGCGACGCAGTCCAACTCCTGGCGGTCACGAACGCGGCCAGCATGCGCGGCGCCTGGAGCTTGGCGACCGCTTTCAGGCTGGCGGACAGGATCTTGAACTGGCTGGCCGCCGCTTCCCATGCCTCTTTCAGGCTGTCTTCCTTGTTCGCAGGCAGCGATTTCGAGGCCTTGCCTTTGGCGTCGACCAGGCGCAGGCTCAGGTCGCCCTGCAACACCACCTGGTAGCTTTGCGCACCGACCGTCAAGGTGATGCCCTGGCCGAGCCCGAAATCCGGGGTCAGCTCGTCGAGCAGGTCGCCCAGGCTCAGCTTGCGCCGCGCGGCGGCCGCGCGCAAGGCATAGGCGGCGGCGTCGACCACCATGCCCTTCACTTTGCGCGATTCGGAAATCTCCAGCACGCGGGCCAGCGCGTAGGGTGAATCGATCAGCTCAAGTTGCTCCACTGCCACCACCGCGCGCTGTTTCCTGGTTTTGCCCCAGGCGAATACCGTCGCGCTGAGCAGGTCGACGATGCGGTCGTCCGCGCCGCTTGCCGCCAGGCGCAGCATCCAGCGCATTTTCGGCTCGCCATCGTTGCCGATCCAGGTTTCGGCCAGGCGCTGGGACAGGCGCGCCCGGTTCTCGGGCGACAGTTGCGCCAGCAAGTCCGTGGCCAGCGGCGGCAGGGCGTCGCTACTGGTCGCGGCCAGGTGCAGGGCGGTGCGTGCCGCGTGGTTGGACAGCGGCTGGAACAGGGCCAGGGTCTCGGGATTGTCGACCTGGGCGATGGCGACCGACAGGCGCTTGATGACGGACGCCTCGAATTCGATCCGCTCCAGTTCGCTCGTAAACGGGCCGGCTGGCGCTGGCGCCCGCGCGGCAACGACCGCCGCCGCGCCGGCCTCGGCCGCCTCCAGGCTGGCCAGCAGCGGTGCGGCGCCGGCCTTGTCGGGGTGCGCTTGCAGGATGTCCTTGCACACTTTGCGCAGGTTCTTGTTGCGGACCGCCAGCCAGCCGGACCCGGCAATATCATCGATGGCGAGCTTTTTCGCTGCCTTGACCATGGCCGCGCCGAGCGCTTTCGAGGTGCTCTTGGCGATGACCGTGCCCAGCACCGGCAGCAGGGTGCGCACGATGTCCGTGGTCAGCAGCGGGATGATTTTTTCCATGCTGGCGCCCGGGATGGTCAGCGCCAGCTCCGGCTGGCCTGACAGCATCGGACGCAGGGTGTCGCGATAGCCGTCCAGCGAGTGGTAACTTTCCAATATCGTCGGCAGCAGCGCCGGCAGCAAGCCCGGATGTTGTTTTTGCCAGATCAGGGTGGCGATCTTGCCCGAAAACAGATAGCTTCTCTCGACCATCAAGGTGGCAAACAGCGCTTGGTTGTCAGCCATGAGCTGATCGATCGCCTTGAGGAAAACCGCCTGATCGCCTTTGTCGCTGCGGTACAACGTACCCAGTAGTGTTTCCGCCATCGCCCGCCGGAGTTCCGGCGTGGCCTGCGGCCAGCGCCACACGATCAGCGCGGGATCGCCGATGTCTTGCTGGTGCTTGTCGAAACGCTCCGGGTGTAGATGAAAGAAATCGTGCCAGGCGAGCCAGCGTTCGCGTCGTGGCAGGGCGTCGCTGCGATGCCTGTGCAGCACGATCGCGTCATCGAAGTAGCGCTCGTGCTGGGATGCGTAGGCGAGCAGGTCCGCAGGATCGCTCAGGCATCGCATCAGGCGGGTCCGATTGCGGTCGAAGTCCTCCTGCGCTGTGCCGTTCAGCGCGCGCAGTTCCTGGTTCCATGCGAGCAGGCTGAGCGCTTCATCGCGCGGCATGCCGTCGTACGGCAGCAGTTCGATGATGTTATCGAGCACGAATGTTGCGGCTTCTTCGAGGCTGCCGGCCCCGCTACCTGCCGCGGCGGCGGCGATCAGCGTGGTGCAAATCGCGCGCAATTCATGCGAGAACGCGGCGTCGCGCTGCCGCGCATCCGGGTACGGTTCGGGAAACTGGATATGGCGCGGCGCGGTCAGGCGGAAAAACCGCAGCCACAACTGGCTGCTACGGCGCCAGACGGCGTGTTCCCGCTCGACGTGTACCAGCTGTTTCAGGACGTAGCGGTCGCATTGCTGGATGAAGGCGATCACTTCCTGCTCGCGGCCGTTCTCGAAGCGCTCGCCGAGCTCCCTGGCCAGCGCATCTTCGCCGTGGGCTTTGATGCCAATCTCGTTCAATGGTTTTGTGGAAAGGAGGGTATCGTTCACGGTCTGTTCTTGTTCGTTCATGATCCTGGTCTATTGGTTGCGCTTGGCGTCAAGTAATTGTAAATGCGACCACAAGGTGGCCAGCAGGGGCGCGGGCAGGCTGGCCGGCGGCACGGCCGCGCCGGTGCCGGTGTTCCATATCCGGATCCCGCGGACCTCGATCGGCTTGCCGAGTTCCATCATCGGCGAGCAGTAACCGTTTTCCAGATGCACCGCCAGCTGCGCCGCCGGCAGATGCCATTCGTGCCAGTCGATCGACGGCCCGTCGTTCACCGGCCCCTTGCGGTAGCCGCAGCGGGTCAGGGTCGCCGCCAGCTGTTCCTGCACCACGCTCAGGCCGGCCGGCGCCAGCACGTGCTCGGCGCTCATCGATGCCTCGGGCGGCAGGGCAGCCGGCGCGCCGATCTGGTCGATCAGGGCCACGATCTCGTAGTCGGCAAAATTGCTGCGCCAGGCCTCCGCTTCACCAGCGCGCGCGCTGGCCGGATGCCACAGGCTGAGCTGTGCATCGGGCGGCAAGGCGAGCACCTCGTCGTTGGCTTGCAGCAGCGAAAAGTCCTCGGCGATGCGAAAACTGCGCGCATGCTCGCCCTGGATTTGCCAGATCAGGCTGCGGCCCATGATCTTGAGCACCGCGTGATCGAGAAACAGCTGGGTCCAACGCGCCGCGCTCCAGGTCTTGGCGGTGACCAGGGCGGCCAGCATGCGCGGCGCTTGCAGTTTAGCCACCGCTTTCAGGCTGGCGCTGATCGTCTTGAACTGGCTGCTCGCCATGTCCCAGGCCTCGCGCGTGGCGTCATCCTTGTTCGCTGGCAGGGTTTTCGACACCTTGCCCTTGGCGTCGACCAGGCGCAGGCACAGGTCGCCCTGGAGGACGATGCGGTAACTGGCGTCGCCGACCGTGAGCGAGATGCCCTGGCCGAGGCCGAAGTCCGGGGTCAGCTCGTCGAGCAGTTCGGCCAGGGCCAGCTTGCGCCGCGCGGCTGCCGCTTTGAGCGCATCGAGCGCCGCCTCGGGGATCATGCCCCTGACCTTTTTCGACTCCGAAATTTCCAGCACCCGCGCCAGCGCATACAGCGAATCGATGCCCGCCAGTTGCTCCACGGCGATCACGGCGCGCTGCTTGCGCGTCTTGGCCCAGCTGAACACCGTCTCGCTGAGCAGGTCGACGATGCGGTCGTCCGCGCCTTCGACGGCCAGTTGCAGTACAAAGCGCAGCTTGGGATTGCCCTCGCTGCCAATCCACACTTGCACCAGATGCAGCGCCAGGCGCGCGCGCGCTTCGGCCGGCAGTTGCGCCAGCAGGGCCCCGGCCAGCGGCGGCAAGCCGTCGTCGCCGGTCGCGGCCAGGTGCAGCGCGGCGCGCGCCGCGTGTTCGGACAGCGGCTGGAACATCGCCAGCAGTTCCGGATTGTCGAGCGGCTTGATGGCGGCCGACCAGCGCTTGATGCCGGTCGCCTGCGTTTCCAGGCGCGCCAGTGCGGCCTCGCCCGTCTGGGGCTCGGCGGACGGCGTGCCCCGGGCCAGGTGCGCCTCCACCGAACTTGCCGTTGCCGCGTCGAGCTGGCCGGCGGCGAGCATGGCCGCCAGCAGGGGGCTGGCGCTGGCCTGGTCCGGATGGGCAATGAGCAGGTCCTTGCAGGCCAGGCGCAGGTTTTTGTTGCGTACGTTCAGCCAGCCGGCTTGGACGATATCGGCGATGGCCAGCGTTTTGGCCGCCTCGGCGATGGCTTCGCGCAGCGATTTCGAGGTACTTTTGCCGATCAGGGTGCCCACGTCCGGCAGCACAGTGCGCAGCAGCTCCGCGCCCAGCAGCGGGATCAGCTGGTCCAGGTTGGCCGCTACCGCGCTTTGCATCAGATCGGGCCTGCTGGAGAGCATCTCCAGCACCAGCTCGCGGTATTGCCCCACCGAATCGCGGGACCCCGTCATCAATGGCATGAGAATAGCCACCAGGCCGGGGTATTGGCGTTGCCAGATCAGGGTGGCGGTGGCCAGGTTGAAGTTGTAGGGCCGCTCGCGCAGCGCGATGCCGATGAAGGCTTCATCGGTGCGCACCAGTTGATCGATGGTCTCGGCGACACACGCCTGGTCGGCGCCGTCATACCAGCGCATCATCTGCAGCAGGCTGGCGAGCATGTCTTCGCGCAGTGTGGGCGGGGCGGCGTCCCAGCGCCGCAGGATCAGCGCCGGATCGCCGAGTGCGCTGTGATGGCGGTCGATGTACTCCGGGTATTGCTGGAAGAAATCGTGCCACGGCAACCAGCGCGTGCGCAGGTCGCCCGCTGGCGCGCGGTCCTTGAAGACCTGCAGCGCCGTCTCGAAGTAGCGCTCAGCCGTGGCGGACAGGGCGATCAGGTCCGCCGTGTCGTCCAGGGTCCGGACCAGGTGGTGGACGCTGTTGTAGCCCTGGCCATCGGTCCAGCCCGCGGCACGGCTCAGGGCCAGGTTCCATTCCAGCAGATTGAACACGCGCTTGCGCGGGATGCCGGGATACGCCAGGCGGTCGATAATATTGCGCATGACGAAAATGAGGGCATCCTTGCGGGCGCCGGTGCCGGCCAGGTACTGCTCGGCCAGCTCGCACAATTCGCGCGAAAAGGCTTCGTTGCGCTGCCTGCCAGCCTCCCATGCTTCGCGCAGCAGAACGCCGCGCGGCACGGTCACCCGCGCCAGCGCCAGCCAAATCGCCGCATCGGTTTCCCACGCAAGATCGCCGCTTGCATACCCCAGCTGATTCAAGACCGATTCGTCGCATTCCCTCAAGAAATCGACGACTTCCTGTTCGCGCCCATTCTTCAGGCGCAGGCTGATTTCGCCGGCCAGGACGTCGCGGTTGGCATAGCTGCCGTCGATCTCGGCGAGCGGGGTTGCGGAGAGTGGCGTATCGGTCATGGAAGCTTTCGGTTCAGTGGGCGGGGCGCCGCCCAGGACATGAAAAATGGAATTGTAGCAGTTGAGAAACTTGCTGTGATTACACATTTGAAGTTCTGCCAGGCGCGTACCCGAGCGGGCGTCGGGCTGCGCCTGGACTGGCTGGCGGCCTATTTGACCGCGGCCAGGATGGTGCGGTCGAGCACGTCGAAGGGAAATGCGGCCTTGCTCAGGTTGTAATTCTCGCCGGTGAACACGGCGACGATCTCGAGTGCCGGGACGATCATGATGAACTGGCCGCCGTTGCCGTCGGCGTAGATGACGTCATAGGATGTACCTTTGACTGTCTCTACACTGCGCCACCACAAGTAGCCGTAACCATTGCGTTGCGGCAGGCTGGCAAACTGCGTGTGCTGGCGCGTCGATTCGGCGATCCACGCCGCCGATACCAGCTGCTTGCCATTCCACTGTCCCTTTTGCAAGACCAGTTGGCCGAGCCTGGCCATGTCGCGCGGGCGCAGCTGGATATGGCCGCCGGTGTCGGTCTGGGCGCCGTTGTCGAACGAGGCCCACCTGGCGCTCTTGATGTTCAGCGGGCCGAACAGGAATTCGTCGGCGAACGCCGGAATCGGCTTCTTGCTGGCCACGGCGATCACGCGGCCCAGCGCGACCGGATTGCCGGTGCAGTAGCGCGTCACGCTGCCGGGCGCGGCGTTCGCCTGGATGCCGGTGTAGAAACGCAGCCAGTCGGTCTGCTGGTACATCTTGTCTTCGTGGCCGGGCGAACTGGCGCTCCAGTCATTGCAGTCGAGCCCGCTGCGCATGGTGAGCAGGTCGTCGAGCTTGGGGCCGAGCCGGAACGCCGGCGCGTTAGGATACAGGGGGGCAAGGTAGCTGCCCAGCGTATCGCTCACGGCGCCGACCACGCGCTGGTCAATCGCCACCCCCATCATCAGCGAGGTGATACTTTTGGTCGCCGAACGGAGGTCGTGCAGGGTGTCCTTGTCGTAGCCGTTCCAGTAATGTTCCAGCACCGGCTTGCCGTAGCGCGTGACCAGCATGCTCGACATGCCATGGCTGGCGGCGTCGGGCAGCTTGGCGACGCCATCGGCCAGCACGGCCCCGTCCATGCCGACCTCGGCGGCGGGGACCAGGGTCCAGTTGTCGCCCGGGTTGGGCGCGACCCGGACCCTGGTATCGGCATTGTTGCCGTTCGTGCCGCCGGGATTGCTTTTGCCGCCATCGCCGCCGCCGCAGCCGCTCATGGCGGCGACCATGGCCAGCAGGCAGGCGAGGGCGCCGGTGGAGCACGCAGGCGGGCGCGGGGACAAGCGTTTGGACTGGGTATTGTTCAAAGTATCTCCATGTAATTATCGGCTTGTCTTTACAGCGACAAGGGCCCCAATTACATCACACGTACGATACTTCCGGTAATCAATATTTCTTTCGATAACATTGCGTTGCGGTCAAGGCGCGCCGCAGCGGACGCCGCACGCCGGGCTGGCGGCTTCGAGCGAGGGATCGGCCGGGCGCAGGTCGCAGCCATGCGGCCCGGTGGCGGGCCAGAGAGCGTCAATCCCACTGAGGTGCCAGCCCGGCAGGACTGACTTCGCGCCCGTTGCGCTCCAGCGAGGCAATCCGGGCCATGTCGTCCGCGCTCAAACGCATTGCCTGTGCCTTCAGGTTGCTGGCCAGATTCTCACGCCGGGTTGACGACGGGATCACGGCATAGCCAAGTTGCAGTGCCCACGCCAGCGCTACCTGGGCCGGCGTGGCCTGGTGGCCGCTGGCGATTTCCATGATCACCGGGTCGCTCAGCACCTTGCCGTAGGCGAGCGTCATGTAGGACGTGACGGGAATGCGCTGTTCCCGCAGCCAGGCGACGAGTGTGCGGTTTTGCAGGTAGGGACTCAGTTCGATCTGGTTGGTGGCGATGGCGTCCTTGCCGACGGCGCCGATGGCCAGCCCGGTATCGGCGATATTGAAGTTGGAAACGCCGATCAGGTGCGTCAGCCCTTGCTGGCGGGCGCGCGCCAGGGTCGTTACGGCCGCCTCGACCGATACGCCTTTGCCTAGCGCCGGCCAGTGGATCAGGGTCAGGTCGACCGCGTCCAGACGTAGTTTGTCCAGGCTTTCTTGCAGGCTGGGGACTAGTTTGTCGTCGGCGTAGTTGTCGACCCAGATCTTGGTGGTGATGAACAGCTCGCTGCGCGGCACACCGGATTCGGCGATCGCCTGGCCGACCTCGGCTTCATTGCCGTAGATTTGCGCGGTATCGATGGCGCGGTAGCCCAGTTCGAGCGCGTTGCGCACCGAATCGATGACAACTTGCCCTTGCAGGCGAAAGGTGCCGGCGCCAAAAGTCGGAATGCTCATGTGAATGTCCTGGTTCGTGTTGAAAGTCGATCCAGTATGGGCCGAAGCGGGTTGCTGAAACAGTGGCGGGTGGACACAAGATCTGTGCTTCCAGGTCAAATGTGGGTGCTCCAAAGGTCCTTTCCACGCTTGATTACGTGGACAGACGCGAGAATCGGAAATCGCAGTGGGTCGCGCCGCCAGCCAAGGTTTGCGTCCTTTCCAGGCGGATGCCACGGGTAGCATAGGCGTCGACATCGAGCCCGCAAATGTTCGGCAAAATCTCCTCGTCTCCATGGCGGGCTGCGAATTTGCAAAAGCCGCAAGCGGTGTAGTTGATGCCGAATTCAAAGTTATCACCCGGTCCAGGTTCGACAAAATCGCAGACGAAATCTTGCGGAAACTCGGACTGATGGCTGGCTGTAACACTTTTCGCAGCGTGCTCGCGCAGCAGGGACTGATTTTCCGGCGACATGAATTGACGGCCCGAGGCGAGACGTTCCGCTTCGGGCACGGTGAGCAACTGCGTTTTGTAGGTCTTGCGTTCGATGTCGCCGATCACCGGCAGCGGCAGGCCGCGTCGTCGAAGTACGCGGCTGATGGCCATAAAGCCGATGAGACGCATGAAAAAGTCGCTCATACGGCTTGCCGTGCCGCCGACATAGGGCATACGGGTCAGCACGACGGCAAATTCGCCCATCACCTCAAGCCTGATCTCATCGATATCGGATAGCTGCATGCACTCGCACAAGAGCGGTTCGGCAAGGTCGAGGCGATGGCGCATGGCGGCCTCCATTGCAGCGCGATGCGACTCGTAAAAGGGATGGATGATCTCAGTCACGGGACACCTCTCTGATATACACATCAATATCGCCCATCGGCTTCTGCGCCGGGGGGCGTCCGCGCGGCCGCTGGCAGCGCGGCGGAATTGGGGGGCACCGATCGGATTGTACCGGCTCTCGCTGACGCTTTCCATCCAGTTCACAGGCTTTCCCGACTGGAGGTGATCGCCTCGACAAGGTCGACGGCAGCTATGCTGTGAGGGCAAAAGCGACGATAATGCTGGCTCACCCATTTGAACACTCTTTTAGAATTCCCCCATGGAAATTAAGGTCAACTTTCTCGATAAGCTTCGTCTTGAAGCCAAGTTCGATGATTTCACAGTGGTCGCCGACCAGCCCATCCGCTACAAGGGCGATGGCTCCGCGCCTGGTCCGTTCGATTACTTCCTTGCCTCATCGGCCTTGTGCGCGGCTTACTTTGTGAAGTTGTATTGCGTAACTCGCAATATTCCTACCGAAAATATCCGTCTGTCGCAGAACAATATCGTTGATCCGGAAAACCGTTATCAGCAGATTTTCAAGATCGATGTCGAGCTGCCGGCGGATATCTCCGATAAGGACCGCCAGGGCATTCTTCGCTCCATCGAGCGTTGCACGGTAAAGAAAGTGGTGCAGGCCGGCCCCGAGTTCGTGATTAACGAGGTCGATAACCTGGATGCCGATGCGCAGGCCTTGCTGACCTTGACGCCGGCGTCCGACGCGAGCACCTATATTCCGGGCAAGGATCTGCCCCTGGAGCAAACCATCGCCAATATGTCCGGCGTGCTGGCCGGCCTGGGCATGAAGATTGAAATCGCTTCATGGCGCAATATCGTTCCCAATGTGTGGTCGCTGCATATCCGCGATGCGCACTCGCCGATGTGTTTTACCAACGGCAAGGGATCGACCAAGGAAAGCGCGCTGGCGTCGGCCTTGGGCGAATTTATCGAACGCCTCAATTTCAATCACTTTTACGGCGGTACGTTCTGGGGCGACGACATCGCCAACGCGCCGTTTGTCCATTACCCCGACGAGCGCTGGTTCAAGCCCGGCCGCAAAGATGCGCTGCCGGCCGAGATTCTCGACGAATACTGCCTGGAAATCTACAATCCCGATGGCGAGTTGCGTGGGTCCCATCTGTACGACACCAACTCCGGCAATGTGGAGCGCGGCATCTGTTCGCTGCCGTACGTGCGCAAATCGGACGGCGCGGTGGTCTATTTCCCGTCCAACCTGATCGAAAACCTCTACGTCAGCAATGGCATGAGTGCCGGGAATACGCTGGCCGAAGCGCAGGTGCAATGCTTGTCGGAGATTTTCGAAAGGGCGGTCAAACGCGACATCCTGGAAGGTGAAATCGCCTTGCCCGATGTGCCGCAGGAGGTGCTGGCGAAATACCCTGGCATTCTGGCCGGCATAGCCGGATTGGAAGAGCAGGGCTTTCCGGTGCTGGTCAAGGATGCGTCGCTCGGTGGGGCTTACCCGGTCATGTGCGTGACCCTGATGAATCCGCGCACGGGCGGCGTGTTTGCCTCGTTCGGCGCGCATCCAAGTTTCGAAGTGGCGCTGGAACGGAGCCTGACCGAACTGCTGCAGGGGCGCAGTTTTGAAGGCTTGAACGACTTGCCGCGACCGACCTTTGTCAGTAACGCCGTCACCGAGCCGAATAACTTTGTCGAACACTTCATCGATTCCAGCGGCATCGTGTCGTGGCGCTTTTTCAGTGCCAAGGCCGATCATCCGTTTGTCGAATGGGATTTCTGCAGCCCGGGCGACAACGCCAATGCCGAGGAAGCCGCGACCTTGTTCGGCATTCTGGAAGACATGGGCAAAGAGGTATACATGGCGACGTACGAGAATCTGGGCGCCGCCGCCTGCCGCATTCTGGTGCCGGGTTACTCGGAAGTCTATCCGGTCGACGATTTGATCTGGGATAACACCAACAAGGCACTGTTGTTCCGCGCCGATATCCTGAACTTGCATCGTCTGGACGAAGCCAGCCTCGAAGCACTGCTTGAGCGGATGGAAAACAGCGAGCTGGACGAGTACGCCGACATCGCCACCTTGATCGGGATCGAGTTCGACGAGAACACGGTTTGGGGGCAGCTGACCACGCTGGAATTGAAGCTGCTGATTCATCTCGCATTACAGCAATTCGAGGAGACCCAGGAGCTGGTGGAAGCCTTCCTGCAGTACAACGACAACACGGTCGAGCGGCGACTGTTTTACCAGGCCTTGAACGTCGTGCTCGAGGTGCTGCTCGATGACGAATTGGAGATGGACGATTATGCGGTCAATTTCCGCCGCATGTTTGGCGACGCTCGCATGGATGCGGTCATGGGGTCGGTGGACGGCAGCGTGCGCTTCTTCGGATTGACGCCGACCAGTATGAAACTGGAAGGGCTCGACAAGCACGAACGCCTGATTGACAGCTACAGGAAAGTGCACAGCGCACGCGCCAGGGTTGCGGCTGCATCCAGCAAGGGCGGCGCAGTCTAGCCAATCCCGGGCGGCGACGTCGCACAGGGCCGCACCGGCTCGCGGAGCAGCCAGTGCTTAGCGGGTCATGCCGGCTTCGCATCACTGCGCCGCAAGACTGAGCAGATCGGCGCCGCCAAGTATGAGCGGCCGCCGGTGCGCACGCCGACCAGACGGTAATTCGAGGTGCCCCAAAGTTCGGTGGATTGGACAGAGGTGGCATGCTCGCTCGTCGCGTACTGCTTACTTCTCGTCGCAATGACGTTGAATCAGTCGTCTCTTTTGTCCGCCTCTGATTTATCAACGAACCAGGCTAATATTGCCGTCATTCCTACCGAAGCGGCGAGCAAGACAAATCCCCACAGAGTATGCGTCTTCCACAGCCCGATCAGTGCCAAAAGGAAAAAGACAAAATGGAATAGAAAATGCGCCTTCCAAATGCTCTTCGGTTTCAAACTCATGCATTCCTCCAATCCTGCCTATTTTTCTCAGGATTGAGTCCCAGTTCCGACATGGAAATCGAAGCGATAAATAGAAGCAAATTGATACTTTTCCCTCGCTTCTGCTGCGAATTTTCTCGTCGGAATAGATCGAGTTGCCAATGCGATTGATGGCCGACAAGGGCGACCGGCGTGTGACAAGGGGCGCGTCCCTATGGTGAGGGCGTGGCGCGCTGGACCAGCAAGCGGGACAGTGCACCCTCGCTGTTGATGTCCAATGTAATCGTGTCCCCGTGCACTTCGCCCGAAAAGCGGGTGAGTACGACCTGGCCCGTTGACGGCAGCCGGTACTGGGTATCGAATGACAGGTGCTGGTCCCGGATGCGGCCGTTCACGATGCTGGCCTCGCCGATCGGTACGCTGGCCGTGCCGGTGAGCAGCCCGTTGGCGCTGTTCAGGTCGAAACGAAACTGCGCCTGTCTTCCGCCGCCGAGATCCATCGCACCTACCCAGCGGCCGCTCGGGTCGCCGGGTTCGGCCGCCGCGCTGCCGACGTCAAAGGACGGCGTCGGCGCGGCTCCCTGGCTGGCATGAGACGCGGGCAATGGCGCATCGGGCTGGTCGCTCGGTGCGGCAAGCCACGCCGTCACCGCCATCGTTGCACCAGCCAGCGCGGCGATGGCGGCGCCGCTGCGCCAGGATGCCCAGTCCATGTCTGCTCCCTGCGTCAGCTTACTTGCACAGCGGACAAGCGGCCTCGGTCGCCGGCGACTGCAACACGCCACCGCCCACAATCACAGGGCGGGTGCCCTTGGCGCTCACCTTGTCCTTGAAGATTGCCGCTTCCGGATTTCCCAGCGTCGACAATCCCTGGCCATTTAATGCCTGGTTCGGGAAGTAGCTGCTGCTGTAGGCCTTGACAGCGCCGGCATCGAGATTTCCGATGGCAATTTCGGTGTGCCCAGCCACGCTGCATGGATCCACACCGGGAGCAACCTCGGCCGATTCGCAGACCTTGACGTCGGTCAGTCCGTAAGCCCCCGTGTTCGTCACCGAACCGCTGTAGTTGATCTTTACCACCAGCTGGTTGTTCTGTGCCACCAGGTCGACGTCGCATACCTTCGTTACCGCCAGCCCGCCGGGCGGAGTGGTCGTGCAGGTCGCACTATCGGTATCGGTGATGCTACCGGAGCCGGTTGATGCGGCAGCCGTGACGGTGCCAAGTGTCGTCAGCGTGTTCGACGAATACTGGCCCCGGAAGCAGATGGCGCCGCCGGCGGCGAGCGACGCAGGCGATTGCGGCGTCGTGGTGGGCGAGCCGCCCGCGTCGCAAGTGAAGAAGCCAACCGTGCCAGCAATAAATGCCGGTTTGCTGGAAACCGAAACGCTGGTGACCGTGCCGCCGCCTTCGTTGGTGATGCGGCCCTTCAGCGTATTGAGGACGGTATTGGTCGCCGCCTGGAAGACCGAGCCTTCGCACACAGTCGTCACTTCGAGACGGCATACCGGGAAGCTGGCAATGATGAAGTTCTTGATGGACGCGTTGGGTTCGGCCGACGAACGGCTGGTTGCCATGAAGGTTGAAAAGCAGGAATCGGAGCCGGGCAGCAATTTGGTGATGTTGATCCCGCCTTCGAAGAATTGACCCGGCTGCACGGTGCCCGCCCATGGAATGTTCAGGGTGGTATTGTTGGTGGCGCCGCAGACGCGATCGGCGGGGTCGCAATAGACCCCGGCTACACTGGTCGGCCCGACGCCGATCGACCCCTGGTCTGCCAGCGCGCCCGCCTGCCACTTGAAGATGCGCACAGTGGTGACAGCGCCGCCGTTGCTGTACTCGAAGGCGACCAGTACATCGCCGTCCGCGTGGGTGGCAGGCTGCCCGGTCACCGGGTTGATGAAGGTGCCTGTGGCGTCATTGCGCACCACGGGATTTTTGAAAAACCAGAATCCCAGGCTGGCCGTGCCGGAAAACGAATCGCGGTCGGCGCCAAAGTTAATGATCAGGTCACCGGCGTTGGAATAGGCTGCCGCGTAGCCGTTTTTCATGTCGGTTTTTGGCGGCGATGAACCCAGGTCGTAGCGCCATGTGCCGATGTCGAGCGTGTCTTTGGAACCGTTCCTGAACACCGCCGGGACGGTGTCGGCCACGATGCCGGTTGCGCGCACCGTGTTGGCCTGGTTTGCCGGGAAGCTCTCCCAGTCGTCGGGCGGGGCGGCGCCCGATGGATCGGCAGTATTTCCGTCGAGTACCAACATACCGGTAAGCACGCCCGCGTGCGCCGGCGCCAGCGCCAACGTTGAACACAGCAGCGCTCCGACCACGGCGCCCGTCATCCTCTGCATTGCATTGCGAATATATTGAGTGTCCATTTCAGTGCTCCCATTTTTCTGTTGGTATCGAATGCGGCCGACGGCAATGGCCGCTCAACTTTGGAAAAAGCTGGTATGTCGTTACGAACTTCGCTACGCCGTTCCGCCCAAAACGTTTCTGTGGCGTACACCCGCGGCTATTTCATAGGTGGAATTGGTTGATGAATACGAGCTTTCAAATATTTTGTGGTCCGATTATGCAAACTGCATTGCGCAAAGCGAGGCCGGCGCTTGCGTTTGACGTGGAGGGCGATTCGGCGATGCGATTAATGGAACCCGGTATCATTCCGCCAGGGAGCAATAACGCACCGCGAACAAGAGATTGGATTCTTTATGGTAATAGTGACTCACAGCGGCAAGTTTCACGCCGACGACGCATGGGCTGTTGCAGTGCTGAAGATATTGTTTCCGCAGGCGGAGGTTGTACGCACGCGCGATGCGGCACGGGTCGAGGCGGCTGACTTTGCCGTCGATGTCGGCGGTATTTGGGACGCCGCCACGGGGCGCTTCGACCATCACCAAAAGGGTTTCAGCGGCGCGCGCCAGACGGGCGTGCCCTACGCAAGCGCGGGACTGGTGTGGAAGGAATATGGGGCACGCTGCGTGATCACGCTGGCGGCGGCGCATACGGGCCATCGCTTGTCGGATGACAAGGCGGCCGAGATGGCAGATTCAATCGACGCCGATGTCGTGCAGTACCTGGACCTGTCCGACGTGGGTGCGGCCAAGAATGCGCCGGGCGGCTATGGCCTGTCGGCGGTGGTGTCCGGGTTTAATCCGAACTGGCTCGACGAACAAAGGCTGGGCTACGGCGACGCCGATGATGCCTACAGGCTCAGTCAATTTACCCGCGCCATGGACCTGCTCACCGACATCATGACCAATGCCGTGAAATACCGCGTCGGCGTTTTGCTCGCGGTGGAGCAGGTGAGGCAGGCGGAAGTACTGGAGGAGGGCACGGTACTGTTCCTGCAAAATGGCGCAGTGCCATGGGGGCAAGTGGTGCGCGAGGAAATGCCGAAGCTGCTGTTCGTCATCAGTCACAATATTGCCGAGCAGCGCTACATGATCCACGCAATTCCGGTCAGCCCCGACAGCTTCAAGGCGCGCGCGGATTTGCCGGAGGCATGGGCCGGCTTGCGTGACGCGCAGCTGGCCGCGGTGACCGGGGTTGAAGATGCCGGTTTCTGCCACAATGGCCGGTTCATTGCGTCGGCCAAGTCGTATGAGGGTATACGCCGCATGGCGTCCTTGGCGCTTGAAGCGCTTAAGCAGCCGCGCGACGTTTAGTTATTGCCCCCGTAGGTGGACCGCTATCGCGACGTTGAAACACCAGGTGGCAAAAACTTCACCATGGCTTCCACCAAGACTTCTTTGAAACGACAACGCGCGCTTGCAAGAAAACACGAGCACTGCTAGATGCCTTGGCAATTCTTTCCATGCTCGTGTAAAACTCGCCATCGCGAACGCGCTGAATCGTTGAACTCGGCGGGGATTGTGCCGGCTTGAGAAAACGAAAGATACAACGCCGACTGGATCAAGGAAACGCAACACGTTGTAAACTACCGTCTCTCCCAAACTATGTAGTCGCGGGTGCCCGATGCGCTTCATTTTGCTAGAAAAGACTCATGATTTGCGCAACGAGGTACCTGCATTTCAAGAAGCCTGCCATTTGTGCATAATGACGCGCAGCAAACGCAACACCTTGCAACGAAAAATACGCCGAAACGCAACAGTCCGATTCGAAAGCCATGTCGGCCAGAGCAGGGTCACCCGCCCCGGACGCGGGGTAACAAATGCGTCCTTAACCTGCGCGTGCAGCCGACTGGCCGTCAACGTTTGGAACTTCTTCAGCGTCTGCAAGATGAACGGCAGGTAGGGAGGGACCATCAATCGGCGTGCCGGGCCGGGACGTGGCCACCACCGCACCGCCTTTCCCAGAACAAATTCTAACGAAAAGGCGAACCATAAACCTTGTCTAAATCGCCACGATCGTCAAACGCAGTCAAATTGAAGCGGATTCTGACCGGCGTTCACACCACATAACGGATAGTGCGGTATTCGGGTTCAGTTCAGTGGTCGTTGCCTGTCCCCACCATCTGCGGAACATCGCCGCGACTAAGCAGGCAGCTGACGCGCTGGGCGGTGAATTGGGAGCGTCCGTGACCCGCTCCGGGCGGCGCAGCTACAGGCAGTGCGAGCTGTGGAATTAGCTGTGCGGGTAAATGTGTCACTTTACACCTGGTTCAGAGGGAAAACAGGCACGTAGAGCGGTACCACATTGCTGTCCACTACGGCCGGCGCGCCCTGCTCCGGGTTTTCAGGCCGAGGGGACCTGGGTGGTGCGGGCAGAAGGATTCGCCCCGCTGCCGTACCAAGGTGTATCAAAAAACCAACGGCGTAAATATATTATGCCTTCGTTGGCCGAAAGATATCAATCAGCTGTATTCTTTCTTATCGATCTGACATTTACTCAGCTTCAAGTTCATCGCTCTCGGAGATCCTATGAAAGGCGCCAAAGTATCGTTGGCAATCTTGTTAGTTATTTCCAGCGTATATGCGCGTTCGGAAGAACCCCCTGCACGATCGGAACTGTGCAAGTCAACGCGCATCGCTTTGTTAAAGCAGGCCGACAAACCGTTAATTCTCCCGGACAAAAAATTATCCAAAAAGGAATACAACGTCGTGACGACGGAGCGGGCCTGCGTGCAATCCTATGGCATCGGCTATCCGGGGGGCGTCGCGGGGCTCATGAAGGCAACTGCGACTGAATTCAAGGCTGACTTGGTGCTCCTGACTGGCCTGGTCAACACGGCAAAAAACAAAACGCTCAGCCGCGCTCAGTTACAGGCGGTGGTCGAGGAGCTCACGCCACAGAAAAATAGTGACAATCAAACCTTAAATGCGAGCAATCGCGACACGATGCGCACCAAGCAAATCCAGGACGGTATGAACCGCGAGCAGATGCTGCTATGGGGCCATCATCTCTATTTACGGAAACTGTATGAAGAGGGCAGCGATCAAAAATTGATCGATGAAGTGCTGGCATTGCAAGGGCAGTTCAATATGGCTGTGGCATCGCGCACATGGGACGAGGCAGAGAGCCACACCTACTTTTCAGTGCAATCATTGAAGAACATGATCACGATATATGCATTCAAAGCGCAGGCCAGGCTCGCCAAGGGCAACGGCCAGGCCGGTAAAGCGCTGCTTGCAAACTATATGAAAGCGCGTAAAGCATTCATTCCGATGTTTGGAGTAACGGGAGGAGATCCAACTGGCGAAATCCGGGCGCCGTACTGTGCTATGAAACTCCGCAAGGGTTAGGCCGTGTGCTTCCTCGGAACGGCATGCATTGGCTTGACGCGTCTGGCGTTCGTGCTTTTCGCCTTTGGCCTGGCGACGCCGACGTTGGCGACGGACCAATGTATTAGGGTGTTCAGTGCAAAGGAACCCGCGGGCCGGCTGCATTTTATCAATCCGGATGACATGATCGCTTTTAATGCGCAGCTCGACCGCAATAACCGCTCCAACCGCCACGTGCATTCCATTGCCATTTTTAAGGACGACTCGAAGCAGGAAATAACCTATACGGTCCTCAACGGAACCGGTGAGCCTATTTATCGGGGCGCCCAGATTCACGAACTTGCCGAGGCCATCGACCATGCCACCACCACGGCCGGTGCAAAAAGTGTCTATGTCTCGCTGGCGGGGTTCTCGCCGAAGAAAGCAGCCGGCATGCAAGCGACCATGAATATGCAGTGGGCGCATCTGGATGCGAAACCCAAGCTGGTCATTCGCGTCCCTCCCAGCGACCAAGCCACCATTGACATCGCATTGCCTCAGGAGTTCTTTCTTCCCAGTAGCGGTATCCACAAGGTCACCAAAGTCACTACGGCTGAACGGATGACGGGTCCCGGAAACAAAAAGTGGTACCGGGTGGTGGTCGAATTCATAGTTGAGATAAATGTCACATCAAAAAAAATCGCCCTGCGTTTCATGGTACGAACAAGGCGCATGCAGCAGCAACTGGAACAGATCATGGTCACTCTCCGTCCGGATTGGCTGGCTAGCCATGCTAGTGCAGCCGAGGTGGTCAGCCAGGTGATGGTGCAGATGAAGAAAGCCAATCCTAAAATGCACAGGGACGATTTCAAGGTGGAGATCCTGGACCAGATGGATGGAAACCGGTTTGTGGAAGAGAACTCCGAGACAGGACGCCCCTATGGCCGCCACGGATGAGCGGGTTGTTCAATTAACCATGCCAGGGAATTGCACTTTTCTGGTAGGTCTACCCACCACCCGTGAAGGATTCAATGCCTCCCGAGCGCTCGACGGGCGCGGATACGCGACCAATTTTCTTGGTGGCTGGCCTCAATATCAAGTGCAGTTCGTCGACAATCTGCGGATGCTGTCGCACTTGGCCATGCGGCTGGGTATTGACTTCGTTGAGCAGACTGACTGCGGCGCCTTGCGTGCAGCATTCGACAACCCCGATCGACCGATTGTCATTCTGATGTCACACACGTCGCAGGGCGCATTCGAAATGAACGGAAAGCTAATTGATCAACGACAGATGCTCAACACGGTGCCTGTCGGCTTTTCTGGCGTGTTCGATATTTTTGCATGTGAACCGAATGAACTGGCCGAGGAATTAGTCTCTACCCGCCGTGATTGCCTAATTCGTTTCCTACCACGCAATGTGGATCCAATCTCCTGGTTAGTGTATTTCCAGTCGGTGTTCAGGCTGCTGTACATAGGGCAGCACAGTTATCTGTCAGCGTCGGAAGCCGTAACCATTGCCCTCATCAACCATGCACGGAGACCCATGAAACCTACTAAATCAATTTCTGATGCGATTTCAGCTTTCCTCACGGCAAACAACCAGCATTCTGCCCCGCACCAAGGTGAACCACCACCTATTGATCCACGACATTCTGCGACGCTTCTTGACAGGTTTGACCACATTCAGAAATCAAACCGACTTAGCAAAACGCTTGCCATCGGGATTTTGGTCGGCACTTTCCTCGTCACCTTGTATTTCGCGTTTCTTTACCAAAACGACATCAAATCTGTCTCATTCATTTTGGGGGGGAACTTCTTATCGCTGCTGGTGATAGCGGGATGGCTGCGCAGGATCTGGCTGGAGGGTACTACCCTTGACATCCTGTGCGTTCTGCTGCAAAACCTTCCCCCCAGGGAAGCGGTGCAGGTACTTGCTACCTTTTATAACGGTACGCTTGACCGCAGAGTAGGATAGTGTATTGGTAGGTCTACTGTCGGCAAACCCAAATAGCTCGCCTTCCTTCGGAGGAAGTGTGCCGATGTTACATAGCGGATCCAACACATGCCCGTGCACGCGCGGTCCTGCGTAGAAATGCGCAAACTTTTCCAAAGTGACGGATCGTGCTGGCGGCTCGGCCGGGGACTAGTCTAGTTCTTGGTAAGCTTGCGAATCGTAGAGCCGGAGAACAAGTCCAAAGCAAAGAAAAAAATGTCAACTTATAAATTGTTGCAAAGACGCAAATTAGATAAATCAAAAATTTCTTGTGGCGAAAATAATATGAATTTCTCGTACTATAAGGATTCCAGTGGTAATCAAAAATCACTATTTTGCAATTCCTCCAGGACATTGACGGGAGAAAGAAACCGTCGCTTGGCGACCGTTCAGTGGTCAGGGCGATAATTCGTTAACATTGATCGGCGGACCGCTTTCACAAGAGTATGAGGAACCTGCCCCGCGAAAATACTCCAGATTTGAAAGTATTTTCTTCGGAGATACATAAGATGTTGATTATCTTTCCCGGCAGTCCGATCCGCGCTAGGAGATAGACTTTTTCTCATAGCGCGTTGATTAATCTTGGTAATTCTTAAGGCCGCAAACGGCTTAGAGAGGGCACAGTGGAGCCAGCTTCCCAGGAGGTCAGAACCGCTAGCAAGAACGGCCCCGACGTGGCCACCCCAAAAAAAACACCATCCTCGATAGCAAAAGCGTTCCCGTCCAGCAACGCACCGGTGACACCTTCCATTCAAGCGCCCACAGGCGGGGGAGCACTGCGCTCCGTAGGCGAGAAATTCAACACCAATGCCGCAACAGGAGCAGCCTCCCTGTCGATTCCCTTGCCGTTGACGCCGGGGCGCAGCGGCCTTACGCCCGCGCTTGAACTACGCTACGACACAGGAACGGGCAACAGCGTTTTTGGGATTGGATGGCAGCTCACAACGGCGGCAATCACACGCAAGACCGATCGCGGACTCCCGAGCTACGATGACGCGGAAGAAAGCGACGTGTTTATCCTTGTCGGCGCAGAAGACCTCGTTCCGGCGCAGCGGCGCGACAGTTCGGGCGCCGACGCTCCGGACGAGATCGACGTCGACGGATTCCGGGTCAAACGCTATCGGCCCCGTGTCGAGGGCTTGTTCGCTCGGATAGAACGGTGGACCCGTACAGCGGACGCCGCTACGCATTGGCGAGTAACCACACGCGACAACATAACCAGTATCTATGGCTGGACCGGATTGGCCAGAATCGAAGATCCTACCAATCCCCTGCACGTATTTTCCTGGCTGCTTGAAGAGACGCGCGATGACCTAGGGAATGTCGTCCATTACGGCTTTGTTGCAGAAGACGCGAGCCGAATTGATGCCGGCGCCATCAGTGAACTGTCGCGTTTCGTTCCAGCAGCGGATGGACAACAGCGCTTCTTGGCCAACGCGCAGCGCTACCTGAGGTCGGTGAGCTATTCGAATGCGACTGCGCTCGATACGTCCATGGGCTCGCATTTCGTGCCCCTGACCAACCCCGAGAAGCACGATTTTCTGTTCCGTGCCGTCTTGCGCTACGGTGAAACGGAGGATCTTCCCTGGCCGGTGCGCCAAGACCCTTTCAGTACCTGCAAGCCAGGTTTCGAGTTGCGTACCTACCGCTTGTGCCATGAAGTCGTCATGTTGCACCGCTTCGCCACACTTGGTGCCGGCTGGGTGCCGGTCAGGACGCTGGCGTTCGCATACGATCAATCGCCAGCGCTGACGCGTCTGGCCAGCGTCAGCCTGACGGGCAGCATCGCAGATGCCGCCGCAGACTTGAGCCAGGATGAGAACGCGCTGCCGCCACTCGAGTTCAGCTATTCAGCAGGGGCGCTTGGCCACGCTTTCAAACGTTTTCCCGCAGCCGCGCTGGAAGGAATGCCCTCCGGTCCCTCCGGCGCGGCTGCGCGCTGGGTCGATCTCGATGGCGAGGGCCTGCCCGGCATGCTATGGGCGGGCGATAGCGGCTGGTACTACAAGGCTAATCTGTCGGGACGCACTACGCCTGGAATGGCCGCCGGCGACCAGGTTACCATGAGCGGCCCCATGCCGCAGCGCAGCTTGCCGGTGCCCTCATCGCTGGACCAGCGTCAGCTCACCGATCTAGACGGCGACGGTCGCCTGGACATGGTGAAGTTCAGCCCGCCCGGCGCCGGCGCGTTCGCCCGTACCGAGGCCGGGGGCTGGGACCAGTTCCGGCCCATGCCCAATGCGTTGCACATCAACTGGAGCGATCCCAACTTGCGCATGGTCGATCTCGATTGCGACGGCCTGGCAGATGTGTTGCTTGCGCAGGCTGACCGTCTGCTCTGGTACCGATCGCGCGGGCCTCTGGGATTTCACCCGGCGCAATGCGTGCGCCTGCCCGCCGACGAAGAACGCGGACCGAACGTGCTGTTCAACGATGCCGGCAACGGCATCTTCCTTGCCGATATGACCGGAGATGGCCTGGCGGACCTGGTACGCGTCAGGCACGCCAGCGTGGTCTATTGGCCGGGCCTTGGACGCGGACGGTTCGGGCCGAAAGTGACCATGGGGGGATTCGCGCCGTGCGACACCGCCGACGGATTCGACGCGCGCCGCCTGCGGCTGGGCGATGTCGATGGGTCCGGAACAATCGACCTTCTGTACATCACCTCATCGGGCGTGCGCATGTACGCGAACCAGGCGGGCAATCGCTTCGCCGCCCCGGTCATGCTGGAAGGATTCCCGAAGCTCGACGCCACCACATCGGTCGATGTGATGGACTTGTTTGGGCGCGGCACCGCGTGCCTGGTCTGGTCTGCTTTCCACACAGGCGGCAATTCTGCGCCAGTGGGCTATCTCGACCTTATGCCGGACGGAAAGCCGCACCTGTTGAATCGGATTGTCAACAACTACGGAGGCGAGACCCGTATCGAGTATGCCCCCTCGACATATTTCTACCTTAAGGACAAGCTGACCGGCATGCCATGGCTGACGCGGCTCCCATTTCCGGTGCAATGCGTCAGGCGAACCGAGCACATCGACCACATTGCGCAGACCAGGCTCACGCGCAGCTATGTCTACCACCATGGTTATTACGATGGCCACGAACGCGAGTTCCGGGGTTTCGCCAGGGTCGACCAGCGCGACGCGGAAGTGTTCAGCCTGAACGACACCGAGGCTGCCGCCTGCGAGGGAACAAGCGGCGCACCCGGCCAGCCTGCGGTTGAAACGCGTACCTGGTTCCACACGGGCGCCTGGCTTGAGTGCGATGTGCTCGAGTTGCGCCTGGCACGCGAGTACTTCAATGGCGATGCGCAGGCCCGCCCGCTGCCAGATACGTTGATGCCGGCCTCTCTTTCGATTCCGGAGCAGCGCGAGGCCGCGCGCGCCTTACGGGGAACCAAACTGCGCGAAGAGATCTACTCGCTCGATTGTTCCGAAAAACAGGCTTTGCCATACAGTGTTACCGAATCGCGTCATGCGGTTCAGCTAATCCAAGCCAAGGGGAGTGCGCAACACGCCGTGTTCCAGTCCTACCTTGCCGAGTCGGTCAGCTATGTCTATGAACGCAATCCGGCCGATCCGCGCGTCAGTCATGCATTGACATTGAAGATCGACGAATTCGGCAACGTGCTCGAGTCGGCTGCGGTGGCCTATCCGCGCCGCTCGGCGGTGGAGCCGGAACAGCTGGCGCTCCTGTGCACAGTGACGCAGGCCCGGGTAAGCAATAGGGCAGACCAGGCCAAGTGGCGGCGCATAGGCGTTCCGATCGCCACACGCAGCTCGGAATTGACAGGCATGCGTGCGCCGGCGGGCGGGGCGCTGTTTTCCTGCACCGAGCTCGCCGATGCCTTTGCCGCTGCCACGGAGATTTCGTACGAACAGAAAGCCAATGGAATGGGCGCCGAACGGCGGACCCTGAAGGTGCAGGCTACCCGCTACTACGCGGACGACCTGGGCTCGGTCCTCCCACTTGGCCAGGCAGGACGGCGCGCGCTGCCGCACTGTGCCTACGCCCTGGCTTTTAGCGCCGACATCATCGGCGGCATTTATGGCGCTGTCCGCGCCGGCGGCCTGCCGTTCGCCGAGGGCGGCTATGTAGGCGGCAGCGCCATTGGCGCCGACGCCTGGATTCCATCGGCCAGCTACTGGACGCCGTCCCCGACACTGACGCACGATGCTGCTAAATTCTATGTGCCGTCAGGTTCGACCGATCCCTGGGGCAATGAAACCTGTGTCACTCACGATATGTACTGCCTGAATGTGAGCAGTGTGCTCGATGCGCTCGGCAAGCAGACGGTCGCGCAGTACCACTATGGCGCCATGCTCCCCAGCAGGATTGTCGATCCGAATGGCGACGCAACGGAGTACGCATTCAATCCGCTCGGCCTGGTTGTAAAGACCGCGCGCGTGGGACGCAATGGCGATGGCGACACCCTGGACGCACCCACGACCAGCATGCGCTACGAATGGCTGCGGTGGTCGCAAGCGGCAGGCCGGCTGGGCATGACCGGGGCGCGTGCCCATCCGGCGCGCGTGCGCAGCGCCATTCGTGAGAAGCACGGGGCTGCACGGATGCAGGAACAACTGGTGTATAGCGACGGTTCCGGGCGCGAGATCATGACGAAGATGCTGGCCGCGGCGGGGCCGGTGCCGGATGTGGTCGATGGCCGGCTGGTGCGGGATCTGGATGGCCGGCCGGCCATGCGTGATTCTGACACGCGCTGGATAGGCAGCGGCCGCGTGATTCATGACAACAAGGGCAACCCGGTCAAGCAATACGAGCCCTTCTTTTCGGACCGGGAGGAATTCGAGACGGAGCAGGAATTGGTTGAATGGGGCGTCACGCCCGTGTTGCATTACGACCCGCTGGGCCGGCCGCTGCGGGTACTGCATCCGGACGGCAGCTGGGCCTGGACCGAGTTCGATCCGTGGCAAGTGCGTGTCTGGGACCGCAACGACACTATTGCGCGTCATGCAACCATCGCCGATGCGGAATCGGAGTGGATCCAGCGCGCGCGCAAAAGTGCGTACAAGCCGCTGCGCCGCGCCGGCGAACTGGCGCTCAAACACCGCGCCACCCCGGCAGTCATGCAATTGGATACGCTTGGGCGCACCTTCCTGCACAGTGCCGACAACGGCGCGCAAGGCTTGGTTACGACCAGAAGCGCCTTCGACATCGAAGGGCGTACGCTGTCCGTGATGGACCCATTGGGGCGGGAGGCCGCGCGGTCTCGTTACGATATGGCCGACCGCCCATTACAGGCTATGCACATGGATTCAGGAACGCAGCTTTCGTTTCCTGACTGTGCAGGACAGCCATTGGAAAACTGGAGTGCGCGCGGCTACCGAACCACACGCCAGTATGATGCGGTGCGCCGGCCCACACACGTATATGTTGAAACGCCGGAATCGGAGATGGCGGCGGCCCGGCCGGCCCCGGCGGGGCAGCGTCCGCCCGGGAACTGGCTGACCAATTTGTTCCAAGCGGACGATGCGCGCCAGGCAATACCAGTCGTAGCGGCGCGCCGGCGGCTTGCTTCGCGCATGTATTACGGCGAAGACCGCAAGGACCGCAAGGCCGCGCGCACCGCGCGCCAGCTCGGCCAGGTGATTGCCGTGTATGACGGCGCCGGCCTGCTCGAATGCGACCGCTACGACCTCAATGGCAATGTGGAAGTGCTGCGCCGCAGCCTGGCACGCGAAGACTGGCGCGAGCCGGACTGGGCACGGCTTGCCGATATTACAGACTCGGCTGCGGCCGACAGCGCAGCGCAAGCCTTGCTCCAGCGCGGCTTCCTAGAATCGCAGCAGCGCCACGACGCGCTTGGCCGCCAGGTCGAGCAAACGACGCCGGACCGTTCGCGCATCACGACCAGCTTTGACGTCGCAGGGAACGTCGAGTCGATTTATTTGCAGCAGCCTGGCACGGCCGAGGCGGAGGCGATGCTACGTTCCGCGCAGCGCAATGCAAGGGGCCAGGTCGAGCGCTGCGAGGCAGGCAACGGTGTCGTCACGACCTACGAATACGAACCCGATACCTTCCGCCTGCATCGAATCCGCTCGGTGCGTAGCGCTGGTGCGACCCTGTTGCAAGACCTGCGCTATACCTACGACCCGGAAGGCAATACAACCGAGGTCGAGGACGGGTGCGAAGGGAGTGAATTTTTCAACGGCGCGGTCGTCGCTGGCGGCGGGCAGTACAGCTTCGACGCGCTGTATCAGATCGTGCAGTCGAGCGGCCGCGAGCACCCGGGTGCGCCGTATGAACATGCCGATCCCTTAAAGGATCAGCGTCCCGCCGCGACCGACATGCAGGCCTTGCAGCGGTACACCGAGAGCTATACCTACGACGCTGCCGGTAACCTGCAGGAAATGGCGCACAAGGCCGGCGCGGGCGGGGGATGGACCAGGCACTACAGCTACGACCGCGACAGCAACAGGCTGCTAGCAACCCGCGTCTCGCAATCCCAGGAAGTCCAGTACCTTCACGATGCTGCGGGGAACATGGTCTCAATGCCGCACCTGAAAAGCATGGCATGGAATCACGCAGAGCAACTTGTTGCGGCCGATTTGGAGGGTGGGGGAGAGGTGTTTTTCAGGTACGGCGCTGGCGGCGAGCGGGTGCGCAAGGTGCACCAGCATGGGATGACCGTCGACGAGACCATTTATTTCGGCGGCTTCGAGATCCACCGGCGTCGTGGCGGGCCGGACGGCGACATCGAATATGAGCGCGAAACGATCGCCGTGATGGACGGCGCGCGCTGTATTGCGCGCTTCGAGACGAGGACCTTCGACGACGGCGAAGCGATCCTGCGCCGCGCGGGCATGGCGCGCTACCAATTGAGCGACCGGCTGCAGTCGTCAGGTGTGGAGCTGGACGAGCGGGGCAGGGTGATCAGCTACGAGGAATACCACGCCTATGGCAGCACGGCGTTCAAGTCCGAGCCGCGCAGTGATACGTTCAGCCGCAAGCGCTATCGCTACACGGGGGCCGAGCGGGACGAGGAAACCAAGCTCGATTTCCGATCGGCGCGCTACTACGCGGCGTGGCTGGGCAGATGGACGGCTGCTGATCCGGCTGGGGCGACCGACGGGCTTAATCTTTACCGCTATGTCGGCGGCAGGCCGACCCATATGGTGGATGGAAGCGGGTTGGCGGGGCAGGTGACTGAGCCGCTGTGTACCGCAGATGATCCCACTGGTCAGAATTCTCCGCGGCCCACGGGCGATCCGGCAGCCGTTGAAAAAACGGCGGCTCGTTACATTGACATCGGGCTGATGCTAGCAACAGGGGTTGCCGGATTTGCCCTTGCCGGCACGTTGCTGGTACCGCCTGAACCGCTCTCGAAGGTTGCAGCTGGTGCTGTCGCTGTGTATTCAGCCGATCAGATAAGCACAGCGTTCCGAGAACTGTACACCGCGGAAATTCAACCCACTCTGTTGGAGAGCATCGTGGCTGACGTTGCCGTAGAAGCCGGCATGGATCGTGAGTCCGCAATAAAACTTGGCGCGAATACTGATTTCGCTGCCGCACTTGCGATTAGCTTGCCGTGGTCAGCAATGAGTTCAGTGGCGATAAGGGGCCTGGCAATTGCAGAAGATGTCGTCAAGGGTGGGCGAGATGTGGTCAAAGGTGTGCGGATACGACAATTGCCAAAATTCAAGTCCGCGATAATAGAGGCGGAGAATATCACTACGGTTAAGGATACGCAATCCTCCATACCACGCGGACTTCATGAGCAGTTAACGTGGAAAGAGGTGTTAGCCGATCCTTCGAAAGGAAATGTTTTGGATCTGGCGAAAGATGCACGCTATCCATTGGACTTGGGGTTCATGAAAATGGAGAGGACTCATATCATGTTAAATGGAGAAAAAATTCAGATCCACTATCAGTACAACAGCTGGACAAAAAAACCTTACGACATGAAAGTCAATTCGATGCCGTATCTGTTTTGACGGATTCAACTTTTGCCAGTCCGAATGCCTCCAAGTCATCCGAATTTAAGATGATGTACCTGCAATCGGTCGCATCGTATATCTGCACACTACCTTTGGAGAAAAGCAATGACGCAAACGGTTTCCAACATGACGCCTGAACAAATTCGCGAGCTTCAGGACGCCTTCTTGCTTCTGACTGCGTTTTGTTTGACCGCCGATGGCGTCGAGCTAGCGGTACTGCGTCATGTGTGTGACCGGGCGCGTGCCGCCAGCGCGGACTTCAATGCCAATGAACGAACCGTTCTCGATCATGCGCTCAATATACTGAAACCGCCGGTAGGCTCGCGTGGCCGATTACAGGCCTTGGCCGACTCCAGTTTTCGCATACTGCCTGACGAAAGCATCGATGGCATTGCCGGCTGGTCGACGCTGCGCGCGCTCGCCTGGTTTTGTCAACTCTTCGGCATGGCCGCCGACAACACCGATGCGGCAGTCGCGCTCATCATCAAGCTGCGCTCATTGGTCAGTAAGAAGAGCCCGGGCGGGGAGAGTTTTTCGCCCAAACTCAACGCGGTATTCCGCGTCGTCAAGGTCACATCGAATCAGGTAGAGATCGTGGGTGCCTTCATCGAGGCGCTTCCGACGCCGTTTCCAGACCCCGACGCCCCAGCCCAAGCGCTTTGCAGCGTTTTCGCCGGCGCCAACCGGGAAGCCTACCTTTTTATTGCGAGGGAAATTTCGGTTCTGAATATTTTCCTGCGAATATCTACAGCTCCACTAAGACTTTTCCAGTTCACCGATTCATTCAAATTAATGCCACCTGGGCCTGCTTCGCTCACGGAGTATCTCCTGCCAGTAAATTCGATCAGGGTCGACAATGACGCCCTCATCGTTCCTACGCCAGCCGATCGGCTTGTCTTGCAAGGTGAGGTGGGCATGCTATATGCAAATGATAGAAGGGTGGCTGACTTCGATGCGCTCCTTTCTCAACATGCGGCAAGCGTCAGATCTGCAGCGGAGATCGCAAGTGCCGCTCTAGGCGAAAACAAGGAAGATACCCTTCGTCGCTATAAGGCATATTCATGGGCACTACGGCTGGCCCATATCGCATCCTCCGGCCTGCGCGTGGGCCGCGATATTGAATTACCAGCCGCCTTCAGCGGATCGAACGACGATCCTGATTCTGAAAAAATCAAACGCGCATTGATCGAATACTTTTTCCTGTTAGTCAGTACTGACAGTTCCAATGAGGCCGATTCCGGCGTGTTTGAGGTCACCGAAGATGGAATAAGTGACATATCGACCCCGGAATCCGACCTCTATTTTCGGACCGTAAGAATGGATGAGAAAGCGGCCTCCAACAGACTATCGATAACACAGGAGGAAAAACTTGCAATTGGTCTCTGGCCCGCGGATGTAGTTTGGCTGCATCGTTTTTTTTCGGCCAAAGGCAGTGCTGCCGAGGCTGCCAGCAAGGCATTTTTTGAACAGTTTTTTGCACAGCGTACTGCCTGGTTCCTGGCTGATGGCGGCAGCGACCCACAGGCCAAAAGCAAGCAGAAGCGCCTGATTGCTGCGATGCTCGATGCACTGCTGTCGGACAAGGCGGGGGGCTTGCCCCAGGCAGTAAGCAGGGCCTCGGAAACGTTCTGGGCGCCTGACTCTTCCAGGTCCGATTCAAACGAGCAAGCTCAAGCTGTGCGTGCCGCCCTCGCAGACATTGGGCCAGGCGCCAATCCAGGTCTTGCCAGCGCCGACACTGCGACCGTCTTCCATATGGTGGCCCTTGTGCCCGACAGCAAGCTGGATTATTTGGCGACCAAATTATTTTCAGGCGACGCCAGTGTCGCGCCCGCACTGATTGTGCCTCGCCTGCGCTCCTTGGCGGTCGATCATGCGCCAGCGGCGTCTTACTTCGGGGACTGGATCAGGCGCCACATGAGCGAGTCGCTCGACGTTGGCGGTACGACAACCGCAGTTGTGGCCGAAACGTTCGCCAAGGAGCTGGCCGCGCTCGGATCCTTTGACATCTCCAGCATCGACACCGTCATAGGAAAAATAGATGAAGATGAAATATTTTCCTCCAGTGCCAGGCGCTGGCTTCATTCGGATCTGCGCGCCTTCGAAGCGCTCAAGCCACTGGCTTTGGAGGGGGGGAGCGCGATAACGATGCTGGGCGCCGGCTTGCAGAGCGCCAGCCAGGTAGTCGCGTTCGGCCGTGGACGGCTGAGCAATATTCTGACGAAGGCGAATCTCCCGAATGCGGATGCCCAGGCAAGCCAGATTTTCAACCGCGCCCGCGCGCGCAAGGAGTTCCAGGTGCAGGTGGTCGGCCACATGGCCGCGTTCAGGTCCGCACAAGACCTGGCGGTTTTTCGTAGTCCCGCCGCCGCAACAACCCGGGACGCTATCGTTCCCGACTGGCGCACACTATTCGGCTCGCAAGACGCGTGCGAATGCAAGCCGAGTGAATCGATCATCGGTCCCGGCGCCTATCTGGTCGATATCCTCGAATTCCTGCGCCATCGCGCCATCGAACCGTACCCCGTGCCGGGCCAATGCCCGCACTCGCCGCGCCAGCTCACTACGGCGCTTGAGGTCCTGCTCGAACGCCGTCCGGACCTCGTGCACATTGACTTTACCGAAGCGAATGCCATGACGGAGCTCCCGTATGTGGACCTGCTGTGCGAGCTGCTGGAGGACCGTGTCCTAACCCAGGGGCGGATCATACAGCGCGACAAGATCAAGGCTGGCCTGCGCCTGCGCGATATCGAAGGCGTTGCGCTTGCGGAAATCCTGGCTATGGCGCCGATATCGCTGGAGGCGCGCTTCACCGCCGTCGACGACCAGCTCACCGGAGAGCCTGCCTGCCCGGCAGTGCTGATCTTGCGCGATGCGGGCGCGGTGCTGCGATTCAAGGAACAGCGGGGAGAACCATGCCATTGGTACGTGCAGCGCTTGCGACAAACCACCTTGTCGGCCGAGGAACTGGCGGCCGAACCAGAACACACCAACCCAAAGGTGTATACCGAGCTCGGGGGCAACGCGTATGGCTACGCCTTACCATTCTCCCTCGGCGAAACGCTGCTGCATGCCTACCTGAAGCTGGTCGACTCGTCTCGAGGGGGCTTGCGCATCGCGGTGGACCTGGCCGAGACGCGCGACCTGCAATGGGCTGCCGATGCGCTGAAGCTGGAGATGGCGACCGCGCGCGCGATCGTCGAAGCAAACGGGCGCCGCAGCGAGCAATTCTTCGGCCTGGCACCGGGGGACATGCTGCCGGTGCGCTCCGCGTCGGACCTGCTGCCGCGTTTCGACCTGCAATTCGCGCAACTTGACGCACTGTGCGAGAGCGTTACTTTCGGCGGCAACCGGGGTATGAGCCTGGAGGTTCAGGACGATCGGTGCGGCCAGTCCGATCCATGCGATACAAGGCAGATCGAGGTACGGTGGGACGGTGATGAACAGGCGGTCACCGACGATTCCACCGGCGATGTCCTGGTACGATTTGCGCGTTTGCGCCGTCACTTGGGCTGGTCGGTGGAACAGCTCGACCGCGCCTTGTGCGCCGCACGCATCGGTGATGACAAGCTCGATCATGCTTTCCTGGCCCAACTGGCCGGCATCGCGCAACTGGCCACGGCGCCCTTTGAGGGTGTCGATGCCGTCCTTGCGCTGTTTAGCGACCTTACTGGCGCTCTGGCAAAGGACGATGCCAATTCAGGCTATCGCAAGGTCTACCTGGATCCTCGGCGCAGCGGACTCGACCCCGAATACGATGGCGCAATCCTCACACTGTTTCGCGACATACCGCATGGCCGCGTTACCTGGTGCACGATGGACAAAGACCCGGCGAACCGTGCCGCACTTGCAACTTGCCTCGGGTTGAACCGCGCTGAGCTGGACCATTTGATCGACGCCTGGCTCACGCGCACCGGGCAGGCGGACAAGGTGACCGTGGCGCAGATGTCGCATCTGTACGCGCTGGCGCTCCTTCGCGAGACATTGTCAATCCGCTGGGACGAACTGGGGGCGCTTGCCGAGCTCTATTTCGACCTGTCCAAGGGCCGTTCGATGATCGATTCGCCGTTGGACTTGATCGATGCGCTCGCGCTGGACAGCGAGATCCGCGGCATGGACGGACTGACGCCGCCATTGCTGCGCTTTCATTTATTCAACCGCATATCGGGAGCGCCGGAAGCGGCGATCGATGCCGCCATCGTCAAGGACGACAAGATTTTCCGCTGTCTGGCTACGGTCGGTGTCGCCGCGCGCTCAATTCCGATGGCGCTGACGGACGAGGATGCCAAGCAGTTGCGGGGCGCTGGCACCAGGTTCGGCGACATTGTTTTCGCTCCGTTGACAGCACTTGCGGCGAGCATAGAGCGCGACCGCTTGCTGGGCAAAGCACTGCCCAAGCGCGAGCAAATACGCGCCACTGGCGACAAGGCCGGCGAGCTGCTTGAGGGGCGGTTCACGCCAGACCAGCGGGCATGGGACAGCACGCAGCGCGCGGCGCAGGTCCAGGGCCTGGTCGACGAGATTTTTTCGGAACAGGGCGGGATTCCGGATTTGTTGCGCTGGGCGATGGAGGATGCGGCGTACCAGGTGCCGGAAGCGCTCAAAAATGCGTTCTTATGCTACCTGACGGCATCGCTGCGCTTAGCGGCGAGCGTTCGCGCCGAATCGCCCGAGGCCCTGGACGACGCACAGGCGGCAGCGTTGAAAAAGGAGCTGGAGCGAAGTGGAATCCTGTTTGCCACAGGCTTCGCCACGCCCTTTCTTCACAAACGCAATCTCGAGCTCCGGCGCACCGCGCTCATTTCAGCACTGGCGGAGGCCTGCGATATAGCATCCTCGCGCGCGGCAGCCTTGATGGACAGCTTGCGTCAAACCGATGCATCGGGAACGACGCGAACCGTGGCCACGCTGTTCATGCACGTCGATATGAGCGGGTCCGGGTGGCCGGCGCCCAACGGGCAGCCCGGTCCCGGTTTTCCGGACAGCCCAGAGCTTAAGCTTGCAGCCGATGCGGTGCGCTGCGTGGGCAAGGTTGCAAAGTTCGTGGAGACAATGCGCCTGGACGACGAGATGGTGCGCTGGATGAGCCACAAGGATGCTGACGGCGCCACCCGCGCAGGCATGCTCGGGTGGATGGACCTGGATGACATTGGCGCGAGCGCGCCGGTAATCCAGCCGCAGCTGGTCTGGGCTAACACTGGCGCACTGGAACGGTGGCGGCATTTGGCAGCGGCCACCCGCGTTGCCCGTCAATACCCAGCGGTAACGTCGGCGAGGCATTCGACCGAACCGGTATCGGTGTGTACTGTGTTCGAGCGCGCCATGGAACTTGATGCGACTGCTGCTGCCAAGCGCACGGCACCGATGGCGCCATTGATCGAGTCGCTGTCGCGGCTGACCGCATTTCCTGCCGACCTGGTACAGGGATTGCTGGAGCGGGCACTGGGGGCGCTAGGGAAGGGCGCCGTTGCGCCCTGGTCGCGCTGGCTGGACCGGCTCGGCCCTGCCATCGAGAGCCTGCGCCGTGTCGGTCTTTCGGTCGCCCAAGCGGCGCAGGCGACGGATTCGGGGCGCTGCGGCGCCGCAGCGGCGAAACTCGATCCGGAAAGCGATCTCCAGGACGCGATGATGATCCGCAAGATCCTGAAAAAGCGCTTCAGGCTTGACGCGTGGATCAAGGCAATTACGAACGCGCAAGGCAGTATCCGCGAGCGCAAGCGCGATGCCTTGCTGGCCTATCTCGTCGGTACTGGCAAATTCACCGACGGCGACGACGTCTTTGAGTATTTGCTGGTCGATCCGAAAATGGGGGCCTGCATGCCGTCGAGCCGGCTGGTGCAGGCGCACGGCACGGTGCAGATGTTCGTCCAGCGCTGCCTGATGGGCCTTGAACCAAAGGTGACGATTCCGAAAGGCGAGCGCGAGGACTGGGCGCCGTGGAGCTGGATGAAGGAATACAGGGTGTGGGAGGCGAACCGCAAGGTTTTCCTGTTCCCGGAAAACTGGATTGAGCCGGAGCTGCGCGACGACAAGTCGGAGTTCTATGTCGAGTTTGAAAATGCGCTGAATCAGAATGTACTGGAACAGCCGAACATCGAACGGGCCGTCATTCAATATTTGCATAAGCTCAATGATGTTGCCAAGCTCGATATCTGTGCCACATACTACCAGTTCGACGATCGCGATCCGGTCATGCATGTGGTGGGTCGCACGACGGGCGAGCCGCATGCCTATTTTTACCGCACTTGGGTCGGCGAACGGCGCTGGACCCCATGGGAAAGGATCGACCTCGATATCGAGGGGGATCACCTGCTGCTGTACATGCGCAACGGGCGCATGCACCTTGCCTGGCCTGTATTCATCGAGCAGGGGCAGAAAAAGCTGGTCGAAAAGCTTCCGGAGACGCCGGCCGAGTGGGACAATGTGCAGCCGGAGTCGACCTGGCAGATCAAGCTCGCGGTCAGTGAATATTCGCAGTCTCAATGGATGCCGCGCAAGGTGACGTCGAGTGCCTTGCGTTGGCCGCAAGTGGCAGTGGTAGAATTGCGGACCAAGAATCCGCCTGCGAGGATTCGGCTGGCGGTGCATGAGCTTCCGCACGCGGAGATTCTCGTTTCGGAGTGCACCGGAACGGGGATCTTGAGCGATACCGTCATCGGCGTATTCTCGCTCGACACCTGCAGCGGGGCGCCTCAGGCGGCCCAGGAATCCGCTCCTGCGCGCAGCTGGTATCCGAGTTTTCCACGAGCACGCTTCGATGCCAATCGTTATGTAGAATCGGACGACAAGACGGAGGACGCTCTGGTTCTCCTTAGTGGTCCGCAAGCATTCAACCGGCCGACCGTCTTAAGCAAGACGCCTGGGCGATTCAGCATTCAGGTACCGCAACAGGCATCTCCGATCGATTTGCTGTTCGCCGTGCTGCGCCTGTTTGTGTCGCCGTATCAACTGGCTTCCATCCCGACGTCCATCGGTGCGGGCCTGCCATTTTCCTACTCTGATCGCTCCGTTTCCGCAATGTTTTCTTACCGCTTCGACTTCGACGGAGACGCAAGACGCAGCAACCCAATCAGCATGTCGCTGCAGCTTGCAAAAGCGATCGGCAAGGCGCTTGAAGTACTGGAAATGCCTTCGGTGCGAACCGATATCAGGGCCGCGCACGCGGGCAATCAAGCTGCATTGGAGAAACTGCGCGAGCTATTTAACAAGGACGCGTGCAAGAACGTCCTGACTGTGCTCCTGAAGATTGCCGGAGCGACTGGACGCAAGGAACTTGATCGGGGAACTCCGCCGGAGCAGGAAACGGATGCACTCAAGGCCCTTCGGACGGGCCCGATCCAGATCAAAGCAGTCAGCCGGCTGGCGCATCCACTCGCGTGCGAACTGGTCAAAGAGGCTTATCGCGGCGGCATGGACCGCCTGTACGACAGGCCCCTGCAGTTGCTCAGCCTATACGAGCTTGCCAGCAGCGTGCCTACGCTCGACCCGGTCTTCAAGCTGACCGAGGCTTGCCGCACCGATGCGGGAATCGCCGCGCCCACCCGCAATGGATGGGAGCAAGCCGCCGGCTTCGAGAGCTGGGATGCATCATCGGGCTACAACTGGGAGATTTTCTTCCACATGCCATTCCATGTCGCGGTCAAGCTGGCCGGCGAAGCCAAGTTCAAGGAAGCGCTCGACTGGTTCCATCATATTTTCAATCCGGTCGGTGTACGCTCGGAAGTGGCTGGGGCAGAGCCGGAAGTATCGAACTACTGGATCACCAAGCCATTTTTCGAGCATGAGCAGGAAGATTATGAGTGGCAGCGCATCCAGTTCCTGACCAATCCCGGAGAATGGCTGGAGTCGCTGGAGTCAGAGCCGTCCGATTCCGCAGATTCTGTAGCGCTGCGCTCGGTCATGGAACAGTTCGCCGAATCGATCATCGAGTGGCGCAACCGTCCTTTCGTCCCGCACCAGGTGGCTAGGCACCGCTGGGTCGCGTTCCAGAAAACCGTGGTCATGCGCTATGTGGACACGCTGCTGCAGTGGGGCGACTCCGAATTCCGCCGTTTCCAGATGGAGCCGGTGTTCCGGGCCGCCCAGTTATATGTGCTTGCGGCAAGGCTGCTGGGACCGCGACCGCGCTCGGACGTGAAGGCCGCGCAAAAGGTGCCGCAGTTCTACGAGCAAATGGAAGCCGGTATCCGGCGGCCGGATCGGGCGCTCGACAAGCTCGCCGAAGCCATCATGCCGCCTGCGGTGCAAGATGGCACGGCCCCGGAAAATTATCAATTCAATTTGTACAGCGATCATTTCTGCGTGCCGCAGAACGACAAGCTGGTGGAACTGTGGGATCGGGTCGAAGACCGGCTGTTCAAAATTCGCCACTGCCAGGATATCGAGGGGATCAAGCGCAAGCTCAGTCTGTACGCGCCACCGATCGACCCCGCCTTGCTGGTGCGTGCGACCGCAGCCGGACTGTCGATCGACCAGATCCTGGCCGACCTCGGTGCGCCGCTTCCGCACTACCGGTTCAGCTTCATGCACCAGAAGGCGACCGAGTTCGCCCATGAGGTCAAGGCGCTCGGCAGCGAACTGATGTCCGCCATCGAGCGCAAAGAAGGCGACGAGCTGATGCAGCTGCGTTCCCGGCTGGATATCACTTATGCACGCGCGGCACTGGGAATGCGGCGCGATCAGGTCAAGGAGGCTGGGCGCCAGCTCGAGGGGATCAAGAAGACCATCGAAACTGCCACGTATCGCAAGAACTGGTACGAGACCAAGATGAACGAAGGTTTGTCATCGCGGGAAAAAGATTCCCTCAAGCTAACCGAGACATCGATGGGAGTGCGGCTGGCTGGACAGGCATTGCAACTGGCCGGCAGCGCATTCTGTGTGGTCCCGCAATTCGAACTGGGCACAGCGGGCTTCGGCGGCACGCCTGTGATGACCACCATGACAGGTGGCACGAACTGGGCCAGCGCGGTGGGCTATCTCAGCACGGCGTTGTCGATGGTCGCAGACTATACGCAGACTCAGGCCGGCGTTACGTCGGTCCGGGCTGGCCATGAGCGGCGCGACCAGGAATGGGGCTTGCAAAAAGAATTGGCCGGGCGCGAACTCGAGCAGCTCGAACAGCAGCTTAAAGCGGCGGAAATTCGGATCGAGATTGTTCAAGCAGAACTGCAAAACCATGAACTGCAGATCGAGCACTTGCAAGCAAGTGACGAGTTTATCCGTAACAAGTTCTCGAATGCCAAGCTGTATGAGTGGATGGTGCGTCAGGTCACAGCAACCTATTACAAGACCTATCAGCTTGCGGTCGACCTAGCCATGAAAGCGGAACGCTGCATGGAACATGAGCTGCCGGCCCCCGATGGCAGCCCTGTGCAGGCACGCTACATCAACGCAGGCTACTGGGACGGAATGCGCAAAGGACTGCTGTCGGGGAATGGGCTAATGCATGATCTCAAGCGCATGGAAGTGGGGTATATGGAGCGCAACGTACGGGAATTTGAAATTACCAAACATGTTTCACTGGCGGCAATCGATCCCCTCCAGTTGCTGCAACTGCGCGCCACTGGAGGCTGCTCGTTTACACTCAACGAGCCCTTGTTCGATCTGGACTTCCCGGGCCACTATCGCCGGCGCATCAAGTCAGTATCGCTTTCACTGCCATGTATCGCGGGACCATATACCTCGGTGTCATGCCAGCTGACCCTGTTGCGCAGCCTTTACAAGCCCAAGTCGGACAGCAAGCCGGAAGAGAGCGTTTTCGATCCGGTACAAGTGACATCGATTGCGACCAGCAGCGGCCAGAACGACAGTGGCATGTTCGAGCTCAATTTCAGGGACGAGCGCTATCTGCCTTTCGAGGGCGCCGGTGCGATCAGCGAATGGCGCCTGCAGTTGCCTGACGTTGCGCTGCGCATGTTCGACTACGCGGGCATTTCGGATGCCGTACTCCACATTCGCTACACGTCCCGCGATGGAGGTGCCGAACGGCGCGACACGGTGTCAAGTTCCTTGGCCAAGGAACTGAAGAAAATGAAGCAGGCCGCCAGCCATAAAGGCGTCTGGTCGATGGTAAGCCTTCGCAATGAACTGCCGGACGTGTTTGCCGTCTTGCGTTCTACTGGGCAAGCTAAGGTGGCGCTCGATCAGCAATTCCTGTCGGGGTTGACCACCGTGGTGACAGGCGCCAAGAAAATTGCGCCGAATGGCGTCATGTTCGCCGTTCTGCGCAGTCCTCAAGCCCAGCAAGCGCCCGCGCTCGACTGGCAGGTCGGGAGCGGAGCGCAAACGCGCATCGAGCTTGGGGGCGGCAGCGGTGCGTTGCAGTTGTCTACCTTGATGGGCGGCCCTGGCGGCACGCCTGAAGAAAGGAGCCTCGGTGCGGCCTTTTTCAAAGACGCTGGGGTGCTGCTATATGCGGACAAGCAACACACATATGCTTTGAGCGATGTGCTGGTATTGCTGAATTTTTCGGAAGCGTGATCGGCGTGGTAGGAGAGCAGGGCTGAGCCCGCCTTTGCTAGCACCCACCGAAGACCCGCATACAATCGAGGAGGCGGCACCGGAACCAAAATTTTACGAGGCCGCCTGAGATGTTCGGTAAGCTGAGTGAGACAATCGCTCAACGCTTTGCATTTAATTCAGCGCTCCCAGCTCGAAGTGCATATTACGACATATTTTCTATGGGACGCGTCAGGAATTTTGTGTGCGGAGGCCACTTGGTAGGTCCTAGTCTTACTGTGTCACAAAACTGAAAAATGTGCGTATACTGTTGAGCTGTCTATAACGACAGGAGACGGGAATGACGAATTTGGCTGATTTGGTTATATATCTTGAGCGACTTTGTGGGGTTCTGTCGCATTAGCGACCATCGACGGGGCAATCATGTAAACTGCGGCGCCCGACCCCAGGAAGAATCGACATGCTCAACTTAGAAGGGATGTGTCTCCCGATCGATGTGATCCTGGTCTGTATCCGCTGGTATGCGAGCTGCCCGCTGAGCTACCGGCACCTCGAAGAGATGATGGAGGAGCGCGGCGTGTCGGTCGACCATTCGTCGATCAACCGGTGGACGATGCGTTTCTTGCCGCTCATCGAGAAAATGGTGCGCCAGCAAGCAGACTCCAAGCCGTTGACCAATAGCGCGGCCAACCGTTGCTATCCGTAAGTACGTGACCGAAGTGTTCGATTTTTCTTAACATTGAAACGCAACGCCTAGTGTGCACAATATTTTCTCATTTTGCACACAAGTTCGGCGCAAACGCAACACTGGTCCAACTGCACTGCACCCCATACTATGTAGTTACGGCAGCGTGATGCGTTTTGTCTAACAATGGAAAATGTACTTTTGGCGCGGAAATTCGTTGCGTTTCGGAAGTGAATGAGTTCGTTGCATATTCGGCCTCGGCAAATGCAACATTTCATCGTTGAAATGGCGCTCAAACGCAACAGCATGTTTGATGGTGCTATGGGTAACGAGCAACTGCACAGATATGCGGCGCGCCAAAAGCTCTGAATATGACGGTGTCAGCAGGGAGAGGAATATTGTTGAGGCGAGGGCGCCGAAATCACTCGACAGTGTGCTGCCCGCCGAACGTAGGGCGGGCAACATACTTGTGAATAAATTGGCGCTTTCAAAGGCGCCCTTGGTCCGAAACGGCTTAGACCAAGCACTGAAAACGGCCTATGCCAGGGACCAAAATCAAGCATCAATTTTGTGAGTCCACCGGGGGACACCTCCCTGTTGCGCGAGATGATCCACAAGGTGACGTGATCCGAAAAACTGAATGCGGCCATTGTGATTGTATGCGAGAGCCGATTGATCAACTCTTAACCCTGCCGACCGAGCGCGAGCTGTCAACTGCGCAAGCAGCAGTTCGTTATCCGAGCTCATGCCCGAACTGGACCTTGCGTCAAAAACTGCATAGTTTATTGCTCCGCCCGACGCGGACCTAGCTTTTATATGTGCAAGATTGATTTGCATGTTGTTCTCATTGAGGATTGAAGAAATGGTGGTAAGCGCTACCGCCTACCACCAGTCGGCTACTTTTTACCTTTGTTGGGAGCCTGTGTCAGGGCGGATGCGGCTACGCTTTTCTGAGCCGGCGTCGACTTTGGGTTGGACAAAATCGCGCTCGCCTTCGATGCGACCGATGGGGACGTCTGTTCGTTCGATTTCTTGGTTGCCATGTAAACCTCCTGGAAATGGCCAACTGCGCTAGGATTGCCTAAAAAGTTCTCTTTAGAGGCACTTTTAGTATCTACGGACAGAATTCTGTTGTCAAGTACTTTCTGTGCCTGTACTCTGAACATAATTGTGTAGAAGGAGATTTATCATGGCAACGCCGCTTGGCGAAAAAATCAGAGCGGAACGGAAGCGACACGGGCTTACCTTGGAGGAGCTCGCAAAAAGAACAGACTCTAGCAAGAGCTACATATGGGGCCTGGAGAACGGCCCGGCCGTCAGACCATCAGCGGAAAAGATATCCAAAATTGCTGCCGTGCTGGGCGTTTCGGTCGACTATCTATTGGATAATGAAAAGACAACTCAGACTGAAACCGACGTCGACCAGATGTTCTTCCGGCGGATTGGTCAGCTCGACAGCACAAAACGTGCTCAACTAGAGAGATTTTTGAAGCTGTTGGATGACGATGAGTGAGCCGACCACACCTGCAGGCTGGGGCATTGAATTGTGCAAATTTTGGCAGCAAGCCGGACAAGCGCTACCTGTCGATGTCAAGCTGCTGGCACCTGAGGCTACCAAACGGTTTGCTGACCCAATAGGCAAAATCAAAGCTCACGACATCGCCGGTATTGACGGGATGCTAATCAAGCGTCCGTCCAAAGGTGACTGGTGTATCGCTTATGACCCAGCGGTGGAGTCGCCTGGGCGGATCAATTTCACGCTAGGGCATGAGCTGGGACATTATTTTCTGCATCGCCGGATGAGGGACCACTTCCAATGTGGACAGGGAGAAATGCTAGACTATGAGAGCGCTACTTCTCGTAAGCTCGAAGGGGAGGCAAACAAATTTGCGTCCTTTCTGCTTATGCCAATCCCGGACTTCAAGGTGCAGATCGCTAACGAGGAAATCAGCCTAGAACTTCTAGGCCATTGCGCAAATCGTTATGCAACTTCCTTCACGGCTAAAGCGTTGAAGTGGATCGAATTTACCCAGGAGGCAGCAGTCCTTGTCGTGGCGCGAGAAGGGTTTATTTGTTGGTCTTACCCGACCGACTCCGCTAGGCGGCTCGGACTCTATCTCCCGCATGGGACCGAGCTTCCTCGGGTGTCGCTCGACAATCTTGCTAAAGTCATGGATTCGCGCAATCACACTACGCGTGTGGGAGCTGGCGTTTGGCATTCGACCCTTGAAGCACAAGAGTCAATAATTCTATCGGACCGGTTTGACATGGCCATCTTCCTAGTCAGATTTCCATTCGCGAATTTGGTCGAGCATGAAGAGGAGGCCATCGAGGACTCCGTCTCCTGGCTATCGAAAAAAATACGCGGTTGGTAGTGAAAAATTGAGTCATATAACGTATTTCAGATTTGCTCTAGTGATCGTGCGAAAAGTTAGCAACAATGCCCGTAACGCAGTACAGCGTGAGAATCTGAAGGACCTCCACTTTTAAGGCGGTCACCTCTGCTCTACAAAATGGCAACGATTTGATTGGACCTTTCTAAGCGCAAGCTGCCGAGTGTTACGTCCTTTGAAATCCTGGGCTCGCCGGGGCGCTAAATCCCGGACTCTGCGAGGGCGTTCAATAAACTTTCACCAATGGCAGCGTGGGACGTCATGCAAAAAAGATAGGCCAGTACTCCTCTGATATCGTGTGAAGTTCTCAGGCAACACACAGATAACATCGGGACCGGCCTATGCATCGAATTCTATCTGTAAATCCTTCATTACCCCAACATATCGAGCAAATCGCGCACGCGCCAGAAGTCTACCGGCCGTTTGCTTGCCCGCATTGCGGGGTAGCCGGTCTTTGGCTGCATGGCTTTTACGAGCGCAAACCCGACCGCGATGGCCCTGCCGCCGTGTCGCTCAATCCGGTGCTGGTGGCCCGCTTTTGCTGCGGCGCTTGCGGGCGCACCTGTTCGCGTTTGCCGCTGTGCATCGCGCCGCGCCGCTGGCACCCTTGGGCCAAACAGCAGCGGGTTCTGCTGGACCTACTGGCCGGCGCCTCGCTACGCGGTGCTGCCCTGTGCGCGGGCGTCGCCTGCCACACCGCGCGCCGCTGGCGCGACTGGCTGCACGCCGGCACTGCGACCTTCGCGTTTATGCTGCGCAGCCGCTTCCCGGAACTGGGTCGTGGCGGCGACGGCCCGGGCTTCTGGACGGCCTGCCTTTCCGCGATGCCGCTGGCAGAGGCGATGGCATGGGCGGACCATGAGGTTTCCGTCCCATGAAACGCTGACCCGAAACCACCAGGAGACAGGCAACGCCGCTTAAATTTCCCACCCCACACACTTTGCCCACTGCCGCCGGCAGCCGATATCGGTTTCCATGAACGCTCCCGAACTCAACAGGAGCACCCATGAAACAGATCGACCCGACCGCCTTGTTCCGCCTGTCCGTGCTGGGGCCGCTGGTCAGCCGCGAGCGTCTTGACCGCGGCGAACTGCAGCGCACCCTGCGCGAACTGGCCCAGCGCCAATATGCCATCCCTAACTCGCGGCGCACCTACTTGGGCGAGAAGACCATCGAAAGCTGGCTCTACAAGTACCGGCGCGAGGGAATCGATGGCCTGGCGCCCAAGACGCGCATCGATTCGGGCCACTCCAAGATCGCGCCGGCACTGCAGGAAGCCATCATTGCGGCCAAGCGCGATAACCCGCGCCGATCGATCCGCCAGATACGTCAACTGCTGCAAACGAGCGGCCAGGCGGCCAGGGACAGCCTGTCGCGTTCGGCGATCCACCGCCTGCTGGCCAGCCACGGCATCGCGCGCATGAGCGGTTCGTCCAGCCAGCCCGAGGAGAAACGCAGCTTCGTGGCCGAGTCGGCCGGCGCCATCTGGTACGGCGACGTCATGCACGGGCCGCGCGTCATCGTTGAGGGCAAGCCGCGCAAGGTCTACCTGGTGTCGCTGTTCGACGACGCCACGCGCCTGGTTACGCACAGCGCATTCTGCCTGGGCGAGACGGCGCTCGACATCGAGGGTGTGCTCAAGCAGGCGCTGCTCAAACGTGGCCGGCCAATCAGGCTCGTGGTCGACAACGGCGCCGCCTACAAGGCCGGCACACTGCAGGCGTTGTGCGCGCGACTGGAGATCCACCTCATTTACTGCCGTCCGTACCAGCCGGCCGGCAAGGGCAAGATCGAACGCTGGCACCGCACCGTGCGCGACCAGTTCCTCAGCGAACTCAATGAAGCCCGCATCAACGACCTGGCCGATTTGAACGCGCGGCTATGGGCCTGGCTAGAATGCGTCTACCACCGCACGCCGCACGAGGGCCTGGCCGGCCTGACGCCGCTGGCGCGCTACCAGCCGGATCTGCCGAAGATCCGCCCGCTGGGCCAGTTCGCGGCCCAGCTCGACGCCATGTTTCATCACCGGATCAAACGCTATGTGCGCAAGGACGGCACAGTGTCGTACCTGGGCGCCAGGTTCGAAGTGCCCTACGAGCTGTCCGGCAAGACGGTGCGGCTGGTGGTCGACCCGCATGCCGGGATGGTGGTCGGGGTCGAGGACGAAGCCGGCGAAACGCTGGGCCTGGCCACCAGGCTCGATACCCATGCCAATCTGCACCGGATACGACGCAAACCCGACTTGGAACCGCCTGCACCGGGACCGCGCAGCGGCCCCAACCTGGTCGAGATGGCGCTGGCGCAGTACCACGGCAAGAAGGAGGGTTGAGCATGTACCTCCAACACTTTGGACTGCGCCACCCGCCACTGGGCAAGGAAAGCAAAGACCTGTGGGAAGACGGCGCACTGACGCAACTGGCCGAACGCTTCAACTGGCTGTTGCAGGCGCCGGGGGTCGGGCTCATCACCGGAGAACCCGGGGTCGGCAAGACGGCCGCCCTGCGCAGTCTGACCGAGGCCCTCAATCCGCACCGCTACCAGGTCGTCTACCAGCCCGAGACCGACTTCGGCCGGCTCGACCTGTACCGCAGCCTGGCCGGGGCGCTCGGCGTCGAGCCATCCTACCGGCGCGCGCAGCTGTGGCGCGACATCAAGGAGCGCATTGCCGAGATGGTCGACGGCAAGCAGTTGCTGCCGGTGTGGATCATCGACGAGGCGCAGAATTTGCCGGTGGAATTCTTCCGCGACCTGCCGGCGTTCCTGAACTTCGCGTTCGACTCGCGCGATCTGATCACCGTATGGCTGGTGGGCCATCCCGGCCTTGCGCAAAGTAAGCGATCCATCAACCCCAGACTGTTCAGGAAGTCACGCCGCTGGTTAAATCGGGGGTATGCAAATCCTTCATATTCCACGGCAGCAGCGCCGCGACGTCATCCACGGTTTTCGCCGCTGGCAAG
>NZ_WHJH01000240.1 GCF_011682145.1 Massilia mucilaginosa
TTCCAGGCCCAACTCGGCCAGCTCGTCGGCTGCGAGGAAGCGCATCATGTTGTACATCTCGACCGCCGAATTGGAGATCGGCGTGCCGGTCATGAACGTGACGGTGCCCTTCGGCGACTCGCGCAGTACCCGCACCTTGTTGTACAGGTCGAACGACTTCTGCGACCCGGTTTTGTTGCCCATACCCTTGACGCCCGTCAGGCGCGAGGAATAGAACAGATTTTTGAACTCGTGGGCCTCGTCGACGGTCAAATCGTCAATGCCCATTTGCTCGAACGTCAGCAGGCGGTCCTTGGTCTTGTCGCCCTGGACGCGTTCCATGCGCGCAGTGATCTTGTCCACCAGCCTTTCGGCCTCCTTCACGCCGAAGGG
>NZ_WHJH01000241.1 GCF_011682145.1 Massilia mucilaginosa
CTCTATGACAGGTAGGGAAAAGGCCTGAAATTTTGCTGAAAAATTAAGCGAATAAAGGCGTTTTTGCACATTTTTTAAGCAAAATTTGCTGATTTTTGATAGTCCTTCATAGGGGCTGAACAGTTACGAATAAAGAACGGAAGCACACTGTAAGCGCTCCATGAACCACAGCCTTGTGGCCTAATCCCGATTTCCGCATGCTTGCCGTTTCAATTTTAAGGAGAGCAAGCATGGAAGGTGACACGTAAGCGCTCCATGAACCACAGCCTTGTGGCCTAATCCCGATTTCCGCATGCTTGCCGTTTCAATTTTAAGGAGAGCAAGCATGGAAGGTGACACCGAATTCTGGACTTCACACGTCGAGGCGTGT
>NZ_WHJH01000242.1 GCF_011682145.1 Massilia mucilaginosa
TTTTATGCAAAATTCAGGCTAGCAGAGTCGCGCCGGTCATCATGCCAAAGCCGCCCACTTGAAAGAGCAGCATAATGATGCCCTGACCTGCAGAAGACCAATATGTACCGGTGTCAACGACGGCAAGTCCGGTAACACATACCGCTGAAACTGAAGTGAAGAGCGCAGTGAGGAAGGGTGCTGACCCAGGCGCGAGTCGAGCAAAGGGCATCATCAGAAGTAAAGTTCCAATGATGATCGCCGTGAGAAAAGCGAGCGCGACTATGCGTGCTGGGTGAAGTAGTCTTTGTCGTATCATCGTTTTTTCTTGGTGAGACGGCGTCGCGCACAAATTCGCTGCAAAAAATTCGTGGCAATATCGTTATGCTGC
>NZ_WHJH01000243.1 GCF_011682145.1 Massilia mucilaginosa
TTGTAATAAGAGGCCCCCATGTCCCCTGCGCTTCCCAGCGACAAGCCGCCCCGGATCTTTCCGGGCTCCGACTGGCTTTTCCGCTGGTGCTACGTCAAGACCCCGCGCCGGGTCTTGCCCGGATTTGGCCTGACGCTCGGCTTCACCGTGTTTTACCTGTGCCTGATCGTCCTCATTCCACTGTCGTCGGTGTTCCTCAAGACCTTCAGCATGACCTGGCCGGCGTTCTGGGAAGTGGTGGCGTCGGAACAGGCGATCGCCTCCTACCGCCTCAGCTTCGGCGCTTCCTTTATCGCGGCGCTGATTAACACCTTCTTCGGCGGCATCGTCGCGTGGGTGCTGGTGCGTTATGAATTCCCGGGCAAGCG
>NZ_WHJH01000244.1 GCF_011682145.1 Massilia mucilaginosa
TCCCCCGCCATTGGCACTACTTTAGTTGAAATAGTTCTTGACAGAATCGCCGCTTCGCGCGGCCGCCGCCCTGATTGCGAGGCTTTTTTCGCGAGCAGGGCGGCGGCCAATGAAGGTCTTTTTGATCTTCATTGGCCGCCATGTCGTTACCTTCTCTGTTTGCCGCATTTTCCGCCCACATGCACTCTGCTCAATTTCGTGATCTTGCCCGCCACGCCGACGCCGGTAACGCATTTGTGCGGCGGCGCAAGCTGCCACTGCCGACCCTGATTGCAGTGATGCTCACTGGCATGCGCAAGTGCATCCAGACGGAGCTTGATGAATTCTTCGCGCACCTGCAACAGCAAGCACAACTGGCGCGGCACGT
>NZ_WHJH01000245.1 GCF_011682145.1 Massilia mucilaginosa
GTAGGCGCGGTCCAGTTCACTGGCAAGGGCCGTCAATATCGGCCCCGGCACTGCCGACAGGCCCAGCGTGCGGCAAATGATCGGGCGCGTTGATTCCCATTCAGCGCTGTCGAGCAGGCCGACGCGCGGATCGGCGTACCGCCAACTCGGGGCCACGAACACGTCGCGCCGGCGCAGCGCGGTACGCAATTCGGACAAAACGCAGAAAGTGTAAGCGTGGAAGTCGATGGCGTCATCCTCGCGCAGCACATGACGTTGCCAGGGCTTGCTGATGATTTCGCGCGGCGCATCGTTGCCGGGTCTCTTCGCCGTCATGTTCGCGCGAAGCCAAGCGAAGGCGGCGATGAACGGCTCGCCAGCGGCGTT
>NZ_WHJH01000246.1 GCF_011682145.1 Massilia mucilaginosa
GTGCCCCGGCCGACGGCGGCCGTGCCGGCGGTCGCCAGCTTGTAACCACCGTCGAGCTTGTCAAAGACCAGCTCTTTCGAGTTCGTCGCACTGGTCGATGGGGCGAACGGGTTGTGCCCGTGATAGCGCTTGACCATCTTGAACAGATTATCGGTCGCTTTCTGCTCGTGCGCCACGATGAACGCCGAGCGGCCGAAGTTAATGGACGAAATGCAGTAGAAGCGCGCACCGATGTAGGTCGAAGCACCCTGCTGCCGCCCTTTCAGGATGATCGCCCTGACCTTGCCGATCTCTTTGCGCTGTTCCTCGATGCGCGCATGGACGTAGCGCTGGGCCCGGTTGAACTTGAGCAGGACCTTTTTGCCG
>NZ_WHJH01000247.1 GCF_011682145.1 Massilia mucilaginosa
CATCACCACCAATGCGCAGTTCGGCGGCACCATTTTGGCGCCGTCGGCCCGCCTGACCAACAACCAGAACATCGAAGGCGGCGTGTTCGTCAGGTCGCTCGACCAGCATGGCGAACTGCACCTGCAAGCGTTCGACGGCAATGTCGACCCCGGCCCGTCGCGGGTACCGGAGCCAGGCACCTGGGCCTTGCTGGCCGCTGGCGCGCTGATGCTCGCCCTCACGCGCAAGCGAACGTCCTCGCCGGGCGTCTGATTCCTGGCGCGACCGGGCTTCAAACGACCGAAGACAGCACAGCGACGAAGCATCATTTAGCTTGGCCGCACGTGAAAACGGCACCGGAGAGAAATCCCGGTGCCGTTTTTTA
>NZ_WHJH01000248.1 GCF_011682145.1 Massilia mucilaginosa
GGCTCAGCTGGGCCAGTGCGATAAAATGATCGCGCAGCAGCGCGGCGGCCGCCGGCAGATCCGGCGTCGCCACGGCCTGCTCCAGCATGCCCTTGGCGTCCTTGCCGCCCAGCTTGACCATTTCGCTGATCGTCAGGTTCGTCAGGCTCTTGTCGAGCGCCGCGCGGAACTGGCGGTACAACACGACCTGGTCGTCCGACAGATCGAACATCGACCGCAGCTCGGCATCGGACCAGACCACGCCGGCGCGCAGCTGGGTATCCTTGAAGCGGCTGTTGATGATCGAATCGTAGACATCGCTCGGGTTGTGCTGCCAGGCGCGATTCTGCTGGTCGTCAAGAGTGCCCTTTTTTAGCCGGATGCG
>NZ_WHJH01000249.1 GCF_011682145.1 Massilia mucilaginosa
GGATCAAAGCTTGTTTGCTAGCTCCCCGCAGCTTATCGCAAGCTACTACGTCCTTCGTCGCCTGTAATCGCCAAGGCATCCACCATGTGCACTTATTCGCTTGTCCCTATAACGTTAGCCTCTGTTCTGAGGAACAAAGAGCGTTACAGAGATAAGAAAGTACAGCGTTGTTGCTTTGTTTTGATACATACAATCACTACCCATCGAACCGCCTGTCGGCGACTCGATTAAAACTATACTTCTTCCAGATTGTTAAAGAACGAAACAGCTTTTAATCTCTGAAAGATCAAACCTAAGCACGGATGCTTGGGTTTGCGCTTTCAAACGCTGTTCTTCTTGATTGACAGCCGATAAGTGTGGACG
>NZ_WHJH01000024.1 GCF_011682145.1 Massilia mucilaginosa
CTTGCCAGCGGCGAAAACCGTGGATGACGTCGCGGCGCTGCTGCCGTGGAATATGAAGGATTTGCATACCCCCGATTTAACCAGCGGCGTGACTTCCTGAACAGTCTGGGGTTGATGGATCGCTTACATTGAAATAGCTTATGCACATGGCCTGCAATGCTCGCACTGCCGATTACGGCTCTGACCTTATCCATGCCCTGCTTGTCGTGCTGGGTTTGCGCGCCCTCAATGGCGCTTGCCAACCGATCGAGTTGATCATAGAAGTCCTCAGCTTCCTTTCCTCCCCGGTCCAGCCGCGATTTAATTTGCTTGTCGCGCACCAGCGCAGCGATAAATATATTGAGGAACAATTCGTCCCCGTCTTCCAGCAAGGTTGGATCGATCGGCTTGAGTATAAGAAGTTTATGAACCATGTCTGCACGCCATTGCTGCAGATAGAGTTCGAGATTGACCAAAATAGCGCTCTTGCCAGTTCCGCGCGCCCCTTGTAGCAGGATTGCCTCGTGCGCGCGGTGCTCGTCAAGATCGTCACTGTCTTCTGCAGGTATGGCGCGCGCGAGCCCGCGTTCTAGCATATCGCCGATCTTTGCGTAGACATCTCTGGCCAATAGATGCTCGGCCTTGGCTTGTTTTGCCTGTTCGCTTTGATCGATCGGAAAAAGTACTAATTTGCTGGAGTTGATTTCTGCCATTTTTTATAGTTGTCTCGTTTGTATTAAGTTCTACTGCTGATCTCTCCTCCATCGACAGCTCTGGCTGGCTCAGGAACAGTTGATGGTATCGGTTAAAACGGATTGATAAAGTATCGACGATAACTGCAGATTTGTCGATTTAATATGTTCAGCAAGGCAATAATTGGCTTCGGGCTTCACCGCTTTGATCGCCGCCGGCGCCGAGCCGTCCCATCAAGCGCGGCATCGCCAGGCCGGGTCTGCTGGCGCACGTGCTGGTAGCAAAGTTCGCCGATCGTCTGCTGCTGTGCCGGCAGGCCGTCATTTACGCACGCGACGGTGTCAATCTGAATCGCACCCTGCTGACCAGCTCGGTCGGTGCCGCCAGCGCGTTGCTGCGGCCCTTGGTTGATGCGATCCGGCGCCATGTGCTGGCCGGGGCCAAGCTGCACGCGGACGACACGCCGATTCCGGTAGTGGCGCCGGGTATCGAAAAAACCAAGACGGCTCGTCTGTGGACCTACGTGCGAGACGACAGGCCGAGTGGCGACACGGCGCCCCCGGACGTGTGGTTTGCCTAAACGCCTGATCGCAAGGGCATTCATCCGCAAACCCACCTAGCGTGCTTCAGGGGGCGTGCTGCACGCCGATGCTTATGCAAGCTTTAACGCGCTAAGGGCAGTCGCACCGCGCGAATCACCATCGCCGTCTCCCTTCTGTTGGGTAACGAAGACAAGATCATCTATCGTCCATCGTGTACGGGTTTCCACCTCATGCTCATGAGGTTGCTCTGGTTTGATCATCTCTTCAATTTTATCGAACACCACTCCCAATGAAGCGCTATCACCTGCATCTTTTTTCGCCAGCTCGACTGCATTGTAGAACTGAGCCCAATTCGCGTATGTCGTGCCGTCACCCAATGCCACGTCCTTCAGTGGATAGGCGTAGTGCCTAGAGATTACGACACGCAGTATCGAAAAATTCCCGAGCGACTTCGGCAGACCTAAGGTTGCTCGCATCGTCGCGTCGTCCACAGACTTTGCCCAATGATCCAAAGCGCCAAGCCAACTTACGACCTGCTCTTTTAATCTCGTCGTGCGTTCTCTCTTTGCATGGAGATCTGCCCCATATAGTTCTTGGTACTTGAGCTGGCAAAGGAAAACGATGCCCGCTTTTCCATCGATCACTACAGCGTCCAAATCGGTCAACAGTTTGCCATCAACTTTGATTTTAATATTTTCACGACATATCAAGTTCGGGATCGCGCCATCAAGCACACGCGCAAGCCCGATTTGCATGGATTTTTCGCGAGTCTGCTGGTTCCTGTCATAGTCACCAGGATAGCGATGGCGTAGCGAATCCAGGAGGAACTTCACTGGGCTTAGCTGAGCTCCTGCAAGGCAACGTATGAATCCTTGCTCCGAGCTCTGAATGAGAAGCGGCACAGCGCTGCCGGGATTTTCCAGTAAAGCCAAGTTATCCCGACTAACGGACAGTACCGCGAAAATCTTCTGAGCATCGCCCAATCCAACTCTCTTGTAGCCTTGGATTGGTTGCCCGAAGTGGTTCAATGCCTCTACCAAGTTTTGCAAAAACTCAGGAGTATCCGATGTAATGGTCAGAACGTTTTCCAATTTACTGGTCGGATTTTTGCGTACCAGTGCCTCAGCAAACTGCTCATGGCGGATGAAAATAGCGACCAAGAAAGTCAACGCTAATAAATAGGTTTGATAAGGAATTCCACCGAACTCGATTTCGCCGTTGAAGGAATCGAACCCATCATGCACCTGGAGCTCCGCATATGCAACACTGAAAAAATACTCATCAAGGATTGGCGTTGCGCCGTATCCAATAAAATGCTCCTTCCATGGGTACACGAGCTCGTGCAATGCGTCTTCCACCTCGCCCTGGATCTTGCCTGCAACTTTTTTCTTGAAAATCTCGGAGAAGAATTGCCGCGACTGGTTGCTGTAGTGGGCTACAACAGCGCGTTCGTAGTGCTCATCATCGAGTACTTTTTCTGGCAACATAATACGAAATTCGTTATCACCGATCTGTTCTATTTGGCCGATCCCGGCAAGGACCGACTGAGCTACACGACGACCGTGCTCAATCATTCCTAGTGCCCCGAGAATTTGCAAAGTGGGCAGGGAAACCGATGGATGACGCACGAAGGTTATTACCGGAAAATCGAACGAAGGTCGCATTTTAAGTGCCAGTTGCACAAGGCGCGTGATTCCGATTTGCAAAATGTAAGAATGCTCTTCTTGTTCCCGCGACATTTCGTCAATACGTAGAAAGTTGTACCTATACCAGTCCATCTCCGAAATCGCTGCTTTCAGCAGCTGGCCAATATTATCGTGCTTGAAGAGTTCAGCGATCTTCGCTTCTTGAGATGTTAGCGCAGCAAAGAATTTGGTTAAAACAGGATTTCGCTTCATATAGTGATCGCCCGGTTGCTAGTTGCAGGAAATTGTATTTGACTGCATTCGGCAGCCTGCCAAATTTCTGTGCCCTTCCCAAATGTTCCTCGCCAAATTCGTTGGGCACTAATTTCCAGCAGAAGCCATTCAGATTAGTTATTGTTGATCGTTGATCTGACGCTTACGGCTAATCAAGTGAAAGGATCGGATAGGAACCGAAAATCGCTATGGGCGAATTCCAACCTTGCTCATACAGCGACGATAACTCGCAGGTCAACAAGTGCACGGAGATGCGCGTCAAGCAGCGTAGGTATATGCCCGCCAGAAATTAGCACACCTGCTTCCATGTTTTTTTCCATTGCGTGACCGGTTAAATTTGCGCTTGTGATGAAACAGATTGCGCCGTCCGCGACTGCTAACTTTGCATGTACGCGTCCCCCGGAGAAGTCGCCAACTTTATCAATCCAAGCGTAAAGCCGAGCCGCAGGTACCAGAGCTCTCATCTTGCCTATTACATCGATATTGATGCTGCCACCATGATCCTGCGAAGACTCAAGAAGCATTGAGACGACGACACCTCGATTAGTCGCTGCATTCAATGCCTGAACAATTGCAGAAAAGTCGTAAGCCACAAAGCTTGTTATTAGGAGTCTCGAATCCGCTGTATTGATAACCTGAAGTAGCGCTTGTTCTGTTCGGCGCGCAGAGATAAGAGGAGTCGTAGGTCCTGTCCAGACAAGCTCCGTAGATTGTTCGTTCGCCACCGTTGTGTACAAATGGCTGGCTGCTCCAAGCATGGCGGCCAATTCAGCCGAAGTCACTGCGGTGCCTTTCCACGCCTCGACCAGCTTCTCGACAACGCTAAAGGCATGGGGAGTGCCAACAATGCTATTAAACGTATGGGTGCCATTAATCAGATCGGTTTGATGGACTCGCGCTGCGATTGCTCGTACCTTTTCTGGAGAAAGCAGGCGTACCACTGACGTGATTGCGTGTAGCAACTCCTCCATCTCAAAAGCCCCTGAAGAATGCAGCGTTCACGCATTCAAATGTTGGCACTAGCAGCGATCGATCAAGGTAACGGTTACCGTGCTCGCACGAAGTTTCAGCGACGAAGGAGCAAGCGTGGCATGCAGCCACATGCAATGAGCGGTCTTTTTGTGGGTCGTGCTCTGAACAAAGAGGGTCAGATGAGCAAATCTTCGAACGACTCAACGCCTGTGCCAGTAACCTGCCGAGATTTTCTGGCTTGCCGAGGTCGACTAGCCCTCCAAGAGTTCCATCTGAATCAGCAGCAGCGGTATAGATGAGAATACCAGCCTGTTGCTGTTTGTTGGTGGTGTCCGCGTAAATTCGTTCTCGAATGCTGGCTGCGTTGTAGCCACATTCAAGTGCTAGCTCGCGGATAAGGAGATGTGAAAGCGTATGCAACATCGCATAGCGAATGCCAGGATAGCCGGTATTTGGATCAAGACGACGGGAGTTACGCCATCCCCGATGTCCGCCACGGAGCATTAAATCAATTTTTTTGACGTCATCCAATAATTCCCAATTCATGAGAGCAGTCTCGTCGAATTGAATGAAAATGCCTTCGCCGTGGACCTGGTTTGCCGGGATCCAATCAGGTTTGTTGCGCGATAGGGCGGCCATTTGTGGCCGTGCACCAGTATCACCCGATTCTTCTGGAGCTTCCACGCGAGTAAATCCCAACAACGCGTTCACTTCCCGCAGGCGTTCAAGGAGCAGCACTCGACTTATACGATCGCTGAATCCTGGTGGCGTTCCGATTTTTCTGCTCATAAAATGCGGATAGTCGGTGGGCGGGTTTGGTTCTGTCAGAACATCCCACTCTGGCCCCTTAATATCGGCTTCACCCACCACCGCTTGTCCTGCACCTGAGAGCCGCGCCTCAATGGCGTTCCAAACCGCCGAGGGCTGGAACTTGTCGATTCCAGGTAGCGCGCCCGTTTTCTTTAAAGTCTTTACCGTCAACGATACTTCGGCTTCCGACTCTAGCTCCTCGAAAAACTCCCAGCCGTCTTGAATCAATTGGCTGAGCGGATTTTTTGCTTGTGGGATGGCAAGTGCGGACAGCGTGATCGGAAACCAGCTATTTGTAGCCCCCAAAAGGACTGCCCGAGCCTCTTCGCCGCATTCGTTATCGAAATGATCAAGATGTGGATGGCGTCCACGGCAAGCAGGCAGATTCTCTTTTCCTGCTTTGCCGAATGCATGCGCCATGCTTCTTGAGGCACCGCACGCATCACATTTCACCCACAAATTTTCCGTTTGAAGGGACGCGCCACTCTCGAAGAAACGTAGCGTTCCTTTGCACGAGCTACTACCGCCGTGGACGAAGTAGTGCCATGGGAAATCGTCAAGATGGCCGTCGCGGCACGCCAGCAGAAAACGTGCGGGCACGGCGTCCGCATCTTTGGCTGGCTGGTCGCCTTTGGAGCCACGGCAACCCTTATGAACAAAGCGAGTTCTTTCCGGCCTGAAGCGGTTCTCCTTTATGTCGAACAGCGCGGCATCAAAGGGCGACAGCAGTCCGCACTTCACGCACCGCATCCAGCGCGGAAACGGTCGCACTGGTACGCCAATGTTTGCCTCGGCAGACCAGACGTCGGCCAGTTCACTCTTCTGGAATGGAGGCATCCGCAAACTCTCGACCTGCGAGCCTAAAACCTTCCGAACGGCAGCTAGCAGTCGGGCCTCTTGAATCGGTTGGCAGCGGTCTTTTTCCCATCTGTCGATGCCGAGCGTCACCACAGACAGGCTAGGCAGGTCAATCAATGCGCCGGGTCCATAGGTCCACAGCAATTGGCTGGGGCGAACCTCTCCCACTGGAGTCTTGTTGTTGATTATCATGCTCAATCCTCGTCCGTCGTTGTAGGGCGCGGCTTCCAATCGTGTTCGTCAACGATATGACTTGTATTCATAATCAGACGCACACCGGGCTCAACTTCTCGCATTGACATTGGCACAGTCCAGTTATCCCAAGCCTGCAAGCCAGGAGACTTGATCAACGCAACAGTCATGTCTTTTTGAGGGCCACGTTTTTCATAGGCCAGGATACGGCCACCTTTGCTTACTTCTTTCGCCCACTCGTCGGAACGCTCTTTCAGTTCAGCCTCAGCTAACTGTTTGCGGGAATTGTCCTCGGCAACATTGCCGGCGCGAGTCGCCAGTACCTTAATCGCGTCGATCATTTCAATTTGATTCGACATGTTCAACTGCCCAGCACCTTCGTTTGGACTGAACATGTCGTTATCAAGACGCATGAGGCTCAGCAATGCTCCAGTCAAACCCCGGTCCATCGCCCTAGGTGAGAATGGCGTTACCGATTGCGCTTCGACATGCTTGTAGAACGTGGCGTGGTAGTGCTCGAAGGTTTCGTAATGGGATAAATCTCTGGGCCTAGCCCAAGTCAGCACTGTGCAGACCAAGCCAGGGAACGATCGTCCGACACGACTGGTAGCCTGAATGTACTCAGCAGTGCCTTTGGGCTGTCCGTTCACTGCCATCAGACCGAGCCGATTCACGTCGACACCTACAGACAACATGTTCGTCGCAAGCACGACATCAATGGCACGCGTGTCGCCTTCTTGCCAGCGGGTTACATACTTGCCTTTTGCGACATCGAATTCAGACTTAAACTTGACCTCAAGATTGTCCAAGTACTTAGGAATATCTTGGCTAGATACCCTTGATGTCAGTTCTCGAATATTGTTGATACTACGCTGAGCGAGCGCCGGCCGCTCGACCATACTCATCTGCACGCGGTAAGAACGAGTTTGCACGTCATCCTCTGCCAATCGCTTCATCCCGCCCAATTCACGCAGGGAGTTGAAATAGCCGACCATGGTCATGTACGGGTCAGCAGGTTCCCCAAAGTGGTCGAACAATTCCTGTGCCGCAGTTAAGAACGCAGTGTAGACGCGGATCAGCATCGCAGGCCGTGAGCTGCCCGGTGAGCACACACCTATGTAACGTCGGCCCGACTTTTCCTTTATTGGCCGCTGGACGGAGAAAAAGTTGTCCTCAATGTCTAGGCCGTGCGGTGGAAACACCGAGACCCGGCGCATGAAGACATTGTTGACTTGCTCCTTTGCCTTTCGTACTGTCGCAGTTGAGGCAATGATTTTTGGCTTGACAGTCTTGTCGCCTAATCTCCAACCGCACAGCTCATCAACGGCAGCTTCGTACAAACCAACCATAGTGCCCAACGGTCCACTGATCAAGTGAAACTCATCTTGAATGATTAGATCTGGCGGGCGAATCGGACTGATGGTTTTTACTTTTGTCGAAGTTTGACCTTTACTCGCTTGGTGGTTTCCATTGCAATCAGAACCTTGCCAAAGCAGACCATGGCGCTCGCATTCCTGTCTCGCACGTCCAAACAGGGTGCGCACCTGGCCTCGCCATGCCATCATGGCGAACTTGTCGACTGTGGCGATCATCATGGTTGGAGGGCGGTGATAGATTTCTTCATCAACAACTAATACCGGAAGTCCCGGATGCGGCTGCTTGCTGGACTTGCCCTTGGAAAAATCGCAGCGGCCTTTCTTATCACCGCAATAAACGAAGGTGCGGCCAGCCCCTCTATCGACCTCAACATCCCGACCGGGAGCGACTTCAGAGCCGCACCATGGGCAACTGGTAAGTTGGGCGGGCGATGCCGCTCCAGCGTTGTATTTGCCGGGATTCCGAGTATCTTCAATGGCGCGGTGGCTGTCCTCGGTCGTGCCGGGTGTCACCTTATTGCCAACCCAGAGTCCAATGGTGAAAGGTTCCGTGCCCAGCGGTTTCTCGCCCTTGTCGAGCGCTTCACGTCGCAGAACTTCCATTGCGCAGATTAATGCAGTGGCACGTTGGAACTGTTGTAGCGTCAGCAAGCGAAGCGTGTAACGCATTACTACGGCCAACCCACGTGAACTGTCGTATCCGCCGAGATTTCCCTGCATTCGCCGGATGGCCATGGTGAAAGCGGCCACCCCCAAATATGCCTCTGTCTTACCGCCGCCGGTAGGGAACCACAGAAGATCGGCGTATGCTTCGACAGGTTCAACACGATCCGGGTGACTCGGATCTGCCAGCGAAGCGATCGAAAGCAGGAGAAACGCTAACTGAAATGGCCGCCAACTGCGGTTTTTCAACACATCGAACTTGCTGATGGTGACATCCTCCCCGCGACGCATGGCCAATGCGTATTGGCTACGCACACGTTGTGTCGCCATTGCTTGATTGGCAAACCGGAAGGCAGCCAGCGCTTTCTCATCGTTCTTCAGCGTATTAATACCCTGCTGCAGGCGTGCTTGGATCTCTTGACACCGATCCATCGCTTGTTGCGACTGCGTGTCGTACCCTGTGACTTCTGCCCCGATACGAGCGCGCTGGGAATTGATCCAGGCTGCGTAGTCCTTGGTCAGCATGCTCAATGCATGGACCAGCGGGTCGATTGCTAAAGTTGCCAGTCGCTGCATATCGAGCAGACCACTGCTGACCATCTCGCGCATCGCCGGGCGATCGGACGGATCAAGTCCTGGCGTTTCCGTAACTTGCACTTCGTATTGAGGCATCACGGTGGTCCGCACCTCCGTGGCCAGCGTCACGTCGTCCGCTATCTCTGCATGGATGGCAACACCATGGCCCACGGCGAATTCGACGCGGTTACGATAGATCATCTCCAGAGCTTCACGCTCGGGGTCAAGGCCGTCTGAATCCAGCACCGGTCGGCGCCGAAAAATGGTGCGCTTGGCGGCATTCTTCTCCGAACGAACGATTAACTCGGGCTGGAAAACCCACGCCATGTCGCGGTTAGTGTCTGGCTCTTCTTGCGCATTCACCAAGAACAGGGTGACTAGCCGATCGCCATTCGCATTCTTGGCCCGTATAGAGCCCTGCACTCGGACATCCGGGTATTCAGGGTCAGGTGCCTGATGTGGAATGACACCCTTGGTAAGACGTAGAGCGATCTTGCCGCCCGAGGGTATGCGCTGCCATACCTTGGCTTTTTGACCGTTTGACTTGAGCATCTCATGCTCATCGTTGGGTACTCGTTCATACCGGCCCCACCGCGCTTCGATTTCGATCTCGTCTACTTCGCCGTCTACGCAAAAGGTCATGCCGAGGCTGCTGGGCACCAGCGACTGATTGCTGGCAGCGTCAATCTCGTCAGCCGAATCTGACTCTGGCTCAACGCGGCCGGTAGCCGTTCCAAACTCCGCACCGGGTTCATGTCGACCGGGCGCCTTCACCTCGGTTGGCTCTTCGGCGTCCTCATTGGCCAATGGGCCATCTAGCCCCTCAATGCCACCCTGTGCCGCCTCACGGGGGGCCAGCTTTCCAACCAAGTAGCGGTCGCGAACACCCATGTCTACAATGCGCTCATTAGCGCCGCCAGCCGGGCCGAGCAGGTCGTCCATCACGGAAAATTGAAGCAGTTCGCGGATATAAGTCTGATCCTCGATCGTTGGCACTTCGGCGATAGTCTTATGCAGCACCTTTGGAAGTGACTCAAGAAAATCCGTCCATTGGATACGACCGACGCCGCCAGAGGAGGGCGGGGCGAGCGATGTAAGATTAATCGAAACTGCCTGATCAGCCAGCAACATACGATCGAAATAAATCGTAGTGGTTTCCAGATTTGAACGAATCCGTAGCACTCGACCGACTCGTGTGATATAGCCAGCAGTGCTCAGGATCAATACCCAATCATCCTCGGTGATAGCCTGATAATTGGAACGATCGCCCTCTAAGGCTAAGGTATAGGAGCCGAAGCGGTGATCAGTGCCGAGACCTTGATTGATTGCGATCCATGCGTTGGGAGATTTCGTCATGTGCTTGGTACCTTGATACGTATGCGTTAAAGCTCGACCCGCGAGAAATGCGGGTAGATGCGATAGAATTTCTGGAACACTTCCAACGGATTTTCACCCATTGCTGATTTCGGCAACTCGAAGCCCATCTTGACCCGCGCATCTGCGTTCGATTCCATAGTAAGCCTTTCCAACGTCGAAAGCGCAGGCAGGTCTAATCGATGGGGAGCGTCTGTCGTCGTATAGAACTCCCAGCCAGTTACCAATTCCTCGACAGTATCGTCTTCGTTCTGGCAAACGACGAGTGCGGCGGTCACCATAGCTTGACCGTCGGCATAGTGTGTGGCCAAGGCCCAAACGATACGGCGATCCCGAAAACTGAGTACCTCCTTTTCGACCGCCAACTTGAGGGCGCGCAGTACGCTCTTGCCATAGTTCTTTTGTGTCATGCCATCAGCGGACAAACCACTCGGATAGAGCGAGCCGAGACGTTCTTTAAAGCGTGCAAGACGCCATTCCTGAGTCGTCGGCTTCTGTGCTCGATCCGTCGAGACTTCACCCTCCGCCTCGACGGAGATTTCCTTCGGGTCAGGCTTTCCCAGGGACTCAGGATTGGCATTAAGCGTGATGCGCAGAATGCTCCCGATCGGAACTGTGCCAATCGTTCGCGCAAACCGCTCGATTTGCGCAGTGACGCCCTTTGGCTCGGTATAATCGAACCAGATAATTGCTGGAGAATCGAGATCGGTTTCGTCGAGATAATCCTCGAGACTCCTGTGGACGCACTCAATCGAAGCGACGGGGCGATTGAAGAGCTGACGCTTATGCACCTGCTCCTCGGTCTCAATGCAAGTCATCTTTGCAATTCCGAGCCGACCATGGATTAGGCGGAAGTCTTCAAGGAATGGCCCCCCTAACCCAACATAGTGATATCTGTTGAGTGCGAGCTTGGGAGCCAACCGCATTAACAATGACAGAAACAACTCTCGATCTACTGCCTTGTTGGGTCGTAGTCGATACGGCAAAGACGAGCCTGCACCCATTATTCAGCCTCCTGCTTCTTAGCCTTAGTGAGCTGCATTTCAAAGCACTTATCACCGACGATGCCCGGTTTCTCATCAGGATCGTCGAACAGCATCTTTGAAACGAGCCGGACCTCCTCGGCAGGGCGAGAGAATCCAATCTTTCTGGACGAGGGCTTCTTGTCCTCCGGAGCAGGTAGCACTTTCGCCTTCTGCGGATTAAACTCAATGGTGTCCGCTAGTTTCCTAGTTGCGCTTCGTGCGGAAACCGCCTCAATGGCTTTGCTTAATGGCATCGGCGTAGCGGTATCCCAATGACTCGACTGATCGGTGCGCGGATGGTTTTTCCAATGATTCGTGTATGTAATCCAGATGCGCATACCTTCCTTCATTTTCACGAGGGACTCTAGCCAGACGTTCGACGACGTGTCGAGCGCCCGCTTCGTCGTGGTGACTGGCAGTTTATCCGCGTGCTTGGAGCGAAACTCGATGATGCCGGTGATGACAGCAAATTGTGGATGGTAGAGCGGAATGCCGTCCCCCCAGCCCGTCAAGCGGCTCTTGTCACCAACGATGACCGCCCTATCATTGCAAAGCACCGTCCAACCTGCGGTTGCAGATGAGCGGTCACTCTCAAAGCCAGCATCATCCTCCTCATCGTCGCCAAGGCTCCTTCCCGTGTTTAGACCGACGGCAATCGAGACAGACACGCCATCAATTGTTCTCTGATAAATGTATGGAGCTGGACGATTCTCGTCCGTCGAAACAAGCACCTCGACTCGAACGGACGCCACAGGTGTGCCGTTGAGGACCACCCTCAATCCCCATTGGATAAACATCGTAAAATGTTCAGCAATAGCAGTTCGCACTTCGTTCTCGAAGGCTACGTTGGAGAAATGACGCGAAACGCCTTCGTATAGGTCGTTAACGTAGATCGTCGTGCCTGGCTCCTCCAATTGTTCGCTTGCTTCGGTCGGTTCGTTGATCGGCAGAGGCTCCCAGTTCTTAGCCTCTAACCAATGCGAGGTAATCGGCACTTCGAACGTATCATTCTCATAGCGGGTGCGCACGAGAGCGTTACGCCCCATCTTGAAGATTGCACGTTTCATTCCGACTCCGTACATGCCGATGGTTTCGGCGTCCGAATCACGATCGTCGTCTGGCTCCCGCCCCATCTTGAATGCGTAGTTCTTAGCGACATTGCGTGGAATTCCCCCGCAGTTGTCGACGATAGAGAAGTGGTCACCGTTGATTTCGATATTCACGAAATGCTTGGTGTAGTCGACTGCCCCACCGTTCGCCAGACGCATCGCTCCGTCGAGGCAGTTGTCAAGCAAGTCGAGTATCGCATCTGCGAGGCTGATGTCCCGCGTGAGCATCGACACGAAGAATTGTTTTGTCGGGCTGGCCTGAGCCTGGTCTGTACTCGGTTTGGTCATGGGCTGGCTTTCTGTTGGTGTGGCGACTTCGTTTTAGGCAAGCAAACCGTCTCGCACGGCAATGACGCTTAGGGCCGAATCATGGTGTTCCCTTCGGCTGTTCGTCCCTCTGGCTGGGCTGGAAATGATAGCGTGCACCGCGCCTTTCGCCTTGACGCTTAACCCTGTCGGTCAAGATTAGCTCCGAGATCGCGGTGTTCCATTGGCCGTCAGTGACGCCAGTGGCGGCGATAATGTCCGATTTCGAGTGCCAGCCGAGATGGGTTCTCAGGTATTCAACGATGACGGGGGTCGGTCCCGCGTTATACTCTGCGTGGGATTCGGCGGCCTTATAGTAGGTCTCTTCATTTGCTTGAGGAGTATCGAAGCCAAACGATGATTGCCATGCAGGCCTATCTTCGGTGCGCTGGACGCGAGATTTGCGGACAGCCGCACCATTGATCTTGTTCATATGCAAACCTTGGGCGACTTCTTCCTCGTGCCGAATGCGGTTCAACTCCGACAGTCGCCGCAGCACTTCGACGCGTGCTCTCTCCGAAATGGTGAAGCGGACGCGGTCGTTCTCCGGCAGATATGGCACTTCGTGGAAGCCGTGTTGGAGATCAAGGTCATCCCAGCCGTAGGCGCGCGCGACAGCATCGTCCAATGCACGCTGCACCGCGCGCAACTTCTCAATGCGAGGATCGTCCTCAGTCTCGATATGGAAGCGGTTGTAGAGTTTGGTTAGACCGATACGATCGACTCGCATTAAATCTATGCGACCCTGGTGGAGTCGATCACCCAAGTCATCAAGCGCCCCCACGGGTGCGTCATAGAATCCAGGAGGGAAAGCAAACGGATCGAGTGCATCGGTCGGGGTATACCGAAGGTCGCTCTTCAGACGCGAGGCGTGCTGCCAGGCGAAGCCGGCATGGACACTTGATTGCAACACCGCAAAATCTCTTGCCCGGCTAAGCGAGAATACGACGGTGGCATCCGAGAATATAATATTACGGTCGACAAACGAGAACGCCAGCGTCTTGCTGACGCGTGTGATCACTAACACTCTTGGGGCTTCACTCGAGTTGGCCGACCAGCCTTCCGGATGGCGCTCGAAATAGCTACCATGACCAATGGCATGATATAGGGCAGGGCGCTTGTCAGCATAGTGCCACCAACGTTCAGGGAGCGGTTTTCGGAGCACAAAATCACCACGTTCGTTGCGGCGTTGCCGTTCCGGCTTCACTCGATCTTCAATCCACTGCCACGGCATCTCGTATTTTCGTGCGCGCTCCTCTGGCCAATCCCAAAAGTTGATTGCCCAGCGGCTCGGTCGCTGCTCGCAGTCGGAATTGAGGTCATCGCCGTTTATATAAGGGAAGATCACCTCGGCATTCTTCGGGTCCGCGTCGAGCATCCGCTGCGCCTCGTCTGACGTTAGCACGAAGCCCATTCCAAGTACGTAGGAGCCAATGAACGCTTTACCTTCGTTTGCTTTCAATCGCATCGGACTCCACTCCTCACGATCGGACAGAAAGGCCGAAATGTAGGAAACCGGTCGCCCAAGCAGCGAGCGTTCGCCCTGCCAAACACCTTTATGGACATGAACTCGACTGGTGATGACCGCCGCTTTTCCTGGCCAAGGTTCGTTCGGATAGGCAGCATGGATAACAGCGCCCGAACCGACCATTGCTTCAAGCCCTACTTGTCGCGTATCACCTTCTGCGATCGTGTTGACCGCAAGCAGCCCAAACCCGCCGCCTTCTCGAAGTATGCTCCAAGCCCGCAGAAAGAAGTATGCGACCAGATCCGCCGATCCGCGGCGCCCATCAGCGAGATTGTTCACTAGCCAGTTGCGGTATGCATCGCCCGTTGCACCTGTGATGCGCTTGCCGCCGAGGAATGGCGGGTTTCCCACTATCGCGTCAAAGCCACCGCGCTCGTTCGCAAATACCTCTGGAAATTCCAACGGCCAGTGGAAAGGTCGATGTGCAGGCTTGTCAACAGGCACGTCGGTCGAGAGAGCGACAAGCGACCTCTGGCACATAAGGCTAAGTTCGTTGTGGTCGCCGTTGATTGCCTGCCCTACCTGTACAGTCAGCGATTCTAGGATGCTATTCAACGGCGCGCCGTTGCCGCGTGATGTGAACACTGCCCCAATAAGCGCATCGGCTATATATTCCGGCACTTTGACCCTGCTGCGCGCGTCGGCGTCCAAATGGGCCATCGTTTCGACGTCGTGGATGTCGCGGATGGGTATCTCACGCAGGCGTGAGCGCAATTCAATGGCCTCGCGCACGGCGATCTCAATGTTCTGTCCAAATAGGCGTTGTTGGCCTTTGCCTGTCGGATTCATCGACAATTCCGTGAGTTGTTCCAGCCTGTGGATTCCGAGCAGGCTATCGCCGTGGCGCAGGTTGTGATCGAGAAAGCCGAAGGGACGTCCCTTAGCCATTGTCACCAACCAAATGGAAAGCTTGGCCAGTTCAACGGCTAGTGGATTCACATCGACGCCATAGAGGCAGCGCTCGGCGATTAGGCGGCGGGCGATTACGATGCGTATTTCGGTGTCGCGTGGCAGTGGTTCTTTGACATCGGAAGCACAACGTACGTCGCCATCGACGCTCACCACTTCACCTGAAGTTTCAACCACAGCCCAAGCTTCAACTAGTCGGTCGGCGAACCAACGGCAGGCTTGTACCAGGAAGGCACCCGAGCCCATGGCGGGGTCGCAGATCTTGAGAGCCAAAAGCTCTGCCGGAGATTTAAGCTTCCAATTCTCGCGGGCCGCTCCTACTGCAGGGCCTACGTATGCGACGGGTGTCAACGTCTCGCTTACGATGGCCTCTGTCAGCGATTTAGGAGTGTAGTGGGTGCCGGTTTCGCGCCGGTCGGAACCGGTGGTGACGATGAAGGCACCTGCTGGATAAACAAGCGGATAGCCCCATGGATCGGTGCGCAGCAAATGGGCATAGGGTTTGACGCGATCGCGGAGCTTTGTGTCGCCTTGGCAAGCCGTCAGCAAGCGGTCGGCCAAGTTGTCATCGACGGCTTTCGCTAGATCATTGCGCACCCGGCTGTCAGAACTGCCAGAGCGCTCTTGCAGCAACTCGGCCAATCGCACGGCACCATCCAAGCGTGCCGAATCCAGTTCGGCCAACTTAACCCATGGTGCATTGGCGTTTTTGGCGGAATCTAGTTCCAGCGTGACCTCATCGATGCGCTTGACAGTGCGTTCGAGCAGTCCTTCGTACACGTAGCCGATCTGTTCGACATCCAGCGCACGGTAAGAAAGTGTGCGGCCCTGAAATTGCTGGATGGCTTCCAGCAACAACAGCACAGTGCGGTTGTCGATGGGTAGTGGATTGGCTGCGCCGGTGCGCCAGTTGGAGCCCTTCACCCGACCTTCGAGGAACGGAAAGCGGTCGGGATCGAACAGCGAGCCGCCCAATGCAGGCAGGCGAAGGTTTTCGTGCTCAATGCCACCGAACACCGCGCGGAAGGTCGCCAGCAGGCGCGACCAGGCATCCCAGCGGCGCTCCAGAATTTCCTCGCACTCTTTGCGCAACTGCATGCGCAGGGTGGAGAGCGCGTAGTTGGCCTCGTAGCATTCGTCGCCCATCAGGAGTAGACCACGCTCCTCAGCCGAGAGCAGGAACACCAGGCGCATCATCACTGTCAGCGCGGCCTCATACAGTTCGGGTTCTTTGACGTCGTGCAGGAGCTCTCGATTGCGGTCTTGGTCGGCTTTGTCGAGCGTCTGAACTAATACTTCGACGGCGCGGCGGACTTGCTCGCCAAGGGCGTCGGTGACTTCGTCCTGAAACTTCAGGGAGCGATCGAACAGCACAGGCAATTGTTCGGATTCATCGACAAAGAAACGGCGAATGCCGAGCAGGTGAACGAAAGCCTGCAGGGTGATGGGCTCTTGGCTCCAGACCCGGGCATACCAACTGGCAAAGGTGCTAACGGCACCCACTGGGGCATCTACAAGCATCCAACGCTCACCGTTGGTCACCAAACCAAGTCGACAACCGAGCGAGCGGCACAACTGCACCATTCGATCGGCAGGGGTGGCAGCCCAGCCATCTTGCTTCACGGTTGCATTGAGGTCGACCTCCTGCGCATAGCTCTGGATCAGCAGCAGTGGCGTGTTGGCACGTTGCTCGTCAATCACCGCATAATCGGGCGACAGTGTCACGCCAGGTTCTGCCAAACTGGCTTGGAGGTTGGCGGCGCACCAGTCGGCGCGCTTGAGAAGGGCGCCTTTTCCGTCTTCATCAAGCTCAAGGCCACGCGAAAGCACTTCCTCGATCCATGCAACGTGCAACTCGACGAACTCCGGGTCTTCCAGCTCCAGCGCTTCGCGCCATTCCTCGTAGGCTTGACGCAGACGTTTGCGCTTCGTGGCATCAAGTTCTTCTAGCCCTTGCGGAAAGGCTTCCTTCAGAACGGGAACAGCGAGGAAGGGGCCGGAGATCTCGATCAGCGACAGCCAATCATCATGCATGCTGGGAGCACTCATGCACCACCTCCCTGCACGGCAGATGCGGGCACTAGAAAGATGACGGCGACCGGGAAGGTGCGGTCGTTGAGTTTGGCGTAGCGGCTTTCGATGGCTTTAGCCTCCTGCTGGCGCTCGGCCGGAATGCGGGCAAGTCGGGCCTCCAGTGCGGCGGTGTCGCGTCTGAGCTGTGTTCGTTCGTCTTCGGAGAACAAGGAAAGCTGGGCAGGTTGCTGATCTTTTTTTAGTTCGGCGTGGATGGCTTTTTCAAGCTCATCAAGGACGGCGCCAATGTCGGCCACTTCCTGCTGCTCGCGGGACTGCAAGGTGTGGGTCAGGAATTTGAGCCGATCTTTTGAACGCGCATCCACTGACTGTAGGATGACGCCTTGGGTGCGATCGAAACGTACACGGATAGCATCGAAGAGTGAGTCTGGAGCCGTAAGTGGCTTAGCGATATCCAGCCATTGCTGGACTTTTGTGACGCCTTCCTCGCGACGGAAAGACTTATCCCCCAGATAGCCCCCTGCCACTGTAAGCTCTTCATGTAGGCGATGATGGTTGCCGCCTGTGATGACCAGTCGTGAGACGACGACGACGGCAGGGTCGGCGATCAGGGCGTCCGGTACCGAACGCACGGTGACGCGATGCAACTTCTTCACGTCGTCTTGGGCCCACACCTCAGCGCGCAGCAAGCGCAGACACATCTGTACGAGTCGGTGGTTCAGGTGAACTAACACTACGTCGTCACGCCCGGTTGCAACCGCATGGTCGAAAGTGATCGGACGAATTTGCAGCGTGTGAGGATGGCGCAGCCCCTCAAGGCATCGTGCCCACGAGCCCGACAGCGCGGGCATCTTGAATACGGCGCCAGTCCGGGCATCAGCCAGGGCAAAGGGTTCCAGCGGTGGGCGACCTGCCAACAGAAGACCTGTCTTGACCGCCATGAGGATGTGCTCTGGCGTGAGATGGAAATCCTGTTGTGTGGTCAGCAGCCGCTCGTGGAGCTTAGCGACGCGGTCTTTCAGTTCTCGCTCGGCTCGCACAAAGCGTCTGGCTTTGGCGATTTTGGCTTCAGCGAGTCTGGTGTCGAGCTCCTTGAGCGAGCCTTCTATCAGCCCCGAAATTTGTGGTGCGATGACCGGGTTAACGCTGCCCATGTCAGACCGCATAGATTCGAGCTTGCGAAGTGCCCGGATAATGTCGTCGCCGTGGCCACCGATCGTCGCTTTGCCCTGTTCGCCGCCATCAACGGGGTGCCAAATCAATACTTCCTTGTGACGCTGGCCGTGCCGGTCGATACGGCCATTGCGCTGCTCCATAACATTGGGATTGTACGGAATCTCAAGATGGATGAGGCAGTTGCAGTGGTTCTGCAAGTCGATACCTTCAGATGCGGCATCGGTGGCCAGCAAAATCCGGACTGGTGAATCCTTCGGCGAGGTCTGGAAAGCGGCTTTAATTTTCTCTCGCTCATCTTGCGGCATACCGCCATGAAGGATGGCCAATCTGTCGCCGCCAAAATCGTGGCTAGCGAGAATTTCGTGCATCCATTGGTGGGTGGTGCGGTATTCGGTGAACAAGATCACTCGGCGATCATTCCACTGACGGTCGGTTTTTAGATTAGTCGTGAGCCAGTCGAGGACGGCTTTGGCTTTGGCGTCGACCTGGTTCTTAGCCGATTGCGCCCACGACCGCAGCTCATTTAACATTTGTTGCTGGTCTGCTGTGAGCGGTTGCGCGCGACGCGAGGCTTCTTCAACGGCCTCTGCTTGCGCATTTTCGACTTCCTGGTCGTTGGCGTAGTCTTCCTCGACCCGCAGGATGGCTTTGCGCAAAATGCGATCGGCCATCGCATCCTTGTCTTTGCGTTGGCTTCCATTGACGAGGCTGGCGATGTGCTTCTCAAGGGTGGATGCGAAAGCGGCAGGAGAAGAAAAGAGTCGTTTTTTGAGCAACTGATTAACGAACGACGTGCCCAACAAATTGCCGACCTTCGCTGCATCCTGCTCCCGGCTCGCGCAGTAGTCATTCAGCTTTTGGTGGATGGCGCGGTCCTGTGCGGAGTATGAGGCCAGCAGCGCTCGCAGCTTGCGCTGTGCATAGAGCGGCTTGCCTTCTGAATCGACGAGGTCGCTTTTCAGTCGGCGGATCATTACCTGACTCAACTGCCTTTCATCCGGCAAGATATTTCGAGCGAAACGTTGGTCGTCGAGCAACTCCAGCAACGAAGTGAAGGATTCGGTGTAGCCGTTATGCGGAGTGGCCGTAAGAAACAGACGATGCTGGAAGTGCGGACTGATGTAGCGAATAAAGCGTGTGCGCTGACTCTCAAGCGCGTAGTTCGCGCCGGCTGCGGGGGCGACGTTGTGTGCTTCATCGACGACCAACATGTCGAATTTGCGCGGATAGCTGGTGTGCGTAGGCAATACGTCACGCATAGCGCGCAAGCCTTCGCCGCTTTTGACCCAGTCCATAGACGCAATAAGGCGTGGATGCGAAGTCCAGGGATTGGCATGGATGCCGCGATCTCGGCGCAACTGTTTGATATATCCGGTGTCAACTACCTTGAACTCAAGGCCGAACTTTTCCAGCATCTCCACCCGCCACTTTTCTTGCAGCGATGCGGGGCAGATGATCAGGACGGAACGGGCGCGGTGCCGCAGCAACATCTCCTGGATGACGAGACCGGCTTCAATGGTTTTGCCCAATCCAACATCGTCGGCGATGAGTAAATTGACGCGGGCCATATCAATGGCGCGGACAAGAGGGTCCAGTTGGAAATCCTCAATGCTAACCCCGCTGCGGAAGGGGGCCTGTAGGAACCCACGATCTGCGTTCGTTGCGGCACCCCACCTGACCGCATCAAGGAACGCCTCAAGGGTGGCGGACTCATCTTGGCCCGTAATCGACGGCAGACCGGACCGTTCGATTACTTGGGCACCTGGCTCAATCTCCCAAATTACCTCAAGTTGTTCGCCTAGTCCGTCTTCGTCAATCGACGAAAGGGTCACTAAGTTCTGCTCAGTAGAGTTCGCCGCCCAATTAGAGGAAGCGACATCCGCAACTACCCACTGCCGGCGACGCACCTCGACAAGTTGTCCCAATTCCGGAGGCGCGCGATAACCTTGACTTATTTGATCCACTGTAATTTCCACGCAAGTATTTCTTGTTCTGTCTGATCAAATAGGCTATGTCTAGACTGGTAGATTCACAACGTGCTTCTTGTGACCACCAGAAATCCTTGTTCGCGTCGCGTGATTGGCATCTGCTAAACCGGTGCGCGGCACTCGGATCAAATTTATGCCCGACTAATTCAAAAGCGGTGCGATGTGGGCACTAATACTTCTTGCGATCGCCCTCCCCAAATCCACGGGTACTGCGTTACCAATTAGGCGTCCAAGTGCTGTGAAGCTGACTTCGCCACCGGCCGGCACAAAAACATAGTCACGGGGGAAGCTCTGCAAGATTGCGGCCTCCCGCAATGAGATCGCCCTATCTTGTTTTGGATGTCCAAAGCGCCCATTTCCGAATCCGTAGCATTGCGTAGTCATTGTGGGAGCTGGCTTGTTCCATTCCATGCGGCCGTACACGCCTGGATATGTTCGTCCGCTCTCAGCCCGGTGGCACTCTGCAACAAGATGTCCGGGCCAATCCCGCCAAGTTCCTCCTGGTCGCGAGGCTCGAATACGTTGCAGATTTTTTTCCGACAACGATGCTGTTGCATGGAGCTTATCCCTTGTTGCAGACTCCCCTGCATGCAGACTTCGCAAGCGACCGATGGCTTGACGAACTGTTTTCGGCTTCACATGAGTTGCCGGTACCATCGTGATGCTACCGTGCTTTGAGGCTAACAGGACCATTCGGCGTCGAATCTGAGGAACTCCGTATTTTGAACTATCGACGATATCGAACCAGACGTGGTAGCCGAGCCTTTTTAGGGTGTCAATGAAATCGTGAAAGACCGCGTGCCGCGCCACAGATGGCACATTTTCCATCGTAATAACATCGGGAGACGCCCCTTCAGCAAGGCGTGCAAATTCGTAAAGGAGTCCCCACTTTCCTTCTTTTCCGTCTATTTCATATCGGTGCGCATACGTTGAGAATGGTTGGCAAGGCGCGCAACCTGCGAGAATCTTCACATCTGCATTGCCAAAGAGTGTCAGCAGTTCTTCGGCAGATACTTTGCTGATATCTCGCTCCAAGAATTTCGCCTCGTTATTCGACTCGTAGGGGTACCTGCAAGCAGGGTCCAAATCAATGCCCGCTGTTACAGGCAAGCCTTCCAAAACAAATCCATGGGTAAGCCCCCCCGCGCCGCAGAACAAGTCGACACAAGCAATTTTCTTCACATTACATCTCCATGATTGATTTGATTCCTACCGCATAGCGAAGCCATACCATCAGTTAACAAAAATTAACCTTTGCTCCGGTTTTCGATCTCAGCAGCGCCACCAGAGCGTACCCAGTCGTCGACTTCGTCGGATTTGAATTTCCAAAGCCTGCCGATGCGATGAGCTGGCATGTTCCGCTTGCTTATCCAAGCGTAGACGGTGTCCTTGCTCACTCCGAGGTATTCAGCAATCTCCTCGACCGACAACCAGCGTTCTGACATAACAGGAGGTTCCATCTCAAAAGCGAAAATTGGGCAATTTCGAATGATCGCATGCCCACGAGAAGATGTAAATGAACTTCGACGCGGTTTGCCATGGATTGGCTTGTTTTAACCTGGTTAAGCCTGATTAAGACCGTACAGAAGGTTTAATGCGAGTCCTGGCGACCGAAAAAAGGTTGCCTGGAGGACAGAGGGGGCAGGTCGTTGGGCGGGCGCTTCGACGACCTCCAAGTATCGAGTTTTTGGGTCCTGGCGAAGCGAATCGAAATTCTTTACGATCCACGACATCATGCCCGACCTGAGCCAAGTATCCGGCGCGGAAGTCCCAGTCCGCGCGGCAGGGAGATCCAGTTGAGAGCACACTGGCATAGCACCCAATAGTTGGCGTTCGCGTCGCGATTGCCCGACGGTGGTAGGGAGCCGAGCATTGATGCGTGAAGGCCGGTTGTTCCATCGCTGCGTATCGTGCGAATTTGCGTCGAACTTGCCATCCGAGGCGCAGGCGGTGCTACTGCTGCCCGTAGCGGCAAGCCTGAACTTTCTAGGCCGGAAAAAAACGACCTTCACGCCAACCGGTACACCCGTACTGTGCACACGCACTTGCCATTGCTCGTCGCGCTCATGCTCAGCGGCATGCGCATGAGCATTCAGGCCGAGCTCGACACATTTTTTGGTCACCTGGCCGGGCAGGCCCAATTGTTGCGCGTGGTTTCCGAGCAGGCGTTCGCACAAGCGCGCGCCAAACTGTCCTTGACCGCCATTCCTTTGCTCAACGATTGGCTCGTCAACCGCGCCGAGCTACACGGGTTCGTGCCGCGCTGGCACGGCTTGCGCCTGGTCGCCGCCGACGCATCAACGGTGCGCTTCGGCGTACGTGCCACCCGCCGCGCGCACGCTGCGCCGCCCGACCAGATTCTCTTTGGCTTGTTTCTGCCCGGCGCCGAGTTGATGGTGGCGACCTCGCTCCACGGCATTGAGGAGTGCGGCGAGCGCCAGGCGTTGGTCCAGCATCTGGACCGGCTCTCCAGCGACGACTCGCTGCTGCTATACCGGGCTATCCGTCGCGCTGGCTCGTTGCCCTGCTCAATGAGCGTGCCATTTCATTCTGCATGCGGGTGGAAAAAGCTGGCTACGGCGGCTTCGCCTGCGTGCAGGCGTTTTTGCGCTCCGGTCTTGATGAGCAGATTGTCACGCTCAGTGCACCATCGCAGCGCGATGCCGCCGATTGCGAGTTCGCCTGCACGCCACAGCAGGTTCTCCTGGTGCGCGACGTCGCACCGAACGGCAAAGTGCGTGTGTTGATGACCAATTTGTTAGGCACCGCACGCTTTCCGGCCGCCGCCTTTGGCGACTTCTACCACAAGCGCTGGCGCATCGAGAAAGCCTTCAAACGGCTCAAGGGCCGCCTCAACTTGGGGCACGTTTCCGGCCTATCCCAGCAGGCCGTGGTTCAGTATGTCGCCGCCAGAATCATGTGCGACAACCTACAGACCTTGGCCGCGCTGACCGCACATGACCAAGCCGACCTGCGGGCCGTCGACTGCATCAATCACGCCTATTGCATCCTTGTTTTACACTCTCAGTGCCGCAGTGTTGACAACATTACATCAATGAAGTCAGCCCAATTTTTCGTATGATGGGGTTGCAGCACATGCTACGCCCGAACCGCCGCATGGTATGCAATCTACAAATTTCTGAAGACCTGGCCAACCTCCAGTGCCTCCGCACATGGCGCATTCCTTGCCTTCTGCGGAAAGCTGACGTGCCCGTGCAAGGCGGATAATCCAATCGTTTGGTAGCCCTCGAAATTCTTCCTGCTCAGACATACCTATGCCTTTAGCCAGTGCCACAGTGCCATGCCAGAAAGCGTCATGAGTGTTCCACCTATTGCTAACACGACCACTACTGCTATTACTCTGTGATAAATATGGGACACACAGAAGACTGTCAGGCCGAGAAGGACGTAAATTAGTTTGGCGGTCGTCGTGTGCACGACAAAGTACGAGACTCCACTCAGATACCCATGTAAGTAGTAAACGGCGACCGCCGTGACGATAGCTGGGATCACAATTGACATGGTCTCCTCGCTTCTGCCCCGGATTTCGTCGTCGGAATAGATCGAGTTGCCGATGCGATGGAACGCCATTTTTTACTCCATCAGAGCTGAACATGTCACACATATTATCCCATTTTGGGATAATTGTGCTGTGATGATCACATGGGGGATGAAATCAATCCACGATCCTCGTTACTGCGAATTTATTGAACACATGATAACTGCAAGAATGACACGGAAAGTTACGCAGTGGCAACTAGCGCAACTGCTCGCCAGACCTCAATCCTATGTTGCAAAGGTAGAGAATCTCGACCGGCGTCTCGACGTGGTAGAGACTAGAGATTGGCTGATTGCCCTTGGCGTCAGCCCAGATTCTTTCATGCACGAGATTCGATGGTGGTCACAATTGACCTAAGAGGGTGAGCATTGCGACGTTTTGCTCGTTGGGAGTCAAGGCAACGGAATTTTTAGCTAAAAAGCCGCCATTGATGAGTTAGGGCGGCCGAAATGGCTCGGCGCCTATTTCGGCTGACTCGGGGCGGGGGGGCGCATCCGGAAAACTCGGTAAACACGCCTCCTCGAAACGGCAGTGACTGCGCGACCATGATTTCTAGAATTATTCACTTTCCCGCACGTTTTTTTGGAGGCGATTTCTTCCGTTCTTTTGCTGCAATTCCACTTATTTTTCTTGCGCTTTCTGGGAGTGCATTAAGTTGTGCCAGTGAATCCCGTAGTTCAGAGAAACGATTATAGTAGCTCGACAGTTTTGTGGTGCCCCCGAGCTCCGCCATAACGGCAATAAGTGAAACATGGCCCCGAAGAAGAATTTCCTCGTTCCGCTCTAGCTGCTCAATCCGGCTCTGTTGTTGTTCCAGCTTTGTAGCGACCTCAGCTTTGCTCCCTTTCTTGAGGCGATCTTGCCATTTGTTTAGCTCAACTTGGCGCAACTGATAAATTTCAAGTAGTTCTCTGCGAGCGCGGTCGCGGGTGATTGTAGAAGCGCTTGCTACCTCAGGGTGGCGCTTTGCGACCTCACGTGCGCTGATATTGATGTTTTCAGCCAAAAGGCTTTCTAAAATCGCTGTGAGCTGAGTGTCAGCCTCGTCGGAACGCTTACGTACCATCTAGTAGGTCCTTTCTTTTGGTATCGCTTGAGAAATCGCGGCCCTCTGGGAAAACGCGTTCGCCTGGTTCTGTTGCGAGAAGCAATCCTACGTTTGCTAGACGAAGCTCAGCGTGCTGAATTTGATTCTCCCTGCCCACAGTTGATGGCGGTTTCGATCGCGCGAGATCAACGGCAGCCTTAAGTTTTCCTTGCAGCGCGACGAGATTGCGGCGATTTTCAGGCAGGTCCGTTGCTGACAAATGCATGCAGCCGTTAAAACATTCGAGGTGCGTAGGGCAGGGCGCCACGGTAAAAGAATTCAGACAATGACCATAAGGAGTTGCATGAAATCCATCCGCCTCGCCTTTTAGAAAGCTATACGCGACTTCTGAACCTTGCGTTTTTTCTAAATGTCGGAACTCTGCGACTATAGGACCATTTGCCCGACCTGCCTTGATAAGCTTGGCTACAGTGTTAGCCTTGGGGCCGAGAAACTCCTCCCACTCGTCTGGTAAAGAAACTTGATCTAGCTCCTCCTGAAGACTTCGATGATCATACTCGTAACTCTGAGCGACAGATCTACGATTAAATCGCTTGGTAATAATAGTATCGGCAATGCCAAGCCGGAATAGCTCGGTATTTTGGAGATGTCGTAAACTATGCGGAAGTAGTAAAAGTTTCTGATCCACCGCTGTCTGGCCGTAGGTCTGAAATATACTTGGGCCATTCGGCCCATTCGAAGTCAACGCGTTTCCAATGATCTCTGGCGTCGCTATTCCTACTCCCATTGTGTAGCCAATATGACATGGATTGTCGCCGCGACCTTCTCCGACAGCACGTTTGGGGATTAGGAAGATCAGCTCATGCGATTGGAGGCTACCACCGCCGTCCAGCCTGAATGCCGCCGTGTCAGATATCTTTGTTGGTAATTTTGCTCGTATATAGTGTTCAATCTCATCAATACGGAGGAATTGGTTGGTCACGCCTCTGCCAGCCCAAGGTCTACCGTCAGCACTCCTAAACTGTAAGCCTTCGGTTTGAAGTCGATTTGCGAAAGTGTAAAATGCGGATCTAGCCGGGTGTCCAACGTCGCTTTGTAGGAGCATTAGCTCGTCCAAAAGTGCGACATCAAAACTTTCGCGGTAACGTGAAAGGTACGGGCCAACCACGTTATCGGGAACGTCCTTGAATAAAACACTTCCAGTAAGTCGACTATACAGAACGCTTATGGGTTGAACCGACTCTGGACTGTACATCGGTAGAATTCGACCCGAATCCGTCTGCATTTTCAATGTTTTGCGCAGCGGCCCGGTAATCTGCGCTACGTGGTCAAGAATTTCGCCGATCAAAGTTTCAAAAACCGACGGAATAAACTGGGTATTTTCCCAAAGGGCGCCTATTTCCCGCCGTTTACTTCCCTGTTTTTCCGCGAAATGACGCAAAAGAGTAGCGCTCCCGAAGCCCCCATATCTTTCAGCGCTCACCCCTTTGATATCCCTATATTCAAGGACACGCTTCCAGTCAAGCGGAACCATCGAAATTTCACCGACACGAAGACCCGTTAGGACCAGCAATTTACATTGCGCAAATCTTATTGCGTCGATAAAGGTGCGTGGTGATTCAGTAAAGATGATTCTGATTAGCTCCCAAAAAGCTCGCTGTTCAGGCAGCTTCTCCGCATTTTTACGAATTGATAGCGAATCTCGGATTGTGGTTTCCGCGGTTTTAAACTTCGCGCTTCGCTTGTTTTGCGGAGAAGTTGGGCGAGCAGAGTCGATCTTAGAAAACAGAGGGCAGTGTGGCGAAAGATGATACGTATCAACAGTTGTCTTAACGAAAGCGCCGATAATGACTGCTGTTTGACCGGATGGCTGAATATCCCGAGCGATCGCCATACATTCCCGGAAATCCTCATCAGTCAACAACCATAGTGGCTTTTGTTTCACGGTGGCGAGAAGGCGAATAGCATTGCATACGCCGGCCAGATAAGGCAGACTCAGACCTAACACCATTAAGTGGTTCAAGGTATATGCCTTGATCAGATCTTGCCAGCTTTCGGAGATAACTCCCGGACGACAGCTCTCAACCGTGCTATTGATAATTCGATCGGATTTAGCTTTGACTTTGGCTACGATTGAGAAGTTTCGAAGTTTTGCCTGAAGTGGATTTCCATCGCTGATAAGCGCGCGCAGGTCCCATGCTGTGCCTTCAGAAGCGTATCCATCATCGCTGACCATCATCGTCCAGTTAAGCCCAGCAGATTTGGCCAATTTTTTTCCCTGTTCAATATATGCGTCGAACTCTAGGGGGGTATGATCGCTTCTTATGTCCAAGGAATTAAGCATTTCTATCTTCGATAATTGCGATCACGTCTTGCACCTCATTAATTGTTTGCTTTAGCTGTAAGTACGCGGGCGACTGATTCTCTCCTCTTGACGAGACATAGAAAAACCGGACAATTTCGCGAAACTCGCTGAGAACTTGCTTATGGATTTCTACATCAGTCGTTGCGAGAAATTTCGGACATCCATAGCAAGCTGTTATTGGATTATAGGGGCAAGTTGGCTGGCCAGTTTCGCATGCTCCAATACCCGAGATAGGGATCCCGTGCGGGGCACCGGCTATTTGATTTTCACCCTTTAAAGTTGAGAGCTCGTTTGGAGATATGAAGCCCATAGCTGCGATTTTTACAACAGTTCTATAAGTTTGAGAAATTCCTAGCGCTTGGTTGACGCGTTCCGCCTGAGTCGCGGAAGTGTCATAATAAACCGTTCCAGAGTCTAGACTGGAGTGCCCCATAAATTCAGCAAGTTCTTCAGCGCTCGCTCCAGCATCGACCTGTCGCATCGCGCCGGAATGTCTTAGGTCGGTAGGCGTCCATTCATCACCAGTGATTCGAATGAGTGCAGCTTGCAACCGCGTAGATACATTTGAGGCAACTGTTATGCCAAAAAGATGAGAGTCACCTGATAATTTTGTTCGCGCCAATAGTTCGGAGAATATGGGTACCCACTCCTTTTTTACCTTCCGTATTAGAGGGCAACGTTTGGACGTCGCCGCACGTTGTTTCAACATGTGGAAGGTCAAATGGACCGACTCATCACCAGCTTGGGAAGTAAAAAATCGCATGTCACGATAGCGCAGCAATCCAATCTGTTTCGGACGCATTGCGAACTGATAGCAACATATGACCATGCCAGCATCTATTAGATCAGGAAGTGCCAAGGAGGATGCGGTTTGAGCAGCGTTCTGGATCCATCGCACTAATTTCGCTTCCGCGTTAATGTCGATAAAAACATCACCGGACCGTACAGCTGCATGTTTGTCCCGGCTGGGGAGCGGTAGAGACGAAGAGATATATGATATATAGGAGGGCGCCCAGGTTCCGATCTTCTGCGATGCTGAGAACTTGAGTAAAGACTTTAGAGCTTGATAACTATGCAGGTGCATTTGCTGCGCCAATAATTCGTCCCAAATAAACCGGCACTGGCTTACTTCAGTTGTAAGCAGCCTGGTTATGTCATTTGGGGCGATTGCGCGCAACCCGAAAATATAATGGCCAGCGGTGACTCCGCTAGTGGTGCGTATCATTTCACATACAAAGGCCTTTATTATTATAAGTAACGGTCCGGATTCGATAAATTTATCAAAGTTAATCTTTAATATCGCACCGTTAGCATAAACTGGCCAAATATCACATGAGAAATCCGAGAAACTGTGATGCTTGTCGGTGTAGTCGTCGTGATATCGGACAACCGACGGTAGGAGGAGGGCGGGGATGCTTATCGGTACTTGCTCTCTGTTCAAATTTACTTGAGGTTTCATTCCGGAAGCTCCATTAGCATTGCAGTACGCTCATCGAACTCGTCTGACCAAACCGTCGCCAACCGCTCTTCAAAGGCTGCCTTTGCGTATAGTTGAGGCATAGTGGAGTCCCTGGCCCAACCAAAAAAACTGCGCATCTTCTGTAAGGCTTCTGGCATGGGGTCACCTTTAGACAAAAGTTGTTTCATCCTAATAACTGCTGCTGTATGCCTCAGGTCGTGTGGAGAAATACTGTGCATTCCTGTTCGGTCTTCAAGCATTTTTAGGGCTGTCTTAGATAAAGATCTACTGAGTAGTCTCAGGAAATAGTTCACACCTTCTGCTGAAAGCGGACGGTTTTTCGCACTACTCAGAAAGTAGGAATGATTTTGATTCCCTCTGTAGTTCTCAGCGTAAGCCATTAATGCTTGTGCTGTAGTGGCACTCACTGGAATTTGGCGTATAGAACTAACCGTTTTAATACTCGGCGTTGAATAACGACTATCGTCTTCCTGGGACGTCGCCTTTACATTTAACCAATATTGCACACCTTTCGCCGAACGCTCGTGCTTAAGAAAATCGACGGGGAGAATCAATGTCTCACTACGGCGTAAGCCTTGATGAAGCAGGAGTAGGAAGGTGGCGTAAACTCGCCATTGAGTCGTAGGGTTGGGAAATGGGTTTTTCTCTGCACCAGGAACAACGTTGCTATACAGTTCTTCTAATACGGCAGCAGGTAGCGCGCGTACAAACGTTACGGTTTGGGGTTTCGGAGGACGAAGCTGCCCATATAGGCGCTCAAGTCGCTCCAAACGAACTGCGATATCAGCGAAGCGTGCGCCTGTCGCATCCGACCGAGCAAGTCGCTCTGAAATGTCTCGACAAAAATTCAGATTTGTGCGCCAACGTTCGCCAATTGAAGAACTCACTTTAGATACGTTTCGCAACGAAACAAAATATGATTCCAAAAGATCCTCGATTTGTTCAAATTTCAGCGTGTTGAGGGCGTCGTCGAGATGGGTTGGAGGAAGCGTTGACTCAACATGTGCATAGAAATCATCGATGTGTAAGAGCCTTTTTTTCAAAGTTGCAGGTGCGAGCCCTGCACCTGCAAGCAGGCTCCACGCCGTCGACCAGAAGCGAGGCCAGCCAGTCTGGTCAGTCAGGACATAACCGAAGTGTTCGATTTTTCTTAACATTCAATAGCTACGCCCAAAGTACACAATATTTTCTAATTGTGCGCACAAGTTGTCCCGAAACGCAACACCATCTCAACTGCATCGCATTCGCATAATCAATATTATGTTAAATTAAGGGTGATGGAAACGTCATCGTCGGCTCATCTGTTCGATTGCTCGGCAGCGATCAGGGTCGGTGCGTTGACCTCAAAGAATGCGGATTTGCCATTGAAGACCGAGCCGACGGCGCGACCGTGCGCATCCGGCCCTTGGTTAGCCAGGCTCATCAACAATCCAGCTTCCACGCGGCGTGTGTAGAATCCGGTGGGTGTGCCACGTCAGCGCTCAGGCAATCTGCCGCCCATGGCGAACCCTGCCTCAACAATGATCGATAGGATTCACGTGCCATTGCTGTTCTCGTACGGAAGCTTGCAACAAGAAGGTGTCCAGCTCGCCACATTTGGAAGACGCCTCGCCGGCAGCGCAGACGCACTGGTTGGCTTTGCGCAGGCAATCGTGCAAAGCGAGGACCCGGAGTTCGCCGCCACGAGCGGCAAGACGCACCACCCAATCGTCCGGTTTAGTGACAATGCAGAGGATCGGGTGCAAGGAACTGTATTCGAAGTTTCCGAGGCCGAGCTCGTGGACGCCGACGCGTATGAAGCCGATGCCTGCAAGCGGATTGTGGCGACGTTAGCGTCAGGGGCGCAAGCATGGATCCTCTTGCCTACGCCTATTTTTCGCTGACGGATCCGAGATATTCGATGAGAAAAATCGATGACATTGTCAGTGCGGACAGCCGCTTTCGCGTCGCGTTTGTCAGGCGTGATGACGGCACCCATGGCTATGCTGGGTTCATCAATACAGAAACCGCAGCGAGCCCTGTATGGAAACTGGAGTCAAAAGCCACATCACGCTTTGAATCGCATGAAGTCGCGCTAAATGAAGCCAGGGGACGCCTGGCCTGGTTGAAGAAAGAAACGGACTGGCCGGCCAAAGACCGGGAACCGGTTGCGGCCATTGAATACACGCCAGGCTGGATGAAGTGTCCCTTCTGCGGCATCCGATTCTGCCTGCAGGACCTGGATCGATGGGGTGGCGGCCGTCATCTCACCTGCGGACAGAGAATCGTCAAACAGGCTCATGTTTGATCGACCTTGTGTCCAGACAGAGCAAATCCCGGTAAAAGTCGATTCCGCGCTTTCAACGGCCGGGAGCAGTGGCAGACAGCCCGCCACCACTGTTCGCCCACGCGAAATCTAAATCGACAATATTTCGGGTAATGTCGATTTAAAGATTCAGGATGTTCAGCGATCCTGCATCGCCCAAAGCCAGCAATCACGCTGCAATCGGCGATAATCACGCTTCGTTTACCGGTCAACCAGGAGAAAACTGCAATGTCGTTCAATGATCGGGCCAATCGCGCCCGTGCGTGCCTGCTCGGCATGGCGCTTTGCGTGCTAGCTACCGGCGCCCTTGCCCATGGCGTTTCCGAGTCGGACCAGAGTTTCCTGCAAGGCGCCACCGGCGTGCATTTCCTGCCCTATCTGTACCTGGGCGCCAAGCACATGGTGACCGGCTACGACCACCTGCTGTTCCTGTGCGGCGTGATCTTCTTCCTGTACCGGATGAAGGATATCGGCGTCTATGTCACCTTGTTCGCGCTCGGCCACAGCACCACCCTGCTGCTCGGCGTTCTCAACGGCTGGCATATCAACGCCTATCTGGTGGACGCCATTATCGGCCTGTCGATCGTGTACCGCGCCTTCGACAACCTGGGTGGTTTCAAGACCGTGGCCGGCGTGCAGCCGAACAAAAAGGCGGCTGTCCTGATTTTCGGCTTCTTCCACGGCCTGGGACTGGCCACGAAATTGCAGGACTTCTCGCTCTCGCCAGATGGCCTGGTCCCGAACATGATCGCCTTCAACCTAGGGGTCGAGCTCGGCCAGCTGCTCGCGCTCGGCATGATCCTGATCGTCATGCGCTACTGGCGCACCACCGCCAGCTTTGCGCGGCATGCCTTCACCAGCAACTTTGCGCTCATGAGCGCCGGTTTCGTCCTGGCCGGCTATCAATTCACCGGCTTTCTCAGTCAATAGGAAACACCATGTCTTTGCCACCATCGAACGCCGGCGTCGTCGCGCCGAAAAAGGAACTCTTGCGTGGCTGCCTGATCGCCGCGGCGGCCGCCGCCGTGCTGCTCGTCGTTGCCGTGTTGCCCGCCGAGTACGGAATCGATCCGACCGGCGCGGGCAAGGCGCTCGGATTGACCAAATTGCACAGTGCCGCCGCGCCTGCGGCCCTGCCGGCCAAGGCGGCCGCCACGCCGGTGCCGACGGCAAAAGGATCGACCGTATCCGCGCCGGGCGAAGTGCGCGGCATCACCATCGCATCGAAGCAAACCGTCGCCTACCGCGCCGACACGCAGGAAATTACCCTGGCGCCCGGCAAGGGCGTGGAAGTGAAAACCCATCTGGCGAAAGGGTCTGCCCTGATGTTTTCGTGGAAGACGACCAAAGGCGAAGTACTTAACCACGATTTTCATGGCGAACCGGTCAACGCCAAGGGCGACGAATTCGAGAGCTTCATCCTGGAAGACGACGTCAGCCACTCCAGCGGCGTGCTGATTGCCCCGTTCACCGGCGTGCATGGCTGGTATTGGAAAAACCTGAACGATGAACCGGTCACCATGGTGCTGCAGGCCAGCGGCTATTACAGCGATATTTTCAAGAAGTAGCTGGATGCGGACTGGCGCCGCAGCTTCCACGGCGCGCCGGATGAACAGGCGCGCCGCCCGGCGCGCTACTTCACGATCAGCGCGTTCTTGACTTCGCGCACGCCGTCGACACGCTTGGCCACATCGGTGGCGCGCCGCACGTTCTCGGGCGAATCGACGAAGCCGCTCAACTGCACGACCCCGCGAAAGGTCTCGACCTGGACCTCGCGTGCCTTGACGTCGGGGTCGCCCGCCAGCGCCGCCTTGACGCGCGCGCTGATGGCGGTATCTTCGAGGACCACGCCGACGCTGCGGTCGGTCGGGTCGGACGCACAGCCTGCGAGCGACAGGGCGGCGGCAAGGAACAGGCTGCGGATGACAGTCGATGTGCTTGATCTGACAAGGTTCATGGCGTTCTCCAGTTGAATGCGAATCGGCCCGAAATCACGGGCGACCAGGATTCGATCGTCAAAATCGCCATCGGTTCCTGCGTCCGGTAACGGAAGCCGCAACGCGTACTCAACGCCGCGCTCGCACCAGCCAGGAGCGCACCTGGTTGGCGTCGCTGGCGCGCGAATACTTCCCGTGGGAGTCAAGAAAAACCATCACCACCGCGCGCCCTTGCACCCTCGCATGCAGCACCATGCAGCGCCCCGCTTCCGCTATGTAGCCGGTCTTCTGGGTGCCGATCCGCCAGCCCGGGCTGGCGATCAGGCGGTTCGAATTGCGGTAGCGCGTGGCCTGGCGGCCTTGCGCGATGGTATGGTCGGGATCGGTCGAATAGCGCCGGATCAGCGGCTGCCGCTGCGCCGCCATGACCAGCCTGGCCAGGTCCTCGGGCGTCGACACGTTCAGGCTCGACAAACCGGTCGGTTCGACGAAGCGGGTGCGCTGCATGCCCAGTTCGCGCGCCTTCGCGTTCATGGCCCGCACGAAGGCCGGCGTGCCGCCGGGATAATGGCGCCCCAGCGCCGAAGCCGCGCGGTTTTCCGAACTCATCAGCGCGATGTGCAGCATGGTCGAGCGCGCCAGCCGGGTGCCGACCCGCAGGCGCGAGGACGAATACTTGAGGCGGTCGACATCGGCGTCGCTCACGGTCAGCACCTCGTCGAGCGCCTGCCCTGCCCCGATCACCACCAGCGCGGTCATCAGTTTGGTGACCGAGGCGATCGGCATGACCGCGCCGGCATTCTTCTGGTACAGCACCTGGCGCGCGGCCGGATCGAGAATCAGCACCGCGCTCGACCTGAGCGCCGCCATCTTCGCCTGCTGCGGCGAATAGGCCCGATGACGCGCGGCGGGTGTGCGCCCGGGTGCGGCCTTGCGCTTCGCCAGCCTGGCCCCGGGCTTTGCCTTGAGCCGTGCCGCCGGCTTGACCTGGATATGGCGCGCCCCTTTTGCTACCGCGTGGGCGCCGGCCTTGCCGCCGCGCGCCAGCGCCGGCGCCCCCAGCACCGCCAGCACCATGGCCGCCACGCCCAGCATGGCGGGAAGAGTGATTTTCATGACATCGTCGACGGCCGCGCCGCCCCTGGTTGATCGACAAGCCGCTTCAACTGGCTAGCCGGAAGGTGACAAGGACACGCAGCCCCGTGTGCGGGGGGCGTGAATCGGACAGGGCGATCGTCGCCTGCATGCTGTCGGCGACGCTGCGGGTGATGGCCAGGCCCAGGCCGGAGCCGATTTCGCCATTGCCCAGTACCCGGTAAAAGGCGTCGAACACGCGCTCGCGTTCGCTGACGGCGATGCCGGGGCCGGTATCGTCCACCTGCAGGATCAGCGCCCCGCCTTCGCGCCGCACCGCCAGGTCGACCCGGCCGCCGGGCGGGGTGTAGCGCACCGCATTGTCGAGCAGGTTCTTGACCAGTACCTTGAGGTCGACCAGGCGGGCCCGGACGTCGCCGTCGGCCTCGCCGATCAGGCCCAGGTCGATCTGTTTCGCTTCGGCGATCGGAACGATGTCTTCCAGTACCTCGCGGATGACGTGCGCGATCGCTACCCGGGCGGCGGCGTCGCGCGGCGCTTCCTGGGTGCGCGCCAGGGTCAGCAGCTGGTCGAGCAGGATGCGGGTGCGCTGCAGGCCGGCGCTCAGGGCGTCCAGGCGCGAGCGGGCTTCCTGCGGCATATTCGCCGCGCCCAGGCGCTCGGCCTGCAAGGACATGGCCGTCAGCGGCGAGCGCAGCTCGTGGGCGGCATCGGCGATGAAACGGCGCTGGGCCGCCAGCGAGCGCCCCATCCGCACCAGCAGCGCATTGATCGCCACCACGAACGGCCACACTTCCGACGGCAGGCCGGCGTGATCGAGGGGGCCGAGCTCGGCTTCGGTCCTGGCGCCGAGTTCGGCAGCGAGCGTCTCGAAGGGCTTGAACATCTGTTTCAGCAGCACGCCCAGCAGCAACACCAGCAGCGGCACCAGTAGCAGGATCGGCGTCAAGGTGCGCAAGGCGCTGGCGCGGGCGGCGGCGTCGCGCACCGTGGTCTGCTGGCCGACCGCGACCCGCACGCCCCTGGCGTTGGTCTTGACGAACACGCGCCACTGTTCCTGACCGACGAACACGGTTTGCAATCCATCCCTGAGCTGGCTGGAAAACAGCGGCGGGCGCGGCGCCGTGGCGGCCGGCGAGCCGTCGCCGGTGCGCAGGAAGCGCACCACCACGCGCGCATCGAAGTCGACGTCGCCGGCCTTTTCGCGCGCCAGCGGCGAGGCCGGCACGGCGTCGAGGCGGCTGATCAGGTAGCCGGTCTGGCGCAATTGCAGGTCCTGCAAGGTGTGCGCTTCCTCGGTCGCCCACCGGAACGAGATCGCCCCGGCCACGGCGGCGATGGCCACGATCGCCAGCGACAGCCAGAGCGACAGGCGCCAGCGCAGCGAGGCCCCTAGCGGCCCTTGGACACCATCCATCCGACTCCCCTCACATTCTTGATGACGTCGGCGCCGAGCTTCTTGCGCAGGCTGTGGATCAAAAACTCGACCGCGTTGCTTTCCACCTCTTCGTTCCAGCCGTACAGCCGGTTTTCGAGTTCGCTGCGCGACAAGATCGCGCCCGGGCGCAGCAGCAGCGATTGCAGCAGCGAGAATTCGCGCGCCGTCAGGCGCACTTCAAGGTCGCCGGCCTGCGCTTCGTGGGTGGCCGGGTCCAGCGTCACGATCCCGTTCGACAGATTCGGGCCGACCGCCTGTTCCTTGCGCCGGGTCAGCGCGCGCATGCGCGCCAGCAGTTCGCGCATGGCGAAGGGCTTGACCAGGTAGTCGTCGGCGCCGCTGTCGAGCCCGGCCACGCGGTCGTCGGTGGCGTCGCGCGCGGTCAGCACCAGCACCGGCACATCGTTTTTGGCCTGGCGGATCGCGCGCAGCACGTCCATGCCATCCTTTTTGGGCAAGCCCAGGTCGAGCAGCACGAGCGAGTAGCCCAGGCCGGTGGCGATGCTGGTCAGCGCGGCCTGGCCGTCGCACACCCAGTCGACCGCATAGCTGGCGTCGCGCAGTTCCTGCTGCACCACATTGCCGATCATCGGGTCGTCTTCGACCAGCAACACCCTCATGGCGCCGTTCCCGGCGGCGCGCGCTCGAACATTTCGCTGGCCACCCGCGCCAGGTCGTTCATGCCGGAACCGGCCTCCAGGTGGGCGGTGAGCCAGCGCGCCTGGCCGCCCTTGTCCATCAGTTGCCCGATCATGCGGCGCGCCTCGTCGAAGCCGGGATCGGTGGAACGCCGGCCCAGGCGCTCCAGGTCGTCCAGCACCACCTGCCGCACCGGCAGGCCGATTCCGCTGCAGGGATTGATCCAGACCGCCTCGACCCCGTCCTTGGCGGCATTGAAGCGATTCCACGCGTACAGTTCGCGCGAATCGTCGCTCGGCCAGCTGCCGGCGGCGTCGTAGGCCTCGATGCACAGTTCGCGCGCGTAGCAGGCCAGCGCGCCGGCGTAGGACGGATGCAGCGGGGTGTCGAGCACGCGCAGTTCGATGGTGCCGAATTCGGGCTTGGGCCGCACATCCCAGTAAAAATCCTTGATGCTGTTGACGATGCCGTGCCCGGCCAGGCGCGCGAAGTGCTGCTCGAAATCGTGCCAGCTCCGAATGTGGGCCGGCATCGTGCCGCTCATCGGAAAGGCCCCGACCACGTTGCTGCGGGCGCTGCAAAAGCCGGAATCCTCGCCTTGCCAGCAGGGCGAATTGGCCGACAGCGCGATGAACAGCGGCGCGCGCTGGGTCAGCCAGGCGCACAGGCGGATCGCTTCGTCGGCGCTGGGCACGCCGACGTGCACGTGCATGCCGAACACCGTGAACATCTTGGCCAGGTAGCCGTACTTCTTGGCCGACTCGCGGTAGCGCTCCTTGGGGTAGATGCGCTGCTCGTTCCACTTCTGGAACGGGTGCGCCCCGCCGCCCGAGATGGCGGCGCCCACCTGGAAAGCGGCGCGCTGCACGCTGGCGCGGATTTCCTCGATCTCGGCGGCCGCCTCGGCGTAGCTGCCGAGGATCGAACTGGCCACTTCCAGCATCGAGGTGGTGATTTCGGGCGTGGCGATCCATTTCTTGCTCTGCATGTCGAGCAGGCGCAGGATGTCGGGCGCGGCCGGCATCAGGTCGTAGGTGAGGCGGTCGAGCACCATCAGTTCGAGTTCGATGCCCATCGTGCCCAGCTGCGAGACCGTAAACGGCGGCAGGTAGGCCGGACCCTGCCCGGCCACGGCCAGCGCCTGGGCGGCGGCGAGGCGCTCTTGTTCCAGGTTGGCGTCAGCCATGTTCGTCTCCTTCGTGGGTTTCGTCGGCCAGTTTCAGTCCCCACCAGGTCAGGCCGGGTCCGGCCAGCACGTTCAGGGCCAGCAGGGCCGCCATGATGCTGGCCGCGGCCTCGCTCATGTAGGACGCGCCGCTGAGCGAATTGTCGACCACCAGCGAGCCGAAACTGACCAGCGAGCACAGCGACAACGCGATGGCGTGCTTCTTGTCGCCGCTCCAGGCCTTGCTCGGCATCAGGGCCAGCCGGGTCAGGCCGATGCGCAGGCCGAACACCAGCAGCGCGGCCAGCAAGGGCATCAGCTGGAACAATTGCTGGATCTGGACCAGCGCGGCCGACATCATGAACAGCAGCGCATAGCCGATATCCTGGGCGGTCTTGACCTGCGCCTGGAACACATTGTCGCGCGTTTCGACATTCCGCAGCAGCAGTCCCATCAGCAGCAGCGACAGCAGCGCGCTGGCCGAGGTGACCGAGCACAGGCCCAGGTCCATCATCAGCGCCGCCAGCAGGATACCGGGACGCAAGCCGGCCTGCGCTTTCGCCATGCGCGTGGCCAGCGCATACAAACCATAGCAGACCAGCGCAATGCCGACGCCCATTGCCAGCTGGCTGGCCTGGCGCAGCAGTTCGCCCGAAAAGCCGAACTCGGCGTTGATATTGTGGCTGCGCATCCACGCCAGCGAACCGGCCAGGGCCAGCAGCGCGAGCAGGTTGCTGATGCCGACCGTGTTGGCGGCGGCGTAGGTGGCCACCCCGCTGGCGTGCGAATCCGACACCATCGAGGTAAACACCACCGGGTTGACGGCGATCAGGATGGCGGCGATGAAGGCCGCTTCGGCCCGGCCGAGGCCGAAAGCGAGCAGCAGCGCCCACGCGCCCAGGCCGCGCAGCACGCAGCCGAGCGCCAGCGCGCCGCCCTGGCGCCCGCTGCGCCACAGCCACGCCAGGTCCATCTTGCGCCCGACTTCGAACAGGACCAGCGCCGAGGCCGCATTGAACAGTTCCTGGAACTGGGTCAGCAGCGCCGCATCGACCAGGCCCAGTCCGCTGACGCCGAGCGCCAGGCCGGCGATGACCGCGCCGTACAGCTTGGGCCAGCCGCGCGCCTGCAGCAGGACCCCGAGCACTTGCGACAGCAGCAAGCCGGCGCCGACCACGGCCAGCGGCGACAGCAGCCACAGGGGAAGTGTTGCGGCGTCCTCATTCATGTTCGGCCGCCCAGCGCGTGGCCAGCGCCGTCAATTCGTTTTGCAGCACTTGCTCGGCGCGCGCGGCGCCGTGCGCGCCGGCCGGCGGCACGGTGGTGATGCGCAGGCGCACCAGCGGCCCGCCGCCTCGGGTCGGAATCCACAGCTGCCCCTTGAACGTGGCGTTTTCCATCCACACGGCGAGGAACTTGGCGCCGCCGCGCGCGTGCGGCGCCTTCGGCACCAGGCTGAAGGGCGTGAGCCAGGTCGCCTTGGGATAGCGCCGCGCCAGTTGCAATTGCATGGCGGCGCGCTGCTCCATGCGGCTGTCGTCGGCCGCGTACGGCAGTTGCATGAGTTGTTGCCCAAGTCCCACCGCATCGACGGTCAGGCACAGCCGTTCCGCCTGCCACTGCCAGGTGCGCTCGCCGATCTCGCCGGTGCGCTGCGCCAGGTGCGCTTCGAGCACGCTGTGCAGCATGCGCTCCCCAACCGGCCCCGAGGGTGGTTCGGCGGGCGAACGCCAGCGGGCGGCGCTGGCCGCCAGCAATGCCCAGCGCTGCTCCTGCCAGCGCCGGGTGGCGGCGCGCTCGGACGGGTCCCAGCGCCATTCGGTCACGCTCCATTGGCCATCGTCCTGGCGGCGCAGGGTGACGATGCGCTGTTGCGCGCCCTGCCCGCCGCTGACGGCCTGGCTGTTCCAGGCGCTGCGCCAGACCGGCGCCACGTTGGCGGACGGCGCGGCGCCGGCGCGGGCCCAGCCCCACCAGTGCGCCTGGGCGCTGACGCAAGCACCCGGCGCGACGCCGCCCTGCCCGCTCCAGCGGCGCATGCGCAAGCGGTTCTGCCAGGCGCATTCAGCCACGCCGCCGGTCAGGCCGGGGCCGGGAGCCGGGGTGGCCGGCTGGTCGGCGCAGGTCCAGGGGCGCTGCTGCGCAAGCAGGCGCAGCTCGGTGCCGACATCGGCCGCCGCCTTGCGCGACGGCGCCGCCGCGCCGCTGGCGATCCCCGGCAAGGCGACGGCAAGGGCGATGGCGGGCAGGATGCAGGGAAAAAATGCCCTGTTGCCAGCGCGGAACGGTTGGGACAATCGGCTCTCCTCGGTGATCGGCGTGTGGGCGCGCAGCGTCCTGGTGGACACCGGCCCGGCCATGGTAGAGCGGCACACTTAGCGAATACTTAGCGATTCGCACATGCGCGCGCAGCATGCAAATATGCCACTTTTCGAGGGTAAACGCCTGTTCGGCTGCGCATTATCGCTATAGAATCAGCGCCCATTACTCGTACCTGCGGCAATTTGTACCGTACCGACACACTGCATCAATGGCGAAAACAACGATCCCTCCCGCGGTGCGCCGCCTCATTCTGACCAGCATTCCTTCGGTGCCGCATCTGGAAGCGCTGATGCTGTTGCGCGCCAGTGCGCCCACGCCCTGGTCGGCCCCCGCGCTGGCGCAGCGGCTGTACGTGACGCCCGCCGCTGCCGGCGCGGTGCTGGAGTACCTGTGCCATGCGGGCATGCTCAATGCCGATGCCGACGCCGATGCCTCCCCCCGCGCCTACCGGCTGCGCCCGCAGCGCGACCGGCTGCTCGCCACCCTGGCGCAGCTGTATTCGACCCACCTGGTGGAAATCACCCGTCTCATCCACGACAGGCCAGGCACCGCGCGCTAGCCCGGCCCCAGCCAGCCCGCCGCTGGCGGCGTCATTCGTCCACCAGCCGCACCACCACCTTGCCCCTGGCACGCCCGGTCTCCAGGTACGCCAGCCCTTCCCTGGCCTGCGCAAACGGAAACACCTTGTCGATCACCGGCCGGATGCGCCCTTGCGCAAGCAGTTCGCCGATGCCGGCCAGCTGCTTGCCGTCCGCCCGCACGAACAGGAAGCAATACTGCGCATCGCGCCGTTTCGCCAGGCCGATGATCTTGCGGCTCAAGAGGCTGAAGACGAAGCGCAACAGCACGTTCATCCCGCGCCGGCGCGCAAACGCGGCGTCCGGCGGGCCGATCAGCGACACCACCGCACTGCCCGGCTTGACGATGCGCAGCGCCTTTTCCAGCCCGTCTTCCTTGATCGTGCCGAGCACGGCATCGTAACCGTGCAGGACTTGTTCGAATTCCTGCTCCTTGTAGTCCACCACTTCGTCCGCGCCGAGTTCGCGCACCATGGCCACATTGGCGGTGCTGGTGGTGGTGCCGACGATGGCGCCGAGGTGCTTGGCGAGCTGGATCGCAAAGGTGCCGATCCCGCCCGACCCGGCCGGAATGAACACCTTTTGCCCCGGTTTGACGGCGGCGCGCTCGGCCAGCGCCTGCCACGAGGTCAGCCCGACCATGGGAATCGATGCCGCCTGCACGAAGTCGAGATTGGCCGGTTTCAACGCCGCCGCATGTTCGGGCACGGCGGCGAACTCGGCCAGCGAGCCGGCGCCCAGGTCGAACAGGCTGGCGAACACCGCGTCGCCCACCTTGAAGCGGGTCACGCGGCTGCCGGTTTCCACCACCACACCAGCCAGATCGCTGCCCATGGTGGCGGGCAGGCGCAACTTGATGATCGGCTTGAAGTCGCCTTTGGGGATCATGTTGTCAATCGGATTGAGGCCGGCCGCGTGCACCCGCACCAGGATCTCGTCATCCTTGATGGTGGGGCGTTCGAGGTCGGCAAAGTCGATCTGGCCCGGTCCGCCGTAGCGCTTCAATATCAGTGCTTTCATGATGCTCTTTCCGATGTGGCGGTGACGTTCAGCTTGCGCTTGGATAGTCGGTGTAGCCCTTTTCACCGGGGGTGTAGAAGGTGGACGGGTCCGGCTGGTTCAGCGCAAGATCGTCGCGCAGGCGCGCAAGCAGGTCGGGATTGGCCAGGAACGGCCGGCCGAAGGCGATCAGGTCGGCCTGGCCCGCCGTCAGCGCCTGTTCCGCGCTGGCCTTGCCGAAGCCGCCGGCCAGGATGAAGGGGCCGTCGAAGGCGGCGCGCAGGCTCGCTTTCAGGCTGGCCGGCACCGGCGGCGCGCCCATGGCCGAGTGGTCGAGCAGGTGCACATACATCAGGTCCAGCGCCGACAGTTCCTTGACGAGCACCAGATACTGCTCGTCCACGCCTTCAAACGTACCGGTGGCGTTGAAGGCGCCATGCGGCGACAGGCGAATCCCGACCCGGCCGGCACCGATGGCGGCCGTGGTGGCGCGGGCGATGTCGAGCACGATGCGGTTGCGGCCCTCGGGCGTGCCGCCGTAGCCATCGGTCCGCTGGTTGACGTTGGCGTTGAGGAATTGTTCGAGCAGATAGCCGTTGGCGGCGTGCAGTTCGATCCCGTCGAAGCCGGCGGCAACGGCCAGGCGCGCGGCGTTGACGTATTCCTCGATGGTGGCGGCGATGTCGGCGCCGTCCATGGCGCGCGGCGCCGTGTGCGCCTGGCTACCCTCGCTGTCGGTAAAGATTTCGCCCGGGCAGGTCTGCGCCGACGGCCCCAGTACCACGGCGCCGGCCGGCAGGTTGGCCGCGTGCCCCACCCGGCCGGTGTGCATCAGCTGCACCACGATCTTGCCGCCTTTGGCGTGCACGGCATCGGTTACCTGTTTCCATCCAGCCACTTGGGCATCGTTGAACAAGCCGGGAATGCGCGCATAGCCCAGGCCGTTCGGTGAGGGCGAGGTGCCTTCGGTAATGATCAGGCCGGCACCGGCGCGCTGGGCGTAGTAGGTCGCCATCAGGCTGTTCGGAATGTTGCCGATGGCGCGATTGCGCGTGAGCGGGGACATCACCGCGCGGTTGGCGAGCGGCGTGGCGCGCAGGGAGAAGGTGTCGAATAACATGTCGGGGTTCCTTGATGTAGTGTAAAGGGTAAGGTGGTTCAGGCTGGCAACAGTCGCGGGGCGACCTTGCCGGTTTGCGAGGCGGCGAACAGGGCTGAACGGGCGGCGTCGAAATGCGCGACCAGCTCGCTGTTGTGCACGGACGGCATGGTCATCGCTTCGCCACGGTCGAGCGCGACCAGGGCGGCGTCGACCATGTGCTCGGTCAGCATGACCGCCTCGGGGGCCAGGGCCGAGAGCGGCACGCCGGACTGGTCCCAGATGTCGGTGGCGGTCGAGGCCGGCAGAACGACCTGCACCGTGACGCCGGTACCGGCCAGTTCTTCCTGCAAACCCTGGCTGAAGGCGAGAACGAAGGCCTTGGTGCCGCTGTAGACCGCGCTGAAGGCCAGCGACTTGAGGGCCAGCACCGAGGCGACGTTGACGATGGTGCCGGCGTTGCGCGCTTTCATGCCCGGCAGGACGGCGTGCGCCAGGCGCGTCAGCGCGCCGATATTGAGTGCGATCTGCGACAGGGAATCGTCCAGCGGGCCGCCGCTCAGCGGGGCCAGGCGCGCGATGCCGGCGTTGTTGACCAGCATGTCGACCGGGTTTGCGCTCAAAAATTGCGCGACGCTCGCCTGGCCCGCTTCGGTGCCGAGGTCGGCGATCATGGATTCCACCCGCACGCCATGGCTGGCGGCAATGGTCCGGGCCAGCGCGTGCAGGCGGTCGGCGCGGCGCGCCACCAGGACCAGGTCGTAGCCGCGCTTGGCCAGGCGCTCGGCGTACACCGCGCCAATGCCGGACGAGGCACCGGTGACGAGGGCAATTTTTCGGGAAGTCGTGCTCATGGTCATATCCTTGAAGTGAAGTAGTTCTAGTGGAAGTGTTACGGGGGAAGTTCTTAAGCCAGTTGCAGGTCTTTGCGCATGCCCGCGTCCAGCATGGCGGCCGGGGCGAAGGTGCGCAGCAGGCGCAGGCGGGCCGCCAGTCCGCCGGCGGTGTAGCGCAGTTTCGGCCGCGCGGCGCTGGCGGCCTTGAGCACGGTCTCGGCCACCACTTCCGGGCCTTCGGCGCCGGCCATGATGTCCTGGATGCGGCGCGCCACGGCGGTGCGCACGGCGTGATAGGCGTCGAGCTTGGTGTCCGCCTCGATCAGGTTGGCGTCGAACGGGGTCCTGGTGTAGGCCGGTTCGATCACCACCGAGCGGATGCCCCAGTTGCGCAATTCATGGTCGAGCGACTCGGAATAGCCTTCGATGGCGTGCTTGCTGGCGGCATACAGCGCGCCATACGGCATCGGCAGGAAGCCGAGCACCGAGCCGATGTGCAGAATGCGCCCGCCTTTTTGGCCCCGCATGTGCGGCAGCACGGCGCGCGTCATGCGCACCGCGCCGAAAAAATTGGTGTCGAAAACGGCCTGGGCCTGGGCGATCGAACTTTCTTCGGCAGCGGCGGCGGCCACGCCAAAGCCGGCGTTGTTGACCAGCAGGTCGATGCGTCCTTCCTGCTTGATCACCGCCTCGACGGCGGCCGCGACCGAGGCGTCGCTGGTCACGTCCAGGGCCAGCATCCGGAACCCTGCGCCGGCCGCTTGCGCGCCGCGCCGGCTGGTGCCGAATACTTTCCAGCCGGCTTGCGCCAGGCGCGCCGCCGTCGCTTGACCGATGCCGGACGAGGCGCCGGTGACCAGTGCGATCTTGCACTCCATGGTGTTTCCTCTCAAAAAACCGAGACGACACTCCGTCCGGCGATTCAAAATATGACGCTCATCATATTTGCAGTCAAAAAAAACCGGCCGCAGACCTGCTCAGTCCGCATCCGGGGAAAATTGTTTCAAGGTGGCCGCGCACAGCGCTGCCGCCAGCCTGGGGTCGTCCACCGCGCGCGCCAGCATGGTGGTGCCGATCAGCGCGCACACCGTGGCCATGGCCTGCTCGTGCGCCCGGGGCTGGCCCCAGTCGGGCATCTGGCGGGCGAACAGGTCGATGATTTCCTTGATGTGCACCGTGGCGGCGTGGCGTACTTCGGGCGCCTGGCGCGGCATCTCCGAGCCCAGCGCGCACACCGGGCATCCGTTCTCGATGGCGGCGATATGCTGGGGCGACAGATACGCATCCATCAGCGCCTGCAGGGCCTGGCCCGGCGGGGCGCTGGCGGCAACCCGCGTGGCCAGCGCCACCGCGTCGGCGCCGGCGCGGTCGCCCGCCTCGGCCAGCAAGGCGTCGCGCGAGTCGAAGTGGGCATAAAAGCCGCCGTGGGTCAGGCCCGCCTCTTTCATGATGTCGGCCACGCCGGTGCCGTCGTAGCCGCTGCGCCGGATCGCCCGCGAAGCGACTTCCACGATGCGTTCGTGGGTGGCCTCCTTGCGGCTGGCGGTCGGGCTTTTGGCGGGTTTCGATTTCATGACGGTCATCATATACCATTTTGAAACCGGGTGCACGCCGGCGCCAACATCATTACGGGCCACCCCTGCCGATCACCGAGGCGATGATTTCGTCGTGCCGCTCGTTATCGGTCTTGTGCAGATACGCCGCCGTGGTGGCAATGTTGGCGTGCCCGGCCGTGTCTTGCAGGGTTTTCAGCTGCACGCCATTGTTGGCGTGGTTGGTCAGCATGCTGTGGCGCAGCCAGTGCGGCGAGGCCTGGCGCAGCACGGCGGCCGTTTCGGTATCGCCCTGGCCGGCGGCGGCCGAGGCGGCGGCAGCGAACACGGCCTTGAGCGCCTGGGCGGCGGCTTCATCGGTGATGCGCGCCAGCGAATGCTTGCGGCTCGACAGCACCAAGGGCGTGCGGTCAGTGCGCGAGGTCTGCGGCAGCAGGCCGAAGGCCTGGCGGTAGTCGCGCAAGGCGGCCAGCATCTCGGGTGGCACCGGCAGGCGGCGCGGCTTGTTGCCTTTGCCAATCACATCGAGCCACCAGCGGCCGTTGCCCTCGGTGTAGATCGCGCCCATGTTGGCGCTGACGATCTCGTTCAGGCGCGCACCCGTCTGCGTGAACGCCACCAGCAAGAAGCGGTCGCGCGCGCGCCGCCGCAGGGCCGACGGCGTCTCGGCCGGACGCACCGAGACGGTGGCGAGCGCCAGGGCGATGGCGTGCGGGGTCAGGTAGCGCGTGATGCGGCTGGCCACCGGCGCCCGCACGTTCTTGACCAGGCGCGCCGGATTGCGCCGCATGTAGCCGGTCTGCTCGGCAAACGCCAGCAAGCCCTTGACGGCGATCATCGCCTGGCGCCGGCTGGCGTCCGACAGCGGCCCCGTGAACGGGCGGTAGCGCGGGTCGGTGCGCGGCCATTTGGTGCTGGCGACCCAGTCGGACGGCGGGTTCTTGAGGAATTCCTTGTACAGGTTCAGGTCGGCCACGCTGAGCTGGTGGAAGGAGCGGCCCGCTTCTTCGCGGCACCAGGTGAGGAAGCGAAACAGTTCCTTCTGGGTGTTGGCGATCGATTTTTCGCTCAGTTCGCCGTGGGCGATGAATTCGCGCGCGATTTCGCTGTCGGTGCTGGCATTCGTGATGGCGTCGTCGGCCACGTGGAAGATGCCGATGTCGGGGCGCTTGGTGTCGCTGGGCAGCGGACCGCTGCGCGGCACCGGTTCCAGGTTGATCGGTGTGAATTTGTGCATGCGGGGACGATTCAATACTGTACGAATGTACAGTATAGCAGTTTGATCAGCTTCCTTCTACCCGTCTCCGGCCTCATCCGCGCCGTGACAGGAGGTATAATTTCACCCCATTCCGCCTGGCGGTCCAGGATCGGCTTCGACCTTTTACACACTTCATCACGACAGGCGTTTTATATGGAATGGTTCTTTGACCCAAATATCTGGGTCGGCTTGCTGACACTGGTGGTACTTGAGATCGTGCTGGGCATCGACAATCTCATTTTTATCGCCATCCTTGCCGAAAAGGTTCCGCCCCATCAACGCGACAAGGCCCGCCTGATCGGCCTGTCGCTGGCCATGCTGATGCGGCTCGGCTTGCTGACCATGATTTCCTGGATGGTCACCCTGACCGAACCGCTCATTTCCTTGATGGGAAAGGCGGTTTCCGGGCGCGACCTCATCTTGCTGCTCGGCGGGGTCTTCCTGTTGTTCAAGGCAACCATGGAACTGCACGAGCGGGTCGAGGGAAAAACCCATGTGCACAGCGGGCCCCGCGTGTACGCGAGCCTGGGTGCCGTTATCGCCCAGATCATCGTGCTCGACGCGGTCTTCTCGCTCGACGCCGTGATCACCGCCGTCGGCATGGTCGATGAGCTGGGCGTGATGATGGCGGCCGTGATCATTTCCATGGCGGTGATGATCCTCGCGTCCAAGCCGCTGACGCGCTTCGTCAACGCCCATCCCACCGTGGTCGTGCTGTGCCTGAGTTTCCTGTTGATGATCGGCTTGAGCCTGGTCGCCGAGGGACTCGGGTTCAAGATTCCGAAAGGCTATCTGTATGCCGCGATCGGTTTCTCGATCGTCATCGAATTTTTCAACCAGCTTGCCCACAAGAACTTCACCAGGAAAGACGCGCACCTGCCCCTGCGTGAGCGCACCGCCGACGCCATCTTGCGCCTGCTGGGAAGCAGGACGCGCGCGGAAGTGAATCAGGAAGCGGAAAACACGGTCGAGCCCGCCGAAGCGTCCGCCTTCGACAGTGAAGAGCGCAATATGGTCAGCGGCGTCCTGAGCCTGTCGCAGCGCTCGGTGCGGTCGGTCATGACGACCAGGTCGGACCTGACCTGGATCGATCTGAACGCCAGCGCGGCCACGATCCGGCAACAGGTGCTCGATACGCCCCACAGCTTTTTCCCGGTGTGCCGGGGCCAGCTCGATGACATTGTCGGGGTGGCAAGGGCGAAAGACCTGATTGCCGATCTGTCCGCGCACGGAAAAATCGACGCGGCCAGCCTGCGCGATCCGATCATCATGCCGGACTCGGTCGGCGTCCTGAAGGTGATGGACACCCTCAAGCGCTCGCATGGGCAACTGGTCCTGATCGCCGATGAGTATGGAACGATCCAAGGCCTGGTGACGCCGATCGATATCCTGGAGGCGATCGCCGGCGAATTTCCGGACGAGGATGAGCAGCCTGTCATTCAGGCAATCGGCAAGGACCAGTGGAAAATCGATGGCACCGCCGACCTGCTGTATCTCCAGCAGGTGCTGCACAGCGACGCGCTGGTATCGGTCGACGATGAATACACCTCGCTGGCCGGTTTCATGCTGGAGCGCTTCACTACCCTGCCGCAGGCCGGTGAAACGATCGATGTCGACGGCCTGCGCTTTGAAGTGCTGGAAGTCGTCGAGCGCCGCATCGCCACGGTGCTGGTGACGCGCCTTTCGCCGGACGGCGAGCCGCAAGCCACATGAAAACCGGAGTAGAAGGCATGTCCAGATTTCCTTTCCTGCCGATCGTCTTTGCGATCGCGCTGGCTTTCCTGCTCCAGCACTTCCTTGGCTCGCTGGCTTGGGCCGGACTGCTGGCGGTGATTACCTGGCCACTGCACGAGCGCCTGTTGCAGCGAGGCTGGTCGCGGGTTGCCAGCGCGAGCACGCTGGTCGCGCTGCTGGTGATCACGCTGGCGGGCCCGTCCATCTTCCTGATCAATACGCTGAGTAATGAACTGGAAACGGTGGAGCGCTTGCTCGGCCAGATCAACCAGACCGGCGTGGCGGCGCCGGAATGGCTGGCGCGCTTGCCGGTGGTCGCCGAACCGGCGATGAAATGGTGGCAGGAAAACCTGGCGCAGCCGGGCGGGCTGAGCGCCCTGATCCAGACCACGGCGGGCGAATTCGTGCCATTCCTGACGGGTACCGCCCGAACGCTGGGCACCACCATCCTGACCAACGCCCTCTACCTGTTCCTGGCCATCCTCACGCTGTTCATCCTGTATTTGCATGGGCCTGCGGTCGCGCACTATGCCGACCACGCCGGCGAACGCCTGCTGCCGAAGCACTACGCGGCACTGCGCCGCCTGCTGCCGCTGTCGGTGCGCGGCACCGCGCTCGGCCTGTGCTCGGTCGCGCTGCTCGAAGGCCTGGTCCTGGGGCTGGCCTACGCGGTAGCGGGAGCGCCTGCTCCGGTCCTGCTCGGCGTCGTCACCGGCTACCTTGCGCTCATTCCGGGCGGTGCGCCGCTGGCATTCACCTCGGTCTCGCTGCTGTTGCTGGGCCAGGGCCATGCGGGCGCGGCGCTGGGCTTGTTCTGCTGGGGCGCCTTCGAGCTGTTTTTGGTCGATAAGTTCGTGCGCCCCAAACTGATTGGCCAGCGCGTCAACCTGCCCTTCCTGGCAGTGCTGTTCGGTTTGCTTGGCGGGGTCTCGACCATGGGCGTGCTCGGCCTGTTTATCGGCCCGTTCATGATGGCGGTGCTGTTCTGGTGGCTGCGCGGCGGCGAGGCCGAGCCGGTACCGATGATCGTCCCGGCCGAATCGGATCACGCACCCGTTCCCTGATTCCATTCGCCGCCGGCGCTCGCCGGCGGCGAATGCGGGCGCGCGCAACGGTCGCCGTTTTCCGCCTTCAGCGTCAATATGGGTGCGCGATTCGTCGCGCCCTTCCAACACTTCCTCACAAAAAACCACCAAAGTGGATGGTAACGTTTCCAGATTGTCATATGTGCATGTTATAAAGATGCAAATTGAATGCAGTGCAATCAGGAAACTGCACACCGTCAGGGTGGCCGGTCGCCCTGGACAAAACAAGAGAAGCATGCCGCCCGGCCCTGCGCTGGCGGCATCACTTTTAATGAAGTCCGACAAAACGAGGTAAACATGAGGTATTCAACATCGGGCGCTCGCCGGCAAGGCGCGTCGCAGGGACAGCTGCGCAAGCTGTCAGTCCAGGGGCTTCCCCTTGCCCTGACGTTGCTGCTGGCCGCTTGCGGCGGCAATGGCAACGGTGGCGGCGACGCGGCCCCATCGGGCCAGGGCAGCATGAGCGGCACATCGCGCATGGTCGCGGCAGCGGCGGCGGAAACCGCCCTCACCCCCGTCACCGCCAGCGCCAGTTCGGCCGAGCGGCCCGACCTGGCCGGTGCCGCCGCCATCGACCACAACGACAAAACGCGCTGGGGCAGCGGCTTTGGCGACGGCGAATCGCTCACGCTCGACTTCGGCAAGTCCGAACTCATCAGCCGGGTGCGGATCGACTGGGAAAACGCCCATGCCAGTGCCTACCTCTTGCAAGTGTCGGACGACAACGCCAACTGGACCACGATCAAGACCGTGAGCGACAGCCAGGGCGGCACCGAAGACATCGCCGGCCTTAACGGCAAAGGCCGCTATCTGCGCATGCAGGGCGTCAAGCGCTCCTCGCAGTACGGCTATTCGATCTTTGAAATCCAGGCGTTTTCGGGCTCGCCGCTGCCAACCACCCCGACGCCGACCCAGCCCCCCGCCCCCGGCCCGGCAGATCCAGGCCAGCCCGGCGTGGCCATCAAGCCGGTCGCCGCGAGCTCGTCGCCGGTGGAAAACCAGGGCATGTCGGCCGCCATGACGATCGACGGCAAAGCCGCCACGCGCTGGGCCAGCAAGGCCGAAGACGGCGCCTGGATCGCGTTCGACTTCGGCGTCAAGACGCAAGTCGGCTACATGAAGCTGCAATGGGAAAACGCCTACGGCAAGCAGTACGAACTGCGCGTGTCGGACGACGGCCAGAACTGGACCGCTCTGCGCAGCGTCAGCAATGGCCGCGGCGGCATCGAAGAGTTCTTCAATCTCGGTGTCAACGCCCGCTTCATCCGCCTGCAGGGCGTGGCGCGCGCCAGCCAGTACGGCTACTCGCTGTTCGAAGTCGAATTCAAGAGCCCGGGCAGCGACAACACCGTGCCGCCGGCGGTCACCTCGGCCCATCCCTTCCCCGCCAACGGCAGTGCGATGAGCCCGCTGCCAGCGGCGGCCGAACCGCTCGAAACGCTGCAGTTCACCCTGCCCGACGGCACCCTGGTCACCCGCTTCGGCGCGCGCGGCCTGGCCCGTCACGGGCGCGAGCGTGGCGAGGACTGGAACGAGATCGGCGAAGGCCCGAACGAAACGGTCGACCCGGCCACCGGCCTGGCCGTCAACAAAGGCCCGGGCAACTACCTCACCTTCGTGCCGCAATACTTCAAGAACCGCACCTGGGGCGTCGAAATCATCGACAACAGCCGCGTGGCCGGCGTCACCAAGCCGCAGCTGATCGTCAACCAGTACACGCAGACCGACTTTCTGTCGGGCGGGATCGCCTTCTTCCGTGCCTTCGACCGGCCCGGCGTAACCGGCTACGGCTGGATGAATCCCGGCGAACTGGTCGACCGCAGCGTGGCCCAGTGCGCACCGGTCGCCTACCCCGCCAACAGCAAGCTGACCAATGCCAACGGCATCAACGGCGCCTGCACCCTGCTGGTCAAGGGCTATCCGGGCCACGGCGGCATCGACGCCAACGGCATGCCGAACGGTAAGAGCGTGCCGGGACGCGCGCTGGTCGCCGGCGACATCATCGAGGTCTCGCCGTCGTTCTTCTCGACCAAGGAGTCGATGGCCGCCAAGGGCGACACCGGCGGCATCCGCTATTACTCCTACGAGTGGGTGTACGTGGTCGGCGCGGGCCTGAAACCGTGGTACGGCGTGCAGCCGCGCCTGAACTCGGTGCCGCTGCCGGAAGAGACCCTGTCCGGCGGCCAGGGCTCGATTTCGTACAACTACACCGACAACGGCCTGTTCATGTTCCAGCAGCCGCACAACAACGTCGGCATGCAGAACATGCAGCGTTTCGTCGAAGGCCGGCGCCTGGTGCATACCAGCTTCCTGAGCGGCGACCATAACGAGGGCGGCAACGACCGCTACCTGCCGGCGGTCGGCCTGCAAGGCCAGCGCTACAACCAGTCCGCCTGTATCGCCTGCCACGTCAACAACGGCCGCAGCCCGGCACCGGCCGCACTGGGCCAGCGCCTCGACAGCATGTCGGTGCGGGTGGCAAGCACCGGCGCCAACGGCCAGCAACTGCCGCATCCGCTGTACGGCACCGCGGTCCAGATGAACGCCGTGTCGCCAACCGGCAGCGCGCAGAACTGGGGCATGGGCGCGCGCGTGTCCGGCTTCGAGACGCGCTCGGTCAAGCTGGCCGACGGCACCACGGTCGAACTGCGCAAGCCGACGCTCGGCTTCGAAGGTCCGGTGCCAAGCGCCTTTTCGCTGCGCGCGGCCCAGCCGATGATCGGTACCGGCCTGCTCGAAGCGATTCCGGAAGCCGATATCCTGGCGCGCGCGGCCCAGCCGGCCGACGCCGACGGGGTCAAGGGCACGGCCAACTTCGTGTTCGATCCGGAAAGCGGCGCCGTGCGCCTGGGGCGTTTCGGCTGGAAGGCATCGAAGGCGACCCTGCGTCACCAGAGCGCCGACGCGCTGCTGCTCGACATGTCGGTCACCTCGCCGGTGTATCCGAACCGCGGCTGCGCCTTTGACCCAGCCGGTTGCGCAACGAAAGGTGCGCAGAAGGGCATCATCGAGTCCGACCTGAAATCGATCGCGCAGTACCTGGCCCTGGTCGGCGTGCCGGCCCAGCGCAGCGTTGCCAGCGGCTTTCCGAAGGGCGTGGCGGCGCTCGACGAGCACCGTGTCGACGCCCAGCAGATCAGCGCCGGCGGCAAGCTGTTCCAGGGCATGCGCTGCGCCGCCTGCCATACGGTGCAGATGAAAACCGGTGCCGGCCACCTGTTCGCCGAGCTGCGCAACCAGACCATCCGTCCGTACACCGACATGCTGCTGCATGACATGGGCGCCGGACTGGCGGACAAGTTCGCCGAAGGCCAGGCTAAGGGCAATATGTGGCGTACCGCGCCACTGTGGGGCATCGGCTACACCGATATGGTCATGGGCAAGGAAGGCAAGGTCGGCTATCTGCACGATGGCCGCGCGCGCAACCTGACCGAGGCGATCCTGTGGCACGGCGGCGAAGCCGACCGCTCGCGCCAGCGTTTCGAGGCGCTGTCGGGGCAGGACCGGGAGGCGCTGCTGGCGTTCCTCAAGTCGCTGTAATCATTTAATCGCCCTGGCAATGGCAAGAGCGCCGGACGGGTTACTGTCCGGCGCTCTTTCTATATAGGCGCGGGTCGATTAAGATCTGTCTCTGCGGCATATTTACAGATGCTATCGACAAATCAGAACAATTTCATCGCGGTAATCATCCATGAAGCCGGTGTATATCAACTATGTTGCGTGCGTCATGGCGTTCCTGGCGCTCGGGCTGTATGACGTAAAGGACAACTTCAAGGGACTGTTCAGTGGCATGGCGTTGATGCTGCTGCTGTTGGCCGCGATTGTCGGGTCGGCGTCAAGAGGCCGGTTCTTTGCCAACTGGAAGCTGTTTTTCACCGGACTGTTCGGGTTTGTGTTGAGTACCTTCGTCGGCTCGATGTTCAATCCCGCTGTCGAACGGGCGGCGACAGCGGTGGTAGCGTCCATTTATGACTACAAGAAGCAGACGGGCGTTTATCCCGACTCCTTGATGCAAGTCGCCGTCGCCGACAATATCAAGGATATGTCGAAGAATAGAATCAAATACGGCTCCCGGGTTCACTACCTGCGCATGGACGATGGCTTTTATCTGGGCTATGACACCTACGCATTCAATGGCCGGGCGTGGGACATGGAAAAGAAGGCGTTTGTCGAGGTGATCGATTGACGAGCGGGCGCACGCCGAAATAGGGTATACTTCGCGCTGGGTGTCCACACGTCCGTGTGGCAGGTTTTGCGATGGTCGGGCCGCCACGCGGTTTTCTTGCGACCTATGAATCCACACTCCTCCCCTACTGTTTCCAAATCCCTCTCCAAGAGTTTCAAGGAGTTCTTTGCTTCGAGCAAAGCCGGTGGCATTGTCCTCATTGTGTGCACCCTGGTATCGCTGGTGCTGGCCAATTCGGCTGCCGGTCCCGACTATCTGGCTTTCTGGCACATCAAGCTGGCCGGAATGAGCGTCGAGCACTGGATTAACGATGCGCTGATGGCGATCTTCTTCCTGCTGATCGGGCTCGAACTCGAACGCGAGCTGTATAACGGCGAGCTGTCCAACTTCAAGAATGCGCTGCTGCCGATCGTGGCGGCGGTGGGCGGCATTTGCGTGCCGGCGCTGATCCATTTTGCTTTCAATAACGGCTCGCCCACGCAAGCCGGCATCGGCATTCCGATGGCGACCGATATCGCCTTCGCCCTCGGCGTGCTGGCCCTGCTGGGCAGCCGCGTGCCGGCCTCGCTCAAGATTTTCCTGACCGCACTGGCCGTCATGGACGACCTGGGCGCGATTATCGTGATCGCCGTGTTTTACACCGCGCAATTGTCGGTGCCGTATCTGCTTGGGGCCATCGCCATGTTCGGGGTGCTGCTGTGCATGAACCGATTTTTGCGCATCATGGCGCTGGCGCCGTATCTGCTCGGCGGCGCCATCATGTGGTTCCTGATGCTCAAATCGGGCGTGCATGCGACCATCGCCGGCGTGCTGCTGGCCTTCGCCATTCCCTTCTCCGCCAAACAGGACGATCAGGACTCGCCATCGCACCGGCTTGAACATTTCCTGCACAAGCCGGTCGCGTTCATCATCTTGCCGATTTTTGCCTTGGCCAACACCGGCATCATCATCGCGTCGGGCTGGACCGCCGACCTGGCGTCGGCCAACAGCCTGGGCATCCTGGCCGGCCTGGTGATCGGCAAGCCGCTTGGCATCACCGTGTTTTGCCTGGCGGCGGTGACGGTGGGCATCTGCCGCCTCCCGCTGGACCTTGCCTGGCGCCATGTGTTCGGCGCGGGATTGCTGGGCGGGATCGGCTTTACGATGTCGATTTTCATCACCAACCTGGCCTTCGTTGGTCAGGCCGAGGTGGTCAACGCGTCGAAGATGGCGATTTTGCTGGCCTCGCTGGTGGCAGGCGTGATCGGTTTCACGTGGCTCAAGATATTCGGCAAGCCGCAGGCCGGCGACAGCGACCTCGATACCCTCGATTTCGAGGAAGATCCAGCCGCGTCACCCGCGAAGGCGTGACGCGGCCCTGGCCTTACGGCTGGTTTCCCTCCGGCGGGAACAGCCGGGCCAGGCGTTTTTCGATCTCCTTGAGGTCGGCGCCGTTGTCGCGCACATTGTCCCAGATGCTGTGATCGAGCCGCATCTTGTGGTTCATGGAACTGATCAACGGCAATAACGCCTGTTCGTAGCTGTCGGCCAGGCGCAGCACGGCCTCCTGCAGGCGGGCCTGTTCCGGCACGGTCACATGCACCGCCGGCGCCATGTGCTGGCCCAGCGCGGCGATCTGCTTGCCGATCTCGGACAAGGTGTTGGCCACGCGGGTGGCGCCGTCGGCGTCGGCCCCGCCCTGCTTGCGCAGGCGCACGAAATCGGCCACCAGGGCGGCCCAGCGCGCCTGTTCGGCCTCGCTCGGCTGTCCCAGCAGGTGCGCCAGCTTGAGCAGGTTTTCCTCGGCGCCGGTGGTGAGCGTCTGGGCTTCGCCGCGATAGTGGTCGCGCAGCAGCGCATCGAGTTCGGCATCGTTCATCAGCGCCGACACTTTGGGCACGAGTTTGCTCATGTTGCGGTAACTGCCCTGCAACTTGAACGGCGGCTCGGTGCGGTAGGCATCGTCCTGCGCGGCCGAGGCGATGTAGGCCATGTTCACGCCCAGCAGCGCGTCGCGCACCTTGAACAGGCGTTGCAGGACTTTGACGATCTCGGCCACCTCGGCACTGGTGTAGGGGTGCGCCAGTTCGCCGGTCGCCAGCGCTTCGCCCTGGGCCATGCGGATCAGGCGCACCACATCCTGCGGATCGCGCATCGCCAGCGGCTGCAGTTCCGGATGCGAGACCAGCGCGTTTTCGATATACGACATGGCAAACACGTCTTCGCGCCCGCTGAGCACGTCGCCGAGGTTGTAGATGTCGGCCCGGTTGGCCAGCATGTCCGGAATCTTGAACACGTCGCCCGACTCGGTGTACGGGTTGCCGGCCATGACGATCGCAAAGCGCTTGCCGCGCAGGTCGTAGCTGCGGCTGCCGCCCTGCCACACGCCCTCGACGCGGCGGGTGCCGTCGGCCAGGCCGATGAATTTTTGCAGGAATTCCGGGTTGGTGTGCTGGATGTCGTCCAGGTACAGCATGACGTTATTGCCCATCGCCAGGCCCAGATTCAGCTTTTCGAGCTCGGCCCTGGCCGCGCTGTTGGCGGCCTGCGCCGGGTCGAGCGAGGTGATGGCGTGGCCCAGCACCGGGCAATTGATGCGCACGAAAATCATGCCGAGGCGGTCGGCCAGGTATTCCATTAAGGTGGTCTTGCCGTAGCCCGGCGGCGAAATGAGCAGCAGCATGCCCATCGAATCGGTGCGGCGGGCGTCGCCGGCCGCGCCGATCTGCTTGGCCAGGTTGTCGCCCACCAGCGGCAGGTAGACGTCGTCGATCAGGCGGTTGCGCACGAAACTCGACAGCGGCTTGGCCTGGAACTGTTCCAGCCGCAGGCGCCGCTTTTCTTCCTGCACCAGGCTCTGGCGCAGTTGCTGCAACTGCTCGCAGGCCGGCACGATCACGTCGGCGTGCCAGGTCAGGCGCCGCAAGAAGTCGTTGAGCTGGAGCGTCAGCGCTTGCTCGTTGATCCGCGCATGTTCGCCCAGCAAGCCGTCGACCCGCGCTGTCAGCTCGGCCGGCTGAACGTGGCGCGCCATGCCGCACAGGAGGCTGGCCGCCGCTTCCGGCAGCAATGCCAGGTCATGTTGGCCCTGCTGCATGAAGGCATGCAGCCATTCGGTCGCCAGTTGCCAGCGGGTACGCCAGCCAAGCGTGGTGTTCAGCCACGGCAGCGCGATGGCGTGCCGCTCCAGGTGCTGCTGCAAGCCGTGCGCCAGCTCGGCGCCGGCGCGGCTGGCGACCCATTCGTGCGGCGCCGCGTGGTGCGCGTCGGCGGCGTGGGAGCCGAGTTCGGCCAGCAGGTAGGCGGCGCTCTGGTCGAGCAGGCTGCCGACGGTTTCGGTAGCGCTGTCGAGCCACGGGTCGATCTCGAGCCCGTGCTGCGAGAGGAAATCACGCAGGTCGTTGCCGAACTGGACCGCCACTTGCTTGCCCATGCGTTCGCTACCGAACTGGCTGCGCATCAGCGCCGCCTGTTGGGCCTGGTGCCTTGCGGCTTGCGCCGTGGCTTGCAGGTCTTGCGTGCCTTCCAGGTGTTGCCAGTAGATCAGGGCGACGGCGCGCGCCAGCGGACTGTAACGCAGCAGCCTGGCGTCTTCCAGCATCGGCAGCAACTTGCGCAGGATCAGGCTGGCGTCGTGGTCGTGGATGCCTTTCTGGTAGCCCTCGTGGAAGCGCGGCGCGGCGAAGCGGCGCACGGCCTCTTCCAGCGCCGGCTCAAGCGGGGCGCGCGCGCCCTGCACCAAGGCAGTCCACTCCGTGCCGGCGTTGCCTTGCTGCGCGGCCAGCACGAATTGCCAGGCCAGGTATTCGGCGCGGTAAATCTGGCTGCTTTCGGAAACGGTCTCGAACCCCCAGTACGCTTGCAGCGCATCGAGGCGGGCGTCGGCCAGCGGCGCGAAGTAGTCGGTGCCGGCCAGGTGGTAGGCCGGGCGGCCCTCGTGCGTGACCAGGGCCAGGTCGAGCGCCTGCTGGTTGACGGTAAACGCGTGCTTGCCGAGGCGGATGGTGTTGCCGGTGACCAGCTCGTTGCGGTCGCGCAGGGAGCGCTGGCCCTGCTCGCGCAGCGCTTTCAACTGGCCGGCCAGGTCGTCGGCGCCGACCGCGCCGCCCAGTTTGCGCAAGTCGGTAATGCTGTTGCGTAGCTTGCCGAGCAAGGCGTCGGAGGCGAAATACGCTTCCAGCTGGGCCGCGTCGTTCAGTTGCGCCAGGCGCTTGGGCACGCCCGCCAGGATGCGGCGCGCCGCTTCGACGATGGCTTGCACGCGCCGGCCGCGCTGGTCCAGCAGGGCCTGCTTGCGCCCTTCGAACGCTTCGTACACGGATTCGCGCTTGTGGCCGATTTCGGCCAGGTAATCTTCTTGCTCGGCGAAGCGGGCTTCCAGGTCTTCCAGCTGGGCCAGCAGGCGCGTCAGCAGTTCGTCGCAGCGTTCGGGCGAGTCGCTTTGCTCGAGCGCGCTTTCGACCGACTGGCCGAACAGCTGGAACTGGGCGGCGAACTCGGCCGCCGATTCGCCCTGCGAGAGTTGCTTGCGCCGCTGGCGCGCCTGGGCGCGCAGCTTGTTGACGTCGGCGTAGATGGTCGAGATGGTGTTGAGGATACGCGTGCGCAAGGTGGCGTCGCCCACCGCAAGCGTCCCCAGCAGTTCGGTCAGGCCGTCCAGGCGCGCGGCGTTCTGGTCGAGCGTGTCGTTGAGCGGGACCAGCTCGGCCGTGGTGTGCATCTCGGGCAGCTGGGCGCGTTGCTTGGCCAGTTCTTCGGTGAAGCGGACAAAGGCGTCGTCGCGCGCCAGGAAGGTGACGGTGTTGCCCGAGACGCGCGCTTCTTCGGCCGCCAGTTCGGCGTCGAGCACGCCCAGCTGCGCCACGTCCATGTAGCGCTGTTCCTTGAGGCTGGCCAGGCGCCCGCGCGCCAGCCGGATCGCGTTGAGGGCGTCGATGAAGTCGGCGGGCGACTGCCACAGGCGGCTGGCGGTATCGGTCAGCAACTGGCGCTGCGCCAGCGCGGCCTGGGCCAGGGTGGCGGCGGCGTCGCGCCGCACGGCGGCGGCCTTGTCGAATTCGTCGAGCGTGGCGCCGGCTACGCCGATCATGGCGTGCACTTCGCTGCCGGCGTCATGCGCCTCGGGCGTGCCCAGCCAGTGGAAGGCGTCGGCGATGCGGCGGCACTGGCGCAGCAGGGCTTCGAACATGAAGCGGCCGGGCAACTGGTCGCGCGGGGCATCGGCCTGCTCGCGCACCGCGCGCGCCAGCGAGAGCAGTTCGGACAGGCCGCGCACCAGCTCGCGGTTGCCGATCTTGCCGAGGTAGCTCTGGCGCGGCGCTTGCAGCGCAGCATGGTCGTCGCTCACGAACGCGGTCTGCCACAGTTGCATGGCGTGGTTGCGGGTCGGTTCTTCGCTTTCGGCGGCAAATAGCAGCATGGCGCCGTCGGCGTAATGCGCATAGCCGTGCGCAACCAGCGGCTGGGCCAGGGTCTTGCTGATCATATTGTAGGTGAGCAAGACGTACACGCCCTGCTCCACCCCGTAAAACACGTACAGCACGTCCTCGCCGTTGGGCGAGATCACGCGCCGCTTGAATTGCAGGCCCTGCGGCATGTCGGCGAAAATTTTGGCGTCGCCGCTTTGCAGGATGTAGCCTTCGGGGAAGACGATGCCGTGGTCTTCGGGCAATTGCACGCAGGAAGCGCCGATGGCGTCGACCCGGGTCACCTGCGCCGTGCGGCGGTTGAAGACCAGGTAGCGGAACACCGATTCGCGGTAGGCCTTGATGCGCAGCAGGATCAGTTCGCCCACGGCGGCATAGGCGATGTCGCCATCGTTGAGCGACTGGTTGCGGTCCTCGACCGGCTCGGCATAGATCCCGAGGCCCGTTTCGGTATTGTTTTCGATCTTGACGGTCAGGTCGCCGCCTACCGTTTCGACGAACAGGGTGTCGAGGATGTTGATGTGCGGATGCTTGCCCAGCACGTGCTGCTCGCGCGTGGTCTGGATCCACTCGAAATCGTGGGTCGGCGGCAGCGCAATGTCGCGCTCGCCCCGGTTGTCGATGTAGGTGGCCTGGCCATCGGCATCCAGTTGCCAGCGGAATACACGCACATCGCTGATGCGCTCGCCGATCTTGAAGGCGGCCAGCAACTTGCCCTGGTGCACGCGCAACTGGACCAGCTGGGCGTTCTTGTAATAACTGTACAGCTCGCGGAATTCCGCCAGAAAGCGCGGCTGGTCGAGAAAGGTGTTGTCCAGCGCGAGCGGTTCGAGTTCGGCGTCTTCCCCTTCGGCGCGCAGGCGGTACAGGGCGAACACGTCCGCGACCTGGGTTTCCTGGCGCAAGCCCATGAAGACTCTGTAGCCGAACAGCAGCACGCCGCCGACCAGGACCAGATCGCGCGCCACGCAATTGTTCTCGGTGCGGGCGCGGGTGCGGGCGCGCAGCAGCATTTCCTGGCGTCCGAATTCGGCCAGGCGCGATGCGTTGAGCAAGGCCGCCTTGGCTTGCAGAGCGTTGCCGTGTTCGCCCAGGCGCGCGCGCAGCAGGTCGAAACTGCTCGATTCGAGCGCGCCGTCTGAAGGATTGCCGGAGTCGGCCGGCGCCGGTGCTGCGTGTGCGTCGGTCATTGGCTTAATCCGCTTTGGCGTTGAGGAAGGCAATCATTTCGGATTGGTTCGGCTGGGCCGCCAGCCAGCTGCGCATCTGCGCCAATTGTTCGTAGGCGGCGTCGCCGAAGCGCAGGCGCATGGCTTTTTCGGCGCGCTCGCGCGAGGCGGCGTGCTTGAGGTCGTTCTGCCAGCGCTCCGAGACGATCGCGTCGAGCTGGTCGTGCAGGCCCATGTCGAGCAGGCGCTCCCACTCGCCCTTGTCGAGCCAGACCGCTTGCGCCATGGCGCTGTAGTCGAGGCGCAGCGGGTTGTCGTTGCTGACCTTGATGCGGGTCATCAGGCGCCCGCTGGTGGCGCACACGCGCACCGGTTCGTTGACCTGGGAAATATCGCCGGCGTACTCGGGCGCGGCCACCTCGGGCCGGCTCTTGCGCCAGCTCCGGTAGCGGTCGAGCTCGACCCAGGCGCCCTGGCAGTCGGCGCAACGCTCGGCCGGCAGGCCGCCTTCGATCTTCACGGGCGCAAAATGGCGGCTGCCGCATGCTGGACAAATCATGATGTCTCCTGAAAATGGTCGATGCGGGCGGGGCAGCGCCCCGCCCTGGTGCTTGTTTAGTCGGCGCGCGGTGCTTCCAGCGCCGGCTTGAAGGTTGCCAGCAGGCTTTGCAGCGCTTTCTGCTGCTGCGCCGTGCCGTCGCTGCCGATCCTGGCCAGCAGGGCCGACACGGTCAGGTTCTGCAATTCGCCCGACGAGCTGCCCAGCGCGCCGACCAGGCCGCGAATGTCGCCCACCATGTCGCGCTCGCCGCTGAGGTGGTCCTTCAGGCCCACTTGCAGGGTGCGGCTCTTCTCGACCGTGGCATCGATGCCCTTGCCGATCGACAGCGCCTTGACGAAGCGGTCGAAGTAATCGCCTTCGCCGCCGACGATGTCGATGCGCGCATTCTGCAGCGCCTTGCCCAGCACTTCGGCCTGGTCCTTGGCGATCAGGGTTTGCGCGTCGATGCCCTTGTTGATCTGCTGGTTATGGATTTCGAGCTGCATGCGGAACTCTTCGTGCGCCCGGGTTTCTTCGCTCATGGCCGACATGGCTTCGAATTTCAGGGCCAGGCCCTTCGATTCGGCTTCGAAACGCGCCTGGATGACTTGCGCCTCGGCATCGCCATGGGTGGCGGTGGCGGCGGCGTCCGCGCTCTTGACGGCCGCTTGCGCCAGGCCCATCTGCTCAACACCCGCCGCTTCGGCGTGCATGCGCAGGCGCATCGATTCGGCTTCGGCCGCGCCCTGCTTGAGGATCGCTTCGGACGAGGCGATCATCACCTTGGCGCTGGCCAGGCCCGGTGCGGCCAGTTCGGCTTCCTTGCCTTCGGCTTCGCGTTTTTGCGCTTCGGCATGGCGTTCGGCCACTTTCAGGGCGGCGTCGGCGGCGGTCAGGTCTTGCACGGCGCGGTGCTTGGCCGAGCGTTCCGACGCTTCGGCGGCCTTGACCGTCATGACCAGTTTTTCCTCGGCGGACGCTTCGGCCGAAATGATGACCGACTTTTTCAGACGGTCGGCTTCGGCGATGGCCCGCACATCCTTGATTGCTTCTTCCTGCTCGGCCACCGTGCGTTCGACCACGATGCGCTCGCGTATGACGTCGGCAATCGCCTTCTTCTGGATTTCGATGGCCTTTTCTTTCTCGATGGTTTGCAGCGCGACTTCCTTCTCGCGGTCCACCACTTCGAGCTGGCGCGCGCGGGTGACGCGTTCTTCTTCGATCGCCACGGCGCGCTTGCGGTTGTTCTCCGCCACTTCCTTCTCGCGGGTGGTGTTTTCCTGCTGCACCATCACCGTCTGTTCGGACTGCAGGCGCGCCATTTCGGACTTGGTGAATTCTTCCGACTGGATTTTCTGGGTTTCGGCCTGTTCGCGCGCCCGCACCGAGCTCACTTCGCGCCCCTGGCGCGATTCGGCGTCGGCCTGCTGGCGTTCGAGTTCGAGGATCGCTTCGCGGGTTTCCACGTCTTTCTTTTTGATGCGCATCTCTTCATCACGCTTGAGTTCGTTCGTACGGATGTTTTCGATGGCGGTCAGCTCGGTGATCTTCTTGATACCCTGGGCGTCGAGAATGTTATGGCCGTCGAGCTTGTCGAGCGGGGTCTGCTCGATGTAGTCGATGGCGGCGTCTTCCAGCACGTAACCGGACAGGTCGTCGCCGATCTGGCGGATGATGTCGTCGCGGAAGCGGTCGCGCGCCTGGTACAGCTCGACGAAATCCATCGCCTTGCCGACCGTTTTGAGGGCTTCGGCGAACTTGGCGGCGAACAGGTTTTCCAGGGTTTGCTGGTTCGATGCGCGCATGCAGCCGACCGCCTGGGCCACTTTCAGCACATCCTGGGTGGTCTTGTTGACGCGCAGGAAGAAGGTGACTTTAATGTCGGCGCGAATATTGTCCTGGCAAATCAGGCCGTCCTTGCCGTGGCGATTGATTTCAATTGTCTTCAACGAAATTTCCATCATCTCTTTTTTGTGGATGATCGGATACACCATGCCGCCGGTGAAGGTGACCTCGGGCTCGGCGCGCAGCGTGTTGATGATCATGACGTGGCCCTGCTCGACCTTGTGGTAAAACTTGGAGAACAGCGCAAAACAGCCCAGAACGATGACGGTGATGATACCGATCGAGAGCAACAGAATGTCCATGATTTCTTTCAGGTTCTAATGGTTGGTCGTTAAAAAACGGCGGGTGCTGCCTGTACTTCGTATTGTTGGTTCACCGGGTCGTAGGCGACGATGATGGCCTTGCTGCCTTTGGCCAGCGCGTTCGGCACCACCGCCCAGACCCGGATATTGATGCTCACGCCGTGGGCGTCGACATCGGCGCGCCCGAAACCCGGGTCCACGCTTTGCGTCGTGATGCGGCAGTCCTGGCCCACCAGGCTTTCGTTGGTGCGCGCGGCGTGCTTGACGAACAGCCCGCGCAAGGGTTGCAAGATGCGCGCGGCGACCGGAATCGACATGGCGCCGGAAAACAGCAGCACGCCGCAGCCGGCCGCCATGCGCAGCGTGTCGGTCGGCACCCAGGCCAGCACGTACTGGTGCAGCAAGGCGGTCGAGAGCCAGGTGCAAAACACCAGCACGCTGGCCGCCACCGACAGCGGCACCCCGCCCAGGCCGAGCGCGACCAGATAGCCGGCCAGCGTGTGCAGGTCGGGCAAGTCATGCAGGTCGTGCGCGCCGTGGCCGTGGCCGGCGTCGGTGTGCAGATGGAGCGTGTCGCCCACGTCGACCAGGCCGATGATCGACATCAGCCAGTACACCAGCAGCACGGCCAGGAAAACGGTGGGTACGGCGGTCGGAAAAGTGCTCAAAAGCTGCCAGAGGGTCATGCCGGGCTTCCCTTCTTGTCGAGGTTGTTCATGCGGATGATGGTGGATCGCCGTCAGGCGCCTGTTGTTGTCTGGCGAAGTTGATCAGGGCCTCGTGCAGCGATTCCTTGATCTTGCGCTTGTCGTCCACCGCCAGGCCGAAGCGCCGGGCCAGGATGTCGTAATCGGCATCGCTGAGCGAGACGGTCAGGCGCGGGCGCACCGGTTTGCTGGTGCACGGCAAGCCGAGAATGGTGCGGATCTGGTCCGACGGCGAGAGCTGGTTCTTGAACGCGGCGTAACGCACCGCGTCGATCACCTGCTTCTCGACGTCGAACGCGACCTGGAGCGAGCGCAAGGCGGCGTCCGATCCGGTCCAGCGCGGGGAACTGCGTACCATCGGCCCGCCCCTTTACAGCGGCTTGTCGGCGCTGGCGGCCGCGAGCGCGGCGCGCTGTTGCAGGCGCGCCATCACCTCGGCCTTGCGGTTGGGTGTGTCGCCGATGCCGGCCGCGGCCAGCTTGCGTTCGAGCGCCTTGTCGCCGAATTCGCCGTCGAGGGCGTCGGCCGCCTGCATGCGGTCGGCGGTGTCCTGGTGACGCTGCTTGATGCGTTCGAGCGACTCTTTCGCGCTCATCAGCTTCGAGCCGCTGTTGCCCATGCTGCTGGAAATCGTGGCCGTGGCGCGGTACACGCTCTCGGTGGTCTTGGCCATCGCCAGTTCGCGCTCGTGGTCGCGCAGCACCGCTTCGGCGCCGCGGATCAGGTCTTTCAGGCGCGCGATGTGGCCGGCCAGCTCATCGCGCACGGCGCTTTCCGCGGCCAGCGCGGTTTCGATATCGGCCACCTTGCCGGCCACTTCCTCGGCCAGGGCGGACTGGTTTTTGGTCAGCGCTTCCAGGGCCAGCCCTTCGTAGCGCTGGACCTCGCGTTGCAGGCGCTCGACTTCGCGGGTGGCCTGCATTTCCTTGGCCATGACCGCGGTCAGGTCGTGGCGCGCGGTGGCGACGTGGGCCTTCGCTTCGACGATTTCCTGCTCGTAGATGCGGTTGGCGTTGTTGTCGACGATGCTCTGGCCGATCGAATGCACGTCGCCGCGCAGCATGGTGAGGATTTTTGAAAAGACAGCCATGATGGACTCCTTACTTTAAGAATTCAGAAAATACGTCGAGGGCTTCAAACGCGTTGTCGGCGACCATCGCCACATCCGTTGCAATGCTGTCGGCGCTGGCGTCGTGCGCCAGCGAACCGAAAATGACGTAGTGCTCGCCGACCCGTCCGAAGTTCGACAGCGGAATGGCGATGTTCAGGTCCATCATCGCTTCGAGCATCTCGTAGCGGCGTTCGGGGCGGATTTCGGCTTCGGTCCACAGATAGCAGATGCACAGCACCTGGCTGGGCGTTGCGGTGATGAATACCGGCAACTCCTCCAGCCCTTCGATACTCATGCGCATGACCGGCACGCCGTCGGCAGCGGTGGGCGGCAGCAGGTTGCTGGTGACGCCGGCCGAGCCGGGCCTGCGCAGCAGGGCGCGCTCAATTTCAAGCATCTGTTTCATTGCCATTTCCATCGTTTTGCTCCTTGCACGGTGCGTACTTCAATCGTCCCCTGATGGGCTGCCAGACATATTATGTCACAAGTATAAATACACGACATAAAATGTCAAGTGTTGGCATAGCATACACGGAATTGCCGACGTGCATGGAGTGGCGGGAGGGGGTGTTGGCAGGGGCGGCGGCATTCGCCGCCACGGCCAGGGTATGGCGCGGAGCGAAATGACGGCCGGCGGGCGCCGTCACGAGTCGAAGGTTTGCATCTGGCGCGAGGCGAGTGCCCGCGCTTAGTCCGCCTCGGGAGACATTTCGGCGACAATCGAGGCGAACTGGCCGTCGATCAGTTCGCGCAGCGTCATGCCGGGAAATGTATCCTTCGGTTCGCTGAAAACGGCGATTTCGCCGAGAATGTAGGCGCGCCGCTGTGCGGCATCGAACACGATATCGTCCGGCGGGAGCACGTCGCACAGCGATTCGATCTTCCAGCTGTTGTAATGGAGTTCGTCCTGGTCGAAACGCAGGTTGCCGAACATGCCGTTGCGGTCGAAATACCAGTAATCATGCACGTCATCGTTGATATAGCGGCAGCCGAAGCCCGTGTAGTTGTCGTTGACCAGCTTGACCGTCGCCTCGTCCAGAATCTCTTCGAGATCGGTGCGGCCGCCCCATTTTGCGTAGATAAAGTCGACCAGTCCCTGCCCCGCGTGGCAGCCGTACCATCGGTCGCCGGGATTGCGCACCCGTTCCAGCACCGCGCCGACGGCATCGAGCGCGATGGTCTGCGAGGAGCTGTCGTCGTAATGCACATGCCTGAACGCGCCGCACTCCTGGTACAGCGAGCGCAATTCGTCTGGAATGCGGATGTTCAACAGCGCTTCGAGCGCCGCGATGTCTTGCGCCGTATCCGGTGCGGCAAAAGCGAGATCGAAACGCTCGGGGTTTTCGGTGTCGGCGGCAGCCGCGCCGGCGTTGAGGGCGATTATTGTGTCGCGTGAAATCATGGGATGCATTTTCTGTCCGAGAAACTGATTGTAGACGATCGTCGTAGCGGCAACCTGCCAAGCCCTTGCGTAAAATGTGCAAGTGCAATATATTGAAGCCATGAACCCGCACACCTCCCCTCTCCATCGCACCCGCCCGGCACTCCCCGCCGACGCCGGCCTGCGTGCGGGCGCAGGTGTTGCACGAATTATCCGAGCGGCTGCATGCGTCGCTCGCTTTCGTGTGCCAGTCGTCGGATAAACTTCAAGCGAGCACTTGACGGCAATTCGCGAAGCGTTCCGTACAAGTCTCACCCAGCTTTGCTCCCGGCTTTATCGGAGCATTCCATGACTACCTCGTTTTCCCCATCGCACGAGCACGCCGCCGTCACGGCCGCAGCACCTACCGCAGCACCTACCGCCGTACCTACCGCCGTACCTACCGCCGTACCTACCGCCGTACCCAAATACGCACTGCGCCTGAAGCAGCCAGCCTTCTGGAACACGCCCAATCCGGATATGGAAGAGCGCCTGCTGGCCCACTGGCGCGCCACCGGCCAGCGCCAGCAACTGGGCGCCGAGCGCCAGGGCCAGCCGCGCTACTGGCTGCTCGACGGCCCGCCCTATGCCAACGGTAATGCCCACTTCGGCCACCTGCTCAACAAAACCCTCAAGGACGTCCACGTCCGCTATGCCAGCGCATGCGGCCACGCGGTGACCTGGCGCGCAGGCTGGGATTGCCACGGACTGCCGCTCGAACTGGCGGTCGAAAAACGCCACGGCCCGCAAGCCAAGCAAGACCCGCTGCGCTTCATGCGCCAGTGCCGCGACGAAGCGACCCACTGGAAGGATTTGCAGGCGAACGCGATGTCGCGCCTGGGCCTCATGGCCGAGATGGACCAGCCCTGGCTGACCATGGACCCCGCGCGCGAGGCGCAATCGCTGTCGCTGCTGCTCGAGATGTGGCAGGCCGGCCTGCTGGTGGAGCGGCACTCGCCGGTGCACTGGTGCCCCGCATGCCGCAGCGCGCTGGCCGCCAGCGAACTGGAAAAGACCAGCAAGGAGCGCATGGAGACCTTCTTCAGCGTGCCGTTCGCACCGGCGTCGTGCGAGGCGATGGCGCGGCGCGCACGCGAGGACGGCGCCCCCTGGCCGGACGGCCCGCTGCATCTGCTGTCGTGGAGCACGACCCCGTGGACCCTGTGGGCCAATGCCGGCTTCGGCCACCCGCAGGCGGGCGCCTTGAGCGTCGCCACCCTCGCCAGCGGCATGCGGGTGGTACTGGCCGTGCAGGCGCGCGAGCGCTTGCTGCGCGATTATCCGGCGATGTTCAGCCATGCCGGCCATGAATTCGACGGCGCGCTGGACTTCGCCGCGCTGGGCGCCTTGTCGCTGGCCGCCGTCAGTCCGCTCACCGGGCTGGCCGCCCCCTTGCTGGCGGCGGCGTTTGCCAGCGAAAGCGAGGGCTCCGGCTTCGTCCACCTGGCGCCGGCCTTCGGACCGGACGACTTTGTCCTGCACGAAACCGATGGCGTGCGCCTCGACTGCCATGTGGGCAAGGATGGCCGCCTGATGGACGTGGGCCGGGTCCCGATGCCGCCCGCGCTGCAAGGCGCCACGCTGGAAGTGGCGTCGCAGGTGTCGTGCGACCTGCTGGCCCAGGCCGGCCGGCTGGTCCACATGGAGCGCAAGACGGTCGAGACGAATATGTGCTGGCGCCACAAGAAAGCCGTGTTTTACCGCGCCAGCGGACAATGGGCGCTCGACTTGCACAAGGGTTTCGATGGCTGCCCCGAGGGCCTGGCGCAACGCGCGCTGGCCGCGCTGGAGTCCACCGTGTTCCTGCCGGACGAGAAGGCCCGCGCGCCGCTGACCCTGATGATGTCGACGCGCCGCTTCTGGACCCTGTCGCGCGACCGCCTGTGGGGCGTGCCGCTGCCGTTCTTTCGCCATGCGGCGAGCGGCGAACTGCATCCCGACACTGCCGCCATGTGGCGCGAGCTGGTTGAGCGCGTGCGAACCGATGGCGTCGAGGCCTGGCAAGCGTTCGAGACGCCGGCCGGCTACACAAAGAGCGCGCAGAGCGTCGATGTCTGGTTCGACGCCGGCGCCGCGTGGCACAGCGCGGCCGAAGACGGCGGCGGCCAGGCCGACATGGTGGTCGAGGGCCAGGACCAGACGCGCGGCTGGTTCTTGTCCTCGTTCCTGCTGCACGCCTTCAAAAGTCCCCTGCCGCCATTCAAGAAGGTGATGACCCATCGCTTCGTGGTCGACGAACAAGGCATGAAATTTTCCAAGGAAAAGGGCACGGCGCCGGACAGCGCGGCATTGTTCGCAAAGTCGGGCGCCGATGTGTTCCGCCTGTGGGTGTGCAGCCAGGACGTGGGCGACGAAATGAAGTGGTCGGGTACCTCGCTCAAACAGGCGACCCAGGACGCCAAGGACTGGCGCAGCTTCCTGCGTTTTCATCTGGCGAACATGGAAGGCCGGGCCGATGCCCCGCGCCCGGTCACGCTGCGCGCCCTCGACCGCCTGGCGCTGCGCAAACTGCGGGAGGCGCGTACCCAGTGGCATGCGGGCATGGAGGGCGGCCGCTTCTATCAGGCGATGACAGCCCTGGCGCAGTTCCGCCAGTGGGCCAGTTCGGAGTGGTTCGAGCTGTCCAAGCGCACCTTGTACTGCGCAAGAAGCGGCAGCGCCGATCTGGTGAGCGTGCAATGGGCGCTGCGCGAATCGTTTTTGCTGTGTGCCCAGATGCTGGCGACAGTCATGCCGTTCGCCTGCGAAGAGGCTTACCTGGCCTGGCCCGGCCACCCGCGCGCGTCGCTGTTCCTGCATGCGCTGGCCAAACAGGACGAACTACCCGATATAGAGCCGGCGCTGCGCCAGGCCGAATCGATGCTGGCCTGGCGCCGCTCGCTGCAACCGCTGGTCGAACGCGCGCGCGCTCTGGTGGACAAGGGAACGCCGGTATGCCTGGCGTTCGGGGAAGGTCATGACGCGCATGGGAAGGACGAGCTGCGCGCGCTTTTCCCCGGTGTCTTCGTGCTGCCGGGTGATCATGCGAATGCGCTCGACGCATGGGAGGCCGGTGCGGCCGGCGATCCGGTGCCGGTCCGCGCCGGCAAGCCAACCGCCCACCCGCACCGGTGCGATCGCTGCCGCGATTATGTAAGCCGCGATTATGTAAGCGCCGCGCTGGACGATCGCGGCCTGTGCCCTCAGTGCGCCGTCGAGGTGGAGCACTCCGTGACGCGCTAAACAGCCTCCGAGTTGCGTGCTGCCGGCTAAAGAAGCCTGTCAATACAGGTCTTCATTGAAAAGCGGCGCGCAGCGCGCTACGGTGGGTGCTCCTTCACCGCTGGAGAGACACATGACCTACCAACGCACGGCTGGGAGCCGCCTGCTCGTCCTGATTGCCGCCTTGACGCTGTCCACTCATTCGCAGGGGGCCGACCCCGCAACCTGCTCCGTCAATCAACAAAGCTGGCCACTATGCGGCACGGATAACGGCGGCTGGAGCGTCGAAAACGGCAGTTACTGCATCGCGCGCAGTTTCTGCGGCAGCATTCCCGCGGCGGCCAGCCGCAGCACGCCGGTGGACCCCAGCGCCAGCACCAAAACCCGGGCGGTGTTCAGCTATCTGCGCAGCGTCTGGGGCAAGCAGGTGATCGCCGGCCAGGCCGACTTGACATGGAAAGATGCGATCGATATGGCCGAACGGGTACGCGCCGATACCGGCAAGTCCCCTGCCCTGATGGGCTACGACTTCATGAACTATGGCCTGACCGCGAATTGGGTCGAAGGCCGGCGCCAGACCGAGGAAGCGATCGCGTTTGCCGGCAAGGGCGGCCTGGTGACCTTTGCATGGCACTGGCGCGACCCGGCGCTGCTCAAGACGCCCCAGGTCAACAACGCCAACTTCTATGCGCGCGAGAGCGATGCCAGCAAAAATACCAATTTCATGATCCCCATGGCCAACGGTGCGCTGGACAAGAACAGTCCGGCCTACCAGCACATCAACGACGGCATCGACCTGATTGCGGTGGAGCTGAAACGGCTGTCCGACGCCGGGGTGACCGTGCTATGGCGGCCCTTGCACGAAGCCTCGGGCTACAAGGGCGATGGCTGGTTCTGGTGGGGCCGCACCCGCACCGACGGTGCTCCGCAGGCGTATGCGAACATCCTTTTATGGCGCCACATGTTCGACCGCCTGGTGCACAAGCATGGCCTGCATAACCTGATCTGGGTGTGGAACGGGCAGGACCCGGCGTGGTACCCGGGCGACGACGTGGTCGATATCGTCAGCCACGATATTTACGACAACGCCGACAACAAGGCCTACCGCTCGCAACTGCCCACCTATCAGCAGGCGTTGAACACGCCGAAGAAGCGCAAACCGGTCGCCCTCAGCGAGAACAGCTACATTCCCGATCCGGACAAGATCGCTGCCGATAAAGCGTGGTGGCTGTGGTTCATGGTCTGGAACGATGGCGACGGGCCGGCCGGCGTCACCAGTCCGAACAACTTCTGGACTGGCGAGTACTACAACACCAATGCGCACAAACAGAAAGTGTACAACCATCCCAACGTGATTACGCTGGACCGGCTGCCGCGCTTCTAGGGTCAGTGCATGTCGGTGGCGTCGAGGAAGGCCTGGACCATCGCTTCGAGGCCGACCCGGTCTTCTTCGCTGAAGCGGTTCAGCAGCGGGCTGTCGATGTCGAACACGCCGTACAGCTGGCCGTCCTTGATCAGCGGGATGACGATTTCGGCGTTCGAGGCGCTGTCGCAGGCGATGTGGCCGTCGAACGAGTGCACGTCGGCGACGACGATGGTGCGGCGCTCCTGTGCGGAGGTGCCGCACACGCCACGACCCAGCGCAATGCGTGCGCACGCCACTTTGCCCTGGAACGGCCCGACCAGCAGTTCCTGCGCGGCGCCCTTCTTGCCCGGACGGAGCAGGTAGAAGCCGGCCCAGTTCAGGTCCGCAATGGCGGAATACACCAGGGCGGAAAATTGCGATGCGTTGGCGGTCAGATCGCGCTCGCCTTCCAGAATGCTGCTCACCTGGCGTGCGAGAAGAGGATAGTCACCTGAGTTGTTTTCGATGTTGTGCATACGGCTGGCTGATTGTCTGGTTGTTGAAAAACCGCGAGCGTGCGCGGGCAGCGCATTGTATCGCGTTGTGGCGCTTTCCTACTCCTGCGGACGCGCCGCCACCGCTTCGCCATCAGCGTGCAGCCCAGCCACGCTGAGTATCCCGCCACGAAGGGCAGCGCGCTGCCATCCATCCTGAATAACTCCACGCCGGCGTGCGCCAGCCTGGCCGAATCGTCGGCCAAGCTGCTGCTGCCTACCTGATCGGTCAACTGCACCTGCGCCACGGTCGGCACCTGGATCAGGAATCGGCCGCTTTGCTCGACCAGTTTGCGGGTGCTGGTGTTCTTGTCGAGCACCAGCTCCAGCCGCGTGCGCGCAGGCCTCCTCACCACATAAGATTCATTTTGGTACTAATTACATGTTTTTGACGATTTCGCCTTCTAATCCATAAATCGCTTGCGGATTCATTTTGAAACTAAGTACAATGCCAACATGCCAAGTCAATCAAACAACCCACAGGAGCCCAGCGTGAATGAGGTCATCTGCACCGTCGACACGGTCCTGCTTACCCTTGGCGACGACGGCCTGTCGGTCGCCCTTCTCAAGCGCGAACGCGAGCCGTACAAAGGCGTGGCCGCCCTCCCCGGCGGCTATATCCATGTCGACAAGGACCTCGACGGCTACGGCGCCGCCCTGCGCGTGCTCAAGACCAAAACCGGCATCGACGTGCCGTATCTCGAACAACTGGCCGCGTTTACCGGCGCGGCGCGCGATCCGCGCGGCTGGTCGGTGTCGCTGGCGTATTACGCGCTGGTGCCGCACGCCGTCATCGCAGCGGCGGGCCATCCCGGCGTCAAGCTGGTCGGCGTCGACCGCCTGCACACGCTGCCGTTCGATCACGGCACGATCGTGGCGGCGGCCGTCGAGCGGCTGCGCAGCAAGAGCCAGTATTCGTCGCTGCCGTGCTTTTTGGTCGGTGAACTGTTCACCCTCCCGCAACTGCAGCGCGTGTACGAGGCACTGATGGGCGAAGCGCTGAACAAGGTGAGTTTTCGCCGCAAGATGGCCGAACTCGATGTACTCGAAGCGGCCGAGGGGCAGATGGATGCGTCGAGCCCCAGCCGCCCGGCGCAGTTGTACCGGCTGCGTCCCGAGTTTCGCGACCGTCTGGGCCTGCTCAAGCGCGGCCTGTAAGCAATCAACCAAGGAGAATACGATCATGGCCATTATCGACAGAGTGAAGTGGGACGGCAGAGCGAGCCAGCTCGCATGGAAGTACCCGTCGCAGGAACTGTCCACGGGGACGCAGCTGATCGTCAACGAGTCGCAGGTCGCCTTCGTGGTGCGCGACGGCGTGTACGAAGGACCTTTCGGGGCCGGCCGCCATACGCTTTCGACCAGCAACCTGCCCCTGCTGCGCAAGCTGGCGGGCCTGCCGTTCGGCGGCCAGTCGCCGTTTTCGGCCGAAGTCTGGTTCGTCAACCTGGCTTCCACGCTCGACGTACGCTGGGGGACGCCCGATCCGATCCAGCTGCAGGATCCCAAATTCGGCATCATGGTGCCGGTGCGCGCCTTCGGTCAGTACGGCATCCGGATCGACGATCCCAAGCTGTTCCTGATGTCGCTGGTCGGCACCGCGCGCAGCATGGACGCGGCCACCCTGGCCGAGTACTTCCGCGCCATGACCACCACCCGTATCAAAACGGCGATTGCCGGCGCGCTTGGCGAGAGCGGCGTATCGGTGCTGGAAATCTCGACCCGGCTCGATGCGCTGTCCCTCACGCTCAAGGGCGCGCTGGCGGTCGAGATGGTGAAGTACGGCGTGGCGCTGACCGAGTTCAGCATCGAATCGATCAATGTGCCCGAGGCCGATCCCGCCGTGCAAACGCTCAAGGCGGCGCTGGCGCGGCGCGCCGAAATGAACATCGTCGGCTTCGACTACCAGCAGGAGCGCCGTTTCGACGTGCTGCAGACCGCCGCCGGCAACCAAGGCAGCGCAGGCACGGTGCTGGGCGCCGGCATGGGCCTGGCGATGGGCGGCGCTCTAGGCGCGAGCGTCGGCCAGATGACGGAGACCATCGCCCCCGCCGCCCATGGCGAGCGCCTCGCACTGCTGCGCGACCTGGCTGCGCTGCGCGAGCAGAATATCCTGACCGACGCCGAATTCGACGCCGAGAAAAAACGCATCCTGGCTTGAACCCGACATGACGCCGCTCACCCTTCTTTGTCCCCAGTGCGGCAGCCCGCTGCCACGGCAGGCGCTATGGCGCATCGTCTCCTGCACCTACTGCGGGGCGGACGTGACGCACAGCGAAGACCTGGTGCGGGCCGCCGATTTTCATGCGGCGTACGTACGCTCGCGTAGCGGCGACGCGACGGCCGATATCGCCTGCGGCGGGCAGTACTACAAGACCATCGCCCACCTGGGCGCCGGCGGCAGCGCAAGCGTGTCACTGGCCAACCGCAGCGGCGCCATGCCACGGCGCGTGGTGCTGAAAATCGCCCACGCAGGTACCCCCGCAGGCCAGCTGGCGCGCGAAAAGGCCATCCTCGACCGGTTGCAGGCCGACGACGTGCCCGGCGCGGCATATTTTACCCAGCGCCTGCCGCAAGCGGTCGCCGTGGGCAGCAGCGCCAGCGCGGATGGCCGGCAGCGCGAGGTGCTGGTGCTGCGCCACCCCACGGGATTCTGGGGCAGCCTGGCCGATGTGCGGCTGGCCTACGGGCGCGCAATCGACCCGCGCCATGCGGTGTGGATGTGGCGCCGCGTGCTCGAAGTGCTGGCCTACGTGCACGCCAGCGGCTGGAGCCATGGCCGGCTCTCGCCAGAGCACCTGCTGGTGCATCCGGCCGACCATGGCGTGTTGATCATCGGCTGGTCCGGCGCGACCCGCAGACATGATCACACCGCCCAGGCACGCGACCTGATGCAGCTGGCCTGGGCCATGCGGGCCATGTTGTCCCACTCTGCGGGCAAGCCGGTCTTTTCAAGCACCACGCCGGCCCCGCTGGTGCGCATGCTCGAACGCGCCAGCCTCGACGCGGCGTGGTGCGCGTCACTCGGCGCGGAAGGCATGCGCCAGGCCGTCGGCGGCGCGGCAAAAGACGCGTTCGGCCCGGCCAGATTCATCGATTTCAGTCCCACCCCGACTAACTAAACCAAGAAGGAACCATCATGGGTCAAGGTAATTACTCCCACGCTGCGCACGCAGCACTGGTCGCCGACCGCGCGTCGGCATCCCGCACCGAAGTGTTCACCCAGCGCGGATGCCATGCGCTGATGAATCCCAACGGCCTGAAAATCCGCGAGTCGCGCGACAGCGTCGACCATCCCAACTCCCTTGGCATCGTGTTCGCGCTCGACGTCACCGGCTCCATGGGCGACATTCCGCAAAGCCTGGCCACCAGGGAGCTGCCGACCTTCATGGCGCTGCTGGGCGCGGTCGGCGTCGCCGATCCGCAACTGCTGTTCATGGCCATCGGCGACGCCACGTCCGACCGGGCGCCGTTGCAGGTCGGCCAGTTCGAGTCGACTGCGGAGCTGATGGACCAGTGGCTGACGTGGAGCTACCTGGAAGGCGGCGGCGGTGGCAGCGGCGAAGAAAGCTACGAGCTGGCGTTCTACATGGTGGCGCAGCACACCGACATGGATTGCTGGCTCAAGCGGCGCAAAAAGGGCTATCTGTTCATCACCGGCGACGAGCTGCCTTACCCGGCAGTGTCGCGCCACCAGATCGGCAGCCTGGTGGGCGATACGCTCGATGAAGACGTGCCGATCGCCGAAGCGATTGCGGCGGCGTCCGAAACGTATCACGTGTTTTTCCTGATTCCCGACCTGGGCCGGCGCGGCCGCTGCGAAAAGCGCTGGCGCGAGCTGCTGGGCGACCATGTGATCTGCATGGAGGAGCCGGGCGACGCCTGCGCGGTGGCCGCCGCCATCGTCGGCCTGACCGAGCGCGCCATTCCCGACATGGATGCGCTGGTGTCCACGCTGGGCGCCAACGCCATCGCCCCGCAGCGCGTGTCGGCCATCGTGCGCGCACTGCGTCCGTATGCCGACCTGCTCGATCCGGACGCCGCCTCCCGCGTGCATGTGCCGGCGGCGGGCACGCCGGCAACGCCGTCGGCCTGGTGGAAGCGCATGTTCGCATAAGGATGCCCATGTCTTCTACCCGTCTGGTGTCCCTGCTGGGTCTTGGCTTTGGCGATTGCGGCAAGGGCCTGTTTACCGATTACCTGTGCCGTCAATGGGACGCGCATACGGTGGTGCGTTTCAATGGCGGCGCCCAGGCCGGCCACAATGTGGTGCTGCCCGACGGGCGCCATCACACCTTCGCGCAGTTCGGCGCGGGCAGCTTCGTGCCGGGTACGGTCACCCTGCTCGCTTTCCCGGTGATCGTGCATCCGACCGCGCTGCTGGTGGAAGACGCGTACCTGCGCCGCGCAGGCGTGGACGATGCCCTGCTGCGCATCCTGATCGACGGGCGCTGCCGGGTCACCACGCCGTTTCATCAGGCTGCGGGCCGCATGCGTGAATTGCAGCGCGGGGCGCAGGCGCACGGCAGTTGCGGCGTCGGCGTGGGCGAGACGGCCGGCCACGGCATCGATCACCCCGACCAGATCGTCCGTTACGCGGACCTGGCGCAGCCGGCGCTGGCGCTGGCAAAACTGGAACTGATGCGGCGTACGCTGCGGGCCGGTTTCAGCGGGCGTTGCGCGGAGCGGGCCAAGCAGGACGCCTATGCCGCCGAATTGGCGGTACTGGACGATGCAAGCATGGCGTCGCGCTGGCTGGACCAGGTGGCGCAGCTGACGCGCCAGGTGCCGCCGGCCGCGCGCGCGCAGGTGTCGGCCCGGCTGCACCTGCCCGGCTGCGTGCTGTTCGAAGGGGCGCAGGGCGTGCTGCTCGATGAATGGCGCGGTTTTCATCCGCATACGACGTGGAGCAGCATTCATCCGGCGTCGGTAGAGGCGGTGGCGGCCGACGCCGGACCGCATGCGCGGATCGAACACCTGGGCATCCTGCGCGCGTACATGACGCGCCATGGAAACGGGCCGCTGCCGACGCACGATGCGCGGCTCGATCACCTGCCCGAACCGCACAATGCGTCGGACGGCTGGCAAGGGCGCTTCCGGCGCGGGCATCCGGACGCGCTGTTGCTGCGCTACGCGCTGCAGGCTGCGGGGCCGCTCGACGGCCTGCTGGTGAGCCATCTCGATGTGTTCGAGCGCGAACCGGGACTGCGCTGGTGCGCATGGTACGAAGACGATTCCGCGGACGAGGACTTGTGCACGCGCGACCTGATCTCGGGGCGGATCGAGTCGCTCGTGCCGGGTGCGGCGCAAGACCTGGCGCACCAGGAGCGGCTCGGTCGCCTGCTGGCGCGCGCTACGCCGCACTATGCGGGCGAGCCGGTGCCCGATGCCGCCGCTTTCGTGGCGCAAATCGAAGCGTTGGCCGGATTGCCGGTTTTGTTCGGATCGCACGGGCCGACATACGCCACGGTACAGATGTTGAAACCGTTGTCAAAACCGCACTCGACGTTATAAAAATACATTCATTTATTGAAATCAAGTTAATTTGCTTGTATTGTTGAAAACACAAACCCGAGGTTTGGGCTTTTCCTTCAAGCAAAGGCGCCATCTTGTCTACCAATCTACCCGAAGTGAGGCCGGCGATGTTTGCCGTTCCAATGATGCGGCTGTGGAGAAGTTTGAAAAGCTGGCGACAGTTCTCGGTCGGGCCGGTCTCGCTGTTCTACCGTTTCGGCCGCCGCGTGCCGGTGTCGAACAACCGCCGTCGCCAGCAGCAGCGCCTCAAGCTCGATTGCGCAACCCCTGTCACGGCGCCGGACAGCGCACTGACGCCCCGCGGTGCCTGCGAAAGCGAACGCGATGCGTCGACTGAAACGGCGCTGATCGTCGGTGTCGGTCCGGGGTATGGTTTCGAACTGGCGCGCCGCTTCGCCGCATCCGGCATGCGGGTGGCGCTGGCGTCGCGCAACGCCGAGCGGCTCGACGACCTGGTGGACGAACTCGGCGCCGGCGGTGGACAGGTCAACGCCTACGGCTGCGACGCCACCGACGAACGTTCGGTGGCCGCTTTGCTGGCCACGGTCACCGAGGAACTGGGCGCGCCGCATCTGGTGGTGTATGCGGTGCAGGGGTTTTGCCCCGGCACGGTGCTCGATACCGAAGTGCCGGCCTTCGAAGAAAGCTGGCGCCAGAACTGCCTGGGCGGCTTTATCGTGGCGCGCGCGGCAGCCCGCATGATGGTGCCCCTGGAACGCGGCAGCATCATCCTCACCGGGTCGACCTCGTCATTGATCGGACGTGAAGACCATCTAAACCTGGCGGTCGGCAAATTCGGCCTGCGCGCACTGGCGCAGGTGCTGGCACGCGAAGTGTGGCCCTCGGGGATCCATGTGGCGCACGTGGTGATCGATGCGGACGTGAAGGATTCGGATGTGTTCGAGGCCGGCTACACGCAGGCGGAACCGCGCCATCTGGCCGACGCGGTGTTCGGCCTGCATCGCCAGCCGCGCAGCGCGTGGACCAGCGAAATGGATTTTCGGCCCTGGAACGAAAAGTTCTGGCAGCACTGCTGAGCGGCGCGGGCACCGCCAGGATGTCAATCCCATCTGGAAAGACATTGCGCCATATCAAACAAGTACCAATCAACAGCGCAGTCGTATGACGCCGCGTTATAGTTGTTCAACTATTTAGTTGCACATAAGGCAATCGTCCCCGGTGCCAGCGCACGCTTGCTTGTGCTCGACCTCGCTGTTCCAGATTTCACGTGGCGCAAAGCGGCATTGAAGCAGCGCGCAAGACGCAACAAGCTGACAAGGAGAAACCGGCATGACGACCGAACTGGGCAAGTTCAAAGAAGCCTACGCCACCATGGTGGTAGCAACCTACGAGCCGCTGATCCTGCGCTGGATTTCCGGATGGACCTTGCGGACCGTCGCCGGCACGGTTGCCAAGCGCATGGCGCGGGCGGACGTGATGACCCGGGCCTCGGGGGTGTCGACGGCGATCCAGGTCGCCAGCGTGCAATCGGCCATCCGCGCCAGGCGCCTTCCCGCCGAGAGCGTGCTGTCCGATATCCTCAAGAACGCGCGCGCGGGGCAAGCCGCGTACCTCCAGGACGATGAGGTCGCCGGCGTCGCGAAGCTCGATATCACCGGTTTTCCCAGGGCCGTACTGTATCGAGGCATTATCCACCCCAACGGAATGACGATGCAGGTGACGGAGGCGCAAAAACGGCGTCAGGAGAGCGCCGCCGATGCCGAGGACATCCCGACCTTCGTTTCCGGCCTGGCCGAAACGCGCGACCTGGGCTTCGACCTGAAAGGGGCGCAGAGCCGCGTGTACGAGAACATGATGGTCGCCGCCCGCGAAGCCGAGCCCGGCCAGTTGGGCGCGCTCTTGAACAAGCACCTGAAGGATATCGGGCTCTACAATTTTTTCCCCGAGTTCAAGATCGAGGAGGCGCTCTCGCCCATCGGCATCGCGCATTTTTATCGCCAGCTGTATTTCAACGCCGACGAGGGTTTCGGTCCGATCGAGCAGGCCTTCACCGTGGCGCCGCTCGAAACGCTGGAGGTGGTCTACGAGACCGTGCGCAAGCAGATCCACGAGGAGTTGCTGGAAATGGGACTGGAGCAGGTGAGCGAAGCGGCCACCGAGGTCAAGAACACCGACGAGGTGTCGGACAAGGTGTCGAGCATGATCCAGCGCGACACCTCGGCGGCGATGTCGGCGAGCACCTCGGGCTCGATTGGCGTGTGGCAGGCCAGCGCCTCGGTCTCGGCCAGCTTCAAGAACGCCGGCCAGCGCAGCCGCGAGCAGACCTCGCGCCGGCTCAAGGAAGTGACCACGCGCGCCGCCGAACGCATCACCAAGACCTTCAAGCTGACCACGCGCGACGTGGATGAACTGACCACGACCAACCTCACGCGCCGCATCATCCGCAACGACAGTGCGGCGCCGGTCAGCTACGGCCTGCGCCGCGTGCTGCGGCGGGTGCGCGTGAAGGTGCAGGACCTCGGGCCGCGCCTGGTGTGGCAACTGTATGTGAGAACCCCGGGCAAGGGGCTGGCGCGCAGCAAATTCGTGCACTTCCGGGAATCGGGCCCGATCACCGTGCCGAATGAACCGCCCGGCTTGTCGCCGCGTCCGATCGGTGGGACCGATACCGGCTCCACCAGCTCCAGCCTCAAGTTCGGGCCGACCTATTACGTGACCCTGGTGGTGCAGCCGGGCGCGGACCGCAAGGTGACCTCGGTCAGTATCGATTCGATCACCGACCTGGAAGGCGGCGGCAAGGACGACCTTGCGCCCTCGCCCAGGAACGACAACCAGTGGGGCCCGGGTTGGGATGCGGCCGGAAGCAAATTTACCAAGCACATCGCGATCCTGCCAGGCGACAGTGCGAGCGTGAGCATCAGCTACACCTATGCCTGGGAACCGGCCGATGCTGTCATGGCCGCATGGGAAAAGAAGCGGCAGGAAGCGGTAGCGGCGATCTCCGAAGAACAGCTGAGCGCGAAGTTCGCCCGCGAAAAGGCGCTGATCACCGAACGCAGCAAGATCAAGGCGCGCCCGGCGGCGGACCTGCGCAAGGAAGAGCGGTACGAAGTGATGAACCGGATGGTGTCGCATCTGTTCGCGCACAGCAATCAGGGGCAGGATCCGAGCCCGCTGGAGATCGAGTTCTTCCACCGCTTTTTCGACATCGAGGCCATGTTTACCTACACCCATCCCTCGTGGTGGAAACCGCGCTATACACCCGTCGCCACCGGCCTTGAGCGCCCCGCCTACGAAATCACGGCGGAATCGGAGCCGGCCCCGCTGGGTAGCTCGCTGGGCTGGATGATCCAGCTCGACGGCGATGACCGGCGCAACGAGTTCATCAACAGCCCCTGGGTGCGGGTCTGCCTGCCGATCTACCCTGGCCGGGAGCGCGAGGCGATCGAGTGGCTGTCCAAGCATATCGAGGGCGGGGACGGCTACGATATCCACAGCGGGCCCCTGAGCGACCTGCTGGGGCAAGTGGAACAGTACCGCGGCCAGGAAGAAAGGCTGGGCATCAACGGCGCCGACTATGTGACGGTCGACTCGACCATCGGCGACGAATCCGGCGACCCCACCGGGCCGCTCAAGCCCGAGAACGTCTACCCGGTGGTGCAGGAGTACGAGGTGACGGTGCCGACCGAAGGTTTCGTCTATGACGAGCTGAAGCTTGTCTGAGCGTGCCGGAGGGACAATGCGATGACGGACATCATCGTCGCCTACGGCTGCGAGCTGCGCGACGCGAGCATCCACAAGGATCTGCTCGCCTTCCTGAACGCGCAGGCGACCTCGGCGGGTACGGACAAGTGGACGTATCCGCAGACCTCGCCCAGCCACAACATTCATCTGACCTACACCAAGGCCGGATTCGCCGCAGCCCTGAACAAGCCGCACGCGGTCGTCATCTACGATGGCCACTCGCGCATCGGCCAAGGGCCGGTGTTCGGCCCATCCGGCTTGCCCAGGTGCCCGGGCAAGTCCGCGTATGCCGTCAATCCCTGGGCGGACAATTTCCGCATGGGCTACGATTTTGCCGAGATCGATTGCATCGGTGACATCATGCACCATGGCACCAACCCGACCGAGTTCAAATTGCCGTCCTCATCCAAAGGCGTGTTCGCCTCGAAGGACATGAACAAGATCCTCGAGCGGGCGATCGGGGCCGGGACAAAGTGCGGAACGCGCAATGCGTGGCGCCTGCTGTCGGCCTGCGTCCCCAAGGTGGCGGCGCAGGTCAACTGCCGTGGCGAGACGCCCCTGGCGAAGCGCCATTTCTGGCGAAGCCGCGCGCACGATCGCGAATTCGATACACTGGTCGCGGTGGGCGATGCAGACCTGCGCAAAAGCAAGCTGGCCTGCGAAGTGCTGTTCATGAACTCGTGCTCGAGCAAGCGTCATTTTTTGGCCGCGCTACGCAGGCAAAAGGCGGCTGCCAAGTCGCACTGCGTGTTCTACGTGACGGCGGAAGTGTGCAGCGCCAACACCACCTTGACCTTCCTCAAAGCGGTGCTGGCCGGCACCAAGGTGGCCACCAGCGCGAAAGCCATATTGATCAAAATGAACGGCATGTCGGGCGCCGGCTTCATCAGCCTGGAAAAGTGAGCATATGGTACAAAGTCAAACTCCCAGCGTCCATGTCGAGCAGTTGATCCGTGGCGAGGCGGAAGCCATCGAGCGCGAGGAAACCGTGCTGGGCGAGCTGCTGCAGTCGCATCCTGAATGGGCTGAATCGGTACTGCCGTTCCTGGCGAGCGGCCAGGCGCCGCTGGTGGCGAACGCGCGGCGCCTGCTGACCATGTTCGACGAGCGGGCCCTGCTCACCATCGCCCGCGGCTACGAGGTGGACGATCCCACCGCGCGTTTCGAGATCCTCAACGTCCTGTGGGCACACCTGATCGGCATGACGCCGCGCGAGCGGCTATCCTGGCTCGAAGCGCTCGCAGTTTATCTGCTGCGAGGCCTGGACGACGCCCGTTTTCCGGCACGCTACCTGGCCGAGCCGGAGCTGGTCGAGATGGGCACTGTGCATCGCGTCTGCGACGAAACCTATCTGTTCCTTAACCGGCTGCTCGATTCCGAGTTCGACGACAGCGGCTTCGCGCGCATGGAAGCCGAGGCGCGCGACCCGGTGGTCAAGCAATTCGGGCGCCGGGCGCCCATGCTGCTTGCCTCCCCTGCCGCGAAGGCGCGCCAGCCGAGCGCGCTGGCCGAGCTCACTTTCGTCGCCAGCTTCACCAGCGAGTTCGCCACCCAGACTGCGCAGTTCGAACGCGACCAGGCCAAGGCGGGGCAATGGGCGCCCGCGCTCAAGGATTTTCTCGCCGTGGCGGTGGTGGATACGCCGCAGCCGGGCAAGGCGATCTTCGAGGTATCCGGCTTCATGGAGATGCTGGGGGCCATTCTGTTCGTCAATCCGTCCAAGCCGAAGACCTCGGCCTTTCGCCCGGCGCAGTCCGTCAAGCGCGTCAATATCATCACCCACGGCAATCCCGGCCTGATCGCGCTCTCGGGCAGCGTCGACAAGACGGGCGCGGTGAAGCTGGCCACGCATCCATCCGCGGGACCGGACCTGCAGGGTCCGATCGATGTGGCTGCGGTACAGATGGCCAACAATCCGGGCCTGTACCTCGATAATGGCGAAGCGCTGGTGCAGTCGCTGCGCGACCGCTTCGCGCCGGATGCCGAGATTTTCCTGATTGCGTGTAACAGCGCGAGCGGCACCGCCCTGCCGCTGATGCAGGACTTGAAGGGCCTCTTCAAGGTGACGATCAGGGCATACAGCAAGGAGATCGCCTACTGCCCGACGCTCGACGCTACCCACATCATCGACCGCGCCCTCACCACCACCACCAACTGCAACGACGGCAGCGCGCAGCGCGGGTACAAGCACCTCAAACCCGACAGGAGCGTGTGAGTCACCCTGGCCGACGGCGCTCGATCTTGGCCGCGCGTCAGCCGGGCAAGGCGCTGCAACTGCTGCGCGGCGGCAGTTGCGTCTGGCCGACCGTCCAGTAAGTTGGGTAGGCTTTCCAGGCGGCGCCCTGGCGCGCCGGCTTTCCGTTGACGAACAGGTTCTTTACGTCGTTCAGCAGCGGCAAGGTCGATGCAACGTAGGTATGCGCTGGAAAATCTTCGGGAATGAAGGAGACGATGCTGTCGATGTCCTTGACTTCAGCCTGCGGTTTGTTGCCGCAGCCGACGCGCGGGTAAAAATGCACGTCCTGCGATAGTTGCATGGCAAAGTCGAACGGCGATAAATACACGGTGGTGCGCTCGGCGACTTTGAGGTAATTCTGCCCGTAGTGTATAAAGACGTCGCGGTCGACATCGGGTGCGGCGAGGATGATCTGGCCGAACGGCTTCTTTTCGCCGGGAAGTACCTGCATGCGCGAGATGACGCGCAGCAGCGGGCGATTGCCCATGCTGTGCGCGATGATGTGCACTTTTCTCCCGCCCGCCGTCGCGCGCACCGTTTTCAAAAACGCTTCGAGGTGAATCTCGCTGGCGTCGGCGGTGGCTTCATCGTGCGTATATTTACGATAATTCTTGTTGGCGGCCCACGAAAAAAACATCATGTTATTCGGTGGGACATTCAGGTCGAAACCGAGTTGCGCGGCCCTGAGCGCGGCGTCTTCGAACGAATTGTTGTAGCCGTGGATGAAAACCAGCAGGTAGCCGCTTTCCGGATTGGCGGCAGCGCCCAGCTGGCTTTTGGCGAGCGCCATGAAACTGCCCTGGCTGTGGACTTCGATATTGCCCTGGGCAATGGCCAGGCGCGTATCCCGCGTGGAAAAAATGCCGTTCTCACCCAGGGAACCAGTCATTCGCCCCTTCGGAATGGTGACGATCACCCGGCCGTAATGCACGCCGGCGGCGCGCTGGTCCAGGTAAGCCGTTCTTGCGCTATTGGGCATGCGCGAGGTTCCATAAAGAACCGGGTACTTGACTTCCTTGTCGGTATAGGCGGCCTTGACTTCCGGGATTGGCGGCGGCCGGTGCGACTCAGGCATGGCGCACGATGCCAGCAGCAAGGAGACGACGATCAGCGCGACAGCACGTTTCATGGAGGGCCTGTTAAGCGGGTGTTGGCGACTGCGCAGGAGTTGCCTGGCTTTGCCCGGAAAAGGAATCAGGACAGTTAACGGCACGAGTTCGACAAGGCCGGAAGATCGGCATCCGCCGACGCGATGCCGGCGGATGCAGTCGGTTTGGCGATGCGCAGCACCGCCGCCGAGGTCCTTACACGTTGACGCCGAAGGACGATGCCAGTGGGCCGAGGCCGCCGTTGAAGCCCTGGCCAACCGCGCGGAATTTCCAGTCGCCGGAATGACGGTAGATTTCGCCGAAAATCATGGCCGCTTCGGTCGAGCCGTCTTCGGACAGATCGAAACGCGCGATTTCGCTATCGTTCGCGGCGTTGACGCAGCGGATGAAGGCGTTCGACACCATGCCGAAGTTTTGCTTGCGCGCCGGTGCGTCGTGAATGGTGACGCAGACCGAAATTTTTTCGACATCGGCCGGTACGCGGCTCAGATCGACAGTGAGGCTCTCGTCGTCGCCGTCGCCGTCGCCGGTACGGTTGTCGCCGGAGTGAACCACGCTGCCATCAACCGATTTAAGGTTGTTGTAGAAGATCATGTCGGTGTCGGCGCGGACTTTGCCGTCGGACTTCAGCATGAATACGGTGCCGTCGAGGTCGAACTCGACGCCGCTGGTGGAGCGGGCATCCCAGCCCAGACCGATTACCATTTTCGTCAGGCCGGGCGCTTCCTTGCTCAGGTTGACGTTGCCACCCTTGGTCAGACTAATTGCCATCTTCAATTCTCCTGTTTTAATGACTGCACGAGCCGTCATTATAGGGGCTGTGCGCGCACATGACAGGAGGCGCTGGCAAAAAAGTCAAGGTGCGCCGCCGCTTACTGCGCTTTCAGGTAGTCGAGCAGGTCGAGGCGCTCGTCTTTGGTGAGCGGCTGCAGCGTTTGCGCGCCGTCGACGCGGACCACGGTGCCGTATTCGTGGCCGGCGTTGCTGTTGCCGGCAAGCGCGGTGTCGAACAGGAAGCCGTCGTAGCCGTCGCTCCTCAGTCCCACTTTGACCGGATCGAATTCGCGCGAGCCGGTGCGAAAGCTGGCCGGCCGGCATTCGGCCTGTTTGTCGCCGGCCGCGCATTGCGCAGGCAGCAGCAAGTCGTACAAGGTCGGCACCGAGCCGTTGTGCAGGTACGGCGAGGTGGCCCAGATGCCGTTCAGCGCGCGACCCTTGTAGGCGCGTAAGGACGCGTACGGGTCGATGGTGGTGTCGATGGTGTAGTTGCCCTGCTTGTTGGAGGGCTTGATCTCGTTGCTGGAGTAGGCCTTGGACATGTTGTTCAGCCATTCGGCCCAGCGCTGCACGAACGACTTGTCGGGATCGCGCGTTTCGAGCACGTTCATGGTGGCCTTGGTCAGCAGCGCGGCAATCGGCGCTTTCTTGTCGAGCAGGATATTGCCGACGTTGGCGCCAACGTACTCATTGCGCAGGATGCCGGAGTAGCCCAGGTACTTGACGCTGTTGTCGGCCATGGCGGGATCGGTGCCGACTTCGTCGAGCCCGGACATGTGGGCGACGATGCGGCGCGCCGGCGAGCTGCGCTCGATGCTGGCGTGGCAGCTGACGCAGTGCTGGTTGAACAGGCGCTCGCCGCGCAATACCCGCGCCGGGTCGATCGAGGCGGCGCCGAATACCTCGCGCGGCCACTGGGGCGATTGCAGCGAAGCGAGATGGTTCTCGATCAGACGCAGGTTTTCCACGTTGACCGAGGAGTCGAAGCGCAGCGCCTGTTGTTTGAAACCCTTCCCGGCCAGCAGCGAACCGAGCGAATAGTCGGTGGTTTCGTGCCAGTTGAGGGTGCCAAAGACGCCGATCACCTCGCCGGCGTTGCGGCCCAGCGGGCCGAGGCCGGCGTTGTTGCCCAAGCCGTTCCACTGGACCACGTCGTGCTGGGGCACATCCCACAGGAAGGGGTAGCTGACGGGGGCGTCGGCGTCGATGAACAGCTCGCCCCGGAGCCAGTCGATGTCGTCCTGGGTCTTGGCCAGACGCGTGATGACCTGGTCGCGCTGGGTCGAACTGAGGGTGGCGCCGACCCCGGCCAGCGCCTCGCTGATCTGCGCAGGCGTGTATTTGTTGCGCAGGACCGCTTCGAGCTGGGTGCGGTTGAGCAGGTGTTCGAGGGTGCGGTTGTAGATGCGGCCGAACGCGTCCAGGCGCGCGTAGCCATAGTCGGTCGGGCTATGGTTGATGACGTTGTAGCTGACCAGGCGCTGGGTATAGACGCGGATGTCGTCGATCACCTCGGCCGCGCTGGCGTAGGCGCCGCGCGCCAGCACTTCCTTGACGAAGCGCTGCTGCACCGCCGGCTCGTCGCGCACCGCCTTCATCGACGCGGTCAGGGATGTGAGGAAGCCCACCATGTCGGCGCCGCCCGGTCCGCCGTCGATGCGCAGCGCCAGGCCGCGGTAATTGATCTGCGCCGTGTGGCAGGCGGCGCAGGTCAGGCCGATATAGTCCTTCTTCAGATAGCCGTCCTTGACGAAGCCGACCGGCAGCGCGTCCGGATTGGATGCCGTGGCGCGTTGCGGGAGGTAGCGGAAGCGGTTCATGTGCTCGTTCGCACGGAACAGGCTGGTGGCGCCCGGCTGTTCGAGCACCATGAAAAAGTCGTACGGCAGCAGGTTCGATCCTTGGGTCGTGGTGTAGAACCACAGGCTGTCCTCGGGCTTCCAGTTCTGGTCGAGATAGGCCACTTTGGTGAAGCTGTCGCCGAACAGGTCGGCGGAGACCAGGGCGGCGCCGCGCCCGGGGTCGTTGTCGGACTTGTCCTGGTGGTGGAACAGGGCCACGATCAGCGGCGGCAGGACCAGCACCAGGATCAGAAGGAGGACGATGGCAAGCAGCCAGTGCTTGCGTAAGCGGCGAAGCATGATCGAGTACCCCCAGCGTGATTGGTGTGCATACTGAGCGAGTGCCTGTTCATGGTACGCCCGGCAGACGGGCGCTGCAATACTGTCGAAACGACCAGATTGAAATATTCCCCGCTATGTGCACACCGTCACTTGCGCTGCGTGGCGCGCAGCAAGGTCCCGGCGGCGTTGTCTTCGAAGCGGCCGGCTTCTTCGATATAGCCTTGCACCGTGCCGTCGTGGCGCCAGCCGCCCTGCCGTTTGATGTCGCGGAAATTGGCGCCGGCGCGGTGCGCGCTGGTGGCCATGCCGCGCCGCAGGCTGTGGCTGGACAGGTCGGGCACGTAATCGAGGCCGGCCAGGCGCGCGCACTGTTCGAGGATGGTGTTGACGCTGCCTTCGTGCAGGGCGGCGCCGGACACCTCGCCCCATTTGCTGATCGGACGGAACAGCGGGCCGTCCGCAATGCCGGCGGCGGCCAGCCAGCGCCGCAGCGCAGTGGCCGGGCAGCAGGCGCCGTCGCCGTAGGGAATCGCCTTGACGATGCCCTCCCCCATCTGGTCGGTCTTCGAGCGCGGCAGGGTGATGGTCAGGCCTTCGGTTTGCCAGCCGAGGTGGCTTACTTCAATGGCGACCAGCTCGCTGCGGCGCAAGCCGCCGAAAAATCCGATTTGCAGCAAGGCGTTGTCGCGCGCGGCCTTGAGCGTTGCCAGGCTGGCGAGCTGGCCGACGATGCGTTCGAGGTCTTCGAGCGGCAGCGCCTTGGCTTTCTTTTTGGGCTTGCCGTTGGTGCGCGCAATACCGGCCAGGGTCTTGCGCACCGTGGGCGTGGACGCCGGATCGGTAAAGCCCTGATGCACGTGCCACTGGGACAGCGCGGTCAGGCGCAGCGCCAGGGTGCGCGGATTGAGCGACGCGGCAAACGCCAGCAGGTAGCGAATCATGCTCGGCTCGTCGGCGGGCAAGACGCCGCCCCAGGTGAGGTAATGCTTGATGGCCGAGCGGTAGGCGCGGCGCGTGTTGTCGGAGGTTGCGGCGGCAAGGAAGGCGCGGTGCTGCGCGTTCAGCTCGGCATCCAAGGGCGTAACGGCGTTACGCGGGGGCGTTACGGCACCGGCGGACACTGCTGGAACTGAGACCAATTCATCAGGCATGGCAAGACGCGGGAAAACGCGATGTGTCAGGGGCGAGCAGGAAACAGGCTGCGGGGGCAGCCCTGGAAATCGGGACGGTCATGAAAACCGGCCATAGCGTAACAAAGAACTGGTTCATGTTCAGGGCGGGAGCCGGTAGCGCTGTTCACGATAGAGCAAGGACGGCAGCATGACATGCGCCATTGCACGGTCGACCTGCGCCGGCGTTGGCGCGGCCGTTCCGATCCGCAAGTCGCCCTTGGCAGCGTCATATTGCCCAAGAAGCGCTGGCTGGCCCGGTCGCAGGATGGTGGCTGCGCCATCCTCGACCCAGGCGAAGTAATTGTCGAACTGGAGCAGCGCTCGCCCGGGCGTGCTGCTGTCCAGCGCCAGATCGCGGCCGATCATCGGGTGTTCGCTGGTCACCCCCATCAACGATAGCAGGGTTGGCCCCAGATCGATCTGACTGGCAATGGTGGTGATATTTTGTTGCTTCATGTCCGCGCCCAGAATCAGACCGGGAATATGGAATTTCTTTATCGGGACCAAGGAGTCGCCGTAGACCCGATTGTCGTGGTCAGCGACGATCAGGAACAGCGTGTCCTTCCAGTACGCCTCCTTTTTCGCCGCCCGGATAAATTTTCCCAAGGCATAGTCGGCGTATTTGACGGCGTTGTTGACTGTCTGCTTGTTCGGTTCGTGCAGTGCGATCTTCCCATCCGGGAACTCGAACGGCTCATGGTTCGACGAGGTAAAAATCAGGCTGAAAAACGGCTTGCCCTGGGTATGCAGTTGCTGCAGTCGTTCCAAGGACTTATCGAACAGGTCTTCGTCGGAAGCACCCCAGCTACCTTCGAAGCGAGGGCGCATATCGCGCCGGTCAACCACCTTCTGGAACCCGTTGCCGGTGAAAAAGCTGCGCATGTTATCGAAATGCGCTTCGCCGCCATAGACGAATTCGGTGTGGTATCCCTGCTTACCCAAGCCCAAGGCGAGGGTGTAAAAATTTTGCTGAGCCAGCGATAGCTTGACAACGCTGCGCGCGGGGGTGGGCGGGTAGCCGGCGACGACCGCCTCGATGCCACGCACCGATCTGGTGCCGGTTGCATACAGGTTGTCGAACCACCAGCCGTCCTGCTTGAGCTTTTCGAGTTCGGGCGTCACTGGCACGCCGCCCAGCGATTCGACAAAGGTCGCACCCAGACTCTCTTCCAGCACGATCACCAGGTTGAGCGGCCGCGCGCGTTGCCGCACCGGGGTTTGCCGGTGCAACGTTGGAAGTTCGCTTGACGTGAACTGGTAGGTTTTCAGCCACGGCGCTGCCTTGACTTGGGCAAACACCTGATCGCGTGCGAATTTTCCGTAAATCTCGGACGAGTTGGCTTCTTTGCGTAGCGAATAGACCGCATCAAGCACCGACCACGGGGAATTGATGATCAATGAGTTGACCAGGGCGTCACCGCTGAGAGCGAACATCGCCGGATTGGCCGGACGGTGCGCGGTTGTGGAGCGTATTTGAAATGCCACCAACAACAAGACCAGCGGCCAACTCAGCAGCAGGCGCTTGGCTGGCCAGGGTGTGGCGCGTGCCGATGAGGCCACGAATACCCTGTTCAACACAAATCCCAGCACGACTGTCCCGAACAAACTCAACAGCGTTGCAAGCCGAAAGCCGTTCCAAAGAGTAGCAAACACCTCGGCGGGGTAAGACAGATATTCGACGAAAAGGCGGTTTGGCCGCACGTCGAACTGCATGATGAATTGCGGGGTGGCCAGCTCCATGAAGACGATGAAGGTCAAGGCGGCGCTAGCCCACCATGCGGTCCCGCTATTCCACCACTTTTGCACGGGTCGAAAAGCGGACAGTGGCGCGAGTGCCAAGGGAACGAGCAGCAAATATCCCAGCAAGATCAGGTCGGCGCGTATGCCCTGGACGAACGTGCTGACAACAATCGCTGCGCCCGACACGCGGTCCCATTGCCAGATCACGAGCGCAAGCCGGGACGCCGACAGTATCACCAGGCCGGCCAGTAGCAGGTGAACAAGCGTCAGGTACTGCCCAGTCCATCGAAAGCGATGCGCGAACCATTTTGAGTAGCTTTCAAAAAACCGGGCAATCGCAAATCTTGTCATTGTTATTCTTTGTGGGTAAGTTGGCCAGGCGCCCGAGGCGCGGCTAAAACGGGTCGCCGCAACAATACGCTATGTTGCGTTAAATTTTCGTTAAAACCCGCAGAGTCGGTTCATGGAGGTGTCGCAGGAAGGCGGCTGGGGCGCACAAATCGGCATCCAAAGGCGTAACGGCGTTACGCAGGGGCGTTTCGGCACCGGCGGACACTCCTGGAACGAGGACGAATTCATCAGGCATGGCGGGACGCGGCAAAACGCGGTTTGTAACGGCGATTACACAGCATATCACGGCGGGGCGGCGAATAACTCACGATAACATCTCTTATCGAGACTAACAACAGTGCGATCTTAAATTTCTGGTTAGCGTAATATGATATGATATTACGTAACACGTAATACGTTATCTTATTCGGGAGTCTCAAAATGGCACGTGCCGGCATCCTCTATTCCCACGTTGCAGCCGCCGCTGCCGGGCTCGCTGCCGATAACAAGAATCCCACGGTCGATACCGTTCGTGAAGCGCTTGGCGGTACGGGCAGCAAAAGCACGATCGCGCCCATGCTCAAGCGCTGGAAGGAAGAGCACCAGCAAACGCCCTCTCCGGCCGGTCCCGGCGTGCCGCCGAGCCTGTTGCAAGCCGTCAAAGGGGTGTATGAGTCGATCAAGACCGATTTCCAGCAGGATCTGGACGTCGAAAAGCTCGCCCACGCCGCCGGGCTGCGCCAGCTGGCCGATGAGCTTGAAAAATCGCGCTTGCACCAGGCTGCGCTTGAGCAGCGCGTCAATACGCTCGACAGCGAGCTGGCCAGCGCCAACACCACCGTCGCGCATATGCATCAGGCCAATCATCTGTTGACGGTCGACCTGGCCGGCGCCCGCAGCGAACAGGCCGGCCTGCAGCAGCGCCTGTCCGACCGCGCGGCCGAAGTGGCCGCCCTCAACGCCCAGCTGACCCAGGCGCGCGCCCAGTTCGACCATTACCACGAGGCCACCGCCACCCAGCGCGCCGAGGAGCGCCAGGGTTTCGAGCAGCGCGCCGCGCTGGTGGACAGCGAACTGGTGACCTTGCGCCAGCAGTTGCTCCACCACAAAGGCCAGGCCGCGCAGTTTGCCGGCCAGCTATCCCAGGCGACCAGCGAAAACGCCCGCCTGCATCAGGCGGCGGAAGCGGCGCAAGGTGACGCCGCCCGGGAACGCAGCGGGGCCGAGCGCGCCGCATTCCAGGCGGCCACCCTCTCTTCCCAGCTCGACAAATTGCAGGCGCAGCACGACGCCATGCAGGCCCAACTGAATGAAAGCAGGATTGCCCAGGCAGTCAGGGCGCGCGAGTCGGAAATCGTGGCGTTGCGATTGAAACAGGCCGAACGCGAAGCGCAGGCCGGTACGCAGGAAAAGCAGGCGCTGCTGCGCCAGTTGACGGTGCTCGAAACCGAGCTGCGCCAGGAGCGGGAACTGGCCCGCCAGCGCGACCTTGCGCCGCCCGCGTCAAGCCAGCCCGGCCCCTGATCGCCGCCCGCGACAGAGGCTATCTCAACATGGGGGAGCGTTCAACGATTGCCACGGCGTGCAGCCTCGACTGCTGTCAGACCTCTTCCCAGTTGTTGATGGCGACCACGGCATTTCCTACTTGTTTCAAATGACGCGCATGTGGCGCCGGACGACGCACCGTGTGGGGCGTTGCCGACTGCATCGGCGCGTGTTCAGCGCGATGCTCCTTTGGGATCTTAAACACACTGACCTCTTGTACCAGATTGCTCGCTTGATCCTCCAGCGACCCGGCGGCGGCGGCGGCCTCCTCGACCAGCGCGGCATTTTGCTGTGTTACCTCATCCATTTGACAGATGGCTTGGTTGATCTGCTCGATGCCTAAGGTTTGCTCCTGGCTCGCTGCCGTGATCGCACCCATAATGTCCGTCACGCTCTCAATGCTGCTGACAATGGCGTGCATGGTCAATCCTGCCTGGTCAACCAGCTTGGCACCAATCTCGACTTTTTCGACAGAGTCACCAATTAATGTCTTGATTTCTTTGGCAGCGGCGGCCGAGCGTTGCGCCAGGTGGCGCACTTCGCTGGCGACTACCGCGAAACCTCGGCCCTGTTCACCTGCCCTGGCCGCCTCGACAGCGGCGTTCAAGGCCAGGATGTTGGTTTGAAATGCGATGCCGTCGATCACGCCGATGATGTCGACGATCTTTTTCGACGACGCGTTAATTGCCCCCATGGTGTCGATCACCTGTGAAACGACCACGCCGCCCTTTGACGCAACTTCGGACGCGGACACAGCCAATTGATTCGCTTGGCGCGCATTGTCGGCGTTCTGTTTCACGGTACTGGTGAGCTCTTCCATCGACGACGCAGTCTCTTCGAGCGAGCTGGCCTGTTGTTCCGTGCGCGACGACAGGTTGAGGTTCCCGGCGGCTATCTGGGAGGACGCGGTGGCGATGGTGATGCTCGATTGCCTGACTTCGCCGATCGTTTGCGCCAATTTTAGTTGCATTTCTTTCATCGCATTCAGCAGACTGTGATGGTCGCTTTTCTTTGTGGCAACTGCAACGGTCAAGTCGCCTGCAGCGATACCTCGCACGATCTGTGCCGCGTAGCCGGGTTCACCGCCAATGTCGCGATAGATGTTGCGTATCAGTAAAAAGCCAGCCAACGCCGCTAACAGTATGCCTAATGCAATCGCAATAATCATGCTGTTGCGCAATGCAAGATAACGGCCGCCCGATTGTCTATATTCCTTTTTTGCCTCGCCGACCTGAAGCATGCGTAGCCTGTCGATGCCTTCTTTGACAGCGGGAAGCAAGGTTTGGAATTGCTCGTGCACCTGTTTGGCATCCTCGATTTTTCCTTCTCGCAAGGCGCCGATTGCGGGAAACAACCCTTCCTTGACCATTTTCGTTCGGTCTACGGCAAATTTGTTCGCCAGCACACTTTCTTCCGGCGTCAGATACGTCGCCATGTACTCGCCCCAAGTCTTGTTGATCTCTTCGGCATTTTTTTCGATGAGATCAGACTTGGCCTTGATGTTAGATGCAATCGGGTCCAGTAGCGCCTGCGCCAACGCCAGCCGGTTCCGCAACAATAAGCTCTCAATTCGCGTGACCTGTTCCAGGGCCACCGTGCGATCCTCGTAGACGGTCTTCAATCCTTCGTTTGCCTTATTCATTCCGTACAGGCCCAACAGCCCGACGCCGATGGACAATAGGGCGAGAAAGACGACGACACCGCTTAAGCGTGCCTTGATTGTCATTTTCATTCTTGGCTTCCTGACTAAAAACTATTCGGATGGGTTGTCTTTTGCTACGCAGCCAAGTCTGTCTGTCTTGGTCGTCCGATATTCAGGGCGACAGAGTACGATGTGCAGAAGCAGTATCGATTCGATTTTTAGGAATAGTCCGGAGAGGATCAGATCAGGCCATGAGAAGTGCCATGGACACTCTATTCAAGGGCTAATCGCAACAAGGATGGGGTTGCGTTTACGGTGCGAATTTGGAGCAAATGGAGAACGGCAAATTAAGGTGGCAGAAAGAAGGTTATACCAGCAGTTTTCCTGGCGCAACCAGTGGTTTCTAACAGGTGTTGATTTAATCGCCCTGCCCGTCAACTGTTCGCGGACGGCAAACGTTGTTCCTCGACTCGATCACGTACATTCGGGCAAGTCAGCAGAGCTTTCGCTGCGAAGGAGTGAAACGTGTCAGCGACAACGGAATAACTAAGTCGCTGGCCAGTTCGATGCGCCACGAAGATATGGCCGTCGGTGCCTAAGCTCGACTTTGTCCAACTATCTCGCGTAGCAGACGGTTTCTGTCAGGCGCTCAAATAGGGCACGCGGGATTTTCACCATATCGCATTGGCTCCCCGACCCTTTGTAATTCTCTTCACTCCACAGCG